>NZ_JAGGLV010000017.1 GCF_017874735.1 Paenibacillus silagei
AGCGGCAGCGGTCGCCTTGGTCTCCGGATTTTCACCGCTAAGGGGAATGAAAAAAATCTGGAGACCACAGCGACCCAAACAACGGTCCGTTCGCGAAGCGTCCACCCAAGTGCTCACGTTGATCCTACTCCAAAATAAAAAGCTGTCCCAAGCAGCCATTTCATGGCTTTTGGGACAGCCCCGTTTTTTTAAGTGCTTTTTAGAATAGGCTGTTTCGTACACGATCCTGCTTATAGATGGGGAGTGCGAGCTGACAGAGTTGGAAAAGAGGCACTTAATTGTGCCGAAATGCGCTACTTAGAGCGAACAGTTGGAAAAAGTACAGTTAATCCGCCGAACGCTCCCCATTCAAGGGAATCTGGGCCGATTAAGTGTTGTTTCTCTAACTAATTTCTGTAGGTGCCATAATATATCTTATTTAGATGTATTAAATCCACTTGCTTGATCCGCCCCTCTCCATTCCAGTTCAGGCGTGGTGGCTGGCACCGTATTTATAACTAATTCCGTTCCTTGGAGGTTTTGGAAGCAGGATTCCGGGGTACGGAAATTTGGGTAATGAGTTTTTTGCGCTTCGATGGGATATATTTATGTTTAAATACAATTTAGCCGACCTGTATCCCGCTTAAGGTTCATAAGCTTCCACAGGCTGAAATATAATGAACAGACAGGCGGCTGTCCCGGTCTCCAAAAAATTTTGTGAAACGTGATGCCGATTATTTCGTTATAGTAGTATATAGCGGAAGGTGGTGGGTTCACCAATGAGTATGTGGGTATTATGGTTGATTGCCGCTGGCGTCTTGTTTGTTGTAGAGATGTTTACGTTTACATTCTATTTGTTATGGCTTAGCCTGGGAGCCTTGGCTGCCGGACTGGTTGCGCTTGTGCTGCCGGATGCATGGCTGCTGCAGGTTGTAGTGGGTTCGCTGGTAGCCCTGGCCCTGACGTTCTTCACCAAGCCATTGTCTGAGCGGCTGCGCAATGCGCGGGGCTTCAAGGATACCGGGACCGAGATTATCGGCAGACAGGGTCTGGTGACCGAACCGATTGAGCCTGGCCGTTACGGGCAGGTCAAGATTGGCGGCGATACATGGAGTGCGACCTCTACAGTAGCACTGGGCAAGGGTCAGCAGGTAATTGTAGTAAGAAGAAGCACTACCATTATTGAAGTAGAACGATGGGGGGATATGTACTAATGGAATTGGTGATTATCGGAATTATTATTGTTGTCGTCGTAGTATTTATCGCAATGACGATCAAGATTGTCCCGCAGCAAAGAGTTGGAGTTGTAGAGCGTCTGGGTAAATTCCATCGCCTGCTCACACCAGGTCTGAACATTCTGATTCCGGTTATTGATCAGGTGCGGGTCTATCATGACTTGCGGATTCAACAGGCGAATGTACCGCCGCAGACGGTAATCACGAAGGATAACGTACAGGTGCAGATCGATACGATTATCTTCTATCAGGTAGTGGGTCCGGAAGAAGCAACGTACGGAATCTCCGATTATGTGTATGGGGTACGGAATATCTCCACAGCCACCATGCGTCAGATTATCGGTAAGCTGGAGCTGGATGAAACCTTGTCCGGCCGTGAAAAAATCTCCTCCGACATCCGTCTCGCGCTGGATGAAGCGACAGAGAAGTGGGGCGTGCGCATTGAGCGTGTCGAAGTTATCGACATCAAGCCGCCGCTCGATATCCAGGAAGCCATGGACAAACAGATGAAGGCAGAACGCAGCAAGCGTGCGATTGTCCTGGAGGCGGAAGCCGCCAAGCAGGATATGATCCTTCGTGCTGAAGGGGATAAGCAGAGTAAGATCCTGAAGGCGGAAGGGGATAAGGAAGCCCGCATCCGTCAGGCGGAAGGTCTCGGTCAGGCACAGGAGCTGGAAGCTCTCGGTCAGGCCAAGGCGATCGAAGCAGTGGCGATGGCCGAGAAGGCCCGGATTGCCATGATTGCCAGCGCAGGACTGGATGAAAAAGTACTGGCCTATCAGTCCTTTGAAGCTCTGACTGACATGTCTAAGGGACCAGCGAACAAAATATTCCTGCCGACCAGTGCGGTGGAGACGCTGGGCAGCCTGGGAGCGATTGCCGAAGTATTTAAGGCTAGCAAAGAAGGCAAATAAGCGGAAGATAATTTACAATTGCTGCAGGATCCGTTACAGTTAATAGCACAATCAGGCCGAGGCTTAGCAGGTACGCTTGTACCTCTTAAGCCTTTGCTTATGAAGACTGTTTTGCCGCTGTGCAAAACTTGAAGGAGAAGAACCCATGACGCAAAAAGAAATTTCCCCGCTCGTAGAAACCTTGGGGCTACAGCCCCACGTGGAAGGCGGATGGTACAAGAGACTGTGGAATTCTCCGTTTGAGATTCCTCAGGACACGCTGGGCGAGGCATACTCGGGCCCGCGCGCATCAGCTTCATCGATCTATTTCCTGCTTCATGCTGACGAGAGTTCGGATTGGCATACTGTTTTGTCCTCCGAAATCTGGCTGTATCATTCCGGCAGCCCGATCGTGCTTAGTCTGGGAGGCAATGGCGCAGAGCCGGAGAACGTAACGGAGGTTATCCTGGGTCTGGATATCGCTGCGGGCCAGCAGCCGCAGGTAGTGATTCCTCCAGGCGTATGGCAGGCCGCCCGCCCGCTCGGCGAAGAGCCGGCGCTCGTCTCCTGCATCGTATCGCCGGAGTTCCATTTTGATGATTTCAAGCTGATCGACAAGAAATAAGCAGGTTTGTAGTGGAGTACGGCCGGGAAGGGGCTGTGCTCCATTTTTGTACATAAGAGGCATACAATCTTCACGATTTGGCAACCTATTCGCTATAACGGGAACAGATTTCGCAATTGGATGATTATGAGAGCGGTAATACGGTTAAGGAAGCTTGTTGAATTCAAATTAGGCTTGGAGGGTATTCATATGAGTGAAAAGAACGCACCATTTACAGGCGGGCCTACCTTGAACGATGGAGTAACTATGCCGTGGCTGGGTCTTGGCGTATGGCAGACCAAGGATGGTGAGGAGGTTATCCGTGCGGTGAAGTCTGCGGTGGAGACGGGGTACCGCAGTATTGATACGGCTGCCGGCTATAACAATGAAGAGGGTGTAGGGCAGGCAATCCGTGAATGCGGAGTCCCCCGGGAAGAGCTCTTTATTACCACCAAGGTCCGCAACCCGGATCAGGGGTATGAATCGACACTGAAGGCCTTTGAAGTCAGCCGCAAGAAGCTGGGCCTGGAGCAGGTAGATTTGTATCTGATCCATTGGCCGGTTGCCGGTAAATATAAAGAAACCTGGAAAGCGCTGATCCATCTGCAAAAGGAAGGACTGGTCAAATCCATCGGGGTGAGCAACTTCCAGCCGCATCATCTGGAGGATATCATCGAGGACAGCGGCGTGGTGCCGGTGGTGGACCAGGTGGAATTCCATCCGCTGCTGACCCAGCGTGAATTGCTGAAGTATGCACGGGAGCATGATATCCAGCTGGAAGCCTGGAGTCCGCTCATGCAGGGGAATCTGGACCTGCCGCTGCTGAAGGAATTGGCAGAGCGTTACGGCAAGACGGTAGCACAGATTGTTCTGCGCTGGGATCTGCAGCAGGGTGTCATCACTATTCCGAAGTCGGTCCATCAGGAGCGGATCATCGAGAACGCCGGATTCTTCGACTTCACACTCAGCGATGAGGATGTTAAAGCTATCGAGGAGCTGAATCAGAACCACCGCTTCGGCCCGGACCCTGATAATTTCAATTTCTAAGCTGACAGATAGAGCATTATAAGCTGTAGATGCACAGAGCGGCCTCCTCAAGGGGGGCTGCTTTTTGTATTTGGCGGCAGTGTAGCATTTTTTTTTAGGACTATTCATTTAAAATTTTTATGTTATAATCGTAATTATTACGATTAAAGACATGGAGTTGAATGCCATTATACGAACTTTGTTGCAACGCTTATTGCAGCTCATTCCTGTTCTGCTAGGCATCTCAGTCATAACCTTTGCGCTGATGCACCTAACCTCAGGTGATCCTGCAGAGATTATGCTGCGTGCTGATGGTATTAAGCCTACATATGAAGCCATTGAGGCGGCAAGAATTGCACTGGGTCTGGATGGACCTGTATATATGCAATATGTTCATTGGTTGTACCGTGTGCTCCACCTCGATTTGGGCATATCCTACAGCAGCAATCGTCCGGTATTCACAGAGCTGATGAATCGTTTCCCGGCTACTGCGCTGTTGAGCGGCTGTTCCTTATTGGCAGCTATTCTTATAGCTCTGCCTATGGGGGTAGGCTCTGCACTGTATCCGGGAAAATGGTTTGACCGGCTGGGAAGAGTATGTGCTCTGTTTAGCGTATCAATGCCAGGCTACTGGCTGGGTCTGCTCCTGATTTATTATGGTTCAGTGAAGCTGAAGCTATTACCTGTAACAGGAATGGATGGGGTCTCCAGTGTCATTCTGCCTGCTTTTACACTTGGGTTTGGCATGGCGGGGGTGTACATCCGTTTGATTCGTTCCAGTCTGCTGGACGTTCTGGCTACGCTCTACATCAAGGCGGCGAGGGCCAAGGGGCTGCAGGAATGGAGAGTCATCACCAGACATGCGCTTCGTAATGCACTGCTTCCGAGTCTTACCTTACTTGGGGTTAACATAGCAGGGCTTCTCGGCGGCTCTGTGGTCGTAGAGACTATATTTTCCTGGCCGGGGATTGGAAAGTATGTGATTGAGGCGATTTTTGCAAAAGACTATATTGTCATTCAGGGTTATGTATTATGGATGGCTGTCGTCGTTGTTCTGATTAACCTGGCAGTAGATTCACTGCATCTGATGCTGGACCCGCGAATCAGGCTGCGGTGACGCTGTAAAAGGAGCAAGGTGTTATGTTTCGGATTAGCTTATTGAAGAATAACGGAGTGAAGCTGGGGGCGGGCATTATCCTTGTGTTCATTGGTGCTGGACTCTTTGCCCCCTGGCTCTCCCCTTCTGACCCGCTGCAGATTCACATGGAGCATAAGCTGAGTATGCCTTCCTGGGATTATCCTCTGGGTACGGATCATCTGGGGCGCTGTGTGCTATCCCGTTTAATCTATGGGACAAGAACTACGCTTTACTATTCATTTGCCGTTTTGACTGTAGTTTTTGCTATTAGCATCCCCGTTGGTTTACTGGCTGGTTACGCTGGCGGCAAAATTGATCAATTGATTATGCGGATCATCGACATCTTACTTGCTTTTCCCAGCTTAATTCTATCGCTCGCAATTACAGCCATGTTGGGCGCCAGTATGAAGAATCTGTTAATCGCCTTTGCAGCCGTCTGGTGGACGGGATATGCCAGAGTGATCCGCAGCCTGGTGCTTCAGATCAAGGAAGGCGGATATATCGCAGCCGCCGCAGCGTCGGGCACTTCCCATTTGCAAATTGTGCTCAGGCATATCCTGCCGGTTGCAGCCCGTCCTATTCTCGTTCTGGCTTCTATGGAGGTGGGGACGATTATGCTCTCGATTGCGGGGCTGTCCTTCCTTGGTCTGGGGGCGCAGCCCCCTACACCGGAATGGGGAATGATGCTGAACGACAGCCGTGCCTATATTCAGACTGAGCCGCGGCTCATGCTCTTTCCTGGAATGGTAATCCTGCTGGCAGTTCTGGGCTTCAATCTGTTGGGGGAAGGCTTGCGCCGCTCAGCGCGTGATTACGATACCCGGGAGGTGAGTGTCCGGTAAATGAACAATGAATCCACCCTGCTGAAGGTTAGTCACTTATCGGCCAGCTTCCATACCGGAAGTCAGCAAGTCAGGGCTGTAGAGGATGTCAGTCTCGAAGTGAGGTCCGGGCAGATTGTTGCTCTGGTTGGCGAGAGCGGCAGCGGGAAAAGTGTTACGGCGATGTCTATTCTGGGACTGCTAGATCCTCCAGGCTGCATTGATAGCGGAGACATCTGGCTTCACGGCCACAATCTCCGGGAGTGCTCCACCCGCCAGCTGAGGAAGCTCCGGGGAACTGAAATGGCGGTTATTTTTCAAGATCCCATGAACGCGCTGAATCCGGTGCTTCCGGTTGGAAGGCAGATCATGGAGACGATCGCCCTGCACCGGCAAGTCACTGGGCAAGAAGCAAAGCAACTGGCTATGAAGCAGATGCAGCAAGCGGGCCTTAACGATCCGGCGCAGCTATTTAGTAAATATCCTTTTCAAATTAGCGGCGGGATGTGCCAACGGGTGATGATCGCTATCGCGCTGGCTTCCGGGGCAAGCTTACTTATTGCAGATGAACCTACAACGGCTCTGGATGTAACCATCCAGGCACAGATACTTACGGAGCTGGACCGGATCAGACGGGCGAATCATATGGGCATCCTGCTCATTACGCATGATCTCGGCGTTGTCGCCGAGCTTGCAGATTATGTATATGTGATGAAATCCGGAAGGATTGTGGAATCAGGCAACGTCTTTGACATCTTTTCACGTCCAGTGCATCCCTACACTAAATACTTAATGGATTGCAGATAACAACTATAGAATTATATGTTCTACGGGGGAGGTGGTGATCCATGAAGCTGCTGGAGGCGGTAAGCCTGAATAAGAAGTATGGAATGAAAAGGGGGTGGTTCACATCTGAAGCCAGGAGTGTACAAGCTGTGAATGATGTGTCCTTCAGTCTGGAGAGCGGAGAAACCCTGGGACTGGTGGGTGAAAGCGGCTGCGGGAAGAGTACCTTAGCCAGACTCTTGCTGGGACTGGAGAAACCGTCCTCTGGAAGAGTGCTATACCGAAATATGGACTATACTGACTGGAGCTTCAGCGAGATGCGTCAGATCCGCAGCAGGATGCAGATGGTGTTCCAGAACAGTCTGGCTTCCTTTAATCCACTGTTCACAGTAGAGCAAATTATCGGAGAGCCTCTGCGGAACTACGGGGAGAGGAAAGCCGGCGCGCGGAGAATTCTGGTAGCTGACACGCTTGAGCTTGTTGGACTTGAGCAGAAGCACATTCATAGCTATCCGCATGAACTCAGCGGCGGCCAGCAGCAAAGGGTAGGAATTGCCAGAGCTATTGCACTGCGCCCGGAGCTGATCATCTGTGATGAACCGTTCTCCAGTCTCGATGTTACCCTGCGCAAGCAAATGATGGATCTGTTGCAGGCATTGAAGCGGGAGCTGGGATTATCCTACGTGTTCATTACACATGACTTGTCGGTCGTGAACCGTTTTTGCGACAGTGTAGCTGTGATGGTTCAAGGGGAGATTGTGGAGAAGCAATCAGGTGAGGGGCTCATGCAGCAGGCAGACCACCCTTATACACGGAAATTGCTATCCTCGATACCTGTGCAAGACCCCCGCTTAAGGAGAAAAGATAGAGAAAAGGAGTACAGAGAATGAGAGCCAGCTCAAAGTCAAAAACTGTATTAACAACATCACTATTCATCCTGCTTCTTGTAATAATAATGGGGATATCAGGTTGTAGTCATTCTGATAAAGCAGCCCAAACCTCTGACTCCGGGGACAAGGCGATTACTGTTGCCATAGCGGCTGATGCCGGTCTTGACCGGCTGGATGCCGGGGCCTATGAGGGTTCGATGAATGTACATGCGATGATATACGACGGATTAGTTGAGTACGGCGAGAAGGGCGAAATCCTGCCTTCGCTTGCGGAGTCATGGGACATCTCTGAGGATGGGAAGGTCTATACCTTCCATCTTCGTCAGGGGGTCAAATTCTCGGACGGTACGGAATTTAATGCGGATGCAGTCAAGTTCTCCTTCGAACGGTGGGTTAAAGATCCGGCCAATTCGCTGAATGTAGCTACCGCCATGGAATCTCTTGAGGTCGCAGACAAGCATACGATTACTATGACATTCAACAAAGCCTATTATCCTTTCCTGACCGAGCTATCCTTTGCAAGACCGGTACGGATTATCAGCCCTACCGCAGTGGAGCCAGCAGGTGATATTAACGGTACATTCGTCCGGGCGATTGGAACCGGTCCTTGGATGGCAGAGAGCTATAAGACGGATCAGGAAGCCGTACTGGTCAGCAATCCTAATTATTGGGGAGACCTGCCGAAGCTGTCCAAAATTATTATGAAGGTCATTCCTGATCCACAGTCCAGAGTACTGGCGCTGCAAAGCGGGGATGTGGATATTGCCGGGGGACAAATGGGGAAGCTTCCAGTCGAAAGTGTACCCGTGATCGAAGCGGATTCCTCACTAACTCTGCAAAAATCACCAGGAACAAGCTCGCATTTCATGATTTTTAACTATAATACATCTGCTCTGCAAGACCTGAATGTCCGCAAAGCGATTAATTTGGCGATGAACAAAAAAAGCATTGTGAACGATCTTATGAATGGTATTGGACAGGAGGCCAAGGGCTTGTTCCCGCTGACCGTTCCCTATGTCACAGAGTCCAATAACACATGGTACGGCTTCGATCCTGAAGAAGCGAAGCAACTGCTGGCCACTGCCGGCTATAAGGATTCGGATGGAGATGGAATTGCCGAGAAGGACGGAAACCCGCTTGAGTTCAATTTCGTGCTGCAGCAGGCGGAATATCCGGAATGGAAGACCATTAGTGAGCTGATTCAATCCGAACTCAAGGAGATTGGCATTGACGTCAAGCTTCAGGTGCTTGAGCCGAATGCTTATTATGATGCCTTATGGACAAGCAAAGCTTACGATCTCATCCTGTACCGGACCTATGATGATGCTTATAATCCGCATTCGTTCCTGTTGTCCCTGTTCCACCGAACCACTGAAGCACCTGCTGTGGTATGGTCTGATGCGGAGCTGGAAGCACAGATTGATAACGCAATCGGAGCCATGGATCTTCAGGAACGTCAGAGTGCCTATGATTCCATATTCCTCAGAATGTATCAGGAGGCGATGTTTGCAGCGATTTATTTCCCTGATGACATATTGGCTGTAAATCATAGAGTGACCGGATTCAAGCCGGGGTACACCACGTTCACACCTGTCTTTTGGAACCAGCTGGATGTGGACAGTAAATGATAAGATACAGTACTTGCCAAGAAGGAGTGAATGATATTGAGTATTCAACAAGAGGTAGAACATTATTGGGAAGGTGAAGCAGAGCTGTATAGTGAAGGAATCCAGAAGGAACTGAACGGCTTCCAGCGGGAGGCCTGGCTGAAGCTTATCCTTGATCATGCTCCACAGAAGGACAGCCTGCATGTTCTGGATATTGGCTGTGGTCCCGGCTTCTTCTCCGTCATTCTCTCAAGTGCCGGACATTTGGTTACGGCCATAGATTGTACAGACAATATGCTGGAAGAGGCGCGTCTGCACTCCAGCCGGGAAGGAGTCGATGTAACGTTCCGCAAGATGGACTCGCATAAGCTGGATTTTGCTGCGGAGAGCTTTGATCTCATCGTGTGCCGCAATGTCACTTGGAGTCTTGCCGATCCGCAGTCAGCCTACAAGGAGTGGGCAAGAGTACTCAAGCCCGGGGGACGGCTGCTGGTCTTCGATGCCAACTGGAACCGTCATCTATGGGATGAAGAGATGGCGCGGAAGCACGCAGAGGATCAGCAGGCCTATATCGATAAGGGCTATGGTGAGCTTCCGCATCATACGAACATCGAAGAGACTGACCGTCTGAGCCTGGCCTTACCGCTGACAAGAGAGTGGCGGCCGGAGTGGGATGTGCGGGCACTCACAGAGGTGGGCTTCTCCGCTGTCTATACGGAAGAGAATCTGAACGGACAGGTGTTGGATGAGCAACAGCAAGTCTTGTACCGGTCAACGCCGGTGTTCATGATTTGCGCTGAAAAATAAGGCGGACCGGCTTGCTAAAATGTAAAATAAAAACAGCGGCTCTCTTTGATGAGAGCCGCTGTTTTTGGTTTGAAGCGGCATCAGCCGATCGACACATTGTATGTCTTCAGCCACAGGTTGACCTGGGCCAGATAAGCGAATAATTGCGGGCCGGACATCAGCTGGCCGAACCACGGCAGATTGGTGGAGGACTCTGGCGATGCGGCGATTTCTCTGATTTTGGCCGGATCAATGAGCGGAAGAATGGGGGAGGAAGGATCGTCCAGAATGCTTAGTACCTGTGAGCGCACCTTGTTCAGATAGGCAGGGTTATGCGTTTTGGGGTACGGGCTTTTTTTGCGGTAGAGCACATCGTCCGGCAGTACACCCTCCAGCGCCTTGCGCAGGATGCCTTTTTCCCGGTTGCCTACCATCTTAATCTCCCATGGAATGTTAAAAACATATTGCACCAGCCGGTGGTCACAATACGGAACGCGTACCTCCAGTCCCACGCCCATGCTCATCCGGTCCTTACGGTCCAGCAGGGTCGGCATGAAGCGGGTTATGTTGAGATAGGACATCACCCGCATCTGTGCCTGTTTGCCGGTCTCACCGTCAAGCTTCGGTACCTCAGCCACCGCATCGCTATACCGGTCTCCTAAATATTCCAGCGGACGTATCCACTCCCGGATTTCCGGCGATAATAATCCGGCACGCATATTGGGGGCCACTGACCAGGGGAAGGTACCGGAAGATAACATCTCCTCGCGGTGGAACCAGGGATAGCCGCCGAAAATTTCGTCTGCTGCTTCGCCTGAGATGGCTACTGTGGCCTTCTTTTTGATCTCCTGGCAGAACAAATAGAGTGAGGAATCCACGTCGGTCATCCCCGGCAAATCGCGGGAGTACAGAGCGTTATCGAGTGCGGCTACCAACTCCGGGGTGTCAAAAGCGATAAAGTGATGATTCGTGTCCAGCTCGTCGACCATCCGCTGAATCCAGGGACCGTCGGCTCCGGGCTGGAAGCTATGGCTTTTGAAATGCTTATCGTTGTCTACATAATCGACCGAGAAGGTATCGACCCGGCCCTGGCCGGTCCGCTTGTAATAATCCACGGCAAGCGCAGTCAGGGCGCTGGAATCCAGTCCGCCGGAGAGCAGTGAGCAGACCGGAACATCCGAGACCAGCTGGCGCTCCAGCGTATCCTGAAGCAATTCGCGCACCCGTGCTGCCGTCTCATCCACGTTATCGGTATGCTGGACACTCTCCAGCTTCCAGTAAGCATAGCTGCGGATTCCGCTGCGGCTGTAAATCATGGCAGACCCAGGGCGAAGCTCGAATATATCTTTGTATACCCCTTGTCCCGGAGTCCGTGCCGGACCGATAATGAAAATCTCGGCGAGGCCCTCCGGTCCGACCTTCGGCTGGACGAGGGGATGCTGCAGCAGCGCTTTGGGCTCGGACCCGAAGACGAAGACATCATCGACTTGGCTGTAGAACAGAGGCTTCACGCCCAGGCGGTCACGGGCCAGGAATACCTGATCACGTAAGCTGTCCCAGACGGCAAAGGCGAAGATGCCATTGAGCTTCTCCGTGCAATCCGGCCCCCATTCGATGTAGGCATGCAGCAGAACCTCGGTATCGCATTCCGTGAGAAAATGATGCCCGCGCTGCTTCAACTCTTTTTTCAGCTCAGGGGCATTATATAGCTCGCCGTTATATACTATAGCGTATAACTTATCCTCATGGCGGGCAATCATCGGCTGTGCACCGTTCTCGGGATCGATGACGCTGAGTCGGCGGTGTCCGAAGGCAATAGGCCCTGAAATCCAGGTTCCGGCTGCATCCGGTCCGCGGTTGGCTAACGTTTCGGTCATTCTGACGAGCAGCTGCGAGTGCCCGGTAAGATCACCGCGCCACTGGACAAATCCGGTTATTCCGCACATGTCTGATTCATCCTCTCTTTTGTGCGATTGTTGTCTGTCCTTTCTTTTTTGCCAAGTAATACAGATATATGCCGATTGAAGGGATAAAATGTATGTCCTTATCCGAACACTAGGGGAGAGGGAAATTTGCCAGGAGGGATGATGACAAGTGTATTACATTAAAGACGCCAAAATCCGCAGAATGACTGACTATGACGGCGCGCCTTGCGCAGAGGTTGGCGTATTGCCTGGAGCTGTGGGCGATTCCGCACTGCTGGTGTATATTGTTGAGGATCAGCGCGAGGAGGGCTATGAAATTGTCCGGATTCTGACGAATGATGCGGATACGGCCACCGACTGGTTCGACAATAATCTGCATGATGCCTTCAAGGACGTTACGGTCAGCGGCTTCACCGGCAGTACGGTGATGACTCCGGAGGATGAACGCTCCAAGTTCCAGCGCGAGCTGCTGATCTTCGGCGATCTGAAGCGGCAACTGGGCGAGCACTTCCGGCAGCTTCCCTGATTGACCATAGAGCAGGAGGCTTTCCGTGACGGCGGTTGCGGGAAGCTTCTTAACTGGAAGAGTTTGGTCTTGCTAATTCTGGTGAATCAGGTATAATGAATAACGTTGCGTTAATACATATCTCTTCAAAAGCTTCAAGTGATACAACGTTATCCTACATGTCCCGGTAGCTCAGTTGGATAGAGCATGCGCCTTCTAAGCGCACGGTCGGGGGTTCGAATCCCTTCCGGGACGTCAAAACAACAGCCTTCCTTCGGGAGGGCTGTTTTGACGTCTGGGGATGAGAAGCCTTGGCGCCAGCCGGGGACGTTGGAGCATAAGCTTCGTTAGGATTACTTCGCAATCAGCCCGAATGGGCTGTATCCCTTCCGGGACGTCAAAACAGCAGCCTTCCTTCGGGAGGGCTGTTTTGACGCCCCGGGATGAGAACCCAAGGCGCCAGCCGGGGACGTTGGAGCATAAGCTTCGTTAGGATTACTTCGCAATCAGCCCGAATGGGCTGTATCCCTTCCGGGACGTCAAAACAGCAGCCTTCCTTCGGGAGGGCTGTTTTGACGTCCGGGGATGAGAACCCCCTTTTTATTTTGAGTAGGATCAACGTGGGCACTTGGGTGGACGCTCCGCAAACGGACCGTTGTTCCAATCGCTGTTGTGTCCAGATTTTATGTATTCCCCTTAGCGGTGAAAATCCGGACACAAAGGCGACCGCTATCGCTTTTACACAATCGTTCCGTCCGCTCCACTGTTTAAGCGGGGTGCAAAATACATAACAATCCAAAAAAGCTCAAAAACCATCCATTCCCAAGGAGCGATCTTAATACGCTCAATTTAGAACGGACCAATTGACTCTAAATTTACTGAATGCGGCCCAAATGAGCGAATGAGGTACATAAGTGCTCCTGAATTCACCAATAGTGAGGAAAATGAGCAAATGAGGGGCATTAGTGCCCCAGAATGTGCAGGAAGTCGGCGTCGAGCGGAAATGAGGGGCACAAGTGCCCCAGAATGTGCCGGAAGTCAGCGTCGAGCGGGAAATGAGGGGCATTAGTGCCCCAGAATGTGCAGGAAGTCAGCGTCGAACGGAAATGAGGGGCATTAGTGCCCCAGAATGTGCAGGAAGTCGGCGTTGAGCGGAAATGAGGGGCATTAGTGCCCCAGAATGTGCCGGAAGTCAGCGTCGAGCGGAAATGAGGGGCATTAATGCCCCTAGTGTATAAGTACACTTGAATTCTCTTGAATTCAGAGGATGCCCCCAGGAGTGGGCGGATGGAGAAGGGAGAGTAGCTGTGCAAGCTGCACGGACCCGCATAGGTTCTGCTCATTCATCCGCTAGAGTAATTGGTTCTTAAGAGGATGAAGACTCAATGTGTCTACATCCGCTCCGGCTTAGGCAGACCGAGTACGTCGAGCGCTTCGCCCAGCGTATCGGTGAAGCTCCGGGTCAGCCACAGGCGGAAGGTGATGTTGGCTTCCCCGCCTTTGAGAATTGGACAAGCGGAGTAGAAGTTACTGAACAACGACGCCAGGGAATAGGCATAGTTACAGATCGTATTCGGCGTAAGCTCCCGGCTTGCTGTGTAGAGTGTGTCTTGCCACATGCTGAGCTGTCTCAGCAGGGCAAGCTCAGCCGCTTCGAGCTGCGCCGGGAACAGCGGTACCCCGCCCACGCCGTACTCGCCCACACCGTACTCGCCAACGCCAGACTCGCCCACGCCGTACTCGCCAACGCCAGACTCGCCCACATTGAACTCGCCCACACCGGACTCGCTAACACCGGACTCGCTGACACCGCTCCCGCCACCTGCCGCAGCGGCCTTACTAAGCACGCGTTGCGCCCTGGCATAGGCGTACATCAGGTAGACGCCGGTGTTGCCGGAGATTTCCATTGCCTGCTTGAAGTCGAACACAATCTCGGTGCCCAGATTGAAGCGCAGCAGGTAGTAACGGATGGCAGCGGTGGCGATGAGCCGGCTGGACAAGCCGTTTTTGTCCGAACGGGTGGATTCAATCATGTCTTCCATGAGCCGGACCAGCTCCGTTACCTTAATGCCGATTCCCTGGCGCCCGGACATGGCGTAGGAGCTTTTGCCGCTGGAGGTATCAATGCCCAGCCCGGCCGCAGAAGCGGGACTCAGCGAGACCACCCCATAGCTGACATGATGCAGCGCGTCTGCCTGCGCACTGAATCCCAATGCCTTGAGCGCCTGCTTGACCATCTGCTGCGGATATTCCTGCCGGTAATCAATGACGTTCACGACCTGGTCCGCCCGTCCAAAAGGCAGAGCCTGTCCGCTCAAGCCGGTCGTCCACAGTCCGCTCTGAAATTCGCTGTAGCTAAAGTCCTTCTCCAGCAGTCCGAACTTCCACAGATGATAGGCGATGTCCTTGGCGGTATAGGTCAGAATTCCGTTCGAGCGAACCAGCACCTTATCCTTCTGATGCTCCTCCAGCGTGTCTGGTGTAGCGTCTTCAGCGGGTTGCTTCAGAATCCAGCAGCCTGCCAGCTTGCCTTCCGTCTCCTGCACGAAGATCTCCGTCTGCGGCAGCAGCTCGAACGCCGAAGCCCAGAAGCCCTCCTTCAGAATGCTGCTCTCCCACACCAGCAGATCGTAGTCAATACCGAACCCCCGCATCTCCTCCACATGCTCTTTCAAGATCTGCCCGGCGACGAGGTTGCCAATCCAGGCGGTGTTGCCGTGGCCTTCCTCCAGCGCATGAAGAATTTCGGTCCGCTTCTGCACCATCTTCGGCTGCTGAGCGTACGTTTTGTTAATCTCGGCATAGATGTCCCAGCAGTAATCTCCGAACCGCATATGCTCTCCCGCCAGCGGAACACTCAGCAGACCGGCTACGGTGTCTGCCAGCTGATTGCCGAGATCATCCACGTAGTTGTGCACCTCAACGGTATGGCCGGTCGCCCGCAGTACTCTCACCAGTGCGTCCCCGATACAAGAGTTTCTCAGGTGGCCTATATGCATACTTTTATTCGGATTGACCGAGGTATGCTCTACAATCACTTTCGACCCTCCTGCATGCTGGGGCAGCGTGAAACTCCCCTTCGACCGTGCCCAGGCCTGCCAATCCAGATACATATTAATAAACCCCGGTCCGGCGACCTCGGTTCTCAGCACCAGTCCGTGAACAGAGCCCGAAGCTTCAAGCTCGGCAACGATCAGCCCGGCGATAGCCAGGGGAGCTTTGCGCAGGGGGCGGGCGAGCTGCATGGCGATATTGCTGGAATAATCCCCGTGGTCGGCACTCGCCGGCTGCTCCAGGGCAACATGTACTTCAGCGATGACGGGCACGCCCAGGGTTAGCGCGATTTTGTGAACAGACTGCTTCAAGCTCTCTTGGATTAGCTCACTTAGCATTGGCATGAATAACAACCTCCTGAATAATATAACGACAAAAAAGCCTTCATCTCCTAAGAGACGAGGCTTGTGCGCTCGCGGTACCACTCTCGTTGCTAAACCTCACAGTTCAGCCACCTTACAGGTTAACGGTCCTCAGCCGGGGCTTCCTACTCTCAGGGTTCAGAAGTCCATCTCACGGGTGCGCTTCATGGTTCTAATCTGTACCGGCTTCCACTAACCCGGCTCGCTGGGGACTAGATATAAGACCATTACTCTCCCGGTCATCGATTGAATATGGATTTGTATCAGTATAGCGAAATTCTGAAAGAAAGCAAGAGCAGATTACCGTGCAGCAGGAGTCCTCCGGTTAAGAATTACTCGTCATTGGGCGCTCCTGTCAGATTCTTGATGTCCGTTGATCCATAAATCAGCAGCACTATTACAATGACCAGCAGGAGTCCGCCGGCAAATCCTTCTCCGTCAAAACTGTCCATAGCCCCGTCCCTCACTTTCACTTGCGAATGTGTTCAGGTGTTTTCGGCTTTCTTTTTCAAAGCGGTCATGATCTCGTTCAGCGTAAGGCTGCTGTTGTCATCGAGGAAGCTGACCAGCTTATCGACATTGTCATTGCTCAAATCACTTAAGGTTTTATATTTGCCCACCAGACTGACGAACATGGATGCGTCCGTGTACATCTGGATGGAGTCTACTTTCAGCTTGCCGGTCAACAGAAGTGCAGCTACAGCAAATTCAAGCCCCTTAGGTGTCTGGGTTTTGGAGCTGGACGGTGTTTTTTTGGCGGCGGGCTTCTTTCCTTTTCCAGGAGGGGGCATGGGACTCCCTTCTTCCGTTCGGCGTTCGTATGCAGAAAGCGCGGCCCATGGGCGGTCTTTCCTTATTCAAGAATATGCGTGCCTGCGGTCATTGGTGAATAGGCTCAGGCCTGTGTCCACACCGTTACAGGAAAGTCCGAATATGAATATATCGTACTTTGACACTAGAACTTCAAGGGAGGACGAGACAGGATGGCGATTTTGTCAACAGGACCGATAGAGAACAATGCCGTTTCGGGAGTCAGACCTACGCAGACGGTGACGGTAAGAATAGTGAAGCGGAATGCCCCAGGCAGCGCCTCTATTAGTATTCAGGGATATGTGCTGGGCGCTACCAGAACGCTGTATGTCAGTGAGGTGATTGAGGTTGCTCCGAATCAAGTGGTAACCCGGGATTATTTTGCCGATCTGAATGCTTATGAATTTGTGTTCATCACTGGAGAAGTAGACGAAGATGAGCTCGGAATATCCGTGTGGGGCAAGACATCAACCGGCCAGCTGGTGAATGCACACCGTGTAGTGACGCATGAGAAATTAAGCTCAGACGTATAGAGGGTTAGGGTATTATTCTGGACTTGCCAGTTGTAAAATGAAACAGGGACCTTTCAGAGCTACTCGCTCAGAAGGTCCCTGTTTATATTGCGAATAGAGCAGAACGGGCTACAACAGGTTGTTCAACTCAGATCGAGAGGATTTCACGTATATCATGCTCGCTCAGGCTCGACAACGCCTCCTGCCCCGGCTGGATCACCTCGTCAATCAGGTTTTTCTTTTTCTGCTGCAGCTCGTACATTTTATCCTCCACCGTACCCTGGGCTACCAGGCGGATGACCTGGACGATCTTTTTCTGCCCGATCCGGTGGGCGCGGTCGGCGGCCTGCTGTTCGACCGCAGGGTTCCACCACAGGTCATAGAGAATGACCGTATCGGCGCCGGTCAGGTTGAGGCCGGTACCGCCCGCCTTCAGCGAGATCAGGAACAGGTCGCGCTCGCCTTCATTGAAGCGGCTGCACAGCTCAACCCGCTGGGAGGCCGGGGTCTGTCCGTCGAGATAGAAATGCGTAATCCCCAGCAGCGCCATTTCACGACTGATCATGCCGAGCATTTGCGTGAACTGCGAGAAGATCAGCATCCGCTTGCCGGAGCTGCGGCATTCGTCGATAATCTCCAGCAGCTGCTCGAATTTGCCGGAGCCTCCGGTATATCCGTCCACGAACAGGGCCGGATGGCAGCACAGCTGGCGCAGCCGGGTCAGTCCGGCCAGCACCTTGAGCCGGCCGTTCCCGAAGCTGTCGCTGTCCAGATGCTTAAGCGCTTCTTTGCGCAATCTGGCCAGGTAGGCGACATAGAGCCGTTTCTGCTCCGGCAGCAGCTCGGAGGCCTGGAGGGACTCGATTTTGTCCGGCAGCTCCTTCAGCACATCGCTCTTCAGGCGGCGCAGCAGGAAGGGGCGGGCGCGCCTGGCGACCGTCTCCCGGGGAAGGTCATGGAACGCCTTCTTTCCGGGGAACAGTCCAGGGAAAACGACACTGAAGATCGACCACAGGTCCTCCAGTGCATTCTCCACAGGCGTACCGGTCAGCGCAAAGCGGTAGCGGGCCTGAAGCAATCTGACCGCTTGCGAAGTCTGAGTCTCGTGATTCTTAATCATCTGCGCTTCATCCAGAATGAGCGTATGGAACGACTGCTTGGCATACTCATCCACATCTCTGCGCAGCAGCGGGTACGAGGTGATGATGACATCATGCCCGGCCGTGTTCCGCACGGTCCGGCTGCGCTCACTAGAGTTGCCGTCAGCAATGACTGCCTTAATCTCCGGGGCGAAGCGCTTCAGCTCATTGAGCCAGTTATAGACCAGGGAAGCAGGGGCAACCACCAGCGCAGGTACGCCGCTCTTCCGGATGTCCTCCAGCTCAGAGAGGAGGAAGGTGATGCTCTGCAATGTTTTGCCAAGGCCCATATCGTCCGCCAGAATCCCGCCGAAGCGGTAATGGGCCAGCGTCCTCATCCACTGGAAGCCGTACTGCTGGTAATCCCGCAGCACGGGAGCCAGACTCTCCGGCACTGGGAAGTCCAGATTCTCGGGACTCGCCATATTAGCAAGCAGCCGCCTGAAGGAGCGTCCGGTCTCGATAGTCTGCCCCTGGAAGGTGCCTGCATGGAGATGGAGGGCGCGGACCAGCGGCAGGGAGAACTCCGTACTTCGGATATCCACGCTGCGCACGCCCAGCTCGTTCATCAGCGCGATAATTTCCTGGAACTCAGCGGTATCCAGCGGGAGCAGGGCTCCGTCCTTGAGCCGGTGATATTTACGCTTTTCCTGGAGGGATTTCAGCACTTCGGTAATGTCATTCTCCGTGATGCCCTCCATGGCGAACTTGAAGTCCAGCCAGTCGGTCTTCTCGTTCCAGCTCAGGCTGACCTTGGGCGCTGCATGCTCCGTAAGCACTCGATCCTTGACTGCAGTGGTCGCATAGACCTGAAGCAGCGGCTCCAGCAGCGGGATGGTATGGTGCAGGAAGTCGAATTCCCCGTCCTCGTCACGCATGATATATCCGCTCTCCGTCCGCGAGAAGGACTCATGGGCCATCAGGTCCAGAATCCGCCGCTCCGCTTCCCCGTCCCGCATCAGAATGACCTCGCTGCTCCGCTCATGCGCCTTCTCCTCCAGCGGATTGATGACAATTCCGCCGTACTGGAATTCCAGCGCGGCCAGCAGCCGGTCCCTTACCCGGTCCAGGTAGAGTCTGGCGTGTAGCCGGGTCTGGACGATCCGGTCCGCGATGGCGTCGGCAATGCTTACTCTGCCCAGCTTCTTCAGGCCGGGTATGACCCTGTCCATGAAGGGCTCCATCTGCTCAGGCGCAATCGCCAGGCTATCCCGCCGGCTGCTGCTGAGCATCCGCTTCAGCTCTGCGAGACGCCCGCATTCCTGCGCCGGGAGCTTCAGTAGCCTGCCTTCGGTCAAGACCAGCCCGTAGCTCTCCAGAATCGTAAGCTGCTCAAGCCCCCGGACATCCAGCCGGTAGCCCTCCTCCTGTGCCTGGTCGAATTGGAAGCTAAGCGGCAGCGGCTCCTCCGAGACCGACAAGCGGTCAAGTTGAAGCTGTCCATGCTGAAGGCGTACGGCAGGCGCGGCTTCTAGCAGGGGGTACAGACTCTTCCAGAAAAAAGGGGCCACCGGCAGCAGCCGGTCATTTCCCGGATGGCTGGAGCCGGCAGCATACGGATTGTTGAGGCTGTTGTAGACCTTCTCATTCTGCATGATCTCAATCAGCTTCAGCAGGACCTCATTATCTTCCTTGGAGAAGCTGTGCAGGGCGGGATCATAGCTGAAGTGTGCTGTGAACTCAAAAGGCTCGCCCCGGCGAACCTGCTCCAGAAAAGGTCTGATCTTCTGCGCGATATAGAGGCGCTTGGGGCCCAGCTTCACTTCGATTCCAAGCATCGTGCTGCTGTAGCCGATGTTGAAGGGCCGGCAGATGAACTCGACCTGGAGCGGAGTCCGCAGGTCGATATACGTGCCGGCACCGCTTGGCAGCTGCCGCCCTCCGGTGAATATTCCGAGCATGCTGCTCACCAGCTGCCGGTCTGCGCTTCGCTCCTTGTGCTCTGCCCCGGAGAGGGGGGAGCTGCCTTGCACGAGCGGCAGACTGCCGTCCCTTGCGGGATAAGTCTCCTCTGCATCTGCCAGCATATCTGCAGACTGTTCAGCTCCGGCCGCCCGGCTGCGGTAGAGGACCGTCACCAGCACCGCCGCAATATGCTTGCAGAAGGGGCCGCCGTGATAGTAAGCCGGGCAGGTGCATTCCCCCTGCACATCCCCGTCACTGTCGATAATCAGCGCGATCTCATGGCTCTCCAGCCCATGGACCTCAGCGCGGTATTTGGAATATTCGTCTTCCTCGTTATGCTCCGTATAGACAAGATCCACCTTATGGGCATGATAATAAGCCGCTCCCTGGTCAAAAGCAGCATTGCCGCACAGCAGCTTGATTACCCGTTCCGGCACCTGATAACCCACGTATACTCACTTCCTTTTATTGCTTCTATCTAAGCCACCCCCACGGGGGATATCGTACTTAAAGATTATCCATTCCCGCCGATCCCGTGCAGAATGAAGCTTATCGTCTGTTCAATCTCTGCCTCATCATTCCAGTCCTGCTCCGGCATCAGCACCAGCCGGGTCAGCAGGTATCCGGCAATCGCGGAGATGGTAAAGCGGATAATCGCAGGAGTGGGCGCATCAATCACTTCACCTTCCGCTTTGAAGTGCTCGGTAATTGCAGTGACACGCGCCAGAACCTGCTCGAAGATATTCTCGGTCAGCTGCTCCTTCAGCGCAGGCTGGAAGGGGATCTCCTGAATGAGAATTTTGACGATCTTGAGATTTCTGCGGACGAACTCCAGCCGGTTCACCATGAAGGCCTTAAGGAAGGCTTCGTAGCTCTCGAACGGCACATCCAGCACACCGCTGAAGTTGCGCAGCACGAACGGGGCGATCATCCGGCTCATGGTGGGCACAACGATGGCGAGCAGCAGATCTTTTTTGGTCCGGTAATAACGGAAGATCGTGCCTTCGGCCACGCCGGCCTTCTGGGCAATCTCACTAGTGGCGGCCGCCGAGAATCCCTTCTCTGCAAAAACATCAATCGCCGCCCGCAGAATGGACAGCTGCTTGGGCGTGACCTGTTCCTTCTCGCTGAGGTCCAGCAGCTCCTGGACCCACTGGTCTTGCTCCAGCTGCCCCTGACCGGCAGCAGGGTTATTCTCCATCAATAGAACCTCCAGACTCTTGCAGTTCCTCCTAGTGTACCATAGCCTGTTCACCCTTTACATTCTGCGGTGCTTGCGCAGAGCCAGTACATTCAGCAGCATGAATAGGAGGGAGAAGCCGATCAGCATGAACACATCCCCGGCGATATCACTCCAGCCTCTGCCGCGTACCATGATATCCATCAGTGCCTCTGAGCCGTAGTACATGGGAGTGACGAGTCCAATGCGCTGGAGCCAGAGCGGCAGGGTATCCAGCGGGAATAATCCGCTCAGGAAGATCTGCGGCACAATGACCAGGGGGATAAACTGGATCATCTGCAGCTCATTGGCGGCGAATGCCGAGAGCAGGGTGCCGAGCGTCAGCGCCGACATCGACAGCAGCAGCGTCATCAGCAGCACGTAGCCGAAGCTGCCCGTCATCATAATCCCCAGCACCTGGATGGAGAACCAGGAGATCAGCAGGGCCTGGAAGACGGTGAAGATGCCGAAGCCGCACACATATCCGGTGACGATCTCCCAGCGCTTCAGCGGGGTGGAGAGCAGACGCTCCAGTGTGCCCGTGGTCCGTTCGCGCAGGAAGGAGACACCGGCAATCAGGAAGACAAAGAAGAACACGAACACCCCGATCATAATCGGGCCGAAGCGGTCGATCGTCTTCATATCCTCCGCGCCGTAGAGATAGCTGATCTGCGGCTGGAGCTGCCCGCCGCCCGGAGCTTGCGGCCGGAGGCTCTGCGCAGCTTCCTGGAGCGCCATGATCACAGTGCGGTTAGCCGCCGGATTGCTGCCCTCAAGGACAATAGCAGGAGCGTCTCCCTTCATTGTAAGGAGAGCATCGATGGCTCCCGCCTTCAGGGCGGCCTGCCCGGATGCTTCATCAGCATAGCTGGTAACCTCAGCCTGCTCGGCTTCCAGCGCTGAACTGAACACTGCCGCGCCGCCGGAGACGCCGATCCTAGGCTCATAAGCATCGCTGCCGAACACCAGGCTCATCAGACTAAGCACCAGCAGGGGAGCGATGAACATCAGCGCCATGGTTCTCCGGTCATGGATGAACTGCTGCAGAATTCTCAGGGTAATCGCCCGGATTCTCATCGGCGTACACCTCCATAGCAGAGGAAGGCTTCCTCAATGCTGGCGGTGCCGGTGGCCTGAAGCAGTCCGGCCGGGGTATCAGCCGCCAGCAGCACGCCGTCCCGGATCATCGCCAGCCGGTCACATTTCTCCGCCTCATCCATCACATGTGTGGTCAGCACAATCGTCGTTCCCTTGCGGTTCAGCGCCTTCAGCTCCTTCCAGATAGACTGGCGCAGCACCGGATCGATGCCGACCGTCGGTTCATCCAGCAGCAGCAGCGGCGGCTCGTGCAGCAGGGCAATCGCCAGGGACAGCCGGCGCTTCATGCCGCCGGAATATTGGTCCACCCGCTTCCGCAGATGCTCCTGCAGGTTCACCAGCTCCATCACATCCCCGATCCGCCGTGTGCGGTTGCCGCCCTTCAAGCCATACAGAGCAGCGAAGAACTCCAGATTCTCCTTGGCGCTAAGCTCCGTATACAAGGCATCCGACTGGGCCATATATCCGATCTGCTGGAGCATGGCAAGCTTCGGCATCCGCACCCCCAGCACGGTGACCTCACCGGAGGTTACCTCGTCTATGCCCGTAAGCAGCTTGACCAGCGTGGTTTTGCCGGAGCCGGATGGCCCCAGAATTCCGAAGGTCTCTGCCTGATTCACCTGAAGCGTAATATCCTTCAACACTGTTTTATCACCAAAAGCCCGGTTCACATGAGTAACCGCAATGACAGGCTTTCCCTCATCCATACCAATCTCCTCCATTCGCCATAATAATGAGTGAGCGCTCACTCATTATACTAATGATTCCCTGCTTAAAAGTAAATAAAATGGTAAGGATTATCCGTTACTCCTGCTCTTGATCCGGGTAATAAAAGGGACATCCTATGGTTACCGGCATCCTGAAACCCAATTCACTAAAGGCGGTGGAATTATGGCAGGACATAAGCTGCTCCTTCCTCTGGCAGCTCTGCTGGCTGCGGCTGGACTTAGCGGCTGCGGCGATGCGGACAAGTCCGGCAGTGGCGGACGGTTTCATACCTTGGCAGACGAGAAGACGGAGGCAAGGCAATATTTGCCGGAGGATCTGCCGATTCCCGAAGGGGCAGGCATTACTTTTACCCAAGGTGAACAGTCAGAGGGGAAGAAATCCTCCATGCTGGTCTATCAGACGAAGGAGAGTATGGCCGCTCTTGGAACTACATATCAGAAGTATGTAAGAGAGAAGGAGCTGGAACTCGGTACAGAGATTGTCGACAGCCATAACCTGCTGATTAACGGCAAAGTGAACGGCTCTTATTCGTATTCTATTATTGGCAGTCCCTCGGAATCAGAGCGCGGCGGGAACGAGATTATCGTGACGTGGATTATGAATTAACACAGGATTTACAATAGGCCGGTCCGGGAGGGTTCCCGGGCGGGTCTTCTTTGGTTTGGGCTTGTAATTATTTTTACAGTTAATATTTCCATAACATTCCTGCGCAACAGAATTGACACTCGTAGACGAAAATAACATTAGCAGTTACCTATAGGAAAAGGGTGAATCTAATTGAAGAATAGTAAATGGATCGGCGCGGCTCTGGCTTCTGCACTTCTCGTAACAGGGGGAGCTGTTAGTGTTCTGGCCACAAGCAGCCAAGTAAGTGCCGCAGCTGTGAACACAGCAGCCGTAGAGGGCAGCATGTCCTGGAGCATCAACGGTACGCCGGTTACACTCAGCACAATTAACAGCGGCGGATACAAGCTCTATTCATTGAGCCAGGTAGCCGCAGAGCTGGGAGCAGGACTTGTGCACGGCAGCAGCGGAATCCAGCTGAATGACAGCAAAGGTCTACATAGTGTGCAGCTCCAGCCTGGCGTGAAAAGCTATCAGGTGGATGGCGAAGCCCTGGAATTCACAGTGGCCCCGGTTGTACGTAACGGAAAAACGTATGTAGAGCTGACGAAGCTGGTTACGGCGCTTGGCGGTGAGCTTGCGGCCGATGCCCACACGATTCTGAGCTTTGCCCGGCCCGCCGGTTCATTTGATACCCTTCACTGGAGCGCTGACGGCAGCCTGATTGCGAATAGAAGCGACGCTGAATCCACCCTGCTCTATAAATTCACCCAGACTCCAGGCAACTATGATCTGTTCTCTTCCAGCGAAGGCGCGGTGGATTTCGCAGTCTCCGCCGACCAGCAGTGGGGCGCATTCAGCGATGAGACCGGCCAGCTGAAGCTGATCAACCTGTCCACCGGCTTAATCAGTCCGCTCGGCAAGGACACCAGCGTGAAGACAGATATCGTGTGGTCCAGTGACGGCAAGACGCTCTATTTCGTCCAGGGCGACAAGCAGGAGAAGCTGGCACAGATTTCAGTAGAGACCGGAGAGATCAAGGCTCTGCTTGAAGATAAAGTGGAGAACAAATCGGAGCTTCGCATATCGGCAGACGGCAAAAGTGCAGTATACATCGTCAACATCACCGGTACCGCGAAGAATGATGCCGACAGCACAGAAGATTCACTTACCGTAGACTTCAGCAAGGCTGGAGAACAGCTCTATAAGCTGGATCTTACGACCAAAGGTGCTAAGCCGGCAGCCTTGACTACTACGCCTGACAACAAGCTGTATCCTGAGATTCTGGCGAACGGCAGCGTGTCCTACCTGAGTGCGGATGCGGACGGCAATGCCGCTAACACGCTGAAGCTGATCACAGCAGACGGTAAAAGCACAGATGTCGCCCTCGGTGCAGAAGCGAACTGGTCCATAGGGGTTAGCACGGGCCTCGTTGTCTCCGGGACTACAGCGGACGGCAACACGGTAATTTACTCTATTGCAGGCAGTGCAGCTCCGGTTGAACTGTACCGGACAGCTGAAGATGTATCGGAAGTGGCGGTATCGGCAGACGGCAGCAAGCTGGCTATTATCAGCGACGGCAAGGTACTGGTCATTCAGAACGGCAAAGCGCTGCAATTGTCAGTCTCACCGGAAGCTGCTAATTAATTACAACATTTATCGGCGCACACCGCCGGGAGGAGAATTCAGACATGAAGATGTTCAAAAAATTCACAGTTACAGCACTTACCGCGGTGATCGCGGTTACCGCATCCTTTGCAGGGGCAGCCGCAGCAGCGGACAGCCTCAAGGGTAAAATCACCGTTAACGGTTCTACGGCCCTGCTTCCACTGACGCTGCAGGCCGCTAAGGAATTCCAGAAGCTTCACCCTAAAGTGAAGATCGCCGCTTCCGGTAAGGGCTCCGTGACTGGACCGCAGGCCGTGAAGAAGGGGATTGCCGATATCGGAGCCTGCGACTGGGATGCCAGCATTGATGTTCCGGGCTTCAAGGCTTTTGACGGACAGGTAGCGAATAAGGTCGCGGTGATTCCTTTTGCAACCATCGTTAATAAGAATGTCGGAGTCGACAACCTGACTACAGAGCAGCTCAAAGGCATCTACGCCGGTAAAATCACCAACTGGAAAGAGGTCGGCGGATCGGACGCGAATATCGTAGTGATCACCCGTGCCTTCGGCTCCGGGACCCGCGTTAACTATCAGGCCAAGGCGCTGGGCGGCGGAGATATCGTGAAGAAAGAGAAGAACTACAAGGAAACCGGCTCCAGCGGCGACATGAAAACTGCTGTAGGTACAACGCCTAACGCTATCGGCTACATCGACCTTGTCTATGTAACGGGCGGCGATATCAAGGCTGTGAAGTTCAACGGTGTGGAAGCTAACACGGATAACGTAATCAACGGCTCGTACAAGATCTGGGCTTACGGCTACTACATGACGAAGGGCCAGCCGACCGGCGCGACCAAAGAATTTATCGAATATGTACAGAGCAAGAAGTTCCAGCAGGGCTCGCTTAAGAAGCTTAAGTTCATTCCAATCTCTGCGATGCAATCCTAAGATTCTTGAACCAAGCAAGCACAATAGATGGATAGGTAACAGCGGCCAGCTCCGGGATATACGGGGTTGGCCTCTTACAGGAGGGAAAGTATGGGGGCACCGGTTCATGGCCTGACAGCAAAGACACAGACAAGCCTAGAGGAAGTTAAACGTAACACCAAGCGGCACCGCAGACATCTGCTGGGCAACAGCATCTCCCGTTATTATTTTTTATTCAGCATCCTTGCGCTCTGTCTTGTGCTGGGACTAGTTATTGTATTCATCGGCAAAACGGCGCTGCTGCTCTTCACCCGCATCTCCCCGCAGGACTTCTTCTTCTCGTTCAACTGGACGCCGGAAGAGGAGGCCTTCGGCGCCGCCGCCTTCATCGTAAATACATTGTCGCTTACCGCGCTGACCCTGGTCATTGCCGTGCCCATCTCGGTCGGGATGGCTGTGCTCTGTGCGGAGATTGCCCCGAATTGGCTGAAGAGCTTCATCCGTCCGGTGCTTGATCTGCTGGTCGGTATTCCTTCTATTGTATACGGCTATCTGGGCTTGACCGTGCTGCTGCCCTTCCTGCGCAGAGTCAGCGGAGAAGGTCTCGGGGACGGACTGCTTGCCGCCGCACTCGTGCTGGCATTGATGGTGCTGCCGACCATCTGCCGGATCAGCGATGATGCGATTGTGGCGGTTCCGCGCAAATACCGTGACGCTGCCTATGCGCTCGGATCGACCCGGCTTCAGGTCATTATGCGCATCGTTCTGCCCGCAGCCAGCCGGGGCATAATCTCGGCGGTCATTCTTGGCATGACCCGTGCAGTGGGGGAGACCATGGCGGTGGTGATGGTCATCGGCAATACGCCGCAGCTGGCAAAAAGCCTGTTCGCACCCACCTCGGTGCTGACCAGTAATATCGTGATGCAGATCTCCAACGTGGAGTTCGACTCCACCTGGAACTACTCCCTGCATATGATGGCTTTCCTGCTGCTGCTGATCTCGTTTGTACTGATTCTGATTATCCGGCTCCTGGGCCGCAAACGGAGGGACGCCTGATGAACGGATTCACGCGCACACGCCATACAGCCAGAGCCCAGCGGCGCAATAAACTGGCGACCATCGGCTTCTATACGCTGGGCGTACTGGTCATGCTGCTGATCTTCTGGCTGCTGTTCACCATTCTAAGCAAAGGCTTGCCTTCGCTCAGACTGGACTTCCTGCTCAAGCAGCCGGAGGAGATCGATCCCGGCGGCGGGATTGGTCCCGTCCTGTTCAACTCCTTCTATATCCTGTTCATCTCGCTCCTGATCTCCGTTCCGATCGGGATCGGGGCAGGGATCTATATGGCGGAGTACGCGCCGGATAATGCCTTTACGGGTGCGCTGCGCATCTGCGTGGAATCCCTGTCCTCGGTGCCGTCCATCGTGTTCGGCCTCCTGGGCCTGGCGATCTTCGCCGAGTACTTCGGTGTTGGCTTAACGATCCTCGGTGGGGGAGTCAGCCTGGCGCTGCTGAATCTGCCGATGCTGGCCCGCGTCACAGAGGAAGCGGTGCGCGCGGTTCCCGGCGAGATCCGAGAAGCCGGCTACGCCCTCGGCATGACGAAGTTCCATGTCATCCGCAAGGTGGTTGTGCCAGTAGCCCTTCCGGCCATCGTCACAGGCGTCTGCCTGGTGGCCGGCCGCGCCTTCGGGGAGTCGGCGGTCATTATCCTGACCGCCGGGCTCAGCACCTCCGGCGAGATGTGGGACTTCAACCTCTTCTCACCGGGCGAGACGCTGGCTGTGCATCTGTGGTACGTGCAGTCTGAGGCCATCGTCGAGGATGCGCGGCAAATCGCGGACAAGTCTGCCGCCGTGCTGGTCTTTGTCGTGCTGCTGATCAACTTTATGTTCCGCTTCCCGCTGTGGCTGGGCAACCGCCGCCGGGGGCGTTGAGAGGGATGCAAGCGGGAGAATAGAGCTATATCCTGGAAGAACAGGCTGCTCTGCTATGGAAGTTTCATGGCGGGCAGCCTGTTTGCTGTGAAGGGGTTGGAGCTTCTGAGTGCTCCGGGAAGCGCTGAAACTCACCTCTAAATTTCCTGTTTCCCGGCCCTGATATGGTATAATTCGACTATAAAATACGTGCAGGCTGGACTAGCCTGTGCCCATGATAAGGACAAGGAGGCAGAACGCTGTGAGTACGCAGAAGAAGAGTCGCCGTAAGCCGAACCGGAAGCAGACGACCGAGTATCCCTTGAATACACCACTGCCGAGGCCGGAGCTGCTAGCCATTCTGCAGGCAGCCGATGAGATTATCGCCGCCGGGGGGCGTACGCTTTTAGCCAAGATCCTGAAGGGCTCGAAGGAGAAGAAGCTGCTTGAACTCGGCCTGGATCACACTCCTGCCTATGGCTTCTTCCGCGAACTGACGATGGAGCAGATCATGGAGAAGGTGGACGTCCTCATTGAGGCCGGTTACCTGAAGACCGAGTTGTCCGGGAAGCTTCCCATGATCGAGTTCACCGTCTACGGCTGGACCGTCCGGCGGGAGAGGGCGACGGAGGAGCTGCTGCGGGAGTGGGAGAACTGGCTGGACCAAGGGATCACGCCGGTCAGTATGGAGTATCTGAAGGACCGGAACCGGGGGATGATTCTGATGTTCCTGTTCAAAATCCTGTGTTCCGGTGACCGGAAATACATCCCTTTTTTACAGCAATGGCAGCCCATAGAGTTCAGGAAGGTACAGGCTGAGATCAGGCAGGTAATAGCAGACCTGAATGAGCGCGAACGGCTGGTGGAGATGGAGTGGCATGAGCTGCTGCGGGAACGTGCGCAATCACTGATTGTACGTTCGCGCGATCCAGTGCTGCTGCAGTGTGCGGAATGCGGCTATCCGTATGTATTCGATCACCTTGATTTTAGCTGCTACCGGGCAGATGGCATTTACTTTCCGGAGAAGTGTCCCGATTGCCGGCATCAGGAGGAGTCCTTGCATGAATAGGCTTGAACTGCGAACGAAGGTACGCCATGTGGTCAATGAAATCGTTTCGGAGAAGGGTTTCGTAAGTCCCCTGGATGTATTCTTGAGGATCGGGAAAATCACTCCTAAGCTCGTAGAAGAGTGGCGCTTCGGAAGAGTGCCATATTTGGAACGTGTGCTTCAGGGCAATCTGTCTCAATTCAGCTTTATCATGTCGCTGCTTCGCGAGAACGCGCGGGAGCTTCATTTGAAAACATAATAAGAGGGGGACCTGCTAATGTTCAATACCGAACAAGTAAAAAGCTTTATTCTCCATCCGGAGCCGGCTGTGAGCAATACTGCTTTGAGGTATTTTGCCGACAGTTTCTTGTATGAGCACGATACTACGCTGATGCCGCTTGTGTTACAAAAGCTGAAGCAATGCAAGGATACCGAAGAGGTTCACCTGTTTCATGCCTATAAGTTCCCGCAGACCGAGGAAACGATCCGTGAGCTGCTGGCTTGGTACCAATCTCCTTCCACCCACTATAATACAAGATTTCTGGTGCTGGGAATTTTGAGGAATTGTGATCTTCGGCTATTGGACCCGTTCATGGAGTCTGTCCAGGAAATTCCGGAATGGAAAATTAAGGTTGATCAGAAGATTCGCCTCTCAAAGATGACAGACCAGGAGCTGTTGGACGAATTCAGCTTATTTCTGGAGCAGTGTTTAGGGAAATACTGGGATGAGTTCGATAATGTGTATGGAGATGAGCTAGTGAATGAGCTGGCGCTTAGACAGTGTCTGGACGCTGATACTGTGCTGGAAAAGCTGCGCGATAACGACCCGGATTCTCCGAGCTACGAAGTCCACTATCTAATCCAACTGGCAGGTCAGATGAAGCTGGAGACGGCTATCCCTGTGCTGTGCAGTTTTTTGGGTACAAATGATGATTTGCTTCCTACCACTTCCGTTGACGCGCTGGCTCAAATAGGCACAGCCGGGGTGATCAAGACGTTAACCGAGCAATATGTCTCTGCTTCACAGGAATTCTTCCGGATATTTGCCGCCGATGTATTCGGAAGAATTAAGCTGCCGGAATCCGAGGAGGCGCTGCTCGCCTTATTGCCGGAAGAACGTGATATTACCAATGCGACTAAACTGGCTGATGATCTTTGCCAATTGGGATCGGTAAAAGGACTTCCGCTAGTTGAGGCGATGGTGGAGGGAGGCTATGACGAGGGGTACTTGAATCTCACAGAGTCCATCTATGCTTACTGTGTAATTTCTGATACGGCTCACCCGTCACTGCCGCAGTGGAAGAAGAAGCTTGATGCGGAAGAGGCGCGGATGGCCAAGCGCAGGAAAGAAGTAGACCGGATGTCTAGAGTCAAAGCCCCTATAGGGACTTATAACAGAATTAACGGAACTGACAAAACTTATATAAGCCCGGCAAAAGTAGGCCGTAACGACCCCTGCCCCTGCGGAAGCGGGAAGAAGTTCAAGAAATGCTGTGGTGCTAACGCTTAATGGGTGGGACTAGAGCCGGTTCATGTTGAACAAATAGAACGTAGCCACCAGCAGATGTACACGGACTGAGGGTACGCTATTCGCCGAAAAAACCAACTTTTCTGTCTTAAACTGACTCAGAGGACGTTAAACTGAGCATTCGAGCAGAAAAAGCGGAGAAAAGGGTTACTTAACGGCCTCTGAGTCCGCATAGCCCTGCGGACAGGCGTGATCCGCCGGAATAAGGGAGCTCCAGTCCGCAAAGTTCATGCATGGTTCTCATTCCTCCACTACTAAAGAGTGAGGGCGGGTCTGTGAAGTTCATTTCCCGCTCAAACAGCGGAGAGGACGGAACGATTGTGGAAAAGCGATAGCGTTCGCCTTGGTTTCCGGATTTTCACCGCTTAGGGGAATGAAAAAAATCTGGAAAACACAGCGATTGTAACAACGGTCCGTTCGCGCAGCGTTCACCCAAGTGCTCACCCTGATCCTACTCAAAAAAAGGGGGGGTTCTCATCCCTCCGGACGACAAAACAGCCCTCCCGAAGGAAGGCTGTTTCTATGACGTCCCGGAAGGGATACAGCCCATTCGGGCTGATTGCGAAGTAGTGCTAACGAAGCGTATGCTCCAACGTCCCCTCGCTGACGCGCTGGGTTCTCATCCCCCCCGGACGACAAAACAGCCCTCCCGAAGGAAGGCTGTTTCTATGACGTCCCGGAAGGGATACAGCCAAAATTCGGCTGATTGCGAAGTAGTGCTAACGAAGCGTATGCTCCAACGTCCCCGGCTGGCGCCTTGGGTTCTCATCCTCCCGGACGACAAAACAGCCTTCCCGAAGGAAGGCTGTTTCTATGACGTCCCGGAAGGGATTCGAACCCCCGACCGTGCGCTTAGAAGGCGCATGCTCTATCCAACTGAGCTACCGGGACATGAAGACTGACTGAAAAGCAAGCAAAAATTATGTTATCATACATAGTTAACTTTTTCAACTTGTTTTTTTGAAACCGGGCAGGGATATGCTATAATCTACAATTGATTAAGGTTCAGAAGCGATTACAGTTCGGAGAAAAGGAGGTGCCCTCATGAATCAATTCAATTCCCCCGCCAAAGAGAACATCGTGCTGTTTCCCAAGACCCTGGATTACTACCAGATTCAGCTCACAGTTATGCTGGAGAATGAACGTTACGGGGAAGCGATGGAGCTGTTGCGTTTTTTGCTGCAGTGCCAGGGACAGGAAGAGCGGCACTACGAGGAATGGCGGTCGCTGCTGGAATGGCTGGCGGCGGCCTTCCCCTACGCGGCGCAGGGCGGTGACGGGGACGATGCCCCAGATGCGGAGGATATGGATCTGGGGGAAGAGGACATGGCCCGGATTCTGGCCAGATCCAAGCTGGAGGAGGATGCGGAGTACCCGGATAAGCTGCTGAAGCGGGTGATGAACGAACCGCTGTCTGAAGCGACCGTGCTGGCGCTGGAGCAGCTCTCCTACCTGGAGGGGAGCGGGGTGGATGAAGCGCTGACCGGCTGGCTGCAGCAGGCGGAGGTGCATCCGCTGCTGCAATTCCGCACGCTGCAGACGCTGCGGCGCAGAGGGGCTCAGGGGGCAATCAGACTGAGCCGGGGCCATGAGGCTGCTGAGGTGGAGATCGAGACCGTGCCGCTGCAGAACGACGAATTCCCGCCGCAGATCAGCCAGGTGCTGGAACGGGTGGCAGAGCAGGCGGAGGTGCATGAGCCGACGCTGTATTATTTTGCCCAGGAGCTGTGGGGGCAGTTCGTCATGTCCATCTACGGGACGGCGGATTACCGCAAGCTGCTGGACGGGGAGTATTCGGAGCTGGATATTTGGGCGGGGGCCCTGCACCAGATGGTGTCGGAGAGCCTGAACGGGAACCGCAAAGAAGAGGAAACACGGGGGATGTACGGCATCACCGATAGCATGCGCTTCCAATTTGAGGGGGCCTACCGTTCGCTCAGGGGATTCGTGAAGAGTTCTCTACTTGATAAATAAAGTAATGTTGTATATAATATAGTGGTTATTCTGTGCGTGAAATGTTGGACTATTTAAGTAAACATGTAACCTATTTTTGGAGGGAAAAGTATATTATGAAAGCAACTTGGGAAAAGATAGAGAAGAACCTCGGAGTTCTTGAAGTCGAAGTAGAAGCAGACCGCGTAGCTGCAGCACTCGACAAAGCCTTTAATAAAGTGGTAAAGAAAGCAAACGTACCTGGATTCCGTAAAGGTAAAGTACCGCGGCCGATTTTTGAATCCCGTTTCGGTGTTGAAAGCCTGTATCAGGATGCTATCGACATTCTTCTTCCTGAAGCTTACGGCGAAGCCGTTGAACAGACTGACATCTTCCCTGTAGACCGTCCTGAAGTGGACATCGAGCAATTCGCCAAAGGCCAGCCGTTCATCTTCAAAGCGAAGATCACAGTTAAGCCAGAAGTGAAGCTGGGCGAGTACAAAGGTCTGGAAGTTCCAGTACAGAAGGCAGAAGTTACTGACGAAGAGCTGGATGCTGAACTGAAGCGTCTGCAAGAGCGTCACGCTGAGCTTGTTGTCATTGAAGAAGGAGCAGCAGCGAACGGCGACATCACAGTAATTGATTTTGACGGTTCCGTTGACGGCGTTCCATTCGAAGGCGGACAGGCTGAGCGTCATTCCCTGGAGCTGGGCAGCAATTCCTTCATTCCAGGATTCGAAGAGCAGGTAGTGGGCATGTCCACTGGAGACTTCAAGGATGTTGAAGTAACCTTCCCTGAGACTTACCACGCTGCTGAACTCGCAGGCAAAGCTGCTGTATTCAAAGTGAAGCTGCACGAAATTAAGCGCAAACAGCTTCCTGAGCTGGATGATGAATTCGCCAAGGATGTTAGTGAATTCGACACACTGGAAGAATACAAAGCAGACCTGAAAGCACAGCTCGAATCCCGTAAGCAGGAAGAGCTGAAGAGCGTTCGTGAATCCGCGGTAGTCGACGCAGCAGCAGCTAATGCTGAAGTGGAAATTCCTGAAGCCATGATCGCCAGCGAAGTGGAGAACATGGTTCGTGACTTCGATACCCGTCTCCGCCAGCAGGGCATGAACATGGATATGTTCCTCAGCTTCTCGGGCCAGACTCGTGAAGACCTGCAGGGACAAATGAAGGGCGATGCTGAGAAGCGCGTTCGTAACAACCTTGTTCTGGAAGTTATTGCCAAGGAAGAGAAGATCGAAGTGTCGGAAGAAGAAGTTACGCAAGAGCTGGCTACTATGGCTGAAGCTTACAAGCGTACTCCTGAAGAGATCCGCAGCATTCTGGCAGCCAACGGTTCCCTGAGCAGCCTGAACGATGAGATCTCCCTGCGCAAGACCATCGAATTCCTCGTTAGCAACAGCGTGGAAGTTGAAGCTCCGGCAGCACCTGCAGAAGAAGCGGCAGCAGAAGAAGCAAAGGCTGAGTAAGCTTCAATCCTTTACCTAGAACGGCTATCCATTAGCCTCCATAGAGATTTGATAAGGCACGTAAGTTTTTGTTACGTGCCTTATTTTTATCGGGGGGGCTGGCGTTTGGTAGTACATATCATGAATCCGTCGATTGGCATTGTCCGTGGAATTGCGTTATAATGGCATGCACATGAGCAATGCGGTTTAGGGGCACAGTGAATAAATGACATCCCGCTTTGAACGTGTTAAAATATTTCTGAAACGGAAAGACTAATCTGTATAGAGAAAAGAGGTTGGTGGCATGAGTCTGGTACCAATGGTTGTGGAAACGACAAGCCGGGGAGAACGCTCATACGATATCTATTCCAGATTGCTCAAGGATCGCATCATCTTCCTGAGCAGTGCGATTGACGATGATGTCGCCAATCTGGTTATTGCGCAGTTGCTGTTCCTGGCAGCAGATGACCCCGAAAAAGACATTCACTTGTACCTCAACTCGCCCGGTGGTTCTGTCACAGCCGGCATGGGTATATATGATACGATGCAATATATCAAACCGGATGTTTCAACGATTTGCGTAGGGATGGCAGCCAGTATGGGATCATTGCTCCTGACAGCCGGAGCGCCCGGCAAGAGATATGCGCTGACCAACAGCGAGGTCATGATTCATCAGCCGCTTGGCGGCGTTCAGGGGCAGGCGTCCGACATCTGGATTCATACCGACTGGATTCTCAAGACCAAGGCGAAGCTGAATCAGATTTATGTAGAGCGCACAGGTCAGCCCCTTGACAAAATCGAACGGGATACAGACCGCGATAACTTCATGAGCGCGGAAGAAGCGAAGGAATACGGGCTCATTGACCAGGTACTCTCTTCACCGATCATATCTTAAAGGGGTGGTAAGATGTTTAAATTTAACGATGAAAAAGGACAATTGAAATGTTCCTTTTGCGGGAAATCACAAGAGCAGGTTCGTAAGCTCGTAGCGGGACCTGGCGTTTATATATGTGACGAATGCATCGAGCTGTGCACGGAGATTGTGGAAGAGGAGCTGGGCCACGAAGAAGAGCTGGATATGAAGGATATTCCGAAACCGAAGGAAATCCGTGATATCTTGGATCAATACGTTATCGGCCAGGAGCAAGCGAAGAAATCGCTCTCCGTTGCTGTATACAATCACTACAAGCGTGTGAACAGCCAGAGCAAGATTGAAGATGTGGAGCTGACGAAGAGCAACATTCTGCTGCTCGGACCTACAGGCTCCGGTAAGACCCTGCTGGCGCAGACGATGGCGAAGATCATCAACGTGCCTTTTGCCATTGCAGATGCCACTTCCCTTACGGAAGCCGGTTATGTGGGTGAAGACGTTGAGAACATTCTCCTGAAGCTGATTCAAGCGGCTGATTATGATGTGGAGAAAGCCGAACGCGGCATTATCTATATAGACGAAATTGACAAGGTAGCGCGTAAATCCGAGAACCCGTCCATTACCCGTGACGTATCCGGTGAAGGCGTTCAGCAGGCGCTGCTGAAGATTCTGGAAGGTACAGTCGCTTCAGTTCCGCCGCAAGGCGGACGCAAGCATCCGCATCAGGAATTCATTCAGATCGATACTACGAACATTCTGTTCATCGTGGGCGGTGCCTTCGACGGCCTGGAGCAGATGATCAAGCGCCGTATCGGCAAAAAAGTCATCGGCTTCAACGCTGCGGTTGAAGGACAGAAGGACCTCAAGGCCGGTGAATACCTGTCCATGGTATTGCCTGAGGATCTGCTGAAGTTCGGTCTTATCCCAGAGTTCGTCGGCCGTCTGCCGGTGATCTCGACCTTGGAGCCGCTTGATGAGAGCACCCTGGTACGTATTCTCTCCGAGCCTAAGAATGCGCTCGTGAAGCAGTATGTGAAGCTGCTGGAGATGGATAATGTAGCTCTGAAGTTCGAACCGCTTGCTCTTGAAGCGATTGCGAAGGAAGCGATCAAGCGCAACACCGGTGCCCGCGGACTGCGTGCCATCATCGAGAGCATTATGCTTGATGTGATGTACGAGGTGCCTTCACGGGATGACATTAAGGATTGTGTCATTACCGAGGAGGTTGTTAAGGAGAAGTCCCTGCCGGAGCTTAGTCTCAAGAAGGATAAGAAAAAAGAAGAAAGCGCGTAAGCCAGGCTTAAATAACCGGGCCTGACACGGCTTAACAATACAGCTCAGGGTCTCCACTTTCTCCCGCACACCCCGCATGACCTGCGGGGGCGGGGAGGGTGGAGCTTTGATCGTTATGGGGGAGAAAACCATGTTCCTGAGACACCAGACCCGTCCCGTCAATGTTGGCGGAGTGATTATCGGGGGTAACAACGAGGTTGCCATCCAAAGCATGTGTACGACCAAGACCGCTGATGTGGAGGCAACCGTGGCCGAGATTCTGCGGCTGGAGGAAGCCGGCTGTCAGCTAGTGCGCGTAACGGTCAACAATGAAGAAGCGGCAGCAGCGATTAAGGAAATCAAGAAGCAGATTCATATCCCGCTCGTAGCGGATATTCATTTCAATTACAAGCTGGCCCTGCTGGCGATTGAGAACGGCATCGACAAGGTGCGGATCAATCCCGGCAATATCGGACGCCGTGATAAGGTGGAAGCTGTTGTTAAGGCCTGTAAGGAGAAGGGGATACCGATCCGTATCGGGGTTAACGCCGGTTCACTGGAGAATCACCTGCTGGAGAAATACGGTTATCCTACACCGGAGGCGATGGTTGAGAGTGCCTTGTACCATATCGGCATTCTGGAGGAGCTGGACTTCCACGATATTATCGTATCGCTGAAGGCGTCCGATGTGCCAATGGCCATCGAAGCCTACCGCAAGGCAGCGGAGGTCATTCCTTATCCGCTGCATCTGGGGATTACCGAGTCCGGTACTCTGTTCGCCGGAACAGTGAAGAGCTCCGCCGGGATCGGCGCGCTGCTCTCCATGGGCATCGGCAGTACAGTGCGGATCTCCCTGAGTGCTGATCCGGTAGAGGAAGTGAAGGTGGCCCGTGAGCTGCTGAAGACCTTCGGTCTGATCTCGAATGCGGCAACTCTGATCTCCTGCCCGACCTGCGGACGCCTGGATATTGACCTCTTCTCGATTGCGAACGAAGTGGAGGAGTACATCTCCAAGCTGAAGGTGCCGATTAAGGTATCCGTCCTCGGCTGCGCGGTGAATGGTCCGGGGGAAGCCAGAGAAGCGGACATCGGCATCGCCGGTGCGCGCGGAGAAGGGCTGTTGTTCCGTTACGGCAAGATGATCCGCAAGGTGCCTGAGGCGGAGCTGGTCTCCGAGCTGAAGAAGGAGATTGACATTATTGTGGAGCATTTTGAGGCGACTGGCGAGATTCCCGGCCGTAGTCATGCCGGACTGGCTCCAGCCGCTGCGCTCAGCAATTCGGAGAACGGGAATTAACAGAACACCCCGTTCGTTACGAACCCTGTCCTAATTATAATTATGTCCATGTACCTGAAGTGCCCCGCTGCAGAAGTCTGTCCGATCAGACGTTTGCACCGGGGCGCTTTTTCATGCGAATCTTACGTATAGTTTTCTTCAACAAAGTTAGCATATAGAGCAGTAAGGGAAGAATCACCAAGAAGATGAACGCGAAATTCCCCCATACTTTTGCAATGATTTCATTAACATAAACGGTATTGATATAAGTATTCCAAGCGATGATGATGAACAATACAGCCAGAGGATAGATGAGATAGTCCTGCTTCCGCAGATGGAAGACGGATTGAAGCCCCTTCAGAATGGAGAAGTAGAGCAACGAGATTTTGATGAAAAAGGTCAGTACCCAAATGGTGATCAGAATGCCTTCGACCCGCTGCAGAATATTTCCGATATTGATCGTTTTGGCCAGTGCATAGGCGGGGAAGGTGCTGTTCTCCGTCTGTTCAATCCCAAGAATGAGCAAGCTGAGCAGCACGATGATGCTAAGGACCATGCCGCCTGTGAACGTGCCCAGCAGAAAGGCCCGCTCCCCGCTTTTTGGCTTCCTGACGAGTGGCAGGAAGGTCATCAGCACGATGAGTTCCTGAAATACAGCGGATTGATAGCCGCCAAGGAGGATAGGAGGTAACCCCCCTTCCAGGACCGGCTTGATATGATTCCATTCGATTTTGGGAATCAGGGCCAGCACCAGAATCAGGAACAGGAACAGCACCCAGGGGAATAATAATTCGCATACTCTGGCAAATACAACAACCCCTGAACTGACACTCACTATGGCAGCGATCAGGAAGATAATCTGGACCGCTTCAATTGGTGTTTCGGGCAGAATCTCACTGGTGATGAAGAAGCCGAGGTCGCCCAGCAGCGTACCGGTGAGAATCATGAAATAGAACAGATACAGTAGCGAGACAATTTTGCCAACCCATTTGCCGAAACCCGCTTCGAGTATTTCATAGAGATCTCTGCCGGGATACAGGCGGGCAACCGCGAGATACAGGATGACCATAATCAGATTAATCAGGAGGCTGCAAAGAGCAGCGACCCAGGCATCTTCTCTTGCAGTATGTGCTAATCCGCTTGGGATGATCAGAATGGAGGTTCCGATGGTGAGTCCGAAGGTCATGATATAGAACTGCCGTAAGGAAATACCCGAACGATTCTTCACAGGTGGTTCACTCCCTCGCTCATGAAAGTTATTTCAGGACAGAAGCTGCATGATACTGCGTACCCAGTCGAGCGGCCTGAACTGAGGCAAGTCTGCCATGTCCAGTAAGGTTGCCGCAACCGTAAGACTCCAGAGACTATAGAAGGCGGCTGCATCCCGCAGTGACCGTAGCCTAATTACGGCAGGTGTCTTCAGGATCAATACCAGTAACAGAAAGAACAGCAGAATCAGATTCCAAGTCATTTTTCCTCTATCTCCTGTTTCAAGGGTTGGATGATCGAACCGATGCGCTGAATCACTATCTTGGAGCGTACTTTTACCTTGACGGTTCTGAAGCTGTCCTCCCAATTCTCGCGGTACGTTCGCCACAGACGGGGATACTTCCGGTGCAGGGCTTCGCCGAACCCGAAGATGTCAGCGCCGTATTTCTGCTGGACCTCCCGGATATTTTGCGTGAGGCTGAGGTCATAATCCTGCTCCAGATTCCTCTGAATATCTTCGATGCTGGCCGGATTATTCAGATTAAGCTTGCCTTGAATCGTGGTGAGATTGGCTTCAATATTTAGCCTTACCGTAAATTCAGGCTTGCCCTGTGCATCTAGCCGGACATCCAGATTGCTGTCTGAACGGGTTATTATGAAGCCTGCAAGCCCGCCTCCGGGACTGTGTTCATTGCTAACTGTGGAGTCTACTTCATCCAGGACATAATTGACCGTTTTGCTGCCAGGTTCGTCCAGCCAGCCAACCAGCTTGTCTTTTTTGAACACTGCGATTCCCGCATGCTCGATCATGGTCTTCGGGCTGATCGTATCCACATTATTCACGGACCCTCCATTCTGCCTGTCTCCATTCAGTTGCACACCGGACATCACCGGGTTGGAGCCGCCGCGCTCCAGCTCGGTAATGAACTGCTGGAGAGTCACTTTCCCTGTGGCTGCCCATTTTTTATGCGAGACCAGAATCGAAGAATACAGGGAGTTCGCCGGAATATGCTCGAATGGGGTGATGATTTCCAGTATCTTGGAGGCCCTGGATTCCTTCGCCACCAGCAGGAAGAAATCCGTACGCAGCTCATGGTTGCGAGAGATGAAGTCCAGCACATCGCTGACTCCCCTGCGGGCCAAGGCCTCTCCGATGACTAACACGCGGATGTGGGCCAGATAGAGCATACGCGGAGTCATGCTCAACATACGCTGCAACGCATCGGGAACAGTTCTGCCAATGGCCTGATAAGTCACCACAGGCACCCCCCCGGAGCTGCCGCCCTTCTGGTTGCCCGCCTCCCCGGGATTCATCACCTGAACAGTGACGGCATAGCCGCCCGGATCGAGATCAATGCCGAGCGCCATGACGAGCGCCAGATCATTCAGCTCTTTGCGGCTCCAGCATCCGGTGAGCAAGGTAAGGCTGATGATCAGAAGGATACACAGGAATTTTCTCCACATGGCCAGCAGTCCTTTCGTTGAAGAGAGTTCATGTCGCCCTGCTAATTCTGCCCAAAATACTTCTTCATGGTGCGCCGGGATAAGCGGATGAACGTATCTTTCTGGCTCTGCCGGCGCATGGGGGCAAAAGAGGTCATGTAAGGGATGCCCATAGATTCAAGGCTGCACAGATGCAATCCCAGAATAATCAAGGCAATGATGATTCCGAATAGACCGAAGGAAGCGGCAATAACCATCAGGACAAACCGCAGCATCCGCACGGAAATTCCCACATTGAAGGCAGGCAAGGTGAAATTGGCGATGGCTGTAATGGATACGACAATAACCATGGCCGCCGAGACAAGTCCTGCATCGACCGCCGCTTGACCAATCACCAGCGTTCCGACGATGGACACCGACTGGCCGATCGACTTGGGCAGACGGATGCCGGCCTCGCGCAGAATCTCGAAGGTAATCTCCATGATGAAGGCTTCAAGGAAGGCCGGAAAAGGAATCCCCTCGCGCTGCCCGATCAGACTGATCAGCAGGGTGGTCGGAATCATCTCCTGGTGGAAGGTAGTGATCGCTATATAGAAGGAGGGAGTCAACAGTGCGATGGCAAAGCAAAAGAAGCGGAGCATCCGGACCAGAGTGGCAAAATCACTCCGCTGGTAATAATCCTCACTGGACTGGAAGAACTGCACTAATAGCGCTGGAACCACCAGGATAAACGGGGTGCCCTCCACCAGAATGGCGATCCGGCCTTCCAGCAGTGCGGATGCGGCCGAATCCGGCCGCTCCGTATTATAGACAGTCGGAAAGGGGCTGTAGCGCTGGTCCTGAATCATCTCCTCGATATAGTTACTCTCCAGCACACTGTCGAGCTTAGCGGCATCCAGCCGCCTGCGCAGCTCCTGCAGCACTTCGGGATCGGCATTGCCTTCAATATACATCACTGCGACATTGGTCTGGGTCTGCTCTCCAAGCTTCCGCTGTTCAATACGCAGCTTGGGGTTCTGGATACGCCGGCGGATCAGCGCCGTGTTCTCCCGCAGGGATTCGGTGAAGCCTTCACGCGGCCCTCTTACTACAGATTGGGATACCGCGTCTTCCACTGAACGCTGCTTCAGCGCTTCTGTACCGGCAGATAACGCATGCGTGCTTCCATCGATATAGATGACCGAGTTACCGGCCAGCAGCTCCGTCTCTACCTCTGTATAATTAGTAATCCCTCCAACCTTGCCGAGGGAGAGTGTTCTGTCTTGCAGCAGCTTCAAGCAGCGCTCCGGCTGCGGTTCACTGAACTCATTGAACTGGCCCGCGTCTTCATGAATGGCCTTCATCAGAGCCTGCGGATCAGCCATTCCTTCAATATATACAACCACTACAGACGAGGGTCCGAGTGTAATGAATCGGTAGATGATATCTGTACTTGTGCCTAGACGGACTTGTATTCCCTCTATAAAAGCGGACAGAGAGTCCGGCAGTTTCTCCTGCGGCGAGCCTGCGTTCTCCAGCTGTGTCATGTTCATTCGCCTCCCATCATCCCGTATAGTCTTTCCGTATGAGGTGATCCTATGCAATCTATCGGCAAGGAAGGAGACGGGGCTGCGGTTTTTTTGCTGCGGGAGTTTACGAATGTTTGAAACGGCTATACTACCTAGTAGAAGCTGAATACAGAATAGGCAGACGGAAGGATACAGGAGGGTGACCTATGGAACTAAGTATATTGCTGATGGTCGTGCAGCTCTTTTTCGCGCTGGTCATCGGCGTTTATTTTTGGAATCTGCTGCGGGGACAGAAGACGAACAAGACAGCGGTGGACAGGGAATCGCGCAAGGAGCTGGACAAGCTGCGGAAGATGCGGATGATCTCACTGACCAAGCCGCTCTCGGAAAAGACACGCCCCGCCTCCATTGACGATATCGTCGGACAGAAGGACGGACTGCGCGCCTTGAAGGCCGCGTTATGCAGTGCCAATCCGCAGCATGTTATTATCTACGGGCCGCCGGGTGTAGGCAAGACGGCAGCGGCGCGGGTAGTTATGGAAGAAGCGAAGAAGAATGCGTTATCGCCATTCAAACGCGATGCCAAATTCACCGAGATCGACGCCACTACGGCGCGCTTCGACGAGCGCGGCATTGCCGATCCGCTGATCGGCTCTGTGCATGATCCGATCTATCAGGGAGCGGGGGCCATGGGAGTGGCTGGAGTCCCGCAGCCGAAGCCGGGCGCAGTAACCAAGGCGCATGGCGGCATTCTGTTCCTCGATGAGATCGGCGAGCTGCATCCGATTCAGATGAATAAGCTTCTGAAGGTGCTGGAGGACCGCAAGGTGCTGCTGGAGAGCGCCTATTACAACTCTGAGGATAACAATACGCCTGCGTATATCCATGATATCTTTCAGAATGGACTGCCTGCCGATTTCCGGCTGGTCGGAGCCACGACAAGGTCGCCGGACGAGATCTCGCCGGCGCTGCGTTCGCGCTGCATGGAGATCTATTTCCGTCCGCTGCTGCCGGAGGAGATTGCCGTGATCGGACGGGATGCCGTCCAGAAGATCGGGCTGAAGCCAAGCCCGGAAGCGGTCGAGGTCGTGCAGCAGTACGCTACGAACGGCCGCGAGGCGGTGAATATGATTCAGCTGGCTGCGGGCCTTGCGCTGACCGAAGGCCGGGATACGCTGAGCGCTGCGGAAGTGGAATGGGTCGCCAGCAGCAGCCAGCTGCCGCTGCGGACGGAGCGCAAGATACCATCCGCCCCGCAGGTCGGACTGGTCAACGGCCTTGCCGTCTACGGGCCCGGCATGGGCACACTGCTGGAGATTGAGGTCTCAGCCGCGCCAGCCCTTAACGGGCTGGGCAGGCTGAATATCACCGGGGTAGTCGATGAAGAGGAGACACGCGGAGGCTCGCGGACTGTGCGGCGCAAGAGCATGGCCCGGGGCTCGATTGAGAATGTGCTGACCGTCCTGCGCTCCATGAAGCTGGAGCCGGACAAGTATGACCTGCACATTAACTTCCCCGGCGGGACGCCAATTGACGGCCCGTCCGCCGGGGTGGCCATGGCGGTAGCCATCGTCTCTGCCATCCGGCAGCTGCCGGTGGACAACACGGTGGCGATTACCGGCGAGGTCGGCATCCATGGCCGGGTGAAGCCGGTCGGCGGCGTAGTCGCCAAGGTGGAGGCTGCCTTCCAGGCGGGAGCAACGACTGTGCTGATTCCGAAGGAGAACTGGCAGTCGCTGTTCGCCGATCTCGGCGCTCTGCGGGTGATCCCCGTGGACACGGTGGAGGAAGTCTTCCGCCACCTGTTCGGCACGGATACGGCAGACATCAGAATGCCCGCCGTATCCGGCGAGACCTTCTCTTCGGCGCCTTCACTTCTGAAGGCGGATGCTTCGGGCGAGAGTCTGCCCGGGTAAGACAGACACATAGTAGAATCCCCTGGCGGGCAGCTGCCGGGGGATTTTTTTTGGCGCATTAGGAGGGGGAGCAGCAGCGGCATAGGACACGAATGTTCGGCGAATACTACATACCGATGGGTGAGCGTGCCAATAACGCCAATTGCGGACACGGGTTGTTGGTGTTTTCATGCGGCTTTTGTTAGAATGAATGCATATGACACTACTTATGAACCATGGGAGGTGCGAAAGCGATGATACAAAATAAATCCAAAGGTCGTCGTTTTCCTTTATTACCGCTTAGAGGTCTTCTTGTATATCCCAGTATGGTTCTGCATCTGGATGTAGGCCGTGAGAAGTCCGTCCGGGCACTAGAGAAAGCTATGGTTGAAGATAATCTTATTCTCCTCTGCTCCCAATCTGAAGTTAATATTGAGGAGCCGGGGCAAGAGGATATATTCCGCGTGGGTACAGTGGCGAATGTGCGGCAGATGCTGAAGCTTCCCAATGGTACGATCCGTGTGCTGGTGGAAGGCGTAGAGCGGGCTGAGATCATTCATTATACGGACAACGAGGAGTACTACGAGGTGATGGCGCGTGAGCTGCCGGAGCAGGAGGATGTGGACCAGGAGAGCGATGCCCTGATGCGCAGCGTACTGAGCCAGTTCGAACACTACATCACTTTGTCCAAAAAAGTAACGCCAGAGACACTCGCTGCGGTCTCCGATATCGAGGAGCCTGGGCGGCTGGCGGATGTCATCACCAGTCATCTGGCGCTGAAGATCAAGGACAAACAGGAGATTCTGGAGACCATTGACGTCAGCAAGCGTCTGGAGAAGCTGCTCGATATCCTTAACAATGAGCGTGAAGTGCTGGAGCTCGAACGCAAGATCAGCCAGCGTGTGAAGAAGCAGATGGAGAAGACCCAGAAGGAATATTACCTGCGTGAACAGATGAAAGCGATCCAGAAGGAGCTTGGCGAGAAGGAAGGCCGGGCCGGTGAAGCCGATGAGCTGCGCACCCAGATGGAAGAGAAGAATCTGCCGGAACGGGTGCAGGAGAAGATCCTGAAGGAGATCGACCGTCTGGAGAAAATGCCGGCAAGCTCGGCCGAAGGCAGCGTCATCCGCAACTACGTGGATTGGCTGCTTGGCCTGCCCTGGAGTGAAGCAACGGAAGATGATCTGGATATCCGTAAGGCGGAAGAAGTGCTGGACGCAGACCACTACGGTCTGGAGAAGCCGAAGGAACGGGTACTGGAATACCTGGCCGTGCAGAAGCTGGTCAAGGGTCTGAAGGGGCCGATTCTGTGTCTGGTAGGTCCTCCGGGCGTCGGCAAAACCTCGCTCGCCCGCTCTATCGCCCGCTCCCTGAACCGCAAGTTCGTCCGCATCTCGCTGGGCGGCGTGCGGGATGAAGCCGAGATCCGGGGTCACCGCCGTACGTATGTCGGCGCAATGCCGGGCCGGATCATCCAGGGGATGAAGACGGCAGGCAGCATTAACCCTGTCTTCCTGCTGGATGAGATCGACAAGATGGCAGCGGACTTCCGCGGCGATCCGTCGGCGGCCCTGCTGGAGGTGCTGGACCCGGAACAGAACAATACGTTCAGCGATCACTTCGTAGAGCTGCCGTTCGACCTGTCGAACGTCATGTTCGTCACTACCGCGAATGCTGTGCACAACATTCCGCGTCCGCTGCTGGACCGGATGGAGATGCTGTTCATTCCCGGCTATACGGAGCTGGAGAAGCTGCAGATTGCCAGCCGTTATCTGCTGCCGAAGCAGCGCAAGAGCCATGGCCTTGCGGAAGAGCAGCTGTCCATCGGAGACGATACGCTGCTGAAGATTGTCCGCGAGTACACCCGCGAATCCGGGGTGCGGAATCTGGAGCAGCAGATTGCTGCCCTCTGCCGCAAGGCGGCGAAGCAGATTGTCTCGGAAGAGAAGGAACGCGTCAGCATTCTTCCGGAGGAGATCAAGGATTACTTGGGAGCCTCCAAGTTCCGTTATGGAATGGCTGAGCTGGAGGATCAGATCGGTACCGTTACCGGGCTGGCCTGGACAGAGGTTGGCGGCGATACGCTGCTGATTGAAGTCACGGTGGTCCAGGGCACCGGGAAGCTGACGCTGACCGGACAGCTCGGCGATGTAATGAAGGAGTCGGCGCAGGCCGCCTTCAGCTATACCCGCTCTAAGGCGGAGGAGCTGGGGCTTGCCCCTGATTTTCACGAGAAGAACGATATTCACATCCATATTCCCGAAGGTGCGATTCCCAAGGACGGTCCGTCCGCAGGGATTACAATCGCCACGGCGCTGATCTCCGCGCTCACCAAGCGTTATGTCTCCAAGCATGTAGCCATGACCGGCGAGATCACGCTGCGCGGACGCGTATTGCCGATCGGAGGCCTGAAGGAGAAGTCCCTGGCCGCCCACCGTGCAGGCTACAAGAAGATTCTTATGCCGAAGGACAATGAACGCGACCTCAAGGATATTCCTGAGAGTGTCCGTAATGATGTCGAGTTCGTGCCGGTATCCCATATGGACCAGGTGCTGAAGCACGCGCTCGTAGACCATGCAGAAGACGTTAACACCGGCTCAGATTCAGATACAGAAATAAGCATTGAAGCGCCCAGTAGTGTGCATTAGAAAGGAAGTCTTATGAAAGTTAACAACGCCGAATTTATTATCAGTGCCGTAGGCCCTGACCAATACCCAGTGGATGCCTTGCCGGAGATTGCTCTGGCAGGGCGCTCCAATGTAGGGAAGTCCTCTCTGATCAACCGGATGATTAACCGCAAGAATCTGGCCCGCACCAGTTCTACGCCGGGCAAGACGCAGCATATGAACTATTATCTTGTGAATGAGAGCATGTATTTCGTTGACTTTCCGGGGTATGGCTACGCCAAGGTCTCGAAGACACAGCGCGCCTCCTGGGGCAAAATGGTCGAGAAGTACATGGCGGAGCGCGAGACGCTGAAGATGGTCCTGCTTGTCGTGGATCTGCGCCATCCGCCGACAGCCAATGACAAGATGATGTTTGACTGGCTGAAGCACTACGATCTGCCGCTCTGCGTAGTGGCTACCAAAGCGGACAAAATTCCGAAGACCCGCTGGCCGAAGCATATCAAGGTAATGAAGCAGGAGCTCGGTGTGCTGCCGGGAGACAGCTTCATTGCGTATTCATCAGAGATTGGACTTGGCAAAGACGAATTATGGGAACTTATAGATAGACATACTCTACCCACCGAAGAAGAGCTTCCGGCAGAACCGGATGATCAGGATTCCGGGGATGAACCGCAGCACGAAGCGCCTTCCGAGACTTAAGGGTTTGTCATTAAGAATTGAGGGATGTTTATGGCTCAGCGTCTGGCAATGGAATATGTGAATGCAACGATGCAAATGACCGAATTTCAGCTGAACCAGTTTCTGCTGACCGCTGATACCAGCTATATCAGTCACCGTGTGAAGGTACTGGGCGCGGGCGAACAGGAGATTGTGCTGGAGGAGGCCGGAGGCGAGGAGGTCCATCTGTCTTTTGAACGCAAAGGCGGCATCTATATGGGTTCCTTGTCCTGCAGGGTGGTGAATCCTCATCTGATTAATGCAGTCCGCAAACTATTCTTCATGTATAAGGGCACGGGGACCGTAAACCGGATTTATAAGGATCTTACAATGATGTACTACTATGAAGGCGGCTCGGTGCGCCGGATCTCGGAAGTGAGACCGGGCGGCACCAAGCTGATCTATCAGCATAAATATTCAGTAGCAGAGATGCTGGCTGTCTACAAGCGTCAGAGCGTAGAATGTGAGATTGAGCAGCTCCGTCAAGAGATTAATAGACTGCTCGATATGCGCAACCGTAGTCAGCAAGAGGCAGTAATTAAGGAAGTCGATGAGAGACTTGCAGAGGCGGCCGTCCGGCTGTTCCGACTGGAAGCATAAATGATATTGTTTTAAAATTTGGCAATCATTTCCTAGTGAAATGGTTGTATTTTTTTGCGAAAACTATACATATCCTCTACGAAAGGACCGATAAACAACATATGATAGATATCCATAGCCACATTCTACCCTTCATGGATGACGGAGCCGCTGATTACGACGCCGCTCTCGCCATGGCGCTTGACGCCCATAACGATGGTATTACAACTGTAGTGGCTACCCCCCACCATGCGAACGGAGTCTATATGAATCCGGCTCCGGAGATTGAGGCGGCGGTGCGGGTGCTGAACGCGAAGCTGCAGGAGGCAGGCAATCCGCTGGTCGTGCTGCCGGGGCAGGAGATCCGGATCTACGGAGAACTGCTCGATGATCTGGAGCGCGGACAACTGCTGACGCTTGCCGGTTCCCGGTATATTTTGCTGGAGATGCCCTCTTCGCGGGTGCCCCGCACGATGGAAGAGACCTGCCATGAGCTGGTCATCCAGGGCATGGTGCCGGTTATCGCCCACCCGGAGCGCAATGCGGAGGTTGCTGCCGATCCGTCCAAGCTGCTGCGGTTAATAGAGCTTGGTGCCCTGGGGCAGGTTACCGCACAGAGTATGGCCGGCGTATTCGGGAGTAAGCTGCAGAAGCTGTCGCTCGAATTATGCCGCCAGCATGCCGTGCATATTATTGCATCAGATGCGCATGATTCTGTGCACCGTCCCTTTGGATTAAGCGAGGCTTACGGAGTGGTGCGGCGGGAATTGGGAGAAGAATCATTCGACTTTTTTCTACAAAATGCGCGCGACATCCTTGCAAATAACGAGATTAATCGAGTGAATTCTATTCAATCTAACAGCAAACTTCATAGATTGTTCGGATTTTTTTCTCGCAAAGGGTGACCTTCTGTGTCATTAATGGTAGAATGGGTATTACTGGATTCTTGCACTATTATTAATACAAATACATACCAAGAGGTGGATGACAAGTGACTTTGAAGAAAAAATTAGCAGTATCTACACTAGCAGTAAGCATGGCAGCGGCATCCGTTGCCGGATTCCCGTTCAGCAGCAAGGGGCTGGCTGAACATTTTGGAGTGAGTACAGCTTCCGCAGCAGCAGTATCGCAGGCAGATGTGAAGGCGAAGGTTGAGAAGATTTATGGTCAACTGACAGAAGCCGACAGATTATTGCTTCTGAATTACAAAAATCAAGCAAACGCTGTGGATCTTGCAGCATTCAGAGAAATCTTCAAGCCAGTACTTGAGAAGCTTACCTTCCTGGAAGAAGCTGACGTGGTAACTGCCCATGAAGCATTCAAGAGCGTATCCAGTGTAGTCTATGATGTGTATGACAAGGATTACACTGCAATCAAGAATATCCGTTATGATGTGAAGAATGTGGACCTGCTGAAGAAGATTGCAGACAAGGCAGGCGTAAAGAATCTTACAACGGATGATTTCATTGATTTCCTGTTCGGCGCTGATGGTGTTGAAGCCCAGCTCCGCGCATTACTCAGCAGCAAAACTAGCTCGGAACTGTTGGACATCGTTGCTAATCCTGCAAGCCAGGACAAATTGATTAATGATGCCATTACTACAGTACTTAACCACAAGACAGGTACTGGAGCTCTTACAGTAAGCCAAGTAGTATACAACCTTAACATCTCTCCTGCTGATGTTAAGGAGAGCCTGAATAACCTGAGTGTTGCAGTTCCAGCAACGAAACCAGCAGTGAAAGCCCTTGCTACAGCTTATATCAAAGCTTACGGCTTCAGCGGTGGCGGTACTACTAACCCTCCTGGAACTGGCAATGGCGGTGGCGGCAACGGCACAGTAACTGCTCCGGTTACGAACCCTACAGCTACACCAGGTGTATACGATGTATCCAAGCTGGTAACGATTGTGGGCGACAAAGCAACCCTGAAGCTCGTAGATGCTGACGTACTGAAAGCCTTCGATGCACTGGTTGCTGCCAATGCCGGTAAGACAGGTCTTACCCTTACCCTGGACCTGGGTACAGTAAATGCGGCAACGGTAGAAGTGCCATTGTCCAAAGCAATCATCGAAGCAGCCAAGGCGAAAGGCATTGCCAACATCGCCATTACCTTCAACGGCTTGACCGTAACGATTCCGGTAGGACAGTTCAGTGAAGCTATTACCCTGACTGCTTCCACCGTAGCAGATACAACCGTAACCTCTGTGTCCAGCCTGAAGCTGGCATCCAGCGTATATGATTTCGAACTGACTGTGGGCGGCGTTGCAACAACAACCTTCCAGCAGCCAATCATTATCAAGCTGCCGCTTAAGAATACAGAAGGCCTTGACCGTGAACTGCTGTCCGTAGCGAAGGTAGTATACGGCGCACTGCAATTCCAGGGCGGGGTTGTAGATGGTGATCACATCACTGAACCGCGTGACGGCTTCTCTTCTTACGCTGTACTGGAGAACAAAGTCAGCTTCAAGGATGTTGCAAGTGTTCAGGCTTGGGCTGGAAGACAGATCTCAGTCGTAGCAGCCAAGGGCGCTATTGAAGGCGTAGGCAATGGCAACTTTGCTCCGAAGAACAATGTGACCCGTGCAGAATTCGCCAAGATGCTGATCCGCGCACTGAACCTGGAGAACAACTCCGCGAAGCAGAGCTTCGGCGATGTAAGCTCGACTGCCTGGTATGCTCCTTACGTAGCTGTTGCTGCTGAGAAGGGTATCATTACTGGACGCAGTGCAGCCCAGTTCGATCCTAATGCAACGATTACCCGTGCTGAGATGGCAACGATGATTGCCCGTGCCGTGAAGTCGCAGAAGCCGGAAGCTGCAACGAATGTCAGCTCCCTCAGCAAATTCTCCGATGCAGGCAAGATCGCTGCTTCCCTGAAAGACGGAGTAGCCTTCGCTGCCAGCAACAACCTGGTGATCGGCAACGCCGGCAAGTTTAACCCTAACAACACAGCTACACGTGCTGAAGCTGCAGTGATTATCTACCGTACAATCAACTTCAAGTAAGTAAATAGTATTGTGGAGAGCCTCCTCTCGTCGTATAGAGAGGAGGCACTTTTTTAGGATATAGGGTATAAGAATTTACAGCTTGGAGGGAAATGCACTTGTCAGCACAAGAATTGGATTTGCGCGATTATTTCCAGATTGTCAGGAAGAGACTGTGGATGATTATCAGCATTGTTATCGTGGCTTGTGTTCTTGCCGGGATCTACAGCTTATATATCAAGAATCCGGTCTATGAAGCTTCAACGAAGATCATCGTTAATCAGACGCCTACCCAAGCTACGGCAGCACAGCTGGATCTGAATCAGATCAATACCAACATTCAGCTGATCAATACGTACAAGGAAATTATCAAGACTCCGGCGATCCTCGATGTTGTGGCTAAGAACTACCCGCAGTTCGGGATTACGGCAGAGGAAATGCTGAAGAAGGTTAACGTGAGTTCTGTAAATAACACGCAGGTGATGACACTTGTCGTTCGAGATAATTCATACCAGAGAGCCGCAGAGATCGTGAATGCCATATCACTTGTATTCAAGCAGGAGATTCCGTCCTTGTTCAACGTACAGAATGTGTCCATCCTCAACGAAGCCAAGCTTAATCCGCCAGTTGCACCCGGACCGGTAGAGCCGAATGTGGTCATGAACCTCGCCATTGCTTTTATCGTATCCCTGATGATTGGTCTGGGGATTGCCTTTCTGCTGGAGTATCTCGATGATACGCTGAAGACAGAAGATGACATTAAGAAATACCTTGGACTTCCGACTATAGCTATGATTACGCGGCTGGGGCAGGAAGAAACCAAGACCACCGGGCAGCAGGCTCAGACACAGAGCAGAAAGGCGGGGGAACTCGAGCATGTCACAGCAGCCAAATAAACAACGTCATCTGATCACCGTGACCAACCCGCGTTCGCCGGTATCCGAGGCCTTTCGGGCACTGCGCACGAACATAGATTTCTCCTCTGTAGATGAACAGATCCAGATTATTATGGTCACTTCTTCCGGACCGGAGGAAGGGAAATCAACCGTTACTGCTAACCTGGCCGCTGCGTACGCGCAAGCGGATAAGAAGGTGCTGCTGATCGACGGTGACTTGCGTAAGCCTACAGCGCATAAGACTTTTACACTGAGTAACCGGTATGGGTTGTCTTCCTTGCTCTCGCAGCAGGCGAATCTGTCCGATGTGATTCAGGAATCCGGTGTGAACAACCTGTATCTGATGACATCCGGCCCGATTCCTCCGAATCCTGCTGAGATGATGGCCTCCAACCGGATGAGTGCGGTGCTGCAGGAGCTGCGTCAATTATATGATGTGATTCTGATTGATACACCGCCGCTATTGGCCGTTACAGATGCACAGATTGTTGCCTCCAAGAGTGATGGCGTAATTATGGTGGTCAGCTACGGTAAGGTGAAGCGCGATATTGCAGCTAAGGCGAAGGCCAATCTGGACCGGGTCGGGGCCAAGATGCTGGGCGTGGTCCTTAACAATGTGAAGCGCAAGGCCAGTGAAGGCTACTATTATTACTACTACGGCAATTGAATTGTTTAATAGATAAAATGTTATTTTTGGAGGCACTGAAAATGACAGCGAAAACCAGAGTGTTGGTGTTATTCATGATCGATATTGCGATCATATGGTTCAGCATCGTGACGTCCTACCTGTTCCGGTTCTACAATGAGATTCCGCCGGAATATGTGGTACAGATGATCGTGTTCGGCGTAATCTCCACGGTGGCCATCGGGGGAAGCCTGGTCTATTTCGGACTCTACCGCAGAATGTGGCAATATGCCAGTATTAACGAGATTATATCGGTTCTCAAAGCTATTGTAGTAGGAGCGGTGTTATCTTACGCTGCCGCATATCTGATACTGCCCGAGCGCGTGCCATTCAGCATAGAAGTCCGGTCTATGGAGACGGTTCTGCTGCTGGTGGGAGGCGTCCGCTTCTTCTGGAGAGTCTTCCGAAGTGACCGGAGCAATAATAAAAATACTGAGCTTCATACACTTATTGTCGGGGCCGGAGATTGCGGAATCCTGATTGCCAAAGAACTGACGGGACCTTCCTTCGCGAGCACCCGGCTGGTTGGATTCATTGATGACAGTGCAGATAAATATCACCTGTCCATCCTGGGTGTACCTGTACTGGGTAACCGTTATGATATTCCGCGGATTGTGAAGGAGAAGGAGATTCACGAGATTATTATCGCGATGCCCTCGGTCTCCAGAACAGAAATATCCGAGATTATTAATCTGGCCAAGGCTACAGGTGCGAAGCTGAAGATTATTCCGGCACTGAATGACCTGATCGCAGGCAAGATCTCTGTCAAGAAGCTCCGCGATGTCAGTGTAGAGGATCTTCTGGGCCGTGAGCCGATTGTTGCAGATATGAACAGCATTCTAGGCTATGTTCATAACAAGACCGTACTGGTAACGGGCGCGGGCGGTTCGATCGGATCAGAGCTATGCCGCCAGATATCCCCTTTTGCACCGGACAAGCTGCTAATTCTGGGACACGGCGAGAACAGTATCTATACCATTGAGATGGAGCTGCGTAAGAGCTTCCCTTATCTGGAGATCGTGACCGTAATTGCTGATATTCAGGACCGGTCAAGGCTGATGGATGTATTCCAGAGCTATAAGCCGCAGGTGGTCTTTCATGCGGCAGCACATAAGCACGTTCCTCTGATGGAGCGCAACCCCTCCGAAGCCATCAAGAATAATGTCTTCGGGACCCGCAATGTAGCCGACTGTGCAGACATGTATGGGGCAGAGCGCTTCGTGATGATCTCGTCCGACAAAGCCGTGAATCCTACCAGCGTCATGGGGGCCACGAAGCGGATTGCCGAGATGTATGTACAGAGTCTCAATGTAGCAAGCCCTACCAAGTTCTCTGCGGTACGCTTCGGTAACGTATTAGGCAGCCGGGGCAGCGTCATTCCCGCCTTCAAGCAGCAGATTGCAGCCGGTGGGCCTGTCACCGTAACTCATCCCGAGATGGTCCGTTACTTCATGACTATTCCCGAGGCCGTTCAACTGGTGATCCAGTCCGGCTCCTTCGCGAATGGCGGAGAAGTGTTTGTCCTGGATATGGGAGCACCGGTTAAGATTCTGGCTCTGGCCGAGGACTTAATCACACTGTCCGGTTACGAGCCTTATAAGGACATCGACATCACCTTCTCAGGCATCCGTGAAGGCGAGAAGCTGTATGAAGAACTGCTGACTGATGAGGAGAACCTGGGTTCCACTCAGCATGACCGGATCTTCATCGGCAGACCTAATGTCATCACCCGGAGCCAGATGGAGCTGGAATTCAAACGGTTAGAACGGGTGATCACCGAAGATGCAGAAGCCATCCGCGAAGTGATTAACCAGATCGTACCGATGCAGCCAGTGATCCAGGCAGCCATTAGCTAATTAGAGATGTGGAGGTACCTGAAGTGAAAAGATGGAAAAAAGTATTGATCTGGACGCTGTCAGTCATCGTGGTGTTAGGGGTTGGCGGAGTATTCGCAGCCAATTATGCTGTCGACAAGCTGATGAACTCAATGGCAGGCGGCTTCGATGTGGAAGCCGGCAATACACCCAGTGTCCCTCAAGGACAAGTGATTGAGCCTGTGGTAGCAGATAGCGACCCGTCTGCGGAGCCAGCAGCTTCCGTTGATCCTTCTTCAACCGCTGCACCAGCTAGTGCGCCTGCTTCCAGTAATGCCGGTGAGCCGGCAGCTGCCAGCACGGACAAGCCGGTAAGTAATGACAAGCCTGCAAGCACTCCTGCTCCAACACCTGCGGGTGTGGATGGATTAGCCCATATCTCAACGGACAAGGCCAAGGAAGTTCAAGAGAACGTAACGATCACAGATAAAGCGAATGTAGCAGCGATCGTAGCTAAGCAGCTCAGTGTCTCAGATATCAAGAGATTGCAAGAGTTAGCCCAAGGCGGACTTACCAATGAAGAGAAGCGGGAAGCCCGCAGCATCATCCTCGGCAAGGTCTCAGAGGAGCAATATAACGAATTAGCTCAGATTGCCAAGAAGTACGGCGTTAGCCAAGGCAAGACCCGGGATCAGATCTTAGCTGAAGAAGAGCAACTCAAAGCCCAAGAAAAAGGAAGTGAATAGGCATGTTCAAGATCAAGATTCCAGCAGCAGCACTTCTGAGCGTAGCCTTAATGGGCTGTGAGCCCCTGACAGCATCGGCTCCGGTTACCACCGTAGCGGCAGCTACTCCTGTAGCCACTGCAACAACAGCGCATCTCAAGGCGTCCAATGCTATCAAAGTACAGAATGTGGATGTAACCATGCTATTCGATGGTGTAGCCCTACAGCCGCCAGCCGGACAACATGTGTTCATGTACAATAACACTACTTATGTCCCTTTGCGCTTCATGTCGTATGCCCTGCAGAAGAGCGTAAGCTGGGATGCCAAGAACCTGAAGGTAACCGTAGCGGAGCCAAGCAGCTCAGAGATGGTAGTCATTAAGGAATACCTGATGAATGCGACTTCCAGTCCTTCTTTTACAGCCAAGAATATTACGCTGAACAACGTTAAGGCAAGCTATGTATTTAACGGGAGTACGAAGGCGTTGCCCCAAGGCCAGTCCAGCTATCTGCTGAACGGCTCGATCTATGTCCCCCTAAGATTCTTATCGGAATCTGTAGGAAATTCCATTAGCTGGAATCCAAAAACAAAGACCATTACTGCAAATTCTAAGAGCTATGAAGAAAGTACGGCTTCGGCGAAACCAACCGACAAGGGAATTAGTCCATCTGCAAGCCCGACACCGGTACCAGCAGCAACCCCTGTGGCTGAACCAGGTGGAGCAGCAGGCGGTTCAGGATCGGCAGGAACAGGGTCCGGTAAAGTTTCTTATGAGAGTATCACTAGTGAGACTGAAGCGAAGCTGAGCGCGCTACAGTCGCAGAGTACATCAACATTGTTAGGCATTGCTTTTGAATATATGAGCGCTACAGATGCTGCAACCAAGCAAAGTATCAAGGCCAAAGGGTTAGAGCAACTAGCCTCTTTTAAAGCCTCATTTAACAGTATAATTGCTGACGCTGAACAAAAACTAAACACTAACGGATATAGCACGGCTATTATTGCTCAGTATAGAGCAGCCTTTGAGGCTGACCTGGATAAGGGAAGAGCTATAGCAGAGGGTATGGGGAAATAGTAGTATTGAAAAGGTATCAAAATCAGAACAAACATGGTTTACAGTTGTAGGTTGCATTCTATTCAACCGTAGCTGTAAACCATAGTATCTCAAGGACAAGGTGAGCGTATGAAGCCTTATATGATCGTCAAACAAACTTTAGATTTCATATTGGCTCTAATTGGAATGCTCCTGTTATGGCCTTTTTTCTTGATTATTGCCGTGGTGATCAAGTCCACATCTAAAGGACCTGTTCTATTCCGGCAAAAGCGGTTAGGCAGGAACAAGAAAGAGTTCTATATTCTCAAGTTCAGAACTATGCGCACAGATACACCAAGCGATATGCCTACACATCTGCTGCAAGATCCTGATTTCTTCATTACCAAAGTAGGCAAATTCCTTAGGAAGACAAGTCTTGATGAGCTTCCTCAGATTATAAATATTCTCAAAGGCGACATGAGCATAGTAGGCCCGCGCCCTGCGCTGTGGAATCAATATGATCTGATTGCAGAGAGAGATAAGTATGGGGCGAACGACATTAAGCCGGGGCTTACTGGGTGGGCGCAGGTTAATGGGCGGGATGAACTGCCGAATGAAGTGAAGGCTAAGCTTGATGGAGAGTACACACAGAGAATCTCTCTAGGATTAGATCTTAAAGTATTCTGTATGACGATCCTCAGTGTGCTGAAGTCAGATGGGGTTAGAGAAGGCGCAGTGAGCACAGAAGCACCCCCCAACACCAAAGGAGCCTCGTTATAAATGGAGAAAAAAAGAATTCTTATCACAGGTAAGGGGAGTTATGTAGGTACCAGTCTCATGAAATGGTTAGATCAGTGGCCTAGTCAATACAATATTGAATTTTTATCATTAAAAGGTGAAGAATGGAGGGGGGTTGATTTAACTAAGTATGAAGTCATTTTCCATGTTGCAGCACTTGTTCATAAAAGAGAAAAAAAAACTTCGGAAGATCAATACTATAAAGTAAATAGAGATTTAACAATTGAATTAGCAACTAAAGCAAAGAAATCAGGAGTAGGTCATTTTATCTTTATGAGCTCTTTCTCAGTGTATGGATTTAATGGAGGGATAAAAAGTGAAGTTGTATTAAACAAAAATACAATATGTAATCCAAATTCATACTATGGTAAAAGTAAATTTGAGGCCGAAAAAGGTTTGACTGAAATTATAAGTGAAAATTTTAAAATTGCTATTATAAGAGCACCTATGGTGTATGGACCAAATTCACCAGGGAACTACGAAAGATTAAGAAGATTATCACTAAAAATTAAATTTTTCCCTTTAATAAAAAACCAAAGATCTATGATATTTATAGATTACTTATCTGAGTTTATCCGACTCGTTATAGACAATCAGGCTTATGGAACTTTCTTTCCTCAAAACAAAGAGTACATAAATACAAATAACTTAATAAAATTAATTTCAAGTGAAAATAATAAAAAAGTTATTTTTTCTAAATTTCTAGGTTTTGTTTTCTCTAAATTTGGAGTGAAAATAGGTGTGATAAAAAAGGTTTATGGAAATTTAGTGTTTGATTTAGATGACTCTAGCCATTTTGATCACAAATATTGTTTTTCTGACTTGAAGGAATCAATTAGATTTTCAGAACTGAATTTAAAAAATCAGGCGATAAAATGAAGTGTTTATAGAGTTGAAATTTTAAATCAATAGAAAATTTGTAGTCAGAGGTATCAATATGAATGGTGTAAATTATTCCGTTTTAATGTCCGTTTATCATAAAGAAAATCCTAATTATTTAAGAGAAAGTATATTAAGTATATTACAACAGAGTGTGCTGCCTAACGAGATTATTATGGTTAAAGATGGGGAATTAACTATTGAACTTGAAAAGGTTTTAGATGAGTTTGGTGAAATTGAAATCTTTAAGACTATTACTCTAAAACATAATGTTGGACTTGGAATAGCATTAAGTATTGGTTTAAAGGAATGCAAAAATGAATTAATAGCACGTATGGATACAGACGATATATCTGATCATAATAGATGTGAAAAGCAATTAAAAAAGTTTGTTGAGAACAGAAACTTAAGCGTTGTTGGAACAGCAGTTGCAGAATTTATTGATATTCCAAGTAATATAGTAGCATATAAAGAAGTTAAAATTGATAATAAAGAAATTAAAGATCAAATGAAATTTAGAAACCCAATAAACCATCCGAGTGTTATGTTTAGAAAAGCTGACGTATTGAAAGCTGGAGGTTATAAAGATTGGTGGCTAAACGAGGACTATTATCTTTGGATAAGAATGATGCAACAAGGATTCATTTTTCAAAATATTAATGAACCTTTGGTGAAAATGAGAATAACGAATGAAACATATACTCGAAGAAGTGGAGTGAAATATTTTATTACTCAAAAGCGTTTATTTAATTATATGTTAAAGAATGATTTGATAAATATATTCGAATATTTATATAACAATGTATTAAGATTAGTAACACGTATTTTGATTCCTAATAAAATAGTGAAAATACTATATTTAAAATTTTTAAGGAGTAAAGGAGTAAATCATGATTGAAAGAAAACTACACTATGTATGGATGGGAAAAGGGCAAAAATCAGAATTGATTATGAAATGTATAAAAAGTTGGGAGAAATATATGAGTGATTTTGAAATCATTGAATGGAATGAAGATAATTTCAACATAGAGATAAATCAATTTGTTAAAGAAGCATATGAGAATAAAAAATGGGCTTTTGTTTCTGATTATGTAAGATTACATGTCCTTTACAATCATGGAGGGATTTATTTAGATACAGATATGGAGATACTTAGACCACTTGATCGCTTTTTAGAGGTTAGTGCTTTTAGTGGGTTTGAAAGTGCCGAATATATTCCAACTGGTCTGATAGGGGCTGTCCAGGGTCATCCTTGGATTAAAGACCAATTAGAATATTATAATGATGCCTTATTTATTAATAGTAACAGAACTCTTAACCTGACACCTAATGTAGTTAATATTACAAATATGACCATTGAGGACTATGGGCTAGTTTTAAATAATAAATATCAAATACTGAAAAATGATTTGCATATATATCCAAAGGAATACTTTTGCCCAAGTGACTATGGTGATTCAAATAAACAAAAGGAAAAAAAAATTACAACCAACTCATACAGTATTCATCATTACAACGGCTCATGGTTATCTCCAAGTGGGAAGTTAAAAGTGAAAATTCGAAATTTGATTGGTAAATCAGAGATAAATAAGATCAAAACTATAATAAAAAGAGGAATGTAGTGTGCTGAATTATTTGATGCATGGACTTAATTCTTTTGCAATAGCATGGATAGGATTCGTTTTTTTAAGTTTATTTTTTTTTAGACTAAAAATAGAAAGAAATGTCCTTCGACTAACCATTTATATTACAGTTTTTTCTCTTTCCGTTTTTGCATATAATTATGAACCAACAGTATTTACTGATTTGTATAGGTATTACGAGATACTAAATATTATGCGTTATACTGGTTCTTCATTCTATAATTCCCAAGAATTGATTAACGTATTCTTGTTTAATTTAGTTGCAAAAACTCCATACAATCAACTCTTACCATTCACTGTGACTTTGATTCGTTATGGTTTGTTGTTTGGATTAATATATAAATTTATCAAATTATACAACATAGAGAATTATCTATTCCGATTCTTCATAGTATTTTACTTTGCGTTTATTCCATTAATTGAATCCATTTCTGGGGTGAGATATTATCTATCTATTACTATTTTTGGAGTTATTTTAATTAATGAATTTTATTTTAATAGAAAATCGCTGTACAAAATTTTATATGTCTTCCCGTTATTAATACATACCTCATCCGTTATGTTTCTGGCATTGAGATTACTAGTCATAGATAAGGTCTACCGAATTATTAGACCCTTTAGATTTATTATTATATTTTGGACATTCTTTTCTTTTGAAATTTCATTTTTTTTACAAAAAATTAATACGAGCTTTACATTGTCCGCAGCTAGAATGTTAACTTTTTATACTGAGGAAGACAGGACTATAAGCTTAAGATTAACTATAGCTAGATTTATAATGATTTCTGTGATATACGCTATGTTTTGTATAATAAAGAAAAAAGATAAAATAATTTACAGTAATAATTTTAAAAATTATGTTTTTTTGGAACTAGTATTACTATTTTCTTTTGGATCAGTTTTTCACGATGTGTTTTTTCAAAGAAATATATTTTTTATTGTTCTGATATGTATGCCTATGTTTTATGATTTTTTCAAAAGTGAGTTTATAGAATATAGATTAAAAAGAATATTTAAAGTTATTATTTTAGTATTATCGATTGGAATGTATTTAAATCAAATTTATGGAATCATTTCTGGATACTTTTAAAGTACATGATTTTTTCTGGTTTGATATTTTAAACTAGATATATGATATGAGGAGTAAATGATGATAGAAATCACAATTTTTACACCAACTTATAACAGAAAAAGTACATTGCGTAGATTATACCAGTCATTAACTATTCAAAGTTGTTATGATTTTGAATGGTTAGTTATAGATGATGGATCTACAGACGGAACATTTGAATATCTTGAAGAAATATCAAAAAAAGAGGAAAAATTCAATATACGTTATTATAGATTTTCTAATGGTGGAAAACATCGAGCTATTAATAAAGGATTGGATTTAGCTAAAGGGCAGTACTTCTTTATTGTAGATTCCGATGATTATTTAACTAATATCAGTATTCAAAGTATTAATACATGGATAGAATCTATTTCGGAAGAAAAAAAGAAATTTGCTGGTGTATCAGGTTTAAAAGGTTATACATCAAGCAAGATGGTAGGTAGAACTTTTAATGGGAATAATTTGAGTTGCACAGCTCTAGATACACAAAAATTTAATATTTCTGGAGATAAATCAGAAGTTTATAGAACAGAAATCATGAGGGAATATAGATTTCCTGAAATAGAAGGTGAGAAATTTATTACTGAAGCAGTTGTATGGAATAGAATTGCCAATGATGGTTTTTTAATAAAATACTTCAATGAAATAAATTATGTATGCGAGTATAGAGAGGATGGTTTAACCAAAAAAATTGATGAATTGTTCTGTAGTAATTTTAGAGGTTACACATTATATATAAAAGAGCTTATTGAATTCACTAAAATTCATAAGGTAAAGATACGTGCAATTATGGCATATGGATATCGTGGAAGACTAATTAAAATCCCTTATAAAGTTATGTCCGATAATATAAAAATCTCAACAGGAAGATTATTTGTCCTAACTAAAATTGGAGTGCTAATTAAATTATTAAGAGGTTTTGTAAAGAGGTGAAATATGAGTAATAAGCTTGTCGTATCAATTATTGTTCCTATTTATAATGTTGAACAATATCTAGTGCGTTGCCTAAAAAGTCTTGTAAATCAAACATACAAAAATATTGAAATTATTCTTGTTGACGATGGATCACCTGATAATTGTGGAGATATATGTGATGAATACTCTAAGCGAGATAATAGAGTGAAGGTAGTTCATAAGAAAAATGGCGGTCTATCTGATGCAAGGAACAGTGGGCTAAAAATTGCACAGGGTGAGTTTGTACTTTTTGTTGATAGTGATGATTTTATTGAACTTGATGCTGTAGAGAAGTTGCTTGCATATGCAAATGAAAACAGATTGGATGTTGTGTGTGGGAATGCTTATAGGATAAAAGATGCGAATTCTTCTAAGTATATAATGATAGGTGGTACATCTAACAATAAAGTAATGACAGGTGAACAATATCTTGTTGATTGTATAAAGTATAAAAAATTTTCTGTGGCAGTTTGGACTAGGATGTATCGAAGAGATTTGATACAAAATAATAATATATATTTCACAAGGGGCTTATTACATGAAGATGAAAACTGGACGCCAAAATTATTGTTAGCAGCGGAGAGAGTGGGCTATCTTAATTACTCATTTTATAATTATCTTATTCGTGATAACTCAATTACACAAACGGGGGATAAAAGAAAACATGTCGCTGATGTTATAAAAACGTGTGTAGAACTAGAACTCGAATACAATAAGCTTAATATTAATAGAGTAAATAAGAGAGTGCTAAAAGATTATTTAGTAAGATTGTATATTAATACGTGTACATTTGGCGAATACGATAAAAAGATTTATTCTTCTCAAATAGACAAAAAATTTCTAATAAGAAATTCTTATTTATTTAAAACGAAATTAGAGATAATTGTATTTATATTAAACATCTCGCTATATAGAAGTATAAAACTTAGATTTAGTTAGTAAGATTAAAAAACGATTAACTAAGTCTTGGGGAAAAATGAAGTGAATTAAATACTAGGAGGGAAACGAGGTATGATAACAGCAATTTTGTGTTTTTTCATTCTCGGAAAAAAATGAGGATCAATCATATTTTAACAGATTATTTTTGTGAAAGTCATAATATCGATTTAAATAAAGAATACGAAATTGAAGAAATAGATGCTTCTGATTTAATAGTTTCAGAAAGAATAGATTTAATTGCAAAAATAAAATATATAGAATTTAGAGAAAAAGGATATGATTTAACATACATAAAGAAACTTTATAGTGCTCATATAGAGGCTTTCTCAGATGGAACATATATAGAACCTGGAAACGAAGCTAAGAACTCAATTGAAGATTATCTGGATACATTTGATTCACTAATTGATGATATTAAGAAACAAGGTATTAATCCTGACAAATCTGTCATACCTGTGGGGAAGAATAATACAATTCTTGATGGAGCACATCGTATTGCAATTGCTGCTTACTTTAAGCAAAAGGTACCAGTAATTCGATTTAATGATTTATCAGTGAGTTATGGCACGTCATTTTTTGAAAACAGATTATTAGATAATGAGTATATTGATTATTTAGTTACTGAATATTGTAAAATCAAAAAAAATATATATTTTTCATGTATATGGCCAGTTGTGTATAATGAAATGGACAACAATGTAATCGAAGAGCTAATTGGAAAATATGCAACTTTGATTTATAAGAAAAAAGTTAAATTAAGTTATGAAGGTTTACAAAATTTTATGATTCAAATTTATTCGTCACAACAATGGACAGGGAATTTGAAAAATCGTTACTCAGGAATTCATAGTAAAGTTGAAGCTTGTTTTAATAAACATGGATATATATCAGTATATATTTTAGAATGTAAGGACGGATTAGAAAAGATACTTGAGTTAAAGTCAGATATCCGTAAAGTTTTTAATGTTGAGAATCATAGCATTCATATAACTGATAATGATTTTGAAACAGTTCAAATATGTAATCTTTTATTAAATGAAAATTCAATTGATTTTTTAAATAATGGAAATCCTCTTTGTTATTTGGAGTTTTGTAACAAAATTTCTTCATTTAAAGATACTATAATTAATTATAACTTGTCACTTGAAGAATTTTTAGTTGATTCAAGCGCTTCTTTAGCACTATATGGTTTAAGAGATGCAGCAGATATAGACTTTATGACAATTGCAAGCGAATTTAAACAAATTGAATCTAATGATATAAATAATCATCATAAATATATTAAATTATACGAAACGAGCATTGATGATCTTGTTTTGAATCCTAATAATTTTTTTTCTTACAATGATGTGAAATTTATTACATTAAAGAAGTTACGGGAATTTAAAAAAAACAGAGATGAAATAAAAGATAGAAATGATGTTAGATTAATTGATGTTGTATTGTCAGGAAAGAAACATAGAAAAATGAATTTTTATAAATTCAAACATTTGGTTGCGAAGAAACATAGAAACATCAAATCTTTTATCAAATTTAAAATAAAAAAAATATTGAAAGCAATTGGTTTATTTGAGCTCTTTAAAAAATTTTACCATTCTATAATGAATAGAGTTGGTAAATGGTGAGTACTACAACATCAAGAAGTGTTAACTCGATTAGGAATATGATTTTCGGAATTGGAAGTCAATTGATTATTTTGATTATGTCTTTTATAGGAAGAAGTGTGTTTATAAAGTTTCTTGGAGCTGAGTTTTTAGGAGTAAATGGGCTCTATAACAATATTCTTACAGTATTATCGTTGGCAGAGCTTGGAATAGGTAATGTTATGATATATAGTCTTTATAAACCACTCTCTAATAATGATAGATTCACTATTCGGGTATTGCTTAATTATTACAAAAAAATATATAGAATAGTTGCCCTGGCTGTTTTAATTATAGGGTTACTTTTGATTCCGTTTTTGAATATTATTGTTAACAGCGATATCTCGAATAGTAATCTCATCCTATACTATGTTTTATTCTTGATGAATTCTGTAGCTTCTTATTTCTCGGTTTACAAAGCAATTTTGATAAATGCTGATCAAAAGATATATATAGTTAAAGGTTTACAAACGGCAGTCATTATAGTAAAAGAAATTTTGCAAATTGTAATTTTGTTGTTTACTAAAAGTTACATACTTTACTTATTCATTATGATTGCTAGTACTATATTAAATAATATATTTATTAGTGTTAAAGCGAATAATTTATATCCTTTTATAAAAATAAAAGAAAAGATAAGACATGAGGAATTCGGTAAAAAAGAAATTAAGAATAATTTAAAATCGACGTTTCTTTATAAAATAGGTGTTGTGATTATGAACAACACTGACAACATTTTAATCTCAATTATCATTGGAACTGTTTATGTGGGATATTATTCAAACTACAGTTTGCTTGTTACAGCAATAACAACCTTTATTGGCGTATTGATTCAAGCATTATTCTCAAGTATTGGAAATTTTAACGCAGATGGTGAAATGCAAAAATCATATAAATTATTCAATGTTTTATTATTGGTTTTTCACTGGATAGCAGCCTGTTGCTCAATTTGTTTTCTTTTGGTTTTTAATGATTTTATAACAGTGTGGGTTGGAGATAATTATATATTAGGAACCAATGTCGTTATAGTGATTGTGATTAATTTCTATATTCAAAATATTATTAACCCGGTCTGGATGTATAGGGAGACAATGGGTTTATTTAACGAAATTAAATATATAATGCTAGTTGCATCCCTCTTGAACTTGGTTTTATCAGTTATACTTGGGGTATACTGGGGGCTGTCCGGTATATTGGTTTCGACAGCAATTAGTAGAATTTTTACTGTGGTATGGTATGAACCAAATGTTTTATTCAAATCCAAATTTGGTAGAAAGGTCAGTGATTATTGGATTAGACAAACAAAGTATTTCATTATTACTATAGTAACTTCTTTGTTATCACTCATTCTGTTAAAAGACATTCCTATATCACTACTGGGAATTTTATTGAAAATATTATGTGGATCTATATTTATGAGTTCAGCCTTTTTAATCGTGAACTATAAAAAAGAGGAGTTTTTGGTACTGAGAAAATATGTATCACTCTTTAAAAACAGATAAGGGATATATAATATTGTTACGAAATCAACCTAAAGGTTTTGAATAAGACAGACTTATCTCACTGTTTGTATCGCTTTATTCAGGTCTTTACCTAACTAGAGTTATTCCTTACGGAGGTATTGAATTTATAATGTACCAGAAACTTAAAATAGATGGAAAAATGACCGAAATTCTATATGACTAATGGGATAATAAGAAAAAATCAAAAAAAGATAAAAAAGAGAATAATACTGAGCCTGTCATTGCTTTTGTTACTTATGATCTTGTTTAGCACCGGTTCGTTTCTCACATTAACTGAAGGCACGAAGCAAGCAGACGTCATCATCATCCTTAGCGGTGGCGGAGGGCGGGTGGAGCAAGGGGTTAAGCTGTATAAAGAAGGCTATGCGCCGCAGCTCCTGCTCTCCAACTCCAAAGAAACTACCGGCCCCGCCGGTGACATGCGAGAAACCGCTCTCTCCTTGGGCATCCCGGAATCCGCTATTCTGACAGAAGATGCTGCCGAGAGCACCTACCAGAACGCGCAGCTTACGCTCCCGATCATGCAGGAGAAGGGTTTTAAGTCGGCGATTGTGGTGTCGTCGGATTTTCATATGCGGCGGGTGGAGTTTATATTTGATCATGTGTATAAGAAGTCGGGGATTGAGCTGACTTATATCGGGGCGGACTCGGGTTATAACGCGAAGGCGTGGTGGAGTGACCGGTATAGCCGGGAGACGACTTTTAACGAATATATTAAGATGATTGGCAATGCCTTCGGCTATAATGGCCCGGAAGCGAAGGGTTCGCTGGAGCAGATTAAGCGCTGGTTCCGCAGGTAACGGGAGGACCAGGACAGGCAGTTGGGAAAGCGTGGGAAACAGCGGGGGCGGAGGCAGCGGCTTCGCAAATGTGATATCGGGACGACAGAGACCTTATGAGACTACTGTGTGTACGTAAATTCATTTGGAATGTCAAGTTACTATGCAAAAAAGAGCAGGTTATCTTTTCGATAACCTGCTCTTTTTCTTGATTTACCTTAATTAAATTCTCCACCATCATCTTTATACACCTGACACTACGATATTCAAGGCTTTGATTTTCCCGTTATTAAGCGTGAAGCGGAAATCCAGTGGAATTGGACTGCCTTTGAAATTACCTGAAATGGTGGCGGTGACAACCGTTTCGTCATTTTTCTCCGCACAATTGGTGATTTCAGTCCAACCCGCAGCGTCTCTGTTTGCCTTCACAATGAACTTGCTGATAACTTCGGGACCATGAAATTCTTCTCCATTGTCAACTAATATGGCATCCTCTGCAAAGCAGTTAGCGAGAAGGTCACCGTCAAAGATATCTGAGGCATGATAATAGGCTGCAATAGGCTGCGGCAAAGGAATTGCCCTACTGTTAGAGGAAAGAACATTGTGCAGGCGTGTAATTTTATCCCCTTCCACAGTAAAATGAAAATCAAGATAGAGGGGGTCCGGTAGTCCGGTTTTGTCGTAATTTCCGTCTGATTTTGCGGTAACAACGATCTGCTTGGCATTCTGAACGACATTTATGATTTCTAGTCTTAAGCCTACTTCGAAATAGTCGTGGTCGCTCCACTCTTTGATAGCGGTTTTCCCGTGATATTCTTTGCCGGCGTCAAAAACAACGGCATCCTCGGCAAAGATCGAAAGGAAGGCCGCGGGATCATCTGTATTTGTCGCATGAAAATGTTCCTCAACCGGTTGGGGTAATTGAATTTTGTTTATCATAATCATCATTCTCCTTTATAATGTGCGGACAACGCCGCAGTTGATTGTACACTTCTTAATATAAAGGACAAAACCTGACAACAGTCCGTCTGGTTTTGTGTTAATAAATATGTAAATATGACACACTGGTGTCGTGTTTAGAACGATATACTGTACTTGAATTGAGGTGCATTAATGCAGATCAGCAGACTTTTCGGCATTGTTTATTACTTACTTGAGAAAAAAGAAACTACGGGGAAAGAGCTTGCTGACCGTTTTGAAGTATCGGTTAGAACAATATATCGCGATATTGAGACATTAAGCAGCGCTGGCATACCTATCTATACGAATCAAGGCAGAGGCGGCGGAATCGTCATACTTGACAAATTTATACTCAATAAGTCATTACTTTCTGAAAAAGAACAGGATGAAATACTGCTCGCCTTGCAGAATCTATCAGCAGCGCGGTATCCGGAAATTGAGACTATTCTTTTACGATTAAGCAGCCTTTTCAAAAAGAGTGATGTTAATTGGATTGAATTGGACTTCTCACCCTGGGGAAGTAATGAACGAAACAAAGAAAATTTCCATACACTAAAAATGGCAATTATAAGCAAACATATTATTATATTCGAATATTTTAATACCTCAGGTGTGAAAAGCTTGCGCAGGGTTGAGCCAATTAAGTTGGTTTTTAAGGATAAGGCATGGTATTTGAAAGCGTATTGCTATGATAAAAGAACATACAGAACATTCAAAATATCCCGTATCGCTAATATTGAAATCACTGAAGAGGTTTTTGAGCAAGAGACATCAGTGGAATCTGCGGCTGAAGTGACAGATAATCAATTTCAGAAATTTATTGATATTCGGTTAAAAATCTCTTCGGCTGGAGCGTATAGAATATATGATGACTTTAGTGAAAAAGAAATAACAAAACATGAAGATGGATCTTTTACTGTTATCGCATCGATGCCCGAAGGAGATTGGCTTTCAAATTACTTTCTCTCTTATGGTCCGATTATTGAAGCGATGGAGCCTCAAAGTCTACGGGATGCTGTTATGAGCAAGATAGAGGTGATGATGGGGAATTTGAATCGAAAGGGTGGACTTACCTTATGAGACTACTAGAGTCTCTATTTTTTTGCCATCATGGCAAATGGGTTGCCTGTAGTTCACGGATTAGACTAATCTGCAGCAGTCTGCGTTATTGACCATTGGTATAATGTGACATATTATTACAACTATAAAAGAAATTATATTGGATTCCAGTTAGGTGGTGTTTGCGTGGTCCCTACTACTAGAACGATGATTCGCGATCAATTAGCGTTGTATTTGTCGCAGAAGGGAATGCCTATTAATCAATTCTCGGGACAATCCGGAATTAATTCAGGAACGCTCAGCAGGATACTCAGTGGTCACCAGCCCATTGCTATGAACCATCTGGAGCGAATCACCAAGGCGATGGATCTGCCGGAGGATCATTTTTATAGCTTATACGTGGATGAATGTTTCTATTTCTCGTCACCCACCTGGCGGCGTCTCCGGCCTTTTCTTGTGCGCTCCGCTGAGCTGGGCCGTCTGGATTGCGTTGAACAGGTGGTTCAGAATCTGCTGGAGAATCTGGTCTATGCCCCCATGCTGTTCGAAGTGGCTGAAGGACTGTTTCAAGAGGGGCTGTGGCAAGCTGCTGAATTGCTGTATAAGAATGTGAGTGTCAGTGAGAAGTATCAGAATTCCGAGAGACTCGCGTTATGCCAATACCGTCTGTTCCGTATCGCCATTGGTGATGACCAGGCGCGGAATTTACAGGCTGCGCATCTCTTCGAAGGTTACCTGGACCGGCTGGATGAAGCGGATCAATTGGACGGGTTGAATCATTTGGGTCATGTCTACGGTTCAATGAATCGGTGGCATAAGGTGGATGAACTCGCGAAGAAGATGCTGCAATTAGCGACTCTTCGTTATAATCTTCAGCGCCAGTCGGACCGCAGAGAGAGTAACGAGAAAAAAACCGAGGAACCTCTGTACTTCTATATTCTGTATGCTCAGCTTATCCGTTCAACTGTGTGTGAAGAATTAGGAGACTACAATTCGGCATTAGATTGGGTGTCCCTCTATATGGATGGAAGCTGGATACAGGAGGACAATGAAGAAGCGAAGCGGATTGTAGCTCAGTTCCAGGAGTGGGGTACCGCGAATAGACTGCTCTATCGGGTCATGGGAGGACAATATGAGGCGCTCTCTGACTATGTTGAATATATATCCGCTCGACCAGATGAGATATTTATAGCGTTATACAATATTATCTTGTCTGCTAACCGCTACGATTGGAATGTTGATTATATTCTGGAGCGTTTTGCTTCCTATATTCCTTACCGGACAAATCTTGCAGAGTATGGGATTAATCATAACCAACAAATCATAACCAACCAGTACTCGCGATTTCTTGCTGAAATGGCATTCTATTATTTACATAATAAGCGAAAAGAAGGGATTGTTTTCATTCTGCAAAGTTTGGAATCATCCGCTAGAATAAATAACGAGAGTAATATCCTCAAATGTGTCGATCTATTCGAGCAGCATCGGCATCTGGCAGATGAAGAAGAGAAAGAGCAATACAAACTTCTAATTAGAGAGGTGCAGGATTTACATGAAAAGAAAATTTATCAAGCTTCTAGCTTCCTGTAGTCTGGCTATTTTAATTATTATACCTGTTGGTACTACTGAGCCCGTAGCAAACAGCAGCACTCAAGCTCTAATTCAAACTATGGGTCACGGTTATGGCGGTTAATGCTTGCCGGGCAGCAATGATATGATATCAAGTAAGTACGCAGACCAAATAACGTTCCCGGTATATCGGGAGCGTTTTTGATTTGAAGCGAAGGGTTCGCTGGAGCAGATCATGCGCTGGTTCCGCAGATAAGGCGATTTTGGGAAATAGGCGGTAACCTTAAGGCTCTCCTTCCACAATGCGACAAACAAACCAGGTATCCCGGTCTATAATTAGGAGCAAATCTATTTATAGTCTGGGAGAAATGGACCATGCCTAATTATTATTTTAGGGAAGTGTGGACACCGTTACGCTTGTTCGGGATCAGATTCTACCGGGATGACCAGGACCGGCTGTGGGTGAAGAAGGGGAAGCAGCGGCGGAAGCTGGTACGGAAAGAGGATAATGAGACGATGGAGACCTGAGGGTCTTCATCTTTTTTTATAGGAAATGCAGGTGTATGATAATTCAGTAGACTAGATAAAGAGAAGGAGTTGCGGATATGTTGCCTAAGGAGAAAGTACATAAGCTAAGAGAATGGATGGCGGAGCGCGGGATAGCGGCCTGTGTGGTGTTAAGCGGGGATGCGCACATCAGTGAATATGAGGGGGAGCACTGGAAAAGCCGCCGCTGGATTACCGGGTTCACCGGTTCCGCCGGAACGGCTGTGATCACGCTAACGGATGCTGGCTTGTGGACGGATGGCAGGTACTACATTCAGGCGGAGCGGGAGCTGGAGGGCTCGGGCATCCGTCTGTTCCGTATGGCTGAACCGGGCGTCCCGCAATGGGATGAATGGCTGGCAGAGCAATTGCCGCAAGGCGCATGTATGGCGGTAGACGGCAGAACGCTGTCCGTATCCGCTATGAAGGGCTTGCAGGCCAAGCTCGCGGAGAAAGGGATTCAGGCGATTACAGACCTCGACCCGGTAGGGGCGATCTGGACGGACCGGCCGGCCATTCCGGCCGAGCCGCTAATGCTGCATGATGAACAGTATGCGGGACTCAGCCGGGTAGATAAGCTGGAGCAGGTCCGGCAGGCGATGAAGCGTAAGGGGGCTGATTATTATGTGCTGGCTGCGCTGGATGATCTCTGCTGGTTGTTCAACATCCGGGGACGGGATATTCCGTTCAATCCGTATGTGACTGCTTTTGCCGCAGTAGGGGTACATCATGCAATCTTGTTCGCCGGAGGACATAAGGCCACCCCGGAAGATAAGGAGACGCTGGCCCGGGATGGCGTGGAGATCAAGGAGTATGATGACATCCTGCCGTTCCTGCAGACGCTCCCGGAAGCGGCTTCCGTGCTATACGATCCGAATAAAACCGGATATAGCCTGGCGGCTGCCATCCCGGAATCCGCTTCTATTATGGAAGCGCCGGGTCTTGTGGTGGCCCTTAAGTCGATTAAGAACGAGGTGGAGATCCGTAATATCCGTGATGTCTATTTGAAGGATGCCGTTGCCCTTGTAGGATTGTTCAAATGGCTGCAGGAGACCGTCCCTGTGCGTCCGGTGACAGAGGTGGAAGCAGACCAGAAGGGGCTGGAGCTGCGCCGGCAGCAGCCGTTATTCGCTGAGCTGAGCTTTTCCAGTATCTCTGCCTACGGCGCGAATGCTGCGATGATGCACTACTCGCCGTCCGCCGACCATCTGGTGCTGTTGGAAGCTAAGGGATTGTATCTGCTCGACTCGGGTTCACACTTCCTGAACGGGACGACTGACATTACCCGCACGCTGGTGCTTGGCGCGCTGACGGATGAGGAGAAGAGAGATTTTACACTGGTGCTGAAGTCTGTGATTGCGCTCTCTACGGCCAAGTTCCTCTATGGCTCCACCGGATCTACGCTCGATATTCTCGCCCGCAAGCCGATGTGGGACCATGGCCTCGATTACAAGTGTGGAACCGGACATGGTGTGGGCTATTACTCCAATGTGCATGAAGAGCCGCAGCGGTTCAGCTTCAAGCCGAATGAGGTCCGCCTGGAGCCTGGGATGATTATTACGGTAGAGCCGGGAGTCTATAAGGAAGGCCGTCATGGTATCCGTACGGAGAACACGCTGCTGATTACGGAGGATGTGACTACGGAGTTCGGAAGATTCCTGAAATTTGAAGACCTCTGTTATTTACCGATAGACCTCCGGGCGATTGAGCCGTCTATGCTAAGCAGCGAGGAGCTGGAGTGGGTGAACCATTATCATGCTGAGGTGTACGATAAGCTGGCTCCGCTGCTGGATGAGGAGCACCGGCTGTGGCTGAAGCGGGAGACGGGGGCTTTGGTGTTGTGAGGAATAGTAGAATTGAAACGGCGGGGACCTTGGGGTCTTCGTCTTTTTTATATGTTTTTGGAATTTTTTTCAGACAAAATATGACAAAAACCCGGCGTAAAGTTAACTTTCCGGGACCCTGTTAAGGAAGTAATAGACATTTTCGCGAAAAAAATGTAACATCCTTGTTGTGAGTCTTCTGAATAGGATTAACTGGGGAGGGAGTAATAATCTAACTATAAGTTAAAATGTGTTGATTGAACTGGGGAGAAGGAGATGGAATATGTATTCGAAGAAATTAAGAACGGCAGTATCCATGGTTATGGTCGTATTATTATCGTTATTAAGTGTGCTTGAGGTATCAGCCGCCCCGTTCAGAGCAGGGGTAGTCTCTAACGACAGGCTCCCGGACGGGACACAAAGGATTACGGTCAATAGTGTAGTAGATGTGACTTATAGCGATCTTAAGGTTCTAAATGAGGTTAAGTTCGTACTTATGAAAGAAGATGCCCAGATAGCCAGTAAGGTGAAGGCGAGAAGTGAAGCCAAGCTGACTGTGCTGGATGCAGTGTATACTTCTATGGAGTACAATTATCTTTCTTTTGAAGGGCTGGCTGCCGGTGAGGAATATTCTCTCCATGCCGAATATACGGGCGAGCAGGGGCTGGTGGTGACACCCCCGCAGAGCATCCGGGTGCCTTCAGCTACGGGGATTGATATCTCTGTAGAACGTATGACTAAGGATTCCAATACATATGAAAGTGCTACACAATCGGAGATCCGCAGCGATGATAAGAATGTAAGGCTTACCATCCTGAATAATGGTGTTCCGCTTGTGAATGGATCTGTGGCGGTATGGATGAATTATCAGTCTTACAACTATACCACGGATGCGAACGGACAGATTCAGCTTAGGGATAATCATCAATTATCTATGAATAGTCCGGTAATGTTCGTATTGCTTAAGCAGGGAAGCGAACAGTATGAGGCTAAGCCTATCTATGTAACTGACCGGGAGCAAGCGGGTACATATATGGTGGCTGTCCGTTATCTGGATGCCAAGGGGAAGCTGTTCACCCAGCCGTTCCTGACCAACTCCGGACTCAGTGGAATGGTGAATCAGTTTGCGGTGCCGGGATATACGGTGCTGGTATTCAGAACGGGAGAGGTGCCTGGAGACTATAAAGCTTATATAGCCACTGAGGACCGTGAAGCTTACGTGTTCCAGATTCCTGCCTCTTCATTGTACGCAACGGAAGACGGGCTACACAAAGAAATCATCAAGGATGCCAGTGACTACAGCCGGATCAGCTTCCGTGCCTCCTTGGATGGTGAGCCTGTATATGTAGAGAACTATTCTCTCATTGATAATACCAGGTACAAGCAGATTGGCGATGCAAGAGGTGCTAAGCTCTTTTTCGGGCAAAGTATCTATCTTGAGAAGAATAAGGAATATGAATTCACTTCGCTTGCTAGAAATCGTGATACCGGCGTCAATATCTTATTCCGCAATAAAATCACGCCAACCGAAGCAAAACATGAAATATTCTATGATGGACATTCCCGGGATTTCAGCAAGCTGCAACTTCAGATACCGGCTATGGGGATGGGACGTGGTAAAATAAACATCTCTTATCTGAACGAAAGATATAACTATAACCAGATCAGTATGAATCTTGCTGTAGGCGATCATCTGTATGTACCTAAGGGTGAAGAAATTCACCGCTTGACGGCAAACACTACTTTTGGCGGTGCGGATTCTAACAGCAATCCGAATGAACTTGTATTGAGTTCATACTTCACTCCGTCAGATAATGAGTATACCATCCGTGGAGGCAGTACTTATAAGGCCGGAATCAGCTTCCGGGTTCCGGGTTCCAATTATTATGACGAGGCTGAACTCCGCAATCAGGTAGTTCTGGGCGAGAATGTAGATGTTCTGGTGAAGGTGACAGATGAGTACGAGAATCGTCTTGATCTCAGCAGTAATTATAAGCTGGTCATCACAGATGAGAGCGGTGCAGTGATCTCGGATGACTCTCTGTATTGGTCTACTGAGGAGCAGGAAGGCAATCCGCAGCGAATCAACATGCGGAATTGGAAGCCTGCCAAATCAGGCACGTATAAGGTTCAATTATTCCCAAATACCTGGATAAATAATGGTTATGTTCAGGGGGAGTTGCTGAGTGAGGCTGAGCTGAAGGTTCTGCCGAAGAACGAATTGGATATTGAGATTAGAGGCAATGACGGCAAGCTGGTGGATCTGGTAGACAAGCCATACCTGACCGTTGACCAGGCGCAGAAGGTAACGATTACTGTACGCCAGCATGATACGGGTGCCCAGGGGCAACCGGTGGCAGGAGTGCAGATCCGCCGTTATGAGGAGGTGCTTGGCACCACCGATGAGCAGGGAACGTTCACCATTCCGGCTGACAAGGCTTCTTATATAGGTGAGCTGTATTTTAAGAAGACTGATTATTTAGCTAAAAGTGTGTACGTAGCGATCATTGATCCGCAATCGCAGGCTGTCATCCGTGTACGGGGTCTCGATAAGGCGGAAGGCGGGAACTATGCGGGCGGGATTCCGCTCGATAATGCGAATATCCAGGCTATAGTGAAAAGAAGCGACGGAACTTCTGCTACCGCCTCTTCTTACATTCGCACTCCCGGATCACAGGGATTCCTGGTAGTAGATTCTCCTTCTGCCGTAGATGTTGATTTCATACGCTACAACAGAAGCCATAATGGAGTTGAGTCCAAATATGGTTACTACATGTATGGCTCCATTAACACAGAACCCGGCAAGGATTATTCGCTGGTGCTGGATGCAAGACAAGAGCTTCAGGAAGTCAGCAAGGTTCTATTAGATCAGCCGACAGATGAGTTGTATGTGGTGCGGCGGGACTTGGCAGGGGCGGATTATATCCCTTATGTTATCGACAGTAATCCTGCAGATGAGAATTATTTCTACGCAACTCAAGGAACCTATAGCATGCTGGCACATACCCGGTCGGACACTTTTGTATACCGTGATCAGGTGGTAATCGGTGCAGGAGACAATAGCTTGTCGATGGATGATAGTGCGTCCGCGCTGGCTACGCTGGTGGCGCCTGAATCGGGGACCATCTATGCGGTTAAATATACGACTGCGGGCCAATCGACACTCCAGGGCTATGCGTTCAATGCCAATCAGGTACAAGTTACCCCTGGCGATGTAGTAGTATCTGTAGACCAAATCAAGGGTGCCATCGAATACCAGTACGATATTCATTTCGCACCTGGAACGCTGCAAGCAGGCACACTAACCCAGATTGCGCCACCGGCCTTGAAAGGGCTGGATATTGTAGGGTTGCAGAATGGAAAATTAATCCGGCCCGCAGGTACGACCTTGCTTGAGATTGGACTGGTCGATACGGCAGGCAACTCCATCGGACAAATCAAGAAGCCGCAAATTCTGGTTGCCAATGGCGGATCAAGCAGAGGCAGCAAGAGTCTGTCCCCGGACAAGGCTACCTATGAGCTTCAGGACGAAGCGGGGAAAGTGCTCTCTACAGAGACGATACAAGGCTACCCGCTAATGGCGGTCTCTTATAATTATGCAGATAACAAATTTTTGACGGACGGTACTTATGTGATCAAAGCTTCGATGACTATTGATGGACAGACCTATACCCTGGACAAAAAAGTAATCCTGGAGTCGTCTGGAGGTACTGTGGTTAATCCGGCCCCGAACCCGCCGGGAAGCGATAATGGTGGTAGCGGCGGCAACACCGGTACGAATCCAAATCCTGCACCGGCACCAGGAGGAAGCGGGCCGGGAGCACCTGGACCAGCAGCAACACCGGCTGCTCCGGCTCCGGCTGCGGCAACAGGGAATGACGCGAATGTTCAGCAGCAGAATGACAAGCTGCAGGACTTGCTGAAGAATACTTCCGGCTCTGCGGCAGAGAAGGCTTCGGCGGCCCAGAATGCGCTGTCCAGCATTGCCGAGTCACTCAAATCGGCTAACACGCCTGCACAGGCTGAACAGAACGGTAAGAGTCTGTCTCTGGCCATGGATACAGCAGCACAGCTGCTGGGAACTATTCAGGATTCCGCAGAGAAACAGAAGATTGTGAGTTCAATTACTCAATTGATAGGAAGTGCGCCTTATTTACTGAACAAGCTGGATAGCTCCAGCAAGGCAGTAGAGGTTGCCCAGGCCCTTATTAATAATGCGGCTGCGGTGCTGAATAACGCGCAGGGCATCAAGGCTGAAGAGGTTCAGAAGCTGAAGGATGCTGTTATTCATTCCAGCCAGGCCGCGCTTAACAAGGCTGGCGAAGTTACAATTGCCAAAGAAAATGTAACTGTAGAAGGAAATGCCGTCTCTTCAAAGCTGGATTCGGGATTCATCAGCGCACAGATTGAAACGGCCAAGCAGGCATTAGCATCAGTCGCTGGAGAGCTGACAAGCAAGCTTGGGGCCGGAACAGCTGCTGACCTGAAGCTGAGCCTGACGGTGAAGGTACCTCCGGTGGATAAAGGGATTCATAAGCTCAACACCACGCTTCCCTCCGAGATTCTTACCCTGGTGCGGGAGAATGATATTGCCGGATTGAAGATTCAAATGGATCAGACGGCATTTACCATTGAGCCGGATACCTTCGGTAAGGTTGAGGCAGGCCAGAAGATTAATCTGGCAGCAGAAGTTGTACAGAATGCTGTGATTAACAAACCCCGTCAGGCAGAACCGCTGGCTAACATCCCAGTGATGGAATTCAGTGCTTCTGTTGGCGGCCAGCCGGTGAAGAGCTTCGCTAAGCCGATCGATGTGACCTTTGATGTGTCAGCCATTGATATTTCGAAATATTCGGAGGCGAATCTGGAGAATCTGACCGTGTACGTCCTGAATGAGGAGAGTCTTACCTGGGAAGCGGTTGGGGGTAAATATGATCCTGTTACTCAAACTGTAACTGCGCCGAGAGGACACTTCAGCAAGTACACTGTGATGCTTGGAGCTGCTGCATTCACAGATGTGCCTGCCAGTCACTGGGCAGTGAAAGAGATCAATTACCTGTTGACCAAGGGAATTCTTGACGAAGGCGGAGCATTTGCTCCATCTGACAAGATTACCCGCGAGCAGTTCGCGGCAATGATCGCCAGAGCTTACGGACTGAATGGTGAGGGAGTGGTCTTGCCGTTTAAGGATATCAAGACAACGAATCCTTATGCGGATGAGATTGCTGCGGCTTATGCAGCCGGGATCATTAACGGCAAATCACCGGCAGCTTTTGACCCTGAGGCAACCATCACCCGTGAGGAGATCGCAACGATGCTTGCACGGGCACTTACAACGTATAACGGCAAATCGGCTGTTGCCCAGCCGGAAGCATTGATTGCCTCCTTCACAGATGGAGCCAAAATATCGAAATGGGCGGCATCCAGTGTGGCATTGACCAAGAGTATGCATCTGTTCGAAGGCTTCGGGGATCAGAGCTTCCGTCCTGCCCAGACCGCCAGTAAAGCAGAGGCTGCGGCCTTGATCTACCGGTTATATCAGTTGAAATACTGAATGATATCTAAACTCAAAAAAGCAGCGGTTCTCCCGGTATTGGAGAATCGCTGCTTTGTGTTGTGGTCAAAAGTCTGAGCTGTATAACTACAGGATCACTCCCGCCTCCGCTCAGGAATCACAAAGGATACCGTAGTGCCAACTTCGGGCTGGCTGCGGATGACGAGGCCTTCGCCGTAGAGCTGAGTCAGGCGGCGATTGGTGTTCAGCAGGCCGATGCCGCGGTGGGCCCGGAAGGTGTCGTCGAGCAGACGGGCCACCTGTTCCCCGCTCATGCCCTTGCCGTTGTCCTCCACTTCGAAGGAGGTGTATCCCTTCTGGCGGTGAATGCGGATCTGGAGCTTGCCTCCGGCTTTGCGGCTTAGCAGGCCGTGTCTGACGGCGTTCTCCACCAGCGGCTGTAGGGTGAGCGGAGGAAGCAGCAGCTCGATGCCGGGATCAACCTCCCATTCGATCTGCAGACGTTCCTCGAAGCGGGCCTTCTCAATGAAGAGATAGGATTCTACCAGCTCCAGCTCATGGGATAATCCGACGAGCTGCTGCGAGTTCATATAATCGAAGCTGATGCGCAGGTAGGAGGAGAAGGCTTCTCCGAGATCGCGCATCTTCGGCTGGTCGAATTCACTCAGCGCCATCAGTGCGTTCAGCGTGTTGAACAGGAAGTGCGGCTGAATCTGTGCCTGCAGGTAAGCTGCCTCCATCCGCAGGCTCTGGTTGATGGACTGCTTCAGTCCGGTCAGCGAGCGTACCCGGTACTTCAGCTCCAGCGCGTCCACCGGCTTGGCGACATAATCGTTGGCCCCGGCCAAGAAGCCGGTATAGATGTCCGCCGGCTGGTTGCGGGCGGTGAGCAGCAGGATCGGCAGCTCCGAGAGGGAGAAGCGCTGCCGGACGATCCGTGTTAATTCATAGCCGGACATATACGGCATCATCACATCGGCGATCAGCAGATCCCACGGCTCGGTGCCAAGCAGCTCCAAGGCTTCCCCGGCGCTGGTGGCGGTGACCAATTGATAATGCTCTGCCGAGAGCATGCTGGAGAGCACCTTCAGATTGACCGGATCATCATCGACAGCCAGGATCAGAGACTTGGCCGACTGAGAGGCGTCCTGTATCTGCGGCGGAGCCGTTAACTCTATAGGGACTGTGAGATTGCGGATATCGGACTGTTGTAATAGCAGCCGGTTCTCCTCAAGCAGCAGTCCCTTCAGATCCGGGTTGTCCGGCTGCCTTGCGGCATCTGTATCCTGACCCGTCCTCTCCCGGGCCCCAGCAGAGGAGGCCAGCGGAAGAGTGAAGGTGAACACGGACCCTTTTCCCGGCTCAGAGTCTAGTGTAAGGTCTCCTCCGTGCAGCTCCGTCAGCTGCTTGCTGATGCTTAAGCCCAGACCGATGCCGCCTCCGTCAATGATGCCTTTGCTGCCCTGTTCATAGGGCGAGAAGATCCGCGCCTGCGTCTCCTTGTCGATCCCTGCCCCGGTATCGGCTACACTAATCCAAGCAAGCTTGCCGTCGTTAACGGCGGAGACGGTGACTGTTCCGGCCTGCGTGTATTTGATGGCATTGTGCAGCAGGTTATACAGAATCTGCACAATCCGCTTCTCATCACCCCAGACCGGGGGCAATGAAGCAGGCAGCTCATTACGCAGCTGCAGGCGTTTGCCCTCGATCATGAATTCGAACATCCCCAGTACGCCCGAGACCAGTGAACCCATGGCCAGAGGCTCACGCTGCAGCACAATCCGCTTCTCCTGCAGACGGGTCACATCGAGCAGATCGTTAAGCATCAGGGACATCCTGTGGCTGATCGTAATGAGCAGCTCCAGATCCTTAGAGCTCTGTTCGTCCAGCACCTGTTGTTCCTTGGAGGCTACAGTCTGGGCAATGCTGATAATGCCGTGCAGCGGTGTCCGCAGCTCATGGGAGGTATTCGCCAGGAATTCGTCCTTCTTCTGGTCGCTCTCCTTCAGTTGCTGGTTGAGCAGCCGGTTCTCCTCTGCATTGCGGAAGTACCGCTTGAACCAGTAGGAGGAGAAGCCAATAATTGCGGCAATGACATCTATAGGATAATATAGGATACTTCCCTTGGCATTGGATTCCATGGCCCCGCCAATGACGCTGGAGCCGATAGCGGCGGCAGCAAACAGCAGGAAGAAGGAATCCTGCTCCTGCCGCATCACCATCCGGCCAATAGAATAGATGACTCCGACTACCGGAAGCAGGTAGAGGACGGAGAAGAACAGTCTGGCATAGACCACGTAATGTGCCGGTAAGATCAGAACATAGGCGGTGTAGACCAGGAGACCCAGCAGATAGATTTTGAACAGACGGCCGGGGCGCTCGTAGGCAGAGAAGCTGCGCGTCAGCAGTAGCATGAACAGGGACAACGCAGGGTAGGCCAGCATTTTGAGCTTCAGTGCCCAGGTATAGTTAATGGGGAACCAGAGCAGGAGAATCGTATCGTTATCGGCTACAATGGTAGTTGCTACTGCCATCAGCAGGAGGAAGAAGAGCAGGAACGCCCGCTGCTTCCGGTTAAAAAAGAATAAAATCCCCGCATACAGCGCATGCAGCAGCATGATCATGAACGCTACCAGCTGGAAGCCGAGTGAATACATCCGCTCGCTATCCACCGCTGCTTGGGAGCCGAAACGGATCGACCTCACAATCCCGCCCTCCAGCGGATGGTCGTAGTTGGCTGCCCGGACGAGGAGAACAATCTCCTGTCTTCCCGGATTCTCGTAGGCTGCGGTGTAAGAGACCGCCTTAGGGATATAGTCCCCGCTATCCGTGGACAGCTTCCCGAAGCTGGTCTCTCTCTGCTCGTTAATATCGATGCTGGAGGTGGCCTGAATCCGCTGAATCCAGAAGCCGTAAGGCTCGGTCTGTGACGGATCTATAAGGATACGCAGCTTGTATGTACCATAGCCCAGAGAGGATTGCTCCCCTTCCGGGAAGCCGCTGCTCCAATCACCGGGAACCTGGACAACATGCGGTGTGGCCGCAGCAAGTGCGGCGGAATCCTCATAGCCCAGTAGCTGGCCGGGATAGAACTCCCATTCTCCATCCAGCTGGATGGACGGGGAATTCACGAAGTCCCAGCCCCGCATATCCAGCACACCTTGCTGTGCCTCGGGATGCTCAGACGCCGTATTGGCATTGAACCACAGATAGCGCAGACTGATCAGAATGGTTAGGTAGAGAAGCAGCAATAGAGCATGCTTAGGGTTGAATCTGGCTCGCGCCTTCATTAGGTGTGTACTCATCGAGGTTATGTTCATCATACGGTTTCAATTCGACATCTGTGATAGTTCTCCTGCTTACCCCCAGATGCCAATCAGCAGAATTCCGCAGAAAATGACGACCGAGCATATCATCCGCCGCAGGCCCTGCCGCTCCTTCAAGAGCAGCACACCGAGGAGCGTAGCGAATATCGTTCCGATCTCCCGCAGCGGGCTGATGTGGGCGAGCGGTGCTTGCTGAAGTGCGAACAGGAACAGCAGATAGGAGCCAGGATTCAGCACGCTGCCCAGCAGGATGGTGAACTTGTTGCGGCGCCACTCTTCAAGCAGCTTCCGCGATCTCAGGACCGCGGGGGTCAGTCCGGCCACGAAGCCGATATTGGTCACCTCAAGCAGCGCCAGCGGCGACATATGCTGAAGGTTCAGCTTATCGACGAACACGTAGCAGGTAGTGCATAATCCCACGCAGAGGGCCATGAGCATCGGAGTATAGTAGCCGAGGGTGGTGCCGGAGCCGGATGAAGCCGGGAGGCTTCTTCTGGAGCCTATTCCGCTGAGGATAGCGAAGCCGCCGAGCATGCAGCAAATCCCGATCCAGCCATAGACAGATAAGGATTCCTTCAGAAAAATAACGCCGATCAACGGGATCAGCAGTGTGCTCGTTCCCCGCATCACCGGGTAGATCTGGGACAGGTCGCCCATCTCATAGGTTATGGATAAAAGCCAGGAATATAAGGCCTGCAGCGCCACAGACAGCAGCAGCAGGGCGTAAGCACCGGCGGCCAGCGGCTGTGTCCACAGCTCGATAAGCAGGACCGGCAGCAGCAGCACTGTGGAGACCATCATGATCGACCACAGGAAGATGCTTTTATTCAGGCTTCTTTTGGTGAACATGCTCCACACCGCGTGGCACATTCCGGAAGCCAGCACCAAAAGAATTGGCAGCAGCATGGATAGTCAACCCCTCAGGAAGTAGTTAGTGTTGTGAATCGGCAGCAGAGAGAGGTGTATGGGCAGGCTGTTCAGTGCACCGGGAGCCGTCTGCCAGCCGGAGCCAGGTATCGAAGGACGGATGGTCCTGCTCTAGACGGATGACGCGCGCGCCCCGCTTGAGGTTGTCGTGCCCGTAAGTATTATAGCCGGTTGCCCGGCCATAGCTGAGGCGGATGCCATGCAGCGTACCGGTGAAATCATTGATATGGTCATGTCCGCAAAAGGTGCCTGCCACATCGCCCATCTCTATGAGAGTAGCGAATAACCCTGAATTCAGAACTGGGGCGCAGACCCGTTCATACTTGTGTCCGTAGCAGGTCTGGGTATTCCACATCTCGTCATATTCGGGCAGCGGGATATGGAAGAATGCCAGCGCCGGCCGCTTGGCCTGACCTTCTCCGGGATTCAGCCGCGCAGACTGCTCTGCCAGCCAATCCATCTGGTTACGCCGGACCCAGCTATACCCGGGAATCTGCTCCAACGGGGAGTAAGCGCCCGTATCCAGCATATAGAGAATGGCTCCCGCATGATTGCCCGCGCCTTCAATCTCCAGAACGTAATTGCTTGAACCGGCAAGCTCCGCCGGACCAGCTTCAGCCAGACACTGCGGGGACTCCTGCGCAATCTCCATCAGCTCGCTGTAGGTCACTCCATTCTCCGTGTCATGGTTGCCGAATACGAACGCCCAAGGCACACCGGAATTCACTACAGCAGCCACGGCATCGCGGAAGGCCTGCTTGGGGTCCTGGCAAGGAAGCTCGCCTTCACGGACCGGGCCCGTATAGATCGTATCCCCTGTGAAAATAACCAGGTCCGGCTGCTCCGCCTTCAGCACCAGCTCCATCAGCTCCCGGGTCTGCTGATCCTCTGCTCTTCCATCCATCCAGTGGAGGTCGGTGAACTGTACGATGGTGAAGGTACCGTCTGGCCGAAATGATAATTTACTGTTCATGCGGGAAATCCCCTCTCTTGTCAATCCGATTATGGGTTAAGCGGTAAGGCGTGTGGTGATGTAATAGTGCGGTGTTTGTTGATTCAATGTGTTGTTGATTCGTGTTTCTTTATGTTGTTTCATGTTGATTTTAGGCTCAGATAGTTATTCTGTCAAGCTTCATTTCGTGCTGGTTGTATTCTCTGCAATAGAAATAGCACGAGATTAGGCAAAAGCTCATTCTGCTGTAGTTCATACATTAGATTTCACTAATATAGCTTCAAAACCTCTTCTTAGCAGAATTCTAGTGTACAAAGTGCAACAGAGGCTATTTTTCGGAAGATTTTGGAGTAATCTGCTGTATAAAGTACAATGTGTGTCACACCTGCATGCCTACCAAGGATTATTCTGTGGTAAGGGGTCCGCATTGACAAGTGGAATTCAGATTCATATACTGGTGAAAACAACATCAATGCACTAGAAACAACATTCCAACTAGAGATAAACAACATACATTTGAGTTTACTAACTAGTACCTTATCGTATTTTAAAATAGTGGAGCAGACGCAATACCCCTTCAAATTACATCTTTTTTCCAAGAGGGCCTTGTTCTTCAGGGGCGTTTGGCTTAGCGTACCGGACTGTGGTGCTCTTGATATGAACGAAACAGTCAAGCGCCGTAGTCGCAATTCCGGTTTTGGCGCACTTAAACAAACCAATTGATTGACGTCTTTTAGAGAAGGTTCCCTTTTTCCCAAGAGTTGACGCAGTGTAACCATCCTTCTCAACATATAGGGAGGAGCATGTTCTTAACTTGGAGGCAAAAATCATTCGCTGGTTGGCATCCTGATATTCGTGGGTTTACACATGGTATCTATCCATCTGAAGAGCCTGCCGCTAACTATTTTCGTCCGTCGTTTGCAAGCAAACGGGCACAAAGAGCACCCGCGGCGTTTCTCTTCACCTTGCTCGATTTTGCCTCCAAGGTAAGTCATGCTCTAGCTTCCCGGTTTTCATCCCCTTTCTTGTGGAGTGAAACTTTTTCAGTAGCGTAACCTGTGATCTTGCCGAACACGTACAGGGTGGATTATCCGCCAATTGAGGAATCCAGCACTAGATTCTGGTCGTCCTTCTTTTCCAGCACGCAGGCAATGGCCCATACGAAGCCCGCAAGCTCCCGGGCGATAGCGGCTACGATCTTTGATTTGTGCTTCCCTTTTCCTAGCATGGTCATGTATTTGCGGTGCAGCCGATTCTGTGCCTCAAAGGCCATCCGTTGTACCTCTGGTGGCAGGCCGCTAATTCGCTCCCGTAGTTTGCGGCGTACACCCGGGGAATGCCGGTAATGATGGGCTGCTTCGATCAATACCCGCCGCAAATGCGCATTCCCTGCCTTGGTCAGCTTTCCTTGGCTGCGGCTCACGCCGCTGGAGTGTTCGCTGGGCACCAAGCCACAGTAGCTCATGAAGGAGGGGGCACTGGCAAAGCGCGTCACACTGACCATCTCTGAGACCAGCGTGGTAGCCGTGAGTGTTGCGACGCCTCTGAGTGCCTGAAGCGCTTCAATAAGCGGTGCCTGCACATGAGTGTGGGAGAGAAGCTCGATCTCTTTTTCGTAACGCCGGAGGCGTTCAGCAGTTTCCCGAATGCTCTCCCGGTATTCCTGAAAGACCATCCGGTGACAGGAACTCTCAAAGCGGAGGGTGTCCAGCCACTCTTCGTGGGCGAAGGTCCAGGCCTTCACCTTACTTGGCGGGAAAAGCTGCAAACGCAGCAGAAACTTGCCCATGCGCTGCTTGTGACGGTTCATATCTTCTTTGGCGTCTTCGCGAGCTCGAACGAGATCCCGGAGAGCCTCCTCCTCAGGGGAGGGGATGTAGATCCCTGTTAGTTCGCCAGCCCGAAAGAGTTGTGCTAAACGAAGAGCATCCCGCTTGTCGGTTTTAATCCGATCTCCAGCGCGCTGTGGGATAAGGGAAGGCGCAACAATGGTGCAGGCCAAGCCGGCTTCGAGGAGCCAACGATGAAGCATGTACCCGGTGGGACCGGCTTCATAACACACGTCGATTTCCACTCTAGATTCCCCAGAACCTTGCAACTGCTGTAACAGCTTTAGAATGCGTTCTTTCGTATGTTCGATAATCCCCCAAAACAGCAGAATGTATGCTGTTTTTCGCATACATTGGTCCTGATACCTTCGCGTAAGCAGAATGCTATGCTGTTTTTCGCATACATCGGGCCTACGAACTAGTAGAGCATCAGAATAAAACCCAAAATCTAACGGACCGGAGAGATCTTATCCCCGCGAAAACGCCACTTTTTGCGGCTTAACGGACCCAGTAGACCTTATAGTCTCTATTACCTTCGCGCAAGCAGAATGTATGCTGTTTTTCGCATACATTGGTCCTGATACCTTCGCGTAAGCAGAATGTATGCTGTTTTTCGCATACATCGGGCCGGATTACCTTCGTGCAGCAGCCGTCACCGGATTTCTCCCGCGAAAAGTGGCTGAATCAAGGGAATCTGGGACAACAGCGGCTGGAGGGGCAACTATTCTCTGGTGTCACGGCCAATCCCATCATAGAAAAAATAAAAGTACAATCTATATAAAATCTACAACGATTGGAGGAAGCATAGATGTCGCTGACCTATGAAGAACGCAAGCACACGATTCTGTCCCAGCTGGAGCTTGCGGGGAAGGTGCAGGTGCATTTTCTCGCGGAACGGTTCGGGGTGACGACGGAGACGATCCGGCGCGATCTTGACCGGCTGGAGAAGGAAGGGCGGCTGCGCAAGGTGTACGGGGGAGCGGTGCGAATCCGCTCGGAGAATCACGAGCCTACGTTCATGAAGCGCGCCCAGATGCATCTGCCGGGCAAGCAGGCTATCGGCAAGCTGGCAGCCTCGCTCATTCAAGACGGTGAGACGGTGATTCTCGACAACGGGACAACGACCCTTGAGATTATGCGCGCGCTTAAGGACCGTACACAGGTGACGGTGATTACGAACTCGGTTCCCGTGCTGAATTGTGCGCTGGAGCAGTTTGTGGGGAGGGTTATTTTTGCCGGGGGTGAGGTGAATGCGGGGTATCAGGCGGCAGTAGGAGGCACCGCCCATGATCTGCTGGGGCAGTTCAAGGTGAATAAGGCGTTCATCTCTGCTGGAGGGATCTCACTCTCGGAGGGGATCACCGACTACCACCTGGAGGAAGCCCTGATCTCCCGCAAAATGATGGAACGGGCCGAGGAATCCATTCTGGTCGCGGATCATTCCAAATTCGGCATCACTACATTTGCCCAGATCGCTCCGCTTGAGCATATCTCCATGGTGCTGACCGACAGCGGCTGCTCTTCGGAATGGAAGGATACCTTTGCCCGGCTGGATATCGAGCTGCTGACCGGGGCGTAACGCAGAGCTGTTCAATATAAATAGCGCCAATCCATACACTTGTGAAGTGGAGGATTGGCGCTATTTGTTAGTTCTATTAGTTAATAGGGTCAGCCGATCCAGATCCGCTGCGTGCTATGGTCGCTGGAGCTTGCACCGATCATAATATCGAAGTCTCCAGGCTCGAACACGAGCTGATCATCCTGGCCGTAGAACATGAGCATGTCTCTGGTGATCTCGAAGGACACCGTCTGCTTCTCATGCGGGGCAAGGGTAATCTGCTTGAAGCCCTTCAGCTCTTTGCCGGGACGGACCACACTTGCGGTAACATCGCGGATATAGAGCTGAACGGTCTCCTTGCCGGTAACCTCCGAGGTGTTCTCCACCTGGATGGAGGCAAGCGCCTTGCCGTCTGCCGCAGCTTCTACCGTAAAGCCGCTGTAGGCGAATGTAGAATAGCTCAGGCCGTAGCCGAAGCAGAACAGCGGATCATTCGGAATGTCCAGATACCGGGTTACATAACGCACATTCGGATACTGGGGATCATAAGGGCGTCCTGTCTGATAAGCGTTATAGTACACCGGAATCTGTCCCACGGAGTAAGGGAAGCTCATGGAGAGTCGTCCGGACGGATTATAATCGCCGAACAGCACATCTGCAATGGAATTCCCCGACTCGGTGCCGAGGAACCAGGCCTGTACCAGCGCGTCACTTGATTCAAGCACTGGTGCAAGCTCCAGCGGGCGGCCGCTGAACACAATGGTGACCACCGGCTTGCCGGTTGCCTTGAGGCGGTGGATCAGCTTCTCCTGATTGGCGGACAGCCGCAGGCTGGCCTTACTGCCGCCTTCCCCGGTATCCTGCTGATTCTCGCCCACTGCGGCAAGAATCACATCGCAGTCTTTCAACTGCTCGTAAGCCGCTTCGGAAGCATCCTCTACATCGAATACACCCTCCAGCATGCTTCCCAGCTCGCCGGTCATGGCTGTGAGCAGGTCCGCTGCCGGGATTTTGCCGGTGATGCCCGTGTAGAGGGAGACCGCAGGGTCTTTCTCGGTACCGGCCCAGCCGCCAAGAACATTGATCGAGGTAGCGAAGGGACCGGCGAGGCCGATCTTCATGCCGCGCTTCAGCGGCAGGACTCCGCCTTCGTTCTTCAGCAGAACGATCGAGCGGGCGCCCATCTCGCGTGCCGCCTGAAGGTGCTCAGGACTTGGCTTATCGGCTTCGTCAGCTACAGGGTCGGCATCCTTGAACGGATTGTCGAACAGGCCGAGGGCATCCTTAAGCTCCAGTACCCGCGTAACCGCTTCGTCGATGAGGCGGAGGTCGAGCAGACCTTCCTGGACCAGCGAGGCAGCGTGGTTCAGATAGTGGGTGGACATCATCTCGATATCAAGTCCCGCTACTAGGCTCTTCAGGGCAGCTTCACGTCCGTCTTGCGCTGCGCCGTGGGGCACCAGCTCGTTCACGGAGTTGAAGTCGGCGATGGTTACGCCATCGAAGCCCCATTCCTCGCGGAGAATACCGCGCAGGAGCTTGCTGTTGCCGCTGGACGGAATGCGGTCAATGGTATTGAACGCAGCCATCACCATAGCGACACCAGCATCTACTGCCGCCTTGTAGGCTGGCAGATAGAACTCACGGAGTACTCCGGTGGACATGTCCACCGTGTTATATTCACGGCCGCCTTCAGGCGCGCCGTAGCCGGCGAAATGCTTCACGCAGGCAGCGATCCGCCCCGGCTCCTTCAGGTCCTTGCCCTGGTAGCCCCGGACCATGCTCTCAGTCACCCGGGCGTTCAGGTAAGGGTCCTCACCGGAGGTCTCCATGACCCGGCCCCAGCGCGGATCGCGTACGAGGTCGGTCATCGGAGAGAAGGTGAGGTGAATGCCGGCGGCAGCGCTCTCCCGCGCAGCTACTTCAGCGAACTGCTCACAGGCATCAAGATCGAAAGAACAGCCCATGGCAAGCGGAATCGGCAGAATGGTCCGGTAGCCGTGAATGACATCGGCCATGAAGATCAGCGGGATCTTCAAACGGCTGGATTCCAGATGCCGGGTCTGCAGCTCAATGACATTCCGTGCGCCGATTCCGTTCAGAACGCTTCCGATGCTTTTGATTACCTGCGGCTCGATATTAAGCTCTTTGAATGGACCCGTCAAATCCACGGTATCATCCAGACCCCAATAGTATGGACCAAGCTGGGTAAGCTGGGCTAACTTCTCGTCTAGTGTCATATCGTTCACGAGATCCTGGATAAACGGTTTAGTCATGGCTAACTCCTTCGTAAGCGTACTGAAAGTTATTGTGTTACATAGATATGCAGCTCATCGCCGGGCAGGCTCAGCAGGTGATTCTTGGCAATGCTTACCGCGCCCGGGCGGTATGGATTCGGTAGAACCTGGCCGGTAACAGCAACGCCTGCTGCCTGCACTTCCGGGGTGCGGGCCTCACCTGCGCTGATGTGATAGACGAAGGTCATCTTCTTGCCGAAGCACTCATAAGTGAAGCGCAGGCCGTCAAGGCTGGCCGGAAGGACCGGATCGATAATCAGCTCTTCTTCACTGAAGCGGATACCCAGAACGGCTGAGATCAGCTGATTAAGATAGATCCCAGGACCGCTGGAGTACAGCCGCCAGCCGCCCTTCACTTCTACGCTGCCGTCACGCAGCTGGTCGAAGTTCTCCTGATAGCTGTAACGGTCAGGGAAGTCGCCGTCCGAGCTGCTGAAGTACATGTTACTCTGGCGCAGCTGGGCATTAGGCACACTCTGCCGGATGTTGATCGGGTTGATCTGGAACAGGCCATCCCAGGCACGCTTCGCTTCGCCCAGCTTGGCGGAAGCTTCAATATAGCGGATATGGGCATGTACATATTGCAGGCTGATCTCACGGCCGACGCTGGCTGCTTGCTCCGCACGGCGGAAGATGGTGCTTACGCCCCCTTCATAGCGGGCAGGACGGTCCATCAGGCGCACGCCATCCGGGCAGTTCAGGTGCTCGTCGATCAGGCGCAGGTTCTCTGCCGCCTGCTCCGGAGTAACCAGCTCCGCAATAATACTGCGGGTCATAGGTAGTAACCGGTAATGAATGCCGGTCTCTGTATCCAGCGGATGAAGCATATAATCAATGCTGCCGTCCTCCTGGAAGTAAGCGAAGCCGGCGATCACGCCGTCTTTGATCAGGAGGGTACGGAACGATTCCTTCATCTCTTCGGCCATAGCTGACAGGCTGGCGGAGAATTCAGGATCGGCAGAAGTCACCTGGGACAGATTGCGGATTACCTGGAAGGCAAGCGCGACCGTCCATGCGCTGACCAGCTTGGTCTTGAGCGCTTCATTGGCAGGCTGCAGGGTGTCATCCCAGTCGCCGCCGGCATAGTTGATCAGAGCTGTGCCCGGTACGAAGCGTTCACGGATGGTCTCTACAGCAGCCTTCACATGTTCGAGGACTGTCTCGGTCTGCTGGCTTGGCTGAGCGTCTGCCAGATGGTGATAGCCGATTTTCTCGTCAAGAATCGCGTAGTCTCCAGTAGCTGTGATGTAATCGCTGATGCATTTCAGCGGCCAGAGCACGACGTCGCCATGCCATTCATGGGCCTGAACCGGATGCTGGTCGAACATGAACCATTGCGGCCATTCCTTGCTCTCCCACAGCTGATGCGAGTAGATCTTCAGCAGAACATTGCGGGCCAGCTCATAGTGCTGGGTCATCAGGAAGTATTCCATTGGCCCCTGGCAGACATCGCGTGTACCCCAGGCAGCTCCGCCCGGCTGTTCAAGGCCATGCGGCATGATGAAGTGGGTCATCGCATTATGGGTGTACCACCATGCGGTCTCATTCAGAATGTCAATCCGCGCCTGCTCCGCGCCATCCAGCTCAAGCTGGAAGCCGGAAGTGAACGAAGCATAGAATTCGTTATACTGTGCCTGCTCCTTCTCCAGTGTGTAAGGGGCCGTCAGCGGAAGAGCCTCTGCTGCTGTAAGTCTGCCCTGAATCACAAGCTGGAAGCCGGAGGACTGCGTTACCGACAAGGTGAGCAGAGTGCCGTTGCGCGGTTGTCTGTCGGCAAAGAACATCCGGTCATCGCTGTAGGTATATGCGGTTCCCGGCAGCTGGATATCGAAATGCAGGCCCGGATAAGGAAGCTTCTGAAGTAATGCTTCATCAGGAAGAAGCTGCAGGATGCCGTCCTTCTCTTCCACCCGTACCGGATGCTGGAATTCATGCTCGCCCATGACCAGCTGGTTCGTGATCAGATAATCATAGGATTTGCCCAGCTTCGACTGTACCTGAAGCGCGACATCCGGCTGGCTTGCTGCTGCGATCGAAGTAACGGTCAGTACATCGTCTTCCAGCTGATAATGCCATTTCGCAAAATTAACGCCCATCTCGTAAGCCGCAGGCAGTGTAAGAATCCGGTAAACCCCGTCCATACGGACATAGATCCGCTGACCGCTATTGCGCTGAATGTTCAGCAGGCCGCGCGGCGTAGAGAGCCCTTTATGGAAAGAGGTATTTCCAACCACGGTCTGACCGTTGAAAAGACCGTACATATAGTTAGTGGAGGAGATCAGGTTGTTGTCTACCTGCTTGTCGCCCAGCAGCGAGGTGATAATATGGCCATGCGGACGTTCCACCAGCAGCTCCTTAGGCTGCAGAACCACATGGACATGCCCGTCTGTGAAGAAAGAGAGCAGCTGGCCGTTCTCCATCTCCTCAAGCTTCCGGTTAGGGAAGGTGGCATCAATCTCGGCCTGTGACCACTGTGGGGAGACATAAGGCTTGCCGATGTCGTCACTCAGCACAGGAACATCCCGGCTTGGCACGGCTTCCTTGCTGCTCCAGTCGATCTCTGCATAAGCTGCCTGCAGCTCAGCCTGGAATTCAAGCCCGGTTACAGCAGCCGGATGATTCGGACGGAACAGGCCGTAGAAGGCGAATTCAACTGGAGCCGACAGGACCATAGTCTCGGTCTGGAGTGCGGTATAAGCCAGCTCGTATTGATAATTACGGTTCTGCAGATTGCCGTTCAGCGCCTCCGGCACATAGCTCCCTTTATAGGAAATGCCGAAGAATTGCATACCATCGGTGGAATAGCCTACAGTCCGTGAACCGACTACACCCTGCTGGAGATACGGGAAGTTAGTTCCCTGCGGCTGGTTCTGGCGCGAGCAGACGGCGTAGCCCTGCGGGCCTTCCCAGATGCTGTGATCCAGATATTGGCTCATATACAGCTCATTAGCGAGAATGCCGCCTTTGTCTGCAATGCCGACATCCTGGCCATACACTACATCTACAGTCTCACCGTTGCCGGAGAGCTGGAGCTGCCAGAACCAGATGCCGTCCTTGGCCGGTGCGAAGGTAACACGGTAGCTGATTGCTTCTATAGAACCTTCAAAAATCAGTTTGTCATCGGTACGGGACAGCTTGGAGCCCGACTTAATACCCAGCAGCGGATAGCTCTGGATTCCTTGCTCCGTATATACGCGCAGATAGATATTATTGGAAGAGCCGTCTGCCGGATTACCCTGGAACAGATTAATAAGAGTGGAGCCCTGCGTGAATTCAAAAATATCTCCTGTAGGCAGGAATGTATACGACAGGTCATCCCGGGTTAAGGTAATCATGTTCATTTGTTGTTTGAATATCATATCGAGCCTCGCTTTCCAGTGCTTAAGTTAGGACATGAAATCGATCAGAACGGGGGAATTCATCATCAGATGTCACAAAAAAGGGCTGACATGTCCATGTAAAGAATAAATAGAAACGTTTCCATAGGCGATACATTTCGAGTTTAGACTTTTGACTGAAAAAAGTCAATTATCTATAAAAAAAACGGCTTTTCATCTATTATGTACAGCGAAATGTAATTTTATTACTTGTTATTTAAAAATAAAAAATGTTTGACAGCGTATACAAGGAAGGAGTATGCTCTGAGCAAGGGGAAACACAAAGAAATAATGGAAACGTTTCTATATGGTCGAAAAGGGTTAATTAGTTACAGTAGAATGCTTAATTAGTTGCAGTGGAATGCAATGTTTAATTTGGAGGTGGGTTCATTGGCAAGATTTGTACAATCGGGCGGAAATGTTGTCCGGGAATTATTGAAGAACAAAGTGCTGTATCTCATGCTGCTGCCTGTCATTGTGTATTTTGCTGTGTTTCATTATGCGGTAATGCCTGGCGCTTACGTTGCATTCGTAGATTACAAGCTCAACAAAGGGATCTTTGGCAGTGACTTTATCGGACTCAAGAACTTCGAGTTCCTGATTCAGAACGGAGACCTCTGGAATATCACCAAGAATACTTTGCTCTACAATCTGGTGTTCCTTGCACTGGGTAACATCATACAGATTGTATTTGCCATCATGCTGTCGGAGATTGCAGGCAAATGGTTCAAGAAGATCTCCCAGTCGGTTATTCTGCTTCCGAACTTCATCTCGATGGTTATCGTCGGTGTGTTCGCGTATAACCTGTTCAATTTCAACTCCGGGTTTATCAATACGATGCTTACCAGTACGGGCTTAGACAAGATTGAGTTCTACTCCGACGCTGGAATCTGGAAATACATCATTGTAGCATTCAAGATCTGGGCAAGTACCGGTTACGGTATGATTGTCTATCTGGCAGCTATAACGGGGATCAACCATGATCTTTATGAAGCAGCCTATATGGACGGCGCCACTACCTGGCAGCGTATCCGTTATATGACTCTGCCGATTCTGAAGCCAACCTTCATTCTGCTCCTCCTGTTCGGTATGGGCGGAATTCTCAAAGGCTCCTTCGACCTCTTCTACAATTTGATTGGAACAAACTCCGTGCTGTATCCGCAGACGGATATTATAGATACTTATGTCTTCCGTTCCCTGGTGGGGCAATTTAACTTCTCCATGGGTGCTGCTGTAGGCTTCTACCAATCCTTATTCGGTCTGGTTCTGGTGCTTGTCGTTAACTTTATTGTTCGCAAGGTAGAGCCGGATAGCGCGTTGTTCTAAGACAAGATAAGAAACAGGGGTGTTAATATGGCAAGCAGTACTATTAAACAGGATTCAGGCAGCACTGTCATTAAGGTGATCAGCTACATTTGCATCTCCATATTTGCCTTGTTCTGTGTGTTTCCTTTTGCGCTGATGATCTCTTCCTCCTTCATGAATGAGCAGGAGATTATCCGCGAGGGGTACAAGCTGATACCGAATGAGGTATCTTTCAAGGCCTATGAATTGTTGCTCAGTAACTCCTCCAAGCTGGTGGATGCTTATCAGGTAACGATCTTTATCACGGTCGTCGGTACGGTGCTCGGGCTGTTCATGATGTCCATGGCCGGATTTGTCCTGAACCGCAAGGATTTCAAATACCGTAACTTCTTCTCCTTCCTGATCTATTTCACCACCTTGTTCAGCGGAGGACTGATTCCGACTTACATCCTGATGGTTAAGCATCTGCACCTCAAGGACAGCCTGTTCGCCATGATTCTGCCGGCTGTGGTAGGGGCGTGGTCGATCTTCCTGATGCGTAACTTCATGAAGGCGATCCCGGATTCCCTGTATGAATCAGCAACAATTGACGGCGCAGGCGATTTCCGTATCTACTGGCGGATCTTCATGCCGCTGGCGGTTCCGTCACTGGCAACGATCGGACTGTTCTCGGCACTGGGCTTCTGGAATGAGTGGTACAACGGAATGCTGTACATGGACACTCAGAGCAAATTCCCGCTCCAGTACTTCCTGCAGCGCATGATCAATCAGGCGAATATGGGCAGTCTCATCAACTCAGGGGCGGTCATTAATACGGCCGATCTGCCGACCCAATCGATCAAAATGGCTACAGCCGTGCTGGCCACAGGCCCGATCATTCTCCTGTATCCATTCATTCAGCGTTACTTCGTAACCGGTCTTACCATCGGTGCTGTTAAGGGTTAATGGACGCCTGCTTCAATTGAAGGGTGTTTGTTATAGATGCAAGATCAATAATATAGAAAAGAAAAGGGAGGCTTACCGAATGAAAGGTAAAAAGATTGCTTCTTCTCTAGCTGCTGTCCTCATGCTTACTGGAGTGCTATCTGCTTGTTCGTCAAGCAATAATGCAAATGGAAATACAGGCTCGTCGAATACTCCATCCTCTTCCACTAATTCCGGAGGCGTAGACACTTCTAAGGAAGCGAAGCTGGTGTACTACCTCTGGGGCAGTGAAGGGGTTAAAAATAAGGAGATTCTAGCGGAGATTAACAAAAAGCTTAAGGCCGATCTGAATACTACGCTTGAAATCAAATATATTGACTGGGGAGACGTAGCAACCAAGTATCCGCTGCTGTTCGCTTCCGGCGAATCGTTCGATCTGTCGCATGCTTCTCCGGGTGCTGCTGTGTCCTACTATACATTGGCTACTGAAGGTGCGCTGACCGACATTACCGACATGCTGGACAAGGTAGCGCCTAAGCTGAAGGCTGAGATTCCAGAATCCTCCTGGCAGAACACCAAGGTGGATGGCAAAATCTACGGCGTACCGAGTCTGTTCAGTGAATATACGCCTGCCGGTTATGCTTACCGTACCGATCTGCTGAAGAAATATGGCATGACCGACATCAAGACGATTGCCGATATGGAGAAGTACATGGATAACGTGGTGAAGAACGAATCCTTCCCTCCAATCAACGGTAAGGCTGAGGATGCACAGAACATGTACAGAATGCTCGTTGATACTACAGGCATGTGGCTGAACGCACCTGGTATCTCTCTCAATGAATTGAACCTGGTCACTAAGAGCCCAGAGGATTACAAGACTGTATTCCATCCGGCCTTCACCCAGGAATTCGAGGATTGGGCTGTGAAAATGCGTGAGTGGGGCGACAAGGGCTACTGGGGCAAAGACGTTCTGTCCGCTTCCCTTGGCAGCAAAGACAACTTCAGAGCCGCGAACTCTGCCGGTTATCTGACTCATGCCCAAGACTGGATCGGCCAGTATGGCGGAGATATCAAGGCGCTGCCTGACGCTCCTACAGCTTTCTATACTTTTGCTGAAGCTAACAAGAAAATCAAACGTAAAATGGGTGTAGATAACTCAACGGTTATCAGTGCCAATTCCAATAATCCAGAGCGCTCTCTGATGGTCATTGAGAAGTTCATGACAGATAAGAGCTACTACGATCTGATGCAGTACGGTATTGAAGGCAAGCAATATATCATTGAAGACGGCGTGAAGAAACAGCCTCCAGGCTTCAATGAGAAAACAGACGGCGGCGGCTTCTCCGCTTGGTCGCTCAGAAACGATAAGTTTGTGATTCCGACGGATACCGAGAACCCGATCCGTAAAGACCTGTTCACGGCATGGGATAAAGAAGCGATTGATGATCCGTACAACGGCTTCAGCTTCGACCCGGCTAATGTAACTACTGAGATTGCTTCGATCTCGAATGTGAATGCACAGCTTGGTATTCAGCTCATGCTCGGTAAAACAAACAAAGATGCAAAAACGGCTGTAGCAGAATACCGCGATCAGCTGAAAAAAGCAGGAGTTGACAAGGTCATTGCCGAAGTAGAGAAACAATTGGCAGAATTTACACCTGTTAACTAAAAGAATGTATAGGTTACAGGGGAGCTATATCTATATAGCTCCCTTACCTGTAAATGGGGGAGTAGAGTGGACGTAAACATTAAGGATATCGCCAGGATATCCGGTGTCGGCATCTCAACAGTGTCCAGAGTGATCAATAACAAGGGTCTGGTGAGCGATGCCACCCGGGAGAAGGTACTGAGTGTCGTCAAGGAATATAACTATATTCCCAATTCCAATGCCCGAAATCTAAAGACAACCCAATCCAAGAATATTGCACTTATGGTAAAAGGGATTACTAACCCGTTCTTCTCCATTATGATCAAGGAAATTGAACGTCAGGTCAATCTGCGCGGCTATCCGTTTCTCATCCATCAAGTAGAGGACGGCACCGATGAGATCAACGCCGCCATTCAGCTGGTGAAGGAGAAGAATCTTAGCGGTATCATTTTCATGGGAGGTACCTATAATCACTCCGAAGAGAAATTCAAGCAGTTAACGGTTCCATTCGTACTCACGACCATCACCACCTCACAGGAAGTGGACCCGTCTATCTTCTCAAGCGTAACGATCGATGAATCCAAGGAAGCCTATAAGGCAACCTCTTATTTACTTTCACTTGGACATCGAAACATCGGCTTTCTCGCCAAATCCCCTTTACTGGAAGACACCACAGGCAGCCGCCGCCTTCTTGGCTACAAGATGGCGCTGGAAGAACATAACATACCTTATAATCCGGGATTCGTAGAGGATTGTGAATACAGCCCAAGCTCGGGCTTCAACGCTGCACGCAGACTGCTGAACCGCGACAGAACCGTAACCGCTATCTTTGCGGCCTCCGATACGATTGCGATCGGTGCGGCCAAGGCTGTGCTTACCGCAGGCTTATCTATCCCCGATGATATTTCCATCATTGGTTTTGACGGCATTGAGATGGCCGAATATTATCATCCTGCGCTGGATACGATCAGCCAGCCGGGCACTGAAATGGCGTTGTCGAGTGTGGGGGTTCTGTTCGACCTGATCACCAAACATTCAGCCCATCAGCATATTGTCTATGATGCGGTATTGCTCAAACGGGGTTCTTGCAAGATGATCAAGGGCAGGTAACAGCAGGGCGCTGACTATAAAACTAACTGGAGTTGATATTAAGGATGCAAGAATCTTTGAGAATAGGCACTTTGGTCCGTGGCGGCGAAGCCGTCCAGGTCATTCCGCAGATTGTGGAGCATGGCTTCGAATCCTTTCAACTGAATTTCTGGCAGACGATTGGCGATACCGATCTGGTGGAGGCGGCGGCCCGGATTCGGGAGCTGGCGGCGGAGCATCACTTCGTCATTTCTGCTGTCGGCATCTATGGTAATCCGCTTGGCGGCAACCCCGAGAGCGGGGATACCCTTGCGGGCTGGGAGCAGCTGATTGAGCACGCTCACTTGTTCGGGACGGACATTATCGGCGGCTTCACCGGACGGCTGCCCGGCTCGTCGATTGACGAGTCGCTTCCGAGATTCGCTGAGGTATTCGGCGAATTGTCGAAGCGGGCGGCAGACAAGGGTCTGCGGATTGCTTTTGAGAACTGTGCGATGGGCGGGAGCTGGCAGAAGGGCGACTGGAATATCGCGCATAACCCTACAGCTTGGGAGAAAATGTTCAACGCCGTTACGGCAGACAATCTCGGGCTGGAATGGGAGCCTGCCCACCAGCTCACCGCGCTGATCGATCCGATCCCGCAGCTGCGCAAATGGGTGGATAAGATCTTCCATGTGCACGGCAAGGATGTCACTATCGCCTGGGATATCATCAAGGAGTACGGAATTCATGGTCCGAAGCCTTATGTATGGGACCGGACACCGGGCTTCGGGGATTCGAACTGGACGGATATTATTACCATTCTCCGGCAGGGCGGCTATCAGGGCACGATTGATATTGAAGGCTGGCATGATCCGGTCTACCGGGACGAGCTGGAGATGACCGGCCAGGTCCATGCGTTGAATTACTTGAAGCATTGCCGGGGCGGCAGTATGATCCCAAATCCGGTTGTATGAGTATAAAAAGAAAGACCTCATGGTTCACATCTGCGGATGTGGCCGTGAGGTCTTTTTGGTGATTAATTGGGATTATATAAATCGCTTGATCGTCCAATAGGGGACGGTGAAGGTCCCTTTATTCGTTTCAATATGCAGTGCATCTGCGGAATGATCGATTTGGCATACTCCGGTGTACGTTTCTCCGCTGATCAAATGCACGCGCTGGCATAGATTGGAGAGAAGTGCATGCTGAATATCCTGTTTAATCATACTCTTCACTTCCTCCTTGAATGCAGTATGCTTGTAAATCTCTTTACTTATTATTAAACACGAATAGGAGATTTTAACAGCGAAATTGGTTACAGTTTTGTACCATTTCACACCTACATAGTTGGCCTCAGATGGAGTAACATGTTCATGTACTGTCAGAGTAATGCTCTGCTCAGAGGGTATATATATTCTAGGAGGTGTTACCGATGAATAGAACGACCAGATTACAGCAGATAACCGTAACTCTTCTTACCGCAGGTCTGCTTACCCTGTCAGGCTGGGGAGCGGCGGCTTCCCCGGTTCAGGCAGCAGCACCGGCCCCAACTCCGCCGCAGGGATGCAGCACCGGAGACCATGGTCTTCTTAAGGATCTGCAGAAGGCACACCAGGGAGCGGAAACACAGCCGCTGGCCTTCTCGGATGTAGAGTTCCTAAGCTCAGATACGGGGCGGGCAGCCGGGAACGGGTTCCTGATTGGAACCTCGGACGGCGGTTGCCATTTCCAAAAGATCTATGAAGGACAGTGGAGCTTCCAGCAGATTGATTTCCCGGATAATGTTCACGGCTGGGCGCTTGCCGCTGTTAAGGACGGACAGGCTAAATATCTGTTAAGAACGGCAGACGGCGGCTCTACCTGGACAAGGCTGTCGAACCAGGCAGTAACCTTTGAACGGATAGAGTTCTTGGACAGCAACCAGGGCTTTGGCTACAACCGCGCATCTACATATTATACGAAGGATGGCGGGGAGAGCTGGAGTCTGATCAAGACGCCTTCCAACACACGCGGAGCAGAATTCACCAGCAGGAATAACGGCTGGGCTGTGGTAGTTGTTCCCGGGAGCAGCTATCGGGTAATGAAGACAACTAACGGCGGAGCAGCCTGGAAGCAGGTACTTAGCGCCTCCACCCCTGAGGCGAATTACGGACAGATCTACGCCAAGGGCAGTCAGGTGTATGCGCTGCTGTACGGCGGCGTCGGCATGTCGCAGACCTCCTATTCCCTCTACGGCAGCTCTAACTCCGGCGGCAGCTGGACCCGGGTGATTGCCCAGGAGACCGCAGGCGGCGGTCCGGCTCCCGGCAGCGGCGTAGCTGTAGCGAAGAAGGGCCCCGCTTCGGGCACCCCCGGCAATATGGTGCTGATCGGCAAATCGGCAGCCTTCCTGGCTGGGTACCAGCCGGCAGCGGAGCAAGTGGGCATCGGGCTCACCAAAAACAACGGACAGAGCTGGAAGAATCAGCAGACCGTTCCCGGCTTCGAAGGAACGATCTCGTTCACCGATGCCAATCAGGGCTGGATGGCTGTGAAGGATATGAATAGCTCCACCCTCTACGTGACGAAGGATGCAGGTGCTACGTGGACAGCGCGGTTTTCTTTTGAGACGGCAGGGCGGTAGGTTGCGTAAGATAATGACGAATGGCGAAGATGAATGACAAAGATGAATGATAAAGATGAATGACAAAGATGAAGGACAAAGATGAGTGACAAAGACGGGTCTTCTCCCTATGGGGGCGGACCCGTCTTGATTGTTGTAATAGGAGCAATCGGCCCACGCGCCGCTCGCCGTCCCATTGTAATCGGTTTTTCGATTACATTCGGTCTACGCGCCGCTCGCCGTCCCATTGTAATCGGTTTTTCGATTACATTCGGCCCCCGCGCCGCTCGCCGTCCCATTGTAATCGGTTTTTCGATTACATTCGGCCCCCGCGCCGCTCGCTGTCCCATTGTAATCGGTTTTTCGATTACATTCGGCCCCCGCGCCGCTCGCCGTCCCGTTGTAATCGGTTTTTCGATTACATTCGGTGCTCGCAAGCAGGCCCGGCCTGAATGTATGCGAAAAACAGCATACGATGTGCTCGTAAGCAGGCACCCGGCCTGAATGTATGCGAAAATCGTTTCTATTGTGGTGCAGCAGAAGGACAGGTATTGTGGAGAATAACGTTTGCTTTGGTGTAATACTTGTGATTAGCGGGTAATGGGATAGCATAGGGGGTGAAGTATGGTTAGACCCGTTAGAATACTCTGGATCAGTGCTGTAGTGGTGAATATCGTAGGATTGGCCCTTTTTCTGTTACAGACGAGCCCGGGGTTCAGCCAAGGGTTTATCCTGGATGTCGTAAATATAATGCTGCTGCAGATATTAGGCATCCCCTCTGCGGTTTTGGTTGTTGCGTCGCTTCTTCTGTTGAAGTACACAAGGAAGCCGCCAGGCTGGGCGGGGTACATAGGAATCTTCATCATGATAGGGGCACTGCTGTGGATTGGGGGATATTTTCTGCTTTTTGCAAGGCTGATGCTATTTGAGAACGTCCGGTAAAAATAATACTTTACTGATCGTTCTCGAATATGCTAAAATGCTGGTACGAGGCAGATTATTTTTTTGACTATAGTAGAACGAACGGTCTCAAATAAAACAGATGAGGAGTGGTAACGATGGGGAAGCTTGACGGGAAGGTTGCATTGATTACTGGGGGGAATAGCGGGATTGGGCTGGCTAGTGCCAGGCTATTTGTGGCAGAGGGCGCAAGAGTGGTCATAACCGGCCGTAATCCGGTATCCCTGCATGCGGCGGTAGAAGAGCTGGGTGCGGAGCATGCAGTTGCTGTCCAGGCGGATGCGACTGATCCGCAGAGTGCGGTGAAGGCTGTGAATGCAGCAATAGAGGCCTTCGGCAGACTGGATGTGGTCTATGCGAATGCAGGAATCGCGGGCTATACACCGCTGGGCAGCACAGAGCTTGCCACCTTCGAGGAAGTGCTCCGGATCAATGTGACCGGTACCTTCTTCACCGTCCAGGCTGCACTGCCTCATCTGAAGGCCGGAGCCTCCGTCATTCTGACCGGCTCCGTGTTAGCCAAGGCCGGAAGACCCGGCAATTCCGCCTATGCCGCCAGCAAAGGAGCAGTCAGCAGCATGACGAAGGTGCTGGCCTCCGAGCTGTCTCCGCTGGGCATCCGCGTCAACAACATCGCGCCTGGCGTAACGCGCACTCCGATCTGGGGAGAGTCGGCGATGGATAACTGGAAGCAGGTCGAGGCAGGCATGGCACTGTCGATTCCTCTGGGCCGCGCGGGTGTACCCGAAGAGATCGCTAAGGTCGCCTTGTTCCTGGCCTCCGATGATTCTTCGTATATCCAAGGTGCAGATATCGCCGTGGACGGCGGTGCAGGCAGCTCGCCGCTGGGCGCGCCGGTATACCGGCAGAATGCATAAGGATGGACAGTGGCAGGAAGCACCTCGAGGGGTGCTTTTTTGCGTTCAGGCCGGAGAGAAGAATGTATGCGAAAAATCGAATGCAATATGCTGGCATTCACCCAGTATGGTAAAATGAACTGGCACATGTAAAAATATGTTATCCCCACTCTGAGCTAAAACCCTATTTTTTGAATGGAGGTTATCCGCATGAGGCTTATGAACCGGACTACAATCATTGCTGGCGTAGTGCTCGCTATAGTTGCAGGTGGAATCTATTTGTCGCTAACGGGGTTACCTTATAAAAGAAGCCAGATCGCAAGTGAAGTGAGAGAATACTTGATAGATACCAGGTCCTACCCGGCAACAAATATTCAAGAAATTCGTGGAATCTACAGCTTCAAGTCAGGCGAGTATGAGGCAGAAGTACGTTTTACAGATGAACCTGGTGGTGTGAATTACACATATGCCAAGGCGGAGGGGGCATTTAGACTTGTTGGCGCTTCCAGCCTGTACGGAAATCATATGGATGAAACTTTTTACTGAATGAGCTTGGCGGGAAGAGGTAATCAGCATACACTGTCGAATTAGAGAATATATATACAGTTGGAAAATATTTGTATACGCACAGCTGGTATTGTAAACGCTAACAATAAGCAGGAGGCGAACGGGATGGACGGAAGCAAGTCGTTAATTTATCAGATTCTCAAGACGATTGAAGAGGGCAAGGAACCGGTGCTGGAGAACCTGGAGGGCGTGACCATCGGAGGCTACCACAGCGCGCTGGAGCAGATTGCAGAGAACAAGCTGGCGAGCAATATCAGCTTCTCTGTTAGCGGGAAAGGCAAGAAGGCAGTCCGCGTCGCGAATACGAGCGGTTCTAAACTGACTGCGCAAGGCGTTAATTATATTCATATTCAGGACAGCCGCAGCTTCTAGCTATAAATAAGAAACAAGACAACACCCGCAGAAATGGAGAGATGATCTCCTGCTGCGGGTGTTGTCATTGTGCGCAAGAGTCTATTCGCCAGTCTTGATGATCCAGACCTCCGGCAGATTGCGGTACTGCTCGGCGTAATCCAGGCCATAGCCGACGACGAATTCGTCCGGGATGTCAATCCCGCTGTAGTCAATGGGAACATCGACGAGACGGCGGGAAGGCTTGCTGAGGATAGTGCAGATCCGCACGCTTGCCGCCTCGCGCAGGGCGAACAGCTCCTTCAGATGCTGAAGCGTCAGGCCGGTGTCGATCAGATCCTCGACCAGCAGGATATGCTTGCCGCGGATATCCATGTCGATATCCTTCTTGATCGTAATGACGCCGGAGGAGGTGGAGCTTGCCCCGTAGCTGGACACCGACATATAGTCGACGCCGACCGGGAAGGTGATCTCACGCATCAGATCAGACATGAAGACGGCCCCGCCCTTAAGAATGCCGATAAGCACCAGCTCCTTGCCTTCATAGTCACGCGATATTTCAGCGCCCAATTCCTGTACTCGCTGCTGAAGTTGGTCCTTGCTGACCAGAACTTTGGTAATTTGGGTCATGGTTGACGCTCCTTATGGATTAGGATGTGATCACGAGGATGATCTGTCCTTTTCCTTAAGCATAACATCATGTGCGCCTCCTTCAAAGATCGTTGTCGAGGAGACCAGGGTAATCTTGGCCTTCTGCTGTAGTTCCGGGATGGTCAGCGAGCCGCAATTGCACATGGTGGACTTGATTTTGCTGATGCTGAGATCGAGGTTATCCTTCAGCCGTCCCGCATAGGGAATGAAAGAATCCACGCCTTCCTCGAACTCCAGCTTGCTCTCCTTATCGGCATTGCCGAAGTCATAACGCTGCCAGTTGCGGGCCCGGCTGGAGCCTTCGCCCCAATATTCCTTCACGAAGTTCCCGCCGACCAGCAGCTTACGTCCGGGGCTCTCATCGAATCTGGCAAAATAGCGCCCAAGCATTACGAAGTCAGCGCCCATCGCCAGCGCCAGCACAATATGATAATCATGGACAATCCCGCCGTCCGAGCAGATGGGGACATAGATGCCGGTCTGCTCGTAATATTCCTGGCGGGCCGCCGCCACTTCGATGACAGAGGAGGCCTGGCCCCGGCCGATGCCCTTTTGCTCCCGGGTGATGCAGATGGAGCCGCCGCCGATGCCGACTTTGATGAAATCTGCTCCTGCCTCTACGAGGTACAGGAAGCCTTCCTTGTCAACAACATTGCCCGCGCCGACCTTCACGCTCTCCCCGAAAGTCTCCTTAATATAATGGATGGTCTCCGCCTGCCACTCCGAATACCCGTCAGAGGAATCGATGCACAGGATATCTGCCCCGGCTTCGACCAGCGCCGGTACACGGTCCTTGTAATCCCTGGAGTTGATACCCGCGCCGACAATCAGCTGCTTGTTGCCGTCATGCAGCTCCAGCGGATACTCCTGGTGGCTGTCATAATCCTTGCGGAAGACGAGATGGACGAGATGGCCGCTGGCATTCACAATCGGAAGGCAGTTCAGCTTATGGTCCCAGATCATGTCGTTCGCTTCGGTCAGGGTAATACCTTCCCGCGCGAAGATCAGCGAAGCGAGCGGAGTCATGAACTCCGTAATCGGGCATTCCGGAGGCAGCCGGTTCTCGCGGTAATCGCGGCTGGTAACAATCCCCATCAGCTTGCCAGTCGGTTCCCCGTTGTCCGTAATGGCAATGGTAGAGTGGCCGCTGCGTGCTTTGAGCGCCAGCACATCCTGCAGGGTATCCTCCGGCCGCAGATTGGAGTCGCTGAGGACGAAGCCGGCCTTGAATTTTTTGACCCGGCGGACCATCTCGACCTGCTGCTCGATAGACTGCGAGCCATAGATGAAGGAGATGCCGCCGCTTTTGGCCAGGGCAATCGCCATGTTATGGTCGGATACCGCCTGCATTACGGCCGAAGTCACGGGGAGGTTCATGGTCAGTGCCGGGGTCTCTCCTCGCCGGAATTTGGTTACCGGTGTGCTAAGATCCACATTTGCGGGAATGCAATCTTTGGTGGTCAGGCTGGGTACCAGCAGGAACTCACTGAAGGTTCTTGAAGGCTGCTCGTAATAAAAAGCCATGGCTTGTCACTCCCCTGCTATTTTTTGACAACTCATACCTGGGACAAAAATCTGACGGGTACTCCAATGTCCGCTTCCAGCTGCTTGTAATGCTCCCCTTTGGCCAGAATCGCCTGCACACCGACGAGCTCTATGCCCATCACGGACAACTGAGCAGCAATGCAGCGGATCGTAGCACCTGAACTAATCACATCATCCAGCAGCAGCACGCGGTCACCGGCAGAGAAGCCGTCAAAATAGATATAATTCTCATTATACGCCGTCTCGCGTCTGACACTAACCTCATAATTCTCATACAGCTCCGTGCTGAGCCGCAGAATATTCATCGGCTTCATCAGCTTATAGGCAGCCAGCATCCCCCAGGTATGACCGCCGGGTTCAGGGGAGACAATGTAATCAAAATCGGGAAACTGCTCCGTTACAGCATCCGCCAGATTGTGAGTGATTTCACGGATCAGCTCGGGGGCAATGTACGTACCGCGTTCTCCGAAGGGGTAGAGCTTGAAGTCATAGGCGGTGTCCTTGTTCTTGTAGATCCTCACATTCTTGGCCTCACGGATCGATTCACTTAAGCTTGCGTAGGATGGACTCATTGCCCTCACTCCTTCTATTATAATGGATGTCAAAAACCCCAGGCTAAAGGAGGCGCAGTCCAAAGCAGGATACATCAGCGGAGAAAAGCACGGTTTCGCCCGTGAGCTCACACTGATTAATCCAGCAGGGGGTCTGGCCTCTTGTAGCCTGGGGCAATTTACGGTTGCCTGTAGATACGCCCATTCCGGATTAACGGGCTTATACAAGAGAGGTTTGAAGAGATATAACTGACGTGATGCTAACTTGGATACGGATAATCAGATTATTTTTGCTACATATGTTATAAAACTTAACTCAGATCATTTGTTATATGCTATCATCCGCAATAAAGTGTGTCAATATTTCATCAATATGTTATATTCCATAACTTTCGCACTTGTTTATAATAATTATTATCTGCAATTCATAAATAGTTCAAAGGTTTTGTTAAAAGCCGTATTTTGATGTGATATACTTAACACAGCGATTTGAGATCTTGTGAAATTGATACTAATATTTGCTGCTAAGCAGTAACAGAGCCTACACCAATGAATATAGATTAGGATGGTGAACAAGCGATGCATATTGTCGTCGTTGGCCTGAATTACCGTACGGCTCCCGTAGAGGTGAGGGAACAGTTCGCTTTTGCCGAGAAGGATCTGCCTGCTGCGCTTCATCAGCTGCTGCAGACGAAGAGCGTTCTGGAAGGGGTCGTTGTCGCCACCTGTAACCGGACGGAAATTTATGTGGTCGTGGACCGCCTTCATATGTGCGGATATTTCATCCGCAGCTTCATGGAGCAGTGGTTCGGAGTAAGAAGCGATGTATTTACGCAACATATGTATATATATGAAGACGAGCAGGCGATTGCCCATCTGATGCGTGTCACCTGCGGTCTGGATTCAATGGTGATTGGCGAGACGCAGATTCTGGGTCAGGTGCGCAGTGCCTTCCTGACGGCTCAGGCGGAAGGGGTGACCGGAACCTGGTTCAACCGGCTGTTCAAGCAGGCGGTGACGCTCGGCAAGCGTGCGCATAGTGAGACCTCGATTGGCGAGAGCGCGGTGTCGGTCAGCTATGCGGCAGTGGAGCTGGGGAAGCGGATCTTCGGCATGTTCACCGGCAAAAGAGTGCTCATTCTCGGCGCCGGCAAAATGAGCGAGCTGACGGTGAAGCATCTGTACAGCAGCGGCGCGGCGGAAGTGATTGTCGCCAACCGTACCTTGTCCCGTGCTATCGAGCTCGCCGAGAAATTCTCGGGTAAGCCCAGCACGATTGAAGAGGCGCTGAAGTCTCTGGATGAAGTGGATATTGTGATCAGCTCTACGGGTGCAGACGGCTATGTGCTGACGGCTGCCCAGGTAGCCGAGGGCATGAAGCGCCGCCCTTCACGGCCGCTGTTCATGATCGACATTGCTGTGCCGCGCGATATTGACCCTGCTGCTGCCAGTGTGCCGGATGTATTCCTCTATGATATCGATGATCTGGAAGGCATTGTGGAGAGCAATCTGGAGATGCGCCGCAGTGAAGCCGCCAAGATCGAGGTTATGATTGAAGGCGAAATGGCGGATTTCCAGCAATGGCTGAAGACGCTGGGCGTCAGACCAGTGATCCGTGCACTGCAGGACAAGTCTAACGGAATATATGAAGAAACGATGGATAGTCTGTTCAACAAGCTGCCTGAGCTGGATGAGCATCAGCGCAAGGTGATCCGCCGGCTGACCAAGAGCATTGTCAACCAGATGATGCATGATCCGATCAATGTGATCAAGGAGATGTCCGGCGGCAAGCAGGGCAATGAAGCACTGGAGTATTTCACTCAAATCTTCGCTCTGCAGGAGCAGCTGGATGCAGCTCCGGCCGGTGGAAGTGTTGAACCCCATCAGCGCAGCTCTGCTGAACGGTCCTCCGGCGGAGAGATCCGGGGGCCGGGAGCGGTGCTTACCCCAGCCGGTCTGCTGGGCGGGTGAGCAACATGCTACTGCTGAACGGAATATATGATGCCGCTCTGCTGCTATATGCCCTGAGCCTGCTGTTTGTTTTCTCGGATTGCCTTCGGCGCAATCCGGGCGGAAAGCGGCTGGGCACAGGGCTTCTTGCTGTCGTAGGCCTGCTTCAGCTGACCGGCCTTGCGATCCGCTTCTCCCAGGAGGGCGGATTGCCAATTTTCACGCCTTATGATTTCCTGTTCTGGTTCTCCTTCAGCATGGTGGTTACCTCGTTTGCCGTGACGTATACACGCGGCGGTGAGTTCACGGTGCTGCTGCTCAGCATGGCGGGCTTCAGCGTATTTCTGCTGAACCGGGTATGGCTGACGGCAGAGGATCATACGCTGCAGAGCTGGAGTGCGGTGCACGGGTGGCTGGCGATGCATGTCATTTTGGCGAATCTGAGCTTTGCCGCACTGACACTGGGGACGGTATTTGCGATAATGTATCTATTCCTGCATACGAAGCTGAAGAATAAGAAGTGGGATGACCGCGTCCGCAGGCTGCCCAGCCTGGAGACGATGGACAAATATTCCTACACGGCGATCCTGGCCGGAGTTCCGCTGCTGCTGGCTTCGCTGATTCTGGCGGGACTGTCGATTGTCGCGGAAGGACGGATACCGCTTTTTCAGGATACGAAGGTCCTGACTACACTTACGGGCCTGGGCGTCTACATCGTCTACCTTGTGCTGAAGTTCTCCGGCCGCCGAAGCGGTACAGTCATGGCCCGCTGGGCGATTGCCGGGTACGGCTTCATTATTCTTAATTTCCTGCTGAATTCCTGGTCGGAGTTCCATGGCTGGGGCGGGGAATGAAGTGGGATGGACGATGGATGAGCGCGAGTTGGAAGCGCTGGGGAGAGCTGGAGTGAGCGGGATGGAGAGTAGCTGGCCAGTGGGATGGACGATGGATGAGAGCGAGTTGGAGTGCTGGGGAGAGCTGGAGTAAATGGGATGGAGAGTAGCTTGCCAGTGGGATGGACGATGGATGAGAGCGAGTTGGAAGCGCTGGGGAGAGCTGGAGTGAGCGGGATGAAAAAGTATCTGCCGATTATGCTGGATGTGGAAGGCCGGCGCGTGGTGATCGTTGGAGGCGGGGCGGTGGCTGCACGTAAGGCGGGTCCGCTGCTGGAAGCAGGCGCGGAGCTGGTGGTGATCAGCCCCTCGCTCAGCGGGACGCTGGCTGCGATGGCTGATGAGGGGCGGCTGCAATGGATCAGCCGCCCCTATGCTCCCGGGGATCTCCAGGGAGCGGTTCTGGTCTATGCCGCCAGCGATAACAGGGCGGTGAATGAGGCCGTTGCCGCGGAAGCCCGGCAGCTGGGGCTGCCCGTTAATGTTGCCAGCCATGCGGAGGCGGGCACGTTCATTACGCCCGGCGTGCTCCGCCGCGGGCGCTTGACGGTTGCGGTCTCGACCTCCGGGGCGGGACCGTCTGCGGCTGCGGAGATTACGCAGCAGATTGCGGGGCTGCTCGGCGAGGAATACGAGCCGTATCTGGATTTCCTGCATGAGCTGCGGACAGCGATTAAGCAGTTGGAGCCAGCGGCAGAGAACCGGTCGCGGCTCTTGCGGCGGCTGGGGAAGCTGGATGTGTTGAATGAGCTTCGGCAGGGCACCTTTATACCATGGACCCGGGACGAGATCGAGTCATGGGTGGCGCGTAACCGGGAGATCTAGCGGTGATCAACGCAGCATAGACCGATAAATGAAGGGCAAAAGTGCCCCTCATTTCAGCCAAAGTGGCTGGAGCGACCAAATGAAGGGCAAAAGTGCCCCTCATTTCAGCCAAAGTAACTGGAACGGCCAAATGAAGGGCAAAAGTGCCCCTCATTTCAGCCAAAGTAACTGGAACGGCCAAATGAAGGGCAAAAGTGCCCCTCATTTCAGCCAAATTAGTTGGAACGGCCAAATGAAGGGCAAAAGTGCCCTTCATTTCAGCCAAATTAGTTGGAACGGCCAAATGAAGGGCAAAAGTGCCCTTCATTTCAGCCAAAGTAACTGGAACGGCCAAATGAAGGGCAAAAGTGCCCCTCATTTCAGCCAAAGTGGCTGGAGCGACCAAATGAAGGGCAAAAGTGCCCCTCATTTCAGCCAAAGTAACTGGAACGGCCAAATGAAGGGCAAAAGTGCCCCTCATTTCAGCCAAAGTAACTGGAACGGCCAAATGAAGGGCAAAAGTGCCCCTCATTTCAGCCAAATTAGTTGGAACGGCCAAATGAAGGGCAAAAGTGCCCCTCATTTCAGCCAAAGTGGCTGAAGCGACCAAAAGAAGGGCAAAAGTGCCCTTCATTTCAGCCAAAGTGGCTGGAACAGCCAAATGAAGGGCAAAAGTGCCCCTCATTTCAGCCAAAGTGGCTGGAACGGCCAAATGAAGGGCAAAAGTGCCCTTCATTTCAGCCAAAGTGGCTGGAGCGGCCAAATGAAGGGCAGAACTGCCCCTCATTTTTAGCGGAAATCGACTGAATTCAGCAAGCATGGGAGTATGGCGGGTAGAGGTGACTTGAACAGGGGGAGTGGGCATGCGGAAGATTATCGTGGGCAGCAGACAAAGTGCGCTGGCTTTAACGCAGACGGGGCATGTGATTGCCGATCTGGAGCGGCTTAGCGGAGAGCATGGGTTTGATTTTACTTTTGAGGTGCATAAGATTGTGACCAAGGGTGACCGGATTCTCGATGTGACCCTGTCCAAAGTGGGCGGCAAAGGTCTGTTCGTCAAGGAAATTGAACAGGCGATGCTGGCAAAGGATATTGATATGGCAGTACATAGCATGAAGGATATGCCCTCCGAATTGCCGGAAGGCTTGATGAATGGTGCGGTGCCGAAGCGTGAAGATCCGCGCGACGTTCTGATCTCTAATAGCGGAGTGGGCCTGGAGGGTCTGCCGCAAGGCGCGCGCGTTGGCACAAGCAGTCTGCGGCGCTCCAGCCAACTGGCTGCACTCCGGCCGGATCTGCTTATTGAGCCGGTACGCGGCAATATTGATTCGCGGCTGAAGAAGCTGGAGAGCGGCGAATATGACGCAATTCTGCTGGCAGCAGCGGGGCTGTCGCGGATGGGCTGGCAGGACCGGATTACGGCATATTTGCCGCCTGAGGTCTGCCTGCCCGCTGTAGGCCAAGGAGCACTCGGTATTGAGTGCCGTGAGGACGATGAGGAACTGCGCAAGCTGCTGGCGCTGTATAATGATGAGCGCACGGCACTCACGGTGACAGCGGAGCGGACCTTCCTGGGCGCCCTGAACGGCGGCTGTCAGGTGCCGATCGGCGCTTACGCGATCCTTGAGCCGGAAGGCGAAGCTGCGGGTCCGTCCATAACGTTAACCGGAATGGTCGGAACACCGGACGGCACAGTCATTCTGAAGGAGACCTGCACCGGCAATGATCCGGTGGAGCTGGGTTCGGAGGTCGCGCGTAAGCTGGTGGCCAGAGGTGCGGAGAAGATTTTGGCGGATGTAAGGGAATAAGGGGTAAGGGTAGACAGGGAATAGTGTGCGTTGGGGAGAAGCTTATGCAAGCCAGAATCGCATGTGTAGAGGGATAAGGGGATGACGGAGATGGCGGGGAAGGTATATCTGGTAGGTGCAGGTCCGGGGGATGCGAAGCTGATTACAGTCAAGGGGCTGGAGTGTATCCGGAAGGCCGATGTGCTGGTCTATGACAGGCTGGCCAGTCCAAGGCTGCTGAAATGGATGAAGCCCGGCGGTGAGAAAATATACGTAGGCAAGCTTTCGGACCGCCATACGATGAAGCAGGAGGATATTAATCAGCTGCTGGTAGATCTCGCATTGGAGGGCAAAACGGTGGTGCGTCTGAAGGGCGGGGACCCCGTGATTTTTGGCCGGGTGGGTGAAGAAGCGGAGCTGCTGCGCAGGAATGGCATCTACTATGAGATTGTGCCGGGCATTACCTCGGCCATCAGCGTCCCGGCGTATGCCGGTATTCCGGTGACCCACCGGGAGGCATCGTCTTCCCTGTCGATTATTACCGGCCATGAGAGCCCGGATAAGCTGGATCATTCCATTCAATGGGATAAAGTAACGAATGCGACAGGCACGCTGGTATTCCTGATGGGTGTCGCCAAAATCGGCTACATCAGCGCCCAGCTGATGAAGCATGGCCGTCCGCCGGAAACCCCGGTGGCGCTGGTGCGCTGGGGGACCCGTGCGGATCAGGAGACGCTGACCGGCACGCTGGCCGATATTGAGGCGAAGGTTACGGCAGCGGATTTTCAGCCGCCGGCGGTTATTGTGGTCGGTGATGTTGTGCTCCAGCGGGAGCACCTGATGTGGGTGGAGGCGCTGCCGCTGTTCGGCAAGCGGATTGTAGTGACGCGGGCGCGCGCACAGGCAAGTGAGCTGGTAGACCGGATCGAGGAGCTGGGCGGCGAGCCGTATGAGTTCCCGGTCATTGAGACGGTGATGCAGCGGGATGCGGGCAAGCAGGCGGAGATCGCTGCGGCTCTTGGCGGGCTTGCGGCGTACGACTGGGTGTTCTTCACCAGTCCGAACGGCGTAGACTTCTTCATGCGTCATCTGACGCAGCAGAAGCTGGATATCCGCAGCCTGCACGAAGCGCGGCTGTGCGCTGTGGGACCGGGGACGGCTGCGGCGCTCGCAGAGCGCGGGCTGATCGCCGAGGAGCTGCCCGGACGCTTTCAGGCGGAAGGGCTGATCGAAGCCTTCGGCCCCGAGCTTAAGTCCGGGCAGAAGGTGCTGCTGCCGCGCGGCGACCTGGCGCGTGAGTGGCTGCCGGCGAAGCTGAGGGAGCTGGGGCTGGAAGTGACCGAGGTGGATACGTATGAGACGATTGTCACCGGGGAGGATGATATTGAGCTGGTGAAGCTGCTGGAGGAGAAGCGCATCCATGCGGTAACCTTCACCAGCTCGTCCACGGTGCGCAATTTCCTCGGCATACTCAAGCGGATGGGCCTGGAAGATCCGCTTACTCTGCTGGCGGGTGTCAAGATTGCCTGCATCGGCCCGGTTACCGAGCAGACCGCAGTCGAAGCGGGCCTCACTCCGGGACTGCTCCCGGAAGAAGCCACCATCGAAGGACTGGTGCAGGAGCTATGCCGCTGGAATGAATCGACGAGGCTGAGATAGCCTGTTCCTGCCGGATCTGTCAGCATTGTCTTTGAGCATTGCAATCGGGTCTGGCCTACTGGCAGCGATAACTTTAACATCTCAATACTGCTTAAGACGAATAGATGTGATTATATACTTACTGAACAGGAGGATACAACAAATGAGCTTTCCAATAACCAGACACCGCCGTTTGCGCGGGTCGGCCGGTATTCGCGGCATGGTGCGCGAGACCGTTCTGAATGTGCTGGATTTCATCCAGCCGATTTTTGTAACCTATGGAACAGGTGTAAAGAATGAAATCAGCTCCATGCCCGGCGTCTATCATTTCTCGCTGGATACGCTGAAGGCGGAGGTGGATGAGATTGCTTCCCTCGGCATTCCGGCGGTCCTGCTGTTCGGTATTCCCGAGACGAAGGATGCGGTTGGCTCGTCCGGCTTCGCAGACGATGGTATTGTGCAGGAAGCCACGCGTCTGATCAAAAAATGGTATCCCGACCTGCTGGTCGTCGCCGATACCTGCCTGTGTGAATTCACCGACCATGGCCACTGCGGCATGGTGCATACCCATACGGTGGACGGTGTGGTGCACGGGGATGTAATCAACGATGCTTCGCTTGAGCTGCTGACCCGCACGGCGGTCTCGCAGGCCCGGGCAGGGGCGGATATTATCGCGCCGTCCAACATGATGGACGGATTCGTGCAGGCGATCCGTGCCGGACTCGATGCGAATGGCTTCGAGCAGGTGCCGATTATGTCCTATTCGGTAAAATACGCCTCCGCCTTCTACGGTCCGTTCCGCGAAGCAGCGGATTCCGCTCCCCAGTTCGGCAACCGCAAGACGTATCAGATGGACCCGGCCAACCTGCGGGAAGCCGTTCGCGAAGCGGATTCCGATGTACTGGAAGGTGCGGACATGCTGATGGTGAAGCCTGCGCTGGCTTATCTGGATGTAATCCGCACCATCCGCGACCAATTCGATCTGCCGCTTGTAGCCTACAACGTCAGCGGTGAGTACTCGATGGTCAAGGCGGCTGCGCAGCAGGGTTGGATCGATGAGCAGGCGGTTGTGCTGGAGATGTTGACCGGCATGAAGCGCGCCGGAGCAGATATAATTATTACCTATTTCGCCAAGGACGCAGCCCGCTGGCTGCGCGGCTAGGATCAGGAGGGAACAAGCATGGGCAATATGCCATTGAACCGCCGGGAAGAGGCTTCCCGCATGGCTTTTGAAGAGGCAAAACAATATATTCCCGGCGGGGTGAACAGCCCGGTCCGGGCATTCAAATCCGTAGGATTGACCCCGGTCTATGTCGAGAGGGGCGAAGGCTCACGGATCTACGATATTGACGGCAACAGCTTCATTGACTACGTCTGCTCGTGGGGACCGCTGATTATGGGACATGCCCATCCTGAGGTGGTGAAGGCGCTGCAGGAGACTGCGGCCAGAGGGACAAGCTTCGGCGCGCCGACCCTGCTTGAGACCGCTATGGCCAAAACCGTGGTAGAACGCGTAGCCTCGGTGGACATTGTCCGCATGGTGAATTCGGGAACGGAAGCGACCATGAGCGCGATCAGACTGGCCCGCGGCTATACCGGACGCAGCAAAATCCTCAAATTCGAAGGCTCCTATCACGGCCATGCCGACAGCCTGCTGATTAAGGCCGGTTCCGGGGTGGCGACCTTGGGGCTGCCGGATAGTCCGGGCGTGCCGGAAGGTGTGGCCATGAATACGATCACGGTACCTTATAATGACCTGGACGGGGTCAAAATCGCGTTTGAGCGCTACGGCAACGAGATTGCCGCTATCATCGTTGAGCCGATCGCCGGAAATATGGGCGTTGTGCCTCCGCTTCCGGGATTCCTGGAAGGTCTCCGCAAGGTGACTACAGGGTACGGGGCTTTGCTGATTTTTGACGAGGTGATGACCGGCTTCCGTGTGGACCGGGGATGTGCGCAGGGGCTGTTCGGGATGGACCCGGATCTGACCTGCTTCGGCAAGGTGATCGGTGGCGGTCTGCCTGTAGGGGCTTACGGCGGCAAAAGAGAGATTATGGAGCAGATCGCCCCGTCCGGCCCGATCTATCAGGCGGGCACACTCAGCGGGAATCCGCTGGCGATGGCGGCGGGCTACAGCACGCTTGCGCTGCTGACCCCTGAGGTCTACACCCGTCTGGAGTCGCTTGGCGCGAGACTGGAAGCCGGACTTAAGCGCAATGCGCAGGAGACGGGAGTTCCGCTGACGATTAACCGCGTGGGCTCGATGGTATGTCCGTTCTTCACGGAGGAGCCGGTCATTAACTTCGAGACGGCCAAGACCAGTAACCTGGAGTTGTTCAAGCGTTATTTCGGTAAAATGCTGGATCAGGGCATCAGCGTTCCGCCGTCCCAGTTCGAGGGAATGTTCGTATCTGCTGCGCACAGCGAGCAGGATATTGACGATACGATTGCGGGCCATTATCAGGCTCTGAAATCGCTATGACGGCTGGACCGGAGGAGCTGTCCGGCCAGCATGGCGGCGGCGAGACCCAAGACGGAAGTGATGGCGCCAGCGGCTCCTTCGCGGGCGGCGGCAAGTGGACCCGGCGCGGCGAATGGCTGGAAGCCATGCCTGGCCGGGTCATTACAGCGGCTGCCGACAAGCAGGCCGCCATCGATGCCTGGCTGCTGAGCGTAGCCGGGATGCCAGGGAAGCTGCACGCCCGGCTGCGCCGCGAGAACGGCATCCAGTGGCGGGGCGACCGGCTGCGGCTGGCCCTATTCCCTCACCGGGAAGCCGGAATAGAGCCGGTATGGCAGGAGGCTACGGCTGAGGTGCTGTTCGAGGACGACTTCTGCCTTGTGGTCCACAAGCCTGCGGGTCTGGCGGTTCATCCGGACGGAAGCAGCACGGAAGTGACGCTGGATCATCTCGTAGCCGCGCATTATGCGGCCTCCGGCGGAGGGATTGCCGTCCGCCATATCCACCGGCTGGACAAGGATACTACCGGACCTGTGCTGTATGCGAAGAACGAATACGCCCAGCTTGTGCTGGATGAGGATATGCGTGAGAAGAACGTATCCCGCCTGTATGCCGCGATTGTTGAAGGCATAGTGCCGCCGGAGCTTACGGTGATCGATGCCCCGATCGGCCGTGACCGCCATCATGCGGCGCGCAGGCGGGTATCCCCGGGAGGGCAGGAGGCGGTAACACGGATTGTGGGACGCGAAGCCCTGCCCGGCGGAACCGTAGTGAAGCTGCAGCTGGAGACGGGCCGGACGCATCAGATTCGTGTCCACCTCAGCCATGCGGGGCATCCGCTCTTCGGGGACGACCTCTATGGAGGATCGGCCTGGCATACTGCGGGTATTCCTTCCGGCCACAGTCTTAAGGAGAAGCAGCCCCTTCGTTCGGAGCCTGGTCAGGTGAAATCTGCCATTACGGCCTGGTTCGAAGAGCAGGAGAAGGCAGGCCTTTCCCCTGGCTTGCAAGTCCAAGGCAAGCAGCCGCCAGCTCCTCCTTTGAAGCCGGGAGTCAAGGCGAAGCAGGAGAGTTCCGACCGCCAGGCACTGCATGGCGAGAAGCTGATTTTCGCCCACCCCTGGACCCGAAGTAAGATCGAGGTATCTGATCCCTGGCCGGAGGATCTGCGCCGCCTGCGCGAGCAAATCGGCGGCGTAGATCAGGAGTAGGCCATTACCTAATCGGCTCCGTGAAGTTAAGTAACTCCATAGATGCCATGCCCAGCCGGGCCGCGTTTCTCTGATATCTGGAGGATTGCGGCCCGGCTTTTTAGTTGTTGTTCAGTGCGACCTCCCCAGCCGAAACATCGAACAAGAAGTGGATTTATGTTATTTAATTTACGCACTATTACTCTCCAGGGAACGTTAAGTGGATTTAGGGCATCTAATTTTCTCGATATGTCCTATATGTTTATTTTCAGGTTATATAAGTGTTGTTGTTCCAACTGTTGCCGGATATTCGTAGATTTACTGGTGAACAGTTGCCCTTTTTCCACTTATTTCATTGTAGCCACCAGTTAGCCCACGTGTCCTCTGATACATTTCCGCGCTCAAGCCCGTCTTACTAATATGAGGAGATGACTGGCTGTGAGATTAAGATGGAATCGTAGAGTGTTAGGAATCTTAGCCGTCTCGACCCTGGTGATTGCCGCCGGAATAATGGTGGTTGTGCAACTGAACAACAACTACGGTGTACTGGGTCTGGTTGCCCAGCTTCAGAGCTTCCGGGTGACGGTAGACAATCAATCGGACTTTGAGCTGAGTATTCTGGAGACGGGAGTGGTAACCGGCGCATCAGCGGAGGCGTCAGTAGACGAAGTTGGCAAGATACTCAAAAGCGGAAAAACAGTAAAAATTAAGCCCCGGCTTAGCTTAAGCGGTGAAGGCGGAGTTTATCTGAAGTATTCGGACCCGAGAGAACCGGACGTTCCCAAAACCATCGGAGTATGCTCCTACACCGAAACTTTATCCGGATATTCCAAGGTCATAATCACGAATGACAAGGTGACGGTTAAAGAGAAGTGCAGCTAATCTATGGAGGCTGACTGTTATTTTGGCAGCTTGGTCTCCAAATATCCCCTTTAATTTCCCTCTGCGCATTTACAATCCAGATATTTGCAGATTTCCAGTAACATTTGTAACTGACGGGCTTCCAATATATTGATAAAAATATTATGTAAGCGCAGTCTATTTGATGAACTGGGGGAATATTTGTGAAAAAAGTTACTAAGTTAATGCTCGTGGCCGGCATCTCATTGGCACTTGTCGGGGTAGGGAACAGCGGCGCTCTGAACAATGTCACTTCGGCAGCGAGTGCACCGCTTAAGGTCGGCCGGGTGGAAGCGGCTGCCCATGGCACCAAATGCTTCACCGTAGCGGTTGCTGTAGTCCAGAATGGCGTAATCGTTGCGGCTTCGCTGGATGATTATCAGTTCCTGGGCAGCGATGTAGCTACTGGTGTACCGAACTCGGACAAGGATTTTGGCAAGAATTACAAAGACCCTAATATGGTGCTGGCCTCCAAGAAGACCAACGCCAAATACTACAGTGAGCACATGACGGAAGAAGCCAAATCGACAGTAGCCTATGACAAGAACCTGGCGGCTATCGAGAAATTCGCAACAGGCAAAACTATAAAATCCCTTGAAGCTACACTGACTAACAAAAGCAAAGAGCAAGTTGTTGACGCTGTAAGCGGTGCTACTCTGGTGGATACTCAAGGTTACCTGAAGGCCATTCTAAGTGCGGCCAAAGCTGCAAAATAAACAGCTGTTCCATCATTTAAACGATGTTAACCCCTTCATGGCTGCGGCTGTGGAGGGGTTTTGCTATGCTGTTTCCATTTGTCGACAGACTGGCTTCACTGTTAAAGAGAGTGGCACCCCTGCAATTATGGGTATAACAGTAATAAGTACAAATACATCAGCATGCGCGAGTATTCATAACTGGGGGGAAGGCCATGAAATGGCAGGGTAGAAGAGGCAGTTCTAATGTGGAAGACCGCAGAGGCCGCGGCGGCGGCGGCGGGGGCAAGCTGATTGGCGGCGGAATCAGCGGGATCGTGATTATAGTAATTGTTACGCTGCTGAGCGGCGGGAACATCGGCGATATTATGGGGAATCTGACCTCAACCGGTTCGGGCACAAACTCAAGCGTCCCTTATGAACAAAGCGCCCAGGAGAAGGAGTTATCCGAGTTCGTATCCGTGGTGCTGGCCGATACCGAGGATGTCTGGTCCGATATCTTCAAGGAGCAGGGGATGACTTATCAGGACCCGACGCTAGTGCTCTACAGCGGCAGCGTGAATTCTGCCTGCGGAACCGCGAGCTCGGCCGTCGGCCCGTTCTATTGCCCGGGGGATGCCAAGCTGTATATCGATCTCAGCTTCTACGATGAGCTGCAGCAGCAGTTCAAGGCGCCGGGCGACTTCGCCATGGCGTATGTGATTGCCCACGAGGTGGGTCATCATGTGCAGACGCTGCTGGGCGCTTCCGAGCAGCTGAATTCAGAGCGCCAGCGTCTCAGCGAGACTGAATTCAACAAGGTTCAGGTCCGCTTTGAGCTGCAGGCCGATTATTATGCCGGGGTATGGGCGCATCATGTTCAGGGCCAGAATCTGCTGGAGGAAGGAGATCTCGAAGAGGCGCTAACTGCTGCGAGCGCGGTGGGTGATGATACGATCCAGAAGCGGGCGCAAGGGTATGTGGTGCCCGACAGCTTCACACACGGAACGTCCGAACAGCGCAAGCGCTGGTTCTATAAGGGCTTTAACTCCGGCACGATTGCCGGTGGAGATACCTTTAAGGCTGCTGAACTGTAGCCGCCGGCATTCGAAAATAGGAACACTAAGGGCCGCCCATCCGCTTGACGGAGGACGGCTCTTGTTCTTATTAGGGACATTATTATGAGGAGTCGTTTCTGCTCCGCCGGGAAGCTGGAATGTATGCCAAAAACAGCATACAATGTGCTCCCTCGCAGGCGCACGGACCAAATGTATGCCAAAAACAGCATACATTGTGCTGCCGCGCAGGCGCCCGGACCGAATGTATGCCAAAAACAGCATACATTGTGCTCCCGCGCAGGCGCACGGACCGAATGTATGCCAAAAACAGCATACAATGTGCTCCCGCGCAGGCGCACGGACCGAATGTATGCCAAAAACAGCATACATTGTGCTCCCGCGCAGGCGCACGGACCGAATGTATGCCAAAAACAGCATACATTGTGCTCCCGCGCAGGCGCACGGGCCGAATGTATGCCAAAAACAGCATACATTGTGCTCCCGCGCAGGCGCACGGATCAAATGTATGCCAAAAACAGCATACATTTGGCGGGTTCTGCCCGTCCCTCACACGCCGTCCCCCTGCGCGGGAACATGTGCTTACGGCTGCACATCATTCCGGTAAGACAGACGGTTGCGGCCAAGCTTCTTGGACTCCAGCAGGAGCTGGTCGGCGTAGACGTACCCTTTTTCCATAGAGGTCTTCTGATCCGGGTCTGCCTTATAGTAAAAGAGTCCGAAGGATGCCGAATAGGGCACGCGGATGATCTGCTCCTCGAATTCTGCACTTACGGTGTGACCGTGAAGGCTGTCCAGAATCTCCTGAATCTGCGTCCTGCACTCCTCGAAGGTCTTGTCCCTTAGGAAGAGCGTGAACTCTTCCCCGCCGCTGCGGAACAGAATATCCTGCTCCTGCAGATGCTTCTGCAGCGTCTTGGCAAAATGAACAATGACCCGGTCACCAACGGCGTGGTTGTAGCTGTCATTGATTTTTTTGAACCGGTCGATATCCGCCACTACAATCCCGATGTACTCCCCGCCCTGGTTCAGCTCCTTCATCATCTTGTCCATATGCGCCCGGTTATAGGTTCCGGTCAGGAAGTCGCGGTAAGCCATCTGCTCGAATTTGTCGCGTTCATACTTGTGCTGGGCACTCTGCGACTTCGAATAGAACGAGATACTGACTACATAGTTGAGCAGGAACAGGGCGATCAGCATCTCCCATTTCTCCATTTGCAGCAGCCGCAGCAGCAGAGCATTACTAAGAGCCACCTTGCTGAAATCCAGCAGATTCCGGCTTCGGAACAGTAGGTTCCTCGCTTCCCGGCGTGTCTTGATATCTCCCGACAAGGCAAAGGTCAGCACCAGGAAGGTGGAGGACAGCAGGGTGGTAACGCAGACCACAAGCAGGAACAGCAGCCAGTATCCGAGCGGAAGCTTGTCCGCCAAGGGAGAGAGTGCCGTGTACAGATAGTATGCAGCAGAGCCGCCCAGTGTGAACGAACCGATATTGTAGAAGGTATCCAGGAACTCTCCGGGATCGGCGGTTTTTGTTTTCTTTTTATAGAAATATACGATGAACCGGTATACAGTCTCGAACAGGAGCGTGCCGAGCGGACCGGCAAAAATCCCGAAGGAGGAGGTATAGCTGATGGCATAATCGATCGTAGAATTCCCGCTCCGGGTTACTATCCGCAATTGGAAGTAGATGCTGGAGAAGATAGTGTATAGCAGCAGTGCTTTTATATAGGTAACGTCCAGGACTACAGCATGCGCGGGAATGAAGGCTATAGCCAGGGATGCGACAAATAGAAAAAGGTCAAATACCCTCGCTTTTGACATGTCGGAAATTTCCTTTCAGGATTTATACCGATTATACCCGAAAAGATGATTCTTGATTAAAAGATATTTTTGAAATTTGCAGAGAATGATCATATATCCCTTTCCGCCTGCCCGCAGCCTACATATACTATTCTGATTAGGGTGGAGCAGACTGCTCCTGCACCTAAATACATCTATAGCCGGGGAGAGGAATGCATGAAGATATTGCTGGTCACCTACTGGGGCCTCACCAATATGGGCGGAATTTGGACGTATATGAAGCAGCTGGCCGACAAGCTGGGCGAGCAGGGCCATTCCGTTACACTGATGGGCAGCCATGTGGAGAACAATACATTGTATTTGCTCAACCGGACGGAGTCTTTTGATAAAAAAGCCTTCTATTCGCTGCTGCTGCCCCAGCTTGATATCGGCCGGTTCCCCTCGCTGCATCTGGAGCATGGCATCTTCAGCTTTGAGCTGGGGCGTTACGTATTCGAGGGCGGCGCCGCTGTGCTGGGACTGGAGGAATATGATGTCATTCATGCCCAGGACCCTATAGCCACATATGCACTGCGGCGGATCATGCGCCGTCCTGTTCCGCTGGTCGCAAGTGTTCATGGGGCATTGACCAAGGAGACCTACTATGAGTACAAGGGACTTGAGCCCGGACTGACCCGGGAGGCCTATGAGCAGCGGCCGATCTGGAGCTACTTCCGCAGGCTTGAGACACTGGGTGCCCAGGCGGCTGACCAGATTCTGGTCTCTTCGGAGTGGATCGGACAGCTTACGCAGAGCCTGGGGGTCAGCCCGGACCGTATTCATACCTTGCCGTACGGGCTGGACCTGCGTCAGTATGCAGCCCGGGCCGCAGAGACGCCGCCGCTTCAATTTGCAGAAGGAATCCCTGTAATCATGTATGCCGGACGTCTTGAATATATCAAAGGCGTCCATGTGCTGATAGAGGCGCTAGGCATTCTGGAGCAGCGCTGTCAGCGGTGGATCTGTGCGGTGGCCGGAATCGGCAGCCTCCTGGAGGAGCTCATGGAGCAGGCCCGCCTGCTAGGTATCGCCGGGAAGGTCCATTTCACCGGGAAATTGAACAATATTCCGGCTGCACTCCGGGCTGCCGACATCTATGTGCAGCCCTCACTCCAGGATACGCAGCCTTTCTCGGTTACAGAAGCGCAGCTTGCCGGGATCGCGCCGATTGTCGCCGGAACCGCAGGCATGCCGGAGATGGTCCGGCAGGGAGAGACGGGCTGGATTGTTCCTCCCGGAGATGCCGCTCAGCTCGCCCTGCAGATGGAGCAGCTGCTGGGGGATGAGGGACTGAGAAGACGCACCGGCCTCCAGGCTAAGCGCTGGGCAGAGCAGACCCGTTCGCTGGATGTCATGGCTGCGGGTACGCTGCATGTATACCAGAGAGCGGTCAATCTGCGGGCGGGCCGGCCGGGAATTCCGGATCACCTCCGGTTTGGGGAAGAACCGGGCGCGGGTGCGCTGCCGGCAGCTTTTCATCCGGCAGATGTGCTTAACGAGGGTGATCCGGGGAATCCGCTTGCCGTAACGATGCGTGTCAAGCTTCCGCAGCACTACTCTATTCCTGATGCACGTACGGCCCTTCCTCCCCTGGCATAGGCGCTGTCCGCAATTGAAGCGGCAAAGTTGTCATGCCTGCCTGATTGAAGCATATACATGAGGGGAGTAACATTTTGGGCTTATACTCTGGGCTTGTCTCAGGGATAGATTATGCCAAGAAGGAGGACATTTCCCGTGTTTGACCAGTCCCATGGCTTGCGGTTTGATATTTATGAACGCATTCACCTTTCGGAAGAGCTTCCGGGAATAGCAGAGCTGGAGGAAGTCGAGCTGGTTCCCGACATCCAGGTCATCCAGCGGGAGGACCGGGCCGAGCTGCACGGACAACTGCTGCTCACCGGACTCTACCGGGGGGAGGATGATCTTACACAGCGTCTGGAGCATGCAATTCCTGTTGAAATCACTGTTCCGCTGACCCGGGTCAGCTCGCTTGATGACATAGGGGTGGAGATCGAGAATTTCGATATTGATCTGCTGACGATGCGAACCGTCAACATTACCGGAGTGCTCTCGCTACGCGGAATCGGAAGTGCAGATGTACAGCCGGCCTGGCAGCAGGAGGAATACACGGTAGCGTATTCGCCGGAGGCCGGAGACAGCAGGGCGGCTGAGGAGATAATCCGCAATCCGGAGAATGATACCCTGTATGAGAATTCGCTCTGGACCTATGGCGAAGGGACTGCAGAGGGCTCTGCGGAAGATCAGAACTCCGCTGCTCCGGCTGAGGCGGCAGCTGAGCCGCTGTACGCGGAAGATACTTCTTACAGCCAGCCCGCGGCCTATCTCTCCACACCCCTGAAGGACAAGGAACCAAGAGTAAGGACCCATAGCCTGGATACGGGTTCTTCGGCAGGCAGCAAGCCGGCGGCTGATAAGGCCTCCGCTCACTTCCTCACCTCCAGAGAGAAGACGGCACCAGCGGCTGTGAACGGCTCGGTTCAGGAGGACAGCACGCTTCAGACAGGCACCGCCGCCTTGAACACTGTGGATCATTGGGGCAATGCGAAGCTTCATGCCGTGTCGCAGCCGGAGCCTGTGCTTACCTCCGCTGCCAACGATGCCGCTGCGCTGTTTGCCGGGAACGAAGGAGGGGAGGCGGCAGAGGAGATCCAGGCCACAGACAATGAAGTCTTCCTGTCTGCGGAATCTTTGTCTCCCCAGGAGGAGAAGCAGGATCTCAAGGTTGCCCTTGGCAGCAAAAAAGAACCGGGAGCCGCCGAGCAGGAGCCGCTCACCTTCTCCTCGCTGCTCAGCGCAAGCCGCGCCAACAGAGAGCAGGAGGAGCTGCTCTCGGGCAATATAGACTCTGTAGCGCAGGCTGTTCCTGAGGCAGGCAATGATACAGCGTGGAAGAGCCGGTTCATCGGCGGGCTTGGAGGATCAGAGATGTTCCGTAAGGTGCGGCTCTGCATTGTCCAGCGCGAGGAGACACTGGATACGATTGCCGAGAAATACCAGCTAAGCACCCGGGAGCTGACTATGTATAACCGGCTGTCCGGGCAGATTGTAGAAGAGGGACAGGTATTATACATTCCTTGAGATTGACGGTGTGCGGAGAATTCAGGCTTAACAGGAACAGCCCTTGTCTTACGGATGGGGCTGTTCCTGTTTCTTTGTGAAATCCGCTTCTGGTTTACAAACCGTTCAGCCGGGGGTAATAGTCACTACCGGCCTACATACATTACACATTCAGGCAGCTATGCGCTGGTACACTACTTCTGGAAGGATGATATATCACATGAAGAGAAAAGTGGCAGCCACTGCGGCCGCAATAAGCTTGACGCTCACAGTCTCGGCCGGTGTCTACGCCGCCAGTAATCTGCAGGAGATCAAGGCGCTCCTGAACAACAAAATCGGGATCGTCGTGAACGGCCAGGCGTACACGCCCAAAGACGGCAACGGCAAAACCCTCGCCCCGATTACCTATAACGGCATCACTTATCTGCCTGTACGCTCCATCGGCGAAGCGCTGAACACTGCTGTTACTTACGATGCTGCAACCAGCCGGGTCATCATCGGTGATGCTGCAGCTCCGGCTGTCTCCTCCGGCGGCTCCTCCACTGGAACACCAGCAGATTCTGTGAAGCGGCCGAAGAGCCTGCCGGCGGATTTCCCGCTTCCGGCGGACGCGAAGATATTTGATCTGATCGAAGGCTCGGCGACCGGTAAGCCGTCCGCAACCTTCAGCTACCGTACGAAGCAGAGCCTGGAGACGCTCGGCAATACGTACAAGGACTATTTTGTGCAAAAAGGAGCTACCTCCAAGTCTGAGGAAGTCTCCGCCTCAGCCTTCTCGATTATTGATGCCGGAAGCACATTCTCTGTTACGCTGGATGGCGCTCCCGGAACGGGCAGCCATCAGGGCTTCAATGTGGTTCAAGTGATCTGGAGCGGGGAGTAGGCATCAATGTACGTCTGCTGCGCGTCCTTTGTGTATATGCTGGTTGACTAGGGATTACACTGAATGTATTATTGAACTAAGTAATAACTAGCATAAAGACTGGGAACGGGAAGAGTAGGCGGTCAGCCCTTCAGAGAGCGGGATTATCATTGGTGTGAATTCCCGCAGGATGCAGCCCCCGAAGTCGCCCCGGAGTTGCCCTTCTGAGCTTGTCTTCATCATGAAGACGGGTTAGGATGCGGCCGGTTGCAGCCGTTACCCTGCATGAGTGTTGCGCTAAGCTTCAGGAACCTGTAAGGGAACTTAAGGCAGTGGTTTATTTTTTATTGGCGCGAAACAAAGGTGGTACCGCGAAAGAATGGCCTTTCGTCCTTTGAGACGAAGGGCCTTTTTGTATTCTCAGAAACCGCTAGCTACTCAATACATTTAACAGTGGAGGGTTCACAATGGCTGATAACAACAATGCAGCAGCAGAGCTGCCGAACGGGCAGGAAGCGGCAGAAGCTACCGCTTCAGCTAATCACAAGCAGAGCGACATGCCGACTACATATGATCCGGGAGCGGCAGAGAAGAAATGGTATGCGTACTGGATGGAGAAGGGCTTCTTCGAAGCCGGCAAGCGCCCGGATGCGGAGCCTTACAGCATCGTGATTCCGCCGCCGAATGTAACAGGAATGCTGCATATCGGACATGCGCTGGATTTCACGCTTCAGGATGTGCTGATCCGCACCAAGCGGATGCAGGGATATGATACCCTGTGGCTGCCGGGTACGGACCATGCAGGGATTGCTACACAGACCAAGGTAGAGCAGAAGCTGCGCCAGCAGGGAATCTCCCGCCATGATCTGGGACGCGAGAAGTTCCTGGAGCAGGTGTGGGCCTGGAAAGACCAGTATGCAGAGACAATTCATGACCAGTGGGCCAAGATGGGCCTGTCCCTCGATTACTCCCGCGAACGCTTTACCTTTGATGATGGAATGAAGAAGGCGGTAAGCAAGGTATTTGTGGAGCTGTACCAGAAGGGCCTGATCTATCGCGGCAAGCGGATTATTAACTGGGACCCGGCTGCCCGTACAGCGCTGTCGGATATCGAGGTTGAATACAAGGAAGTGAACGGGCATCTGTACCATCTGCGTTATCCGCTGAAGGATGGCAGCGGCCATATCACGGTGGCTACCACGCGGCCCGAGACGATGCTGGGCGATACAGCGGTAGCGGTACATCCGGAGGATGAGCGCTATAAGGATCTGATCGGTAAGACGCTGATTCTGCCGATTACCTTACGTGAGATTCCGGTTATTGCCGATGAATACGTAGATAAGGATTTCGGCAGCGGTGCAGTTAAGATTACACCGGCGCATGATCCGAACGACTTCGAGATGGGAGTCCGCCATAACCTTCCGCAGATCAACGTAATGGATGAAGGCGGAGTGATGAATGAGGAAGCGGGCGCTTACCAGGGAATGGACCGCAGCGACTGCCGTAAGGCCATCGTAGCCGACCTGAAGGAGCAAGGCGTGCTGATCTCCATTGAGGATCATGTACACCAGGTTGGGCACAGTGAGCGTTCCGGGGCCGTAGTAGAGCCTTATCTGTCCACCCAGTGGTTCGTCAAAATGCAGCCGCTGGCAGAAGCAGCCATCGCTGCACAGAAGGACGGTGACGGGGTCCACTTCGTGCCGGACCGCTTCGAGAAGACGTACCTGAACTGGATCGAGAATGTCCGCGACTGGTGTATCTCCCGCCAACTGTGGTGGGGCCACCGTATTCCGGCCTGGTACTCTGAATCCACCGGGGAGCTTGTAGTTGCACATGATGAAGAAGAAGCACGCCGCATCAGCGGGCTGTCCGACCTGAAGCAGGATGAGGATGTTCTGGATACCTGGTTCAGCTCGAACCTCTGGCCGTTCGCTACCTTAGGCTGGCCTGATCAGGACAGCAGCGACTATCAGCGTTACTATCCGAACAATGTACTGGTTACCGGCTACGATATCATCTACTTCTGGGTAGCGCGCATGATTTTCTCAGCCATGGAATTCACTGGCCAGAAGCCGTTCTCCGATGTGCTGATGCACGGACTCGTACGCGATGCCGAAGGACGCAAGATGTCCAAGTCTCTGGGCAACGGTATTAATCCGCTGGATGTTATCGAGCAGTACGGCGCTGACGCCATGCGCTATATGATTACTACCGGCAGTACAGCGGGCCAGGATCTGCGGTTCCGTATGGAAAAGGTAGAGCAGGCGCGTAATTTTGCCAACAAGATCTGGAATGCCTCCCGGTTCGCGCTGATGAATCTGGAAGGCGTAGCCTTTGAAGATATTGACATTACAGGTGAGCTTGGCACAGCGGACCGCTGGATTCTGCACCGCCTGAACGAAACTTCCCGCGATATTACGCGTCTAATTGACTCGTACGAGTTCGGCGAGACCGGACGCCTGCTCTACAACTTCATCTGGGATGATCTGTGTGACTGGTATATCGAATTCGCCAAGCTCTCGCTATACGGAGCGGACGCAGCTGCCAAGGCCAAGACCCAGTCTGTTCTGGCTTACGTGCTGGACCGCACACTGCGGCTGATTCACCCGTTCATGCCGTTCATTACGGAGGAGATCTGGCAGCATCTGCCGCATCAGGGCGAATCCATCACCTTGGCCGAGTGGCCGAAGTACGATGCGGCGCTTGAGAATCCGCAGGCAGTATCAGAGATGAACCTGCTGATGGATATTATCCGGGCCGTTCGCGGTATCCGTGCGGAAGTAAATGCGCCAATGAGCAAGAAGGTCGAGCTGATTATCAAGGCCGGCAGCCAGGACACCCTGGACATTATTTCCCGCAACGACAATTACATCGGGCGCTTCTGCAACACCTCTTCCTTCGAAGCAGGCCTTGCGCCGCAGACGCCGGATAAAATGATGTCCGCCGTGGTTACCGGAGCGGAGCTGCTTCTGCCGCTGTCCGGTCTGATTGATATCGATCAGGAGATTATTCGTCTCGAAAAAGAAGTTCAGACCCTGAACAGCGAAGTGGAGCGTGTGGAGAAGAAGCTCAGTAATCAGGGCTTTGTGGCCAAAGCTCCGGCGAAAGTCATCGAAGAGGAACGGGCGAAGCAGGCGGATTATTCCGACAGACGCGAGAAGGTGCTGGCCCGTATTGCAGAACTGAGAGGATAACAGACATGGAAGAGATCACCCGGAGCGGCGCTGCCGCTCCCTTAAGTTCTTATACAGAAGCCGTAGACTGGATCAACAGCCTGATTCCTTTTGGAATCCGGCCGGGTCTGGAGCGGATAGAGCTGCTAATGGAAAAGCTCGGACATCCGCACCGGAAGCTTAAGTTCATTCATGTGGCGGGGACCAACGGCAAGGGCTCGACCTGCGCCTTTTTGACCTCGGCCCTTATTCAGAGCGGATATTCGGTGGGGACCTTTACCTCTCCTTATATCACGAAGTTCACGAACCGGTTCCAGTACAACGGGACGGATATTCCTGAGGAGACGCTGCTTGCGCTTGCCAATCAGCTGCGTCCGCTGGTCGGTGAAATTGCGGGCACTGAGCTGGGCTCACCGACCATGTTCGAGGTGGCAACGGCGCTCGCGATTCTCTATTACGGCGAAGTCTGTTATCCCGATTTAGTCGTATGGGAGACGGGGCTTGGGGGAAGGCTGGATGTAACGAATATCGTTACTCCGGTTGTGTCGGTCATTACCAATGTGGGACATGACCATACCGATGTGCTGGGAGATACGCTTACGCTGATTGCCGGCGAGAAAGCCGGGATTATTAAGCCGGGTGTTCCTGTAGTCAGCTGTGTGAGCCAGCCCGAGGCTGTAGCTGTATTGAAGGCCAAGGCGGCGGCTACCCGTTCGACACTCTATTTAGCGGGAGAAGATTTCAGCTATAGTAATGTTGAGCAGAGAGACGGCTGCCAGCACTTTACCTTCAATGGGCCATTCCGCGGGCTTGAGCTGGATATTGCTATGAAAGGCGAGCACCAGCTGGAGAATGCGGCCGGGGCCATGATGACGCTTGAGGTGCTGCGGCAGTATATGGCCTTCATGCTGGAGGACGAGGATGTGCTGGAGGGCTTCCGGGGCACATTCTGGGCCGGAAGACTGGAGGAAGTGAGCGTCTCGCCCAGAATTATTCTGGACGGCGCGCACAATCCGGAAGGGGCTGAGAGCCTTGCGAAGAGCCTTCCGCAGTTCCAGCCTTACGGTAAATTAAATTTGCTCATGGGGATGCTGGCAAATAAGCATCACGAGTCGTATCTCAAGCATATACTGCCTATAGTGGATACGCTCATCCTGACCGAACCGGATTTCCGTAAGAAAATGGACGCGGAAGATCTGCAGGCGATCGCAGAAAGTCTGCGGAGTAAATATGCCAAGGAAAACTTGGAAATCATAGTAGAACGTAATTGGGGCCAAGCGCTGCAGAAGCTGCAGACGATCACAGCGGACGATGACCTTGCAGTTGTGTCCGGAACGCTGTATTTGATTTCTGATGTGCGCAGTACGCTTTTACGGCAACCCGATTCTGAAAAAGGCTGGTGACGAACTGTTGGATACTACTGAACGTGTGCATTTTATAGGGATCGGCGGCTATGGTATGAGCGCGATTGCCCGGGTGATGCTGGAGATGGGATATACAGTTACAGGCTCTGACGTAGCTGCCCAGGAGTTAACGGAGAAATTGATTGCCAAAGGTGCCAAGGTCTTCATCGGGCATACGGCGGAGCAGGTAAAAGGTGCGGATCTGGTCGTCTATTCCACGGCGCTTGCCGCGGATAATGTGGAATGGGTGGAAGCGGAGCGTTTGAAAATTCCGATTCTGCACCGCTCGCAGATGCTGGCCCGGCTGCTGAATGAACGCAAGGGCGTTGCGGTGGCCGGAGCGCACGGCAAGACTACCACCTCTTCCATGATTGCTCTGGTGATGGAAGACTGCGGCGTGGACCCTACCTACATTATCGGCGGGGAGATTATGAATGTCGGCACGAATGCCAAAGCGGGACAAGGGGAATTCGTCGTGGCAGAAGCCGATGAGAGTGACGGCTCGTTCCTGCAATACCATCCTTGGCTGGGAATCGTTACGAACATAGAAGCTGACCATCTGGAGAACTACGGCGGCGACTTCGGCAAGCTGAAGGATGCTTATGTTCAGTTCATGAATCAGCTGCGTGAGGACGGGACAGCTATCGTATGTGCGGATGATGAGAATCTGAAATCCCTGCTGCCTAAGGTAAAAGGTACAGTGATCAGCTATGGGATCGAATCAGAGACGGCTGATTATACAGCGACTGATATTGTTCTCGGCGACCGGCAGGTATCCTATACGATGAACCATGGAACTGAGGTGTTAGGCCGGATTGAGCTCTCTATTCCGGGACAATACAATCTGTATAACTCTATGGCGGCAGTGATTTCCTGCCTGAAATCGGGCATTGCCTTTGAAGCCATTGCGGCTGCGATTGTGAAGTTCCATGGCGCCAAACGGCGCTTCCAGGTGCTGGGCGAGGTTGACGAGATTCTCGTCATTGATGATTATGCGCATCATCCCACAGAGATTCAGGCTACGATCAGCGCCGCCAAGGCAACCGGCAAACGCATTATCGCCGTGTTCCAGCCGCAGCGCTACACGCGTACCTTCTTCCTGCTGGATGCGTTCAGCCGTGCGTTCAGCGAGGCGGACGAAGTGATTATTACCGATATCTACTCCCCTGCGGGTGAGAAGCAGATTGAGGGCGTCACCTCTGCCAAGCTGGTAGAGCTGATCGTACAGAACAGCAACGCCGGTGCGCGGCATTTGCCGACGAAGGAAGCTGTGCTGGCAGATCTGCAGAACCGGATTGCTCCCGGTGACCTGGTCATCACCATGGGTGCAGGCGATATCTGGAAGGTCGGTTATGCGCTGGCAGACAGCCTGAAGAACCGGTAAGATAGCATCGCATTGATTACAGAAACGGCTCCACATTCCTTTAATAGGGAATGTAGGGCCGTTTTTTTGCATGCGAAGTTACTATATTCACCATAGAATCGCAGGATTGAGCGCCAGCTCGGCAGCAGGGAAGGAACTGCGTGGTCAAGCACCGAACTTGGGTAATAGATCCTAGAATGTCCCGGGCAGTCCAGGGCGAATTGATCATTGGAGAGTAGGAGAAGAGGCCATGAAGGAACCGTTGCTATTCATTTCCGCAGAGAATCCATATCCGCAGGATAGCGGGGGCAAGCTGAGAACAGGCAATATTCTGAAGCTTCTGCAGGGCAAATATGAGGTAGAGCTCATCACCTATGCCAATCCCCGGAAGACAGGGACGCCGGAGGGACTTCCGTCACTTACAGTGTATGAAGTAGAGCGTACGGTCAGCTACCGCAGAGCGCTTCTTCGTTCCCTCTATACCTGGCGGAACTGCTCGTATATGAGCCATGTCGATGTGGACATGAAGGCGAAGATTATGGAGCTCTGCAGCCGGAATTCCTACGGTCATGTATTTATTTCGCACAGCCTGCTGGGCTGCTGCATCGACATTGTACAGCGCTGCTTGCCTGACATTGTGATCATTACCGATGCGCATAATTTCGAGAGCGGACTGTCTGCACAGCTGGCAGGCGGCAAAAAGGGGATCGCCAAGGCCTACTATTTCCTTAATGCTATATGGACGCGCAGGGATGAGCTGAAGCTGATGGACAAGACCCATCTGCTGCTGACTACTTCGGAAGAGGATGCTCTGGCCTTCAAGGCACTGTCTCCAAGCCGGTCGCAGAAGGTTCATGTCATTCCCAATTTCATACGCTTGGAGGATTACCGGACCAACACGCAGTTGTCCAAGGAAAAGTGGATTATTCTTCCGGGTAATATGAACTACTTCCCCAATATTAACGCAGCTCTCTACTTCTACCGTGAGGTATATCCTCTGGTTAAGGCGAGGGTACCGGATATCCAGTGGTATATTGTCGGCCGGGATGTACATCCGGAGGTAGCAGCGCTCGCCTTGAAGGATTCCTCTATCGTCATCACCGGGTATGTGGACAGTGTGGCGGATTATATACGCAAGGCGCAGGTGGTCGTAGCTCCGCTCCTGGAAGGCAGCGGGACAAGGCTGAAAATTCTGGAAGCCTGGGCGCTGAGGACTCCTGTCGTATCCAGTTCCAAGGGGGCAGAAGGGCTGCTCTATGAGCATTCGCAGAATATTATGATTGCCGATGACCCGGTTTCCTTTGCCGATAGTGTGACACTGCTGCTTCAGGATCATGAAAGAGGAGTAGTGCTTGCGGACCGTGCATACGAGATTCTGCTGGCGAATTATGAGGCGCAAAGTGTCAAGGATAAGCTGCTTCGTCTGGTCTGAAGGGATGTGGAAGGTGGAAAAATTATTTTTCCCCATAAATCGACAACCTTCTCAGAGGGATTGCGTTACTATAGATCTACATCGAAAGTTTCACATTTCTGGGCTGGATGTCATCCGGCCTTTTTTGTTTCGTACATATTCATACACATTTACATAGAACCAAGGAGCTATAGCCATGAGAGAGAAAATGCTGTTCCTTTCTGCCCGTAGTCACACACCGGGAGACCGGGAAGGAGACATCAGAACAGAGAATTTCCTTAATATGCTGCTGGAGCGGTTTGATATTGATCTGCTGGAGTATTGCTACCACCGCCGCGAGACGCAGATTCTGCGCAGTCCTGCCCTGACCGTGCATCAGGTGAAGCGGCCTGCGTCCACCCGCAGAAGCCTGCTGTTTCCGCTGAACAGGCTCCGCAAGGATGCCTCGATGATCGGCAATGACAAGTCGCTGCGGGCGGTAATAACCGAGATGTGCAGCCAGCATGCCTACAGCCATGTGTTTGTCTCATATGCCATGCTCGGCAATGGGCTGGATCTGGTCGCCTCGCTGCTTCCCGGGGCTGTTATCGTCACCGACGCCCGCCGTGCCGGTGGCATACGGGTGCAGAGCCGGGCGGCTGGCAAGCGGGGAATAAGTACAGGCTACCGCAAGCTGAATGATGCGCTGATCCGCCGCGAAGAGCGCCGGTTAATGAACAAGACCAGCCTGCTGCTGGCTGCTTCAGAAGATGAGGCGCTGTCCTTTAAGGCGCTATCCTTTGCCGATGCAGGCAAGGTGCATGTTGTTCCGCCGTACATTAATCTGAGTGCCCCCCCTTATGCAACTGCGGGAGATACTGCCAAGGATAACTCCATCGTTCTGCACTGGAACATGTATTCCACTGACGGCAAGAATGCAGCGCTGCTGTTCTTCAAGAAGGTATATCCGCTGATTCGGGCGGCGGTGCCGGATATCCGCTGCTGCATTATTAGCAGAGAGGTGCACGCAGAGGTCGCAGCTGCCGTCCGGAAGGACTCTTCTATTTTAATTATTAGTGAAGCTATACAGACAGCCGATTATATCCGCAGGGCCAGAGCTGTGGTTGCCTCATGCTGCGAGGACTGCGGCGCTCAAAGCAGCATTCTGGAGGCCTGGGCCCTCCGCACGCCGGTGGTCAGCAGCCTGAAGGGCTCGGAGGAGCTGCTCTGCGAGCCGGGACGGAATATCCTGCTGGCAGGAACAACGGCTGACACTGCCGATCATCTGATCAGGCTGCTGACCACGCCGGAGCTTGGCTCCATTATTGCAGATCAGGCCTACCGGACACTGAGCAGGCATTATGCAGCAGACGGCGTGAAGGCGAAGCTGCTTAGTCTGGTGTAAATATATTAAAATAGCATATCTCTCTCGCATCTTTCATATCTTTCAGTATAGAACTGAAGATCGCGAGGTGAGGGTATTGAATAACGGAAGAATGACATTCCGCTTCGACGGGAACCAGGGCAGACAGCGGACAGAGACGGCAGAGCGCCGGGCAGTGAACGAAACCGGTGTGGTTCTGGAGAATAAGGACACTGACAAGGTGCAGCGCGGGGAAATTAAGACATCCTCCTATTCCAAGGCCGATGAATATATTGTGGATCTGGAGAAGGTGGAGTTGCCCCGGCCTGTAGAGGCAGCTTACTTGAAGCCCCCGGGCTCCGGCCGCCGGAAACCGAAAGCTCCTGAGGATAACTATGATTTGGGACTGTATTCTGTTGTCCGTCCTGCTTCTGCAAGGCATCTATGGGAACAGAGTGAAGATTCGGAGGATCAATCCTTCTATGGAGGGGCAGATGAAGAAGGTCTGCATTCAGCAGATGAGTACTACCCGCTGTATGAAGATAACCGTGAATCCGCTACAGACAGTCATGATCCATCCGGAGCTCAAGGGAATAGCTACGTCGGCTCTTATCATACCCGCCATCCTTCGTATTGGTGGAAGTTCGCACTGTCCATCACTGGAGCGCTGGGAACGGGAATTCTGCTCGGATACGCAGCCCTGTCGTTCATCACAGGAGGCACGGGGGAGACTGCTAAAGCTCCCGGCAATGCAGCGGTTAAGACAGGGATTACTCAGGGGCAAAAGGCGGCAAACAGCGGTAACGCGTCAGACATTACGGGCGTGCCTCCTGAGCAGACGGGAGAAGCGGTGAGCACGCAGATTCCGGTTCAGGTTGCGCCGCAGAGCTATTATCTGCTGCAATATGGCGTCTTCAGTACACCGGCAGGAGCGGAGCAGGCCCGGCAGGAGCTGCTGAACGCCGGCCTTGCCGCAGGTCTTGACCCGGCAGACGGCAACCGTGTATACGCCGGATTGTCTCCTGACCGTGAGCAGGCCAAGCTGCTCAGCAATGGCCTTAAGGGGCAGGGCATCGAGCTGTATGTGAGAGAAGTGGCCCTGCCAGCGGTGAACCAGGTCCGCTATACCGGAACGGCGGCGGCGGTGGACAGCTACTTCAAGCTTAGCAGCCAGCTGTTAAGCGAGCTCAGCAGCTTGTCTGCTTCCCTGCTTGGCGGGGGGGACAGCGGGAACGCTGGCGGAGCGGTAAGCGATCTCCATATGCAGTGGACCCAGGCAGTCAAGGCACTGGAGCCGGGCCTCACACCGGAAGGGCAGAGAATCGCTGACGGGCTGGAGAAATCCATGAGCCAGGGGATAGCCGCCCTGAACGAATACAATAAGAATAAGGCGGAGGGGCTGCTCTGGGAGGTACAGGAGGCCATGATGAGCTTCCTGACCGGCCAGAAAAGCCTGTTGTCCGCCATGAGCTGACAGCTGAGGCGTACTTCACTGCTGACTATAGGCTAAATAAATGATCCCCCGTACCAGGCGTTTGCCCGGCGGGGGATTGCTGTATTTCCAGACATAATCCTGCGGTGTGATAAGATCCGCAGGCTGCTTACGTGGTAAACATTCCCTGGATGGATTTTGAGTTTGTATTGCACTCCGTTTCACCGTATAATAATTAGGGTGTCAAAAAATGGCGAGGGAAGACTTGAATGAAGAAGAAAAATGTAGGAACACTGCTGTTATTTCTTATTCTGGGCTGGCTGGCCGGAGCCTGGATTGCCAAGCTGCTGGAACCTGTACAAGCTCTGTCTTTTCTTACAGCTTCGACTGTTCTCAAGTGGTCGCCGCAAGCCGATTTAGACATCATAACCTATGACATCACAATCCATTTGAAACTGTGCCTGCTCAGTCTTGCCGGGATTATTACAGCCGTGTGGCTGTACCGCAGGCTGTAGCCTTAGCTGGCAGCATCAAGAAGGGACGTTAATTACAGTGGAGCATGACAATTCGCGGCATATTATTCTGGCCTCAGGTTCGCCGCGGCGGCGTGAGCTGTTAGCCTCGCTTGGCCTGCCCTTTGAGGTGCTGTCCAGCGATGCTGATGAGAGTACGCCGCCTGAATGGAGCCCTGAAGCTATTGTACGGAATCTGGCGCTGCGTAAGGCAGAAGCTGTGATTCCTGTTGCAGGAGACCGGGATGCCGTTATTATCGGCAGCGATACGATCGTTGTGCTTGACGAAATGGTGCTCGGCAAGCCGGCGGACGAGCAGGACAGCGCCAGAATGCTGGGCATGCTGCAAGGCCGGACGCATCAGGTATACACCGGGGTGGCCTGCATCGGTTCCGCAGAGGGACGTACCCTGGTAGATCATAGGGTAACCTCTGTAACTATGAGAGCAATGAGCGAAGAGGAAATCTCCGCTTACATAGCGACCGGGGAGCCTGCCGACAAAGCCGGCTCTTACGCGATACAAGGACTGGGCGCCACCCTGGTGGAAGAAATTGAAGGCTGCTATTTTAACGTGGTCGGTCTGCCGCTGTCACTGCTGAGCGGTATGTTGTCCGGGTTTGGCATTTCGGTGCTGAACCGGTAAGGGTAGCCGAAGAAAGAAGGTTAGGGATGGAGTCGCAATCATTTATGCTGCGTGACCTCCCCCATGAAGAACGACCACGAGAGCGCATGATGCATTATGGGGCGGAATCATTAAGTCAAGCGGAGCTTCTGGCTATCCTGCTGCGCACAGGTGCGCACCGTGAATCAGCCCTTCTTATCGCCCAGCGGCTCTTGAGCCATGCAGGCGGTCTCCGCGGACTGGCGGATCTGAGCATTGAAGAATTGACAACAATTAACGGCATCGGCCCTGCCAAGGCCGTGCAACTCAAAGCAGGCATAGAGCTGGGAAGACGTATGGCGAATTCCCGGCTTACCGAACCGGTCATTATCCGCAGTCCCCAGGACGCGGCGGAGATTCTGACTGAGCAGCTGCGTTATTTGCAGAAGGAGCATTTTATCTGTCTGTTCCTGAATACGAAGAATCATGTTATTGCGCAGGAAACATTGTCCATGGGTAGCCTTAATGCCTCCATTGTGCATCCCCGCGAGGTGTTCCGGGCAGCCATGAAATGCAGCAGCGCAGCAATTATATGCGCACATAATCATCCGAGCGGTGATCCTACACCAAGCCCTGAAGACATTTCACTGACTTCCAGGCTGATGCAGGCAGGCGAGATTGTCGGCATTGATGTGCTGGATCATCTGGTGATCGGAGACAGCAGCTACGTAAGTTTGAAAGAGAAAGGCTACATGTAATACAATTGTCTAGATTCACATGGAAAAGGAGCATACAAGATGTTAGGTGGTTTTACGAAAGACTTAGGAATTGACTTGGGGACAGCGAATACGCTTGTCTACGTGCGCGGTAAAGGAATTGTTGTCAGAGAGCCGTCCGTGGTTGCTATTAATACCGATACTAAGACGATAGAAGCAGTAGGGGAATCCGCCAAAAAAATGATCGGACGCACACCGGGCAACATCCGTGCCATCCGTCCAATGAAGGACGGGGTCATCGCTGATTTCGATACTACAGCAACTATGATCAAATATTTCATCCGCCAGGCCCAGAAGCAGCGCTCGATGTTCCAGCGCCATCCGAATGTCATGGTGTGTGTGCCCTCCGGAATTACTGCCGTTGAACAGCGTGCGGTAGAGGATGCTACGAAGCAGGCCGGAGCGCGGGAAGCTTACATTATCGAGGAGCCTTTTGCTGCTGCCATCGGTGCAGATCTTCCTGTATGGGAGCCAACCGGAAGTATGGTTGTAGATATCGGCGGCGGAACTACCGAGGTGGCAGTAATCTCACTCGGCGGTATTGTTACCAGCCGTTCTGTACGTGTGGCAGGGGATGATGCAGATGAGTCTATCATCCAATACATCAAGCGCCAGTATAACCTTATGATCGGTGAACGCACCTCCGAGCAGCTCAAGATGGATGTGGGCTCTGCCCTGCCGCTTGAGAAGGCTGAGACAATGGAGATCCGCGGACGCGATCTGGTAACCGGTCTGCCGAAGACGCTGACCATTACCTCCGATGAAATCTGCGAAGCTCTGTCCGATACTGTGAATGCAATTGTTGAAGCCGTGAAGGTTACGCTGGAGAAATGTCCGCCGGAGCTGGCTGCCGATATTATGGACCGCGGCATTGTGCTTACAGGCGGCGGCGCACTTCTGCGCAACCTGGACAAGCTGCTGGCGCGTGAGACCGGAATGCCGGTGATTGTTGCCGAGAATCCGCTGGACTGTGTTGCAATCGGCACAGGCAAGGCGCTGGAGAATATCCACTTGTTCAAGAGCCGCAGCAGTTCGGGCCTCCGCTCCAAACGCTAGGATCATGCGGACTGCGAACGTCAACCCCTGAGGTTGGAGAAATACGGTTATTAGAGGGTGCTCGAGATTGTTCAAGCTGTTTAACAATAAACGACTGTTTATATTGCTGATTACACTGGTTACGTTTATCGTTCTGATGGGCTTCAGCCTGGGGCAGAGGAAGACCCTGTCCTGGCCGGAGAACTTCCTCAGAGATACGACCGGATTCGTGCAGAAATTGTTCTACAAGCCCGCTGGATACGTAGCGGGCTTCTTCCAAGATATCGGGACTCTGAATGAGCTGGCCGAAGAGAACAAGCAGCTTAAGATTCTGGCTGCGCAGTACGCCCGGGATAAGGCGCAATATAATTTCATTAAAGCCAAGAATGAACAATATGAAATAGACCTTAAATTCACGAATGCTCAAAAGAATTTGTATAAATATGAATATCATATCGCTAATGTTGTCAGTGTAACGACAGAGCCTGGCAACAATACGCTCGTTCTTGACCTCGGGGCGAAGGATGGCATCCGGCTGAATATGTCGGTGACCTCCGTCGAAGGGCTGGTAGGGGTTATAAGCAATGTGAGTAACTTCACCTCTACCGTCAAGCTGATGACAATGATGGATATCAAGGACCCCAACTCACAGCCTCCTATAGCGGCAACCGCTGTTAACAAGGAAGGTAAGACCTTTGGGATGATTGAGAGCTATGACCAGCAGACCGGGATGCTGCTAATGAACAAAATTCCCGTAGACGATCCGATTGCCAAGGATGATATCGTTATCTCCTCGGGTATTGGCGGACGATATCCGCGCGGTATGACAATCGGCACGGTGAAAGAAGTGAAAATAGGACAGTTCGGATTAACCTCTACAGCGATCATTAAGCCGGCGGCAGGATTCCAGGACTGGAAGGAACTCTTCGTTGTCTTTACGGAGGAGCGTGTAGAATAGTGAGGATGCGCAGACCCGTCCTGGTACTTTTGTTATTCTTATTATTTATTCTGGAAGGCACAGTGCTTCCCTGGCTGATTCCTGACGCCTGGGAGATGCGGATTATTCCTAATCTCGTCTTCGTTGTGATTCTGTTCGTAACGGTATACCATCACCGGCATACGGCACTTATTCTAGGCTTGTCCTTCGGGATGCTGCATGATGTGGTCTTCTATGGCCGTATACTGGGTGCTCACTCCTTTGCCATGGGCTTATCTGCCTACCTGATTGGACTGATATTCCAGATTCCCCGCGCGCCGCTGCCGCTGATGATGACAGCGGTGCTGCTGGGCAGTCTGCTGGAAGACAGTATTCTTTTTGCTATCTATAATGTGTTTAATCTAAGCCAGGAGCCATATAATTGGGCACTCTTGCATCATATGCTGCCTACCATGCTCATTCATTTTGCTGCAGGCCTGCTTCTCTACGTTCCGCTCCGGCGCCAGCTGGAGCTGCTGAAGAAAGAGACTATCGATGAGGAGGCTGCCTAAGCTGCAGCAGCATTTTCTTATCACCCAAAGAAGGAGTTTGCCCGGCCCGGCACGAATGAATGAGGATAGGGGGACAGGCATATGACAGTTAAATCCAAGCACGTAAGGATTAAGGGCATCAAGGATGGCCTGGTATTCCTGCTAGACGACAAGTGTCCCTTTGAAGATCTCTTAAGTGAGCTTCGCTACAAGCTGGAGCACAGCCATCAAAATATTCTGACCGGACCGATTGTGCATGTGGATATTAAGCTGGGCAACCGTGCTGTTACTGAAGAAGATAAAGAGGCGGTACTGGAGATCCTCAAGAGTCAGGGGAATCTGTTAATCCGTTCGGTTGAAGCTATTGAAGATCCTGAAGAGAAGGATACGGAAGCCTTGTTCATGATGAGCGGAATGCTCCGCTCGGGCCAGGTTCTGCATCATGAGGGCAATCTACTGTTCCTCGGGGATGTGAATCCGGGAGGGACCATTACCTGTTCAGGGGATATCTATATTCTTGGAGCACTCAAAGGGATGGCACACGCCGGAATCAACGGTAACCAGGAGGCCATTATTGCCGCTTCGCTGCTCGCGCCTACCCAGCTCCGGATTGCTGAGATTATCAGCAGGCCTCCGGATGAATGGGGAACCCGGGAGAGCAGCATGGAATTTGCCTACTTATCAGGCGGTGCTATGCAAATCGACAAAATTCATAATATAGTGAAGTTACGTCAGGATTTAAATGTGTTTAAAGGGGTGTAGCCTCCATGGGAGAAGCGATTGTCGTAACCTCGGGCAAAGGCGGAGTTGGCAAGACAACCACAACAGCCAACATTGGTACCGCACTCGCCTTGCAGGGCAAAAAAGTATGTCTGGTGGATACCGACATTGGACTGCGGAATCTGGATGTTGTCATGGGGCTGGAAAACCGGATCATCTATGATCTGGTCGATGTGGCGGAAGGCCGCTGCCGGCTGAATCAGGCGCTGGTCAAGGACAAGCGCTTTGATGAGCTGTACATGCTGCCCGCAGCCCAGACCAAGGACAAGACAGCCGTTACACCGGAGCAGGTTAGGGATATCATTCTTGAGCTTAAGAAGGAGTACGAATATGTTCTGATCGATTGTCCGGCGGGAATTGAGCACGGCTTCCGCAATGCGATTGCCGGTGCTGACAAAGCAATTGTAGTTACTACTCCGGAGCATGCTGCGGTGCGGGATGCAGACCGGATTATCGGTCTCCTGGAGCAGTCATCGGTAGAATCTCCGAAGCTGGTGGTCAACCGGATTCGTCAGGGCTTGATCAAGTCCGGGGATATGCTTGATATCGAGGATATTCTGCAGGTGCTTAATATTGATCTGATCGGGATTGTACCCGATGATGAACAGGTCATCCGGGCGGCGAACAACGGGGAGCCTACCGTGATGAACCCGGACTCCTTAGCAGCGATCGCCTACCGTAATATTGCCCGGCGTATTCTTGGCGATGCGGTGCCGCTGATGCAGCTTGACCAGAAGACGGGCGCCTTCAAGAAGCTCAAGAAATTTTTTGGAATAGGCTGAATCCCGGCCACGCACTTATACACGGCTATCTTCTGTTAAGAGCCCGCTGCTGAGACATCAGCAGCGGGTTTATTTTTGTTGTGCAGTAACTTGGACAGGGCTTGTTCTAAAGCGGCTTCCGCCACTCATAAAATGGAAGTAAAACAAGCCCGCCGGAGGGATCATTATGGAATACCCGAGAGAGTCCAAGAACCGCCGCAAGAAGCGTATACAAAATCTGCTGGAGGAGAAGCCGGCAGCCGGAGCAGCACCAGCACCAGAGCGGTTCCGGCTGTCTGACAGTCCGCCCTCCTTCAGAGAATGGGGGGCTGGGGACAGGAATGAATTGGCCTCTTCCCCTGAGCCTGACCCCGAGACGGTGTGGAAGCAGCAGCGTAACCACTGGGAAGAGGAAGACGGGAGGGGACCGGGGCAGGGCTTCCGTGCGGGTCTGCTGCGGCGGACGGTGGCCAGTCTTCTGGTCTTCGGCGCTGTATGGGGCATTTTTGCCGTGCAGGAGCCCTGGGCCGTGAAGGCACAGTACTTTATTACAGACATCCTTAGCAATGATATGGATTTTGCAGCAGCACAGGTGTGGTACGAGGAACATTTCAATGGGGCCCCGTCCTTTATTCCGATTTTCGGAGATGAACAGGTACCGGCGGAGAAGGTGACAGCCGCCCATGAGCTTAGCGCTCCGCTTGCGGGAAGTATTGTGCGTCCTTTTGCCACTTCGCTTAATGGCATTGAAATTATCCCGGCAGACGATTCAAGTGCCAGTGTCACGGTGAAAAGTGTAGATACGGGCCGTGTGCTGGCCGTTTCAAAAGAAGCCCGGGGAGGCATCCGTATTACGGTCCGCCATACCGGGGAGATCACGGCAGAATACGGTCATTTGAGCGGGACACGGCTTGCGGTGGATGACTGGGTACAGAGCGGAGACGAAATAGGCTGGATTCAGGGGACGGAGGATGCCCGGGTTCCGTTGCTGTTTTTTGCAGTTATGAAAGACAAGACTTATATTGATCCAGCCGAAGTGGTATCGTTTGATTAGGCTCTGCGGCATTGAATTGTCACTGCATCCGCTCTTTGTGCTGATTCTCATGGTATCCGTGCTTACCGGACAGTTCCTGGAGCTGCTAACCTTGTTCCTGATCGTATTCATTCATGAGCTTGGACATGTATGTGCGGCGCTGCTGGCCGGAATTAACGTCAGATCGGTGGAGCTGCTGCCATTCGGCGGCGTTGCGGTTATAGAGGATCATGGGCGGCTTACGGCTGTCCGTGAGATCGGGATTGCCCTGGCCGGTCCGCTGCAGAACGGAATTATGATTCTGATGGCACTGGCGCTTAAGCAGGTGGAGTATGGAAATATCGCCTATCTGGATTATTTTATCGGAGCCAACGCCATGATCGCTCTGTTCAATCTGCTGCCGGTGCTTCCGCTGGACGGTGGCAAAATCCTTCAGGCAGCCCTGAGTCTGCTGCTTCCGTATTATTACACGCTGCTGTGGACCGGCAGAGTCAGTATTGCGGCCAGCCTGCTTGTGATAGGGTACGCCCTGCTTCCGCTTGGGAACGGGGACGGCCTCCGCCTTAACCTGCTGATGATCGGAGCGTTTCTGCTCTATTCTAACTGGACGGACCAGCGTAATTTGCCGTACCGGTTTGTTGGTTTTTTGATGAACCGTGAGCGGATTTATGAGCGGTATCTAGTGGCGGAGAACATTGCCCGCCCAATAGTTGCCTCGCTCGCGAAACCTTTGGATGAGATATTGCGTCTATTTAAACGTAACCATTATCATTATATCTATGTGATGAACAACGACAGGGATATCGTAGCCGTTGTGCCGGAGCAGCGTCTGATTGCTTCGTATTTCGGAAAGTAACAAGCGAGTAACGATTCAAACCAGAGGTGAAGCCATGAAACAAATGATCGTTCACTGTACACAGCATATTACCCGCATGGCACTTCTGGAGAACGGGAGGCTGGTGGAATATGCGGCTGAACGCGATCAGCAGCAAGGTCTGGTCGGGAGTTATTATAAAGGCCGGGTAATGAATGTGCTGCCTGGTATGCAGGCGGCCTTTGTAGATATCGGACAGAAAAAGAATGCGTTCCTCTACGTAGATGATGTATTGCATCCCCATCTGGACAAGCAGCCTTCCGTCAAGCCTTCGATTGAGATGCTGCTGCAGCCCGGGCAGGAGATTGTCGTCCAGGTGAGAAAAGAACCGCGGGGCGGCAAGGGCGCGCGGGTAACCACGCATTATACACTGCCCGGACGCTGGATGGTGTACATGCCCTTTGCCGAATATGTCGGGGTCTCCAAGAAAATAAGCCGGGAATCGGAGCGCAGCCGGCTCAAAGGTATCGGTGAGCGGCTGCGCCAGGGTGAGGAAGGACTCATTATGCGCACCGTCTCCGAGGACGAGCCGCTGGATGCCGTGGAGGGAGATCTGGCTTTTCTGCGGGCGCAGTGGGAAATGATTACCCGGCGATCCAAGGAAGTGGAGGCACCCGCTCTGCTGCACTGCGATCTGAGTATCGTCCAGCGGTTCATCCGGGATGCCTTCAATCCGCAGCGTGATGAGCTGCTGATTGATTCGGCCAAGGCGGTTAAGGAGGCGGAAGCCTTCCTGACGGATATGGCTCCTGAAGGGTACAAGCCTGTGGGATTCTACAGGGGGCAGGAGTCCATTTTCTCTGCTTACGGGGTGACAGATCAACTGCACAAGAGCTTCAGCCGTAAAATCATCCTCGAAGGCGGGGCTACGCTCATCTGGGATGAGACAGAGGCCTTGACTGTGATTGACGTCAACACAGCGCAGTTCACTGGCGGGACGAACCTTGAGGATACGGTAACGCGGACCAACCTGCTGGCTGCGGAGGAGATCGGGCGGCTTGTCCGGCTCCGGGATACGGGCGGTATTATTATTGTTGATTTCATTGATATGGAGCGGGAAGAGCACCGCAGGCAGGTGACGGACAAGCTGGAGAGCATTATCAGCCGGGACCGGACCAAGACGCATATTCTCGGCTGGACCCATCTCGGTCTGCTGGAGATGACCCGTAAGAAGGCCAGACATGATTCCGCCGGATTTGCCCCGGTGATCTGCCAGTGCTGCGGCGGTACAGGCAAGGTTGGGACATGGCTGGAGTAGGGAAGAGATGGTCAGGTTGTATATGTTTTGTAAGGAGATATTGACTAGGGATCATATGTATGATAATATCTTCAAGTATGTGTTTGGTTGTTCATTCCTGCACATGCTGTAACCGCTCCGATCGGGTAGATGAAGCGTAATTCCCCCGGGGATTGCCACCTTGACTAGGCGAGTCTGAGACATGAGGAGGTGCAAGTACAATGTATGCAATTATCGAAACTGGCGGTAAACAATACAAAGTCCAAGAGGGCGATGTTTTGTTCATTGAGAAGCTGGAAGCTGAAGACGGCGCAAGCGTAACGTTTGACCGTGTCTTGGCTGTTTCTAACGAAGGTGGTTTGACTGCAGGAACTCCGCTGGTAAGCGGCGCGTCTGTAACAGCCAAAGTCGAGAAGCATGGTAAGGGTCATAAGGTTGTAGTTTACAAATACAAACCTAAGAAGAACTACCACAAGAAACAAGGCCATCGTCAACCGTACACCAAAGTAACTATCGAGAAGATTCAAGCGTAAGAAGGTGCGTTAATGATTAACGTGCGGATTACACGGGCTTCTGCTCAAGGTGTCATTGTCGGTTTTGCCGTCAAGGGGCATGCGGAATACGCAAGGAATGGCAAGGATATCGTCTGCGCGGGTGTTTCGACGGTTACCGTTGGAACTGTGAATGCGATTGAAAGCCTGACCGGAGTTGTTCTGGATACTTCGATGAAGGATGGATTCTTAAGCGGAACCCTGGTTCCCGTGAATGATCCCGAAGTCTCCGCCAAGGTACAGCTCTTGCTGGAATCCATGGTGCTGATGCTCAAGGATATTGCTAAATCCTACAGGAAATATATTCAGATACAGGAAGTCATCATTTGAAGAAGGAGGTTGACAACATGTTGAAATTGGATCTTCAATTATTCGCATCGAAAAAAGGTGTTGGTTCCACAAAGAACGGACGTGATTCCCATTCTAAGCGTCTTGGCGTGAAACGGGCTGACGGTCAAGCAGTAACCGGCGGCAACATCTTGGTTCGTCAACGCGGAACCAAAATCCACCCGGGCACGAACGTGGGCATCGGTAAAGATGACACACTGTTCGCACTTGTGGACGGCGTAGTGAAGTTCGAACGTTGGGGACGCGACCGCAAAAAAGTGAGCGTGTATCCGGTGGATGTCGCTCCGGTAGCAGCGGCACTGGAAGCGTAAGCTTACGGAACCTATGAAGATGAGAAGCCTCCGGCATCAGTGCCGGGGGCTTTTTTTGAAATTGTTTCGGGGTCCCGCAAAGTACCTGAGTAAGCATCGAAGCTTAAGCCTCACTTTGTGGTGGGATTCTGGTGATTGCGGAGAAAGCCTGTGTTATACTGGGAAATGGTGAATATGAAGCAAGATAAGCAGTGCTTACATTGGAATCAATTTTGCGAACCAAGGGACGGGGAGAAAGAATGAAATCCTGGAAAAGTAAGGTCTGGGCAGTCATGTTATCCGCAGTGTTTCCTTTAGGTCTCGTGTATTGGCAAACCTCCCTTTTCACATGCCTGCTGCTCGGAGTCTGGGTAGCGGCAGTGCTTGCATTCAGCTTTGTTTACAACCGGCGTCAATATGAAGAGGAACTGCGTATACAGGAGAATACTCTGCAGCAGGCGGCAAACCGGACACTGAATCATCATCGTCATGACTGGATGAATGATCTGCAGGTGCTTTACGGATATATCCAGCTGGGCAAGCCTGATAAATCCGTACAATGTGTGGAAAGAATAAAGGAGCGTATTGCGCTGGACAGCCGTATTGCCAAATTGGGAGTACCTTCCCTGGTGTTCTATCTGCAATCCTTCCGTACGTTCAGAAGCAGTCTGGAGCTGGACATACAGGTAGAGGAAGGGCTCCAGCTGGAGGACAAGCTGAGTCCAGAGGCAGGGGCTGAGCTGACTTCGGTAGTTATGCAGACGGTTAGAGCGTACCAGTACAGTGGAATAACACAGCATGGAGACACGCGGAAGCTTGAGCTCAGCTTTTCACAGGAGGGAAGAGACATTCTGATCTCTTTCAAAGGTGAGGGAGAGCAAGACAATCCCGAACTGCTTCAGGGGCAAATTTATAATATAGTACAAGGAAAAATCATGAAGGCGGAGCAGGTTCAGCCTGCCAAGGGTAATGTGGAACTGCGGTTACCGCTGGAGATGTAAGGAAGGTGAACATTTATGTTCGTAGATAAGGCTAAGGTTTATGTAAAAGGCGGAGACGGCGGAGATGGTCTCGTAGCATTTCGCCGGGAGAAGTATGTGCCGGATGGCGGTCCTGCCGGCGGGGATGGCGGCCGCGGGGGAGATGTGATCTTCCGCGTGGATGAAGGCTTACGGACCTTGATGGATTTCCGTTATCAGCGGCACTTCAAGGCTGATAAGGGAATTAAGGGGCGCAACAAGAGCCAGCACGGGGCCAATGCCGATCATATGATCGTGCGGATTCCACCGGGAACCGTGTTGATTGATGATGATACCCAGGAGATCCTTGCCGATTTAACCCGTCATGGACAACAGGTTGTAGTGGCCCGCGGCGGCCGGGGCGGCCGGGGGAATACCCGGTTTGCGACGGCGAACAATACGGCGCCGGAGCTGGCTGAGAACGGGGAAGAGGGTCAGGAGCGTTACATCGTAATGGAGCTTAAGGTCATGGCGGACGTAGGCCTTGTAGGCTTCCCTAGCGTGGGCAAATCTACGCTGCTGTCGGTCGTATCCGCTGCCCAGCCGAAGATCGGAGCGTACCACTTTACCACTATTACTCCCAACCTGGGTGTAGTTGATGTCGGAGACGGCCGCAGCTTTGTGATGGCGGATCTGCCTGGACTGATTGAAGGCGCGAGTGAAGGGGTGGGGCTTGGACATGAGTTCCTGCGCCACGTTGAACGGACGCGTATCATCATTCATGTCGTGGATATGTCCGGCTCGGAAGGCCGCGATCCTTTTGAAGACTGGGTACTGATTAACGATGAGCTGAAGCAGTACAATGCGGCGCTGATTGACCGTCCGCAGATCGTGGCGGCGAACAAGATGGATATGCCCGATTCCGAGGAGAACCTGGCTTCCTTCCGTGAGCGTGTCGCGGAGCTTCGCCCGGACCTTGAGATTATGCCGATCTCTTCACTGACCCGTCAGGGCGTTCAGGAGCTGCTCTACCGTGCTACAGATATTCTTGACAGTATTCCTGTGGCTCCGGTGGTGGAAGAAGTGGCCGGCAAAGAGCGCAAGGTTTATAAGCTGGAAGCGGAAGAGGATAACTCATTCACGATTACCCGTGACAACGAGGCCTTTGTAGTCAATAGTCCGCGGATTGAGCGGATGATTAAGAGAATGCAGCTAAGCACACATGATGCGATTCTTAGGCTGGCCCGTACTTTGCGTCACATGGGTGTGGATGCCGAGCTGCGCAGACGCGGCGCTGTGGAAGGTACGATCGTGCGCATAGCTGATTTTGAATTCGAATTTGTCGAGAACAGCAGCTACTATTAATAGAGAAGCAAGGTTACCGGCTGTATCTTCCGAGAGGGGATGCGGCCTTTTTTTATTGCCTTAACAGGTGGCAAAGCTAGTTTTGCTAATAAAGTTTTCTTTATAAATCTGGATTAATTTACTACAATAATTATATAAGCGACGTTATGTTGAATCCAAAGGGTGTAATCTGCGTATATCATACATACCTGTCAGGAAAGAGGGAATGGACAGATGGCAATTATTGAAGTAGTCAAATATGACGGGCCTCCGGGTGTCTTCGCCTGGAAGTATCCGAATCAGGAGCTGGGGACCTGGACACAGCTGATTGTGAATGAATCCCAGGAAGCGATTCTGTTCAAGGGTGGAGAGGCGCTGGATTCCTTCACAGCCGGACGCCATACCTTAAGCACAGCGAATATTCCGATTCTGTCGAATGTGGTGAACCTGCCGTTCGGCGGCAAGTCTCCGTTCACCGCAGAGATATGGTTTGTGAACAAGCTGAACTCCATGAATGTGAAGTGGGGGACCAGTGCACCGCTGCAGCTGCAGGACCCTAAGTACAAGATCATGGTAGCGGTCCGGGCCTTCGGTCAGTTTGGCGTGCGGATCGAAGATCCCCGCAAATTCCTGCTGAAGCTGGTAGGGACGCTGCCGGTCTTCGATCAGGATACGATGATTAATTATTTCCGCGGTCTGCTGATGTCTAATATTAACGAACTTATTTCTTCTTATCTGGTGCACAAAAAAATCAGCATCCTGGAGATCAACGCCTACGTGGTTGAAATCTCCAAGCATATTCAGGGGCGCTTGTCCTCCTCGTTCCTGGACAGCGGTATTGAACTTAATAATTTCTATATTGATTCGATCAATATTCCGGATGATGATCCGGCAACCCAGCGTCTCAAGGAAGCCTTGGCCAAAAAAGCGGAGATGGACATTATCGGCTTCACCTACCAGCAGGAACGAAGCTTCGATGCTATGGAGGAGGCAGCAGGCAATCCGGGCAATGCAGGCGTGGGCATGATGAATGCGGGGCTGGGGCTCGGCATGGGCTTTGGGCTGGCCGGGCCTGCCGCTGAGATAGCTACCCGGATGACCCGTAGCATGTCTCTGGACGGCAGTACGGGCAGCCAGCCGGCACCTCCTGCTGCTTCTAAATCCTGCTCGGACTGCGGAACCCTTAATCCGGCAGATGCACGCTTCTGTACCGGCTGCGGCCGCAGTCTGCAATCCCCGCCGGCGGTGGAGGATAAGGTATGCCATAGCTGCGGTAAGGCGGTCATCCCAGGTGCCAAATTCTGTCCGCATTGTGGAGAGGGCCTGATCCTGAAGTGTACGGGCTGCGGGCATGAGCTGAAGCCCGGACAGAAATTCTGTCCAGAGTGCGGTACCAGAGCGGCTAACGGGTGAGCGGGATGCAGAGGCAGAGGTCATATACGGGTCTTGTTACTGGCATTTATGTTGCTGTTCTGGCAGTTACTGCAGGTACCTTCTTCACGTTTGGATTCTCGGAATCGCTGCTGCGCTTCGTAGTGACTCTGCTTGCTGTAGGTATGGCAGAGACTGTGGGTTATGTATATTGCATGCTCTGGCTGCGCCGTGCTGCTGAAGCGGGCCGGACTTCACCGGTATTCATAAGCGGAGCTGTAATTATAGTATTCTATCTGGCTGCGGTACTTGCTTCGGCTATTCTGCTGGACTGGCTTCTGGAGCTGAGTCCGCTCTGGTATGCGGGAGAGCAGCTGCTGATCCTGATTGTAGCTTCCACCGTACTTGTGGCTACAGGGGGATATGGGCGGAATGCCGCATCCGGGGAGCGCAGAGCTGCGGACGCTTCGCGGAGTCTGCGTACTCACATGCAGGAGCTGCAGGAGATAAGAGGGATTGCCGGCACCTGGAAGCATTCTGAGGCAAGCAGGCTGGTAGAACTGATTGATTCTCTGGAGGAGAAATTCCGCTACAGTGACCCGGTATCGAGACCGGGATTGTATGCCACGGAAGACATCATTAGGCAGCAGATCTCTCTGCTGCATGACCATGTGGCGCTGCTGCTTGTCCTGAAGGAGCTGCCGGCCCGCTGGGACACGGAGACAGAGGAATTAACGGAGAGTATTGCCGGCACGCTCCAGCGGCGTAATCTGGAGCTGGCGGCGCTTAAATAGGAGGAATAGACAGCAATGGGGATAGGGAATGAGCTGGGGGGACTGTTGCCGGGCCGGGAAGGACAGCCCTCTGATAGTCTGCCTAAGTATGAGCGGACCACTTATGATGTTGTAACTATCGGCGCCGGATATTTGTTTATGCCGTTGGGACTTGCGCTTGCGCTGGTACGCATGCTGAGCACCCATTATAAAAATTACCGCAAGCCCGTCAATTATAGTCTGTTGTTCCATGTATTTGTAGGAGGATTCCTGCAAATGATGGGTATTGTCGTAATTTCCATCTTCAGTGATAACGGGATGGACACCACCACACTGATATCAGGTTTGATCTTCGTAGGTTTGGTGCTGCTCCTTCCCGCATCTGCATTTGCCAGAAGCGCAGCCAAAGCCAGATTCCGCTTCTCGCAGCTCGCCAATCAGTATGTACATCTGATCACGGTGGAGAGAGTCCGCTATACCGGGAATCTGGCGGACCGTACCGGGCAAAGTGAAGGGGATGTGAATAGAGACCTTCTCTATCTGCAGAAGTACGGGGTGCTGGACTCCGGGCTTCTCTTCCATGAGGGAGCGGATGCAGCGCCGCAGGCCCGGGCGGGGCAGGCAGCAGCATCGCCCTTCACGCCGCCTGCAGGGCAGCCGTCCTATCAGCAGCCGAGAACGCAGCAGCTTCCGAAATCTGTGCGCTGTCCCGGCTGCGGGGCACAGAATACGGTCGCTCCGGGCCAGTCTACCAGCTGTGATTACTGCGGGACGACCATTGCCTACAGCTGACCGGGTTCTGCAGGTGAAGGCTGTTCCTCCTAGCTGATAGGGGGACAGCCTTTTCCGCATGTTTGCAGAAAGTTATTGCAATAAAAGCCTTCAATCCCGTATAATGTCCACTATGTACATACAAAAGTCTTTGGGGTGAGGACGTTCGTGAAAGAACGCTATTATTTGGTCCGGGAGGACATTTTGCCCGATGCGGTGCTGAAGACCATGCAGGTCAAGCAGCTGCTGGAAGCAGGAGATGCCAAAACCGTACACGAGGGCGTGGAACAGGTCGGGCTTAGCCGCAGTGCTTTTTATAAATACAAAGATGGGATACACTTAATTCATCAGCTGGAGCGCGAGCGCATTGTGACGATCTCGATTGATCTGGAGCACGAGTCGGGCATGTTGTCCAAGGTGCTCGGTTCGGTGGCTGTTCACGGGGCGAATGTGCTGACAATCCATCAGAGTATCCCGCTGCAAGGACGGGCGAACGTGGTGATCTCTGTCGAGATCTCCCATCTGAATGAAGAGCTGGGCGACTTGCTGGACAGTCTCAAGGCAATTCCCGGTGTGAAGCGTGCGTTAATTATTGGTCAGGGGTGAGAATACGAATGAAGCCGGTTAAAGTAGGTCTGCTGGGTCTGGGTACTGTGGGTACGGGCGTTGTCCGTATTGTGGAAGGAAATCAGGAGGATTTGAGCAGCCAGGTCGGCTCGCCGATCCTGATTGAACGGATTGCCGTGAAAAATACGGAGAAGCCGCGTGATATCGAAGTGGACCCGTCCAAGATTACCGATGATCCATGGGCCGTTATCCGCGACCCGGAGATTGATGTCATTGTTGAGGTCATGGGCGGGGTCGCAGGGACGAAGGAGTACATTCTGGAGGCACTGGAGCGCGGCAAGCATATCGTAACAGCCAATAAGGACCTGATGGCCCTGCACGGCTCGGAGATTCTGGCCAAGGCACAGGAGAAGCAGTGCGATGTGTTCTATGAAGCGAGTGTGGCGGGAGGCATACCGATTATCCGCACGCTGATCGAAGGCTTTTCCTCGGATAAGATTATGAAGATTATGGGGATTGTGAACGGGACAACCAACTACATCCTCAGCAAAATGAGCCAGGAAGGCGCATCTTATCTCGACGCACTGCAGGAAGCACAGGAGCTGGGATATGCCGAGTCTGATCCGACGTCCGATGTGGAGGGACTGGATGCAGCCCGCAAGATGGCCATTCTGGGCACGCTGGGCTTCCGGACCAATGTAGAGCTGAGCGATGTCAGTGTAAGCGGGATTTCCGGCGTCAGCAAGGAGGATATGGCTTTTGCCAAACGGCTGGGGTACGAGATGAAGCTGCTCGGGATTGCAGAACGCCAGGATGAAGAATTCAGCATTAGCGTCCAGCCTACAATGATCCGTACGAACCACCCGATTGCCTCCGTGAACGGCGTCTTTAATGCGGTATATGTATATGGTGAGGCTGTAGGGGAGACGATGTTCTACGGTGCGGGGGCAGGGGCGATGCCTACGGCAACCTCGATTGTGGCGGATCTGGTGGCGGTCATCAAGAACCTGAAGCTGGGGGTCAACGGGCTTAAGCAGATTGTGCCGTACAAGCAGAAGAAGCTGAAGAGCGACGAGGATATTTATTACAAGAACTTCCTGCTGCTTCATGTCGATGACAAGGCGGGTGTACTGGCGAAGATTACCCAGGTGTTTGCCGAATATGATGTCAGTCTGGATTCCGTTGTGCAGCAGGCCAATCCTAATAATCCTGATGCCGAAATTATCATTGTCACACATAACGCCAGCAGAGCGAGTATGAACAAAGTGCTGCGCCATCTGGAGCAACTGAATGTCATTCACCGCATCAAAAGTCATTACCGTGTAGAAGGCTAACTATCGCAGGTGTCCATGGAACACAGGGCTTGCGCGCAAATATAATGAAGGAGATTTACCCGCCATGAGTATTTACGGAAGGTCTAGAGTGAAGGTCCCTGCGAGCACGGCCAACCTCGGTCCGGGCTTCGATACGCTGGGCATGGCCCTGTCGCTGTATGCCTGGATTGAAATGGAGGAAGCCGCTGAAACGGTGTTTCATCTGTATGGAGATGAGATGGCCGGTCTTCCCCGGGACAAAAGCAATCTGCTCTACAAGGTTGCGCAAATGGTATTTGCAGAGGCCGGGGTCCAGGTTCCGGAGTTGTCCATCGCCATGTATTCGGAAATCCCGCTCACCCGCGGGCTGGGCAGCAGTGCTTCGGCCATTATTGGCGCGCTGGCTGCGGCGAATGCTATGATAGGTTCACCGCTGAGTCAGGCGAAGCTGTTCGATATGGCTACAGCGATCGAGAAGCATCCCGATAATGTCGGAGCGTCGCTCTTCGGGGGAATTATTACGGCCGTATGGGATGGCGAGCATGCCGATTACATCCGGATTGAGCCGCCGCAGGAGCTGGAATTCCTGGTGGTCATTCCTGAATTCGAGCTGGAGACCGTCAAGGCCAGAGAGGCGCTGCCTGCGGAGGTTACGCTCGGCGATGCTGTTCATAATATCAGCCGTACCTCGCTGCTCACCGCAGCGTTAGCCGCAGGCCGGCTGGACCTGATAGGCACAGCGATGCAGGACCGGCTGCACCAGCCCTACCGTGCACCGCTGGTGCCGGGGATGGAGAAGCTGCTGGCGGAAGCGCCCGGCCATGGTGCGCTGGGCATTGCGCTTAGTGGTGCAGGCCCGACATTGCTGTGCATGGTGGACCGCAAGGAGGCGCGGAAGCAGGAGCTGGAGCTGTTTTTGACAGAGACTATGCAGGAGAACGGGATTTCTGCCCGTACCGTATGGCTGTCCCCATGCACCACAGGTGTCACGGTAGAGCTGCTTGAAAGAAACGGGATGCAAAACGAATCATTTTTGGATATGATAAAAGGAGAATTACAGTCATGAAATCGATAGCGTTATTGCCTCAGGGCTCCGTCTCGCATGAAGCGCTGCTGCATTTATTTGGCGGTAACCCTGTTCAACTGGAGCATCATAAGCTCATATCCGATGTCTTTCTGTCTACGGCTGGCGGAGTCACTGATTACAGTGTCATTCCGATTGAGAACACGATAGAGGGCTCGGTCAGCCTGCATATCGACTGGCTCATTAATGAAGTGAATCTGCCGATGCAGGCGGAGTGGATTTTCCCGTCGATACAGAATCTGATCAGCTGTCCGCAGGAATTCACGAAGGAGAACGGGGACAAGGATTATACCAAGATTGTCAAGATCCTGTCCCATCCGGTGGCTATGGCGCAATGCACGCAGTTCATCCGTAAGGCTATGCCCTGGGCTGAGCTGGAGTCTGTGGGAAGCACCTCTGAAGCGGTGGAGATTGTGAAGGGCAATCCCGGCAAAGGCTGGGCTGCCATCGGTACCGCGCTTGGAGCCGCTACGCACGGGCTGGAGGTTGTGGAGCGCCAGATTACAGACCATAATAACAATTACACACGGTTCGTGCTGGTTGGTCCGCAGAAGCTGGAGCTTCCGCAGAAGAGCAGTGGAGACAAGACAAGTATTCTTGTTACGCTGCCCGAGGATTTCCCTGGTGCACTGCATCAGGTGCTGGCTGCTTTTGCCTGGCGTAAGCTGAACTTGTCCCGTATTGAATCACGGCCGACGAAGAAGAAGCTGGGTACTTATTATTTCTATATTGATGTGCTGGAACCGATAGAATCGGTACTGCTCCCGGGTGCGATTGAAGAGATCAAAGCCTTGGGCTGTCAGGTACGTATTCTGGGGTCCTATCCCACATACACCTATGAGGAAGAGAAAGCGGAGGTGCAGTAAGTTCATGGCTGAGCAATGGATCTATCTGGATGGACAACATGTAACGAAGGACAAGGCAATGGTGTCCGTATTCGATCACGGTTTTTTATATGGAGACGGAATTTTTGAAGGTATCCGTATTTATAACGGCAACATCTTCAAGTGTAAGGAGCATCTGGACAGGCTGTATGATTCGGCGAAGTCGATTATGCTGGACATTCCGCTGGCCTATGATGAGATGCTGGAGGCCATGGCCGAGACAATCCGCCTGAACGAAATGCGGGACGGCTACATCCGGCTGATCGTATCACGCGGTCCCGGCAACCTGGGTCTTGATCCGCGCCGCTGCCCCAAAGCAAGTGTGATCATCATTGTTGAGCAGCTCGCGATCTACCCGGAACAGGCTTATCTGAACGGACTTCGTGCCGTTTCTGTGTCCCAGCGCCGCAATATCCCGGATGCGCTGAATCCGAAGATCAAATCGCTGAACTATCTCAACAATATTCTGGTGAAGATTCAGTCGAATCTGGCGGAAGCCGATGAAGCGATCATGATGAACGCTCAAGGGTATGTAACCGAAGGCTCCGGCGATAATATCTTCATTATCAAAAGAGGGGTAGTCTATACACCGCCTTGTTACCTGGGTGCCCTGGAGGGAATCACCCGTCTAGCGATCATTGAGCTGTGTGAGAAGCTGGGACTGCCGCTGAAGGAAGAGCCTTTCACCATGCATGATGTCTATATTGCCGATGAAGTCTTCTTCACCGGAACAGCGGCTGAAGTTATTGCTGCCCGTGAGATCGACGGCAGAGTCATTGGTTCCGGCCAGGCCGGGCCGATTACCCTGCAATTGCTGGAAGAATTCCGCAATGTGGTTGATAAAGACGGATATAAGGTTTGGGAATAGTACAGAAATTTCGCGTGAGCGAATAGAGAAAAATCCTTTCATGCCAAGCATGGAAGGATTTTTTTTGCATATAGGGATGTCATTCGCCCATGGGCTGCATAAGATGTAGTAACGAAGGAGGCGGCTGTACCGCAACTACCGAATCTGGAGGGCTATCATCCCTGAACCGGGGTGCAGTGCCGATCAATAGATACTTTTAGGAGGTAAATGCTGCGTGAAAATACACATTGTTAAGCAAGGTGATTCGCTGTTTGCGTTATCACAGAAGTATGGAGTGCCGCTGCAAAAAATAATCGAGGCCAATCCGCAAATCACCAATCCAGATGTGCTTGCTGTAGGAGACAAGGTTAAGATCCCGGCTGCGCCCGTAGCTCTGCCTGTTCCGGACAACAACGATATCTACTATAAGCATACAGTCAAGCAAGGTGATACCTTATGGAAGCTCTCCAAGGCTTGGGGAGTTACACTCAAGGATATGATTGATGCCAACCCGCAGCTTAAGAACCCTAATGCACTGATGACGGGTGAAGTCGTGAATATCCCTAAGAAAGTCAGTACCTCTCCAATCCAGGCCCAATCCATCGATCCGGTAAAAGCTAATACGACCCCAATTCAGGCTCAGTCCACCGCTCCGGCAGTGGTCGATAAAACGGCGATTGGCGGTAAAACCTACACTGGTGTCATCGAAAAGCCGGCTCCCGCACCTGCGCCAGTTCCTGCACCTGCTGCAGAAGCAGTCCCTATCCCGTTGGCGGTTCCTGCACCTAACCCTGCACCTAACAAAGCGCCGGAAGTCAAGCCCGTTCAGGAAGCCGTCTATGAGAAACAAAGCTTGTATGTGCAAATCTCTGTTCCCGCGCAGGAAGAGAAAACCAAAGAAGTACATCATAAGTCAGAGGTTCAGCCTGCCGCCTGGGATGAGGGTAAAACCTCGCCTTGGGGAAAGAGCGATGGCTACCCCGGCCTTAGCGAGAATCCGTATTTTATGAATTATGCACCCGTGTATCCCGTATATGAGCCAATGGCCAATATGAATATGAACAATATGAATAACGCTCCAAGTTATGTTCAGCCTGCAGCGTTTATGCCGGAATGCCCCCCTTTCTATGCTCAGCCGGTTAATCCTTGTCCGCCTGGACAATACCCCGGAGCATGGTATCCTAATGCAGAACCGGATTATAACAATGTGAATATGTCAGCAGTCAGCCCTGTCAGTGACAATGCTGCGTTTGCTCCGCAGTACCAGAGTGAGCAGGTTAATCTTCCGTGGCCTTCCTGCGGATGCGGCGCAATGTCGATTCAGCCCTATCCTTATGAGCAGCCGATGTATAACGGGTATCCGGTGTACGGCATGCCGCAGATGGGGATGGTTTCTCCTTATGCTGGAGGAATGAATGCCATGCCTAACGCGGTGTCACCGATGTATGAACAGCCTATGGTATCGAATATTCCGCCATATCCGGCTTATCCGGGCATGGAGAATTTCGCCCACAACCGCGTACCCGAGATTCAGATCCCTGAGCCTGTAGTGGAGGAAGCGGAGGAGGTGCCTGATAAGGGGCGCACTGAGGCCACAACAGCAAAGGATACAAAACCAGGGAAATCCAAACCGGCAGCGGCAAAAGCGAAAACCTCCAGCCAGAACTCTGCCTCCAAGGATAAGGCCCACTCCAAGCCGCGTTCGAGCTCAAGCGGACGTTCAAGTACAGATAAGAAGAATCAGACTCCTTGGATTCCCAATTAAGAGGATAGTCCCTAAGAGGAGAGTTGCACATGCAGGTCCTGCTAGATATGAGGGCCGGCATGTGCTTTTGGGGCATGGTTATACAGGTACAGAGGCTTGTATAGGATATCTATGAAAGTCTATAGTACTATCTCGAAAATAGTAGAAATTAAGGGTTGTTAGCAGGGATATATAATGTTATATTATATATCCAATCGCAAGGCGGGTGCCTTGCACAAGGTTGGACATGTTGCTCTGATGAATACACACTTTGCTTCATCGAAAATAAGTGTTGCATTCAGAAGAAGAACATGTTATATTATAAGAGTTGCTGGTGACGAGATAATCGACACTAACAACGAGCTTGATCTTTGAAAACTGAACAACGAGTGAGTATCGGAGATCGCTTCGGCGAGATCCAAAAATGAGAATGTAAATTCTCGTCAGATGTTTCAAAATGAGCAATCGCTCTTTCTAAATACCAATTTGGAGAGTTTGATCCTGGCTCAGGACGAACGCTGGCGGCATGCCTAATACATGCAAGTCGAGCGGAGTTTGAGAGGAAGCTTGCTTCCTTTCAAACTTAGCGGCGGACGGGTGAGTAACACGTAGGCAACCTGCCCTCAAGCCTGGGATAACTACCGGAAACGGTAGC
>NZ_JAGGLV010000018.1 GCF_017874735.1 Paenibacillus silagei
GCGGAGGGGTTCCACACGTACCCATCCCGAACACGACCGTTAAGCCCTCCAGCGCCGATGGTACTTGGACCGAAGGGTCCTGGGAGAGTAGGACGCCGCCAAGCGGACCATCCACACACATTGTGGTATTTTTTTTGCCCTGATTGGTTACATATTCCCTGATAGCTCAGTTGGTAGAGCACTCGACTGTTAATCGAGTTGTCACAGGTTCGAGTCCTGTTCGGGGAGCCATATGGAGAGGTGTCCGAGTTTGGCCGAAGGAGCACGATTGGAAATCGTGTAGGCGCCACAAGCGTCTCGAGGGTTCGAATCCCTCTCTCTCCGTAGCAATACTTCTTTGAATAGGGATGAGAACCCTCAGTGGTTCGTTGGAGCATAGGCTTCGTTAGCACGGCTTCGCAATCTCGTAACGAAGTGAAGAGTATCCCTCTCTCTCCGTAGCAATACTTTTTACACAGCATGGCTCGTTGGTCAAGGGGTTAAGACACCTCCCTTTCACGGAGGTAACATGGGTTCGAATCCCATACGAGTCACCAATTTCTTCTCTGAATGATGGGATGAGAATTCCCTGGGTTCGTTGAAGCATAGGCATCGTAAGGAATACTTCGCAATCTCGTAACGGAGTGAAGAGTATCCCATACGAGTCACCATTTTTTTGGAACTGATACATGGAGGCTTAGCTCAGCTGGGAGAGCATCTGCCTTACAAGCAGAGGGTCGGGGGTTCGAACCCCTCAGCCTCCACCATCTATCTTAACCGAATAGATTTTGTTCAATGACGCGGGGTGGAGCAGCCCGGTAGCTCGTCGGGCTCATAACCCGAAGGCCGCAGGTTCAAATCCTGCCCCCGCAATTGTTCCCCACAAAGTGAGGATATGCTCTGTAGCATATTCCGAATACTTTCCGGGGGCCCCAAAACCTTTTATTCTGGAACCGTGGTGTAGTTGGCCTAACATGCCTGCCTGTCACGCAGGAGATCGCGGGTTCGAATCCCGTCGGTTCCGCCATTTTAATGGCTTAAGGGATGAGAATTCCCTGGGTTCGTTGAAGCCTAAGCTTCGTAAGGAATACTTCGCAATCTCGTAACGGAGTGAAGAGTATCCCGCCCTGTTCCGCCATTTTAATTGGTATTAAGACATGAGGGATTGAGCATCCTATATCTCGAAGTATAGAGTATCCATCCGATTCCGTAGTATTTTGCTAATTATAATATTGGGGATTAGCCAAGCGGTAAGGCAACGGACTTTGACTCCGTCATTCATAGGTTCGATTCCTATATCCCCAGCCATCTTTTTTGGATTGTTTCTCTTATGAGAGCCATTAGCTCAGTTGGTAGAGCACCTGACTTTTAATCAGGGTGTCGAAGGTTCGAGTCCTTCATGGCTCACCATTTTCTTGTAACGTGTGCGCGTGTGGCGGAATGGCAGACGCACCAGACTTAGGATCTGGCGTTTCACGACGTGGGGGTTCAAGTCCCTTCACGCGCACCATGTTTTTGCGGACGTGGCTCAGCGGTAGAGCATCGCCTTGCCAAGGCGAGGGTCGCGGGTTCGATTCCCGTCGTCCGCTCCATATAGATTTTGCGCCCTTAGCTCAGCTGGATAGAGCGTTTGACTACGAATCAAAAGGCCGGGAGTTCGAATCTCTCAGGGCGCGCCATATATTGCTTCATTGAATTATCTAAGTGTCCGTCAGATTCGAACGAGTTCGTTGGAGCATATGCTTCGATAGCACAACTTCGCAATCGGATGCGTAGCATCCGTATCTCTCAGGGCGCGCCATTTTTATTAACGGGATGTAGCTCAGCTTGGTAGAGCACCTGGTTTGGGACCAGGGGGTCGCATGTTCAAATCGTGTCATCCCGATATTTCATTTCACCTATGCGGGTGTAGTTCAATGGTAGAACTTCAGCCTTCCAAGCTGATAGCGTGGGTTCGATTCCCATCACCCGCTTATATCTGTATCACGTGAGTCCGTCATCCCTATGGGGAAGGCGGACTTTTTTTGCTATTTGGAAATGTATGCGAAAAACAGAACACATTGGGTGATATAAGTGCGCGTGTCCCATGCTCCACAGCTCGTAACATTGTTTAGAATTCCTGCAAGAAATGCAGCAATACTGCCCAATAGAAGCGACCGATGCTGAAATCCTGCAAGAAATGCAACAAAGCCAGCACTAAGTTGCTCTAATCACCGGAATTCCTGCAATTGATGCAACAATATAGCGTAGCCCGTAACATTTTTAGAGAAATCCTGCAAGATATGCAACAATGCGGCTCAATTCAAGCGGTCGGTGAGAGAAAATGCTTAGAATTGGTAAGAGATAGGAGGTGGAAGCATCGCCATTATCGCCATTAAAGTAAGAAACAAATCAGAACGTGTGCGAAAAACCGAATACATTTGCTGCGGAGGAGCTAAACGGGGCGGATGTATGCGAAAAACCGAACACAATGTGATGGAGGGAAGGTGAATGACCAAATGTAATCAAAAAACCGAATACAATTGGAATGGGGGCGCCACGTAGGCCGAATGTAATCGAATAACCGAACACATAGAACTCAGAGTACCTGTGAGCCGAAGCGCTTAGGGCTGTAGTTGTCAAATGGCCGCCAGAAGGCAGAGAGATGGAGAAAAGTGAGCTTCGTATACGAGTGGTATAGAGGCAGCAGTATCATTCAGCCGCTAGGGTGATTTGTTGTAAGGGCTGGAATGTTGCAATAGTATGGGAGGGCGTTATGTTTCTATAGAACTGATATAGTATAACTATTGGACTATTGGATCATAGGCAACACTTACTTGGAAGCTGAGGAGCATTTGTTATGACAGACAAAGTAATACGGATTTTCAGAATCATTAACGCCATTCAGTCGAACCCGGGGATTACCGCAGCAGACTTGGCTTTTAGGTGCGAGGTGAATATTAGAACGATCTACAGGGATCTTGAGGTGATCAGCCACTTTGCACCGGTTACGAATGAGGGAAGAGGCACGGGCTACCGGTTCATGGGCAAATTCTTTTTATATCCGCTGGATTTCTCGGAGCAGGAGTCGCTGGCGTTCTCTTTGCTGCCTTCTGTGCTGAATCCGGATAGAATCCCGCCGGGTTTTCATTCTGCTTATGACAAGGTGATGGGGACTCATCTGAAGGAGAAATCGCGGCAGAATGGCCTGCTGGAGAATATCGCGGATATTATTCAAATGGGTACCCCGGCCTACCGCAAGGAGAGCCGGAACTTCCTGCAGCCGCTTATTGGAGCCATTCTGGAGCAGCGCAGCATCCGGACGGTATACCACTCGCAGTCACGCAACGCCACTACAGCGCGGAAGATTGATCCTTATTATCTGATCCCGCGGGATCAGCGCTTTTATCTGATAGGCTATTGCCATCTGAAGGGCGCAATTCGTACGTTCCGGATCAGCCGGTTTGAGCAGGTCGAGATGACGGCTTCCACTTTTGATAAGGGAAATTTCAATATTAAAAAATATCTGAAAAATACCTGGTCGATCAACCGGGGGACCCGGAATGTCACGTTCAAGGTACGGTTCGATCCGGAGGTGGCGCGTTACATTAAGGAAGAGGAGCTGTTCGTACAGCCGCGGATGAGCGAAGAATGCGATGGAACGCTGCTGTTCGAAGTCACGGTTAATAATGAGAAGGAGTTCATCAAGTGGATTCTGCAATATGGCCCGAATGCTGAGATTCTGGAGCCGGAGTCGGCCAGGGAGCGCTTGAAAGAGCAGCTGGAGCAGTGGCTGGATGTGTATCAGCAGTAGCCGCAGACTACAATATTACATAATATGGAATAAAATTGTCGAAAAGGTTAGATTGAATAGCTCAACTGGAGAATAAAGGCTTTTTTAGAGATATATATGTCGGGAATGAATTGACCGGAGCGGTGAAGCAGGTTATTATTGGAATATAATGGAATGATAGGAGGCAAGATAGAAATTGCTGGAACTGGATGGGATGAATGAAGACTCTTTGACAGACATGCTTAAAGTCTCGTTCTCATGGGAGAACTGGACGGCAATTCTCGAGATTTCAGACAAGCTCTTTGAACTTGCAGTTCTAACCTACGGCTCCCATCGACAGGGTGCAAAGAAGTATTATTTGAAAAAAAATATAGCGTATTATCTCGGCTACAGTGCGTGCATGAAGGGGATTGCCTATCAAAAGCTCGGTAACCTCGCTGAATCAAGAAAGTGTATAGGCTTGTATTCGGATTTGAGCTGGATCACGGATGTGGATCAGGAAGCTGCCGTAGAAGTGGAATACTACAGGAACATTGCGATAGCCAACACCTTCGTCATTGATCTGCTGGAAGGAAAGGTTGAAGTTCTCCCTGATTATATTGAATTCATTCGTACAGGGGACCAGGAGGAGCTGCTTGCCTGCTTGATTACTGTGCTGGAATCGGCCATTAAGTACAACTTTTCTATCGACTGGGTACTGGATGAATTCAATGAGCCATTGAAGGAACTAAGCTGCAGAGAGAAGCAGGAAGATATCAGATACTACATAGACTACATGCATCTTAGTGCAATTTATTTGTATAAAAGGGAGAAAATTCATGATGCAATTAATCTGACTCTCTATATTTTGGTAATAAGTAGTAAACTTTATGACGGGACAGGCTTTAGGAAGATTGTGTCGTTTTATGAACATATCCGAAGCCATGCGACCGCAGAACAACAAGAATCTTATCAAAATGTAATGAAAAATATCTTAGAGAGGGAGTTTTTAAAAGATGAAAAAGGCGATCTCGTTATTAACAGCCGTATTGCTGATTAGTGCAAGCGTAGTGGTAACAACGGCAAGCGCAGGCGGCCACTTATCCGCATCCTCTGGCAATATCTCTATTAACAATCACGGAGCAGGCCACTAGTCTAAAATCTCTCTGTCTCATGAATCTGGAAATATAAGCTGCATATCATGCAAAAAAGGGGTAAGCGACGATGCTTATCCCTTCTTTGCTGTGGATAGAGGTTACTCTGTTACAGCCAAACCCAGTCCTTCTGCAATTCGCCGGCCAAACTCCGAATCGGCTCGGTAGAAGTGGCCAATCTGGCGGAGCTTGATCTCCTCGGACTCCACTGGAGTCATCGCGCCGACAATATTGCTCACGAGCCGGGCACGCTCCTCTTCACTGAGCAGACGGTACAGGTCACCCGGCTGAGTGTAGTGATCGTCATGGTCATAAGACACGCTGTCCGCCTGGCCGGAGACTTCAAAAGCAGCCGCTTTATGCGGCGCTGACTCGGTTGCCCCGCCGGCGCTGTTGGGCTCGTAGTAGACGGAGCCTCCCCCGTTATTCGTAGCATTCATCGCGCCGTCGCGCTGATTATTGTTGACCTCTGCGATAGGCCGGTTAATCGGCAGGTGGTTATGGTTCGCTCCTACCCGGTAGCGGTGGGCATCCCCGTATGCGAACAGGCGGCCCTGAAGCATTTTATCTGGAGAAGCTTCTATGCCTGGAACGAATGAGCCGGGAGAAAAGGTAGCCTGCTCCACTTCGGCGAAGTAATTCTCAGGATTGCGGTCCAGCACCATGCGGCCTACCTCAATCAGCGGATAATCCTTCTGCGACCACACCTTGGTTACATCAAATGGATCGAAGCGGTAGGTGTCGGCATCCTCCACAGGCATAATCTGCACATGCAGCCTCCAGGCCGGGAAGTCTCCAGTATCAATGGCGTTGAACAAATCCTCTGTATGATAATCCGGGTTCTCCCCGGCTAGCTGTGCAGCCAGCTTAACATCGAGGTTCTTGACGCCCTGCTCTGTCTTGAAGTGATATTTCACCCAGACGGCTGCGCCTTCAGCATTCACCCACTTGAACGTATGGCTGCCGAAGCCATGCATATGGCGGAGAGTAGCCGGGATGCCGCGGTCGGACATCAGAATCGTCACCTGGTGCAGAGACTCGGGGGAGAGAGACCAGAAGTCCCAGACGGCATTAGGGTTCTTCAGATGGGTCTGCGGATGGCGCTTCTGGGTATGGATAAAGTCCGGGAACTTGATGGCATCACGGATGAAAAAGACAGGCGTGTTATTGCCGACCAGGTCGTAGTTGCCTTCCTCAGTGTAGAATTTCACAGCAAAGCCGCGCGGATCGCGCACCGTATCGGATGAACCCAGCTCCCCGGCTACGGTAGAGAAACGGATGAACATCGGGGTACGTTTGCCGACGCCCGACAAGAAGGCAGCCTTCGTATATTGGGAGAGATCATTGGTGACTTCAAAATAACCATGGGCACCGGCGCCTTTGGCATGAACGACACGCTCAGGCACACGCTCACGGTTGAAGTGGGCCAGCTTCTCCAGCAGATGGACATCCTGCAGCAGCACGGGGCCACGGGCACCGGCGGTCATTGAATTCTGGTTGTCACCTACGGGGGCGCCCCAGCTTGTCGTTAGCTTGTTGTTATTGTTTGTGGTCATGAACACAATCACCTCGTATAGGATTTGATTTTAGAATAAGTATAAATATTATAATAGCAAGAATTTAAATAAAATCAATCCTTTTTTATAATTATTATAATTAAGTGTATGCGGGAGAAGATAGATTCATGATATGAGCGATGGTCTGCGGGTGAGAAATAAAGCTCCATTAAGAGCAGCGTGAAGATGGGCATAATGAGGCCGGATGAAGCTACAAGTAGCGGTATGGGAAATGTCAGGAGGGCCTAAAAAACTCCCGCCCGCAGCAGCGGACAGGAGGGGGATTCGTGAATAGTAACGGAGCAGCAGCAACTGGATGCGGGTGACAGGAGCAAAAACTACTGTAAGTTAGCTTGGGATATACATTCGGTTATAGTATTCATCCAGCATGCGTTTGGTGGCGAACTCGGTGCGGGTGGTCTCGATGCTGCGGTGCATCATCTGCACCCACTTGGCCTGATTCTCATAGAAGACCGGGAGGACGCGGTTCAGAAGGGTCTCGTACAGTGCATCGCTGTCATGCTGGTCAAGCACCGCAAAGTCGGTAGTCTCGAAGCCGCCGCCGATCTGCCAGCCGTTCTCGCCGTCGATGCAGGCCTCCGGCCACCAGCCGTCCAGGATGGAGCAGTTCAGGACGCCGTTCATGGCGGCCTTCATCCCGGAGGTTCCGCTGGCTTCGAGCGGTCTGCGCGGATTGTTCAGCCAGATGTCAGAGCCGCGGGTCAGCTGGGCTCCGATGGTCATATCGTAGTTCTCCAGGAAGACTACGCTCTTCGGATATTTGCGCATCATGGCTATAAGGTTGCTGACGATCCGCTTGCCGTTGTCGTCCAGCGGATGCGCCTTGCCGGAGAACACAATCTGAATCTTGCCGCTCTCCAGGTACGGCTCTATAATGTCCGGCCGGGAGAAAATCAAGTCACTGCGCTTGTAGGGGGCGGCGCGGCGGGAGAACCCGATCAGCAGATGCTCTGGATTCAGGGCGATCCTGGAGCGTTCTTCGATGAAGCTGATCAGCTCCTGCTTGATCTCCTTGTGGACGGCCCACAGGTCGCCGCCCTCCTCAAAAGCACGGGTCATCCGCTCATCTACCCAGGTAGGGGTGTGAATCGCATTGGTGATGCCGATGATCTCGGATCTGCCGGCGACTTCCTTCCACATCTTGTTGGCAGTATCGGCATGAAGCTGGGCGACCGCATTCGAGATCCGCGATAGCCGCAGGCCGGCAACGGTCATGTTGAAGGGATCACCGCCGATCCGCTCCATCTGCGCCCGGGTTAAGCCATTAAAGGCCCCCATGTACTCCAGCCGGTCCAGCGGATGGGTCTCGTTGCCTTCCTTAATCGGTGTATGTGTAGTGAACACAACCTCTTCTCGTGTAGCCTTCCAGGCTTCTTCAAAGGTACTGCCGCCGGACATCTTCTCCCGGATCAGCTCGATTGCAGCGAGCGCCGCATGTCCCTCGTTGAAGTGATAGACATCGATCTTAATTCCTAGAGCGCGCATGGCTTTGACGCCGCCGATGCCCAGCACGATCTCCTGGGCAATCCGCTCCTCCCCGAACCAGCCGTAGAGCTGGCCGGTAATCCAGGTATCACTGTTCTCCGGGATATCGGTGTCGAGCAAATAGAGCGGACGGTTACCGAAATGGTCGGTTCTCCACACTTTGCAGACCACATCGGTCTTTCTGACTTTTACCGTGACCTTGACACCCGTATCTTCCAGGAAGTCGTACACATAGTTGTGGTAAGAGTCGTAGGGGTTGCCGTTCGCATCAATCTTCTGGTCCGTGTAGCCCTGTTTCCATTTGAGTCCGATGGGGATGATAGGTGCCCCGATATCCTGCGCGCCCTTGATATAATCTCCGGCCAGAATGCCCAGGCCTCCGGCGTACATTTTGAAATCGGAATGCAGTCCATACTCCATGCTGAAATAAGCTACTGACGGTAAGTGGTTCTCGCTCACGTGATAAGCCTCCTAAATGCGATTTAGATAATAACGGGTTGCTGCAGGCTGTATCTAAGATGCAAACGTTTGCTCAATGAGGCAGGACGGGCTCTGGAAGCGATTGCACCATCATTCTAGCATATTTATCCTTAAAAAGCACAGCGGAGTTTCGGTGACAACTGGCTGCCTGCGGAGCCGATAAATAAAATTTGATAAACCTGCCGGAAGGCCATAAGATAAGGGGAGTAAAAATGTACAAGCTTCATCTAAACCATAAAGCAAACAATAAACCAAGTGGTGGTGTAAAGGATTGAGTATAGTCGTAATTGGAAGTCTGAATATGGATATGGTCGTGCGGGCAGAGCGCGCGCCGGAGGCGGGTGAGACCCTGTTCGGTCAGGGGTTCGCTCTGTCTCCGGGCGGAAAAGGGGCGAATCAGGCCGTTGCGGCGGCCAGACTGGGCGCGGATGTGACGATGATCGGCAGAGTGGGAAAGGATGCTTTTGGCAGCGGGCTGCTGGAGATTATGGAGCAGGAGCGGGTTCATACCGAGTATATCTCGCTGAGTGAATCCCAGGCTACAGGGGTAGCTTCCATTGTGGTCGACGGGTCCGGTGAGAACCGGATCATCGTAGTGCCTGGCGCGAATGTGGAGATGAAGCCGGAGGATATTGAAGCACTTGAGACAGTGATCAGCGGAGCCGGGATCGTGGTGATGCAGCTGGAGACGGATCTGGCGATGTGCGGGGCTGCGGCAGTCCTGGCGTACCGGCATGGGATTCCGGTGATTCTTAATCCTGCTCCGGCCCAGCCGCTGAGCGATGAGCTGCTGCACCATATTACCTACCTGACTCCGAATGAGACAGAGGCGGGGATTCTGGCCGGTATCGCTGTGGAGAGTGTGGAGGATGCAGAGCGTGCTGCCCGGATAATGCTGTCAAAAGGGGTCCGGCACGTCATTGTAACGCTGGGCTCCAAAGGGGCGCTAATCGTGGACGCTGCCGGAAGCCGGCATGTTCAGGGTTTCCCTGTGCAAGCGGTAGATACGGTCGCAGCCGGAGATTCCTTCAACGGGGCGCTGGCCTGGCAGCTGACCTGCGGCAGGACGCTGGAGGAAGCGGTCCGCTTCGCCAATGCTGTCGGTGCGCTGGCGGTTGGCAAGACCGGTGCAATTGCTTCTCTGCCCAGACTGGAAGAGGTGGAGCAGTTCCTGCGGACAGCTGCTAATGCAGAGCCACAAGACCTGTAGATCCCAGTAGATTCCGTGTGTGTGATAAAGGAAGCAGATACTATATAAGACGCACTAAAGAAATTAACGAAAAGCAAAAAGAAGCGGAGGGGAAATTTGGAACTGTAGGAGCGGTAGCGTCCGCCTGAAAGCTTTCCGAAGGAAAGCTCGCATCGTAAGCATCAGCTAATCAACGGATTTCAACCGCGAGTAGCGGATTAAATCAAGAAATCTGGTGACAACAGCGGCCGGAAGTCCAAATGTTCACCGCAGCGACGACCAAGCTTCGAGTTCAAACCTTAAGTGCGTTTTATATAACAGACAAATTAAGCGGGGAGCGTCAGAGGAAGCTCTGAGACTCCGGGTCCGCTAAGGAGCTGACACGTTTGAGCGGTACAGTAACCGTCAAGAATATAACCCTCGGAGAAGGGATGCCCAAAATCTGTGTTCCGCTGGTCGGAACGACGCGGACGGAGCTGCGTGAAGAAGCTGAGGCGCTAATCGCACTGGCGCCGGATGTGGTGGAGTGGCGCAGTGATTTCTTCACGGAGGTGGAAGATATTAATGCCGTGACCCAGGTGCTGGAGGACATCCAGCGCCTGCTGCCGGAGATTCCGCTGATCTTCACCTTCCGCAGCGCCAGGGAAGGCGGCGAGAAGGAAATCTCCACAGCCTATTACTTCCGGCTGATCCAGGCGGCGATAGAGAGCGGGCTGGTGGATATTGTGGATGTGGAGCTGTTCCAAGAGGAAGCGGAGGTCCGCAGACTGATTGCAGCAGCGCATGGACAGGCAGTGTTCGTGATTCTCTCGAATCATGACTTCGACGGGACGCCGTCCGAGGATGAGATTGTCTCCCGGCTGTGCCGGGCGCAGGAGCTGGGCGGCGATCTGCCGAAGATTGCCGTAATGCCGCAAGGGCCAGCCGATGTGCTGACCCTGCTGGCGGCGACGAACCGGATGCAGGAGCAGTATGCGGACCGTCCGATCATTACGATGTCGATGGCCGGGGAGGGCGTGATCAGCCGGCTGGCCGGGGAGATCTTCGGCTCGGCGCTGACCTTCGGTGCGGCGCATAAGCCTTCGGCACCGGGGCAGGTGGCAGTCGCCGAACTGCGCGGTGTGCTGGAGCTGCTGCACCGCAGCTTGTAGCGGCTACCGGTTCAGACGCAGCAGGAATGGGGATAGACAGGGGTGTTTCCGGCCGGTATTCCGGTGGAAGCACCCTTTTGCATATAGAGAGATATAGCAAATAGCGGGCGGAGTTTGAAACTGTAGCTGCCCATGCCCTACAATGGAGGCAACCAAGTAGAAGGGGCGGAGCGCCGATGACAGAATTGATTCTGGTGGTGGAGGATGAGGTGAGAATTGCCCGTCTGCTGCAGATTGAGCTGGAATGCGAGGGATACCGTGTGTCCATTGCCGGGAGCGGCCATCAGGGGCTGGAGATGTACCAGGAGCAGCAGCCGGATCTGTTATTGCTGGATGTGATGCTGCCCGGATTCAGCGGCATAGAGCTGCTGCGGCGAATCCGGGCGGGTGATCCCGATACGCCGGTGCTGCTGCTTACAGCCAAAAGCTCGGTAGAGGATAAAGTATCAGGCCTGGACCTTGGGGCCAATGATTATATTACGAAGCCGTTTCAAATTGAGGAGCTGCTGGCGCGTGTCCGTGCTGCGCTGCGGCTGGCCTCGGGGCGGAGGAGAGAGGAAGCCGTCAACCTGCTGATGGCAGAGGATCTGGAGCTGAACGAAACTACGCGGGAGGTGAAGCGGGCAGGCCGGAGCATCGAGCTGACTCCGCGGGAGTTCGACCTGCTGGTCTACCTGCTGAAGAATAAACGCCAGGTGCTGAACAGGGAACAGATCATGGCTGCCGTCTGGGGATACGATTATTACGGCGATACGAACATTGTGGATGTCTATATCCGCTATGTCCGCAAAAAAATTACGCTGGACCACCAGCCTGAATTGATTCATACCGTGCGGGGCGTTGGTTATGTGCTGAAGGATGCCCCATGAAGCTGCGGAGCACCATTCATCTGTATTCCAGCGTGCTGTTCGCCGTGCTGCTTATCCTCATGAATCTGTTCATCTACGCCGTGTTCAGCCGGATGTCACTAGACAGCCAGCTCGGGCAGGCATCTGCCGAGACGGCCAGAATTGCTGCCGCGATGAGAAAAGCGGGAGACGGGGTAACGGCACCGGAGCTGCTCCGGGCATATGTGCCGGTGGAGGGAATGCTGCGGCTGCTCACTGTGGACGGAGGCGGACCGGCGCCGGTCACCTCAGCCTCGGGGCAGGAGATCAGCCGGCTGAAGCCGGTCTACCATCCCGGGAAGCAGGCGGAACGGGTCCGGGTGGACGGACGCTTGTATGCGTTCGTGAGCGTTCCCGTCATCTGGACGGACGGGAACGTCCTGAATGTCCAGATGACCAAAAGTCTGGAGGGCACGATGGATACCTTGCGGGTCCTGCGGCTGGTCCTTGCAGGCGCTACGCTTGCGGTGCTGCTTCCGCTGCTGCTCTCCGGCCGCCTGTTGTCGGGCCTGATTATGCGGCCCATCGTCCAAATGACGGCGACTATGCGGGAGATTCAGCGCAGCGGGAAATTCCGCAGGCTTCCGCTGAAAGCACACTCGAAGGATGAGCTGGTGGAGATGGGGCATACCTTCAACGACATGATAGGCCTCTTAGAGAGCAATTATGTGAAGCAGGAGAAATTCGTGTCGGATGCCTCCCATGAGCTGCGCACACCGCTGACGGTTATTGAGAGCTATGCCAGTCTGCTGAAGCGCAGAGGGCGGGATCACCCGGAGCTGTTCGATGAATCGGTTGAGGCTATCCATTCCGAAGCTGTGCGGATGAAGGAAATGACGGAGCAGCTCCTGCTGCTGGCGAAGCACCCGGAGCAGTGGGATCTGGAGCTGAAGGTGATGGATCTGGAGGAGCTGGTGCGTTCTTCGGCGAAGGCTTTTCATAATGCGTACGGGAGAGAGGTCACGGTTCAGGTCAAGGGGTCACCCGAAGGCTACAGCGATGAAGCGAAGCTCCGGCAGCTGCTGTTCATCTTCCTGGACAATGCCCGCAAATACAGCGATGAGCAGATAACCGTGCGTATTGAGGCTGCCGGGCAGGAACGGATGATTGTGATTACCGACCGCGGTATTGGAATTCCGCCGGAGGAGCTGCCGAAGATATTCGACCGTTTCTATAGAGTGGATGAGGCGAGAACCCGTGAGAACGGAGGGGCAGGCCTGGGGCTGTCGCTAGCCGCAGAGATCGCGGGGGCGATCGGAGCGGAGCTGTCCATGGATAGTACGGTAGGCCTGGGAACCTCGGTGACGATCCGCATGGCTGCGGACCGCAGGGGAGGTGGACAATGAACCAGCATCCAAGGAACAAGAGCAAAATGTACAAGGCAATCATAGGTATGGTGGTCTTCCTGCTGCTGGCTTGGGTTGCCTTCCGGATATTCGGGAAGGATTCGGAGCCGCTGTTATCCAGAGATCAGGCTACGCTGGCTGTGCTGAGCGAATATGCCGGTAAGGTAGACAGTCTGAAGCTGCAAGCCGGAGCTTATATAGCGGTGCTTCATACGGAGCAAGGACGGTATGAGCTGAAGCTGGACGGAGTTACCGGCGAGATTCTCTCCATCGTGCTGTTGAAGCGCACGGACGAACCGGCGGTGCAGCCTACGTCTGCCGCTACTCCAGCTCCATCTGGCGGAGCTGACGCTACCCCGTCACCAGCAACTACCCCGTCAGCGCAGAGCGTAGTCTCCCAAGAGGAGGCTGTCAGTCTGGCTCTGCGTGAGGTACCGGGGGAGCTGGACGATGTGGATACGGGAATTGATGCGGCAGGCGCTTATTATCTGGTGGAGATACATACTTCAGACAGGCGGGAGGCCGTAGTCCAGGTGAATGCCATCTCGGGCCATATTATGTCTGTGACCTGGGAAGAGCCGGATGGGGACGATTCCTAGGGTATCTGTTTTTTTCTCAGCGAATTCTAATGTTACTCCCGCTGTTCTCTCAGATTGTAGCGTTATAGTTACTACATGAAGCAGCGAAGAATGAACTTAGGAGGCGTTAACATTGAAGACAAAGATATGGAGCAGTATCACGGCGGCAGCACTTATTCTCGGAGGCGCTTATGGTATAGGCGAGCTGAAGGGCAGTACGGCAGATGCAGCCGCATCCGCGAAGAGTCAGAGCAAAACGTTAATTAGTGTAAGCAAAGCCGAGCAGATTGCCTTGAAGGCAGCTCCGGGACAGGTGGAGAGCATCGATCTGGAGAAGAAGGCCAGCGGCACGTATTACGATATCGAAATTCAGCAGACCAAGCAGGAGATAGATGTCCGGGTAGATGCCTATTCGGGAAAAGTGATCAGCGTGCGCAAGGATGCAGGCGATGATGACTCTCATAAGGCAGCTCCGGCCTCAGGCGGCAAGCTGATTACCGCAGGCAAGGCGGCTGAGGTGGCTCAAGCTGCTGTGAAGGGGACGGTCACCGAGATTGATCTGGACCGGGACCATGGAGGAGCTGTCTATGAGGTTGAAGTCAGGAACGGGCAGGTCAAGACAGAAGTAGGTGTCGATGCGTATACTGCCAAGGTTGTGTACACCGATACGGATTCCGACGAGGATGATTGATATGTAAAAGAGAGGCAGCCGGATTGAACGGCTGCCTCTTTGCTATGCCAAACGATTACGTCTACTGCTTCGCTCCAGTATACACATGCACTGCATCCCGTAGGAACGCGGCCATGCCGGGGCGGCGCTGGTCGTAATAAGCGGTGAAGCGCTCATCATCGACATACATCTGGGCTACGCCTGCATGGGCTTCCTTGGTGTACGTATCCCAATAGAAGCTGAGCCACTGGCGGTGCAGATGGGCGGCCTTTTGCGCCAGTTCGCTTGCCGAGTCGCCTTCCTCCATCGCCTGCTCCAGTGACGCGAACATATCGGCCTCTAGCTGTTGAAGGGCAGCGTACTGCTCCTCCGTCATATGGCTGAGCTTGCGGTTCGACTGCTCCACAGCTTCCGCACCGTATTTCTCCCGGATTTCCTGGCCGTACTTCTGCTCGTTATCGTCAATCAGCTTCTGCTTGAAGCCTGCGAATTTCTCCTGATTACTCATTGGACTTCTCCCTTCTGTGTGTGCAATGGTCTGCTCGACGTTCGCGATGAGCCGGTCCAGCTGCTGTCTCCGCTGAAGCAACTGGTCATGGTGCTCGCGCAGGGCGCGGGCGCCGTCGAAGGAGGGCGAATGGACAATATCTCTGATCGCCGCAAGGCCGAGGCCCAGTTCCCGGTAGAAGAGAATCTGCTGCAACAGGTCTACCTCAGTCTGGCCGTAGATCCGGTATCCCGAGGAACTGATTCTGGCTGGCTTCAGAATGCCGAATTCATCGTAATAACGCAGGGTCCGTGCACTGATCCCCGCGAGTGTCCCCAGCTTCTGCACCGTATATTCCATGGTCTAATCTGCCTCCAATCTGTCTTGGCGTATACAGCAGAGAACGGGTTCAAGGCGTTCCCGCCGGGTAAGCGGCCGCTTACAGATCTAACTGTATACTTTGACGTAACGGCAAGGTCAACTCTTAATTTGTATAATAACCAGACAGCAGGGCGGGTAACCGTGTGCTGGAAAAGCAAACAGCGGCAACCGCCCAGGCTATGCCTCGGGAGATTGCCGCTGCTGCGCGGGCATATGGGGTTATTTCTTGCTAAGCTGGGTGGTGAAATACGCCTTAAGCTCTGCCAGCTTCCGGGGGTCCGCCAAGGCATCCTCCGCAGGGAAGTAATGCTCGGCGACCAGCTCCCAGGTGGGGACGATTTTTTGGGCGGTCATTGCTTTGATGGCGATCTTAACCGTCTTGCGTTCCCTGGCGTTCGAGAAGGTATCGACATAGTGCTGGGAACGGCCGAAGTCCAGCTCGCTGAAGACTGCACGGAAGATCTCCGCCGTCATCTTGGCATCGTCCAGCGCGCGGTGGGCGGAGCCGGAAGGCTCCAGGCCGAAGAGGGCCATGGCCCCTTCGACGCTGATGTCGTTACTGAGGCCGCGGGCGCGCAGGACGCCCTTAAGCAGATCGAAGTAGGTGGCCTCCATCCAGTAGGCATCATCCATCTTGTGCATCCGCACATCCTGGATAATCCGCTTCATATCCTCGCCGCCCCAGGTTAAGAGCAGCACGCCGTCAGCGCTCTGGTCAAGCCACGCTCTGAAGGCGGTAATGACCTTCGGGAACCGGCTGGCGACGTCGATATCCTCTTGGGGGATGCCGGTTTTTTTCTTGATGAATGAATTCAGGGTGGAGAAGTATATGGGTCTGATTAAGGCTGAGAATTCATCCTTAACCTGCAATGAAGCGTCTAACCGGACCGCTCCGATCTCAATGACCTCCATAGGATGCTCGCTGGCAAATTTGCGGCCGTTGAATTCGATGTCCAGAATAATATAATCCACAGGTAATGCCTCCGTTTCAGTGACTGGCGCCAGGATTGCACGGAAATGCGCCGACCTTTCTATTTTAGCAAAAAAAGAGCTGTACAGATACCGGATGCTCTGTATCCGCACAAATTTGAATTTTCGGCGGGGGAACGGGTTGATTTCTGGGAAATCGGGTAATGAACTAGATAATCTGTCGAATAGAGCTATTGAGGTAAGGAGGGAAGGCCATGAAGCTGTATGTAACCGTCAAAAGCCTGGGCAAACGCAGGCCGGTGCTGGAGCGTAAGGAGCTGCTGCTTGCTGACCGTCCGCAGACGCTGCGCGCGTTGATCTCGGAGATTGTAGCCGGGCAGGTGCAGGCGATGCTGGAGCGGCAGGAGCGGGGAGATCTAATCCCTTACCTGACCGCAAATGAAATTGCGGAGCAGGGCGATAACGGCAAGGTCGGATTCGGTACGGTGTACGGCGAGACGAAGCCTGAGGTAGAGCAGGCTACGGCTGCGGCACTGCTTGCTTACGAAGACGGATTGTACAAGGTGTTCGTGCAGGAAGAGGAATGCTCCGCGCTGGATGAGCCGCTGAGGCTTGAAGAGGGCGATGAGCTGACGCTGATCCGGTTCACTATGCTGGCAGGAAGACTATGGTGAGGGAGATGACAGGATGAAAATCGGAAATGCAGAGTGGGAGACTCAGTGGTACGCGGATGTTGAGAACAAAGCCAAAGGGCTGAAGGGGGAAGGAGCGGAGCTGGCAGGCCTGCTCGCGGAGTTCAGCAAGAACCGCTACCTTCATGAAGGGGAGGATTCGCTGGACCGCTTCCTTGTTATCATGGAAGATCGCGCTGCGGCGGCTAAGGCTGATTTTACGGGATACTGGGAGCCGCTGATTGGGATCATGCAGCAGCTGTACAGCACACATACCGTTGAGCTTGCCCGTTACATAGTTAAGCATGCAGTGGAGTACCCTTATTCCATAGGGTATCTGCGCCGGCCGTTCCGGACCCGGGAGGTTCAGGCGCACCAGATGCAGATCCTCCGCAAAATCAATGCCCTGATCTATATGGAGTTAATTGAATTCTCGTTACCGGAGTACCTGAAGGGGGATTATGAAAAGGATTACAGTATCTCTTACCGTGTAGATGTGGCCGTTCCCGATGTAATCGCCTATGAGCTGGACCGCAGCGGCAGCGGAATGGAAGATTTGCTTAAGGATGCGGTGTACGGGGACAACCAGGGGGCGCTGCTGAGCCGCAATATGATAAAAGGTGCATTCCTCAGCCGTAACCAGGCCGCTGTTCAGATGATTGGCGAGCTGCTGCTGGCTGCCCGGCTGCAGGAGGGACTGCGGCAGTCCATTATGGAGACGATGGATGAGGGGACGATAGAGAACAACCTGTATATGCTGAAGGTGATTCTGGACAATGATCTCGTGCGCTACAGCTCGGTGGTGCGTGCCCTGGGCGTATGGACGGGGATGGGTCTGGAAGCCCAGAACCAGCGGGTGGCGAAGCAACTGATTGAAGGAGCCTATCAGGTGCTGACGGATGAAGCGCTGCGCGCTGACTGGCTGACCAGCGAGAATGCCAACCATGTCTACCTGAGCTTGTGGGGGACGGCTGTCTATGAGGAGAATGAACTGATCGGCAAGGTGGATGTCCTGATGGAACAGGGCCAGTCCTACCAGAAGATTGTAGCAGAGTATGTACTTTCCGGCAGCCAGAACCGGGAGGTGCGCCTGAGCAGCGCCCGGAAGTATCTGAAGGAGCAAGAGCCGGAGCTGCTGTACTGGATTCTGACGAATTATAATTATGATTATAACCGGATGTGGAGAGGGCCGAAGGATAATGGGCCGAAGATCGAGGTCGTAACCAGCCCGCAGCTTGAGGATAAAAGCGAGCGGCAGCGCGACTTCAGCCTGCTAATGGATATCTTCCTGAATCCGGACAGCCGGGAGCTGACCGGTACCTCTAAGGTGCTGGATTTCCTGCAGGTCAGCTACACCCGTGATCTGCCGGTCCAAAAGATGCTTTATCTGATCTCCTATGATATGGACCCGGCCTGGGTGAATGAATTGCTGGCGCTGAAGGACAAGCTCAGCACGGACATACGTGGGGAGCTGCTGAATTACTTCGTGCAGCATACGGAGGATACTGTGCAGCGCGAATTCATCTTCGCCAGCCTCTCCGACAAGAGTATCAAGAACCGGGAGCTGGCGCTGGACCTGGCGCAGGGGCTGACCCTGGCGGAGGATGAGCTGCTGATGGCCGAAGGGCTGCTGAAGCTTAAGACCGGTACGCTGCGGCAGAGCGTGACCCGGATGCTGCTGAATCAGCCGGATGAAGCGCTGAAGGAGTCCGTCCACAGACTGGTGCAGGGCAAGAATGCCCTGCAGCGGCAGGCAGGGCTGGAGATTATGACCGTGTTGTTCCAGGATGAAGAACGGCAGGCACTCTTTGAAGCGGTCCGTCCGCTGGCGGAGGCGCTGGAGAAGCCTTCCGACCAGGAGCGCGAGCTGATCGCGAGGCTGAGCCAGAAGAATGAGTATACGAAGGCTAATGGCTTCGGCTTGTTCGATCCGCAGCAGACGGAGGATTGGCTGACTCAGGGGCCTGTACTTGACGGATTCGCCTGGGATCAGGTGTTCAAGCTGTCCTTGGAGCAGATCAAGACATTCCTTAAGGGACTGGACAACACGATCCACAAGCACCGCGACGTAGAGTACGAGGTTGAGTATTACAGCGGCTATAAGGACACGGTGCTGATCGGCACTAACCTCAGACCGTTGCAGGGGTACTTAATTAACGATGAGGAGAGCGGCAAATCCGCCCTCGAACAGTACCCGCTGCATGAAGTATGGGCTGAATATTGGGACAAGAGCGGCTGGAGCGCCCGGGATCTGATAGAGCTGAACTTCTATATCAGCCTGGAAGAGCTGGATGAGACCCTGGATAACTATGACGGTTACGACACCTTAGGAATTGATGATAAGGAACTTAGCAAGCAGAAGCTGCTGTCCGGGTGGCGCAAGGAGTTCGCGTCAGAGGTCTACCCGCTGGAGCAGATCGAGGCTGTGCTGAAGCTAGTGGACAAGCTGAAGTACAGATGGCAGGTAGAGACGCTGCTGGATGCGTACCGCGCGGACCACAAGAGCCCGGAGGGCTTCCGCCAGGTGAATGGTGCGGTGAATGCGCTGATGGCTGCGTTCCCGGAGGAGAAGCTTGCGGCGGACTGGCCTTTCCTGTCTGTGCTGGCTGATCCGTGGGTCGATATGGTGCAGAAGCTATGGAACGGAGCAGAGGAGTTCAAGGAGATGTTCCGTACCTGCTACCGGTTCGAGGGGATCAGCGGAGGCGAAGAGCGGGACAGCATCATCGGACTGAAGCACTACGTTGAGGCCTTCACCGGTGAAATCATCCGCGAAGAGACGCTGCTTAAGGAGCTGCTGCTGAGTAAGGATGCACGCAACCATATGAGCTGGATCAGTTCACGCAGATATGATTGGATCGAAGACAGTCCACAGATGGTTGCACTACGCACAAGGATCATCGACCGTCTGCTGGCCATTGAGCTGGGGCGCGGCGACCTGCCGACTGAGGTGACCGGCATGACGATGGGGCTGCAGCGGATAGAGGGCCTGGAGTATTGTATCCGTATCCTGTCAGGGCTGAACAAGGATACCTTCGTGCGCGGGTACGTGTATGGCTATGGCAACAATATTACGAAGAAGGAATCCTTCAGCCATCTGCTCAAGGTATGTTATCCGCGTGAGGGAGATAATGCGGAGCTGCTGAAGACCTTGCTGCAGGACTACAAGCTGTCCGATCAAAAGCTGCTGGAAGCCGCCATGTACGCCCCGCAGTGGATCGAGATTATTGCCGAATACCTGGACTGGGAAGGGCTTCGCAGCGGGGCCTGGTACTTCCACGCCCACATTAACGAGAGCTTCTCGGCCGAAAAAGAGACGGTGGTGGCGCATTACTCGCCGATCACGCCGCAGGAGTTCAACGACGGCGCCTTCGATGTGAACTGGTTCCAGTCCGCCTACAAGGAGCTTGGACAAGAGCGGTTCGAGCTGCTATATGACTGTGCCAAATACATCTCTGCCGGTGCGAACCACCGCCGTTCCCAGCTGTTCGCCGATGCCACGCTCGGCAAGCTGAACCTGGAAGAGATGAAGCAGTCTGTGGAGCAGAAGCGGGGCAAGGATCATCTGCTCAGCTATAGTCTGATTCCGCTGGGAGAAGACCGTGAACAGGATATCCGCGTGCGTTATGAGTTCATCCAGCGTTTCCTGGCAGAGAGCAAGAAGTTCGGCGCACAGCGCCGCGCCAGCGAAGGACAGGCCGTACAGATTGCTCTTGGCAACCTGGCACGCAATGCCGGATATGCCGATGTCACCCGCCTGATCTGGGATATGGAGGCGCGCAAGCTGGATGATTATGCTGCATACTTCGAGCCTTATGAGCTGGACGCAGAGACCTTCGTCTCACTTAGTATCGATGAAGAAGGGCAAAGCGATTATGTGGTGACCAGCAAGGGGAAGGCGCTGAAGTCGGTGCCCGCACGCTTCAAGAAGCATGAGTGGATCGAAGCACTGAAGGAAGCCAAGAGTGAGCTTACCGGGCAGTTCCGGCGCGCCCGGGCTGAACTGGAGCGGTCGATGGAGTCCGGCAGCGGCTTCACGCCGGCAGAGATTGCCGGGCTGAGCCGGAATCCGGTGCTGGCACCGCTGATTAGCAAGCTGGTGCTGATGAGCGGCGATGCGTTGGGATATTACGATGCGGATCAGGGGGCGCTGGTAAGTCCTGCGGGTGAATCCACGGCCCTGAGCGGGGAGACTGTGCTGCGGATAGCCCATCCGCTGGATCTATACCGCAGCGGACAATGGAGCCTGTACCAGAAGGATCTGTTCGACCGTCAGCTCCGCCAGCCGTTCAAGCAGGTCTTCCGCGAGCTTTATCTGCCGAATGAGGATGAGCTGGCCCAGGGTGTGCTGTCCCGCCGTTACGCCGGCCATCAGGTGCAGCCGAGCAAGACAGTCGCCCTGCTGAAGGGGCGGCAGTGGACGGTCAGCTATGAGGAAGGGCTGCAGAAGGTGTTCTATGCCGAGAACCTGATCGTCCGGCTCTATGCCATGGCGGACTGGTTCTCACCGGCCGATACCGAAGCGCCGACATTGGAGACAGTGCAGTTCTTCGACCGGAAGACGTACAAGGGCGTGCCGCTCGATCAGGTGCCGCCAGTGCTGTTCTCGGAGGTGATGCGGGATGTGGATCTGGTCGTTAGCGTGGCCCATGTCGGCGGCGTCGATCCGGAAGCGAGCCTGACGACTGTAGAGATGCGCCGGGTCATCGTCAGCGAGTCGCTGCGGCTGCTGAAGATTGAGAACGTCCGGCTGGACGGCAATTATGCACGGATTGACGGTACGCTGGGCGAGTATGCTGTGCATCTGGGCAGCGGCCAGGCGTACAAGCAGGCCGCGGGCGCCCTGTCCATTATTCCGGTGCATTCGCAGCACCGGGGGCGGTTGTTCCTGCCGTTCCTGGATGAGGACCCGCGTACAGCGGAGGTACTCTCCAAGGTCGTGCTGCTCGCTGATGATACGAAGATCAAAGACCCGCAGATTCTTGCGCAGCTAAGTAGCTGAGCGGCTGCGCGGGTGGGGGAACGGATTGTGCACGGACGGGACACGGCTTACCGCAGCCGTATATAGAGCAATGCCACAGGCACCGGTGCTGAATTTCAGCGCCGGTGTTTTAGTCGCGGGAGGAGGAAGGTGAAGCTGCCTCTTATGGCTAGACGGGGATGCGTGGGCGGAATGTAATCGAAAAACCGAACACATTTTGCTGGTGGGGGGTGCGAGGGCGGAATGTAATCGAAAAACCGATTACATTTGGCTGGCGAGGGGTGCGTGGACCAAATGAAATCGAAAAACCGATCACATTTTGTTGTTGGGGGGTGCGAGAGCGGAATGTGAGTGGAAAACCGATTACATTTTGCTGGTGGGGGGTGCGAGAGCGGAATGTGAGTGGAAAACCGATTACATTTGGCTGGCGGGGGGTGCGTGGACCAAATGTAATCGAAAAACCGATTACATTTTGCTGGTGGGGGGTGCGAGAGCGGAATGTAATCGAAAAACCGATCACATTGGGCGGCCGCATAATCTGAGTCACGCTAGATATCGCGGGAAGGCAGTTGAATGGAGATCAGAGAGCGGCGGGCGAGTTGAGCAGATTATTGATTTCGCATTCGCGCATATTTTTGCCCGGATTCCCGGTCAATAATACTGCGTTTGTAGAATGGAAAGCGGGAAAAGCAGGGAATGGGTCCTGCAATGGCGAATTTTGGAGGGGAAAGCGAGGAATAAGCAATGAAGAACAAGCTCCGCCGAAATCTGCAGTCTTTGCAAGACGCATACGCATCATTATGCGGATTGACAATTATTATTACCGATCAAGCGGACAAACGAATAACAGAACCCTCCGGCTTAACCGAGATGGCATCTCTGTTGTTCGGTTCTCCTTGTGCAACCGCTGAACATGCAATTGCGAACCTGCTGGAGAAGGTCAGGAATGTATCGAAAACTATTGTCTATGAAACCCGCTCCGGGCTGAAAATGCTGATTACCTCCATCGGGATCTGTAAGCAAAGGCCCTATTATATTCTGACAGGTGTCTGGGTGGACGGTTGTACGAAAGAGCTGATTACCGGCAGGATTCATGAAACCGTTCCCCCCGGAGAATGCGAGGACTGGATTCAGGCTCTGGATAAGGTACCGGTATTGGATCAGGAGGGCGTCGCCAGGATTATCGGCCAATTGGATATACTGGCTGATACCGTGCAGGCTCTGCTTGAACGGGAGCAGGGCGGAGAATATTCTGCGTATGACCTGCAGCTTATGAATCTGATCTATCTGCTGGACCCGGCAAGCCCGGAGTGGCTGCAAGGAATACTGGGCATTGTGGTGCGTATTCTGGGAGTAGAATTTGCGGGCTATGCCAGTAATGCTGCAGACGGGGACCAATTCACAGTGTTGGAGACAACCGGTATGCCGAAGGATAACTCCCTGCAGGGGGCTTCTTTTTTTTACGGTGAGGGATTTCTGGGACAGGTGGGGCTCTCCAAGCAAATGGGGTACTGGAGGAATGCTGACCGCGATCTGCGGATTTCTTTTTTTGCTGCGCATGGGGTAAGGCCAAAGGTGCTAATCTGCTATCCCATCAAATACAAGGACAAGCTGTATGGATTATTGTATGCCGGAGACCCGGTCCGCCCGGAGCTGACGGAGGAGCAGGCGGATATGGGTATGCTGGTGGCCCATCAGCTCGCTGCTTCCATGTATCATATGGAGAGCGAAGCGCTGTATGAACGTCAAAGGAAGAGGAATGATACCTACAAAGAAATTGTCCAAGGGATTCTGGTTACTCAGGATAAGGAGGATTACCTGCAGCTGTTCATCGAGTTTTTCCAGCAGCAGCTAGGCAGTCCGTTCATGTGCTTGTTATTACATACGCCTGACGAGGCCGGACTGAGGATCTATTCTTCCTCTTCTGCTCCGAATGAACTGTACACCGTCTACGCAGAAGATGCTGAACAGATCTATTTTGCTGACGGGATACCAGGGTTCAACCTGCTGAACAAGCCGATCCGGCGGGAATGGAAGAGCTGGCAGCTGGTAGAGCATCCTATGGTATTTGAACAAAGGCTGCTGGGGTTATTCACGGTCCAGTTCAGTGATGAGGGGCAGCGGCGGGAATATGAAACGATTTTTCATATGACCAATGTGCTGCTAGTGACCAAGCTGCTTGCCCAGCAGCCTCAGAACACGCCCTCCGGAACTGACTTCATGCGGCTGCTCCAGGATAATCTGCTGATACAGCAGCCGGTAGTACATAGCAGAGCTGCGGATATCCGAAGGCTTGCACAGGACTTGCTGGAGCCGTTAAGTCACTCTGCGGAAGAGATGGAATGGATTGGCCAGGCCGCGCTTCTTGCTCCATATCCTATAGGGCTGCTGATCAAATACCTGGGTGATATTCCTGCTGTATGTGTTTTGCGCCATATGCACTATTACCTGACGGATTACAATGGGCAAGAGGATGTAGGAGAAAGTTCCCATCTGTACTTGGCGAAGGTCTTGCTTATGCTCACGAAGTATACGGAGCAGGGCGGCAGGCAATGGAAGGAAACACTTCCTATACCCGTGCCCGAGCCACTTATGCGTTCCTTTGAGCAACTGATAGCTCCTCCGCCGGTTGCAGTGCAGCAAGAGGGAGGCGTACGTTTTACTACCCGGGAAAACGATATCCTGGATGGTCTGCTGACAGGCCTCAATAACAAGCAAATTGCGGAGAAACTGTTTATCAGTACGCATACTGTCAAGAATCACATAACCAAAATCTACGAGAAGCTTGGTGTGCATAGCAGATCACAGGCGATCTCGCAAATATATCAAGCTACCGGCAAAAAAGATTCTTTATAAAAGCAATGATTACGCAGCATGTAAGCGTACATTGCTTTTTTTGTGCAAATATAAGAATTTATGGGTTTCGCGCTATACATTATCCTTCTATTCCTCGCTGAAACGGTACCGTCCTTTAAAAGGACGGCAAAGCCGTTTCCACTTGATAAAGGAAAGAAGGCCTGTAGAAAACAGGAAGATTATGTCGAAACTTAGGAACCAATGGCGATAGGCGCAGAGGCCTTACGTTATACATAATAGGGGAAGCTTTGTAGGCTCGACAAAATACATATTGAGGAGTGCTTCATTTGAAACTAAACATCCGCACCAAATTGTTGGGAGGCTTTCTGGTTATTGTAGCGTTGCTTATATTTATCAGCGGGCTATCGATTATGAAAATGGCGGGCATGAACAGTAACTCTGTACAGATGCAGAGCTACAACTTCCCCGCGCTCGTCAATATTGCTGAGATTCGGACCGAGCTGTACAAGCTGCGCGGTGATCTGTTCAAGCTTATCCTCGAAACCGATGATTCGGTGAAGGAGGAGATTCAGGCAGTTATTAAAGCGGATCAGGACAAAATTGCTGACCGGATGAAGGTCTATGGAGAGCTCGCACTGAATGCGGATCAACGGGCTGCGTTAGAGATCATTAAGCAGAGCGTGGATAACTATAACCAATCCGTGCCCAAAGTCAATGAACTGCTGGATAAAGATCAGAATACGCAGGCCTACGGCGTCTTAATCGACGCACTGCCTGATTTGCAGAAGGCTCAGGATACCGCCGATCTGGCCGCCAGTAATGTAATCGAAGGTGCAGATGAACGGATCGACTCTACGGTTGCCAGCTATACCACGGGAAGAATGATGATCCTGATCATCTCCATCCTTGCGGCACTTGCAGCCATTGTGCTGGGCATCGTGATCTCGCAGGGAATTGTCGGTCCGGTATCCAAGCTGCTCGCTGCGATGGTCCGCATGGCAGGCGGTGACCTCAGGGAGGAGATTGCGATCAAGAACCGGGATGAGTTCGGCCGGCTGGCCACAGCAGCCAATGAGATGATTACCAGCCTGCGCAAGCTGATTGGCGGGACGGTCGAAGCGGCGCAAAGTGTCGCGGCCTCCTCTGAGGAAATATCGGCAACCACCGAAGAAATCGCCAGCGGCAGCCAATCCCAGGCCCAGGCGGCGCAAAATATCAATCAGCTGGTTCAGGATCTGACCCGGGGCATCGATGAGGTTGCGAAGAATGCCGAGCAGGCATCGGAGCTGTCGCTGCTGACGCGTCAGGGTGCTGAGGAGGGAAGCACTGCGGTAAGAGAATCCGGCCTTGGTATGAGTAATCTGTCGGAGAAGATGGAGCTGCTTGAGCAGGATTCCCAGAAGATCGGCGAAATTATCGAGGTGATTGATGAAATTGCCGAGCAGACCAATCTGCTGGCGCTCAATGCAGCGATTGAGGCAGCGCGTGCCGGTGAGCAGGGACGGGGCTTCGCCGTTGTCGCCGATGAGGTCCGCAAGCTGGCTGAACGGAGCAGTGAAGCGACCAAACAGATTGCCCTGATCATCCGGGTGATGCAGAAGAATACGGTTCTGAGTGTGCAGGCTGTCAGTGACGTATCGGCCTTGTCCGAGCGTACAGAGCGGCTGATCGATGGTATCGTTACCCGCGTCAATGATACTACCCAGCAGATTACAGGCATCGCTGCGGCTTGTGAGGAACAGGCGGCGCAGACGAACGAGGTGCTGCTCTCGATTGAATCCATTGCGGCCGGAAGCCAGGAATCCGCCGCAGCAGCCGAGGAGACGGCCTCCTCCTCGCAAATGCTCGCCTCCTTGGCGGATGAACTGAATAGCTCGGTGTCGGTGTTCAGATTGTAGAGGGGGAGTAAGCCATGCTGGCTGCACGAACGGAGCAGTACATCATCTTCCGGCTGGTCCAGGAGAAGCTGGCCATCGATATCCGGGAGATTAACGAGATTATCAAGATGGAGCCTATCACAGCCGTGCCTAACAGCAAGTCTTTTATTAAGGGCGTGATTAATTTACGCGGCAAAATTATACCGGTGGTCAGTCTGTGCAGGCGGTTTGGCCTGGCAGAATCTCCACCGGATACCCGGTCAAGGATCGTAGTGGTACATTACCGGCAGGAGGCCATAGGGATTATGGTGGATTTTGTAGAAAAGGTGGCTTCCTTTCATGAGGTAGAGCCGCCTCTGGAATCCCATGAAGTGCAGGGCGTGCAGTACATGGACGGGATCGGCATGTGTGCCGGGGAGCTGATCAGCATTCTGAACATCGGGCGTCTGTTAAGTGACGGGTGAAGGCCAACGCATGAAGGCGGGGAGGAGAACTGAGATGAACGAGTTTCATAATATGGTGTATTTGGGCGTTTTTCTGGATGAAATGGACGAGCAGCTGCGGTATTTGGATGAGGCCCTGCTCATGCTGGAGAGCAAAGGGTATCAGAATGACCTTATTCAGAGGCTCTTCCGGGGCGCGCATACGCTCAAGGGCTCATCTGCGGTCATGGGCTTCAAGCAGCTTAACCGGCTGACGCATCAGATGGAGAGTGTGTTAGAGCTGCTCAGGGGCAGACAGCTGGACGTAACCTCCGAGTTATTGAACATTCTCTTTGATTGCGTAGATTTCATTAAGGAGCTTCGTCAATCCATTCTGAGCGGTGCGCTGGAGGAAGGGGATACCTCAGATCTGTTGCGCCGGTTAAAAGAGTTGCGGAAGACAGCAGCCGAGTCTCCCGCTCCTGCTGCAGAGGGGCTTCCGCAGGGAGAAGCGGGGCCTGTGCCGGATATGATCTTCGATGATATCCGTAAAGAGCAGATCCAGGCAGCTATAGATCAAGGCTCTGCTGCAATGGCGGTTCATATTCAACTTGCTGCTGAGGAGCCGATGAAGTATGTCCGAGCGAAGCTCGTAGAAGCCAAGCTGCGGGAAACGGGCGAGGTTATTGCCACCTTCCCCGAGCTGGAAGCCCTCGAGAGGGATGCGCAGTTCTCCGGTACTATTGTATATATTCTGCTTACGCAGCAGTCCCGGCAGGATATGATGGCCTGTCTGCAGGAAATCTCACAGATTGAAATTATACATACAGATCCTATCACGAAAGCAAACCTCGACACCTTCACCGAAGGAAAAGAGGCTCGGAAAAATAGCGGGTATGCGGCTCAGACTGTCCGTGTGGATGTGGAGCGGCTGGAGGGACTGCTGAATCTGGTAGGAGAGCTGATTATAGATAATACAAGGCTGCACAGTGTCCGTTCCAGATTAAGCGAGCAGTTCAAGAATAACAGTGATGTTCATCTGCTTAATGATATCGCAGGACATTTGAATATGGTCATCAGCGATCTTCAGGAGGGGATGATGAAGACCCGGATGCTGCCGATGGAGCATCTGTTCGGCCGCTTCCCCAGGATGATCCGGGATTTGGCGCAGAAGTCGAACAAGGAGATCGAGTTCATCATTGAGGGCAATGAGACCGAGCTGGACCGCAGCCTCATTGAGGAGATCAGCGATCCTCTGATCCATATTCTGCGCAACGCCGTGGACCATGGGCTGGAGCTGCCGGAAGAACGTGCAGCTCTCTGCAAGCCGCGGAAAGGGACCATTACTCTGCGGGCAAGTCATCAAGGGAACATGATTGTCATTACGGTATCCGATGACGGCAGGGGCATTGATACGGGCAAGGTCAAAGAAGCCGCTGTGCGTAAAGGCTTCGTCACCACTGATGAAGTGAAGCGTATGACGGACAAAGAGCTGGTGATGCTCATTTTCCGCTCTGGCATCTCAACAGCCCGTACGGTCACAGATCTATCCGGCCGCGGAGTGGGGATGGATATTGTCAAAGCACATATAGAGAAATTAAATGGCATTATAGATATTGAGACGGTTCCTGATCAGGGGAGTATATTCACGATCAAGGTCCCGCTGACGCTTGCCATCATCCGTTCCCTGCTGGTTAAGCTGGGGAGCAGTACCTTTGCCATTCCGCTGATTAATGTCATTGAAATATTCAGAATGAAGGCGGAGGATATTGTTACCATTCAGGGGCGGGAGGTCTGCCAGTTCCGCGATCAGGTGCTTCCGCTTGTCCGTCTGCACCATATGCTGCAAGTGGAGGAAGGCGAGCATACGGTGAACGGCCGGCTGTTCGTTGTCATCGTCGGCTTCGCGGATAAGCGGGTCTGTCTGGTAGTAGATCAGACGATCGGCAACCAGGAGATTGTCATCAAGTCACTGGGAAGTTACATAGGCAACGTTTCTTATATCGCAGGCTCAACCATACTTGGCGACGGCCGAGTGGCCCATATCCTGGATATAGGCTCGATTGCAAGGGAAACAGGCTCGGCCCACGATGCACTGCTCCAAGAGAACACAGTTACGGCAGGCGATCAGGATAGTCAGAGCGAGAAATATATCACCTTCAAGCTGGAGAAGCTGGATTTCGGGATTCCGATCCGCCAAATGAAGGAGATTGTACCTGTTCCTGAGATTCATTCGCTGGTGTCTGCCCCGGCTCATGTCCTGGGAATGATCAATCTGCGCGGATTGCTGTTCCCGGTCTATGACATACGGCCCAAGCTCGAAATGGACAGCGGTGAACAGACGGACGGCTCCCGGATTCTGATCTGCGAGGTATCCGGACAGGAGGTAGGGATATGGGTGGATCAGGTGTCAGCGGTGCAACTGCTCGCAAGGGAGCACATGGATGAGGCGCCGGATCACATTCTCCAGAATCCAGAGGTGCTGGATGCCGTCTATAAAGACAACCATCAGTTTATTCACTTGCTGAATTTGGAGAACCTGCTGGACCTGCACGCCTGCTGCATTACCGGTCCCGGATCACATGACCGATCCCCGGAGTGATCTCGCTGAAGCCGGCCATGTGGCGGGACTGATAGGCAATGGGCCGGGCGCTGGCGGTCATGAGGATATTGCGCAGATCGGCGGTCCCTTCTGCCGGGAGGGCGAAGGTTCTGGTATATGGATACACTTCACGGAGTGTGGTATGAATAGCACTGATGAAGCGGTCATTGCCGCTGCGGCCCATCAGATTCATGATGATCTGGCCGTGTCCGTTCAGCTTGGCACGGGTTAGACGGAAGAACTCCAGCGTGGTGAAATGAGGCGGCGTCCCGGCAGCGGTGAAGGCATCAAGCAGGATATAGTCATGGCCGCGTTCCGGCGCGGCTTCCAGCAGGCTCCGGCCGTCACCGATCAGGATGTTATCCTGCATGTAGCCAAAGCGGGTTCTGCTGTATTCCACCACCTTCGCATTCACCTCAGCCACCGTAAAATGCTTCTCTGCGAAATAACCGGCAATCGTACCAATCCCGTGTCCGATCAGGAAGACACGCTCGAAATGCGGATTGCCCGCCTCCATCAGATGAATCATCGCCCGGGGATACTCGAAGATCACCCGGCGCGGATGGTCCAGATCCAGTGCGCCCTGAACAGCTTCCCCCGAGAATTGCAGTACCCGGAACCGTCCGGTCTCACCATATAGCTCGGTTGTATCGTAGACCTCGATGTCCTGAGAGTCGTGGTTAGGATGGGATGGTGCGTGCAAGCGGATCAGACTCCTTCTGCAGATGGGATTCGTTCGTTATAACCTTCATAGTAACATAAAGCAGCCGCAGGAAGGGCTTCCTGCGGCTGCTTGTATTTCTCAAAAGGGGCTTAAGCCCCCTTAATGAACCAGACTCTCCAGTTCGGGCTGGAGCTTGTGCCGCAGGGCGTACAGCATGGCGGCACCGACCAGGAAGGCAGCGGCATCGGCAATGACCAGCGACCACACCACTCCATGGAAGCCGTTCGTCCGATTGGCGAAGAAGAGCACAGGAATCAGTGTGACCCCTTGAATAATCGACATTACGAATGCGGCCGTTCCCTGCGCAGTAGCCTGGAAGATCCCCATGAATAAGGTGGTCAGCCCTGATATGAATAAGGACAAGAAGGTGACATGCAGAATGTAGCTGCCCATTTGAATCATTTGCGGATCTCTGGTGAACAGACCGATCAGATGGTCGGAGATCAGATAGACGACGATGCCGAATACGGCAGCCATGGCGGCCATCGCTTTTACCGTGAATCCGATGGTATGCTTCATGCGCAGCTTATCCGCTGTGAATGAGAAGGCAATGAGCGGCACGACTCCCTCGCACAGGCCCATCAGAATAAACTCGGGGAATTGCAGCAATCTTGAGGATATCCCGTAAGCGGCTACAGCCGCATCCCCGTATTCGATCAGGAACAGATTGAAGATCAGCGACATGGCTCCCAGAAAGACACTCATGATGAAGACCGGAACGCCGATTTTGAACACATTGCTGAGAATATCCTTGGTGGCCTTGAACCATTTGAAGGAGACGGTGAGGAATTGGCTTTTGTAGCCCATATGGAAGGCATAGTAGGCACTCGCAACCATGTTGGCCACAACCGTTGCCGACGCTACGCCGATTACACCCCAGTGGAGCACGAAGATAACCAGTGCATCGAGCAGGATATTAACCACCACGCTGAGCATCATACCGATCATGGAGACGATGGCTGCACCCTCGGAGCGGACCATATTCTCCAGCGTAAAGAACAATACGACAAACGGCGCGCCAATCAGCATGACTGTGACATAATCCTTCGTGAATCCATAGGAATCCGGCGTTGCCCCCAGACTGTGCAGGATGGGGCCGATCAGCGGCAGACCCACGGCCATCACGAGGAGGCCAAGCACGAGACTGCTGTAAAAGGCGAAGGAAGACACTTGCTTGACTTCATCATATTTGTGCTCACCAAGCAGCCGCGAGATATATGTGCCGCTGCCGATGCCCACCAGATTGCCCAGTGCCATAATGATGGCGAACAGCGGCAGGGTCAAGGCGAGTGCGGTCAGCATGGCCGTATTGTGGAGAGTACCCAGGAAATAGGCATTCAGAATCGAATAGATGACGTTCATGGATGTGCCTAACATCATGGGCACGGCGAAATGGGCGACGGCTTTGGTGATGGGTGCTTTTTCAAAATAATAAAGGTTTTCGGTATCCATTAGGGATCACTTCTTTCACTGATTTTTGTCAATCTAACGGCGTTAGATTGAACCTTACAGTGTTAGATGATATCATGAACCTAAGAGACTGTAAAGCATAAACTTACACTGTTAGATAAAAGGGCGGATAGCGATGAAAAAAGCACAACCTCAAATCTCGGAAGACCGGATTCTGGAAGCTTCGTGGGAGCTTCTCAGGGAGGGGGGAATCGAAAAATTCAGTATGCGGCGTCTGGCTGACCGGCTGGGGATTCAAGCTCCCTCGCTGTATTGGTATTTCAAGAGCAAACAGAACCTCTACCAGCGGCTGGCCAACCACATCTCCAGAGTCATCCTGGAGGAGCACCGCCCGGAGGGCGACTGGAAGGAGCAGCTGACAGCATTTGCGGTAACGGTACGGAGTGTGCTCAGCCGGTATTCCTGCTCCACGCAGCTCATGATGATGACACTGCCCCACGAGCCGGATATTATCCGGTTTAACAACCGGATGCTGCACTGCGTGGAATCCACGCCGCTTGAGGAGGCGCAGAAGGTGCAGGTGGTCACTACACTTGTGAACTTCGTGTTCTTCTTCGTGCTGGATGATTACGAGCATGAGCGTAATGTCTCCATGATGGCTAAGGAACAGCAGGAGCCTCCGGGCGAGGAACTGCTCCGCCTGATGGACTCCATGAGCGAGAAGGAGGTTGGGTTATTCCGGAGGATGTTCAAGAACGGACTGTTCGAGCTGCTGGGGACCGATGGGGCTTTTGAATTCGGCCTGAGGCTGATTCTGCTCGGGACGGAGCAGGTGATTAAGGAGCATGAGGAGCAGCAGAGACAGAGACATTGAAGAACATTTTTTGGCAGAGATTGATAATAATTGAGATAACAAAATTAACGAAATGGAACTTCGTTAGTGTAAAATTTATTGCAATAGCTGGGTATTATACTGTTGGGTCTGTGTTTGAGAGGTTCTAGGTGATGTTTGTTTTGTTTGTATTGTAGCTTCTGCAAATATTGTTATTGCTAACGTAATTATAACAAAATATAATGAGGGTAGCTAAGCGCCGGAATGCGCAAAAACAGTATAGGAGGAACTATGAAACAACTACAAATCGACCTGTCGAACTGGGAATTCAGAGCCTGCGGAGATGAAGAATGGCTTACGGCTGTTGTACCGGGAACGGTGCATACGGATCTGCTGCGCAATGGCGTTATCGATCAGCCCTTCTATGGAACGAATGAACATGAGCTGCAATGGATTGATAAAAAGGACTGGGAATACAGAACCGGATTTGTATTAGAAGAGGCATGGCAGACGCTGGCGGTTACGGAGCTGGTGTTCGCCGGGCTGGATACGTATGCCGATGTGTATGTGAACGGCGTTCACGCCTTGTCCGCAGATAATATGTTCCTGTCCTGGACCGTGAATGTGAAGGGGCTGCTGCGGGCGGGTGAGAATGAGATCCGCATCGTCTTCCGCTCGGTGGTGACCGAGGATCTGCCAAAGCTGGCGGCACTGGGCTACAATCTGCCTGCGCCGAATGACCAGTCTGAGTTAGGTGGTCTTCAAGAGCAGCGGATCAGCGTATTTGCCCGCAAAGCGCCATATCACTACGGCTGGGACTGGGGTCCCCGATTCCTGACCAGCGGGATCTGGCGGGAAGCTGTGCTGACAGGCCGTAACGTTGCGGCGATTGAGGATTTGTACATTCGCCAGCATGCGGTGAATGAGCAGGAGGCCCGGCTCACAGCCGTGATTGAAGCGGACGCACCGGAAACGTGGAGCGGGATGCTGCGGTTAAGTGCCGAAGGGCAGGAATGGATGAAGGCGGTTACGCTTGTTCCGGGCAAGCAGACGCTAGAGCTTGAGCTGGTGATTGACCGCCCGCGCCTGTGGTGGTGCAACGGCCTGGGCAAGCCGGAGCTGTATCATTTCCGTGCAGAGCTGCTGCAAGGAGCGGAGGCTGTAGCAGTATCGGAGGTAACGACGGGGCTTCGGGAAATTAAGCTGGTGCGTAAGCCGGATGCGCAGGGGGCGTCGTTCCATTTTGAGCTGAACGGGGTGCCGGTCTTCGCCAAGGGTGCCAATCATATCCCGAATGACAGCTTCATCACGGAGGTTACGGAAGAACGTTACCGCCATGAGATTGCCACGGCCGTGGAATCCAATATGAATATGCTGCGGGTGTGGGGCGGCGGCTTCTATGAAGAAGAAGTGTTCTACCGGCTGTGTGATGAATACGGGCTGCTGGTCTGGCAGGACTTCATGTTCGCCTGCAGCATGTATCCGGGCGATGAGGCGTTTCTGAATAATGTCCGCGCAGAAGCGGTATATAATGTCCGCAGATTGCGTAACCACCCTTGTATCGCGCTCTGGTGCGGGAACAATGAGATTGACTCGGCCTGGTCGCAGCATGAGGAGTACATGGGCTGGGGCTGGAAGGAGAAGCTGAATGCTGAGATTCGCCAGAGCTTATGGACTGCCTATGAGGAAATCTTCCACCGGATTCTGCCGGAAGCTGTGGCCGCGAACCATCCGGGTATGGATTACTGGCCGTCCTCGCCGCTGCGCGAACTCACAGGTGGTCAGGATCAGCATGCCACGCGGATTATGGGTGACGGGGATATCCACTACTGGGGCGTCTGGCACGCCAAGGAGCCGTTCGAGAACTATAATCTCAAGGTAGGCCGCTTCATGAGCGAATACGGCTTCCAGTCCTTCCCGGAGCTGAAGTCGGTGCTGAGCTATGCAGAGGAAGCGGAGCTGGCGCTGGAATCAAAGGTCATGCTGGCCCATCAGAAGAATGGAGCGGGCAATCAGCTGATTAAGGAGTATATGGATATGTATCTGCCGCAGCCGAAGGATTTCCGGGGCTTCCTATACATGAGCCAGGTGCTTCAGGCCGAGGCGATCCGCATGGCTATGGAGAGTCACCGCCGTAACAAGCCTTATTGCATGGGCACGCTGTACTGGCAGATGAATGACTGTTGGCCGGTAGCCTCCTGGGCGGGCATGGATTATTACGGGCGCTGGAAGGCGCTGCAATATACGGTGCGCCGCAGCTTCCAAGAGGTGTTGCTGTCTGTAGACAGCACGGATGGGGAGAGCGTCAAGGTCTATGGGGTATCTGACCGGCGGGAGGCATTGGACGCAGAGCTGGTTCTGCGGCTGCATGATATCAGCGGCCTATTGCTGCGCGAATGGTCACAGCCGGTAACCCTTGCTGCGGATTCATCGGCTGTGGTCTTCACACTGCCGCTGGCCGAAGTGTTAGAGGGCCGTGAACCGGCCAGTGTGCTGCTGGTGGCTTCGCTCCTGGAGAGTGGGCAGGCGGTGGAGCAGGGGCCGGGGACAAGGCAAGTACTGGAGCCGGAGACAATACAGGTATTGGAGTCTGAGACACGGAAAGTGCTGGAGCGCAAGGAGCATTACTTCGCCCGGGCGAAGGATATTCCGCTGTGCAAGCCGGTCATCACGGTGACAGAGGTACCGGGAAGCGGCGGTCAGAGCTTCACGCTAAGCAGCGATGTGCTGGCGCGGGGCGTGCACCTGACGGTGGAAGAAGAGGGTATCTTCTCGGATAATTACTTCGATCTGCTGCCGGGTGAGCCGAAGACGGTGGAGTTCTCGATTCGGGGCGGGAGCAGCGGCGGAGGGTCAGACTTCACCCCTGCCGCGCCGACAGGACTCGTAGTCCGCTCGACGGCGGATTATATCTAATCACGAACTCTCACGCAGATGAGGATACTTCCGTAACCGTGGACTTGCCTGCAACTGTGATTCCGCCGCAACTGTGATTCTGCCGCAGCGGGGATCCCGCCGTAGCGTGAATTCACCTCTGGAGTCGTAGCTCCCCTCACCCACAGCCGGCTTGCGGACTGACATGACCTTATTTGCTCATAAACTAACCTGATTTCTGTTCTTGCGGACTCAGAATACCTTATTGTCTTCCGGGCTGGCCGTTTCAAGGCGAAATCGCACGAATAGGGGCCTCTGAGTCCGGATGACAGGGCCAAAGCGGCTATTCATGCGGAATAGCGGATTCTCAGTCCGCATTGGCAGCATGATTCGGTATATGGGCATCATGCTTCAGTATAATTCAACAAAGAGCGGTCCCCCGTCATCGGAGGACCGCTCTTTGTTGAATACGGCCACCTTCAGGCCGGTTCGATGAACATCTCACCCAGGATCTGCCCGGTGCGGTACGCATGCTCGGGAAGCGCAGCGGCGGTGAAGGCCGCCACATCCTCTGGCTTGATATCGTACATGGCTTCAATTTCTCTGGAGAAGAGAAGATGTCCTTCCGCAAGCAGCTCAGGCATAGCCGGGACATCAGCAGGAGCAAGAGGCTCAGGGATAAGCTGCTGTAGTGCGTCCACGTAGTTTTGCAGCGTACGGGACCCGACGAGCTTGATGCCTTGGTTCTCTTCATTGACCATGACAAAGGTCGGGAAGCCGCGTACGCCGAGCTGGGCCACCTTCTGGAAATCCTCCTCCAGCAGCTCCTGTGCCGCTTCCTGTCCTGCGGCCTGAACGATCTCATCGCCGGGTAATCCCAGACTATTCACAATATCCGCGAGGACCTCTTCTTCTCCGATATTCCGGTTGAAGACGAAGACGGCTTCTCTGGCGCTCCACAAGTAGGCCAGTTCCTTCCCCGGATGTCTCTGCTGTATCACCTTGAATACTCTGGAGGGCGGATAAGAGGACATGACCGGATTGTTCAGCCATAGGGTGCCGTCAATGGGCATGCGGTAATGCGCTCCGACTTCCTTCCAGTGACCCGCTACATCGGCTGGCTGCTGTATTCCATTTGCCTTGTCAGCGAAGCCATTCCAACCGGCTAATAATCCGCCCATCAGAGGCTGCAGATCAAAGTACTTGCCATACTGCTGGATAAACCGGTTCAAGGTAGGCTCGATGGCCCAGCAGTGTGAACAGATCGGATCAGTCGCATAATAGAGAATAACTTTGGGCTGCTGCTGCGGATTGAAATCTATAATTTGTGTATGCTCCTCGTCGCTTACCCCGCATACACCTGTCTTCAGATCACAGATCATAGGATTTGTATTCATAATAAGGGGTTACCTCCTCCGTTTCTACTTGTAGTATGATTATAATATCTGGCATCAGATTAACAAGTACTATTGTTTTTAATACCTGGTATATAAAATATACTAATGGAGGAATCACCTATGAAATATGAGGTTGACTTAACGCAGATGTGCCCTGCCACCTTTGCCTTTCATGTCATCGGCGGGAAGTGGAATCTGCCCATCCTCGCTTTACTGAGCGAAGAGGGGCCGATCCGGTATAACGAACTAAAAAGAAGGCTGAACGGCATCACCGGAACAACGCTAACGAACTGTCTCAAGGATCTTATCGACTACGGGATTATCCACCGTGAGCAATATCATGAGGTGCCTCCGCGCGTCGAGTATTCGCTTACTCCCTCCGGGCAGGAATTGGTTCCGTTAATTGAAGAGATCGTGGCTTGGGGAGCGAATAACATTCATGCCTTAGGCGGACAGAAGGTATAGGTTTTTTTTCCCGGTGAATCCGTTCCCTCTGGTTGACTTGCGTATGACCCGCCCCTATGATGATAAATAATATGTAACATTAACGCTCGCATAAAGCTCGCACACAGAGGAGAGAAACAGCATGGCTATGGAGATTGAACGCAAATTCCTGCTGCCGGAATACCCGGAGCGGCTGATTGAAGAAGGACAGCTTAAGGTGCTGACCCGTCACAGTATTGACCAGACGTATCTTGCGATTGAGGACGGGCAGGAGCTGCGGGTGCGGAAGATCACGGATCTGGACACAGGCGAGGTTACGTACACGCATACGTTCAAGGATGGCAAGGGCATCAGCCGCCAGGAGATTGAATATTTCATTTCTGCAGGCTTGTATAATCAGATGATTGAGGCTGTGAAGGCGATCCCGCTGGTCAAAACCCGCATTACAGGCGTATGGAACGGTACAACGGTGGAGATTGATCTCTATACCCAGCTGGAGCTTACCGTGCTTGAGGTTGAGTTCGATTCGCTGGAGGAGGCGGAGCGCTTCGCAGCCCCGGAATGGTTCGGCCTGGATGTCAGCACAGAGAAGAAGTACAGCAACAAAACCGTCTGGAAAGAGCTTCAGGGCAAATAGCCCCAGTGAGCCTTAATCTTATAGAATCAGCGGACTTTAACGCGTAAACGTGGTACTATGTACAGTAAATAAAGAGGGGTTCAGGAGGATGAGACGGGTATGGAGTATATAAGCACAAGAGGCAAGGTAGCGGCCAGAGGCTTTATTGATACGGTTCTGATGGGGCTGGCGGATGACGGCGGGTTGATGGTGCCGGCCGAGATTCCGGTGATCTCCCCCGAGAAGCTGGAAGAATGGAGAAGCCTGAGCTTTCAGGAGCTGTTCCTTGAGATTTTCTCCTACTATACGAATGACGAAATTCCTTATGAGGATCTGCGCTCGATGGTCTACACCAGCTATGGCAGCTTCCGCGCTCCGGAAGTAACGCCGCTGCACAAAGTGAGCGATTCCCTGTACGTGCTGGAGCTGTTCCATGGGCCGACGTTTGCCTTCAAGGATGTGGCGCTGCAGTTCATGGGCGAGCTGTATTCCTACATTGCCAAGGTGCGGGGCGAGATTATCCATATTCTCGGGGCCACTTCCGGCGATACCGGAGCGGCTGCGATTCAGGGTGTGCGCGGCAAGGAAGGCATCAAGATCTGTATCCTTCATCCGCACGGCAAGGTCAGCAAGGTGCAGGAGCTACAGATGACTACCGTAGATGACAGCAATGTGCTGAACCTTTCCGTAGAGGGTAACTTCGACGACTGTCAGAAGATTATCAAGGAGCTGTTCGCTGACCTCGACTTCAAGGGGCGGTACCACCTGCGGGCGATTAACTCCATCAACTTCGTGCGCATTCTGGCGCAGACGGTCTATTATTTCCATGCTTATCTGCAGCTTCCGGGAAGCGATCAGAAGAAGGTCAATATCAGCGTGCCTTCGGGTAACTTCGGTAATATTTTCTCAGGGTTCCTGGCGCAGAAAATGGGTCTGCCGATCCACAAGCTGATCATCGCGACCAATGAGAACAACATCCTCGAACGGTTCGTGGTTACCGGTGAATACAAGCCGGGCAGCTTCACGGGCACCTACAGCCCGTCGATGGATATCCAGGTGGCGAGCAACTTCGAACGCTATCTGTATTATCTGCTGGACGAGGATGCGGATAAGCTGTCCGGGTACATGGCAGCCTTGCAGAGCGAGGGCGCGATTAAGGTGGACGGCGAGCTGCTGGCCCGGGTACAGGCGGATTTCTCCGCGCTGGGCGTGAAGAATGCACAGTGTCTGGAGATCATCAGCAAGTACCAGCAGGAATCCGGCTATCTGCTCGACCCGCATACGGCGTGCGGCGTAGCGGCCTACGAGAAGTTCAGCGCGCCTGATGAAGTTAGCATTGCTTACGCTACAGCGCATCCGGCCAAGTTCGACGAGGCGATTGCCTTGACCGGCATCAAGCAGGAGTTCCCGGCTCAGATCTCGGCCCTGTTCGAGCAGCCGCAGCATCAGGTCGTGGTCGATCATGATAAGGCGGAGATCGTGCGCCAGCTTGTAGCTTTTTACGGGTAAAATAGGTGCGTGTCCAGTGGGGCCCGCGCAGGATGAAGACAGCCCCCGCCGGGATGAGCGGGGGCTGTTTGCTGTCGCTTGTATTGTGGGACACTGGATAGTACGCTCGCTGTCCGCTTGTAGCGCATCAGATGTGAATTTGTGAGCAGGACGTTAATTAATCGTTTTCTGAGGGTTTGCGATGCCCTGGTGAAGGTGCGATTGGGATGCTGAATTGTAATCTGTACAACTAAATCGCCTGATATGCCGCCGAATATCCGTTTAGCTGTATTTTTGGTGCAATTAAAAACCCGCTTTAACGGGGTTCTCACCCCAGTCGGGTGATTGCATTTTGTGCAATAGAAAGTCCCCAAGACACCTCTAAAATTGATTCTATTGTATTTGATGCAGCAGATTTATGGGGAAAGGTCTGCTATAGGACTAAACTCCAAATTCTATTGTACGAAATACAGCAGAATGGGAAAACGGGGGTTTTACACCGGATTCTATTGTACGAAGTACAATTGCAGGCTCGGCTGTTGAAGTTAGTGTAAGGTTAGGTTGGAGTGGAATGGCTTTATGGGAGTTTAAGCATGCTTCTCAGGAGGTAACGGGTGGACGAATGAAGGTGAATCCTGTGCCTATTCTCAGGTGCTTTTTTTCACAATCGAAATCTAGCGGAATTTGTCGGAAATTACGGTATATAAGTGGACATACCTATCATGGAATGAGAAAATAGCAGTTATAGCTTATATATTTAAAAAAGGACGGGATCATTCATGACTATTCGTTTCGGGGTTGTAGGGACTAACTGGATTACAGACCGCTTTGTGCAGGCGGGACTTGAGAATGAGGAGTTTCTGCTCACGGCCGTGTATTCCCGCACAGAGGAGAAGGGACAGGCTTTTGCCGCCAAGTATGCCGGGGCTTCGATCTATACGGATCTGGAGGCGATGGTATCAAGCGCAGAGGTGGACGCGGTCTATATCGCCAGCCCCAACTCGATGCATGCGGAGCATTCATTGATCTGTCTGAACCATGGCAAGCATGTGATCTGTGAGAAGCCGGCGGCCTCCAACAGCCGGGAGCTGAAGGCGATGATTGAAGCAGCGCGCAGCAATGATGTGCTGTTCATGGAAGCGATGAAATCCACGTTCATGCCGAATTTTGGCGTGATCCGGGATAACTTATATAAGCTGGGTCAAGTCCGGCGCTACTTCGCAGGTTATTGTCAATACTCTTCGAGATATGATGCTTACCGGCAGGGGACGGTGCTGAATGCGTTCAATCCTGAATATTCCAACGGCTCTCTGATGGATCTGGGGATCTATTGCTTATATCCGATGGTGGCGTTGTTCGGCAAGCCGGATTCGGTCAAGGCCGTTGGGCTGATGCTCGCTTCAGGGGTGGACGGGGAAGGCAGTATGGTCATGCGTTACCCGGACATGGACGCGGTGGTCATGCATTCCAAGATTGCCGATTCCTATCTGCCTGCTGAGATTCAGGGCGAGAATGGAACGATGGTGATTGACAAGATTAACCAGCCCTATCAGGTCAAAATCCACTACCGCGACGGAACCGTCGAGGAGCTTACGCTACCGCAGGTGTATGAGGCGATGTACTATGAGATTGAGGAATTCATTCATCTGCTGAAGAGCGGGCAGCGGGAGAGCGCGACCAACAGCCATGCCAATTCCCTGGCGGTGGCAGAGCTGATGGAAGAGGCGAGAGCCCAGATTGGCCTGCGGTATGCTTCGGATCTCTAACGCAACGGGCAGCCTGGGCTGCATTATATATTGAAATGGGGAGCGGAACTTGAAGACGTTCAAAAAGGTATACATCGAGATCACAAGCGTCTGCAACCTGGCCTGCAGCTTCTGTCCGCCCACGGAGCGGCAGAAGAATTTCATGAAGCTGGAGACGTTCAACACCATTCTTGATGAGATCAAACCGCATAGCAATCATATCTATCTGCATGTCAAAGGCGAGCCGCTGCTGCATCCGAAGCTGGGCGAGCTGCTGGATGCCGCGCATGCCAAGGGCTTCAAGGTCAATATTACGACCAACGGCACGCTGATCCGTAAAGCGGGGCCGAAGCTGCTCGGCAAGCCGGCACTGCGGCAGATGAACTTCTCGCTGCACAGCTTCGACGGCCATGCAGGCTCGGAGAACCGTGAAGGTTATCTTACAGAGATCATCCAGTTCGTCCGGGAAATCTCTGCCCAGGGTGTCATTGTCTCGTTCCGGCTCTGGAATCTGACGGAGGACAACCGGACGAATCTGGAGAAGGAGCGCAACCGTGAAACGCTGGCCCTGCTGGAGGAGGCTTTTGGACTGGGCTACAGGATCGAGGAGAAGGTCGTCCCCGGCAGCGGCGTGAAGATCGCCCCGCGTGTGTACCTGAACCAGGACCACGAGTTCAGATGGCCGGCGCTGCATGAGCCGGAGGATGACGGTAAGGGCTTCTGCCATGCGCTGCGCAGCCAGGCGGCGGTCCTGGTAGACGGCACCGTTGTGCCGTGCTGTCTGGATGGCGAAGGGGTGATCAACCTCGGCAATATTCATGAGCAGCCGTTCTCCGAGATTGTCGAGGGGGAACGGGCGAATAATCTGTTCTATGGCTTCTCGCGCCGGGAAGCTGTTGAGGAGCTGTGCCGTAAATGCGGCTACCGGCAGCGGTTCGGCACCTAGCCGGAGTGGGGGATGGTGTCGGTGCATGCCGGCAAAGCAGCAGGGTGATGCTAATGGGAAGACAGAAATATTTATAAGGCCGGATCATACGAAAAGAGGGAATAGATGCCTACTATACTTGTTGCAGACGACGATGCGAATATCCGCGAGCTTGTCTGCCTATTTCTGCGCAATGACGGATTCGATACCGCTGAAGCGGCAGACGGGCAAGAGGCGCTGGCGGTCTATGCCAGAACGCATGTGGATCTGGTCATCCTGGATATTATGATGCCGGTGATGGACGGCTGGGCGCTATGCAAGGAGCTTCGCAGAGCAGACCCGGAGCTGCCGCTGTTAATGCTGACGGCGAAGGGGGAGACCTGGGAGAAGGTGAAGGGATTCGAGCTGGGAACCGATGATTATCTGACCAAGCCCTTTGATCCGCTGGAGCTGACGGTCCGGGTCAGAGCCTTGCTGAAGCGCTCGGGAATCGGCAAGTCGCATACGATCCGTATCGGAGAGGTAACGCTGGACCGGCAGACCTACAAGGTGATGAACGGGACAGAAGCGCTGTCCCTGCCGCTTAAAGAGTTCGAGCTGCTGTATAAGCTGGCCGGAACACCGGGGCAGGTCTATACCCGCGAGCAGCTGATCGACCAGATCTGGGGCATTGATTACTCGGGGGATGACCGGACGATAGATGTACATATCAAGCGCCTGCGTGAACGGTTTGCGGCTTCGCCGGATTTTCGGATCGAGACTGTCCGCGGTCTGGGATACCGGATTGAGGTTACTGAATGATCAAGTCCTTATATACCCGTGTGGTCCTGACCTTCCTGGTCTCCGTGATCGGGGGGACAGTCATCTCCTTCAATCTGGCGGTCTGGATCTACAAAGATGAATTGAACGTGAATCTGCAGGTTCAATTGCATCGCTTCGCACAAGATATCGTACAGATCTATGATACCTTCCCGCTGGCTGAAGCCGACAAGTTCGTAAGCAGCATGAAGCAGCTTGAGACCTACCATGTGCGGATATATGATGCGAACGGTGGGGTTCAGTCTTATGGCGGGCCAGAAGGGCTGAAGCTGGAGACTGTGACTGAACCGCAGGTGCAGCAGGTGCTGGCAGGTGGGATCGTTCAGGTTAATCCGACAGGTATCTCCATCAGCCTTCTGGGAGTGCAATTAACTACGGATGCGGGAAAAAAAGCATTGTTCGTAGAGCCTGTCGGTCCACCGTCTGCCGACTTTGTGCTGAAATGGCTGGTGAATTTCGTGGTGTATTCGCTGGTCTCCGGGAGTCTTGTGATCCTGGTGGCGGCTATGTTCCTGGTCCGGCCGATCAAGAAGCTGACCAACGCGACGCGCAGAATCGCAGCAGGGGACTTCAACGTGAAGCTGAATATCAAGCAGAAGGGAGAACTGGGTGCCCTTGCGCGCAGCTTCGAGGAGATGACGCATGACCTGCAGCAGCTGGAGCAGATGCGCCGTGACTTCGTGTCTAATGTATCCCATGAGGTGCAGTCGCCGCTGACCTCCATCTCCGGCTATGCCCTGGCGCTGAAGCAGATGAATATCCCTGAGAGCGAGCGTAACCGCTATCTCGATATCATCATCGGGGAGGCCGAGCGGATGTCCAAGATGAGCGACAGCCTGCTGAAGCTGAGTCTGCTTGAATCGCAGTCCCAGCAGCTCCGGTTCACCACCTTCAGCCTGGATGAACAGCTCCGGCGCGTGATTGTTGCTCTTCAGCCGCAATGGTCGGCCCGGCGCATCAACTTCGATCTTCAGCTGACGGCTGCCACGCTGACGGCGGATTATGACCTGTTGAGCCAGGTATGGACGAACCTGCTGGGCAACAGCATTAAGTTCTCCGGGGATGGGGGAGTAATCAGTGTCCATACGAAGCAAGATAATAAAAGTGTAACCGTTCGTGTATCCGACACCGGCATCGGGGTTGCTCCCGAGGACCAGAAGCGGATCTTCGAACGCTTCTTCAAGGCGGACCGCTCCCACAGCAACAAGTATAACGGCAGCGGGATGGGGCTGGCCATCGTGAAGCAGATCGTCCTGCTTCATCAAGGAGATATCCGGGTCGAGAGTGAGCTAGGCGCAGGCACAAGCTTCATTGTAACGCTGCCGCTGAATACACCGGCAGATTAGATTATTACACCGTTCATCCTCCGTTCATATTAACGTCACGGAGAGTACATTTTCATTATATATACTATCCTTAGCACTTCATCAAGGCAGTACATCCGATTTATAAGGACAGGTGATTGTATAATGAAAAAAGGACTCAGAATCCTGCTTAAGTCTATAGCGGCATTGTTGATTGTGATCGTATTGTTTTTTGCCGTAGTATTTGTGGTCAATATCATCAGCAGCAAAGCGGAGCTGAAGAAGATTGATCCGTACGGGCAGCTTGTGCCAGTCGATGGCAAGAAGATGAATGTACTCATCCAGGGATCGGGTGAGGAGACTGTGGTGCTGCTGACGGGGTATGGCACCGGGGCACCGGCGCTTGATTTCAAACCGCTGGTAGACGAGCTGTCTCCTAACTACAAAGTAGTCGTGGTGGAGCCGTTCGGCTATGGCTTAAGTGACCGGACCGACAAGGAACGGACCTCGGACAATATAGTCAGTGAGATTCATGAAGCGCTGCAGCAGCTTGGAATCAAGCGATACACACTCATGGGGCATTCCATCGCCGGAATCTACGGACTGGATTATGTGAACAAGTATAAGGATGAAGTGCAGGCTTTTGTAGGAATTGACAGCAGTGTGCCGAACCAAGGGGGCTTGGACGATAAAATACCGGTGGGGACGCTTAAGTTCCTGGACAAATCCGGCATCATGAGATTGTTTCAAAAGATAGGCAGCGACCCGTATGCCGGGCTTCCATTCGACGAACACACCAAGCAGCAGATGAAAATGATCGCCACCAAGAATTTAAACAATGACACTGTCGTGAATGAGATCGATCATTTCAAGGAGAATTTCACAGCAGCCCAGGCGCTGACCTTCCCCAAAGAGCTTCCGCTGCTGCTCTTCGTACAGTCAAATAATACCGATGTTGAGGGCTGGATGCAGCTGCATGAGGAACAGGTGAAGGATTCCGTGTACGGTAAGCTGGTGCCGCTCGATGGCGGACATTATCTGCATCATACGCTGTCCAAAGAGATTGCCAAGGATTACAGAGAATTCATGGCAGGTGTGAAATGAGAGGAATCTGATTCCCGGCCAACTATCTGATACAATTGAACAAGAGCTCTTCGCAGCCGCAGGCTTCTATAATAGAAGCTTGCGGTTTGTTCCATTCCGGGGACACTCTGATTCAAACCTGAAGCACATGGGCTATTGTATATAGATTGCTATTACATAGGGAGGTATGCAAATGCTGAAATCATTACGGGCTATAGAGGTGTATCGTGAAGGAGGATGGCCTGCCGGAGAAGGCTATCCGTGGCTGGAGTACATCGTGCAGGCAGAGCAGACGATTGTGAACCTGGAGCGGGTAGAATCGCTGCAGTCGCTTGCGCAGCAGAATCCGGTGCTGGATTATGTAGAGCGGAGTCTGCGGGTGCTGGACAGTCTGCCGCTGTCGTATTGGATCAAGGAGCTGGCTGAGGAGACGCTGATCTGGTCGGAGACGGCTAAGGGCGGGACTCTCCGGCAGCGGCGGAGCTGGCAGGAAGAGGGTATTAATATTTTCGTTCATAATATCGGCTCCGCAGAGTTGTACCGGAGGTATGCAGAAGGGATGAAGCAGGACGAGGCAGGCTCTGCGGAGAAGAGACGGGTCATACATACGCTGATCGAGACGCATGGGCTGATTGGACAGCAAATCCGCGGCGAGGTTCCGCCTTCCGTCAATCTTCCGTTGTCCGCACTGGTGGAGCAGGGACTGCTGGGCGCAGAGGAGCTGGAGCGGCTCTTGTTCGCACTGAATCACTGCATCATTGCTGCGGCATCCCCGGAGCTGTGGCAGGAGGTCCGCCTGCAGGTCATGGAGCTGATTGCTGTAATTGCTTCAGGGAATCTGCAGCCTGAAGTCCCGATGAAGGAACGTCTGCGGAGAATGCGCGCCGGGTCCATTGCGCAGGGGGAGGATTACGAGACGGAGTGGGACGGGCTGGTGCAGGAGGGCTTCCTCCCTGCTGCGCTGGAGCCGCTGCAGCCTGCCACCTTCTGGTATGTGGAGTCGGCGCTCCAGACCTTCTCGCTGGAGCAGTTCCTGAAGGTCATGAGTCTGGTGGCCGGCAGCGGCCCGCTTCAGCTAAGCCATCTGAGCCATCTGAGCTTCGAGGCGGTCATGAACAGTATTCATTATGACTATAAGGGCAGCAAGAAGATCAACGTCTATAAGAAACGGATTATTGAGAAGTATCTTTCGGAGCTGAGCTGGGAGGAGATCTACAGCGGCGTGAAGCCTTCCGGCAGCAACCCGCATCTTACGCACAGGCTGCGGGGTAAGGAGCATCTGCCGGATACGCTGTTCTTCCAGTTTGAGTTCTCAGCGGCAGCGGAGAAGCTGATTGAGTTCTGTATGGAGGCCGAGAAGTCAGCGCTGTATGAACGGGCGGTCCTGCTGCTGTTCGACCTGTTCGATCTGCGGCGGGACGCCTTCGACCGCTTCCACAATGAGGATACGTACTTAAGCCAGATGAATGATACGGCTGACTATAAGGCAGTGATTCTGGACTACGTTACCGGAGGGAAGGTGCTGGACATCGGCCCCGGCGGCGGGGTGCTGCTCGATCTGATTGAGGAGCGGATGCCGGAGGTGGTGCCAGTGGGGATTGATATCGCAAGCAATGTGATCGAAGCGCTGCGGCAGCGCAAGCAGCGGGAGGACCGCCGCTGGGAGGTGCTCCAAGGCGATGCGCTGAACCTGAAGGATTATGTGGAGCCGGGCACGGTGGACACGGTGATTTTCTCATCCATTCTGCATGAGCTGTATTCCTATGTGCCGCTGGACGGCCGGAAGTTCAATCACGGCACGGTGGCGGCAGCCCTGACCAGTGCCTTCGAGGTATTGGCTGACGGCGGGACGATCATTATCCGCGACGGGATTATGAGCGAGCCGGAGGATGAGCTGCGGCGGGTACAGTTTCTGGAGGCGGACGGCATGGCGTGGCTGGAGCGGTACGCGAAGGATTTTGCCGGAAGGAATATCCGTTATGAACAGCTGGGCGAACACGAGGTTCTGATGCCGGTGAATGATGCGATGGAATTCCTGTATACGTACACCTGGGGGGAGGAAGCCTACATTCATGAGGTTCAGGAACAGTTCGGCTACTTCACACCTTCGCAGTACACCGCATTCATTCAGCAGACGCTGGGGGACCGGGCCAAGATAGAGGTCTTCCGTCATTACCTGCAGGAGGGCTACACGGAGGCGCTGGAGAACAGAGTGGTTATGATGGACGATAACGGGCAGGCGGTGCCTTTGCCGGACAGCACCTGCTTCATCGTAATCGGTAAGGAGGCAGGCTAAAGTGAACAATGCGAATCTCAGCGTACTTGTGGTAGAGGATGATGCCGACATTAACCGCCTGCTGTGCCGTATGCTGACAGGTGAAGGACTGACGGCCGTGCCTGCATTCTCAGGCAGCGAAGCCTCCCTCAGAATGTCGCTTGAAGACTACCAGTTGATCCTGCTGGACCTGATGCTGCCAGGCATGAGCGGCGAATCGCTGATTGCGCAGATCCGTGAACAGTCTACCATACCCATTATTGTAATCTCGGCCAAAAGCACGCTGGAGGACAAGGTGAGTCTGCTGCGTCTGGGAGCGGATGACTACATCACCAAGCCCTTTGACCAGGAGGAGGTGATGGCCAGAGTGTACGCGCAGCTTCGCCGGCTGCAATATGCGCCTGCCGCAGGTCCTGATGGAGAGCTGCTCAAGGTACGCGGGCTGGTCATGGACAAGCAGCGGCGGGAGGTTATGCTGGACGGCCAGGTCATGGCTTTAACCAAATACGAATTTGAGCTTCTGGCGGTGCTTATGTCCAAGCCGGATCATATTTTCTCCAAAAGCGAGCTGTACCGGCAAATCTGGGGCGGCACCTACCTGGGGGACGATAACACCATTAATGTACATATCAGCAATCTGCGTGCCAAAATGGCTGGGGTCACGGAAGAGGAGTATATCCGAACGATTTGGGGTATCGGGTTCAAGCTGGTGTAACGGGGAATTCTTTAACCTTTCTTAAGACTTTGCTTAAAGCTTATTAAAAGTGTTCTTTATACAATGGAATTATCAAACGGCAAGGGAGTCATAATGATGATGCATTGTATATTGGAGATTAAGGCGCTCAATAAGACCTATCAGGAAGCTTATGCGCTCCGGGATATTAACCTGCAGATTGAGTCAGGGGATATTGCCGCACTGATCGGTAAAAATGGCGCAGGCAAAACCACGCTGTTCAAATGTATCACAGAGCAGGTGTTTCCGTCGGCAGGCACGATTTCGCTCTACGGACGCCAGGATGACGCCGGTCTGCGGAAGGGGCGACGGAGCGTCGGGGCGATGATTGAAGAGCCGGCGTTCTTCCCGGACTTCACAGCCAGGCAGAACCTGGAGTATTTCCGCCAGCAGAGGGGTCTGGCCGGTAAGGATTCCATTGAGCAGGCGCTTAAGGATGTTAATCTGCTTCATGCCGCGAACAAGAAATTCAAAGCCTTCTCCCTCGGGATGAAGCAGCGGCTGGGACTCGCGCTTGCGCTGATGACCCGCCCCGAGCTGCTGATTCTGGATGAACCGACCAATGGCCTTGACCCGGAGGGGAAGGCGGAGATCCGCCAGCTCCTGCAGACGCTCAATGAAGAGAAGAAGGTCACAATCCTCATCTCAAGTCACGTATTGTCTGAGCTGCAGAGTGTGGCTACCCGTTATATTTTCATGGACCAGGGGAAGATTGTGGAGCAATTAACGGCAGAAGAACTGCTGCAGAAGACCAGAAGAAATGTAGAGATCGTGGTGGATGACAGCGGCAAAGCGTCTACCGTTCTGGAGAAGCATTTCCCGGGTATCCCTTACCGGATCCTGCCGGGACACCGGATTCTGCTCTCCGGCGGGATGGATAAGACCGATCAGCTCAACCGGGTGCTTCATGCCCAGGGCGTCAGCGTGTTCTCCATTGCAGCCACCGGCGGCGATCTGGAAGAATATTACCTGGGTCTGCTGGGAGGTGAGCGTCATGCTTAATCTGATGAAAAGTGAGCAGTACCGTTTTATCCGCACCAAAAACTATTATTTTTACGGTCTGCTCTGTGCGGTGTTAATGGCCGCTGCTGCGGTGACGCTCAATGTCTTTCATCATTCTGATCCGGGCTTCACCTATGGGAATGAGCGCTTCTTCTACCGTAATGTGCTGGCTATGATGCCGGTGGTATTCGCATTGCTTACGATTTTTACCGGAATCCTGATGGGAGATCACAAGTATGTGCTCAAAAATACCGTAGCCTACGGCTTCAGCAGACGCTCGATCTACACCGCCAAGCTGCTGGTTACACTGGCCGGCTTCCTGCTGTTCGCGCTCGTTCTGGTCGGGATCTCGGTCCTGCTCGGCTCGAAGCTGCTGCTGCGCAGCTATGAATATGCGCTTACAGAATACTGCCAGATGCTGCTTGGTATGCTGCCTATTATGATTGCCGGTGTAACCACCTACTTCTGTATAAACGCTGTGATGAACAAAAATGCACAGATATCTACCGTGTTCCTGCTGATCTATTTCCTGCCCTACATGATTTTGGGCGCTCTGAAAGGCAGATATGTCTGGGCGGCCTGGCTCCACAGTCATAGCCCTGCTTATTACTTGTTCAATGCTTACGATGTGGCATCCTATCCTGCCTGGGAGCCGTGGATTACAGGAATGGTGTATACGGTGTTCTTTTATGTATTGGGATTGTATCTGTTCAGGAAGGAAGAGTTCTAACAGGTGCAGATAAGGAGGGAAGACATATGTATCTTGCTATAGCCATCATTGCCGCTCTGGCTGCTGCAGGGATACTCCTTGTGTATCTGCTGCAGCGGCAGAGCATGATTCAAGTGCGGCGGCAATTGGCAGAGGCGGAGGCGTCTTCCCGGCAGAACCTGCACGTCAAGCTGCCTCTGCCCGGGAAGGAGATGGAGCGGCTCGTCGTGGCTGTTAACCGGCTGCTGGATCAACGCCAGAGGGAGCGGGTGATCCACCGGTCAAGAGAGCACGCAGTGAAAGAAGAGATTGCCAATCTGTCCCATGATCTGCGGACCCCGCTCACTTCCTTGCAGGGATATGCTTATCTGCTGAAAGATCCCCGTGCTTCCGAGGCTGAGCGGCAGCAGTATATGGAGATCATCATGCATAAGATGGCAGTCATGAACAATATTGTAGAAGCGTTCTACGAATTGTCCAGTATAGACTCGGGGGACACTCCTTTGGACAGCCAGCCGGTTTATCTCTACAGCCTGCTGAGCGAAGTGATTCTGGCGTTTCATCCGGACCTTACGCAGAAGGGCATCGAGGTGCAGCTTCATCTGGATGAGAACGTCAAGGCCATCCCGCTGGATGAGAAAGCCATGATCCGCATTTTCTCCAATGTGCTGCAGAATGTGCTCCGGTACGGCAAGAACAGCTTGACTATATCTTTGTATATGGAACAGCAGCAGGTGAAGCTGAAGTTCGCCAATGAAACGGAGCATATCCAAGAGCAGGATCTGCCCAGGTTGTTCCAGCGGACGTATACCAGCGATCCTTCGCGGTCAAGCGGCCAGCTCGGTCTGGGACTCGCCATTGTCAAGCAACTGGTAGAGAAGCAGGGAGGCAGCCTTGAGGCTGCGCTTGACGGCGGACAATTCCGGCTGTCTTTTGCCTTCCCGGATGATTGTCTCATACCAAAGAAATCGCTCCTTTGAAAGGGCTGGGCGGCAGCCCAATCTTCCGAAGGAACGATTTCTTTTTTTATTTCATCAAAGTCTATTTAAGCGTGATGGTCAGCTCTCTGATTTTGCCGCCTTGTACCTTGAATTCATGGGTGAACTGCTGCGGGGCGGGAACACGGTTCTTATTGAACTCCCCCTCCATCTCAGCGGTCACCGCAATGCGGCCCTGGATTTCTTCAATTTCCATAATAGTAAAGCGGACCTTAGCAGAGAATAGCTCGGATTCTGCCCAAGCCGCTATAGCCTCTGTGCCTTCGGCCGACTTCCCGTTATCCTTCACGGTAGCGCCGGGTGCGAACAATTCGATCAGAGCGTCAGGCTGGTATTGGTTCACTGCATTGTAGAAGTCCTGTACCTCAATTGGCAAGGTAACATGTTGATTCATGAATATCTGCCTCCTCTAAGTAGATTAGTGGGGAACGGCATGTCCACCGGAATGAGCCATTAGGCCACCGCTGAAGCGGCAGGTGCTGTGGTCATCCATACCCTAACTTAAACGTATCCGGGCATCCGTAAGCAGGAAAAAGTACAGGACGGGGTTCAGCCTACGGATAAAGCTGGCTCTGCCCGGCGAAGGGACCGGCGTCCTTGCGGAATTCCGAAGGCGAGCAGTTCATGACTTTGCGGAACACTTTGATGAAGTAGCTGACGTTGTCGAAGCCGACATCCATGGCAATATCGGAGATTTTGCGGTCTCCCTGCTTCAGCAGGGCTGCGGCCTGGCGGACCCGGTAGGAGTTGATGTAATCGACGGGCGTCTTGCGGGTCATACTTTTGAAAAAACGGCAGAATTGCCCTTCGCTCATCGGAATCAGTCCCGACAGATCTCGGGTGCGGATCGGCTCCTGGTAGTTGTCCTGGATATAGAGAATTATCCGCTTCAGGCGGTCAATCTTCGTGGGCTCCGCGCCTTCGGACTGGCTGTGGTTGACGAAGCGCCCCGGCTGCGCAATCTGCGAGAGCATAATCAGCAGGGTTCCTTTCATCAAAGCTTCGAATCCGGGCATTTGTTGATCATACGCGTTCATCATCCGGTTCAGATGCACCAGCAGCTCCGCCTGCCAGGGAACAGAAGGGGTGAGGTGGCGCGGAAAGCTCTGGCGTTTCTCCTGAAGCGGCAGAATAACACTCTGCTGGATAGTATCATATTGGGCGCTGGCCAGCAGGTCGGGGTGGAAGACAAGGGCGCAGAAGCGGCAAGGGGTCTCCGTAAGCGCGTATGCGGCATGGATATCCCCTGATTCAATGAACACGGCCTCACCCGGGCGAAGCGTGAAATAGTCTGTGTCTACCTGAAACAGAATCTCGCCTTCCAGCAGCAGGAAGAACTCGGCTTCCTCATGCCAGTGGGTGTCCAGGACATGCGCTCCGGCGGGAAGGTCGATCCAGTAGGCGGCCAGGGGGAACATGACATCCCCGTGTTCGCGGTCTTCTTTGAGCAAGCGCTGCGAGGTGCGGTCCATTAGGGGCCTCCTTGTCTGATGGCGTCAAAATAGTGTTATAAATGAGCTATATATTATTAGTTTTGAACTTTTATTATCGGTATAATGCAACTATATACACCAAATCGAAGGGTGGCAAGTGCACATATGAAATTTACAGACGGCTTATGGCTGGTTCGTGACGGAATTACAATCAATGGTGCAGTGCAGAACTATGTGGTAGAAAAAACCGAGGAAGGCCTGACCGCCATCACGCAGACGACTCCCATCACGGGACGTTCGGCGACACTCAACTCCACACTGCTGACTGTGAAATTCCATTCCCCGCTTCCGGGCGTGGTTGGAGTCAAAATTATTCATAACGACGGCGTGATTCCACGCGGACCTTCGTTCGAGCTGACTGAGGGAACCGGCGATCATGTGAAAATCGAGGAGACAGAGGCGCAGACGGTACTGATCAGCGGCGGACTCCGCGTGGTCATCAATAAGGGTACACACTGGTCTGTGGACTTCTACCGTGGCGACGAGCGCATTACCGGCAGCGGTTACAAATCGATGGCCTATATCACGGATCAGAACGGCAACACCTTCATGCGTGAGGAGCTGGATCTGGGCGTTGGTGAATTCGTGTATGGTCTGGGCGAGCGCTTTACGGCTTTTGTCAAAAACGGCCAGGTGGTCGATCTGTGGAACAAAGACGGCGGTACAAGCTCCGAGCAGGCGTACAAGAACGTTCCGTTCTATGTGACGAGCAAGGGGTACGGCGTATTCGTGAATCAGCCGGAACTGGTATCGTATGAGATTGCGTCTGAGAAGGTGAAGAAGGCCCAGTTCAGCGTAGCCGGAGAGAGCCTGGAATACTTCGTGATTGAAGGACCGACGATTAAAGAGGTCATCACGAAATACACCTCCCTGACAGGCAAGCCTGCGCTGCCTCCGGCCTGGACCTTCGGCCTGTGGCTGACGACTTCGTTCACAACAGACTACGATGAAGCTACGGTGAACTCCTTCGTGGAAGGGATGGCGGAGCGCGATCTGCCGCTGCATGTGTTCCACTTCGACTGCTTCTGGATGCGCGAATATCAATGGACCGATTTCCAATGGGATTCCCGTGTGTTCCCGGACCCGGTGGGTATGCTGAAGCGTCTGCATGACAAGGGGCTGAAGATTTGCGTGTGGATCAACTCCTATATCGGACAGCGCTCCCCGTTGTTTGAAGAAGGCCGGAAGAATGGTTATCTGCTCAAAAAAGCCAACGGTGACGTCTATCAGACGGACCTCTGGCAAGCGGGTATGGGACTGGTCGACTTCACGAACCCTGCGGCTTGTGAATGGTATGCCGGTTACCTGCGTGACCTGGTGGATATGGGCGTAGACAGCTTCAAGACCGACTTCGGCGAGCGGATTCCGACCGATGTGGTATACTTTGACGGCTCCGACCCTTACAAGATGCATAACTATTATACCCAGTTGTATAACAAGGTTGTATTCGAGGTGCTGGAAGAGAAGCTCGGCAAAAATGAAGCTGCCGTGTTCGCACGCTCCGCTACCGCTGGCGGCCAGCAGTTCCCGGTTCACTGGGGCGGCGATTGCTATGCCGACTATGAATCCATGGCAGAGAGCCTGCGCGGCGGCCTGTCGCTCGGCCTGTCCGGCTTCGGCTTCTGGAGCCATGACATCGGCGGGTTCGAGAACACCGCTCCGGCGCATGTCTTCAAGCGCTGGCTGGCCTTCGGCCTGCTCTCCAGCCACAGCCGTCTGCACGGCAGCACCTCGTACCGTGTGCCTTGGGCGTATGACGATGAAGCCGTGGACGTTACCCGCTTCTTCACCAAGCTCAAGTGCAGCCTGATGCCTTACCTGTATGATGTAGCCGGACAGGCACATGAGCAGGGCTGGGCCTCGATGCGGGCCATGGTGATGGAGTTCCCGGAAGATCCGACCTGTGAGGTGCTGGACCGCCAGTACATGCTGGGCGATTCCCTGCTGGTGGCTCCGATCTTCCAGGAGAATGGCGAAGTGAAGTACTACCTGCCGGCCGGACGCTGGACACACCTGTTAAGCGGTGAGACCGTACAGGGCGGATCATGGCGCAAGGAGAAGCATGACTTCTTCAGCCTGCCGCTGTTCGTTCGGCCGAACACTCTGCTGGCTGTGGGCAGCGAGGACAGCCGTCCGGATTATGATTTTGCCGATGGCGTGAAGTTCGGCCTGTACTCCCTGGAGGACGGGAAGTCTGCTGCAGCGACTGTGCGTGATATCCACGGCGCTCCGGAGCTGAAGGTAGAAGCTGTACGCAGCGGCAGCACTGTAATGGTAACTGCCGAAGGCAGCGGCAAAGCATTCACCCTGGCGGTGAAGGATCTCGGCGCTATCGCTTCCGTGGAAGGTGCGGAGCAGGTAGATGAGACTACAGTGAGCGTGGGCGCCGGTGAGAAGTCCGTAACGTTCACGATTACGCTGAAATAAGTGAACTATAGACGGAATTAACACACACGCAAGACGGAATTAACACAACTATAGACCGAATTAACACATCCGCACGACTGAATTAACATAACTATAGACGGAATTAACACACTTGCACGCTGGCTTAGCCTATGGTTGTGCCCTTAAGTAACCAAGCTCTCTGATGACAGGGGACATTAGTCTCCTTGATCGGGGAGCTTTTTGGGGATTGGCGGCGGTGGGGGAGTGCAATGGCACACACGATGAGCCACAACGGGCTAATTGCTGCCAGAAATGCAACAATCCCCGCAGCAGGAGCAGGGCTCTGGCGAATTGTTGTCAAAAATGCAGCATTTCAGCTTCCCTGAGCGAATCAGCGGCGAAATTCCTGCATTTGGTGCAACATTGCACCAAAATAGCGAGTTTCACAGGCAGCAGTGTTGCAAATAGTGCAACATTAGTGGTTTCGAACGAGTGCTGAAGAAGTGCTAAAGGAGTGCCGCCAATGGAGTGCTGAAGGAATGCTGAAGGAATGCTGGAAGGGTTGCCAAGTTACTGTTAATTTAATGGTATAGCGTCAGCCGTACCAGCCGCCGCAGCCCATCAGCCAGAGAAACAGCACCAGAATAAAGGAGTCGATGACTATGAACAATATTGAGGGTAGAGGGACAGTGAATATTGGAGAGGAGGACTGGGGGAAGGTGGATAGTGGGGAAGAGAGTATCGGGAAGGCGGGCTGCACTATGGAGAACAAGGAGAACAGGCCAAACGGAGTACTGAGCCAGCCGGAGTTCACCTCGGCCACCGCGCTGTCTACAGCCGCCAACTATATTATGAACGCGCCGGAGCTGTTCACCCATACGTACCGCACCTATATCCGGCTGCGGGAGAACGGGAGCCTGATGCTGAAGTTCTGGCACAGCAATGCGGTGGATTCGACCTGGGACCTGGGCACGGATGCCATAGCCAGTGAACCGGGCGGCGAGTGGAGCATCGAGGCGGCATATCTCGCCGATGGCGGAGCGGCGCCGGACGGCAGCATTGTGCCGGGCTCGCAGGTGCCGGTTACCTTCGGCGGCGAATTGTCGCGGCGAGTGGAGCCGGGTGAGCAGTTCTGGAGCGACGAAGCGCTTCTGGAGCTGCCGGAGAACCACTTGTTGGCCTTCACCTGGACCTTGAAAACGGCTGGCGCAGGCAAGTCATTCCCCTTCAATGTGGAGGGAATGCTGGTCTCCGGCTACGATGCGCCGGGTACTTTGGCAGCTCAGGAGTCTGCGGCTGATTTCAGCGAATCGGACAAGCTGCAGGTCCTCCCAAGCTTCCTGGGCTACAAGAAGGATGTAACGAAGAAGCTGGTTTTTCTGGGTGACTCGATCACGCAAGGGGTACGGACTGCCAAGGATCAATACACACACTGGGCGGCAAGAATTGCGGAGGGGCTGGGTACAGAGTATGGAGTGTGGAATATCGGCTCCGGCTGGGGCCGGGCCTACGATGTAGCCACGGACGGTCCCTGGTTGCATAAGGCACAGCAAGGTGATGAGGTGCTGATCGTGCTCGGTGTGAATGATCTGGATATCGGCCAGCGCTCGGCAGATAAGTTGCTGGGGGACCTCGCACACATTATCTCCCGGATCAAGGAAGCACAGCCGGAGGCAATAGTAATTCTCAGCACCGTGCCACCTTTCAATTTCGAGGGCGAGCGTGAGACCCATTGGCGTAAAGTGAATGAATGTATCCGCATGAGTCCTCCGGCCGGAGTGGACCGCGTATTCGACATGGCCGCCGTCCTCTCAGTTCCGGCTCCTGCAGATCACCGGATCAAGCCGGAGTATATGAGCGACGAGTTCGACCCGCATCCGAACGGTGCGGCGGGCAAGGCAGTGGCGGAAGCTTTTCTGGCGTGGTACAGAGGTTAGCGAAATTTAACAGTAAACGGACTCCAGTAAGTTAGTAGAGCATCAGAATTAAACAAGTGAGTTCATTCCATAAATGAGGTAAGGGATGAAGCTGCGTTCGTAGCGAAAAAACAGGGATAAGTGTATTCTGTGCAACTAAAAACAGTGAAACGGATGGACTTCCTCTTCTAATTGTATTTTGTGCAACTAGATTTGCCCGGATGGACGAAAATCCAGGTGTAGGGGCATTTTAATTGCACGAACTACATCTAAACGGAGATTTGGCGGCACATCGGACGATTTAGTTGTACGAATTACAATTAAGCCTTCCCCCTTGCCCCCTAATTGGGGTGAAGTAACCACTCAGCAAGCCATTAGTTAAAGTGAATTTCACACGTTTAGAGCTGATGAGCTATTAGTAGAGCATCAGCTCTTCATCTGTGGATGGGTGAAGAGCCATGGAGGACTAAAAGGGTGAAGTAACCGGAGCAAATGTAGGCGAAAAACCGAACACAATGCACCGTCGCGAGGGAACACGGCCGAATGTAGGCGAAAAACCGAACACAATGCGCCGTCGTGAGGGAACACGGCCGAATGTAGGCGAAAAACCGAACACAATGCACCGCCGCGAGGGAACACGGCCAAATGTAGGCGAAAAACCGAACACAATGCACCGCCGCGAGGGAACACGGCCGAATGTAGGCGAAAAACCGAATACATTCTCCCCCAGTAATCAGCATTCACATACCACCCAGACGGAGCTTAATGCTCCGCCTGATCCCGGTAGTCTTTCGGCGAATGGCCGCTGTGCTTCTTGAAGACCTTGCTGAAGTATTTGACGTCGTGGAAGCCGACCATTTCCGAGATCTGGGCCAGCTTGAGGCCCGGATTCTGCATCAGCAGCTTGGCCTTCTCGATGCGGACGCTGACGATGTAGTCGGAGAAGTTGATGCCGTATTCCTGCTTGAACCGGCGTGAGACATACTCGCGGCTGACCTGGAATTTGCCCGCCATCTCCTGAAGGGAGAGGTCGGAGGGGTAATTCTGCTCAATGTATTTTACGATCTCCGTCATCGGGTTCCGCTCTTTCTGCTGTCTGTCCGTGAGCGCCCGGGATAGCTGCTGCATGAAGGTAAGGGACCAATCGCGCCAGGCGAACAGCGAGAAGGAATAGCCGCTGGGCTGCGGAGAGGGGTTCTGCTGGTCCCCGTGCTCAAGCTCAGCCAGCACGTTAGCCGCCTGGCTGCCAAGCGCTTCCCGGACCAGCCGGGAGCGAAGCAGCAGCGCATCGGCCTTCCAGTCGTTCAGCATCTGCGGGGTAACCACCCCCCGGCGGCTCAGCTCCTGGGTCCAGTGCTGCGCTGCTGCGGTCAGGGCCTCGGGCGTCCCGCTGATGACTGCCATCCGCCAGTCCTCCTGGACATCGGCGAAGCTCAGCGGGACTGCGGTCTCCCGTTTATCGCGCGGCTTCCCGCCGGGTATCGTCCCCGGCTCCCTGCCCGTCACTGCGCCAGCACCATTGCCAGTCACCCACCCCGGCCCTGCACCCGCACCTGACTTCCGGCCAGTCACCTCGCCCGTTCCCGAGCCAGTCAATCCGCCTGTCGCCGCACCCGCACCTGACTTCCGGCTCGTCACCTCGCCCGTTCCCGAGCCAGTCAATCCGCCTGTCACCGCACCCAAGCCTGGCTTCCCGCCCGTCATCACACCCACATTAGTCTCCCCGCCTGCCACCGCGCCCGCTCCCATGCTTGTCCCCGCGCCCGGCAGCGCCTCCTCTCCCGCAAAATGGCAGTAATCCTCATGCCTGAGCAGATTCCGCCGCAGCAGGGCTTCGGCGGCTTCGGCGCGTCCCGCCGGCAGATGCGCGGGGAAGGCGCCCGGCGTGCTGATTCCGAAATGCATGCGGAATTGCAGCGTCAGGAAGATGCCCTGATTCATCCGGCTAATCAGCGAAGTGACGGATTCATGCGGCTCCCAGAGCAGGATGGCAATCTCCGGCGGCCCGCCCCAATAGCGGAAGGCGATGCCCGTGCCCTGCTGCTGCAAAAATTCGTTGCAGATGTTCACGATGGCATAGTAGAGCAGCTCGCTGTCGCCGCCGAAGCGCCGCAGCAGCGGATTGTTGCCGCTGTCCGTCTGCACGAGGAGCAGACGCGAAATCTTAATGTCCGGCGGAATGATGCTGTCATGGATCAGGCGGCGCAGCGAGGCCTCGGCATTCACCTTGTCGTCGATCAATGCGGACAGCAGCTTCTCCCCGAAGATCGGCTTGATCTCATTCAGCCGGAGGTTCTGGTGCTGGCGGTGGCTGCGTTCCGCCTCCTCGGCCCGCCAGGCGGATACTGCTTTGGAGACCGCGCTGTTAATCATATCCGGGTCAATCGGCTTCAGGATATAATCGATGCCGCCATGGCGGACGGTCTGGCGGACGAAGTCGAAATCATTATGCCCGCTGACTACAATGAACTTGGTGCTGCCTGCGAATTCATCCACCCAGGTCATCAGCTCCAGGCCGCTCCCGGACTCCATCATCATATCCATAATGACCAGCGCTGGCTTCTCCTGGCGGATCAGACCGATGGCCTCATTGCCGTTACCCGCCTCCAGAATCTCCTCAATCTGATGGGCCTCCCAGTCCACCAGCAGGCGGACGGCCTTCCGGACTCTTGCTTCGTCATCTACAATCAGTGCCTTCATATCCGTTCACTCTCCACTACAATATCGATTTCCAGGCGGATGATTACCCCGCCTGTCTTCAGATTATCCACGGTCAGCAGGGCGTTATCCCCGCAAACCAGCCGCAGCCTGGCCAGCACATTCCCGAGGCCGATGCCCGCGCCCGGTGCATCGCGTCTGCTGGGGCTGTCCTGTCCGGCGTTCTGCAGCAGCTCCCGTTCTTCAACGGTGCTGGACTGCTCCAGCTCCTTGCGCAGCGCCTCCAGCCGTCCTGCCGGAATCGGGAGGCCGTTGTTGGCGATGCTGATCTCCATCCGCTCCGGGGTTAGCCCGGCCACGTTAATCTCCATGTATCCGTCCTGGCGGTCAAGCTGGAAGCCGTGCTTGAAGTAATTCTCCACAATCGGCTGCATAATCATCTTGGGCATCAGCGCCTGAAGCAGCGGCTCCTCCACCTCACAGCGGAAGCTGAACTTGTTCTCAAAACGCTCCTTCTGCAGCTGGATATACGCTTTAACATGGTCCAGCTCATTCTGGACCGTCACCACCTTCTCATCATTGTACATGCTGTAGCGCATCATTTTGGCCAGAGCCGAGAGCAGGCCGTAGATCTGCGGCACCTTCAGCTCCAGGGCCAGCGTACCGATAATCTGGAGAGTGTTGTTCAGAAAATGCGGATTAATCTGGGACTGGAGCGCCCTCAGCTCATTGGTACGGCTCGCCAGCTCCAGTCTGTACTCCCGCAGAATGAGATTGTTGATCGTGTCCATCATACTGCGGAAATGCTCGGTGACCACCCCGATCTCATCGTTGCCCGCCGGGCGGATCTCAATGTTGAGATTCCCGGTCTGGACCTGATTCATATACCGGGTCAGCTGCTTGATCGGCGCGGTAATCCGGAAGGAGACGAGGATCGTCAGAACAATGATCGTCACCAGCAGCAGCGCCAGCAGCAGCAGGTTGATCGCGGCGGCCTCCTTGGCTTCGCGGAACAGATAGGAGACGGGAATCTGCTTGACGAGCGTCCAGCCGAGGCCGATGCTGTCGATCTTTTGATAGATGAATACAGAGCTGTCTTGTTCAAAATAACCCTGCAACTGCGTACTGTCCGCAATCTGAGTGTTATACCAATCAGCATTCAGCGGTTTGCCGAGCAGCCCGGAATCATGGCTGTAGACCAGCCTGCCGCTGCTGTCCACCAGGTAGAGCTTCTCCTGATCCTGCTCGTACAGCTGGTCCACAATCTCACTGAGGGCTGCCAGCTTCACATCAATTGACAGATAGCCTAGCGCCTGCGAGGTAGGGATACGCTCAATTCTGCGGTGCAGCGTAAAGACCGGCTCCGGTATAAACTGCGTTAAGGGCAGCCTTAGCCCGTAAGCATTGCTCAGATGTGTACTCTGCACGCTTACCGGTGAGCTTCCGCTCAGACTGGACTGGTGGTAGGGCGCATTAGCCAGCCAGCGCTTGGGTGTTGTATTGTCGGTGATCAGCGTAGCCTTCGAGTCTTTCACACTGTATAAGTACACCTGTGAGAGGTGGGGCAGCGAGGTGGAGATATAGCTGAGCGAGTTATAGATGGCAATATCGGAGGACAGATCGTCGTACCCTGCTTCCAGCAGCCGGTAAAAATCGCCGTCAGAATACACGTTCAGCGACAGACGGTTGATCTCCTGCAGCAGACTGTTAATGTTCTTGTAGCCCTGATAGAGCAGATTCTTGTTCTCATCGACCGCCCGGTCCCGCAGCGACTTGGTGGTGTGGGAATAGCTGACATACATCGTAGCCATAATGCAGATTAAGGTGGGCACAAGCAGGAAGACGATCAGCTTCGTGCGGATACTGGTCCATTTCATGGGGCGGGTCACATCCAGGTCAATATTTTACACCCTAAAGATCACTTGCGTAGGTGTAAGAGGCTCTGCAAAAAACAGATAATATCTTTAGATCATAAACAAGTGAGTGAGTAAAAGAAAGGGGGGCCATACATGCGCGGCAATAAATTGTCCCAATTCGGTCAGCAGGTATTTTTCGTTGGCCCGGCATTATTGTTTTTTACCTTGATCATGATTGTTCCGTTTCTGATGGGGATGTACTACTCCTTCACGGATTGGAACGGCGTATCCGGTAATGTAAGCTGGGTCGGCTTTGAGAATTTTAAAAGTATTTTTACAAATGATCACGATTTCTGGTCATCCTTCTGGTTTACCGTGAGATTCACCGTGCTGGGTGTGATCTTGACTAACATAGTAGGCTTCTTCCTGGCCTATCTATTGACCAAACCCTTGAAGACACGCAATATGCTCCGGACCATTTTTTTCATGCCGAATGTAATCGGGGGCCTGCTGCTCGGGTTCATCTGGCAGTTCATCTTCATCAAAGGCTTCGCCACTATGGGCGATCTTACAGGGCTATCCTTCTTCAACCTTCCTTGGCTCGGGGATGCGACCACCGGCTTCTGGGCAATTGTCATGGTCTTCATCTGGCAGTCCTCCGGCTATCTGATGGTCATCTACATCGCTTCGCTCAGCAACGTCTCCAAAGAGGTGCTCGAAGCTGCCGAGATTGACGGCGCCTCCCGGATGCAGGTGCTGCGTAACATCATCCTTCCGCTGATTATGCCTGCGGTTACGATTGGACTGTTCCTGGCGATCTCCTGGTCCTTCAAGATGTTCGACCTGAACCTCTCGCTGACCAAAGGCGGACCGTTCAAATCTACGGAATCTGTAGCGATGAACATCTATAACGAAGCCTTCCTGAACAACCGTTATGGTCTGGGTACGGCGAAGGCGCTGTTATTCTTCCTCATTGTAGCGCTGATCACTGTCATTCAGGTTCGTATAACGAAGAGTAAGGAGGTAGAAGCTTAATGAATGCCAAGACCAAAAGCAGATGGAATATCGGCATTGAAGTGATGATGATCCTTCTGGCGCTTCTGTTCCTCTCTCCGTTCTACTTCCTGTTGGCGAATTCGGTGAAATCCTTCGGCGAGATTCTGAGCGACGCGGCCAGCTGGCCGCAGACCTTCATGTGGTCGAACTATGTGAATGCCTGGAAGCTGGCCCGGTTCTCCGAGGCCTTCCGCAACTCGCTGATTATTACGATCATCAGTGTAGCGCTGATCTCGCTGTTCAGTGCGATGGCGGCGTACCGCATGGTGCGTGCCAATAACCGGTTCAACCAGATTCTGCTGCTGCTGATGGTAGCGGCGATGGTGGTTCCGTTCCAGACGATTATGATTCCGATCTTGAAGGTTGTGAACGTCCTGGGCGTGAATAACTCCTTCACAGGTCTAATTATCTCCCATCTGGGTCTCAGCATTCCGATGGCGATCTTCCTGTTCCACGGCTTCATCAAGTCTGTGCCGCTGGAGATTGAAGAGGCGGCCACGGTGGATGGCTGTAACCCGATCTCCGCGTTCTTCCGGATTGTATTGCCGCTGCTCAAGCCGATGCTGATGACCATTATCGTGCTCAATGCGCTGGGAATCTGGAATGACTATCTGTTGCCGTCTCTGATTCTTCAAGCACCTGGACTGCGGACGATTCCGCTGGCGACCTTCTCGTTCTTCGGCCAGTATACGAAGCAGTGGGATATGGCGCTTCCGGCACTGACCATCGGGATTGCACCGATCGTCATCTTCTATCTGTTCATGCAGCGTTACATTGTTGAGGGAATAGCGGCTGGCTCGGTGAAGGGTTAATTCACCGGGCTCCCGTTCCACATAAGAAGCAGTTAAATTATTCAAGGGGGAAATATCTAATGAAGAAGAAATATTCTGCACTGATGATGTCATCCGTAATGCTAATGTCAGTAGTGCTCGCGGCTTGTGGCGGTAATGCCGATAAGTCTGCCTCAAATAATGCTTCTAATGGAAGCGCTGGCAACAGCGGCGCTGTGAAGACGGTTAAGATTTTCCAGTTCAAGACTGAGATCGTGGAAGGCCTGAACGAGCTGAAGGTGGAATTCGAGAAAGAGCATCCTAACATCAAGCTGGATATCCAGACGGTTGGGGGCGGCGCAGACTATGGTGCAGCGCTGAAGACCAAATTCGCTTCCGGCGATGCTCCTGATATTTTCAGTAACGGCGGGTATGCTGAAATGGCACTGTGGCAAGACAAACTCGAAGACCTGTCCGACCAGCCTTGGGTGAAGGATCTGATTCCACTTGCAGCAGAACCTATGACCAAGGACGGCAAAACCTACGGGATGCCAATGAACCTTGAAGGCATCGGTTATGTATACAACAAGGACCTGTTCGCCAAGGCCGGGATTACAGAGACGCCAAAAACCATCTCACAGCTTGAAGAAGCAGCTAAAAAGCTGCAGGCGATTGGCGTAACTCCGTTCGGCAACGCTTATCAGGAATGGTGGCTGCTGGGGATTCAGGGGATTAGCGTAGCTTTTGCACAGCAGGATAATGTGGATGAATTCATCAAGGGCCTGAACGACGGAACCGCATCCATCGTAGGGAATGAGAAGTTCAAGGATTGGAGCAACTTGCTGAATCTGACGGTAAAATACGGCCAGAAGAATCCTCTGACCACGGATGCTAACACTCACCTGGCGCTGTTCGCCAAGGGCGAAACGGCTATGATGCAGGAAGGCAACTGGGCACAGACCCTGGTAGATAACATTACGCCGGACATGAACATCGGGATGTTCCCGATGCCAATCAACGACGATGCGGCGATGAACGATAAGCTGTCGGTGGGTGTTCCGGCGAACCTGGTAGTGAACAAGGAATCCGGCTCCAAGGAAGAAGCGAAGACGTTCCTGAACTGGCTGGTGACTTCAGATATGGGGAAAGAGTATATCGTGAAGAAATGGAAGTTCATTCCTGCACTGTCCACCATTCCGGCAACGCCTGAGGATATCGGTCTGCTGGGTGCGGATGTCTGGAATTATGTAAAAGAAGGCAAGGTCTACGGGCTGCAGGCATCCAAATTCCCTGATGGCGTTACACAGGAATTCGCCAGCTCCATTCAGGAATTGATTGCCGGCAAAGTGGATGAAGCCGGCTGGGAGAAGGGCATGCAGGCTGCCTGGGATAAGCTGAAGAAATAATCTGAAAGGGAACAGATTGGATAGAGTGGCTTGGCCGGGACGCTCATGCCCATCTCAGTGAATGAGGTGAGGCGGGGCGTCCTTTATGGTTTTCGGCTAACTGGTGATTGAGGTATACTCGAATCAAAGTCTTGTACATTACGATAAGAGGGAGCTGGGCACAATTCGGGAGCGGAATGATTACAGCAACGTGCAAATCGGTGTCGACTATTATCCTGAGCATTGGGACGAGTCCATGTGGGAGAAGGATATCAAGTTAATGAAGGAAACCGGGGTCAAGGTTGTCCGGGTAGCGGAATTTGCCTGGAGCCGGCTGGAACCATCGGACGGCAGCTTTGACTTCGCCTGGTTGGACCGGGCGCTGGATTTGTTCCATGCGTACGGGATTCAGATTGTGATCGGGACGCCTACAGCAACACCGCCGCGTTGGCTGACCTCCGCTTACCCGGATGTGTTGCCTATACTCGCGGATGGCGGCGTCTTCCATCCGGGCGTGCGCGGCCACCGCTGTTATAACAGCGCTTCCCTGCGGAAATATGGCCGCCGGATTATTGAGGCGCTTGCCCGCCAGTACAGCAGTCACCCTGCGGTTATCGGCTGGCAGACGGATAACGAATTCAGTATGCTGGATTGCTGCTGTGACAGCTGCAACCTGGCGTTCCGGGACTGGGTTCAGCAGAAGTACGGGACGCTGGAACAGCTTAATTCGGAGTGGGGAACCGTGGTCTGGAGCGGAAGCTACAGCAGCTGGAGTGAACTGACAGTTCCTTATGGCGCTTCACCTTTTCAGAACCCTTCGCTGCTGCTGGACTTCCAGCGGTTCCAATGGGATTCAGTGATTGCCTTCCAGAAGTCGCAGATTGATGTGCTGCGGGCGATCTGCCCACATCACTTTATCACCCATAACTTTCACAGTTATCCGCAGCGGCTGGATATGCACGGGCTGGCAGAGGAGCTGGATGTGGCGGCCTTCGATTACTATCCGAATCCTTCGCCTAAGAAACAGGCCACTGCACCATACAGCGGGGCCTTATCCCTGGATCTGACCCGCGGGATTAAACGCCGGGGCTTCTGGATCATGGAGCAGCTTAGCGGCCCTCCGGGCTGCTGGTTCCCGATGTGGCGCACTCCGTATCCCGGACTGATCCGTGCATATGCCTGGCAGGCGATTGCCAGAGGTGCGGATACCGTAGTGCATTTCCGCTGGAGAAGCGCAGCCGCCGGAGCAGAGCAGTTCTGGCACGGCCTCATCGACCACAGCAATGTGCCCGGGCGGAGATTTGCCGAATTCGGGCAGCTGTGCAGTGAGGTGAATGCTCTGGCTCCGCTGCTGGAAGGGACACTGGTCATGAGTCAGACAGCTATCCTGTATTCGCACGAGCAGTTGGCTGCGCTGCGGATTCAGCCCCAGGCGGAGGGGCTGGACTATTATGATAACATCAAGCAATATCACCGGGCGTTAACCAAGCGTGGCATCAGTTGTGATGTGGTGGACTGGCGTCAGCCGCTGGAGGGCTACAAGCTGGTTATCGTCCCGAGCCTGTACCTGCATGATGAAGAGGCGGCACAGGCGCTGGAATCCTTTGCAGAAGGCGGCGGCACAGTCATTCTGATGAGCCGAAGCGGCGTGAAGAACATGAATAATATCTGTGTAATGCAGCCTCTTCCCGGGCTGTTCTCACGTGCGGCCGGCATAACGGTGGAGGAGTATGATCCGGTTGGAGACGAGGTTCATACGCTCCGTGATGCTGAAGGGAATCTGTATGCATGCAGCCATTGGTGCGACATTCTTTGTCTGGAGGGAGCGGAGCCGATCGCCTGGTATGAAGATGATTACTATGCCGGAGTTCCTGCGGCTACACTGAACCGCTTCGGGGCGGGCAAGGTATATTATATCGGAACCGATCCCGGGGAGGATTATTGGCTGAAGCTTTTGGGTGATATCGCGCTGGACGCAGGGCTTGAGCAGTTCGCGGAATTACCGGAGGGCGTTCAGGCCTTCAAGCGTACAGGAGAGAACCGGGAGCTGCTGTTCCTGCTGAACCTCAGCCGGACGGCTCAGAGCATCCGGCTGGAGAAGCACTACCGCAGCGCGCTAACCGGCAATCTGGAGACTGGAACCGTCATGCTTCCGCCTTTTGCTGTTCAGATTCTGCAAGCTGTAAGCTCTGGCCTGCAGGAAGCTGGAGTCAGGCAGTAGGGTGACGTCTCTTCTCCTGCATGCGGGAGGCCAGGGAGACCACAGGAGCTTTCGGCTGTGGCTTCCGTCTCTCGGCCTGCTGCTTCTGCGCCGCCATAAGCTCCTCTTGGCGGAACCGGCTTAGGAGGTCATGGACAGTTCTGATTTCACTTGTACCGATAGCTATTTCTATGCCATCCGGATTACCGGGCAGCTGGAACTTCCACTTTTTGTTTTCCACTGCTCTCACTCCTAGCCATTTTTTAGTCGGGGTCTCGCATTCCTGTTATATTTCCATCATAAACGGTGTATCGGATCATGTATAATGAAGGGAAATGATGGAGGCCATCACTGCGGCTGATGGGTGATCCGGGGGGAGCGATACGGCGTGGATACGGGTCTTCTCAAAGTATTTCTGGCGGTTGCCGAAGAAGGAAGTATCTCTAAGGCAGCCCAAAGCCTGAACTATGTGCAGTCCAATGTAACGGCAAGAATCCAGCAGCTGGAGCAGGAGCTGAAGACTCCGCTGTTCTACCGGCATAGCCGGGGAATTACCTTGACCTCGGCCGGACGGACGTTCATGGAGTATACGGTCAAGATTCTTAATCTGCTGGATGAGGCGAAGCTGGCGGTGCTGGATTCGCCGGTGCCCACAGGCTTGATTACCATCGGCTCGGATACGACGGCGGCAGTGCGGCTGCCTGCTATCCTGTCCACTTACCGAGGATGCTACCCGGAGGTGGAGGTGCAGCTGCAGGTCGGACGGGCGGGGGAGCTGATCGAGTCGGTTCTGCAGCATCAAGTCCAGGGGGCCTTTATGGACGGGCCGGTGGAGCACCCGGAGATTGTCCAGGAGCTGCTCATCCACGAACGGATCGGGCTGGTGATTCCCGATAGTATGGATTATCAGGGCATCCTCTCTGTTCATGACAAGACCCTGCTGATGCTGAATGCAGAATGCCTGTACCGGAACAAGCTGGAGAGCTGGCTGGCGGAAGAGGGCGGACGGCTGGGTAAGATGATGGAGTTCGGGACGATGGAGGGATTACTCGGCTGTGTAAGGGCGGGAATAGGGTATGCGGTGCTGCCGTTATCCTATTTCACCCGGATGAATGTCACGGAGGGGATAAGGATCTATCCGTTTCCCGAGAAGTATGCGGAGGTGCCGACGGTATTCATCCGGCGGCGCGACCTCTATATGACGAGCGCGTTCCGGGAGTTCATCGAAGAGCTGAAGGCAGGGCTGCCGGAAGCGGTGAGCGGGACAGACAGGCTGCAGAACGGCAGCGGTCCTGTGGAGTAACGGGCAGCAGTGAAGTCATAAACGTAGGATAAGATCCTATATTCGTGCCGCAAAAGACGGATACCCCACTTAGGTGGATGGTATCCGTCTCTGTATGTTCAGGAGTTAGTGCAGCTTCCTGAACTGCTCCGGCGTAACCGCCGACTGCTTACGGAAGGTGGCTACGAAATGGCTGACATCGCGGAAGCCGACCAGCTGCGAGATGGCCTTAACGGTAAGCTGGGGATTCGCAACCAACAGCTCCTTGCTCTTGCGGATGCGCAGCCGGACGAAATAAGCATAAGGCGATAGCCCGAAGGTCTGCAGGAACAGGCTGTTCAGATATCTGCCGGACACCTCAAGCCGGGAGGCGAGATCACTGAGGCCTACCTCGGGATCACCATAATGGCTGTCCATCCATTTCAGCAGCGGCTGAAGCTTGTCCACATTGCGGGAGATGGCCGTGTTGTTATGCAGCTGCCCGTATTTGTTCAGGGTCAGCAGGAAACGGTAGGCATCGCTGGATTCCCCGAGACTGAACATGTCATTCGAAGTATCGTGGCGGTCCAGCATCTCCTTCAGCATCGAGCTCAGCGGCGCCCCGCTCTCCCAGCGGTAGAACAGGCTGGTGTTCATCCCGAGCGAATCCAGAATATGCCGGGCTGAGGTCCCGCCGAAGGTGAGATAATAGGTGCGCCAAGTCTCTGAGGAGAGTGCTTCATAGCGGTGCGGTGTCCCCGGCATCAGCAGAATGCCGCTGCCCTCGGTGAGGGTGAGCTTCTTGTTGTCGAAGTGGATCATCCCGCTGCCATGCGCCGTCTGCAGCCAATGATAGGTGTGATAGCCTTGCGGCCGGGAGACTTGTTCCTGATCAGGGTTATACCCCATACTGTCGAGGGTGATGGGGAGCAGCTGGCCGCTCTCCTGGGCGAATACGATTCTGCGGACGGTATCCAGTGACATTCTGGTTCATCTCCTGGTGTTCCATATTATTATATTTCAATTCATTAATATTATATTTATAGCGATTGAGGTAGCGATTAAAATAAGAATATACTTATACTATAAAGGATGTGCGTAGCGTGATCAACGAGATATTACCTAAGATCTGGTACGGTGGAGATTATAACCCGGAGCAATGGGAGGCCCCGGTCTGGGCGGAGGACGAGCGGATGTTCAAGCTCGCGGGCATAGACGTAGCAACCATTAATGTGTTCTCCTGGGCGCTGATTCAGCCGTCTGAGGATACGTACGATTTCAGTGGTCTGGATGAGTTAATCGACCGCTTATATAAGAACGGCACATATGTATGTCTGGCTACGGGTACCGGGGCACATCCGGCCTGGATGGCTCACCGCTATCCGGAGGTAACCCGCGTGGATGTTCAGGGCCGGAAGCGTAAATTCGGCGGTCGCCACAACTCCAACCCGAACAGCGCAGTCTACCGCAAATACGCGGCCCTGCTGGCCGGTAAGCTGGCTGAGCGCTATAAGGATCACCCGGGCCTGGTAGCCTGGCATATCTCCAATGAATACGGCGGATATGATTATTCCGAGCAGTCCGAGGCGGCTTTTCGCGTATGGTTGAAGGAACGTTACGGAACGCTGGATGCGCTCAACAAAGCCTGGAACACCCGGTTCTGGGGCCATACCTTCTATGACTGGGAGGAAATCGTTGTCCCGAATGAGCTTAGTGAAGAGTGGAACGGCAACCGGACCAACTTCCAGGGAATCTCTCTGGACTACCGGAGATTCATGTCGGATAGCCTGCTGGAATGTTACATTCTCGAATATAAGGCAATCAAGGAGCACAGCCAGGATATTCCGGTTACAACCAACATGATGGGCTTCTACCCGGAGCTGGATTATTTCAAGTGGGCGAAATATCTGGATGTAATCTCTTGGGACAACTATCCTTCCTTGGACACGCCGGTCAGCCATACGGCGATGACACATGATCTTATGCGCGGCCTGAAGAACGGCCAGCCGTTCATGCTGATGGAGCAGACGCCAAGCCAGCAGAACTGGCAGCCGTACAATTCCCTGAAGCGTCCCGGCGTCATGCGCCTCTGGAGCTATCAGGCGGTAGCGCGCGGTGCTGACACCGTGCTGTTCTTCCAGCTGCGGCGGTCCATCGGCGCTTGCGAGAAATACCACGGAGCGGTCATTGAGCATGTAGGGCATGAGCATACCCGCGTATTCCGCGAATGTGCTGAGCTGGGCCGGGAGCTGGAGAGCTTGGGCAGCGAGCTGCTGGATGCACGCAGTGCGGCGCAGATCGGGATTATCTACGACTGGGAGAACCGCTGGGCGCTTGATCTCTCCAGCGGCCCGTCTGTTGCACTGAAATATGTGGACGAGGTCCATAAGTATTATGATGCGCTCTATCAGCAGAATATTGAAGCGGATATGATCGGCGTAGAAGAGGATCTGTCGAGATACAAGATTGTCATTGCGCCGGTGCTGTATATGGTGAAGCCGGGCTTCGCCGAGAAGGTCGAGGCCTTCGTCCAGGCCGGCGGCACCTTCATTACGACTTATTTCAGCGGGATCGTCAATGAGAATGATCTGGTTACGGTTGGCGGGTATCCGGGAGAGCTGCGTAAGGTGCTGGGGATCTGGGCCGAGGAGATCGATGCCCTGCTGCCGGGCATGAGCAATGAAATCGTAATGAATAAGGAATGGGGGGCTCTGAACCGTTCTTATGCCTGCGGCCTGCTCTGCGACCTGATTCATCCCGAAGGCGCAGAGGTGCTCGCTCAGTATGGTGCGGATTTCTATAAAGGTATGCCTGCCCTAACGGTGAACAGCTTCGGCGCTGGTAAGGCTTATTATGTGGCCACCAGCCCGGATGAGGGCTTCCTGCGCGGCTTCCTGGCTAACCTGTGCGCCGATAACGGCATTGCGCCGCTGGTCAGCGCGCCGGAAGGTATCGAGTCCGTTCAGCGTGTGAAGGACGGCGTATCCTATCTGTTCCTGCTGAACCATTCAGCAGAGGAGCTTCGTGCGGATATCGGTACCCTAGAGCGGACCGATCTGCTTACCGGGAAGAAGTTCAGCGGCTCCACTCCAGTTCCCGGGCGCGGAGTGCTGATTCTCTCAGACAAGCAGTAAGGCACGACAAAGCTGTCCCGAAGGCCGTTCATTAGACACGGCTGCTGGGACAGCTTTTTTTAAAACAGACTCTTAACGGGATTACCCTATTGAGTGAAGGAGCCGAAGTCCGTAATCTTCAAATCAACCGTGACATGAATAGGAGTCCGGCTGAACACCTCGTCCCAATGATCCTCCAGCTTGTTCCATAAGGCGGGTTCCTGGATGCTGAGTCTGGTGGAGAATCCGCCCACATCTGCTTTGTAATCCGACTGCAGCTTGTGAAGCATACTCTTCATCATCCCCTCCAGCCGCTCCTTGAACAGCTCCTCTGCTTTTTGGGGAAGATGGGTGGCCGCAGGGTATTCCTCTACGTTCCAGGTTTCGCTTAGCCTTCCTTCCGTTACAAGCTTGACGTCAAAGGACAGCTCGCCGCCGTCTGCTTTGGCAGTGATTTTACTCTTCATGGACTTGAGTTCATAGGTAATCGGCTCATTGCTCCAGTCGTAGGTCTTGATGACCCCGCTTTGCCCCCCGTTGGTCAGCCAGCTCAGACATTCGGTTTCCTCCTGATTCAGCGGGCCCACCCAGTGCCCGGTATCTCCCTTGATCACTCCGGCTCCCGAGAATTCTACCTCCCCATTCGCCGTTACCAGGTTCTGCAGTGCATAACTGCGTTTGGAGTGCATATTGGCATCCATTTTCGATAAAATAACAGGGTCCAGCACCTTGCTGGTTCTCTTCTGATTGCGCAGCATATCTCTGATGTGAAAGGCAGGAATTTCATTTTTTTGCTTCGCGACCATAGTGTCTGCTGCGCGGCCTTGGCTTATGAACACCATCGTGCTGGGACGGATATCATTATCCCGAAGGACGAAATCCATTAACTGGTTTATCCTCTGCTGCTTGAGCAGTTCACTGGAGATCACTATAACCTTGAGGTGGTGGCCGATGATCGGCCGTTCACGCAGAATCGAATATTGACGGAAGATCTCCAGCACAGAATCTCCGGTTCCGGTTACATTCATATAGGGTGGACTGCTGCCGCTGCTGCCGCCTTGTTTATCTGTCCCTCCCACGGAGTTAGCCGGAACCATCTGCACAGTGGCGGTGATTTTATTCTTTTTATAATAAGTAGCGCCCTTGTCCTCCAGCTCCTGTTCTGTGGCCGAGAACTCTCCGACATCCAGAGCCAGCCCTGCGTATAGGGCCAGATCCTCAATCTCTTTACTGCTCCAGCAGGAGGTCAGTGTGGCAAGGATTAGCAGACTGCACAGCACCACCAGGATTCTTCTACACATGCTGCTTCAGCCCCTTCACCCGGATGAGCCAGACGACAGAGAGCAGGACAGGCACCAGCAGGAACAGCACCAACCCCATCTTGCCTATGGTATCTCCGAGTGCGAACAGATCGCCTAAGGATTTGGGCAGCATCGCCGAGATGAACAGCAGCGGAACCAACGCATAAATAATCGGGTGCACCTTAAGCTTGAAGATCTGTGAGAGACCCAGCGTGGACTGGAAAAAGAAGCTGCTGAAGTTGCAGAACATCTGCATCAGCCAGATGACCATGAACGGGAATTCCAGACGCTCGAAGAAAAATCCCGGCACCTCGAAGCTGCGCAATAGATCAATAGTGGGCCAGGTGCTGGTGATGGCGGAATCAATAGAGATGCCTCCGATCACTATAATGATGGTCAGGAAATAGATGGACATCAGGATGGCCAGGCCGCCAAGCATAGCTTTGACAGCCTTTTTGGGGTCATCCATGAATGCCACAAGCGTCATAGTGACTTCACAGCCGGTGAATACAAGCACGGTGGATTTGAGCCCGGCGAATACGGGGGACCATCCCTTGCCGAGTACAGGACGCAGATTATCGATATCGAACATCCGCAGGCTGAGCACGAAGGAGATGAGCAGAATCATAATGCTGATCGGGAAAACAATGGTGTAGACACGGGCAATAGAGTTGATGCCTCCGTATACGAGGTAGGTGCTCAGCCAGAGAAAAGGAAGGATTACTGCCCAGATCGGAGTCCCCTCCAGCAGGAAAAACAGGGTAACCTCGGCCAGTGTACGGATCTCAAAGCCGGCGATAGTGATGAAATACAGGATTAACAGCATGGACAGAATGCCGCCGATGAACCGGCCGGTCAGCAGCCTTGAGTACTGAAAGACGGTTTTTCCCGGGAATTGCTGGCTGATCTTCACCATAAGGAGGACAACCAGCATCACAATGGCCCCGCCGAGCAGGGTGGAGATCCAGCCATCCGGAGTTCCGACACTCTTGCTTACGCTGCGCGGCAGTGTGAGCACACCCGCGCCCAGCAAGGTATTGTTCAGGAAAATGGCCGTTTGTGTAGCCGTGATTTTATCATCCGTGCGTATGAACATACTGCATTCCTCCTTATACCAGGCGCGGTCATGATCTTCGTTTACTCTGCTTAGTCTTCATCATTTTCGGTCTGCGCTTCATCAGTGCCATCGGAGCGCGCAGGAACAGATCCTTCCAGTCACTGAGCCGGAAAGGGGAGAGCGGGGTCAGATAAGGCACTCCGAAGCTCTTGAGCTTGGTCAGGTGGCAGCAGATCAGCAGGAAGAACAGAATGGTCCCGTACATTCCCAGCACCGAGGCGAACAGCATACCGGCGAAGCGCAGCATCCGCAGGGTGATCCCGGCGCTGTACATTGGAATGGAGAAGGAGGAGATGGCAGTTACGGCCACCGTAATGACCAGGAACGGGCTGACGATCCCCGCCTGAACCGCTGCATCGCCGATGATCAGACCGCCGACGATGCCCATCGCCGGACCGATCGGCTTCGGCAACCGGATGCCCGCTTCCCTAAGAATCTCGATGGCGACCTCCAGAATCAGCACCTCTATCAGAGAGGGAAAGGGCACACCCTGCCGGGTCTTAATGATCGTGATCGCCAGCTCTGTAGGAATCAGCCCCGGATGAAAGGAGATGAAAGAGATGTACAGGGCTGGAGCCATCAGGGCAAAGAAGGATGCTCCAAAACGCATCAGCCGCAGGAGAGTGCCAGGCAGCCAGCGCTCATAATAATCTTCCGGCGACTGCAGCAGCATGCTGAAGGTCACCGGTGCGATTAGCACAAAGGGCGTGCCGTCCAGCAGAATGGCGACCCGTCCTTCCAGCAGGGCACTGATGACCCTGTCCGGCCGTTCTGTATTCTGCAGCTGCTGGAACGGGCTGAGATAATTATCCTCAATCAGCTGCTCGATGTAGCCGGATTCGGCCAGGAAATCCATATCGATTTTGCAGATGCGGTTCTTAATCTCCTCCAGCAGGTCGGGATTGACGATATCCTTCATGTAGGCCACAACGATCTCCCTTTCAATAGCGGTCCCTGCCCGGAAGGATACCATCTCAAGCTGATCGCTAAGGCCCTGGCGGCGCAAAATAGAGGTATTCTCGCTGAGCACCTCCGTGAAGCCCAGTCTGGGGCCGCGGAGCAGCGCTTCGGAGACCGGCTCGTCCGCCTGGCGGCTGGGAGCACCGGGCATCTCGATCAGGAGCCCGCAGCGCAGCCCATCGATCAGCAGGGCGGCATGGCCGAAGAGGACAGACTTATTGAAGTCTCTGATATGCTCTTCCTCTCTAAGCTCGCTGAAGGGAAGACGATGCCCGGCCATTTCAACAGAAGACTGCGGACCGGGAGGCATCTCATGCATCAGGTATTGCATAACTTCCATACTGAGCAGCCGGTCACTCTGCATGCCGTCGACATGGATGACGACTCCTTGTGCACCTGTTTTCGCATTTGTGAATGCTCTGAAATGGACATCGCTGTTGTTGCCGATGCCGGATTTAACCGCCTGCAGGTCGGCCTGGAGATCACCGGTAAACCGGGCGGAGGATTCCTCTGGAGCCAGCGGCGGCGGCCCCTGCGCAGGAACGGTTCTTGCGCCGTACCCGATCTGGCCGCGTCCGCTGCCTACCAGCTTGTAGAGCGATTTATAGAGATAGGCCAAGAGCAGCGGAACAAGCATAGCCACACCCGCTTGGGCGAAGATTGCCCAGCCGGGTATATAGGAAAGAATCATACCGAACAGTGTAATCATCCCCAGCTTTTGAATTTGGGTATAACGGAGTACGAGTTTTCATCTTCATGCAGTTTTCCAAACTTTATCTAAATTTACTCGTAATTACCGAAAATAATTTGGTACGGTGGGTCCGGCTTATATGCTCCCCGGGTCCGGCAGCCCTGCCACGCGAAATAAGATATAATGCATAAAGTACAGGTTGTCCCATACATTTCGGAATGAAGCAGTCAGGAGAGAGGCGCAGCACATGAAGACTTTACTGGTCACAGGCTACCGGGCCCATGAGCTCGGCATTTATGACAGCAAGCATCAGGGCATTCCCTATATCAAAAAAGCACTCGCCAACCGGATCATTCCGCTGGTGGAGGAGGGACTGGAATGGGTCATTACTCCCGGGCAATATGGTGTTGATCTGTGGGCCTGCGAGGTGGTGCTGGAGCTGAAGCAGCAATACCCCGGGCTGAAGCTGGGCATTATTACGGCCCATGCCTCACCGGAGGAGAAGTGGAAGGAAGAGAAGCAGAATGAATACCGCCGCATTGTAGCCGGTGCGGACTACTACGGAGCCGTTAGCAATGCTCCCTATGACGGGAGCTGGCAGTTCAAGGCCAGAGATGATCTGCTGCTGCGTAAAAGTGACGGGATTCTGTTGTTCTACGACGAGGATGCGGCGGAGAGCAGTGCGAAGTTCACCAAAGAGCGGGTCGTGAAGCTGCATGCCGAAGGCGATTATGAGCTGCATCTGATGCATGCAGAGGAGATTCAGAGCATTGCCGATGAAGAGAACCGGCATGACTATGATTGAGAAGGGGGTGCGCAGCTGCGGGCTGCGCACCTGGAGCCTGTCCCATGTTGGCCTGAAGCGGGATCAGATGAAGCTGCGGAGTGAAGGCGGCTTGCGTACCTTATAGTTCTGCTCATAGGCGTAAGCCAGTCTGATAAGCATCGGTTCTTCATAGGCCCGGGCGGAGAAGGTTACGCCGAAGGGGGCACCGGCTGAGGTATAGCCTGACGGCACCACGATCGACGGATATCCGGCTCTTGAGGTAATCCGTGCGCCGAAGTCAGCGGGGAACAGCAGGGCATCAAGCTGATGTTCGCGCATAGTAGCGTCAATCCCCAGCTCCTTGCAGAGTCTGAGATCCGTCATGCGGTCACGCAAATATTGCAGCTCGGTGAAGGTGCCGGAGGTTGTTAATTCGGCATCGAGCAGGGTCGCTTGCCCGAACTTCAGCGTCTGGACCGGATGGGCATGATTGAAATCAATAATATCCTTCAAGGTACGCATCGGTGCCCCCGGGCCCAGGCGGGCCAGGTAGGCGTTCAGTGAGGTTTTGAATTCATTCAGCACCACGGACGAATAGCTGATCTCCCGCGCCGTTGTAATCTCGGCCGGATCGATAATGGTCGCCCCGAGCTCCCGCATTCTCTCCACAGAGGCATTGAACAGCGCAAGCTGCTCCTCCGTCAGCTCCTCGAAGTAATAATCGCGCGGAATTCCGATTCTTGCTCCCCGCAGACCGTCTGCATCCAGGAAAACCGTATAATCCTCATGAACCTTACCTCTGTTCGTACCCATAGCCGCATCTCCGGCATCCTGACCGAGCAGAGCGTTCAGGAGAAGGACGGCATCCCGGACCGTTCGTGCCATAGGCCCGGCGGTATCCTGCGTGCTGGAGAGCGGCAGAATACCGGAGCGGCTGATCAGCCCCACCGTGGGCTTAATACCGATAATAGAGCCAAGATTGCCGGGATTGAGGATGGAGCCGGAGGTCTCTGTTCCAACGGAGACGCTGCAGAAATTACAGGCCACCGCTACTGCAGACCCGGCGCTGGAGCCGCCTGTCGGCGTGGAGATGTTATAGGGGTTAAGCACCTGCCCGCCCCGGGAGCTGTAGCCGGAGGGCATGCCATTCGTCATGAAGTTGGCGAATTCCGTCATATTAGCCTTGCCCATAATGATAGCTCCCGCCTCGCGCAGCCTCCTGACGATGAAGGCATCCTCTCCGGCAAAAGAGTCCGCCAACGCGAGCGAGCCCGCGCTGGTATGCATGTTATCCCCGGTATTAATGTTATCCTTCAATAGCACAGGTATGCCGTGCAGCGGTCCGCGCGGACCCTGAAGCTGGCGCTCAACGTCCAGGGATTCAGCGATGAACAGCGCATCCGGATTAATCTCCAGTACGGAATTGACGGTCAGGCCGCTTTTGTCATGATCCGCTATGCGCTCAAGGTACATCAGGACTAATTGTCTGGAAGTGATCTCCCCGGAATCCAGAGCGGCTTGAATGTCAGACAGGGTAGCCTCTACGATTTCAAAACTCATGCGGGTCCACGCTTCTTTCCCTTTAGGATTTAGTAGTATTCTTCCTCATATAAGCACAGTTTTGCCTGTCTTCATAGTGTTGTTTTGCAGCCCGGACGACCATGACTTTGGATGTAACTTTTAAACGCCTGATTAAAAGGGGGGCTCCTGTGGTTAAATACATCACAAGATTTAACAATACTACTTGCTAACATCACTAGGAGGAATCGAACTTGAAGAAATGGACTACTTTATTCATGGGTGTTATGCTATCTGTCGCCTTGGCTGGCTGCGGCAATAATGAGGAGCTCAAACCATCGGGGGGAGCTGCAACAGCAGCACCTGGAGGAAACGCGGCTCCGGAAGCCTCCGCGTCGGCAGCGCCTGCTGAACAGACATCAAAAGGTGTTCCAACGGTTGATGAATTGGTTCAAAAATCGGTTGCTGCATCTGGTGATCTGAAGAGCTATGTAGTTGACATGCAGGTGAAGCAGAAGATCAATGTAAAGACGGCACAAGGGGACAATGCGCAAGATACTGATATGAACACGAAATCTACGTTCATTAAGGAGCCGCTGATGATGCATCAGGAGGTGCAGATGAAGACGGCCCAGGGTGACCAGAAGATTGAGCAATATGTGACTAAGGACGGCTTCTATTCCCAGATGAACGGGCAATGGATGAAGCTGCCTGCTACGATGGGTGAACAGGTCCTTACTGCTATGCAGCAGTCCGCTAACCCTGAGAAGCAATTGGCACAATTCAAGGCACTCACCGATAAGACCAAAATTACCGAGGAAGGCGATAGTTATCTGCTCTCTGCTGAGGTATCCGGGGATGACGTTAAGGAGCTGGCGAAGACCTATATGAACCAGACCGGAAGCTCTGACCAGCAGATGGCTGCCATGATGGAGCAGATGAATATCAAGAGCATGAATATCGCCTATGCGGTGGATAAGAAGACCTACTTCCCAACCCGCACCGATGTAACCATGGTCATGGATATGACCAGCAATGACCAGACGATATCGATTGATATGGATATGAAGGGGACCATCAGCGATCACAACAAGGTTGACGAGATCAAGGTTCCGCAGGAAGCACTGGACGCGAAGGAAGTTGAAATGCCAGCGGCTCCGGCAGCTCCTACAACTCCGTAACAGGCTTACCGGGCTGAATAGAAGTGCAACACATGGAAACGGCGCTACTGTCCTGATTAGGACGGCAGCGCCGTTTTGTCATGTACAGCGACGACCATGCTTCGAGTTCAAAGCTTAAATTGCATTTTATATAAATTTAAAATTTAAACGAGTTGCTCAGCATACCAAAGGCTGCACCGGCAATGACGGAGGTGATCAGCTTGTAGAAAATATATCCGGTCACAATGTTGGCGATGGCAATCGGGTATAAGGTGTCAATGCCCCGGCTGCCGCCAGTGTTCAGCGGATATTGGAACAAAGCCGTATTCATGCTGATGAAGACGAACAGGAAGGACAACGCCACCAGTGTGGTCGAGAAGGAGTACAGGCTGACAAGTAGTGTGAGAATCGCCAGCACCAGCAGCGCCACGGCCGGAACGAGCAGCGTTCCCATCCGGGTAATCAGCAATTTAAAATCGAAGCTGACCTTCTCCAGCCGGAGAACGGCATAAGTGGCTCCGCAAGCAACGGCCAGGCCAACCGCCGTCAATAACAGCGGCTTCAGGAAGCCGGGGCCGAAGATGGCCGAGACATCCCATTTGATGAACAGGGTGAGGAAATATAAGGCCGTTAACAACGCCGTAAGGCCCATGGTGATCAGGCTGTTCATGAAATGGGCCACAGGAATTTCCCTCATTGTACTGTACGGGCGGGTAAGGGCTCTCAGGTAAAAGCTCCAATATTGCTTGCCTACTGCCTGTGCCTGCTGTACACGTTCATCCTTGAGCAGATTATTGAACTGCTCGGATACCTTACGCTGGGGCTGCGGTTGCCCAGGTTGGTTGTTAGGTCCCTCAGGATTCGTGAAGGGTGTTCCGCCTTCCGGGTTGTTCATTGTGATTCCTCCTTGTGAAATATATGGAAAATGCCACTGGCTTTAGTATAAGGGGACTCAACGGGAAATTCTATAAATTTGCCGGAATATGCAGAAATTCATGCGAAAAAGCCCGTAAATCGTCGATAAACGTCGATTTACGGGCCGGGACCCATTCTATTCCTGTAATTCGTCTGCCACCCGGGCAAACCCCTCTTCAGCGAGATATTCCTCCGCTTCAGCGACCGTCTCGAAGGCCATCTCAAGCTGTAGTCCGGCATAGAGATACCACAGATCCTCCTCGAATCTCAGGCTCAGCGTATGCCCGTCCTCATTCGTCCACAGTGATTGCGCTTCAGCTCCGCCCGTCTGCGCTTTTTTCTTTCTTTTGGAAGGGGCAGGGGCCTCGGGAATGTACATCAAGAGAGAAGTGATAGACGCATCCAGCAGCTCGCGCAGCGCAGCCTCCGAATAATCGCGGATATTGACCAGTCCCTTATCATCCGTCTCATAGCCCCGCAGCAGCCCGGCATAGACGAAGCCGTTCCCGTTCGGGTGAATATACGAAGCCACGGTCTTCTTGTCGTGACGGCTCTGCTCCAGGTGATAATTCACCCGTCCCAGTGAGACCTTCCGCGCCTCCAGCTGGGGATAGGAATCAAGAATAGCTATTTTCTGTTCAAAAGTAAGCATATACAGCCTCCGGTTCACTTGAAATATAAAAATGTATAGGTTTCACGCTATACATTATCTTTCTATTTCTCGCTGAAACGGTACCGTCCTTTAAAAGGACGGCAATACCGTTTCCGCTTGTAGTCAGTTGATTATACCACGCAGCGGGGTGCTGGACTATAACGCGCTTCCCCGGTTCATTACTCTGCCAGCGGGAGCCGCAGCACGAAGGTGCAGCCCTGCGGCGGATTGCTGCCCAGCTCCAGGCTGCCGCCCATGGCTTCGGCCAGCAGTCTGCTGAAGGTCAGGCCCAGCCCGAGTCCGCGAAGCAGGCTCTGCTTGCCCGAGCTGCGGTAGAAGGCTTCGAAGATCCGTTCCCGGCTGTCCGGGTGGATGCCCGGCCCGTTATCTGTAACGGAGATTTCGGCCTGCCCCTGCGGCGTAGCCGTAAGTTCAAGCTTCAATTGGAGATTGCAGTCCGGCGTCTTCGCCTGCAGACTGTTGCCCAGCAGATTCACAATAATCTGCTGGATGCGCAGCGGGTCTCCCCGCAGCACAAGCGGGTTCTCCGGCAGCAGCAGGATGGGCTTATTAACCTCCCCGTTCTGGGTCAGCATCCATTGATAGAGGATTTCCTCCAGCAGCGGGGCCGCTTCGAGCTTATCATGACGGACGGCAACCATGCCCGCTGTCAGCGCATTGTAGTCCAGCAGATCGGCGACCATATGCTGCAGCCGCCCGGTCTCAAGCAGAGCGATATCGAGGAATTCATTGGCCTCCTCGCCTTCGACAACGCCCTCGCGTACCGCATGGAGCAGTCCTTTGATTGAGGTGACCGGCGTCTTCAGCTCATGGGACACGCCGGCCAGCATGATGGCCCGCGACTGCTCGAACTGCTGCAGCTTGCCCGCCATCTCCTGGAAGGAGACGAGCAGCTCGTGAATCTCACGTTCTTTGGCCCCGGTCTCAAGCGCGATATTATATTGGCCGCTGCTGATCTGCGCGGCGGCAGCGGCCACCCGCTGAACCGGCTTGGCCAGCTTGATCGACAAGAGATAGATCGTCAGCCAGCTTAGGATAATCAGGAAGACGATGATAATCGAGAAGAAGGTGATCTCCTCTGTCGGAATATGACGCAGGGAGCGCTTGGACTGCATAACCAGCACCTGCCCCAGTGTGCCCTGGTCCCCCTGGATCTGTGCGGCGGCGGCCTTGTATTCAGAGGTTCGCGAATCGGTCAGGCTATCATTGAGCTTGTGTCGCATTTCCTCGTCTGTCATCGGGGGCTGGGAGTATAACAATTCGCCTTCAGGTCCGGTGATGATTACGCACATTTCCTCAGTGACCTTGAAGAAGCGTTTGCGGTCCTCTACCAGCCTATTCAGGCCCCCGGTAATCGCTAATTGACCGTCTGTATCCACGCTCCGGTCAGCGATCTCCTGCGCCAGCAGGCCGGTCGTCTGCATCCGGTTGCTCATCGCCTCCTGCTGCATCCACCAGAGGGTGAACAGCGCCGTCACCAGCAGCCCGATGCTGATGATCAGCAGGTACCGCAGCGTCCAGTAAGTGAGAATGGAGGTAGTCTTCTTTTTCCTGCTGCTGTTCTTCTTACTCTTATTTATGTTGTCCATAATTGATAACCTGTTCCTCTCAGTGTGCGGATCTCGCCCTCGTCCTCCGGCCAGTGCGAGAGCGCCTGGCGCAGTCTTTTGATGGAGAGATCAACGGCACGGTCGCTTCCGTCATAATCCATCTCCCACACATGCTCCAGGAGCTGGTCGCGGGTGCAAATCTGGTTCGGCCGCTCGGCCAGGAACAGCAGCACCGACATGTCGCGCGGGCTGAGGCTGACCTCCGCCCCGTTCAGGAAGATGCTGCGGGCCGAGAAATCGATGAACAGACTGCCGTAATGGCGCTTGCGGCTGCCGTCCGACCACTGCGAGGGGCGGCGCAGCACCGCCCGCACCCTTGCGACCACTTCCTCGGGGATGAAGGGCTTCGACATATAGTCATCCGCCCCCCCGTCCAGACCCGCCAGCCGGTCCTTGATCCCGTCGCGGGCGGTGAGCATGATGACCGGGCAGCTGCTCCGCTCACGGATGAGCTGCAGTAGCTCGAAGCCGTCCATCGCCGGCAGCATGATATCGAGCAGGACCAGCGAGGGAGGCGCCTCCTCGAAGGCGTCCAGGGCACTCCGGCCGTCTGCGGCCCGGGTGACGTGAAAGCCTGCTTTTCGCAGATAGGCACTAAGCACCCGCGCGATGGCTTCTTCATCCTCTACGATTAGTATCGATTGCATGAGCTTCAGTCCCTTAACTAAAATTACGACAATTCTAACACATTTGCAGGCTAGTATGCTTTGACTTATTCCCGACATATTGCTCTGGTAGAATGAGATTCAGCTGGAACGAGCAGAGACAGAAAATGGAATGGAGGAGATCGTATGAAGAAGAGAACAGTTGCTATAACCGCAGCCATTGTAATTATTGCAGGAGCCATCACTGCCTTCATCTTAGTGAATAACAGCCTTGGCAATAAGGTGGAGATTGAATCGGTGATTCCTGAGCAGGCGCAGAACAGCGGAGCCCAGAAGGAAGGAACGGCCAATGCGGCTGCTGCCGCTGCTGCTGTAACGCCGGAGCAGTTGAACGGAACCTGGAACATTGCAGAGCCGTCCAAGGTCTACTGGTCCGTGACCACATCCAAAGAAACGGTTAACTTCGTAGATCCTTCCGTGAAGGGCACCTGGAAGGTGAATCTGGAGGATGCCTCCGCGATGACCGGCGAAGGGTCGGTCGACATGAGCGCGCTTGATTCGGGAACCGCCCAGCGGGACGAGCATGTCAAGGGAGCGGACTTCTTGTCCGTAGCGGAGTTCCCGGAGGCCACCTTCACGGTGAAGTCCTTCTCGGAGCTGCCAAAGGAATGGACAGAGGGGACGGCGGTGCCGGTACAACTGCAGGGGACGCTGACCGTGAAAGGCATCGAGAAGGAAGTCACGTTCGACTCGCAGGCTGCATATAGCGGCGGAGAGCTTAAGCTGTCGGGTACGACTACCGTAACCTTCGAGGATTTCGGCCTCAGCAATCCGCATTCCATCGTGCTCAGTACCGAGAACAATCTTGAGGTGCGCCTGGAGCTAGTGCTTAAGAAATAACATAGGGTTGGGGATGACCCTCCCCGTTTGCTGCGGATTCGCGGCTGGCGGGGAGGGTTTTTGCTGTGACTGGGGCTGGGGCGAAGGCGGTGGGCCAGATGCGGATGTAGCCGAAAAAGCGAACACATTGCGCTGGCGCGAGATGCGTGGCCGGAATGTAGCCGAAAAAGCGAACATATTGGGCTGGCGGGAGGTGCGTGGCCGGAATGTAGCCGAAAAAGCGAACACATTAGGCCAGCGCGGGGCGTATGAGCGGAATGTAATCGAAAAAGCGAACACATTGGGCTGGCGGGAGGTGCGTGCTCCACAGCCCGTGACTTTTTAGAGAAATCCTGCAAGATGTGCAACAATCTATCCATGCAAGCGGTCGGTGAGAGAAGACTCTCAGAACTGGCGAGGGGGAGGCTGAGCATCGCCATGAAAGCATCTTTCACCCGGTAGGGTGTTTTTTTGTGACGGTGCAAATCCCCGCCTTCAGGTTAAGTATAAGAGATACATAATTATTCAATAGGACCATCAGGTAAGGAAGGGAGCTAAGACACATGGATCGTAAGGCCAAAACTATACTGCAAAAATCGTTCTGGAGCGCCAGCGGCTGGAAGGGGACATACGGGCCTTTTTCCGGTGAAGAGTTCGACTATGCGAAGAGCAAGGGGGTCATGTTCGATCCCCTCACGATCACCCATGATGAGCTGGTGGAGAAGCTTCGGGTGCTGCACAGCGGGAGTGTGACCCGGGAGAAGGTGGCGGCGGCTTTTCTGCACAGCCTGTCTACCCGGAAGGTTCATCTGCGGAGCGCCTTGTCCAGTTGGGTTTTGACCTCGGAGCTGCCTGCACATGAATTCGCCCAGCCCCCCGCCGAGCAGCCAAGGTATAGCAGTTGTGCTGCTTGTGATGCCAGACACCTGATGTCTGATCAGCAGTACAACGCTGTGGATCTGAATGTGCTCAATTTCGAGCGGGTCAAATGGGGCGGCATCCGCCTTAATAAGCTGCTGTATTGCTGGCTCGATCTGGAGCTGTTCAGCCGGGAAGAGGAGGTGGAGGCTGCTCCGCAGGATCTTCGTATTTTGCAGGATATGGCCGAAGCCGTGAAGCTATGCGGCAGCATGGATGGTGCACGGAAGCTGGAGAAGCATTGGAAGGATATATTCCCCTCGAACCGGCATGAACGGGATGTGGTGATGGAGATCTGGGGATATGCTGGAATTCTGGTTCCGCAGGAGGAGCCGCGCCAGGGGCGGGGCGGAGACAATGATTTCAACGCTGTAGCCAACTGGCGCGGGGAGGACGGTTATTCGAAGGAACGCCTGAATGTGTTGTTCGGGCTGTAATACACACTTGTCTGGAGCTGGAGGGTCCTGCCGGTCGGCGGACATGTACACACCAGGGAGATTTTGATAGAATCAGAGGGACCTGAGCTTCATTACGAGGAGGATATTACTATGGCAGAAGATAACGCTTACACGATAAAATGGGGCATTCTTAGCACAGGCTGGATCGCCCATCAGTTCGCCACGGATCTGGCCCACGCCAGCAATGGGGTGGCCTATGCAGTCGGCTCGCGCTCGCAGGAGAGCGCGGATAAATTCGCAGCCGATCACGGCATTCCTGTCGCATACGCCACCTACGAAGAGCTGGTGAACGATCCTGATGTGGACGCCATCTATATCGGCACACCGCATCCGTTTCACCGGGAGAATGCGCTGCTGGCTTTGCGGGCGGGCAAGGCTGTGCTGTGCGAGAAGCCTTTTACCGTGAATAGTGCTGAACTGGAGGAAGTCGTGGCCTATGCCCGGGAGCATAAGCTGTTCCTCATGGAAGCGATGTGGAGCCGGTATATCCCGGCACATGTGAAGGTGAGGGAATGGCTGGCCGCCGGGCGCATAGGAGAGTTGAAGCTAGTGAAGGCGGACCTTGGGTTCCGTTCTGACTGGAACCCGGAAGGACGTCTGCTGAATCCGGCCCTTGGCGGCGGTGCGCTGCTGGATGTCGGCATCTATCCGGTCTCCTTCACCTCGATGGTTCTTGGACCTCATCCAGAGTCGATCGCCAGCACTGTTCATATCGGGGAGACTGGCGTGGATGAACACTTCTCACTGCTGTTATCCTACGGGAATGGCGTATCTGCTTCACTCAACGCCGGTATCCGCCTGAATCTGGACGATGAAGCCTACATCTATGGAACGGAAGGACGTATCGTGGTCAATGGCACCTTGGTTAATCCAAAATCGGCCGAGCTCTACGTGAACGGCGAATTGGCTGAGAGGTTCGAAGATGACCGTGCTTCGGTCGGGTACTGCTTCGAGGCGGAAGAGGTGGGCCGCTGCCTTCAAGCGGGGCTTACCGAGAGCCCGGTAATGACACTGGATGAATCCGTAGCGCTGATGAAGCTGCTGGATGAAGTCCGGGCGCAGTGGGGACTGAAGTATCCCGGCGAATAAGTGCGGGCAGGAAGCTTCCGGGAAGGGGGAGACCAAGTGACATTGACTGATGATCGTTATCAGGGCTGCCTGCAGGGGCTGGCCGCCGGGGATGCGCTGGGCACAACTGTAGAATTCCAGGCACCCGGAACCTTCAAGCCAATGACAGATATTGTCGGCGGCGGGGTATTCGCTCTGCAGCCGGGTCAGTGGACAGATGACACCTCGATGGCGCTCTGTCTTGCGGAGAGTCTGCTTGCCATGCAGGGCTTCGATCCGGCAGATCAAATGCAGCGTTATGTGAAGTGGTACCGCGAAGGAGTGCTTAGCAGCACCGGCAGATGCTTCGATATCGGCAACACAACGCGTGAAGCGCTGCACCGGTATGAAGCCAGCGGGGAGGCGTACAGCGGTTCAGAGGACCCGTTCTCTGCCGGAAACGGCTCTATTATGCGTCTGGCTCCGGTGGTGATGTACTACGCGAAGCAGCCCGCTGAGGCGATCCGCTATGCAGCAATGAGTTCAAGAACCACGCACGGGGCCGCCGAGTGTCTTGCTGCCTGCCGCCTGCTCGCGGCCTATATTCTCGCCGGGCTGCACGGCTGGAGTAAGCGGGAGATGCTGGCGCCGGATGCCTTCCGCGAATGGCTGGATGAGGATGAGGCCTTGACGCCGCATATGCTGAGCATCAAGCAAGGCTCTTACAAGATGAAGGAGCCGCCGCAGATCCAAGGCTCGGGCTATGTCGTGGAGTCGCTGGAAGCCGCGCTGTGGGCGTTCCATAAGTCCGCCAGCTTCGAGGAAGGCGCGCTGCTCGCCGTGAATCTCGGCAATGACGCCGACACCACCGGCGCCATCTACGGCCAGATCGCCGGAGCCTACTATGGGCTCAGTGGCATTCCGGCCGACTGGAGCGGCAAGCTGGCGATGGGCGGGCTGATCAGCGATTACGCGGGGCGGCTGTTTACGGAGCGGGTGCAGTAAGCGGGATTGATAGTGCATGTAGCAGGCGGGGCGCATTTCAGTGCGTCCCGCCTTTTTGTTGTGCACAAATATGAGGTTACGTTCGAAGCAAACATTCAGAGACAAGTGTATTGTGTACAATTAAAAACCGTGAAAAAGCAAGCATTCCTCTTCTAACTGTAGTCTGTACAACTAAATTTGCCTGAATGGTTGAGAACCGGGGTATGGAGGTATTTTAGATGTACGAAATACAGCTAAACTGCGATTCGATGGTACATCAGACGTTTTAGTTGTACAGATTGCACTTAAGCTAATCGCTTGTACCTTAATGGAGGCATGAACGATGATATCAGGCAGATTCTGCACCCATCGCCGACTTCTACGCTTGAATTGAAAGTAGCTGATTACATTTCCTGCAATAGAAAACTCATATTTGACCGTAAAATGAGATTCTATTGTATTTCATACAGTGGAATGCTGCGTATTGGGCGAAATGAGGCCTTTATTCAAAATTCAATTGTACCGAATGCAATAGAATCTATTTCGATGCCCTTTTTACAGCATTCCATTGTACAAAATACAGTTACTACTGTTTCAGCGCCTACAGCATACGTATGACTGCTGCGGGAATGAGGCGTTAGTTATCTTTTTCGGAACAGGGCCGTCCACAGAAAAGCTTCACCGAACAGGTTCTCACTCTGCTCCGTCTGACGCATCCGCCGAAACTGGATATTCTCGTAATTGCCGAAGAACGTCTTGAGCTGCTCCTCCGTGAACCCTAATCCGCCTCTCATCCGCCGCTGACGGTAGACCTCCCAATCGGTAATCTCTGCACCCATGGAGCCTGCTGCGAAGCAGGTCAAACCGAAATAACCGCCGGGCGTGAGCGCCCGGTCCAGCAGCTCCAGATAGGAGGCTCTGCGGTGTGGATAGATGTGATGGAAGCATCCGCTGTCATAGATGAGGTCATAGCTCCCAGGCGTCAGCTCCAGATCAAAGATATTCCCGCATGTAAAATTCACCTCTACCTGATGTGCCGCCTTACGCTCCATTCCCCAATCGACTGCCGTCTGAGAGATATCCACAGCGTCCACCTTACATCCCTGCTGCGCCATGTACACCGCATTTCTGCCGCCTCCACAGCCTAGCTCAAGCACTCGGCCTGGTGCTATATTCCCGCCGCTGAAGCATTCCACCAGATTCTCATCGGGACAATCCCGGAAAAAAGGAATGCCCTTCTCCTTATCCGCATAGAACCCATCCCACCATTCCCCCTCGTCCCGGAAAAAAGAGTCCAGCATCCTCAGCGTGTCCTCATGGCTATAAATCGTTTCATCGTTCATTCTTCTCAAGGTCTCCCTTCCTGTTAGCTTGCGGTAAACCCAAAGTACGATTATGAGACAATCCAAACAGTAACCCTCCTAAATTATGTTATAATATTCCGGAAATATGTTCTGTGCGGTTGGTTGCCGGGAGCGGAATTTCTATGAAGGGGAGGGAAGCGTGTGCTATGGACGGCAAGTCTATCCAGTCTGCTGCTGAAGCCGGACAACCGGCAACGGCACAATGAATTACTTCGTGAAATTGGCAGCTATATCAGCACGCACATTCTGAATCACCCGCTGCTTGCGGAGGATTGCGGGCATATCAGCATCCTGCTGGATGGATCAACGGCGCTCGGGATTGTGGATGACAGCTCGGATATTGATCTGATCCTGGTCTGCCGGGATGAATGCTATGAGCCGATTACGAGCCGTTTCGAACGGGCAGAGTTGATCCCGGAGAGAAGCAGCTTGTTTGTAGATGTGCATCTGCCCAGCGGCAAAACAGGACACTACACCCTGCTCAAATTATCGGAGCTGGAGCAGGCGCTGGAAAAAGGGCAACTGGACTGGCTGTGGAATGCATCGGTCGCCTGTCTCTATCATGACCCGTTGGCTCTGAAGGCGCTGTTTGCGCAAGCGGTTCCGCTGCCTTCAGAACATTTGATGAGTCTGCGGAAGAAAACATACATAGACCTTCGGAGTGCTGCCAAAAGCCTGGATAATCCCGTGCGCCGGGGAGAGGCTTTTCCGATTCTTTTTCAGGCGGTGGAGGTGTACAAGCAGGCCTTACGCTGTGCTATCACAGTGGAGGGCCACCCCTATCCGTATGATAAATGGCTTGTACAGGTAGCAGAGCGGCTTACGGTGGGAAAAAGGGTGCTTGATTGTATGAAGGACTTCCAGCGATATCTCAAAGAGGATCTGTCCTATGCGCCAATGTATCAGGAGGATAACAGCTTTGTGAAAATGGAGAAGCGGGTCCGCGGGGTGTTGCTGGAGGAATTCCGCCTGCGCGGCGTAGATGAGCCTTGGCTGGTGGAATGGTGGAAGTACTTCGAGGATTGAATGGAATAAGAAGTCACGCTGGCGCAGATAGTGGACAAGATGTACACAGACAAAAAAGTACGCAATGGCCGCATCCGCTTCGTCTTTCAGGACGGTATCGGGAGGATGAAGCGTTTTGCCGACGGTTCTTATTCTGTTCCGGTTGAAGAATCGGCAGTCATGAAGCTGCTAGAGGAGCTTCGCGTGAACCCGACGACTTAAATGTTATATATTCTACCATAGTATATATTTTTCTTTTAATTATGTGATATTATCTTCCGTATTTTTATTGACAAGTCTTTATTTTTATCTATAATGATGTATAAGCGGTGGGCCAAAAGGCGATATAGTCGCTAGGGAGTCACATTTCATAACATAATCTATTGCAGCAAAGGTGTGATCGCTAATGATCGCTTCCGCCGGACAATGGAAACAGGACATTCTACGGATCTACAACGAAATCAACAAGAAGCTGTTCAACGCCGGCGTTAAGCAGCAGAAGGTCGATTTTGTGGGCAACAAGATTATTATTTTATCCATTAACAGCCGGGTGCCCGTACTCAAGGTGCTGGATACCCATGATCCCACGGCAAGCCGCCAGATCAATCTGGTGCTGCATGAAGTATTCAAGGCCGAGATCAAGCAGGCATTTCTGGATGAATTTCAAGTCAATATTAAGGCCGTTCTTAAAGATTATGATGTGGAGACCGAGTATTCCGGTACGATCATAATTTTGGAGAAGGACCTTGAGCATTATCTGAACGCTACGTTGGAACTCTGATCTTCCGGAGAGCCGGCCTGCCGTCAGTTTTCGGACATTTCCCTGCAGGGGTGTGTCCTGAACTGGCGGCTTTTTGTTTATCGTCGTGAGGCTATTACTACCTTAGGGAGCTGATTCTATGAAAACCAAAATTGAGATTGCCGGTGTCAGCAAGTGGTTCCGCCGTGACGGACAGGAGATTATGGCCATGCAGGAGACGAATCTCTCCATAGAACAAGGCAGATTTGTCAGTATTATCGGCCCCAGCGGCTGCGGCAAGTCCACGCTGTTCAATATTATCGCGGGCCTGATTCCGCCATCCACCGGCCGTGTGCTTGCAGACGGAGAGGATATCGTAGGGAAGACCGGATATGTCGGGTATATGCTGCAAAAGGATATGCTGCTGCCCTGGAGGACGATACTGGACAATATTATTTTGGGCATGGAGATCCGCGGGGTGCCGCGCAAGGAAGCCGTAGCCCGGGCCAAGCCCCTGATGGACCGCTATGGACTTAAGGGCTTCGACGGTCATTACCCGGCAGAGCTGTCCGGCGGGATGCGCCAGCGGGCAGCGCTGCTCCGTACGCTGCTGTATAAGCGCGATATTATTTTGCTGGACGAGCCCTTTGGCGCCCTGGACGCCCAGACCCGGCTGACGATGCAGAACTGGCTGCTGGAGCTCTGGGAGGACTTCCGCAAGACGGTGTTATTCGTTACCCATGATATTGATGAAGCCATCTATCTGTCTGACGACATCTATGTCTTCTCCGGGCGGCCGGGACGGATCATCTCCAAGATCTCGGTAGATATGCCGCGTCCCAGACACCAGGAGGATACCGTATCCGCTTCATTCATGGAGCTCAAGGCCCACCTGCTGAATCTGCTGTCAAGCGGGGATCAGGAGCCAGCCACCCGTATCTCTTAGAATTCATAAACTGTTGAAGGAGAGGACAACCATGGAGAGTGTACAGAAGAAAGGCTATGTCATTCACAAGCTGGAGGCGGCTCCGGTCCAGGCGGTCAAGCCGGAGAAGCTGCAGAAGAAGCCTGTCATTATTGATGAAGAAGCCGCCAGACGCCGGACGAGGCGGATCATCGGGATCGGGCGGCTGTCCGTGGCGCTGCTGATCGTGCTCTGCTGGGAGCTGTTCACCCGGTTCGGCTGGATGGACCCGTACTACTGGAGCAGCCCGCTGCGGATTATGAGTACAACCTGGACTCAGGTGACTGAGGGGACGCTGCTGGAGGATATTGCGTATACCTCAAGCTCGACGATTCTAGGCTTCATCGGGGGAACGGTGATTGGCTCGCTGCTCGGCCTGTCCTTCTGGTGGTCCCGCAAATTTGCCGGCATCAGTGAACCGTTTCTGATCCTGCTCAACGCCATGCCGAAGCTGGCGCTTGCCCCGGTGCTGGTCATTCTGCTGGGCATCGGTTTCTTCTCGAAGGTGGCGCTTGCTTTTGCCATGACAGTGGTTGTGGCGGCCTTGTCAGCGCACAGCGGCGTGCAGAGTGTGGACAAGGATATGGAGAAGCTGATGTATTCGCTTGGGGCGAAGCGTCATCAGGTGTTCACCAAGGTGGTCATTCCCTGGGCGATGCCCTGGATGATCAGCAGTCTGCGGATTAATATTGCCCTTTCGCTGGCCGGTGCGATTGTCGGGGAGTTCATCGCTTCAAGCCATGGTATAGGCCGTATGGTCATCTATGCGGGGACCATTCTCGACATTAATCTGGTCTGGGTAGGAGTTGTAGTTCTGTCTGTACTGTCGATGGTCATGTATGCAGGAGTGGTGCTGCTGGAGAAGTGGTTGTCTAAGGGATACGGGATGAAGAAGGCTTAAGAAGCGGGCCATCATTTCAAAGATAGAGGAGAGAAGCCAATGATGAATGTTACGAAAATAAAGCTGTCTGCCGTCCTGCTGGCCTCCGTAATTCTGCTGTCCGGCTGCGGCGGCAAAGGCAATGCTGAAGTGGAGGCGGCCGCTGCCGGGAACGGTGCGGAGAAGCTGAAGAAGCTGGTTATCGCCGAGCCGCTGCATTATACAGGCTATCTGCCGCTGTACGTGGCGCAGCGCGAAGGGTATTTTGCGGAGGAGGGGCTTGAGGTGGAGATGCTTCAGGCAGCGGGCGGCACGCATGTCACCTCGGTGGTCAGCGGGGATGCCTGGGCCGTCATCGGCGGGCCGGAGTCCAATGCGCTGGCGAATATCGGCAACTCCGACCCGATTGTCTCGGTCAGCAACGTGGTGAACCGGGCGAACGTCTATCTGATGGCCAAAAAAGGGACCGCCCCGGCAGGCAGCTCCGATGAGGAATTGGCAGCCTTCCTGAAGGGCAAGAAATTGAATGCCGGGCGGCATGGCGGTACGCCTAATCTGCTGACCCAATATCTGCTGCTGGAGCTGGGGCTTGATCCGCAGAAGGATGTCCGGCTGCTGGAGCCGGCGGATGGCTCCACGGTGGTGGCGATGGTCCAGCAGGGGGCCGCGGATATTGCGAACGGCGCGGAGCCGCAGATCAGTGACGGGATGAGCAAGGGGGTGTGGGATGAACCTTTTTACAAATTCCATGATCTGGGTGACTATGCTTACTCGGTGCTGAGCGTGAAGAAGTCTACCCTGGAGAAGGACCCGGAAACGGTACAGAAGGCGGTGAATGCTGTCGTCAAGGCGCTGAAGGTGATCCAGGAGGATAAAGAGCTGGCGATGCGTGTCTTGAAGGCGGAATTCCCTACACTCTCCGATGCTGCTGCCCAAGCTGCGCTTGACCGGGCGTATGACGACCAGCTCTGGAGTCCGGATGGAGTGATCTCGCAGGAGGCGCTGGATAAGGATATGGATGTAATGATCAAGACCGGAATCTACAAAGGCGAGTATACCTATGATGACCTGGTCGATATGCAGTTTGTGAATAAAACAGCAGCGAAGTAAGCTGAGACCCACAGGTCTTCAAAAATGAAAGAGGTGACCAAAATGGAGTTAACTGCCGATCTGATTATCCCTGATAAAACGGCCCTTATTATAGTAGATGTTCAGAATGATTATTGCCATGAGGAGGGCGCACTGGCTTCTGGAGGCAATGATGTATCCGCTGTGCGGGAGATGATGCCGCAGCTCCACGGGCTGATTACGGCGGCCAGAACGCAGGGAGTGCCGATCATTTACATCCAGACCTACCATGAAAAAGCGACCGATTCCCAGGTCTGGACCTCCCGCTCCGGGCGCGGCTCGCTGGGCGTCTGCCGCCGGGGGAGCTGGGGGGCTGAATTCTACGAGGTATCCCCGCTTCCGGAGGAGATTATTGTAAATAAGCACCGGTACAGCGCTTTTATTAACACCCGGCTTGATTCGGTGCTGCGTTCGCTGCGGATCGAAACCCTAATTATGACTGGAGTGAGCACCAATGTCTGCGTGGAGTCGACCGCAAGGGACGGGTTCATGCTGGATTATCAGATTGTGATGGTTCAGGACGCCTGTGCCTCTTATTCCCGGGCGGCGCATGACATGACGCTGGAAAATATGAAGGGATACTTCGGCGTGGTTGCTTCAGCCGCAGAGATTGAAGCGGGCTGGAAGATCTGGAACCAGCCTGTGCTGCAGCAACTGTCGTGAGCCTCACGATGCCGTCACCGGAACGGGTCGTGAACCTCACGGCGGTTAAGGTGGTCATCTGTCTCGGGGCGTTCCTGTCCAATCTGTCCGCCGGGATGTTCAATATATCGCTGGTTGATATTTCCGCTGATCTGCAGATTCCCGTGGCCTCTGCACAGTGGGTGGTCAGCATCTATCTGCTGGTCATTTCAGTGCTGCTGCCTGTAATGGGACGGCTGGGCGACAGGTTCGGCCGCCGCAAGGTGCATAATCTGGGGCTGTTCGCCTTCGCAGCAGGGGCGCTGGGCTGTGCGCTGGCCTGGAATGAAGCCATGCTGCTGGGCTTCAGAGTCTTGCAGGGAGCGGGAGCCTCCATGTATCAGGCGACTAACATGGCCTTGATCGTCTCGCTCTTCCCGGCGGAGCAGCGGGGCCGGGCGCTGGGACTGATGAGCACCTTCGTGGCTGCGGGTTCGATGGCAGGTCCGGCCTTAGGCGGCTTCCTGATCCAGTGGTTTGCCTGGGAGAGCAACTTCTGGCTGCTGGCCGTTGTTGCGGGAGCCGTGGGTGTGCTCGCGCATAGGCTGATTCCCCGGGATACAGAGACCGCCGGAGGCCGGATGAATCTGGCCGGAGCAGCCTGGATGGCTGTCTGTCTTACTTCGCTGATGATTGCCGTCGATCTCGGCAGCCGCTCCTCATTCCTGTCTGTACCCGTACTGCTGCTGCTCGCGGTCTCGGTAGGGCTGGCAGCGGGTTATACAGGATATGCCCGTTTCGCTCAGCGCAACTCCCCGCCTGCGGAGAACGGCTTCAGCCTGTTCACGGACCGGAGCTTTGCTGCCGGAATTGTGATTACGGTTATCACGTATATGGCTGCTTTTGCCGCACAACTGGCGTTGCCTTCGCTGCTGCGCTTAGCCGGAGCTGAGCCTGCGTGGGTGGGCATGATTATGATTGGCTATCCGCTGGCGCTGGTGGTAACTGCCCCTGTCAGCGGGAGTATTGCGGACCGTAAAGGGCCTGTTGGCATCCTGACCGCCGGTCTGCTGCTGATGAGTATCACGCTGCTGGCGCTGGGCCTTGGCTCCCCTGCTTTGAGAGCGGGTGCGATGGTGCTGCCGGTCGTGCTGCTAGGCTGTGCTATGGGAATGATTACTTCGCCTAACACAAGCATCGTTATGGGTTTGGCGGCAAAATCGCAGCTTGGCCGGGTCAGCAGTATACTGGCCTTATCCCGCAACATCGGCATGATGTTCGGAACGGCGGCCGGCGGTCTGATGATCAGTGGGGGGAACAGGCCGAACGGAAGCTATGTGGCGGTGTTCGTAGCCTGTGCTGCGGCAGTAGGTCTGTCTTCCGTCTGGCCGCTGTATTCCTTCCGGCACAGCAGCAAGCGCAAAAGCGCGGAGCATCTGCACATACCGTAATAGAGTAGAGTTTCAGGTAAGTTGAATCCCGCTCCCTCTATTCTGGGTAATATAGAGAAAGAGAGCTTAGGAGGGACGACATGGGCAATCCGTTGAAGGAATTCAAGAGCAGCATCGATGGGCTGAAGCAGTCACTGGACGGGGTAAAGCAATCCGTCGATGGACTGAAGGCGCCGGTGGATGAGTTCAAAGCGAATATGCAGGAGACGGTGGAGGCGGCGAAGCTGCGGAGTGACGGAGTGAAGTCGGAGCTTGGGCGGATGAAGCAGTCGGTCAAGGACACTCAGGAGGTGCTTGGCGAGGTGAAGGAGACGCTGAGCGCATCGGCGGAGGTGCTGTCTACCCGGAAGCGGTATCTCCGGCTGTTCAGCTGTAAGAAGGGGCGTCTGATGGCCGCTAAGGGCCGCCGTTCGTGAACGATAACCACGCATCTCCACGCGTCAAAAGAAAACGCAAGAGTCAGGGCGGCATACATCCCGTGTGACTCTTGCGTTTTTGTGTTCCATTTTGGGATTTTCGGTCCATGCGGACTGGAAGGCCGCTATTTTTGCTATTTGCGCTATTCCGGTAATCTATCCGGACTCAGAGGTCCTTAACCAACCTGTATCGCCTCATTTTCAGCGTCACCGCACCTTTTAACGCCTTCTCAGTCCGTGGCGGGCAGAAAAATTGTCTTTTTGACCAAATAGAGTCCTCACAGTCCGCGGAGCATCCAGTTGTCCGCCATCACGCTACAATTACGCAACCACAACGACATCATTCCGCACACCGCACACTGCACATTATCCCACACACCGCTCCACCACACCATTCTTTGATGCATCACTGAAACGTGCAACACCCGGCGATGACACCGCAGCCATCCCTCAGTGACCTGTAATCTCTGTATTCCGCACATCAAGGCGGCGTCAGGCTTAAGCTCTGGGCCGAATCGACCACAAACACAGGCACCGTCTGCACCCCAAGCTCCGTCTCCACCTCTCCGAATTCATTCGCGAACTGGCCGCTGACTGCGGCAGATCCGGTCATTAGCGGCACCTCGCCCTGAAGCAGCAGCTCACGTCCATTCGAACGCGCAACTGCTCTTCCGGCAGCATCAAAGTAAATATCGCAGGACAGCATCACCTTCTCATAAGGAAACAGCTCAAGCTGTGTAGCATCTATAGGGGTGTAAGTGAACTCCTGATAGAGTTCCGAGAATTCATATGCTCCGTTCACCAGGCGGAAAATAGCGGTCCTGCCCTCGACACCATCAGCCAGATCCGTGTTCATTACGCGGATGGAGCCATCCTGTGCTATCAGCTCATAGCTGCTGCCTGTGAAGCTGAACAGCAGGGAGATTCCTTCCGGCCGGATGGTATAGCCTGTGAAGATGCTTCGTCCGTCAGCCTCACCGCCGTTAGCTACAACTACGGGTACTTCGGAGTAAGCAGACAACGCTTCGTCAAAAGAAAGAGCGCTCAGCATCCCCGAACCCGGGATCACCTCCCCGGTCCGGGTGGAGACCGTGCCGTCCCTGCTCATCTCGGCGTAGACCAGCTTGCCGCCAGCGTCTACTCCGGCTACAGCCACCTTGGCCCCGTACTTGTCGGTGACGGAGGCTGTAAGGGAGTAGCTGCCCTGCACTTCTCCGCCCGGCAGCAGCCGGAGTGGCTCGGCCGTATTCCAGGCAAGCGTTGCGGCAGCAGTCTCTCCGGAGGTGTCCTGCACCGGGGCCAGCTCCGCATAGAGCCTGATGGCATCCGCATACCGGCCGCCGCGCACATGGCGCGCGCCCTCGCGGAGCAGCCGGGCGATGCTGTTGTCGATCAGCTTCAGCACCTTGGAGCTGGTGATGCCGGCTGATGCCGCATAGCTGCGGTAGCGGGCGGCATGTCCGGCGAAGGCTGCGGTGAGGTCACCGTCCAGATCCTTGTTCAGGATGAGCGAAGCGCTCTCCTGAACCTGCTTGCTAAGCCAGGGTGCGGTATAGCTATGATTCTTATAAGCTTCTTCCATAGAGAGGGCGCTCTCCAGCATAGGCCCGAAGCTACCGGCTGCGGCCAGAGCCTTGAGCCTCGCGGTATCATGGGCCTTGAAGCTCGCAGCGAGCAGCTTATCCTTGGCGGCGGTTCCCCCGTAATAGTCTGCCGGAATCTGCAGCAGGCTCCATTTGAGACTGTCTGTACTGTCGCTGCCTGTCCCTGAATCTGCGCCCTTAGATGCACCTGCGGCAAGCCCGGCCAGATACTCATCCTTGAACTGCCGGAACCCGGCTGTCATCTTGTCTGAGACGCCTGAATCCGCCGAGAGCTGGCGATAATAAGCTTCATAGGGTCCTCCCGGCGTCATATACTTGCTCTTCAGGCTGAGCAGGGAGGCATAGCTCTCCATCATCCCTGCAAAATCCTTCACAGTCAGCTGGTCCTCCAGCGTTAAGGACAGTCTGCTCAGACTCGTGCGGATGCTCGTAATAGGAGCCAGCTCTGTCAGTTTCGCCGAAATTTCGTTCTCTTTATATAGAATCGAATGATTGGCCGCTGCAAGACGGTACTTGTTCTCGGCAGCGATAAGTTCCCCGGCAGCGTACAGTTCTCCAGCTTCTTGTACATCCTGAAGCTTATTCTTAATCCCCAGCGCCTTCTGTCCCAGCGGGAGCAGCATCAAAATACACAGAATAATCAAAATATTCCGCAGGGTTATAGCCCGTATGATCGTCATATAATATAGCCCCTTTATTTCATAGATAAGGATTAGAGCGGCAGTCAGCTTCTAACCTTATACTTCAGGGTCCCAGCGGTACTTAAGCTCACGGATCTCCTCCACCTTGGCATCCAGGCCGTTCCACGGCTCATAAGGGTTCGCGGCAATGAGTCTGGATAAGCGCAGGAACCGGTCCTTGGGCAGCTCCTGCACATAGCGGCCGATCATGCCGGAGTAGAGCAGCGCGTATCGCTTCATGCGAACCGCAGCACTGGCAACGGCCGTCATAATGTCCAGCCCCTTATCCATTTCGAGAATCTGCACCTCGTAATTCTTGACATAGCGCAGGGTGCGGTCCTTGATCAGCTCGGGACGGACCCTGGCGATCTCGCCGATATATTCAGCCAGCAGCGGCTCGAAGTCCTTCAGCAGCAGCTGCTCCAGCTCCAGCGTCATGTCCTTGCGCAGCTGGAACCCGTGCAGCAGGGCGACACGCTGGCGGGAGATCCGGTCTCCGCGCAGCAGTACGGAGATCTCGCGCAGCTTCTCATAAGCGAGCACATCATTCTCGCGCAGTACCGTCACGGCTTCCTGGCGGTTCAGCTCCAGATCTTCCTTGATGCTGAAAATATTGCGGCCAAGCAGTTTATTCAGCGCATACAGATTTTCGTTCTGCCGTACTTTCCGCTGCGTATAGTAGACCAGTCCGGCTAATACAAGACCGCCTGCGCCGCACAGCACCATCTGCTGCAGATCCTGCCCGAAATAGATTCCGGCCAGGGTCAGCAGGAGAATAACGAGCAGCCGGGTCTGTACCTTCCGCCCGGCTAGGGACACTGCATACTTCTCCACCGGAATCAGCGCGGCGCGGCCGCAGTGGGCGCAGCGTTCCTCGCTCAGAGCGGTGTAATGGCGGCAGCGGCGGCAGATGCGCAGCTTCTCGAAGGAGTAACGGGGAGCCTTGAAGGGACGGAAGATCACCGGTTTCTTTTTACTCACGGGCCGTATCTCCTCCGTTCAATGCCGCCAGCAGGCGCTCGTCGATATCCTCACGGGTGAGCGGCTTCCGCTGGCGGGACGCATATAGAATGATCTGAATCACAGCATAGAGAAACGTTATCCCGAGTATGGCGTATGTAATCATGGAACTCTTCCTTTCTGCTCTGGTTACGGTCTTTTAATCAAATATTCAGGATTGCAGCGTATACTTAGAATAGTCTATCCGGCTCAGGATGGCGATTGCCACTAGCGGAAGTGCCGGTCCAGCGGTCACTATGTTGATGTTTACAAGGTTTAATTATATCATAATGGCATGCTATTGACAGAATTTAGCTATGCGTTACGGATCTGCCATATCCGCCTAATTTCACACAAGAGGAGCCCTATTTATGCTTCGTAACGAACGTAATTTCAGCAAGGCCAAGAATAGACTGCAGCGCATATTGCCTGTATTGCTCATGATTCTATGTATCACTGTATCCCCATATGCTGCTTCGAGAGCCAGCGCGGCTTCGGCCGCACCCTCACATATTGACGCTGTGCTGCTGATCGATGTCAGCAATTCGATGAACAAGAGCGACAAGAACAAGATAGCCAATGAAGCGATGAAGATGTTCATAGATATGCTGTCCACCCAAGGCGATAAGGTAGGCATTGTGGCCTACACCGATAAGGTGCAGCGCGAGAAGGCGCTGCTCGGCATCAAATCCGCCGGCGACAAGGAGGATCTGAAGAATTTCATCGACGGGCTTAGCCGCGGACCCTACACGGACCTGGCGGTCGGGATGGAAGAGGCGGTGAAGGTGCTGGAGAACGGCAGCGATCCCGGCCATGAGCCGATGATCGTCATGCTGGCGGACGGCAACAATGACCTGAATGAAGCCAGCGGCCGCAAGCAATCCGATTCCGACAAGGAGCTGAAGGCGGCAGTAGAGGCTGCCAAGCAGAAGGGGTATCCCGTATATACCATAGGGCTGAATGCGGACGGCAAGCTGAACAAGAATATTCTGGCCGGACTGTCCAGCGAGACAGGCGGCAAGGCGTTCACCACGAATTCCGCCGATGATCTGCCGCAGATTCTCAGCGAGATTTTTGCCAGCCATTTGAAGCTGAAGGTGGTGCCGGTGCCGTCCATTACGGCAAACGGCGATTATCAGGAAGTTACGGTCAATGTGCCTAATGGCAGCGTGCTTGAAGCGAATATCTCGATCATGTCCTCGAAGCCGGTGACGGCGAAGCTCAGTAATCCTGCGGGGAAGGAAGTAGCGATTCCCTCCGATAAAGTGCTGTTATCCAAGTCGTCCAGCTATACGCTGATCAAGCTGCTGTCGCCGGAGGAGGGAGACTGGAAGCTCCAGGTCAAGGGAGTGCCGAAGGACAAGATCGATATTAACCTGGTATTCAACTACGATCTGGAGCTGAAGCTGGATGCTCTGCCCTCCAAGTCTTACGGCAAAGGCGATACGGTGGATATCTCCTCGCATCTGTTCAGCAATGGAACAGAGGTAACGGAGAGCAGCCTGTACCAGGATATGAAGGCCGTGCTGCTGGTTACAGATAAGGACACCGGCCAGGTACAGGAGATTCCGCTGGATAACTCGGGCGCCGAGTTCAAGGGTGCTTTTGAAATCAAGGATAATCATGAATACGAGCTGAAGGTCCGGGCCGAAGAGAGCAGCTTCTATCGGGAGAGCGATGTGCTGACCATCAATGCCAAGACGGGAACAGTGGCGACCACCCCGCCGTCAGCAGGCACTCCTGCGGGCGAAGAGCCTGCTGAGGAGAAGACCTCGAACACGCTGTACTATATCATCGGCGGCATTGTGCTGCTACTGGCTGCTGCCGCCGCATTCTGGCTGCTGCGCAGCAAGGCTAACCGGGGGTTCGTCGGGCAACTGGTGGTGGAAGTGGTGGACGGCAACACCGGAGAGAAAACCTATCCGCAGTACAAGAAGCTCGCTGCCTTCCGCGGCAAGTTCACTCTGCACCAGCTCCTGCAGCTTGCTCCTGAGCTTAAGGAGAGCGAGAAGCTGATCTTCACCCCGGGAACCCATGACCGGCTCCTGCTGCGCGGGGGCGAAGGGATCTCGGTGGAGCGCTCGGGGCGTGCTGTTGATACCTCGCGGGGCCTGGAGATGAAGAGCGGTGACCGGGTAACGGTCTCTCTGCAGACGGTAGACAAGACGATTCTATTGGAATATTTGATCTGATAAGCAGGCTAAGTGTATGCTCCCGAAGCGATCATGCGAAGTGATTCGGGATGTGTAGGCTATCACAACTTTTGGGGGAGAACCTATGAAACCGGTAGTAAGAGAACATATTCAACAGCTGGATGTATCGCTTGGCGGAGGAATCGTCAGCGACAAGATCAGAGTGGATACCATCGACAACCCGATCCTCATTATCGGGCTTGGCGGCACGGGCATCGATGCCCTGCTGCGGCTCAAATACCAGATTAACCGCCGCTTCAAGCTGCCTGAAGATCCGTTGTCCAAGAAGAAACGGGATAAGCCCGACAACGTGGAGTTCCTGGCGTTCGAGACCAATGAACAGGACCGCGGCAAAAAATACAAGGGCATCGGCCTCGACCCGCAGAATGAATTCGTGCTGCTGGCCAATGCCGAGATCGGCGGACTGCTGCAGAACCGCAGCATCCTGGATTCTTACATTACAGACTGGCTGTCGCCGGAGCTGAGCATCACAGACGGGATGAACGGAGCCGCCGGGGTGCGTCAGGCCGGACGCTTGCTGCTGTTCACGAAGATCAACCAGGTGGTTGCCGCCATCGACAAGAAGATCAAGACGCTGTCTGTCGGCACCAGCAAGAAGCTCATGGTCTTCCTGCTTACCGGTCTGTCCGGCGGAACCGGCAGCGGGGCGTTCCTGGATATTGCCTACATCGTGCGCGGCATTATTGAACGTGACTACGGCGCAGCCGGGATAGACCGTGTCAATACGCTGGGCTATCTGTTCACACCGGATGTCAATCTGTCCAACAAGAGCCTCAGCGAGCATACCCGCGAATATATCCGCAAGAACGGGTATGCCGCGCTCAAAGAGCTGGACTACTGGATGAACGTGGACAGCCGGGGCGAACGCTTCCGCCAGAAGTACGGCAATATTCTTAGCGTCAACTCGCCGCTGCCGCCGTTCAATCTCTGTCATCTCATCTCCGCAACGAATACGGAAGGCAAGCTGCTGGAGAACGCCTACGATTACTGCATGAACGTGACGGCTGAGAACATCACCAACTTCATGGCCAGTGAAGAGAAGGCCTCCGGCGAGGAGTTTGCCATCCATGACTATATCAGCAACATCCGCACGAACATTGCCCAGATGAACAAGACCTATCCTGCCAACTATGAATACAACATTATCGGGGCATCCTCGGCCGTGCTGCCGATTGAGGAAATGACAACTTACCTGGCTTACCGTCTCTTCGACAAAATGGACAAGATGTTCCATCACGCCCCGAATCAGGAGGATGTGGAGAAGATGGCACGCAAGCTCGGCATCGATCTTGATACGATGATCAAGACGTTCGAGTCCCGTGTGCCGGAGCCGCTGCCGGGTTATCAGAACAGCGAGCGCCTCAGCCATGCCAATGTCGTCAAGAATCAGGTCGTCAGCATGGATACGGAGCTGGAGCAGAACTTCCTGGCCCGTGCGCGTGAGGAATATATCAAATCCAAGAAGCAGCTTCCGGGTGAGATTGCCGGACGGTTCGGCGAAGAGCTGGAGCGCATCTTCCTGCATCCTGAGCAGGGGCCGTTCTATGTGTCGCGGCTGCTGTACACCGAGAAGGGCTTCTGCATCCTGAAGCTGATCCAGTCTTATATTGAAGCGCTGCGCGAGAGTCTCTTGCGCCTGCCGCGTGATATTGAGACCGCACAGGAGAGTGCAGAGGATAAGCTGGGCGATGCGCGGAGCGCTTTTGTGTCCAAGGAGAAGAAGAAGAACGCCTATATTGAAGCCAAAATCAATGAATACTGGCTGCATGCCGATGTGGAGCGCACCGAACAGATGATCCAGTTCTATGAGGATCTGTATGAGCTGTTGAATGAAGAGAACAGCCGGATCTACGGTGTGTTCACCGAGATTCTGACCGCGCTCAGCTCGATCTTCGAGAAGAACGGCGACATTCTGATTAACGGCGAAGAGCAGGCCGACCACAAGGGCAACAAAACCTACTATTGGAATATCGTCAACGTGCCGGATATCTCGGCGACCATCTCCAAAATCATGGACCAGAAGGACGGCGATGATCTGATCCGTGACTTCACACGTGAGATGCTGAAGCATTCCGGGCGCTGGGTAAGGGAGCAGGAGATTGATATTGTCCGCTCCATATCCGAGTTCCTCAGCGACAAGTTCGGGGACCTCATTACCCGTTCGATGGAGGATTTCCTGGTGATGAAATACGGGCGCGAGGAGCCGCTGGATAAGTTCGTGGAGCGGATTATTGCCGGACGTCTGGATGAGGATGCGGTGCCGATTTTCCACCTCAGCAACAGCTCTGGCAGCCTGCACTTCCCGTCGTGGGGCTTCGTCTCCGTACCGGTGAAGGCACCGGGGATTCTGAAGGGTATCCGTAATTATCAGAACAATGCACTCGGCAAATCGCAGTTCACGATCAAGGAGAGCGAGGTCAAGAACCGTATTTTCTGGCTGAATACACGCAACGGGGTGCCGCTGTTCGTATATACGCCGCTGCGGGTGTATGAGGAGAACTACGAGCGGACCATTCTCGACAAGGAAGGCATCGGCCGCCATCTGGTGATGACCGATAAGGACAACTGGACCTATCTGCCTTCGCCGATCCCGGAGAAGTCCTGGGGCGATACGTATGCGAATCCGCGGGTTCGTGAGTACAATGCCAGAGTGCGGGCAGATTTCGGCCGGGCACTGGAGTCCGGTGTGATCATAGAGAAGGGTGTGGACGAGAACACCAGCAGCCGCTTCTCCGTGATCTTCACGAAGCCGCTGGATCTGGGCAAGCTGCTGGGTGCTTATGATCTGCAGCTGGATGCGCCGCGTCCGAATCTGGGTGAAGTGCGCAAGGCCGCTGAGGAGCTCAAAGCACTCCGCACAGCAGGTATTGAACGTGAAGCCGTGAAGGATATCTTCGGCAGTATTAATCTGGAGCTGGCCCAGGAGAACCTGATCCGTTCCCCGCAGCTCATCGCCCGTGTCCGTGAGGAGCTGGCGAAATACGATGCGCTGGCGGCCAAATCTGCGGAACTGGAAGCGCTGGTGCATCAGCATCTGGATGAAGACAAATGGCTGGACCAGTTCATTGAGGCGTTGTACACCGATACCATTACCAAAAAAGGCGCGCTCTATGTCTATGACCGTGACGAGGACGAGGATGCCTGGGAGCCGTTCGCGAATCTGATGAAGGAACGCAGCTATGTGGAGTATGCCGTCTACCGCCATTTCCGTGAGCTGGATGAGAAAAGCCGCAGTCTCCTGCTCCGCAAGGCAGCGCGCCGGGCCGGAGAAATGACGGCAGCCGAAGATGTAACTCCGCTGCTGTATAAGCTGGAAGGGATGTATGTCTCGTTCCTGGAGGCACGTGATGCTCTGGAATATGAGCGGGTAGAGCATGCCAACGGAGATGAAATGTACGGCTTCTACAAGAGCCTGACCGGCAAGCTTGGCAGCATCCGCAGAAAGCTGAAGTAGGCCTATGATCAGAGATCAAGCCTTACAATATGCTGAGCAATACGCTGCCCAGGAGGAAGCACAGCATCATAAGGGGGATGGGCGCAGCAGTATCCATTACCCTGCGCTGTTCCTGTTCCTGGGCGATAAGGTGACCCCGGCCATCGGTCCGGTGCTGGAACGCTGCCAGCGTAAATGGGACAACGCAGGCGGCGTAATGGCACTGCATGCCGGTTCGCATAACGGCAGCGGCAGTACGCAGGAGAAGGAGGGGGTCAAGGGGCGGATCGGCAGCGGTAACAGCAGTGTCCATGAACGCGTGATGCACATGACCCTGCCGGATACGGCAGGGCGTGATCCGCGTACGGTCCGGCGTGAGCTGTACCGTGAATTTCATGAGGATAGCCAGTATTTAGCCGGAATGAACCGGACGCTGCGTCAGTTAAGCAACAGCATAGCGGATTACGGGCGGCTGTATTCTTCTTTTGACGTCATCCATCTGTCTGTCATTACACGGGTCGATGACCCGCAGAATGTGCTGTTGCCGGAGATCGTGCTGCTGGCCCGCGCAATTCTCAGCCAGTCGTTCAAATCGGTACAGATTGATCTGTACGCGCTGATTAACGAACGTGAGCAGGGGGATAACTTCGGCTATTCCAGCTCGGTCGGGCTGGCTTGTCTGCGTGAGCTGGACGGGATGCAGGCGGCGGATTATGCCTTAAGCGCTCCGCTGCTGGTGACGGAGGAAGGGCTGTCCATTCCCGTGACGCATGGTCCTTCTCCGCTGTTCGATCTGGTCTATCTGCTCTCCGACAAGAATGAGCGCGGACTGATGTCGGTCCATGGCATGGACGACAATTACGAGATTATCGCCCACATCAGCCTGCTGAAGAACCGGGTCCGGCCTGCGGCCGATCAGGCCTCCGGGCACGGCGGCTACAATAATATGACGTTCAAAAGCGGCATCCGCGGCAGCACAGGCAGACAAGGCTATGCGTCTGCCGGCTTCTCGGCGGTGCGGCGGCCGAACCGCCAGATTGCACTGGCGGTGCTGTACCATGCACTGCATTATCTGTCCGGGCGGCTGCGTGCAGGCCATACCCGGAGTCTTAAGGAGCGGCAGGCGATGCTTGGCCTTGGAGCGGATACCCTGCGGGACCGCGCGGCGGAATTGCTGCCGGAGCAGTCCGCTCTCGCCGAGATGACCGGGCTGATGAGCCACGGACACCCGTCCTATTCACAGCTGCGGATGCTCTCGCTGCGCGAGGCTGAGGAGCTGCTGTTCGGGGAAGGGGCGCAGGCTTACTTCCGCAGTAATTTTGCGGAGGTGTCTGCTCGTAGGGCTGCCGGGATTGATCCGGCCCGGGAGTGGGCCGGAGTGCTGGCTGCCGAGGAGGCGGGAGCCTCCCCGGTCACCTTCTACCAGCTGGCGGAATGGACCAGTGAGAAGACAGGTGAGGGAGGCAGCGTCCTGCAGGCCTTGCGCCAGCATATGGGCGGACTACGTTCCGCTCTGCTCTCCGGTCAGGAGGAGCTGGAGCGGCTCTATGCGGAGAGCGTGGAGCGCCAGCCGTTCCAGCGGGTGCCGCTGCTGGACAAACGGACGGTGCGCAATTTCATTCATTACCTGTTCGAGTCCGTCTACGGCAAGAAGTATGAGCTTCTGCTGCTGGAGAGCGAGCTGGCCCTCTGTCTCCGCTATGACGCTGCACTGGAGCAGCTGCATGCAGACAGCAAGACCAAGGTTGCGAAGATGGAAGCACTGGAGGAGGAGCTGCAGAGTGTCGCTCTGGCCAGCATCGGCCGCAGCAAGGAGACGGTAGATCAGAATATTATGGAGTACTACCGCACGGTGACGGATGAGGTTATGAAGGACATCGAGAACCGGCGCGGGGCGGGGATCTTCTTCAGCGAGCGGTTCATGGGCAGTCTCTCCGGGCTGCTGGTGAACGGAGGCGGCCAGGCGGTGGCTGAGCGGCTGATCGGGCTGTGCCGCCGGGAGCTGCTTACGGCGGGGCCGTTCACGCTCCCGTTCGAGGAGGAGCTGCTGCGGCGCGCCAATGTTGCAGCAGCTTACGAGAACCGGGATATCGTCTCCAAGGAGGAGCTGTTCAAGCAGCTCTACCGCAGTCTGGAGGAGGAGGCGGCGATGAATGTCCGCCTGTTCGAGTACACGCAGGAGCACCGCCACGAGGAGAAGTACTTCTTCGGCGACAGCTCCTCTGAATTCTTGCGTTATGCCTTCAGTGCAGACGAGACCACCCGCATCTACCGGCTCGGCTTCGTACATGAGCAGCGCCGCAGCGGCGTGGAGAAGCTGAACCTGATGGGCGGCTTCCACCTGGAGGATCTGCTCTACTACCGCAACGGCAAGGTCTATTACGAGACTTATGCCGGCAACGGATACCAGCTCCACGGTCTGGAAGAAGAGCAGCTGCCGGAGATGAGATGAGTAGCGAATAGATGGGATGAGTGCTGATGAGCAGAGCCGGGATGAGATGAGCGGAGTGCTGTGAGCGGAGACTAGATTAGATTAGATTAGTGGAGTGCTGATGAGCGGAGACTAGATTAGATGAGTGCTATGACAAACTATTATATTAAGTCAGACTATCACAATCATATTAGGTCAGGCTAACACAACCGCAGGATCTATAGTCCACGCGAGTTCGGCGGCTGACCGTGTGCTGGATGGCGGGATGAGAGGGATAAATCCCTTTAATGCTGCTGAAAGTGGGCCGGATGGTGGAAAGAGAGGGATAAATCCCTTTAATGCTGGTGGAAAGTGGGCCGAATGGCGGAAATAGAGGGATAAATCCCTTTAATGCTGGTGAAAGTAGGCCAGATGGCGGAAAGAGAGGGATAAATCCCTTTAATGCTGACGAGTGTCGGTAATAGTGATCTCGATTTCGCCGTACGCGCGCCAGATGAGCAAATGAGGAGCATTAATGCCCCTGATTTCAGCGAAAGTGTGCAAAACCACCAAATGAGGAGCACTAGTGCCCCTGAATTCACCGAAAGTGTGCTAAACCACCAAATGAGGAGCACTAATGCCCCTGATTTCAGCGAAAGTGCGCCAAACCACCAAATGAGGAGCATTAGTGCCCCTGATTTCAGCGAAAGTGCGCCAAACCAGCAAATGAGGAGCACTAGTGCCCCTGAATTCACCGAAAGTGCGCCGAACCACCAAATGAGGAGCACTAGTGCCCCTGATTACAGGGGGACGGCCTAATTCCAAGGGTTCACCATAATAATGCCCAGGCTCCGGGTCTCGGACCTGGGTACGGGCCTGCACTAACAGGCTTTGTAGGACAATTCTCATTCATTCTGCTGCCGGATGCGCAATAGAATGGAATGGGGAAGCGTGTGTTGATCAAGCTTTTCCCGGAAAGGATGAAATGCAATGCAGCGAAAAATCAATCTGCTCCTGCTGCTGTTCAGTCTGCTCGGCGCGGGTGTAGCGTTTGTGCTCGGTGAGCTGCTGCTGGACCGCAGGCCGTATGATTTACCTCAGATGGTGCTGGTCGGCATCTATTTTGCCATCTTGGCCTTATGTGTTGGAATAGGCGCTCTGGTGGCAGAGACGCTCTCGCCCAAGCTGAACGGACAGTCCTGGAAGCTGCGTTACCTGGGGACCTCGTGGAAAATGTTCCCGCTCATGGTCGTGCTGCTGCTTGGCGTGGGCACGCTGACCGAGTTCGTGTACGAGCTGAACTTCGGCGGCAGCAAGCCGGTTAAGAATGTCGTCATGGTGATTGACGATTCCGGCAGCATGTCGCAGAGCGACCCGTCAGACCGGCGCTACGCGGCGGCCAAGAATCTGGTGCAGCAGCTCAAAAAAGACAACAAAGTCGCCGTTGTCACCTTCAGCAACGAAGCTTCCGTGGTCCAGCCGCTGCTCCCGCTCTCCAAAGCGGCGAACCGCGAGAAGGTCATGGAGGTCATCAGCAGTCTGAAGACGACCGAAGGCGGAACGAACATCAGCGGCGCGCTGGCCGAAGCAATGAAGGTGATTCATGAAGACGGCGCGGACCGCGGGGCGATGGTTATTCTTTTATCCGACGGCGTCAGCCAGTTCAATACCTCTACGGAGCTGACAGACTATGTGGCGCGGGGAATTAAAGTAAATACGATCGGGCTGGCCCTGGATGATCCGTCCGGCGCAAATCTGCTGCAGAATATCGCCAGCGGCACCGGCGGACAGTATTATGATGTGGCCGATGCGAACCGGCTTGGCGATGTATTTCAGCAGATTTATGACCGTCTGGGCGACCGGACACTGCTGACCGAGCGCAGCGACCAGACCGCGGACAGCCCTTATTATGCTGTGGTGCGTGTGCTGGCCTTGATGCTGCTCGGCACGGCGCTGGGTCTGGGCCTTGGCATTGTGTTCGATAACCGCCATCTGGCCCGGAGCTTCAGTATCGGGGGCGCGGTATCGGGACTTGTGGCGGGGCTGATTCTGGAATCGGGCCTGAACGGCGACACGCTCTGGGACCCTATGACCCGGCTGCTGGCGCTGCTCGTTCTGGCGGCTATTCTCACCTTGTTCACATATATCGTGCCTGTAGGGGAAGGGCGCCTGTCGCGCCGGGGAAGAGCTGCCGGAGCTGGTAATGCGCCTGCTGACAGTATTCATTCACCCCGCCGTAACCGCGGCAGTAAAGGGTTCTAAGCCAGATGCAGGGAAAGGGGCAGGTTGCCATGAAGTACGCCGAGGCAGACGCTGGAGCACCGGTGATTACCGAAGTTGTATCCAGAGTGGAGGACCGGTTCTGTACGCTGCGCTGGCGCTGGCCGGACGGTGTACAGGCGGTATATATTCATAAGGCCTCTGCGGAGGCACCGGACAGTCATGAGCATCCGCCTCCGGGTATGAAGCTCTACACGCGTGAAGAATACAAAGCGAATAACGGGTACCGGGACCGGCTGGACGAGATCGGGATGGTGGCTTACACCATTTATGTGCGGCTTAGCGAGAATGGAGAGACGCTGCTGGTCCGCCAGCAGGATGGCGGTAACCAGGCGCTCGTCAGCGCGGGTAAAGCGAGGATCTACTACGCGGTCCAGCACAAAAAAGGGTTATTCAGCAAGCTGAAAACCGTGCAGATGACGATTACTGCCGAGGTGCCGGTGCCGAAGGAAGTGCTCTGCTACGTCAAAAAGCGGGATGCGCATCCATCCTCCAAGGAGGACGGTGCAAGGTTCCCGTTCGTCCAGGACTTCGCTCCCGGGCGCAACCAGCTCCCGCCGATTGAGGTCGGCAAGGACGACTTTATCCGTATTTTTTTCACCGATGGGCCTAAATACGGGGCGTATTATGAGCTGGTTCCCGAGTGAGCGGGAGCAGCATACCGGGTGCTGACAACACCCTGAGGAGGATGAGAGATGTCTTTTTTTAGCCGTTTCATGAAGAAGAATCAGCCCGCAGCGAGGCCGCTGTATTACGATATTGTCTGCCCTTTCTGCTTCACTCGCTTTGAGCCGGAGGAAGTGGTGTTCCGGGCCATGCACAGCCGTGAGGATGATGAGAATTATGCGCTCGGTGAGGATGATCTGCTGAATAAATACCGGGAGCGCTTCGGCCTCGATACGGTAGATGATATGGAAGCGGTTCTGCATCCGGCGGATATCCCGGAGGAGTACCATCATTATACCGACAACGTGCTGACCGGGCTCACCGACCGCTATGGGGTGATGACCCGCAGACGGCTCTGTCCGTCCTGTCATAACGAGCTGCCTGTAACAGCCGGCAAGGTGCCTAGCAATATTATCTCGATTATCGGAGCTTCCCAGGTCGGGAAGTCTGTCTATATGACCTCGCTGATCCATACGCTCCAGCATACAACGGCAGGGCATTTCGACGCAGCCTGTATGCCGCTGAATGCCGAGATCAGCCGCAAATTCCGCACCCTGTATGAGGAGCCGCTGTTCGAGCGGGGGGATCTGCTGGCGTCTACCCAGAAGGAGAAGATGCAGGAGCCGTTTATTTTCCAGTTCGTGTTCAAGGATGAGTCCAAGCCCCCGCTGACGCTGGTGTTCTTCGATGTGGCCGGTGAAGGCATGGTCGATCAGGATTATCTGGGCCTGCACGGCCAGCATATCAAGAACTCCGCAGGGATTCTGTTCATGGTCGATCCGCTCCAGATCCGTTCGGTCCGGGAGAAGATCCGCATTAACTTCGGTGACCGTCCGGGGGAGTGGGTATCGCAGTATGATGAGCCGCGTGATGTGGTGCTGACTATGTTCGGTGATTTCATCGCTTATCAGGAGAAGAGCAAGACCGAGATTCCGACCGCAGTCGTCCTGGCCAAAAGCGATATGCTCCACTCCCTCAAGGATGAGGATGGCGACTATATCAAGTCGAACAGCAATGTGTTCAACAACTATGTACACCGCAAAACGCTGAACCTGAACGAGTTCCACAACATCGACGGTGAAATCCGGCGCTTTATTGAGAAGGTGGACCGTCCGTTCAAGGATACGATGGATGTGTATTTTGCCAATACGGGATATTTCGCCGTGTCTGCGCTGGGCAGCAATCCGGTCAATCAGAAGGTGGAAGGCGTGGTCAGTCCGATCCGGGTCGATGAGCCGTTCATCTGGCTGCTGCACAAGCTGAATTATATTGAGGGGAGCGACGGGCCGTGAACAGATTCTCAGGGTCCATGATCACCCAGCAGATGTATACCCGCGAGCGCCGGGGCGTATACCGGTCTACAGAGGGCTTCGATACGGTAGCGAAATCGGAGAGTCTCGATAATAATTTTGTCAAAAAAATTCTGCATCCCTTCTGCCTCTACGATGCCCCGGCTGAGCTTACGGCACGCGGCGAGAAGGATGAGGAGCTGTATCCGGCTGCGCTGCATCTGTTCCATACGGAGAGCAACGAGACTGTGATCGGAGAGAGCCGTTATCTGGCGGCGGATTTCACGGGTCAGCGGAGCGCTTTTTTTGCCCATAATTTCGTGGTGCCGCCTATCCGCTCCGAAGAGATTGTCGAGGGGTACGGAGACTGGCTGCATGCGGGGTTTGCCCGGAGCTATGAGGGAGAGCCTGGCGGAACCCTGCCTGAGCTGGATTCGATTCCTGTGGCAACCCGCGAGCTGGACGAGCCGTCTGATCCGCGTACGGTGCTGTCAGGTCTAGGATTCACAGAAGAGCTGTTCAAGGCCCTGCTGCAGGCGGTGATGCTGTCCGTAGCCGGGAAGAAGAAAATCTATGTAGCGCTGGATGTGCCGATCAGTGAGTTGTCGCAGCGTGCGGCCCGGCTGACGGAGGTTCTCTTCGCTGCGCTGCCGTATGACTTCCGCCGCAGGCTGGGAGTGATCACGTATGCCAAGGAGCCGCAGAGCCGCAAATACATTCACCTGACCTTCGTCGAGAAGGGCTCTCTGCGTCCGGGCGACCGCAATATCGAGAAGGATTATATCTTCGATCTGGCCGGCGCAAGGTTCCTGAATACCGACTTCGGCGAGTCGCGGCAGATCTATGCCGATCTGGCCTGGAAGACGCTGGTGGAGAAGGGCGGAAGCCTCCGTGATTTCGCTAAGTTTGCCGACAGCCTGCTGCTCGGGGAGAGTGCGGAGCGTAAGCTGTCGCTGGCGCTCTACAATGAGCTGGCGGTCTTTTATGAAATCGAGCAAGGTAATGAAGCCCTATATACAGACAACAAGAACGCTATACTCGGCGGCCTGCTGTCCTATCTGAAGCCGGAGGGGAAGCTGGATTCGCGGGTGCGGCTGAATGATATGTTCCTGGAGCGGTTCGACCGCGAATATGATCTGATCCGTAAGAAGGGGATTCCGTCAACGGAGATCCTGGAACAGTTCAAGGCGTATTACGCTCTGCCGGGCCATAATTACCGGGTGAAGATCGTCGATTACTTCATCAACGGGATGCTGAACTGCCAGTCCGGGGGCCGGGAGGATGTGCTGGCGGCGGCTTACGGGATTATTGAGAGCGATGCGGAGCTTAGTGAGGCGTTCTTCAAAAAAGTGCTGTCCCAATCTCTCTTCCGCAGGGCGCTGTTCGAGCCGTATCTGGAATCCCGGCTGGCTGCCGCTGCCGGAACGGCGGATATCCTCCGCCTCGTGGGCCACTTCGGCCGGAGTCTTCCGGAGGTGCTTCAGCAGGCAGCGGTACGGGATACCTTTAAGGAATATCTGCTGGAGAAGCTGCAGCGGGAATCCGATCCAGTAGCGGCGGTAACGGCTGTTCATGAAGCGGTCCAGCAGGCAGAGAAGCAGCGCCGCAGAGGCGGCGTATACCCGGAGGCCTTGTCCGTTATGGAGGAGCTCGGCACGGTTGCTGACCGCTTCCTGCTGAACCGGCTCTCGCTGGACGAGCTGACAATGGAGCAGCTGCTGGAGATCTCGTTCCTGCGTTACCGGGATACGGCAGACTGGCAGCCGCCGCTCGACGCGATTGCGAAGCGCAAAGCGAATGCGCTACGCGCAGCCTACCGCTGGTTCGGGGAGGAGTCGCCGGACGAGGAGATTTTTGCCGGACTGACGCCCCGTGAGCTGGACGATGTACAGCTGCTCGGTGCGCGGTGGCTGAAGGAAGCGCGGAGCCTGGAGCCGTTCGACCGGCTGCCGCTGGCCTTCTATCACAGCAGTGAACGTGAAGGCGGGCCGCTGGATTATGATGCGCTGCTGGATCTGGTGGTCCGCAAGGCGGGCAATGACAAGGAGACGGTGTACCGGTTCCTGGATTGGTCGCAGCATAGCTGGCTGTTCGCAAGCTCTGGCAAGAAGCTGTGGCCGAATTACAAGCGGGCTGTGCTGAGATATTTCCTGAAGAGCGACCGCGAGGCATTCAAGAACCGTGAATTCCGCAAAAACCATCTCGACACAGCAACGCCTGCCATGCAGACTGTCTACAATGAAGCCCGCGCCCAGCTGGCTTCGCCGCTGGCGCGGTGGGTCAGCCGCAGCCGATTTCAAATCCTGATCTCAGGGAGCATCCTCGGGATCATTCTGATTGCGGCGGTTATCCTGCTGAGCCAGCTAGGGGGACGCGGCAAGGATACAGCTGCGCCGGTGGCCAGCCCCAGCCCGCTTCCGGCAGTGACCGGACAAGCCGCTGTAGCGGCCCCGGTCTCTGTCCGGCTTGTCGGCGGTGACACGGGGACTGGCGGGAATAGTAGCGGTGATGAGGGAAGCGGAGAAGCGGGTAAGAATAACGGCGTTAAGCTGTTGTTCAGCTTCACTGATGCTGCGGAATGCTCCGCCTTCAAGCCGGAGCGGATCGGCGTGGAGTCCGCCAGCGGCGTTACGGACTACGAGGTTAAGGCAACGGTTAGCAGTTGCCAGGTTGAAGCAGGCGCTGGAGCGGACGGCGATGCGAAGGGTGAGGCAGGAGCCGGAGTAGACGGTGATGCGAGTGGTAAGGCAGGCGCCGGAGCGGACGGCGGTGCGAAGAGTGAAGCAGGCGCCGGAGTGGACGGCGGTGCGAAGGGTGAGGCAGGAGCTGGAGCGGACGGCGATGCGAAGGGTGAGGCAGGAGCTGGAGTAGACAGCGGCGCGGATAGTGGAGCTGCCGCCTCTCCGGCGGCGGCGGGGACTCCTCCGTCACGCGTCTACGAGGTGACGGTGGAGCTATCAGCAGGCGCGAAGCTGGCAGCAGGTGATATGATCACCGCTGGAAGATACTCGCTGAAGCTGGCGGCAGATCCGGGCAGCGCCCCGGAGACTACAGCCACAGCCGCGCCTAGTGCGGACCCGTCCGCTTCCGCAAGCCCGGAAGCGGACAAGGATGCGGAATAACACAGCGGCAACAAGCAGGCTGCGTAAGCTTTTAACTAACGCGATCGGATAATGCAATCGACTGACGCAATTGATTGCCGCTACCGGCCAACGCAATCGACTGACGCTACCGACTGATGCTATCAACCAACGCAATCGACTAACGCTACCTACTGATGCAATCGACCAACGCAATCGACTAATGCTACCTACTGATGCAATCGACCAACGCAATCGACTAACGCTACCGACTGATGCTATCGACCAACGCAATCGACTAACGCTATCGACTGATGCTACCGACCAACGCAATCGACTAATGCTACCGACTGATGCAATCGACCAATGCAATCGACTAACGCTACCGACTGATGCTATCGACCAACGCAATCGACTAACGCTATCGACGGATGCTATCGACCAACGCTACCGACCAACGCTACTGACTCACTCAACCGACTGACGTTACTGAGTAGCACTATTAACTAACGCTAACGAGTAACGCTCCTTAGTCACTCAGCCGACTTATACAACTAACTGACGGTTTTGAGTCGATACCAAGTGATGGTACTGAGTAGCATTGCTTACAGTGATAGGTGTACTCTATACAACTAAAATCAGTAAAAAGGAAGGCGCACCTCTCCTAACTGTATTCTATACAACTAAATTTGCCCGAATGGGCTAAAAGGCGGATACAGAAGCATTTTAGATGTACGAAATACAGCTAAAAGTACATTTGGCAGTAAATCAGACGATTTAGTTGTACAGATTGCATTTAAGCATAACGTTTGGAGCTAGAATAGTACCTTAGTTAGTCGGGGTACGGCAGCCCCCCAGCAAGCTAGGGGATTAAATGAATGCTGATTAGTTAGAATCTGATGATCGATTAGCGGTAGCTGATCTGCTGTGGGCGCATACAGCGCGGCATGGTGGGCTGGTCAGAGCCTGGTGCATACTACTTTATGTAGTACAATGATTTGCGCTCCGGCAGGCTGATACGAGCGTAAAGTAATTAGTTAAGTGTGCTAGTGTCCGAATGAAGCTGCTCTAGTGCACTTTGTACACTAGAATGAGGCATATCGAGCCTAATATGGTGTTCTGTTGTATTCGGTACATTAGATTTTGGGAATTTGGCCCGGCGGAGGGTTATTTGCCACAATCGATTGTATAAAATGCAGCAGAATGCGTTATCGGCCGCTTTTACACGAATTCTAATGTACATAATACAATCGCCTGCTGCCGCTGTCTCCGTTAGTAACGCCAACGGCTTAATTAACAGCAGAAGAGTCACTCCATAGTCCTGAATAGTACGATGTGCCGGGGGAGCGGGCATGTGCTATTCAGGATTTTTGTGCAGAATGGGCGGGACTCGAGTGGATGGAATAGAAATAGCTTGTCTATAGACATACAGGGGAATAGTCGATATGATGGTTTGAGAATATTAAAATTTAATAAGCTTTGGGAAAAGGTGCAGATTGCCTTAGAGGCCGTGCGCTGTCGCTAGCAGATGCTGGCAGGGCTATGTCTAATAGAGGAATCTGCTTAAAAGGGAAGCCCGGTGTAAGTCCGGCGCGGTCCCGCCACTGTAAATACGGAGCAACTCCTGAGGAGCCACTGTCTGCTAACGGGATGGGAAGGCGGGGGAAGCGGTGAAGTATGAGCCAGGAGACCTGCCTTTTTCGTTGTTGTTTCTATTCTTCGGGGGTAAGAATGTGGAAGCAGATGCTGATATTGGCGAGGGCTGTATATGCTGTATTGTATGTAGTGTGGGAGAGGAATCGGCTCCTTCAGCCGCCCTGTATTGTATTCTTCCCCGGCCGCCCTGCACAGGGCGGTCTTTAGGTTGCCGCTCTATCTGCGGAGGAAGCAGGATTCATCCATTCTATTTCAGGAAAGAGGTTAGTTATGAAGAACCATTCTCTATCATCCAGGTTCACACGGTTGGGACTTGCTGTCATTATGCTGTTCGCACTGCTGGGAGCAGCCGTAGCCCCGGCAGGACAAGCAGCTGCTGCACAGGCAGGCGGGACTTCCGCACCCGCGGTATCCGCTCTGCCCGCAAGTGAGGCAGCGAGCGTAACTGCTGCGGTCTATGCCACTGCGGAGTTCATGCTGAAGAACGGAGTCCAGTCGGACTGGCAGGCGATTGGCCTTGCGCAAGCAGGCTACAAGGTTCCTGCCAGCTATCTGAAGGCGCTTGAAGGCAAGGTGGCTGAGGCTAAGGGTGTTTTTGCCAGAGCTACGGACTATGCCCGGATCACGCTTGCCGTTAAGGCACTTGGCGGCGACCCGGCGAATGTGGCAGGCTATAACCTGATTGAGAAGCTCTACAATCACGATGCAATTACCGGCCAGACGCTGAATAATCCGGTCTATGCACTGCTCGCTCTGGATTCCGGTAGCTATACAATCCCGGCAAATGCGAAATGGACACAGTCTAAGCTGCTGGCAGAGATTCTGGCGAAGCAGAACCCGGACGGAGGCTTTACTCTGACCACGGGTGCGAGTGATCCGGATATGACAGCGATGGTGCTGAACGCACTGGCTGGACATAAGCAGGAAGCGGCAGTGAATGCTGCCGGTCAGCGGGCGGCAGCCTGGCTGGCTAAGGCACAGGATAAGAACGGAGGATATGGCGACAGCAGCGAGAGTGTAGCTCAGGCCATCATCGGTCTGTCTGCCTTCGGCATTGATCCGGCAGGAGCAGATTATACTAAGGGTAATATTAATCTGGTCAGCAAGCTGCTGAGCTTCAGCGCAGCAGATGGCGGATTCGTCCACACTGCGGGCGGCAGCTCCAATCCGCTCTCAACGGAGCAGGCACTGGAGGCTTTGGTAGCGTACAAGCTGTTTGGAACAGGCGGTAAGCTCTTTGATTTTAGCGGCACACCAGTGAAGAATCCTCAGGTAAGTGTCTCGGTTACAGTTGAAGGTCCGAATGGAACGTTGGCTGAGGGCAGCGTGTACGCCGGAAATGTGCTTACGGCACTGGATAAGACAGCAGCAGCCAAGCGCCTGGCTCTGGTCAATGAAGCAGGCAATTATGTGACGGGGATCGGCGGCGTGATTGCGGGTACTTTTGGCGGATATGATGGCTGGATGTACGTGGTCGCACGCGGCGGAGCATGGATCTATCCAAGTGTAGGGATGGGCGACTTCGCGCTGGAGGAGAATGACCGCATTGTGGTCTATTATGGCGGGGACAACACGCAGGTGGTTGATGCCGTAACCGTGACTCCCGCACAGCCGCAGCCTGGACAAGATCTGAAGGTGCAGGTAACCCAGAAGCAATGGGTCTGGAATGAGGCGACCTTCACCTCCGATCCGGTAACCTCACCGGCAGCAGGCGTACAGGTAACCATCGGCGGCAAAACAGCAGTTACAGATGCTGCGGGCGTGGCTGTTGTGGCCGGAGGACTGCCAGCAAATAAATATACCCTGACGGTTACGGGATATCTGAAGGATAAAACCCCGGCCATCGTGCGTCATACGGTCCCGGTAACAGTGGCTTCTGCGGCGGCGGACCGTCCGGCTTTTGGCGATGTGAAGTCGATCTCGCCTTGGGCGCTGGAGTCGGTATACACGGCGTATGACCGCAAGCTGATGAACGGTGTGAGTGAGAACAGCCTGCTGTTTGCACCGAAAAAGAATATTACCCGTGCTGAATTTGCAGCGCTGCTGCTGCGGTTAACCGGGAACGAGCCGTCTGCGGCGTCTTCTGCTGGGGCCTTCAGTGATGTTAAGGCCGGTACATGGTATTATGGAACAGTGAACCGGGCGAAGGAGCTAGGAATCATCAGTGGCGTAAGCGCCAAAACGTTCAAACCGGACGGGCTGGTTACGCGCCAGGATATGGCTGTGATGATGGTTAGAGCTTTTAAGCTGGATGCTACATCAGCCGGAGCAGGGGCTGGAGCTGGTAAGTTCAGCGATGAAGATAAGATTAGCGACTATGCATTGTCCGCTGTCCGTACGGTGACGGGACTTGGATATATGAGCGGTACCGGCGGCGCATTCGAGCCTACTGCTGTGGTAACCCGTGAGATGGCTGCTGCTGTAGCGGTTAGATTGCCATAGTTGAGTAAGAGTAGGGGATGGTATAGTTTAGTTGAAATTTCCATTCCGCTGCAGGATGGGTGCTGTACGCTGGGGCGGACAATAAGTGGATAAATGACATCTAATCTGGCAGGATTTGCTGCAAAGCGGGAGTTAGTTGGAAAAACAACACTTATTCACGCCCGAAGCTCCCGTATGATGGGTTGTGGGCAGAATTAGATGCCTGAAATCCAACTAATTTCTATACAGGTGCGTAACCAGAATAATTAAGTGTAGAAAATCCAACTAACGCCCCCGTGCCGATGAGTAGTTGAGGCGTATAGGGTTGTTGAAGCGTTGCAGGCTCATTAGACAGGCGATTTTGCTTGGAATTAGTTCGGGTATGTCTTGAAAAGTAAGCATAAGGTGTATGAAGGAACGGGGAACAGGCTGACTGGCCCCCGTTCTTTTCCCTTTTTGTGGAGGTGTGCAGGTAATGTTCAATCTAGTCAAAAGAGGCCGGGGAAGGCTGGCTCCGCTGCTTCTCCTGCTGATGGTATTGCTGCTCCCCGGCTGCTCCTCTGGGCAGCCGGATCAGGCAGGCGGCGGCCCGCAGCCGCCCGCCGGGACCCCGGCCGCGCAGACGCCGCGGCCTGGAGACGAAGCGGCTCCGCTGCCGGGAGCCGCTGAGGGCACTGCCGTACCATCCGCCCCTGCGGACGGTACGGCAGCTCCGGCGTCGCCAGGCGCAGCGGCGACGCAGCCTTCGGCGGGCGCGAGCGAGCCCGCCAAGCCGGCGTCGCCAAGCGCAGCGGCGACGCAACCATCGGCGGGCGCAAGCAAGCCCGCCAAGCCGGCGTCGCCAGGCGCAGCGGCGACGCAGCCTTCGGCGGGCGTAAGCAAGCCCGCCAAGTCCGCGGCGGCCACACCCAAGCCGCCGACCCCCGCGCCCGCTCCGGCGGCTACGGCCAAGCCGCCAGCCGCCACGCGTTCCCCGGCCGCCACGCCCAAGCCGGACAACGTAGTCACCCTCTCCATCACCGGAGATGAGGAGCATGGCGTGATTCTGGCCGCTGCCCAGTACGAGATCAAGAAGGGCGAGAGTGTGCTGGACCTGCTGAAGCGGATTACACGGGCACAGAAGATCCAGATGGAATATCAGGGCAGCAAGGCTTTTGCTTATGTGGAAGGTATAGATAATTTGTACGAGGGTGATCACGGGGCAGAGAGCGGCTGGATGTACAAGGTCAATGGAGAATTTCCCTCCAAGGCTGCGGGTAGCTGGATCGTCGAGCTCGGGGATACCATCGAGTGGCTGTATACGCTTGATCTAGGCAAAGACCTGGGGGCCAAAGCGCCATGAGCAGCGGCTTTCGTTCCATGCATCCGGTAGTAGCCCTGCTGTATTATGCAGGGCTGCTGCTGTTCACTCTGCTGGTCTTCCATCCGTTATTTCTGGCTACAGAGATAGCCGGACTGCTGGCGCTGCTGCTGTTGCAGGGACAAGGGCGTCAGCTGTTGCGCAGCTTGCCTTTTATGCTGCTGATGGCAGCTTCCGTGGCCTTGCTGAACCCGCTGTTCTCGCATAGAGGGGCGCATATTCTGTTCTACTGGCTGGATCAGCCTATTACATTGGAGGCTGTGCTGTACGGGTTGATGATGATGACTATGCTGCTTACTATTTTTATCTGGTTTATATCCTACAATTACACGGTGACTACAGATAAGTTCATGTACCTGTTCGCGGCGGCTGCGCCGAGAACGGCGCTGCTGACGCTGATGGCCATCCGGTTCGTGCCGCTGTTCCAGCGGCGGCTGCGCCAGATTACGCTGATCCAGCGTCTGCGCGGGATAGATGCCGGTACGGGAAGCCTTAAGAAAAGAATGACGGACGGAATGACGCTGCTCAAAGTGCTGCTGACCTGGTCGCTGGAGGAAGCCCTCCAGACAGGAGATTCCATGACAGCCCGCGGCTACGGCAGTACCAAACGTAGCACTTACACGATATACAAGGCCGATTTGCAGGATAAGCTGGTGATGCTGCTGTTAACCGTTAGCGGTGTGGTTACGCTGCTGTTCTGGGTGCAGGGCTACGGCAAGCTGGAGATCTATCCCCGGATGAGACCAGCGGACTTCGGCTGGCAGGAGGCCGTCATGTACGGGAGCTTCTGCCTGTTCGTGCTGATTCCTGCGGGACTGGAAGGAAAGGAGAAATGGTTATGGAGATCCTCAAAGCACAGCAATTATCCTTCCGATACCCTGAAGAAGACAGGGACACGCTCCATGAGCTATCGTTCGTCATAGAAGAGGGGGAATTTGTCGTGCTCTGCGGCCCGTCCGGCAGCGGCAAAACCACCCTGCTGCGTCATCTGAAGCGGGAGCTCACTCCGGTGGGTTCATCCAGCGGAACCTTGACCTACAAAGGGCAGCCTCTGTCCGGGCTTCCGGCAGCGGTGGCCGCCGGGGAGATCGGGATGGTCTTCCAGAACCCGGATGCACAGATCGTGATGGATACGGTCTGGCATGAGCTGGCCTTCTCCATGGAGAACCTGGGTCTACCGCCTGCTGTCATGCGGACCCGGCTGGCGGAGATTTGCGGCTTGTTCGGGCTGGAGCCGCTGCTCTACCGTCCGGTACATGAGCTGTCAGGCGGACAAAAGCAGCTCATGAACCTGGCCTCAGTGCTGCTGCTTCAGCCCAAGGTGCTGCTGCTGGATGAGCCAACCTCCCAGCTTGATCCTGTTGCTGCGCGGGAATTCATTATGGCGCTGCAGCGGCTTAACGAGGAAATGGCGGTCACAGTGATCATCAGCGAGCACAGGCTGGAGGAGGTGCTGCCGCTGGCCGATCGGGTGCTGATGCTGGAAGACGGCAAGCTGCTGGCAGATGCCGCTCCCCGCCTGTTCGCCCGGCAGACCGGCAGCGGGGCCTTGACCTCAGCTGGGCGCTACCTGCCAGCCGCCTCACGCCTGTACTTGTCGCTTGCTCCGGAAGCGGATTCCGTTGCGCCGGAGAATATTCCTCTGACCGTGCGTGAGGGCAGACGCTGGCTGCATGCCCTGATGGCAGGAACGGACGCTGCCGCAGGTGCTGAACTGGTTAATAACTTGAATAGTCCTGCCGCAGAGACTCTCCTCACCTGCCGCGAAGTGACCTTCCGGTATGAGAAGGAGGGCCGGGAGGTCCTGAGGAAGCTCTCGTTGACGCTTAAGCAAGGGGAGTTCCTGGCAGTCATGGGCGGGAACGGTGCGGGCAAGTCCACCCTGCTGCATGTGATGAACGGGCTGATGAAGCCGCAGCGCGGCAGGATAGAGCTGGCCAAGGGCAAGACTACAGGTCTGCTGGCACAGAATCCGCTGCTCTATTTCAGCTATGATACGGTAGCCGAGGAGCTGCAGCATATGGGGAGCTACGCCGGGTTAACGCCAGAGGCAGCAGCAAGCGAGATTGAGGCTTTGCTGGCGGTATTCCAGCTCCGGGAGGTGCTGCAGAGTCATCCGCATGACCTCAGCGGCGGGCAGCAGCAGCAGACTGCGCTTGCCATGATGCTGCTGATGAAGCCGGATATTCTGCTGCTGGATGAGCCGACTAAGGGGCTTGATCCGGCCGCCAAAGACAGGCTTGCCGCCCTGCTTCAGCAATTGCGCGGGCAGGGGATCAGTATTCTCATCGTAACGCATGATGTAGAATTCGCGGCTAAGCATGCTTCGCGCTGCGCACTCCTGTTTGACGGGGGGATTACGGCAGAGGGCACACCGGCTGAGTTCTTCAGCAGCAATTACTTCTATACCACGGCAGTCAACCGGATTGTGCGGGACTGGCTGCCGCAGGCATTGACAATAGAGGATGTGATTCGCACATGGCCCGCTTCCGCATACCGCTGCTAATTGCCCTGGGACTCTTCATCGCGGGGCTCGCGCTTACCGCAGCATTCACTGACCGGCATTATGTGCTGCTTAGCGTGGTGCTGCTGCTGGCAGCTCTCCTGCCGCTGTTCATCCGGCTGGAGCGCCGGCCGCTCCAGTCCCGTGAACTTGTGCTGCTAGCGGTGTTGTCCGCTATTGCAGCGGTCAGCCGGATTCCTTTTGCCGCATTACCGGGGGTAAAGCCTGTGTCGGCCGTTGTCATCCTCTCCGCTTATGTCTTCGGGGCAGAGGCGGGATTCGTTATCGGAGCAGTCGCTGCCCTGGTCTCTAATATTTACTTCGGGCAGGGGCCCTGGACGCCATGGCAGATGTTCGCCTGGGGTATGACCGGACTTACAGCCGGGTGGCTGCGGAGGAGCTGGCTATTGCGCCGGCGGGCCGGGCTGCTGGTGTTTGGCTTCATCTGGGGGTTCCTGTTCGGCTGGATTATGAATATCTGGGTCCTGCTCAGTCTGCCGGATGCCTTAAGCTGGCGGCTGGTTGCCGTTACGTTTGCCGCAAGCTTTTACTTCGATCTGGCCCATGCCTTGTCGAATGTATTCTTCTTAGCGGTGCTGGCCGGAGGCTGGACCAAGGTGCTGCAGAGATTCCGCAAGAAATATGGCTTGCTTCAACAGTGAATGGAATTATAATTAATGGATAACGCTCTACCAAAACGATAATATTCTTCTTTTTTCGACAAATTTCTTAGCAGGGCCATCAACAATTCGATGTTATTCTCCGATAATTAAGGTTACAGCTAGATATCGAGAAGGCGGGATAACAGGAAATGAGACATCTGAAGATTAAGCATAAAATGATTGTACTGATCGCAGTGGTTATTCTACTACTAATCGGGATCGGAACAACGGGTATCCTGACGACAACCAGAATGGCTGAGAGGTCTGAAGAGACATACAGGCAGAACCTGCAGCCGATTTATTTCGTAACGGAGATCCGCGGGAATAACCGGGCGATTGAGTCTTTTCTGCTGGAGGATCTGATTACAACGGATGACGCGAAGAAGCAGGAGCTGAAGGCGAGAATTCAGGAGAATATCCAGACAAACAATGAGCTGATGGCCGAACTGAGGAAGATTGAATTCAACAATGACAAGATTGCAGCTTATGTGAACGAATATACCCTGCTGCTGCCGGATTACCGTTCACAGCGTGATAATATTATCCATCTGGCCGATAACGATCTTAACGACGAAGGGTATCAGGTGTTCACGGGCCGGACCTTTAACGAGCTGCGTGACAAAATGGTCCGGCTGCTTGAAGAGACAGCGACGTTATTCATTCAGGATGCGTCTGCCCATAATACACGGACGGCTGACAGTGCCAAGAGCTCTGCTACGTTAAGCGGCATTCTGATTGCGCTGGCCTTGCTGCTCAGTATTGTCCTGAGTGTGATCATCACCAGATTGATTACAGGGCCGCTGAAGGAATTGCAGGGGCTGATGAAGCGGGCGGAAGAAGGGGACCTGACGGCCTCTGCCGCTTACCGGTCCAAGGATGAGATCGGCCAGATTAATACATCGTTTAATACCATGCTGGACGGGTTGAAAAATATGATGCGCGGCGTCTCGGAGAGCGCCGAGATTCTCTCGGCCTCCTCCCAGCAGATGAGCGCCAGTGCCGACCAGACCGCGCACGCCTCACAGATGATCGCTGAGACTTCAGGCGAGATTGCAGCCGGATTCGATGTGCAGGCGGAGAGCATTACCCTTACTACACAGTCTGTACGGACGATGTCCTATGAGATTGCCGAAGCCCGGTATAGCGGACAAGAAATGACCCGCCTGATGGAGCAGGCTGCCTCCTCCACGGAACGCGGTGTAGACGCAGTAGAACAGATTCTGGCCCAGATGCGGGAGATTGACTCTAGTGTCTCGGCGAGCCGCCAGATTGTCGGCAACCTGGGTAGCCTGTCCGAAGAGATTAACACCATCATTACAACCATTAATGAGATTGCGACCCAGACCAATCTGTTGTCCCTGAATGCTTCCATCGAAGCCGCCCGGGCGGGCGAGCATGGCCGTGGCTTCGCTGTAGTTGCCGGTGAGATCCGCAAGCTGGCGGAAGCTACCGGAACAAGCTCGCTGCAGATTACAGAGATCATTAACCATATCCGTCAGCAGACCGCCAGTGCCGTAGAATCGATGGAGCAAGGCTCCGGGATTGTCTCTCACGGTGTAGCACAGAGTGAGGTGGTATCCGAAGCCTTTACGGCGATCCAGACCTCCATTCAGGCTGCCAGTGAGCAGACAGAGCAGATCACAGAGGTCATCGGCCATGTCGCGCAGGAATCCGAGGAAGTGGCCAGATCCATGTCAACGGTGAATGAAATCTCACGCAAAGGCGCCGCAGACGTTCAGGGCACCAGTGAAGCAAGCCTGGAGCAGCTGACCGCGATGGGAGAGATGTCCTCCTCTGCTCAGTATCTGGCTACCCTGGCCGAGGACCTGCAGAAGCATCTGGCCCGGTTCCGGCTGTAACGGCTATAATAGATATCAGCCCGGCCCGATTCGGCCGAGGAACCCTGGAGATTCCCGGGTATCTTCGGCGGAGCCGGGCTTTTGAACGTATTATTATTAATCTCAAGGAGGCGGTCTCTATAATGAACACCCGAACATGGAAGCTGGCGATAGTTCCAGCCTTGTTAATGACACTTGCAGCTTGTAGCTCGAATCAGGCTAGTGCTCCGGCGGTTAGCCCCAGCCCACAGCCAACAGCGGCTCCTGTAGAAGCTTCTGCCCAGCCTACGGAAGGGCCAAAGGTTACACCGGCACCTGCTGAAGCTGCTGGGGTAACGGTAGGGGAAAGTAAACAGTATGAGAAAATAGCAATTTCCGACTGGAAGGACGACAGAACCGTTGTCGTGTCCAAGCAGAACGATAAGCTGGGGCCGATCAGCTCAGGAGAGCTGAAGGGTTCCTATCCGCAGAGCCTGTATTTCTTCCATCCGGATACCGGCGAATACGAATTGATTGCAGAGAAGGCGAACATGATGCTGGGGGATGCCAAGCTGTCCGCCAATCAGTTATTTCTGCTCTATAGTGAATTCTCCCTGGGTGATCCAGTCTACAATGTAATGGACCTGGGGTCCAAGAAGACGTTCACCATCAAGGGCGATGCCATTGCCGGAGCGATGGGGGCCGAGTGGGCGGATAAGGATACGGTAGTGGGTCCTGCATACAGCGGCGGTGCTTACACAGCGACGGCTACCTCAATGAAGATTGCCCCGGTGGAGGGACTGGGCGGGGAAGGTCTGATTGTTGTAAGACAAATCAAGGATAAGATCTATTACACCAGTAATTCGAAGGACTCACTGCATAGCTTGGACCTGAATACTAAGGTGAAGGCTGACTTGAATATTCCGGGTACCAGCAGCGTAATCCCTTCACCTGACGAAGAACAAATGCTGATCCTGCAATATAAGGAGACTACCCAGTCGCTGCTGCTCAGCGGCACAGACGGTAAGAATCCGCGGACCCTGGTGGAAGGCGCCGAGCTTGGGGCCGTCTCCTGGTCCCCGGATCAGCGGCTGATTGCCTATAGTGTAACTATTGAGGAGAACGGGACAACGAATAATACCTTATATGTCTACGATCTGTCTTCTGACAAGTCCGTCCAGATTGCGGAGAGCAATGGAACGATGACCACCTCATGGAGCCCCTCGGGCAAGCAGCTTGCGTATACAGAGCGGGATGACAGCGGGAGCAGCAGCAGTATAGTCCAGTTAAAGTAGAACAACAACATGATGGCAATCTTTAAAATTCAAAAAAGCGGTCCGCACCGGTAAATCTACCGGATACGGACCGCTTTTATTATAGATTCCTAGAAGGAGCATAATGCTCCTCTGCTTCTTACATGCTAAGCATACCAGCCCCATACGAAGATGAACAGGGTGCCGAAGATGGTGACCAGAGCCACGAACATGGCGTATGCGATGTTGATATACAGTTCTTTTTTGGAATCGGCCGATTCTCCGATGTGCATGAACACAAACAGCTGCAAGGAGGCCTGGATTAGCGCTGTAACCAGCAGCACCACCATATTGGCACTGGAGGACAGGTCTCCGTAAATTACAATCAGTGCAGCGGCAGAGAGGACCAGAGAGGCTACATAACCCATCACATGCTTAATAGGGAATAGTTGCTTCATCATGTCACATCAGTCCTTTCAGGTAGACGAAGCTGAAGATAAAGATCCAGACCACGTCTAAGAAGTGCCAGAACAAGGAGAAGATGAACGTTTTGTTGGCGGTAGCGGGAGTAATGCCGCGCTTCCACAGCTGAATCATAATGCCAATTCCCCACAGCAGACCGAAGCTGACGTGAAGACCATGCGTTCCCAGTAGTATGAACAGACTGGAGAGGAAGCCGCTGGTCTGCAGCGTAGCTCCTTCATGTACATAAGTGAAGAACTCGTCGATTTCAATACCGACAAAAGCCAGACCCATCACCAGCGTAATCGCCATGAAGACCATCATGGCTTTCTTGTAGCCGTGCCGCATGGCATGGACAGCCAGACCGATGGTGAAGGAGCTCGACAGCAGGAGGAAGGTCTCCATCAGCACCGGGCCGATCTCGAACAGTTCGCTGCCGCTTGGTCCGCTGGCATAGCGGTTAACCATTACGAAATATACAGTGAACAGCGTAGCGAAGAGAGGGATCTCGGCTCCGAGAAAGACCCAGAAGCCGAAGATCTTGTTACTGTTCTCTTCCGTTGAATATTCGAGCGGCTTGGACGCATCTATTTTCATACAGTCTCACCCCGCATCAGTTTCTTTTCTGTAGCTGCAATCTCTTCTACAGGAATGTAGTAGCCCTGGTCCTTATCAAAGGACATGAAGGCCAGCACAACCAGGATTCCAATCCCGGAGACAATCGCCGGAATCCACATGCTGAAGACCAGGAAGAAGCCGAGGAAGAAGAAGACTACACCCAATATGAACGGCTTGCCGGTGTTGCTAGGCATATGAATCTTGGTGTATTTGGTCTCTGTGTACAGCGGAATATTATCGTGCTTCGCAGACCATAGAGCATCGCGCGTCTCAACCTTAGGCACAATCGCAAAGTTGTAGAGCGGGATCGGGCTGTGTGTAGCCCATTCGAGCGTCCGGCCATCCCAAGGATCGTTGGTTGTATCTCTCGGCATGTAGCGGGTACTCCAGTAAATATTGTAGACCAGGATCACGAAGCCGATCGCGAGTCCGACGGCCCCGACGAAGCTCAGCATATTGAGCGGACCAAAGCCTGATTCCTTAGAGTAAGTATACAGACGGCGTGTCATTCCCATCAGTCCCAGGAAGAACATTGGGAAGAAGGTTACGTTAAAGGAAATGATGATCCACCAGAAGGCATGCTTGCCCAGCCGTTCGTTCAGGCGGAAGCCGAACACTTTCGGGAACCAATAGTGGAAGCCGGCGATGACGGCGAACACGGCACCCGGAATCAGCACGTAGTGGAAATGCGCCACCAGGAACATCGTGTTGTGATACTGGTAATCGGCGCTGGCCATTGCCAGCATGACGCCCGTTACCCCGCCGATCGTGAAGATCGGGATAAAGGCCAGTGTGTACAGCATCGGGGTCGTGAAGGTAATCCTGCCCTTTCGCAGGGTGAATAGCCAGTTGAATATTTTGACCCCGGTAGGTACTGCTATGGCCATCGTTGTGATTGAGAAGAAGCTGTTGACCATGGCACCTTGACCCATTGTATAGAAATGGTGCGCCCATACAAGGAAGGACAGAAGCGAGATGATCAGCATGCTGAATACCATGGAGGTATAGCCGTACAGGTTCTTCTTCGAGAAGGTGGCGATAATCTCACTATAAATACCGAAGGCCGGAAGGATAACGATATAGACCTCCGGATGTCCCCAGACCCAGAACAGGTTGGCCCAGAGCATATCCATCCCGCCGTTGGCCATCGTGAAGAACTGGGAGCCGAAGAGGCGGTCGAACATCATCATCGCCAGCGCTACGGTAAGAACCGGGAAGGCGAAGACAATGATAACGTTGGTGATAAGTACGGACCAGGTGAACATCGGCATCTTCATCAGCGTCATGCCTGGTGCGCGCATTTTGAGAATCGTTACGATAAAGTTAACCCCGGTGATCAGCGTACCGATACCGGATATTTGCAGGGCCAGAGAGTAATAGTTGTTCCCTACGGTCGGGCTGAATTCAAGACTCGCCAGCGGGAAGTAGGCTGACCAGCCCGCATCCGGCGAGCCGCCGATGACGAAGGAAATGTTCAGCAGCATGGCGCCCATGAAGAAGAGCCAGAAGCTGACAGCGTTCAGCCGCGGGAAGGCGACGTCCCGTGCGCCGATCTGCAGCGGAATGATTACGTTCATCAGACCGATGATAAAAGGCATGGCCATGAAGAGAATCATGATCAGACCATGGGTGGTGAAGACCTCATTGTAATGCTGCGCATCGAGGAATTTCATTTCCGGCGCAGCCGTCTGCAGACGCATCATCATCGCATCTACACCGCCGCGGAACAGCATCAGCAGCGCCGCGAGGATGTACATGATTCCGATTTTTTTGTGGTCAACCGTGGTCAGCCATTCGCGCCACAGATAGCCCCATTTCTTGAAATAGGTAAGCCCTACGAGAATCCCGATGGTTGCCAGTGCAATACTGATCATGGCCCCGTATATCAAGGGTTCGCCGTGAACCTTAAATTTGTCCAAATCCATTAGGGTAGCTCCTTTCAGTGTGTTGCATTAAGCTCGTAAGAGAGCTAGTGTCCTTCATGTGTGCTTTCATCCACAGGGGAGCTTGGCAGCGGCTGATCGACTTCCGGATCAGGCTTGCTGTCGAATTCCGTTCCGCTGGACGGCTCGGGAGACGGATGAATTTCCTTGTTATCCTGATGCTCCGGATTGCCGTTGTCCATATCCATTTCCTTGCCGCCGCCGCTCATATGATCTCCGTGATTTCCCGGAGGAGGGCTGAACTCCAGATGGGTGGAGGAATACGTTTTGCGTCCGAGGTAATCCGTGGCCAGCAGGCCTTTAAATTCTTCCTCCGTCAGCTTAGGTGCAGTTTCCTTCACTTCCTTCACCCAGTCCTCGTAACCTTTGTTACTCAGAACAAGTGCTTCGAATTCCATGTGGGCGAAGCCTTTACCGCTGAAGTTAGCATTCTTTCCGATATAAGAGCCTTCCGTATCAGCGGAGAGATGAAGCGTTGTCAGCATGTCGCTCATGGCGTACTTTTGACCGGCAAGCTGTGGAATCCAAAGACTGGTAATGGTGCCGAATGAGTACATTCTGAATTCAACTGCACGGTGTACCGGCATATTCACGTAGTTAACTGTTTCAATGCCTTCTTCCGGATAACTGAAATGCCATTTCCAGTTGGAGGAGGACGCATAGATGACCAGCGGAGTCTGATCTTTATAATCCGCAGCCACATTCTCCACTTCGTTTGTCGTCTTGACGGTTACAACAGACAGGAAGGCTACGATAATGATCGGGATAATAATCCAGATCGCCTCAAGGACTACATTGCCTTCCTCGTGCTTTGGAATGTACCCCTCATTACTCTTCTTCGCACGGTATTTCACCAATACAAAGATGTATAGGATGTAGACAACTGCCAGAACACCAAGCATTACAATAATTGAGAGAATAATGGTGTCAGATAACGTTCTGGCAGACGGCCCCTTCGGGTTCAGAACAGCGATCGAGCTGCATCCCGGCAGGAGAAGGATCAGGCTTAGAAACAGAGCGTATAACGGTCCCTTTTTTTTCATATAGAACTCCTTCCTTCAATACTACTTTTCATTCGCCGTTCATTAACGGAAGTACATTGATCTGTATCTATAGTAAGAACTACTTACCCATAATGCAAAATACATATTTTGTATAAATATATAAAATAGACCTTAAAAATGGCGAACAAGTTAAATATGTGTGATCAAATTGTTACAACTCCCTAAGGGTATGATAAAGATCACTGTAGTGGCGCACTTTAGCTAATTTTAAGGTTGTTCAATTTTTGTTCAAAATTCCGATATTGTTATTAAATTTGTCACAATTATTCTGTGCCAAAAACCGCTGATTTAACCGTGTAACGCCTGCTGTGACAGCATTCGACGAGAATTGCGTGCTTTCTGAAAATAATGGCGAACCCTCATTTATCATTGCATAAGAGTAACAATTTCTTAGCTTACGGTTACAATCTCTCAAATTACGTTGAAAGTATATATGATAAAGTGATAGACAAATATACATAGATTGGAGACTGCTGCTGTGCGCATCAAGAAAATTCTGCTCTTATTCATGTCTTTATTCCTAATTATGGGGCTTGTGCAGGTCCCGGCTAACGCTAAAGGTGATAGCACTATTCTTAAACTCGGAGTCAACGATAAATTGAGCAAGGTTGAAGCTGTATCCGTAAAAGGCACCTATTATGTACCGCTGCGCGCGCTTGCGGATGAGCTGAAATGGACCCTTACCGGCCTGACGGACGGGATACACGTAGCCGGCGGGACAGGTTCGCTTACCCTGCTGAGCAAGGACGGAGGTGCGGTACTGAAGGATGGGACTGCCGTGCCTATGAGCACTTTCGTACAGGACGGCAAACTCATGGCTCCGCTGAAGCTCAGCGTTTACCTCGGGTATAGCATTTCCTATGCGGGAGATAAATATTTACTTCGTGTGAAGGACGGCTCGGCGCAGCTTACCGATGCAGCTTTCACCGATAAATATGCTGCCGAGCTGAAGCCGGAGGCTCCGGTAGCTCCAACGAATCCAGCGACTCCGGTTACACCAACTGAGCCGGGCAAGCCGGGCCGGACCGTATACCTGACCTTCGACGATGGCCCGTCAGCCACAACTGGCGACCTGCTGGACATCCTCCGTAAATATGACGTACAGGCAACCTTCTTCATGCTGGGGAACAACATGAATCAGCATCCCGCCCAGGTGAAGCGGACTGCGAAAGAAGGCCATGGCTTAGCGCTGCATGGCGTGACCCACCGCCAGGAGAAGTTCTATGCTTCGCCGGCAGCGGCGCTTGCCGAGATGTCGGGGGCCAATGCGACACTGAAGAAGCTGACGGGAACCAGCACCACCTTGATCCGTACGCCATACGGAAGCAAGCCGTATTTCACCAAGTCCTTCCGCGATAAAGTCCTGACGCAGGGATATCATCTCTGGGACTGGAACGTGGATTCCTATGACTGGAAATACAAACAGAACAGCGACAGAATCTATAACACCGTGATGGATCAGGTGAACAAGCTGAAGGCGTCCAAGACCAATCCGGTCATTCTGATGCATGACCAGAAGGCTACACTCAAGGTGCTGCCGCGTATTCTGGAGAAGCTGAAGAAGGATGGTTATACCTTCAAGCTCATTACGAAGGATATGGAGCCGCTCAATTTCTGGAAGGATAAACGCTGATCCGTAAAGGTTAATAGAGAAGAGCAAGCTGCAGGGTAACCTGCGGGCTTGCTCTTTTTTTGCGCTAAAACTAGACAAAGTAAAAGTTAATGATTGACATTAATCCTCAACTGTATTAATAATAGTAGTACAGTTAACACAGTTGAACAGCCGGATCATAGATCCGAAGAAAGGAGGACTGTCATGTTCGAACTGGATGTGCGCAGCCGCAAGCCGATCTATGAGCAGCTCACCGACAAGGTCAAAGAGATGATTATGCATGGTATTCTGCGGGCGGATGAACAGCTGCCCTCGGTGAGGACTTTATCCTCGCAGCTCACAGTGAACCCGAATACGATCCAGAAGGCTTACAGGGAGCTGGAGCGGGAAGGGTACATCTATTCACAGCAGGGCAAGGGCAACTTCGTGGCCCCGCTGCAGCAGGGGCAGAATGAGAGCAAACGGGCGGAGCTGAAGGAAGAGCTGCTGCGTCTGATGGCAGAGGCGGTATACCTTGGTTTTACGGAAAGTGAAATGAGTGCGCTGTACCGCCAGGCGCTGGATAAGAGAAGAGAGGAGAACAGCCATGATTGAGATTCGCGGAGTCAGCAAGATTTTTCAGGAGGAAAAGGCTGTTGATAACATCTCGCTGACTGTACATAAAGGCGCTATTTACGGATTGCTGGGATCGAATGGGGCGGGCAAAACAACGCTGCTGAAGACGCTCGCCGGTATTTATCGTCCTGAGGCGGGGAGTGTCAAGCTCGCCGGGCAGCCGGTGTATGAGTCGCCGGAGGTGAAGCGCAGAATGATCTTCATGCCGGATAGTCCGTATTTCTTCGCGCAGGCAACCATTAAGAGTATGGCGGCATTCTACCGCTCTATATATCCGGGCTGGAGCCAGAAAAGGTACGAGGAGCTTAGGACGATGTTCCGGCTCGACACCCGGCGCAAGCTCAGCCGTTTCTCCAAGGGGATGCAACGCCAGGCTGCTGTCTGGCTGGCCCTCAGCTGCAAGCCGGATGTGCTGATCATGGACGAGCCCATCGACGGGCTGGACCCGGTGATGCGCCGGCAGATCAAGAATCTCCTGTTCCAGGAGGTCGCCGAGCGGGAGCTGACGGTGCTGATCTCCTCGCATAACCTGCGGGAGATTGAGGATTTATGCGACCATGTCGGCATTATGCATGAGGGACGGATGCTGGTCGAGAAGGATCTGGATGATCTGAAGGCGGACACGCATAAGATTCAGGTGGCTTTCCGCGACGAACGCCATGCGGCCGCACTGGATGCCAAGCTGCAGATTCTCCACCGGGAGCAGCGGGGAAGTGTCAGCCTGTATATTGTAAAAGGGGACCGGGAGCGGATCAGCCAGGCTTTTCATGTCTACGAGCCTTATGTATTTGATCTACTGCCGCTGACGCTGGAGGAAATCTTTATTTATGAAATGGGGGATGCCGGTTATGACGCGCAGCCGATTATTCTTTAACAGCAGCATTATCCGCCAGAACCTGCGCCAGCATGGCTGGATCGGAATTTTGTACACACTGGCACTCTTATTCATACTCCCGCTGCAACTGTTCATTGAGAGTGACCGGCTTAAGGAGCCTGTCGTATTAGACGGACTATTCAACCTTGGCATGGACATTGCGGTAATTCTTATTCCTTTTCCGATCATCACCGGATTGTTCCTGTCCCGTTATCTGCAGTCCAAAGGCTCCTCCGATCTGATGCACAGCCTCCCGCTGCGCCGCTCGCATCTGCTGTCTTCCTATACGCTGAGCGGTCTGCTTCTGCTGCTGCCGCCCATCTGGATTACAAGTGTGGTTACGATGCTGGTTCGCCCGCTGGAGGGCAATATGTATATCTATCAGGGGGCGGAGGTCTGGCAATGGTGCCTGACCCTTACTGTGCTGACCCTGTTCTTGTTTGCCTTCACTGTTTTTGTGGGGATATGTGTGGGACAGACCGTTCTACAGGGAGTGGTGACCCTCATTCTGTTAGTCCTGCCTGCGGCAATTCTAATGTTTATAGATATGCATCTGAACAGATATTTGTATGGATACCCTGGCGGGATGGGGGCGCGGGCAGATATGACGGAATGGGCACCGATCCTGCGGATTGCAGATATGTCCTTCAAGCCTTTTGGCCAAACAGAGCTGTGGGTGTATGCTCTTCTGTCCGCATCCTTCTTAACGCTCTCCTTCGTGCTGTACTGTAAGCGCCACAGTGAGAAGGCTGGACAGGCGATGGCCTTCACTTATTTCGATCCGCTGTTCAAAGCCGGAGTAATGCTCTGCAGTATGCTGCTTGTGCTCAGCTACTTCGGCAGTATTAAGCAGGGAACGGGCTGGATCATCGGCAGTGTCGTCGCCGGAGGAATTATCGGCTACATCGTAGTAGAGATGCTTCTCCGCAAAACCTGGCATATCCTGAACCGCAAGCTGCCGCTTGAATTGGCAGTATACAGCATCCTGCTTGGCTTGCTGCTCTATGTTCCTGTATCCGGCTTGACCGGATATGAGACTCGGGTTCCAGCGAACGATAAGGTGAGTGCGGTATTCGCCGGAGGCAATTATGAAGACCTGATGGAACGCCCGTACAACGCTCCGAATACTGCACCTGCGGAGGAGGCTGATATCTATTCCAAGGACACGAAATATATTGAAGCTGTAACCGCACTGCATCATGCTGTCGTAACGGCGAAGCCGGGACAGAGCAATACCATGTGGGATTCTGTATATCTCTCTCGCCACCGTTTCACGCTATCATACCAGCTTAAGAGCGGAGGGATGCTGATGCGGACCTATATGGTTCCGTCAGCGGGCTTCGAGCCGGAGCTGAAGGCGGTCATGGGACATGTGGACTACAAACGTGTGCGATACCGGATATCGCAGATGAACAAGAACGCAGAGAGTATCCAGATGAGTAATCTGGACAAGGCCTTCAGTATTTCTGATCCGCAGGAGGTGAAGGAGTTCAAGGACATCCTAATCCGTGAAGTGCTGAATATGTCCTACGAGGATCAGGTTTCGGATCAGCGGTCACGGGCGTCTATCCGCGTTATTCAAAAGCCGGATAAGTATGGAAATCATGCGTATTTCACTTATGACTGGTACCCGTCCTATCATGAATTGGGGGCTTGGCTGGAACAGAAGGGATATGCGGATAAAGTCCGGATTACCGCAGCGGACGTCCGGTCTGCCGAGATGTTCATAGATATGAATCACAGTAAGCTGCCACCCGGGTTGATGTATGATCCCGAGACCCGTCTGGAGTTAGCACGCAGCGAGAAACGGGCGGTCATGGTCACAGACAAGACGCTCATTAACGGTATTCTGGAGCATCGCCGCAATTTCAACCGCAGAGAGGGAGCATATGCGGTGAAGATAGTATATAAGAATAATTCATCTAGTTATATTTCGCTGGATGAGCAGGAGATGTCTCCGGCGCTGAAGGCTCTTCTTCCTTAGCCAGAGTAATCTGTTACAGTAACTAGACAGTCTGTTTCCCCCTCCCCCCGTTAACGGATTCAAATCCTGAGCGGGGGATTTTTATGTTGGAGCGGGAAGCCAGAGCTAGTGCCAGTGCCAGTGCCAGTACCAGTGCCAGTACCAGTGCCAGTGCCAGTGCCAGTGCCAGTGCCAGTGCCAGTGCCAGTACCAGTACCAGTACCAGTGCCAGTGTTATGTCCTCTGCTTTCTGCTTCAGGTGTACCTGCGTCCAAAGCATGGGTATATTAGATTAGGGTCTGCAAAATAATGCGGCAAGTGTAAGGAGGAACGAACATGGAAGAGGTACGGGATCATCTGGATCACGGACTCCAGATTGTCTTCATCGGGTTCAACCCCAGCATCCGATCCGGGGAGCTGGGTCATCATTATGCCAATCCGCGTAATAATTTCTGGCGCATACTGCATAAGTCCGGGCTGACGCCGCGGTTATACGAGGCCTCCGAGGACGGGGAGCTGCTGAAGCTGGGGTACGGCTTCACCAACATCGTTGCCCGGCCCACCGTAGGTGCTGAAGATATCACCCGGGAGGAGTACACCAAAGGCCGCGAGCTCCTGCGGGTCAAGCTGGAGGAATACCGCCCGGAGATTGCCTGCTTTGTCGGCAAGGGCGTGTACACAGAGTTCAGCCGCAGAACTACAGCCGCCTGGGGCTTCCAGGAAGGCATCGCTCCCGTGGTGGACGGAGTCCGCGAGTTTGTCGCCCCATCCTCCAGCGGCCTGGTCCGCATGCCGATGCCGGAGATCATCGGCATCTACTCGCAGCTGCGTAAATTTACTGGGGAGCAGGAGTTTTGAGGCCAGGGCCGTGTGATCAATGTATGCTAAAAACCGACCACAATTGGTAGCGCGGGGGATGTGGCTCCAATGTATGCTAAAAACCGACCACAAAGCCGATAGCGCGAGGTAAATAGCCTAAATGTATGCTAAAAACCGACCACAATTGGTAGGCGCGGGGGATGTGGCTAAAATGTATGCTAAAAACCGACCACAATACGCTGGCGCGAGGTAGTCGGGCCCAATGTATGCTAAAAACCGACCACAATACGCTGGCGCGAGGCAGTCGGGCCCAATGTATGCTAAAAACCGACCACAATACGCTGGCGCGAGGCAGTCGGGCCCAATGTATGCTAAAAACCGACCACAATCGCAATGTGCAGGCGCGAGACAATCGGCTCCAATGTAGACGAAAAACCGACCACAATGCGCCGGGTGCGAGGTAAGTAGTCCGAATGTATGCGAAAAACAGCATACATTTGCTGGCGCGCAGGCGTGTGGTCCGAATGTATGCGAAAAACCGAACGCATGAGCTGGTGCGAGGGCGAAAGGGTGTGTGTAGTGCCTGGTTTGTGGTTTTAAATCGCATCCCGCTTAAACAGCGGAGAGAACGGAACGATTGTGTAAAAGCGATAGCGGTCGCCTTGGTCTCCGGATTTTCACCGCTAAGGGGAATGAAAAAAATCTGGAGAGCACAGCGATTGGAACAACGGTCCGTTCGCGGAGCGTCCATCCGAGTGCCTGCGTTGATCCTGCTCGAAAGTAAAAGCCCAAGTAACCATCTCTGTGGAACAACGGTCCGTTCGCGGAGTGTCCACCCAAAGCGCCTACGATGATCCTACTCCAAGTAAAAGGTTCTCCCAAGTAACCAATTCCGTTCACTCAGTGTCCACCCAAAACTAAAAAGGCTGTCCCAATCAGCCATTTCATGACTTTTGGGAACAGCCCTTTTCAAAAGATAAGTATTTATAGGCTTCGCGCTAAAATTATCCTTATCTTTCTCGCTGAAACGGTACCGTCCTTTAAAAGGACGGCAATGCCGTTTCCACTTGTAATTTCGGCCTGCCTACGTCTGGATCAATAGCAGGATAATGGACGACAGGGAGAGGCAAATGCTGGCCAGATAAAGCACGCCGACCACTTGTCTCTGGTTCAGACCAGCCTTGAGCAGACGGTAATGAACCTGAGTGGCGTCCGCCTGATAGATGGCTTGTCCCTTCAGGAAGCGCCGGATGACGACAAAAATATTGTCGAAGATCGGTACGCCCAGCGCGAGAATTGGAATGAACAGCGACAACACCGTGGCCTGCTTGAAGGCGCCGTCCAGCGCAATCACTGCCAGAATGAAGCCGAGGAAGGTGGCGCCGGCATCGCCCATGAAGATTTTGGCCGGAGCCTTGTTGAAGCGCAAGTACGCCAGGGTAACCCCGATCAGCGAAACTGCCATGAAGGCTGAAGTGGATTGGCCCATCGTAAGTGCGACTACGAACAGGGTTACTGCTGAGATCGCTGTAAGTCCGCCGGCCAGACCGTCCATGCCGTCCGAGAAATTAATGACCGTAGTGACGCCGAAGATCCAGATGATCGTCAGCAGGAACTGCAAAATGAACGGCAGTGAGATATAATCACCTGAGAACGGATTAATGAAGCCGGTAAACGCATTGCCGGAAAAGAACACCAGAACGGCGGCGGCAATCTGTACGATGAATTTGGGCAGGGCCGGGAAATCCTTGCCTTTGGTTTTGTACCAGTCATCGATGGTTCCTATAGTCAGCAGAAGCACACCGCCAATGAACAGGGCGAGCGTCTCCAGGGTGAATTCACGTGCGAAGAGCAGATATGTAATGAAAAAACCTACGAATATGGCATAGCTTGCCGTTAGCGGGATGGGTTCCCTATGGATTTTGCGTTCAACATCTTCCCTCGGCCTGTCCACGAAATCCAGCCGGAAAGCGAGCCTGCCCAGAGGAGGAATCAGCAGATAAACGATAAAAAATGACACGAGAAAAGCTAAACCGTATAAAATGACAATCACCCCGTTGATTTTTTTAAGGCCTATCCCAAATTATATCGCAGAAGGATGTATGTTGTCGAACTACATAAGCGAGATGGAGGAAAAGATGAAATACGAATGTATCCTATTTGATGCTGATGATACACTGTTCGATTATGGAATGGCCGAGAACCACGCCTTGAGCCATGCCTTTGCCCACTTCGGGCTGCCGACAGGCGCGCAGGAGTATGCGGCCAGCTACCAGGAGATTAACCATGCCTTATGGAAGGATTTCGAGCAAGGGAAGATCACCTCTGCCGCCCTGCGGGTAGAGCGGTTCAACCGGCTGTTTGCCGCCCGTCAGCTCACGTTCAAGCCGGAGGAATTCAGTGAAGCGTACCTGCGCTTTCTCGGGGAGGGTACCTTCCTGATTCAGGGGGCTGCCGAGCTCTGCGGTGAGCTTACCGGGTGCCGGCTGGCAGTGATTACGAACGGAATCAGCGATGTGCAGCATGCCCGGATTAAGGGTTCCCCGCTAAGCGAGGTATTCGAGGCGGTGATTGTATCGGAGGAGACGGGCTACCAGAAGCCGGAGACGGGGATTTTCGATTATGCTTTTGCTAAGCTTAAGCTGTCCGATAGACGCAAGGTGCTAATCGTCGGAGACTCCCTGACCTCGGATATCCGGGGCGGGAACAACTATGGCATCGATACATGCTGGTTCAATCCGCTGGGCAAGTCCGGTGATCCTGAGAACCTTCCTACCTATGAAATCCGCAGTCTGGACGAGCTGGTGGAGATCGTGAACCGCGCGTAAGCGGAATAAACGGCGGCAGGCAGGTTGAAAGTTTCGCTTCCGTGTTAAATATATAGGGACGCAAAGTTTCTACTTTTTTAACAACAACATACGGGAGAGGATATTATGAGAAAAAAATGGCTGATTGCCGCGGTGGTCACCGGTATGACGGTAACAGGCTCGGCAGGAGTGTATGCGGGCACCAAGCTGCAGCAGATTAAGGCTTATCTGAACCATAGCCTGGGTATTGTGGTGGATGGTAATCCTTTTTGGATGAAGGACGGCAACGGCAAAACCCTGACTCCAATTACCTATGAAGGTCTCACCTACCTGCCGGTCCAATCGATCGCCACGGTGCTGAAGGTGCCTATCAATTATGACTCGGTCAACTATAAAGTGAGAATTGGAGAAGGCAGCGCAAATATTCCTGCTCCGACTCCTGCACCGGGAACCTCTACCGGCGGGGGGAATACAACTCCTGCTCCTGTAGTGGAAGGGACGGCCAGACCGGTTAATCTGCCTAAGGATTTTCCGATTCCCCAGGACGCCCTGATTGCGATCACTCTGGATACGGATGCTAACGGCCAGAAGAAGGTAGCGTTCACGTATTCAACGCAGGAGACACTGGAGATCATGGGCTTCGTGTACAGTGAATATGCACGGATTAAAAATCTGGATAATGCCTCGGAGTCGGTATCCGCCAGCAATGTAAAAATTTCGGGCAGACTCGGCGGGACAAGTCCTGTATCCATTACAGGCAAAGCCTCCACGGCCCGGCCCGGCTTCAACCTCTTCACGATCACCTGGTCGGAGAGCTGATCTGAGCCAGTACAGTTAAGCTGCTATGCAGGCTTGGCTAACCTAAAAAGAAACTCCGGCTTGTAAGTCAGCCGGAGTTTCTTCATGTGCAATTCATCTGAACTAATTCACTAAGTCAATAACGTTAGATCTGCGGGCGGGTGTCCAGCGGCTTCAGGTGGGCCTCAATCTGTTCGCGCTTTGATTCCAGGAACGGCGGCAGGGCCAGCGCCTCGCCCAGATGCTCGACTTCCTCATCTGTGGCGAAGCCCGGTCCGTCCGTTGCCAGCTCGAACAGAATACCGTTCGGTTCGCGGAAGTACAGGGAGCGGAAGTAGAAGCGGTCCACAAAGCCCGAGTTCGGGAGCTGTACGCTGCGGATGCGTTCAATCCACTGCTTCAGCTCCTCTTCGTTATCGACACGGAAGGCTACATGATGCACGCCGCCCCGTCCCAGGCGCTCCTGCGGGAGGTCGCTGCGCTCCTCCAGATGGATCTCCGTGCCGGAGCCGCCTTCACCGGTCTCGAACACGAGGATGTCCGGCTGGCCCGCCACCGGAGAAGGATAGCTGCCTGCGCGGCGGAAGCCGAGCAGGTCCTCCAGAATCAGTGCCGTATGCTCAGCGGTCTCGACGGTCAGATGTGCCGGTCCCAGTCCGACAATGGCATACTCGGCAGGAACCGGGCTCTTGGCCCACGGCTTGCCGCCGGGCATGCCCTCGTTATGCTCATCCGAGACGAGGATGAGGCGCTGGCCTTCATGGTCGGTGAAGGCCAGCGTCTTCCGGCCGCCGCGCTCGGTGATTTCCTCATGCTCTACACCGAACACCGTGAAGCGCTGTGTCCAGAAGAGCAGGGCATCATCCCCGGGAACACGCAGGGAGAGTGCGGAGATGCTGTTGTTGCCGTCGCGGTTACGCCCTGCGTTAGGCAGCTCGAAGAAGGTAAGCTCCGTGCCGGGATTCCCGGTTTCATCCCCGTAGAACAGGTGATAGACGGATACGTCGTCCTGGTTGACGGTCTTCTTGATCAAGCGCAGTCCGAGCACTTCTGTATAGAATTTGTAGTTCTCAGGCGCTTTGGCGGTAATGGCAGATACATGGTGAAGTCCTTTTAATGTTAAACTCATGGGAATACCTCCTGAAATATTTGGTTGGTTCGCTTAGCACGATATATAAAAAATCTGTAAAATCACTCATTAATATTAAGTTACTATAATTTTAATAGTAAATGAGTAATTTTGCAAGGTGTATTTCAAGGATGGTATTTATTATTCAGGAAAGTGGGGTTAATCATGCACACCAGATCAAGTCTGATGAAGCAGCTGGAGAGGATGGGGATCGATCCGCACGGGACACTGCTGGTCCATTCCTCGCTCAAAAGCATCGGTGAAGTGGAAGGGGGAGCGGATACCGTACTGGATGTTCTCTCTGAATATATGAAGGAGGGACTGCTGGTCCTGCCCACGCATACCTGGTCTTATATCGACGGGCAGAATCCGCGCTTCTCTGTGGTGGAGTCGCCCGCCTGCGTAGGAATTCTGCCGGAGCTGTTCCGCAAGCGGCCGGGCGTGATCCGTTCCTGGCATCCTACGCATTCGGTGGCGGCGCTAGGCAGGGATGCGGCGGTGTTCACGGCCGGAGATGAGCGCTGGGATACGCCCTGTGCACGCGGTTCGGTCTATGGCAAGCTGCTGGACCGGGAAGCGGAGATTATGCTGCTTGGTGTGGATCTGCGGAGAAATACATTCATTCACGGCATTGAAGAGTGGGTGGATATTCCCGGCCGGATGACGGACGGGCATGAGGCGCTCTGTACCGTGACGCCTGAAGGCAGGGAGATCGCGGTGCCTTCGCGCAGACACTGCGGACTGTCCTGGTCGCAGCATTTCTGGAAGGTGGAATCCGTGCTGGAGGACGGCGGGGCGCTGCGCAGGGGCAGCTTCGGCGATGCGGCGGTTATGCTCTGCGGCACTGTAGAGACTACGCGTATTTTGAGTGATATGCTCAGAGAGAACCCTGATCTGTTCTCGGATAACGAGCCTTTATACGGGGAGAATGCGCCTGAGGCGCTGCCGAAGACGAAGCGGGGTCAACCTGTAGAGGCAGTGCAGGAGCATACCAAGAGTTAACCCAGGCCGGATATTTACGGGTCTCTGGCAGGTTTCTATCAATGTATGGTATATTATTCTCACAAAAACATAGTAAGGAGATTGGAAATGACAAAAACTTTGATCTTTGGTCACAAAAACCCGGATACAGATACGATCTGCTCGGCAATTGCTTACGCGGCACTGAAGAAGGAACTGGGCTGGGATGCTGAGCCGGTCCGGCTTGGAGACATCAGCGGAGAGACTCAGTTCGCCCTCGACCACTTCGGGGTAGAAGCGCCGCGTCTGGTGGAGAACGTTGCTGCAGAAGCTGAACAAGTGATTCTGGTTGACCATAATGAACGCCAGCAAAGTGCGAATGATATTGATCAGGTCCGTGTGGTTGAGGTTATTGATCATCACCGGATTGCGAACTTCGAGACCGCCTATCCGCTGTATTACCGGGCTGAGCCAGTCGGCTGTACGGCTACCATTCTGAATAAGCTGTACAAAGAGAATGGCGTGGCCATTCCCAAGAACATCGCCGGTCTGATGCTGTCCGCTATCATTTCCGATTCCTTGCTGTTCAAATCGCCGACCTGCACGGAGCAGGATGTGGCTGCTGCGCGTGAGCTGGCGGTCATTGCCGGAGTGGATGCCGAGAGCTATGGCCTGGACATGCTCAAAGCCGGTGCAGACCTGAGCGACAAGAGCATTGCCCAACTGATCTCTCTGGATGCCAAGGAATTCAAGATGGGCGAGTATAAGGTGGAGATTGCCCAGGTTAACGCTGTGGATGTGAATGATGTCCTGTCCAAGCAGTCGGAGCTGGAAGCTGCGCTTACCGCGATTATTGACGACAAGGGACTTGATCTGTTCCTGTTCGTGGTTACCGATATCCTGAACAACGATTCCGTGGGTCTTGCCCTGGGCCGCGTTGCCGGCGCTGTGGAGCAGGCTTACAATGTGAAGCTGGATGATAACAAGGCTGTACTGAAGGGTGTAGTGTCCCGTAAATCTCAGATTGTACCGGTTCTTACCGAGACGATCGCCAAGCTGTAATTGCTGCTTCCGGGTGTGCCCGGAGTAAGAAGGTTGTCCCGTGACCGGCTGTGCCTTTTCCTCAGGAAAAAAGTACAGCCGGTTTTATTTTACAATTCACAGCAACTCCTTGCCGCCTGAAGGGTATAAACAGCATAGGACATTATAGAGGGGGACGGGAATAATGGGGAAGATGCGCAAGCTGGCGATTTCAACAATGTGCCTGATGATGGTCTCGGGAGGAGGCCTGCTGTATGCTGCTGCCGGCAAAACAGATCTCTCATTCTATGTAAATAATATGCTGCTTAAGCAGTCTGCACTATCCTCGGATGGCGGGGTCTATGTGCCTGTGGAACAGCTTTCCGAGAATATGCAGGCGATTGTATCGGTGGACGACTCAGCAGGGACGGTCAAGATCTACAAGCCTAATGTGAATACGGTGCTGCTGGATGAGTCGGGCAAGATTTTCGGCAAAGTCAGAATGGACACCAGCAATACCTTCTCTGCCCTGGTGCAGGTGGATGATCTCAAAACAGATATCTCCGATCTGAAAATCACCATTACAGACCCGGCAGGCAAGACGGATGTTGTAGATAACCAGCCGATTACAGAGAAGAAGGACAGCTTCTGGTTCAAATCGGCAGCGTATAATTATAAGGTTACCGACAAGGGGAACTATATGATCCAGGTGTATTTCAAGGATGCTGCGTCCAAGAAATGGTTCATCGTTTCTGAACTGCAGATATCGACCACTTCATAATAAACCACAGGAGGCGGTTCCATTGATTACAATCTATCCTGCTGCGTCTGCGCACCAGTTCGATCACGGCTGGCTGAAGGGCAGTCATGTATTCTCCTTCGGGGATTTCTATGATCCGGACAATACGGCCTTTGGGCCGATGCGCGTCTGTAACGATGATACGATCGCTCCGGGAAAAGGCTTCGGCGCCCATCCGCACAGTGACATGGAGATTGTCTCGATTGTGCTGTCCGGCGTGCTTCGTCATGAGGACAACCTCGGCAATGTTGCACAGACGTCCTTTGGCGGCATCCAGCGGATGTCGGCAGGGACCGGCGCGATTCATACGGAGCATAACCCTTCGGACAGTGAGCCGGTCCGCCTGCTTCAGCTATGGTTCATGCCCAAGGCCCGGGGGACGGCTCCCTCTTATGCAACCGGACGCTTCGATCCGGCCAAGCTTGAAGGAAGGCTGCTTCCGGTAGTAGCCTCCGAAGCCTCTGACGAAATTGTCGGTATAGCCCAGGACATGACCATTTATCTCGGGAAGGCCGAGGCGGGAGGGCAACTGGATTTCCGGCAGGAGCCGGGGCGGCGCAGCTTTGTATATCTGGTCGAAGGGCAGCTTACCCTGAACGGGGATGATGTGCTGAAGCCGGGTGATTCGGCAAGAATCGAGGACATAGCGCAGCTGGAGCTGAAGGTTGATGAGAATATACTGGTCATGGTGATTGATCTGCCGTAATGCGCGGCGGGATACCGACATGAAGGAGGAGCTTGAATGGCAGAACAGGAGAGAGTGCTGGTGAAGCATTCCGTAACCGGACGCATGCTTGTGAACAGCATGGAGGGAGTAGGGTATACCTTCGATAAGCAGGGCGGGCTGACCTTAATCACCCTGACGGATGTGGCGGCAGATAAGGGCGCTGCGGTGGTGGAGCTGAAGGCGGAGCTTAATGTATTCCGCTTCGAGGAGCCTGCGGACGGGCCGGTCATCAAGCATTGGTACTACGTTGGAGATCAGCCTGTAACCTATGATGCGGACTCCGGGCGCTTAACGATAGCCGTGCAGTCCGAAATCGAATACCGGCCAGATCAATACTGGGCCTGATCCCTTCGCAGACTCCACCGCATGTGCTTACAATAGGCCAAGAGCCATTCTCCGGTTATGGAGGATGGCTCTTTTGTGTGGATTTTGGAGCAAGACTAGTCAGTGCAACCGGCCTGTAGGCTGCTTATTGTGCTTTTTGCGGCTCGGGATAAGTAACCCCAAGGGTATCAACGGTGACCTTCTTCATTACCGGCGGCTGATCCGGACGGTCATTCTTGCCACGCGGCAGACTGACGATCGCCTGGACCGCTTCGAGTCCTTCGGTAACCTTGCCGAAGGCGGCGTAATCGCCGTCCAGGCTTGGATAAGCAGCGGCCATAATGAAGAACTGGGAGCCGGCAGAGTTCATATCCTTGCTTCTCGCCATGGACAGCACACCTTCTGTATGCAACAGATTATTGGTGAAGCCGTTGTTATTGAATTCTCCGGCAATGCTGTAGTCTGGTCCGCCCATTCCTGTGCCATCCGGGTCCCCGCCCTGAATCATGAAGCCCGGAATGACCCGGTGGAAGATGGTTCCGTCATAGAAGCCCTTCTGGATCAATGAAATGAAGTTGTTGACCGTATTGGGGGCAACCTCGGGATACAGCTCGGCCTTAATAACAGCGCCGTTATCCATCTCGATTGTAACCACCGGATGGCTGGCTGTGGCTGAAGGCACGCCTTCTGTAGCGGCGGCGCTCTCCTGCGGTGCTGCTGTAGCCTCACTGCCTGCTCCGGAGCTGCTGTTCCCATTACCGGCGGCATTATTATTCACTGGCTTATTGCCGCAGCCCGCCAGAATGACGAGCATCAGGCACATCACCGCAAGCAGGATGACGGGTTTTCTTGTGATAGACTTCACTTCAGAATCTCTCCTTTTGTCCTTTTGTCCTTAAATAATCTAGTGCATTCACCTCTGTATCATACCTTCTTTGTCCTGCTTCTGGCAAAGCCTGCTTCCGCGCCCTGCCGGATTCCGCTACTTTGGTGCGGACTGCTCCTTGGCGGAAGCGAGCGTCGTTCCTTCGGGAACCGGCAGCAAGGCGCTTTTGGAGATGCCGATTAGCTGGGAGCTATAGATCCCGCTGTGCCCGGAGAACAGATAACTGATGATGCAGGCGATGAACATATAGACCGCTCCGCCGGAGCCGAACAGCTCGATGCCCATTATGAAGCAGGCAAGCGGTGTATTGGTTGCTCCGCAGAAGACAGCGATGAAGCCAAGTGAGGCCAGGAAAGGCCCATATAGATGAAGCACTCCGGCCAGGCTGCTCCCCAAGGAAGCTCCAATCGCGAATAGCGGGGTTACTTCGCCGCCCTGGAAGCCGGTCCCCAGGGTGAAGGCGGTGAAGATCAGCTTCCATAGAAAGGCGAAGGGCGATACGCCGTCTTCGAAGGAGCTGCTGATCAGCGGAAGGCCCAGACCCAGATAGTCCCGGGTACCGGCTATGTAGACCAGGGCGATAATGATCAGCCCGCCGGAGGCGCTTTTGAGCATAGGATTACGGATTAGGGCGGTGAAGGTCCGCTTCAGATAATGGGTAAGCTCACTGAACAGCAGGCTGCACAGGCCGAAGAGGATGGAGGCGAATATAACCTTGACCAGCACCAGCGCATCCATAGCGGGGAAGACATCCACCTGATAATGGATATGGTGAACGCCCCACAAGCGGGAGGCTACCAGATCACCGGTGAAGCTGGCGGCAAAACAGGGCAGCAGCGCCTTATGGCTGATCAGCCCGATGGCGATGACCTCCAGGCCGAACACCGTTCCGGCCAGCGGAGTGCCGAAGATGGAGCCGAAGCCGCCGCTGATGCCGCACATCAGCAGGATTCGGCGGTCCAGCGGACCGATTCTGAGCCAGCGTCCGAGTGCGTCGGCCAGACTGCCGCCCATCTGCACGGCCGTGCCTTCGCGTCCGGCCGAGCCGCCGAAGAGATGGGTAATCAGCGTCCCGCCAAGGACCAGCGGGGCCATGCGCAGCGGAATCGCTTCATTGCCCTGACGGATCTGCTCCAGGATCAGATTGTTACCCTTCAGGCTGCTCTTGCCGTAACGCATATACATTCCGCTGACGAGCGCGCCTCCCGCCGGAAGCAGGAAGAGCAGCCAGGCATGCTCCAGCCTTACCTGGGTGACTGCGTTCAGACTGGCCAGGAACAAGGCCGAGGCACTTCCTGCCAGCAGCCCGACCAGTCCCCCCAGAATCACCCATTTGACGAATGTACTCCAGAGCGCAAGCTGGCTCTGGCGCGCTGCAAGTGCTGCCCACCGTTCATACTTCCTCTTCATTATGGCTAACGCTCCCCTACCCGAAATAAATACTGCCCTGAAATCAAAACAGACTCCTACCAGCGTAGTTAACCACTGGTAGGAGTCATTAGCCCCGAAGGGCGGTTATGGCGAACTCCATCGCCGTAATCGAATGAAACTATCGTATGCCGATTGTCTCCAAAAGTCAATATGAACCTGGACCTTGGGTGAACGCCCCGGCAGGACCGCTTAGCCGTGTCTACTCGTCACCGTTCGAGCCGTTCAGCACATCGGTTCCGGGCATGGCATCAGGGTCGGGGGAGACCGGGTCAATGCTGCTTCCGGGAACCAGCTCATCCGCATCCGGGACATCCTCCAGCGGAGCGGCTTCTTCCGCTTCTTCGGTCACTTCTTCCTCCGTATCCGCATAATCAATGACGCTGCCGGTTAATCCGGCTGCACCGGCCGTGTATATAGCATCCGACTCCAGCAGCTCATCCCGCTGCGGACCGGGGGTGGCGGAAGAGGGAGCGGGGCGGTCTGCGCGCGGTCCAAGCCCGGCGTCCGGCACATTCAGGCCGATATCGGCTGCCAGAATAGGATCGCTCTCCAGCGCCGGATCCGAGCCGTCATCCACTACACCGTCGAAATCGATCGGTGTGAAGTGAGCAGGGTCATGACTGGCCAGTGCAGATTCCAGCGGGCGGTTCCCGGCGCCTGCAGTTTCCTCACTGGGGCTTGGCTCAGTAATCGTGCCAAGCGGACGCAATTCTTCCAGCGGGATATCCTGCTCCGGGGAGACACCGCCCATTTTGGTATAGCGCTCATATGCAAAGTCGGCTTCCGTCTTATTGAATTCGTTACCCATCGTGAATCAGCTCCCTTTTCCCTTGTTGTAAGTCTTCTTCATCTTATAGTACAACTATACCCGTTTAAGCGGCGGCGAATCTGCCCGGCATCCAGGCTGCCCATCTGATTAATATATTCATTTCTCCGGCAGAATAACCGGAATAGATGAATTAACCGAGCCGTTTCGAGGTTATTTGCAGTCTGATGGCAGGTATTGTGCAAACGTTGTCGAAAATAAGAATCATATGGACTATATAAATACAACTAAGGATTCACTGAGGTGCCACAATGAAGTTAGCATCAACCAAAACAGCCGCAGTCTTTATTATGCTGCTGCTTGTAAAAACCATAATTCCAGCGGGGATCGCCATAGAATGGGATGCACATACCGAAGCGGAAATTCCGGCCTGGGAGCTGAAGTGGGAAACGGCCGGGAATAGCGGCATAGAAGCTGTAATGGCAGGGCCAGCCGCCGGATGGACATGGGTGCGGGCCAGGGAGGCCAGGCCCCTTTCGCCAGCAGGTACCGCTTCCGCCTGGATGCGGATTACCTTGCCTCCTGCGGGAGCAACTCCCGCTATTCTGATCGATAGAGTATTTGGCGACAACCTGAAAGCATATATAGACAACCGGCTAATCTACGATTCCAGCGGGGATGTGGAATATAGCGGCAACAAGGTGCTGATTCCATTACCGGCACAAGACAGTGCAAAGCCGCTCTATCTGTGGAATGCGGGCAGTGGGGAGTTTGGAATCGAGGGGCACATAAGGGTTGGCAGCTATAATCAGCTGCTGTCCTTTTATGTGAAGCAGGATCTGGTGGACGTTGTGCTCGGAGCCGCCATGATCTTCATGGCCGGAGCGTTATTGATCTGCCTGCTGTTCCTTAAGCCCGAATTTTTCTACAGCGGTTTTTTTCTAGCCCTTGTCATCCTGTCCTTTGGAGTGTTGCTGCTGACGTACTCCCCGTTTCTGACGCTGATTCTAAGCCGGGGGGATCGTCTGAGGCAGATCAGCTTCGATTTGGCCCTGTTCACCATTATGCCGGCGTTCACGCTTTATTTTGAGCAGCTATTCGGACCGGGCAAGCGGGGCTTCACTACCCGGGTGCGTAAATTTCAGCTCGCCTATTCCCTGTTCTGTACCGCAGCGCTTATTCTGAATGCCGCAGTATCCTTCCGGCTGGATGCGCTGTATTCTATTCTGACTATTAACGCAACCGGTGTACTAATGATGGCCCAGCTTATCTACCTGCTGTATCTGGCGCTTTCTTATGCCCGCAAAGGCAATTCAGATGCCATCCTGTTCACGGGCGGCTTCTCTGTATTTGCCGTGGTCTCGGTGGCGGAGCTGCTGCGTTACTTCATTTCAATGGAGAGGTATCATCTGTACTGGTGGAAATGGGGCATGGTGGTATTCATTCTTTCCCTGATTGCTATTCTGGGGAAACGGTTTGCGGGAAGCCATGAGAAGGCGCTGGAATACGCCAGGGAGCTGGAGAAGTTCAATAATGAGCTGCAGCGTTCGGAGAAAATGGAGATTATCAGTGAGCTGGCCGCCTCGGTAGCCCATGAGGTGCGTAATCCGCTCCAGGTCACACGCGGGTTCCTGCAGATTCTGGGGGAGCGCTCCGGCAACAAGGAGAAGGAATATCTGAAGATGGCTGTGGGAGAGCTGGACCGGGCCTCGGTAATCATTACTGATTTCCTTACCTTTGCCAAGCCGGGCTTGGATATCGTGGATGTATTCGAAGTCTCGGGGGAGCTGAAGCATGTGTCGGGAATCCTGCTGCCGCTGGCTAATCTGCAGGGCGGTTCGATAGAGCTGCGTCTGCAGCAGGAGCTTCAAGTGACGGGCAGCCCGGCCAAATTCAAACAGGCGTTCATTAATCTGATCAAGAACAGCATTGAATCACTGCAGGAGGAGGGGGAGATTGTCGTAACAGCCTGGAGGACAGGCAACTGGGTAATCATCAGCGTGAAGGATAACGGCGAGGGAATGAAGGTTAGCGAACTGGCCCGTCTGGGCGAGCCGTATTACTCCAATAAGACCAAGGGGACGGGGCTCGGCCTCATGGTCACCTTCCGTATTATTGAAGCGATGAACGGCACGATTGAGTTCCACAGCCGCAAGGGCGAAGGAACCGAGGTGCTTATTAAATTGCCGGCCTCCAGCATGAATTAGAAATTTTTTTTGTTTATTCCGTTTTTTTGAAGGGATGGGCAGAGCATGGGGCGAAATATTAACACTACAGAACTTTGCTTCTAAAACTTTCCTCTGAGGTGCTTGCATGTCTTTGATGGTCAAAAGTTTACATACAGCGTTAGTATTGTTTCTGCTTTGCCTAGCCTGCGGAAGCCTCCTGGTGTCCGCGCAGAGTGCTTCCCCCGCCAGTGAGATCAGACATTGGCAGATGAAGTGGCAGGAGGGGCCGGATGATGGCGGACTCCAGGCTCCTGTAAAGGATGACCAGGGGTGGATTGACGTGGAGGCGAAGGCGGAGATGCCGCGCAAGCCTACCGGGGTAACCTCCGCCTGGACCAAGATTACTTTGCCCTCCTATCATTACGTGTCCCCCTCCGTCTATATTCAGACGATTTATGCGCTGCATGTGAAGGTGTATGTGGAGGACCGGCTGGTTTTTGAAGGAGACCGCGGCTTCATTATGGATAATTATTCCTTGCTTGTGCCTCTGGACATGCGTGATAACGGAAAGACGCTCTATATCTGGACGCAGACGCTCCAGGACCGGATCGGAATCAAAGAGCAGGTGATGCTCGGTGAGCACAGTCTTCTAATTAAGGACTATATCAAAAACGGACTCATAGATGTGATTCTGGGCGGCGCTTTTATCTTCGTGGCGGCGGTGCTGTTTGTATGCGCATTTTTCCTGAACAAGGAGTATTTCCCCGTGGCAGCTTCGCTGTCCATTGTCATTGCCTCTACTGGTGTGCTCTCTGTAACCTACTCTCCCTTCACATATACCTTCTACAGCTATTTGGGCGGGCTCAGTGTATTTTTGTTCGATGTGGCGCTGTTGTCCCTGTTACCCGCACTGACCTTCCTGTTCGAGAAAATATTCGGCGCGGGCAAATACGGCATCATCCGCAGGTTCCGCAAATTCCAGATGGTCTATTCCTTATTCTGCTGTGTCCTCCTCATTATAAATGCACTCTCCGGGGGCCGGTATCTGAAATTCTATTACTTCATCTCCACCAATATTGTCGGCATTATTATGATTCTTCAATTCATTCTGCTGATCGGTTGCGTCATCGTGTTCTCCCTGAAGCGCAATAAGGATGCGATCATCTTCGCCTGCGGCTTCGGTACGGCTGCCCTTACCGGGGTGTTGGAGCTGATGTGGTATTATTTCAAACGCGGAAATTATGATCTCTTCTACTGGAAGTGGGCGCTGGTTGTGTTCATTCTCTCGCTGATTGTAATTCTGGGACGGCGGCTGGCGCAGAACCACAGCCAAGTGGTGAAATATTCGCAGGAGCTGGAGCTGTTCAACAACGAACTGCAGCGTTCAGAGAAAATGGAGATTATCAGCGAATTGGCAGCATCGGTAGCCCATGAGGTGCGTAACCCGCTCCAGGTGACCCGGGGGTTTCTCCAGCTGCTCAGCGAGAAGTCGAGCGGGGACGAGCAGAAATACCTGTCCATGGCGCTCAGTGAGCTGGACCGGGCGGCGAGTATTATCACCGATTTTCTGACCTTTGCCAAGCCGGAATTTGAACAGGTCTCCCTGCTCTATGTGAATGAAGAGTTCATGCATATCCAGAGCATCCTGCTGCCTTTATGCCATTTGAACGGGGGCAAAATGATTCTGGAGGTGGAAGACGGCCTGCGGGTCAAAGGGAATTCCTCGAAGTTCAAGCAAGCGATGATTAATATCATCAAGAACAGCATTGAATCCCTGGGGGAGGAAGGCACGATTCATCTGCTGGCGTACAGCCGGGGGGATAAGGTGCATATTCATATTAAGGATAACGGGGCAGGTATGGAACCGGCCGTGCTTAGCCGTCTGGGCGAGCCGTATTTCTCCTCCAACAAGACGAAGGGCACGGGGCTCGGGCTGATGGTTACCTTCCGTATTATTGAAGCGATGGAGGGCGAAATTCGTTTTATGAGCAAAAAAGGAGCCGGAACCGAGTCCATCACCATTCTGCCGCGTGCAGAAGGGCCGGACGATTCCAACTCCCGATAAGATAATAGGTTGACTTGAATATGCTACCAGGTTCCCATTGGGGTGATACGTGTCTTCATTACATCGGAAGAAGGGCTTGGGGGAATGACCAGGTAGAATTCATTAGAGCCTTCCTCTACGGTCTTCAGTGTAATGTTGTCAGGAAGGTTGATGCCCAGCGCTTCCTGGAGCGCTGCCTTCGGATCTGCAAGCAGTCTTTGTTTGAAAGCCGGATCTTCCCACGCCTTCTGAATCACCTGATTCTTAAGAACTCCTACTGACAATACAATCACCCTTTCAAAATGGTTATAATTGCCTTTTTAGTATAGCATAGGCCATTATATAATTCTATTGCTATTTGCATAAATTATGAGAGATTCGAGTGCGAAGACAGCCAGTAATCCAGCCCCCCGCCCAGCAGCAATTGCTTCTGCGCTTCAATGGCTGCGGCGATTTGCTGCAGGTTCTGCACGAGCACGAGATGGAAGGACACCAGCAAGGGCAGCTGTAAGCTGGCCTCCTCCAGGATGAGTTGGTTGGCTTGGGCAGTTGCAGCATATCCGGTAAGTCCGCCTGCTACATAGATGAAGTCCTTCACTGTTGATTCGGTCAGTGGTTCTCCTGCGGCCATCCCGGTACTGGAGCGTACCAGTGACAACAGGCAGTTATAGCTGCTGTCCTCCAGATCCTGCTCCCAATCTTCGTAGTCGTCGAGCAGCTGCAGGGTCAACAGCACAGTGTGGATCATCGCTTCGGCCTCGGGAATGGAGGAGGACTGGCCGGAGAGCAGCAGTGCGGCCGTGCTGCTGAGCTTAAGCGGGCTGGCCTTATGGGAGATACGGATGCGGTCATTCAGGAAGTAATCGCTGCCGGCTTCACCGCTCACGCTGTCTGCCCACTCGCTGATGTAACGGCTGAAGCAGGGCCAGAAGGGAGAGTCCGCCGGGAACAGCGGAAGGTAGGTAGCCAGAAACTCGACATAGAGCAGATTGGCAAGTGGTAGCGCTTCCGCTGCCGAGGCCTCCGGGCTGTCCATCAGATCATCCTGGAGGAAGAAGTAGAGCATGAGGAAGACGTTACCTGCGGACATCCTGCGGGCCAGTTCAGGACTCAGGCCACAAGGGTCCTGGAGCCAGAAGGGCAGCAGGTAACAGATGTAATTCTTGTGGCTGTCCGGGTGGAACACGTTGAACTGATTGAGATACGACAGGCCGCGGGCATTAAGCGGCTCTGGAAACGCAGAGATCACCCTGCGGTTCTCCTCAAAGACCACACGGAGCTCGTCCTCATAAGCATGAAGCCAATCCATAGGCATATCTCCTGTCAATTATGTATTTTATTTAAAATATTAGGTAAAAAGTGGTTATATGATCACATTATAATCCTGCGAATGACCTATTTCAATCCAAATTTTGTTGCTGTGCGGCGCAGGATCGCCGGGAGGAGCAGGAGTGTACCTGATTTCACCGGTTGAAGGCTAATGTATGCGTATTAAACCGACCACAATGGGACCGGGGGCGGCGCGTAGGCCAAATGTAATCGAAAAACCGACCACATTGGGCGTGACGGAGTCGCGTGGAGCAAATGTAATCGAAAAACCGACCACAATGGGACCCGGGGGCAGCACGTAGGCCAAATGTAATCGAAAAACCGACCATAATGGGACCGGGGGCAGCGCGTAGGCCAAATGTAATCGAAAAACCGACCATAATGGGACCGGGGGCAGCGCGTAGGCCAAATGTAATCGAAAAACCGACCATAATGGAACCGGGGGCAGCACGTAGGCCAAATGTAATCGAAAAACCGACCACAATGGAACCGGGGGCAGCACGTAAGCCAAATGTAATCGAAAAACAGGCATGACAAGACAGAGGCCTTGTCACCCCCAGGAATGAAAATAAGTGGGTGGCATCCGTCGCATCCATTCTAAAT
>NZ_JAGGLV010000019.1 GCF_017874735.1 Paenibacillus silagei
GCCTTTGATTTAATTCTTTTATTGTAACGAGAAAAAGAGACATTCTTTGTGTCGAATGTCTCTTTCAGTTCTTTATGGACTTTTTCAGTGGCCTCCATAGGCGGAGTCTGGACTTTATTATTGGAGCATACGCGGGATTTGCGGCACAAGTGCCGGATTTCGATGCAACAAACCACATGAAGCTAAGTCTGTATGTATACTTTGACGTTTTTTGTCGTACAATATCACTTATGCGACTTTTTTTGAGTAAAATACGATAAACCATGCATACTTGCGCATAATCAAGCAGCCATGCGTTTATTATAGGTCATTTCCTAACTTCTGTATAGAAACTTCGCTGGATCAGCCCCTCTGTTTCCACAATTATGCTCCATTCGTGCTTCTGCAATTTTTGTCGAATCTAATCTATTGAATGAACGTGCGCAGGCTGTCCTCGACAAAATCCGGGGCAGCCTTTTGAATCTGCTGAACGGTGTGGAGATAACGCTGAGTGGTGTTGATGTGGGAATGCCCCAGCGATTCCTGAACCTGCTGAAGCGACGCTCCTTGGAGCAAGGCCAGCGTGGCATTCGTGTGGCGCAGCCAGTGCGGGGTCAGCTTTTTCTCAATTGAGCTGGCTTCTCCGGCATTCTTGATAATCCGTTCCACCTGCCGTGAAGATAACGGAAACATCCGCTGCTCCGGGGTGACCTCTTCCTTCCCTGGCAGGGTATCAGACAACTTGGAATACAGCTGCCACAGGGTCGGCGGAACCTTAATTTCCCTAGGCTTGCCCCCCTTGCCGTTCTCCACGGTCAGCCAGACCGAGGTCTCCAGCAGATCATTATGGAAGTCCCCCCACTTCATCGCCGTCAGCTCTGACACCCGCAGACCGAGCACTACCAGCGTCAGCCCGATCAGATAATTGCGCAGTCCTTGCTTCTCCAGTACATTCAGTAATTCCCCCACCTCCCGTTTGGTCAGGAAGTTTTTGCGGCTGGTAACAGTTATTTTGGGGATGCGTACCGAAGAGGTCGGATTCACTGCAAAAATCCCGATATGCTGGTCACTCCCCCATTTATAAAAAGACTTCAACGGCGCAAGGAATGCCGCTATGCTTGCCGGTGCCAGCTGCCTCTGATAACTGTAGCCCCCCTGCGTCAGGAAAATCTTATACGCCTCCATCTCCCTCCAGGTCACTGCCCTTAAGGAGGTGCCTGCAATAAATCTGCGGAAATCGGCAATCGCCCGCTTATAATTCCGACCTGTATTAACATTCGTACAGCAGGTAGCCATAAACATCTGAACAATCTGATCATCGCTTAGGTAGCCCTCTTCCGGGTACACCAAGCTGAGCGCCGTACGGCTAAATTCGGTCTGGCTCATTCTTTTTTCATCACTCCTCAGGAATAGACATGTCGCATAAGTGATATTGTACGACATTTTTGTGGTATTTTGTCCCATTATCACACAGGAATGGCTAAAGACCGGAATACACAAGATCAGCAGAAGGTAACGCGAAGAACTCAGGAGGGGGACGGAGGCAAAATAGCGGCTGCGGGCCAGCTAAGTAATATGAGAAGCCGGAGGGTAACTATGGAGACCGTTTTGCAGAAACAATATGTTGAATTCGGGGTAGATCACGAGCATTATGCGATCCCGATCTCAGATGTTCATGAAATTATAAGAATGCAGGAAATAACGGAAATCCCCAGCAGCCGTCACTACGTTAAGGGCATTATCAACCTCAGGGGTAAAATTGTGCCGGTGCTCAGCCTTAGAGTGCTGCTTCAGATGGAAGAAGTGGAGCCGACCAAACACACACGCATTCTGGTGGTCCATCACCAGGAGGAATCCCTGGGCGTTATTGTCGACAACGTGAATAAAGTGACGACCTTCAGCGATATTCAGCCTGCACAGGGCAGCATCTCTGGAGTCAGCGGCTCCTTCTTCAACGGAGTAGGCTTCTCTTCTTCCGAGCTGGTCGGCATTCTGCGGCTGGATGAGATCCTGCTGCGAGACTAAACAAAGGCTAAACGGAGAGAAGGCGAACCATGGTTGATTTATCGGAATACCGAGGGATATTTCTGGAGGAACTGGAGGACCAGCTGCAGCTGATCGAGGATGAGGTGCTCAGGCTGGAGCAGACCGGGGAGACAGAAGACGGAATCCAGCAGTTTTTCCGGGCGGCCCATACCCTTAAGGGCTCCTCGGCCTCTATGGGCTACAACGGGCTGAAGGAAGTCACACATCATCTGGAGCATCTGCTTCATCAGATGCGGGGAGGGGAGCGGACGGTCACGCCGGAGCTGATCCGCCTGTTCTTCGGAGCGCTGGATGGAATGCGCGCGCTGCAGAGCGAGATCGCTGCTACGGATCAGGAGACCACAGATGTGTCCGGTCTGGTGCAGCGGCTGAGTACATTCGCAGCGGAGGAGCTGCAGAAGCCGGAGGATAAGGCCCCTGCTGTGCAGACAAGTCTGGCAGAGCTTCCCCTCCAGCTGTTCTGGGTGCATGTGTGGCTCTCTTCCGGCTGTGAGATGAAGCTGCCCCGTCTTCACCTGATCGATGCCAAGCTGCGGAGTGTCGCTGCGGTCCTGCGCATGAAGCCGGAGCTGGAAGAGATAGAGGACCACGACAGCCGGATCGACGAGGCCTCCTGGTTGCTGTCGCCTAAGATCGATATCGAGGAGCTCCGGCAGGAGGTCTTATCCATTATGGATGTTGATCGTATATACATAGAAGAAGTGCTTAACGATTCCCCGCGTCCCGGTGAATTCGTGAGACCGCCCCATCCGGAGACGGGGAGCCGGGAGCTCCCGGAAGTACCAGAATCCCCGCCGTCTGCCGCTGACAAAACCAAGCCGCAAACGATCCGCGTCCAGGTGGAGCGTCTGGAGAAGCTGATGAACCTGGCGGGTGAGCTGGTCATCGATCAGACCCGGTTCCATCTGCTGAACCGCAGATTCCACCAGCAATACGGAACCAATGATCTGACAGAGGAGCTGGGCCAGCTTGCCGACCATCTGGCTATGATTACGGGGGAACTGCAGGAGAGCATGATTAAGGTGCGGATGCTGCCGATAGAGCAGCTGTTCAACCGTCTGCCCCGCATGGTCCGGGACTTGTCCGGCTCCCTGAACAAGCAGGTTGAGCTGGTTCTTGAAGGCAAGGAGACGGAGCTGGACCGGACGCTCATTGAAGAGCTTGGCGACCCGCTGATCCATCTGCTGCGCAATGCCGTTGATCACGGTATAGAGACCCCTGAAATCCGCCGCAGCGCCGGCAAAAGCGAGACCGGAACCGTCCGCGTCGCGGCCTCCCATGAGGATAATCAGGTCATCCTGGTCATCGAGGACGACGGGGCCGGGATTGATTCCAGCCTGATTGCAGAGTCTGCCCTGCGGAAGGGCATCATTACGGCTGAAGAGGCCGGCGGGATGACTGAGGATGAAGCGCTACGGCTTATTTTCCGGCCCGGCTTCTCCACCGCCCCGCACATCAGCGATATTTCCGGCCGCGGGGTCGGAATGGATATCGTCCGCAATGATATTGAACGGATTAACGGCATGATCGATATCGAGACCACACGGGGGCAAGGCACCCGCTTCCGGATTCGTCTGCCCCTGACGCTCGCCATCATCCGGGGTCTGCTCGTTCATGCCGGGGGAGCCACCTTCGTGATTCCCATGAGCAGTGTGGCCGAGATTGTCCGCGTCACTCCAGAGGAGATCACCTCTGTCCGGGGCCAGCCTGTCATTACCGCACGGGGGCAGCTCGTACCGGTGGTCTGGCTGCAGGATATCCTGCGGCTCCCCGCATGTGCGGGCGGCAGATCAGCATCCATTCCGCTGATTATCGTGGGTCGGGGAGAGAAACGGCTGGCACTGGCCGTGGATACACTTATCGGCAATCAGGATATCGTAATCAAATCGCTCGGAGCCTACATGGGCAAGACTGAGAACATATCAGGAGCTACCATCCTGGGAAATGGCAATATCGCTCTGATCATAGATACAGCCAGCTTATTTTTCAATACGGGAGTCTTCGCTTAACAAAATCATCTTTACTGGGGGAAACAGGTATGAAATGGTTCTATAATCTAAAAACAAGCGTGAAATTAATCTCGTCCTTCCTGACCGTCGCTGTCATTCTTTCCTTCGTGGGCCTCTACGGTCTCAGCAACCTCGGCTCGATTAATAACAGTCTGGACGATATGTATGTGAACAATCTGGTTCCCGTCTCCTCCCTGCAAAGCTCACAGAACAGCTTCTCGGTCATGCGCGTTATCGTCAGGGATCTGTACATTAAGAAGACCCCTGAGGAACGCCAGCAGCGTGTGGACGATTATAAAAAAGAGAAGCAGAACGTACTCGATAACATCGCGGCCTTCCGCAAAACCAAGCTGAGCGCGGAATCGGTTCAAGCCATTGCCCCTTTTGAAGCGGCATGGAATGACTATCTGTTAACGTACGATTCTCTTGTCAGCCTCTCCCTGACGGGACAGGACGAGAAGCTGCTGGAGATGCTGCGCGGCAGCACGCTTAACAACCAAGGCGATACCTTGAAGAATATTCTGAACGAGCTGATTCTCACCAACACCAAGGAAGCGGATCAGGCCAGACAGAGCGGAGCCGCACTCTATAGCTCTTCGCGTAATATCACCCTCAGTATCATTATCGGTGCAGTCATTCTGTGCATCCTGCTAGGGTATATCATCTCCCGGATTATTTCTAATCCGCTGGCGAAGGTTGTCAAGGTTCTCTCGAAGGTGGCTGACGGCGACCTGCGCAGCCAATCCGATATCGATACCAGAGATGAAATCGGCATCCTGGCTGCCAAGGTGAACGAGATGGTCAGCAACCTCCGTAACACAGTGGGCTCCATCCTGCTGCATTCCCAGAGCCTGTCCGCCGCCGCCGAGGAGATCTCCGCCAGTACGCAAGAGGTGGCAAGCGGCAGCACGACCACAGCGGATGATGCCGGGACCATCAGCGAGTTATTCAAAGAGCTGTCCAGCGCGATCCACTCTGTAGCCCAGAATACCGAGCAGGCCTCGGTCATCTCCGATGAGACCGTTACGATTGCCGAGAACGGGAACAGCATCATTCAGGAGTCGATGGAGAGTATGCAGGCTGTCAGCGGGCAGATGGCTAAGCTTGAGGAGGACTCGCAGAAGGTCGGCGAGATTATCGATGTCATCGAGGATATTGCAGATCAGACCAATCTGCTCGCTCTCAATGCCGCCATTGAAGCCGCCAGAGCGGGGGAACAGGGCCGCGGGTTCGCGGTGGTGGCCGATGAGGTGCGCAAGCTGGCCGAGCGCAGCGGCGAGGCCACCAAGCAGATCACCAGCATCATCAAGGGGATGCAGGTGAATACACGCTACAGCGTGAGCGCTGTGCAGGAGAGTGCGGAGCTGTCGCAGAAGACCGGCGTTTCTTTTCATCAGATCGTGACGATGGTCAACAACGCCGGACAGAAGATATCCGAAATCGCCGCCGCCAGCGAAGAACAAGCCGCCCAGTCCACCAACGTTCTCGCTGCCGTGGAGAGCATCTCCGCCACCACCCAGCAGTCCGCCGCCAGCAGCGAAGAGACCGCCTCTTCCGCCCAGTCCCTGGCCAGCCTGGCTGAGGAGCTGCAGAGCACGGTGTCTTCGTTCCGGTTGTAGCTTCATCCTTGCTCCAAACATCAATATTTAGACAAACCTTGAAAGTGAAACAGCGGCAGTTGTGGACAGAAATTCAAGTCCTAGACTGTCGCTGTTTATTGAGCTGACGGTTACCGTTAGCTGAATCGATTAACGATATTCTTCAGATTTAGCTGTTCACGTAACAACATCCAGCTTTCCGCCACGGTTTGATGAGCCGTGTCGATCATGCCTTGGTCGTTAGAGCTTAACCGCCTGAGAATATGCTCTTCGTAAATTATCACTCCGCATCACGTATGAATTCTTTATTCCAATGATTATCGGTGTAACCCCGATTATTATTCCATTCAGCCAGCATTAGTCTTTGTCTAATTTCTAAATCAGAGTAGGGAGCAGCCACAATTTCAATGTCATTAAATAAATCATTATAAATCGGCAACGGACTTGTCCTTTCTTTGAATTTTTTAAATGCTCCGATTTCAGCATCATTTGCAGCCCACACCACTTTTTTTATCTTGGAGAGAACTATAGTCCCCGTACACATTGGACAGGGCTCGCACGTCGTATATAACGTAATCCCGTTATCTACAACAAATTTCTTATTTTCAACATCTAATATCTTATGTCCAGCCTTTCTTATAGCGTCTACTTCTGCATGTGAAGTTGTATCATAGCTGGAAAAAACGCTATTTCTACCCCGGCTAACAACGGTTCCGTTAGAATCAATAATGACTGCCCCAATTGGGTAAGTCCCTTCTTCTTTTGCTTTTTCAGCTTCTTCGAAGGCAAGCAGAAGGTATTCATAGTGGTTGTCCATTTTCACCCATCCTAACTAAATTTCATTCTATTTTTTAGGTACCCATAAGAAAAGTATCATACCCAGGAACATTTCAGAACAGGGATCCACCGATTCAAAGGTTTTAGTGTACAGTTCTGAACGCAGCCGGTAAACGTTAATTGGATTTTGTCCATCTAATTTGACGGCATCGCCCCATTCCCGGACAGCAGTTGGACAAACAACACTTAATTTCTACGATTCCGTCCAATTCGATGATTTTCGGGGAATTAGGTGGACTTTTTCCAATTGCTTACCTGCAACTGGCTGTATCGCTGGAACTAAGTGTGCTTTTTCCAACTATCATCATTGTCCCTCTTCGCCGAACCCATCAATTAATGAAATCCCCTTGATAATACGCACTGTACTCTCTTGCAAGAACCCACGCGTCCAATCGTCAGCCTGGGTTAAATCCCAACTCCGGTGCATGCCGACGACTACGATAATTTCACGCAGTTTAAGAAACAAATCCAGTTGACTCTTCCAGGCATCGGGGAGCTGCCGGCCATCCTCCGCGTAGCCCAGCTCGAAATGCCGGATAAAAAGCTCGTATTGCGCCTTACGTTCAGACCTTGAATCCTCCCCAAATACATACAGTAAATAATAGAGCTGGATAGCAATATCCTCAGAATACCAGCTGTATTGACACTCATCGAAATCAAAAAGCGTTATCCGCCCTGACTCATCTACCAAGAAATTACCTACGTTGATATCCCCGTGAATTAAACCGAAATTATCTGAGGTAACAGGCAAACTGCTCAAATCAGCTTTTAGTCCGTCTAGGGCATGCAGAATGGGCCCAAGCTCTGCCGGCAAATAATCTTTCGCCCGCACAAGGTATTCATTAGTTTCCCAGGTATGTCTTCTGAATACCGGTTTGTACCGCTTACTCAGTTCATGAAGACGGCCTGTAATACGGCCACATTGTTCATATAGCATCGGGTTCCCCAGGCATTCCGGATATCCGACTTTTGTGCCGGGTGCAAAATTGAACGCTGCTGCGTAAAAATCCATCGTATTTCCATGAATACGCTCATAATCCCTTCCATTCACCGATAGAACCGGAGCTGAAACTGACACTCCCTTCTCCGCGAGGTAACGAATCCATTCGATTTCAGCTGCAAGTCCTTCGGAGGTACGAAGTGTGCCCGGAGTGAAGCGGAGAATGTATTGGGATACACCGAGAGTATAAGAATATATGAAGTTTTGAAAGCCTCCAATGAAGTTCAGATCCTTGGGGCTAATCCCAAAGCGCCTAGCACCTTCAGCAGCATATTCGTCCAGGAACATTCGTTTGATGTGTGGGTCCATGTTTTCTCCTTAGTATGTATAATTAGGTCGTTCTAGATCGATAGCCAGACTACTAACGATTCAGCGTTATAATCCTGAGCTTTTTCAAATAATTCGAAGAGACACTGGGCAAAAAACTGATCTAAACCCAGAACAATCTCGGGACGCAGTACAATGGTCCAGTCTGCTGTACTCCATTGAAAGAAAATCAGGACTGAATACTTGCCCGCCATAATTAGCACATAGTTACGTAACCAGTCGGCCCGCTTACCTTTGCACCCGCCTAATGTGTTCGATTTTTCGATTACATTTCGCACGCACACCCTCCGCACGCCCAATGTGATCGGTTTTTCGATTACATTTCGCACGCACACCCTCCGCCAGCCCAATGTGATCGGTTTTTCGATTACATTGCGCCTGCACGCTCGCCGCCAGCCCAATGTGATCGGTTTTTCGATTACATTCCGCACGCGCGCTCGCCGCCAGCTCAATGTAATCGGTTTTTCGATTACATTCGGCCCACTCCAAGCCCCTAACCCCCAAAAAAGCCCGCCCCTCCCCCGCAGCAGCGGCAGATGGACAGGCTTTTCCCCTATGATCCAGGGCTTCTCTTCCCTCGGCTTAAGCGCCTAGGATGATTTCCCAGACCGGCTTCGTATGTCCGCCCGGATAGAAGATATACAGCAGGACGTAGACAGCGACTCCCGTAATAGCGGTGATGAACCAGATGACGGAGGTCACTCTGCCCCACTTGCGGTGCTTGGCATACTTGGCTTTGAAGCCGAGCGTCAGGGTGGTGATGCCAAATACGGCAGCGACGGTAGCCAGTACAATGTGGAAGATCAGGAAGACATGGTAGATCGTCGTCAGCTCATCCGGTCCTCCCCAGGAGGTATTGCCTACGAACACCGTTCTTGACGAGTACACCAGGAAGAACAGAATCGCTGCCACCGCAGCCGCAATCATCGTCTTCTTGTGCGCCTCGCGTTTGCCTTGAATGATTTGTCTCCAGCCGATGGCCACCAGCACCGCGCTTATGACGATGAACGATGTACTGATCGTAGGAAACAATGTGAAAATATCCATGAATATCCCCCTCGGTACTTACCAGCTCGTTATAGTTCAGACCTCCTCCGCCAGGGCAGAGGGTGACGCGGACACTTCTGTGTCCTCTTGTCCGTTCTCTTTTTTATACCAATGATAGAACACATAAGCAAGCATCGAGGCGAAAATAAATTCCTGAATGAACTTCATCACGATGCCGCCGACCTGCTGATCTACCTTGGGGGACAGAGATCCGAAGAAGCCGGGACCGCCAAAAGCCTGCAATAATGCAGCCGGACTCTGCGGTACACAGTAGCCCATCGCCTTCGCCCAGGTGCCCGGGTCGCTATACGTAGCATAGAGGGGGGAGCCCGCAAAAATAATCAGCCCGCAGGCTGGTGTCAGCAGCACCATGTTCAGGAAGATGAAGCCCACCTGCCCCAGACCGCTAAGCGCCCGGTATTCCGGCAAGGGGTTAATCAGATTCCACCACATCAACGCCGAGGTCAGGAACAGGATGCCATAATACAGACGGTGAACGGTGAAATGCAGCATGACATAATCATGGATGGCGGGGATGTGGTAGAGCGAGAACAGGCCATTGAAGAGCAGGGCCGCCACCACCGGCTTCGCGAGAAAAGCCAGTCCCTTCAGCGGATTCACCCGCAGCAGAGCGCGCCAGCACCAGTCGGGGATACCAAGCATAATCAGCGGGACCGCCACCAGATAGGATAAGGCCATACTCACCATATGGAAGGAAAATAAGATATGTCCCAGCAGACTGACCGGTCCTCCCTGCGCAAGATAGAGGGCCAGCATTCCGCATAAGAACAGCCCCCTCCGCCAGAAGGGGACTGCAGTGCTGCCCTCAAAACGGGAGGCCAGCGGACCGATCAGCACAAAATATCCGGCAGTCAGGAGGAGCATCAGGGCCAGAAACAACGGACTCCATAGTTCCGTAAAGCTGAAATATTGCAATCCCGGTATCATCCTCAAGACCTCCCCGGAGATAGAATCAATCCCACCATACCCAATAGAGCGCCATTACAATACAGGTGCCTGCGATAAAAAAGCCGCCCAGCATGAAGATAATCGGGAGCATATGCCCTTTGTCCTTCAGATGCATCCAGAAGCCCATCTGCAGGAACACCTGCAGCACAGCCATTACCAGCAGCAGGATGATCGCAAAGGTAGCATTCACCCCTCCGGCTGCCACCGCGGCAAAAGCGATCAGCGTCAGCACCACGGAGAACACAAACACCACAATATGCCGCTGCGGTCCTTCCGGACGGTGCCGGTGCTTCACCGCAGAATCTGAAGAAGGCTGCTTCGTCGTCATGGCTTCACCCCACCTTTCCGAGCAGGTATACGACTGTGAAGATAAAGACCCACACCACATCAATGAAATGCCAATACATCGCCGAGACATAGATCTTCGGTGCAGTAACGACCGTCAAGCCTTTATGCGCCAATTGCCCGATCAGCACGGAGATCCACAGAATCCCGAAGGCGACATGGGCACCATGGAACCCGACCAGCGTATAAAAGGCCGAGCTGAACGCACTCGTCGTCATCCCGAATTCCTCATGCCGGATATATACACTGAACTCGTAGATCTCCAGGATCAGGAAGGCAAGGCCGAGCAGGACAGTCACCACCAGCCAGTTCCGTAGCTGGGCCACATTTCCCCGGTGCATGGCCTGAATGGCGAACACACTGGTCAGACTGCTGACCAGGAGGAGGAAGGTCGCTGCCGCGACCAGCGGCAGATGGAATAGCTCAGCCGCCGAGGGTCCCTCATTCGTCTGATTACGCAGCGCCAGGAAGGTAGCGAACAGGGTGCCGAAGAGCACCGCTTCCCCTCCGAGGAACAGCCAGAAGGCCAGCACTTTATTGCGTCCTTCCAGGGTCGCTTTCTCGGGTTCATGCGGGAGTGTACCATCCGCTGCTTCAGCATGTGCCGTTGTCATCTCTGCTCACCTTCCTTCCAGCTCTTCGGGTTCGATATGCCAGCCGTGATCGTCGAACAGCGACCGCATCAGCATCGATCCGAAGGTAATAAGAAGCCCCAGCGCTGTAACAATATAATTATTGAACAGGAAGCTCATAATGCTGCTGCTGAATTCATCGCGGCTGAACATAAAGCCAAGGCCCGCAATGAAGATACCGACGGACATCAGGAACGGCAGAATCGTGGCCGACGGCATATGAATCGGACCAATCGGCTCCGCCGGGGTCATGGCCTTATGCCCGGCCATTTTCTCTTTCCAGAAAGCATCCAGGCCCCGCACCAGCGGCGTCTGCTTGAAGTTATATTCCGGCGGCGGCGAAGGGATCGTCCATTCCAGGGTCCGCCCGTCTTCCCACGGGTCTTCCGGCGCATCCGCCGGCCGTCTGGAGGTCAAGAACACATTGACAAGGAAGATAATCATGCCCACTCCCATCAGGAACGCCCCCACCGTACTGACCAGGTTGAGCGTATCGAACTGCTGGTTCGGCAAATAGGTAAATACGCGCCGCTGCATCCCCATCAGTCCCAGGAAATGCTGCACGAAGAACGTTAAGTGGAACCCGATAATGAAGGTCCAGAAGGTCCACTTGCCCAAGGATTCGCTAAGCATCCGCCCGAACATCTTCGGCCACCAGTAGTGCAGCCCGGCGAACAGCCCGAGCACCAGACCGCCGACAATGACGTAGTGGAAATGCGCCACCACGAAATACGTATCATGGAACTGGAAGTCTGCCGGCGCGGAGGCCAGCATCACCCCGGTTACTCCGCCCATCGTGAAGGTAGGAATGAACCCGGCCGCGAACAGATTCGGGGTCGTGAAGCGCACCTGTCCGCCCCACATGGTGAACAGCCAGTTGAAGATCTTGATCCCGGTCGGCACGGCAATCAGCATGGTAGAGACGGAGAACAAGGCGTTCGCGACCGGACCGAGGCCGGTAGTGAACATATGATGCGCCCAGACCATGAAACCCAGGAAGGCGATCAGAATTGTCGCGAAGACCATGGAGCTGTACCCGAACAGCCGCTTGCGCGAGAAGGTCGGAATGACCTCGGAGATGATGCCGAAGGCCGGGAGAATCAGAATATATACTTCGGGATGCCCGAAGATCCAGAAGATATGCTGCCACAGCACGGGATTGCCCCCTCCGGCAACATTGAAGAAATTGGCGTCCAGAATCCGGTCGAAGGTAAGCAGGACAAGTCCTACGGTAACCGCAGGGAATGCAAACAGAATAATGGCTGAGGTAATGAAGGTAGCCCAGGCGAACATCGGCATCCGCATGAAGGACATCCCCGGTGCACGCATCGTGATGATGGTAGCCAGGAAGTTAATCCCGCCAATCAGTGTGCCGAGTCCGGCAATCTGCAGCCCTATCGTATAAAAGTCCACTCCGTGTGAGGGGCTGTAGCCCGTACTCGATAGCGGAGTGTAAGCAGTCCAGCCCGCATCGGGCGCGCCGCCCATCACCCAGCTCAAGTTAAGCAAGAGACCGCCGAACAGGAAGGTCCAGAAGCCCAGCGAGTTGAGAAAAGGAAAGGCGACATCCCGCGCGCCGATCTGCAGCGGAATCACCGCATTCATCAGCGCGAAAATAACCGGCATGACTCCTAGAAAGATCATGGTCGTGCCGTGCATGGTAATCAGCTCGTTGAAGGTCTGGGCATCCAGGAAGGTATTCATCGGCTTAATCAGCTGAATACGGATCAGGATCGCCTCCAGGCCGCCAATGCCGAAGAAAAGGCCGCCGGCCCATAGATACAGGATGGCTATTTTTTTGTGGTCGACGGTGGTAATCCAGTCCATCAGCCCGGTATGCCGCTTGGCGCTGTGGCCGGGCTGCAAGGGCTGGGAGGGCTGCAAGGATTGCGCTGCGTGAGCCAAGGTATGTACCCCCTTATCAAATATGCTGCTTCCGCTTCAGTCATAGGCCCCTATTCCAGCGTATAACCGGCCAGATATTCGGCAATGCCGTCGATCTCTTCATCACTTAAGCCCATATCCTTCGGGTTCGGCATCTTGTTGCCGGGCTTCACGCTCTGCGGATCATGCAGCCAAGTCTTCAGATTCTCAAGGACCGGCGCCCCGTCTTCTCGAGTGTCATCATTAAGCAGAATTCCGGCAACCGATTCACGGGAGCCGATTCCGGTCAGGCTTGGAGCCACCGGTGATGCAGGCATGCTGCCAATCGCATGGCAAGTCAGGCACTGGGACTTGAATTTCTCAGCCAGTACTGGATCTTCCGGCATCACCGACTCCGGCGCCTTCATTGAAGCCACCCACTTGTCAAAGGCCTCACCGCTGACCGACTTCACCTTAAACTCCATGAACCCGTGGGAGGGTCCGCACAGCTCCGCGCATTTCCCCCGGTAAACGCCTTCATTCGGCGCACTGAAGCTGAAGCGGTTCACCGTGCCGTCGGGATTGGTGTCCATTTTTCCGGCAAGCGAGGGTACCCAGAAGGAATGCAGCACATCCTTGGTGCTGAGCTCAAAGGCAATGTGCTTACCTGTAGGAATAATCAGATCCTGCGCAGTCGTTATTCCGTAATCCGTATATTCGAACTCCCACCAGTACTGGTGGCCGGTCACCTTGACCTTGATGGCGTCCTTGTCATCCGAATGATCATTGCCGGCAGCGAAGACCACCTTCACCGTAGGAATCGCCAGCACAATGACGAGAATAAGCGGGATGACCGTCCATAGCACCTCCAGCTTGAAGCTGCCCTCCACCTGCTTCGGAATCTCATCCTGATCCTTCTTCCGGCGGAAGCGAATCCATACATAAGCCGCAATGGAGAAGACGATCAGCAGCACCACAATCATGATCGTGATCGACAGCTTCATCAGTCCGTAAGAGCTTTCCGCTACGGGTCCCTGCGGTCTGAGTACCGACAAGTCCTCCCGCCCGCATCCGGCCAGAAGGAGTCCAAGTGCTGCTGTCATGGGAAGAAGCCGCTTACCAGCCTGCCACGTTTTCATCATTGATCTACCCCGCTTTTCCCGAATTCGTAGATTAGAGTATTTTCCTGTCAATTATAACAATCACTATTAATATAAGTTCGGTCTACGTTTTTGTCAATCGTTCACAACAAATTCACATAATCATTTTAAAGTCGCGGAAAGCTTGTCAATACTGATTTTATAAGCGCTTTCAATTTTCCCGGAAAACTGTTAAACTACTTTTGAAGCGTATTCATATGTATTTGTGTCTAAACATTCATTTGACATACGAAGATGATCTGCAAAATGCATACAAAAAAAACCGATTCCAGAAGCAGAAGGCTGCCCGGGCACGGTTTATGAGAATCCTCATGGATGTTATCGCTTGAATGTAGATTAAATGTATAGTTGTCGGCATCAAACAGCACGCAACAGAATCACTCTCTCTGCCCGCTTCTTCAGGAGACGGAAGAATTCATTCTAACCAGCTCATGCTCCACAACCATGGTCAGCTCTTCCTCGTATCCTCCCGTGATCCGATACTTCCGGACGTACTCTTTCACAAATTTCTTGGGATCTTTGGGCCGGAAAATACGTGTCATTTCCCGCAGACTTTCCTTGACTTCGTTATGACCTTTACTTGCCATGATCAGTTCCCTCCCAAAACATTGAAAATGAATGCTCCGTTGTAGAGAATGCATGATGAAAAGTTCGCCGTAACCTTGAAATGCAAGTAAGAAACCATTACACATACGCGGCTTGCATTACCCGTCCAGACTACCATTCCATGAACTTGGAAATCCGCCTTGCCGGTGAAGCAGGTTCGTCGTGATTTGGGCTGAGAGTAAGGATGTCCCACTGCAAAGACACCTTGACACTTTAATTACCCGAAGAGCCACTTGCTGAATCACTCCTTTCGGGCCTTATCGTTATATTGTATCATATTCCAGATTAACTTCCACCTTTCCATGTAAAAATGCAAATGGAATTTTTTTATAGTATATGCTTGACCTTCCGTTTGGGAACCTGATCATAGTATGCCCCCTATCCCCAAAAATTATTGGACAGCATTCCGCACAGCTCATACTTTGCCCGGACACCTCATAGGCTTGTAGGGAAGAAGCACGAATAATCTTTGCCTTTTTCTTCTACAATCCAAGGAGAGTGAGCCCTTTGTCCCCTTTCAGATCTTCGACCGGACTGCCCGATAACCTTGCCGCCGCCTTGTGTTATTTTTTCCCGTTTATCGGTGCGATTATTTTCCTCGCTCTGGAGAAGCGCAGCCGCTTTGTCCTGTTCCACTCACTTCAATCCCTGATTGCCTTCGGAGTCCTTATGATCGCCCATGTGCTCAGCGGCTTCATTCCGCTTCTCGGTAATCTGGCAGGCGCCCTGATCTCCCTATGCAGCTTCGCAGTCTGGCTCCTGATGATCTACCATGCCCTGGGCAGCAGATGGTTCAAGCTCCCCTGGGTGGGAGAGATCGCCGAAAGCCAGCTGCGGCAGCTGTAGCTGTAGATGTAGCTCCGCGCAGCAGAAAATAGTTTCCCTTTTGCCTGCCCGCTCCTTACAATGGGATAAGACATGCAGGAATCTACAGGCTGGGGGAAGCATCCATGTATTTGTTCATCATAAATCCCCGCTCCGGCGGCGGGGCGGGACGGCGGATCTGGCACACCGTACAGGCCTTGCTTGCGGCGCGGGCTGTTCCGTATGAAGCGCTGTTCACCCAGAGCGCTGCCAGCGCAGAGAATCAGGTGTCGCAGGCGCTTGCCCGCCGCGAGGACTGGCGCGCCGCCATCGTTGTCGGCGGCGACGGCACGATCCACAGTGTGCTGGGCGCACTGCGGCGTAGAGGGGTCCCGCTGGGAGTTATCCCGGCGGGTTCGGGCAATGACACCGCTCGCGGGTTCAGCATCCCGCTCGCGCCTGAGGCTGCGCTGGACACCGCGCTGCAGGAACACTGCATCGAAGCCGATCTGATCAGTGCGACAGGTGGCCTCACCCTGACCGCAGTGGCCAGCGGCTTCGACGCGCAGGTGGCCGTCAATGTGAACGGCAGCCGCTACAAGCGGCTGTGCAACGCCATTGGCGCCGGGCGCCTAGCCTATATCATCGGCGTGCTGCATACGCTGATGACCTTCAAGCCCTGCCGCGTCAGTGTGACCTGCGACGGCAAGGAGCAGGCCTTCGACCAGGCGTGGCTGGTCTCGGTCTGCAACCTGCCCAGCTACGGCGGCGGGTTGCTGATCTGCCCGCAGGCGGAATCAGGCGACGGCCTGCTTGACGTCTGCGTCGTGCACGGGGTCAGCCGCGGGCAATTGCTGCGGCTATTCCCGACGGTGGTGAAGGGCAGCCACACGAAGCTGCCCTATGTCACGATGCTGCGCGGACGCAGCGTAGCCGTGCACTTCGCGCAGCCGCGCCACGCCATCGGCGACGGCGAAGCGCTCGGCACAGCGCCGCTGGCCGTGGCTTGCGAGCCGGGCGCGCTGCGCGTGCTCTCGCCGCTGGCGGCAGCCCCGGCGGTGGCTGCCGGCGCCGCGGGGTCCTGCCGCGCGGGCGGCTAGGACGGGCGCGGCGGGACGGGCGCGGCGGGACGGGCGCGGCGGGACAGGCGCGGCGGGACGGGCGCGGCGGGACAGGCGCGGCGGGGTATATATGTGGCTCCGCGTAACGGACTGAGGCGCTCTTATTCTGGATGAAAGTCATAAATCAGGCAAGTAACGGACCACAAGGACCTTATTCTCTGAAACACTGCTCTTAAGTATCGTTCTGAGCTACCTTAAGGTCTCCTCGGTCCGTTAAGACACCAAAAGTGGTGTTTTCCAGGGGATAAGGTCTCTCAGGTCCGATAAGAGCAGATTGGTCCGGCTAATGAAGAAGTTGGAATGATATTTCCCAACACAAAGAGCAGGCCCCGGGTATTCCCCTGGGCCTGCTCTTTGTTACATATTTCACGTTTCCGCCGGGTCCGTTTCCTGCTTCGTGCAGGAACAGACCTTGATCACAAAGATATTTTCCGCTAGCAGCTGTAATTCTGCTGGCCAAGCTGAACCGGCTTTGCCGTCCTTTTAAAGGACGGTACCGTTTCAGAGAGAAAGATAAGGATAATTATAGCGCGAAGCATATAAATTCTTATCTTTGGACAAAAACCGCTGGAACCCCGCTGCTCCGGTTATATCCCGGTTGGCTTCTGGGGCAGCAGGTTGCCGACAATCGACTTCAGCTCACCCTCCGTCGTGCTGCTTTTCTTCCCGTTGTCAAAGCTGGTAATGCGGATCTCGGAATAACTTTCTCCCGGAGCCACGGGCTTGAAAATCCATTTCTCCCGGTTATCCAGCCGGACGTTGAACTTCATGTCCTTGAACATCTCCACCAGCTCCCGCTCTCCCGGGGTCTTGCCCTCTTCCAGGAACAGCAGTCCGCGTAGCGGCTTGACGCCCTCTGCATGCTGCACTTCAAAATGTACAATACACTCCATGCTTGTCACCTCCCTTGCTTAGTGAACTTGGGCACTTACTATTGCAGCCCTATTCCTCCGGCTCTTCCCCCGATTCCTCCTGATCATGCAGCACATATTTGCTGTAGATCCGGCTATAGCGCTCCCCGTAGCGCCGCTGCAGTTCGGGGCCCATATCTTCCTCCAGCTCGAACAATACCAATTCCTGTGTAAAAGATTTGAGCAGCAGCTCCACAAGCACTGGATGCTCGGTAATCACGGCTTGGGCGCTCCCGTCCTCATAACGCATGCCGAGCATGCACCAGCTCCGGTCCACGACGAAGGAGAACTTCCGGCCTCCGTTGCGTTCCGGCTTCCCCGGCAGGGGCGGCCATACCGGATAAGGTGCCGGCACAGCATCACCGCCGTCAAAAGCCCACAGCAGCTTCACTCCGCGCTTCTCCGCCTGCTCAAGCTCACTGCGCAGCAGCGAGGCTTCCTCCCGCCACACATCCACTACAATCTCCTGGGCGGCAAGATTCAGCTGGCGGACCAGCTCTCCTATGACATTCCGGTCACCCTCCACGTTGTAGAAGGAGGGGCTGACCGGACCTCCGCGCGGCATTTCACTCTCCATATAGGCAAGCGAGGCCTGCACCCGGCCGGATATCATCGTGGCCAGCTCTTCCGGGTCCAGTACACTGTAGCGTGCCGGCTCCCCTTCTCCGCAGCGCACGTAGCCTTGCTGAGTCAGGCGCTGAAGCGCCGCATATACGTTCGATCTTGATACTCCTAGCTGCTTTGCCACTTCGTAGCCCGAAGCCTGGCCCTTGGTGGCCAGCTCAACCATAATTTTGGATTCCATCTCTGTGAAACCCAAATTGCGCAGATGCAGCAGCAACTGTTCCATCTATGTTGTCCCCCTAAGCTGTCAGTACTACACTGTCTATATTTGCTCCGAGCCGCAGCGCGGGCACCACATGGAGCCCTTCGGCAGATCGGCGCGGCAGATCTGGCAATTCACAATCTCCCGTGTATCCGCGTCTCCGGCTACCCGCTCTTCGGCTGGCTCACTTGCCTTCCAGTCCCTGATCCGGCGGTCCAGCTCCAGTTGCCGCTCCCGTTCCCGTTCCAGTTCATCTGCCTCCCGGCGGCTCCGGTCAGAACCTGAAGCTATCCGGTCCGCATCCTCCAGCTCTGCCTCTTCTTCCAGTTCAGGCAGCACCTCCGCATACTGTACTCGCGCTTCGGGTCTTCTGGCCAGCTCCCGTTCCGCTTCGGTCAGCTCTTCCTCACCGTAGTACTGGTCTTCCTCATCTTCATGCTCCAGCACCGTATGTACGGTAACCACAGGCGGTGCTGCGGTAGCGGCAGCCGCCGAAGACGTCTCTTTACGCAGTGAAATCTCCTTATCTTCCGGCTTGCGTGCTTCCAGCTTACGTCCGCAATGCGGACAGAAATTGGCATCCAGCCCTACGATCTGACCGCAGGCACACAAGCGTTCATTTCTCAATTCGGCAATTCTTGAGCGTACGTCCTCGATCTGCTCCTGCAGCTTGTTACAGCCCCGCGCAAGCTCGATCATCTGGCCTTCAGCCACCGACATATCCCTTGAACGATATCCCTCGTAGAACAGCTTCCCCATTTTCAGAAATTCAACCTGCATCTCATGCTCAATATCCGAAATCTGCCCATTCAGCTTGCTCACTTCCACCGAGCTTTGCGCTTTTTCACTCACCCGGCTGGCACCGTCTTTAATGCGTTGCAGTAAATTCATTGTAGTTCCTCCTTCTCCAGAGTGAGAATAGGCTGATTCGCAGCCGCGTATATCCTTACATTCCGATTGCCGCCCCACGCAGCAGCGGAAACGTGATTCTATCATACCAAAAGTCCACGGCAGATTCATTATTTGTCGTCATGTGGTAAATACCAAGTAGAGGCGGTTAGCGTTCTTATTGGAATGAGTATGCTGCGGAAGAAGCAATCATACATATTGCCTTCTGCTGGATCCGTTCCTGCGTACCCGTACATTATCGAATGATGGAGGGATGAATTGTGCCTGACGATAACCTTAACCGATATTTCGTCTCTGTGAATCACGGTCTGATTCAGGAAGAGAGAGGCGACTCCAGTGAGTACGAGGTTCTGCTGTCCAGTGACGGGTTGACTGTGCTTCAGGATCTTCTGGCCGATCTGGCCAGCGGGGATGACTACGCCTTCCGGCGTGCTCTGGTTCCCTACAAGTCAGCCGATCATGATGATGCCGCAGAGCAGTTCGATGACACCACCATCCGCCTGTTCCAGTATCTGCACGACCATGGCACTGACGAGACCCGCCTTCAGATCGAAGGCTTGAACGTCCTGCAGAAGCTGGAGAATACAGGCTATCAGGATGAAGGCTACGGCACAGGCTCTCCCACCAACAAATAAGGATGAACGGAGCTGCACCATAAGGACGGCCTAAAGCCTATACTGAGCTAATACGCGCCGGAGGGAAGAATGTTTCTCTTCGGTCAGGGTTACGGTTTTATTTTGCTTCCGGGGCTGTACATCGGTTAAAATAGAATCAGAACCGCAGCTAGCGCTGTATAAGATTGCCGTAGTCATCCATTCATGGTCTACAGTCACAAATAACGAAAACCGGGAGAGTTTCAGTGGAAGAATATGATAGTACACAAGTAACATTGAACAAGTTGCAGGTCCATGTGAAGGATATGCAGAAGTGGCAGATTAACGAGGATTTTGCCAAGCAGGTTGAGAATTCCAAGGCTTTGCCGGCGCTGTACCGTCATGCTCTGAATGAGCTTGAGAATAAAATCGATATCATCCGGACCGAGTGGCAGGTACGTGACGGCTTCAGCCCTATTGAGCATGTGAAGTGCCGGATCAAAGAACCGAAGAGCATTGTGCAAAAAATGCAGCGTAAGGGCTATGAGCTTAACCTGGATAATATGGAACAGCACATCCATGATATTGCGGGGATGCGGATTGTCTGCGCCTTCGTGAAGGATATCTACCGGCTGGTGGACCACCTGTGCGCCCGCGAGGATATCCGTGTGCTTGAGATTAAGGATTATATTGCCCACCCGAAGCCGAACGGCTACCAGAGCCTGCACCTTATCGTGGCTATACCGCTGGTACTGCTTGATGGCACCCGCTGGGTGAAGGCAGAAATGCAGCTGCGTACGTTAGCCATGGATTTCTGGGCCAGCATGGAGCATATTCTCTACTATAAATTCGACAAACAGCTGCCCTCCCATGTGGCCGAGGAGCTGAAGGAAGCCGCCCGTGCTGCCGATGAGCTGGACCAGAAGATGCTCCGCCTGCGCCGGGAGATCCTGGAGCTGTCAGAAGGCAGCGGCGGCAACGAGTCTTAATTGCGCAGCACAGAACACACATAAACTTAGGGTGAACTGGCCGCAGCTAGGCCTTTATCCGGCTACTAGAGGGGCACTTGTGTGCTCCTCTTTTGTATTTGTTGGCTGCTTTGTGGAGATCGGGGAGGGAATGAGGGGAACTTCTGCCCCTTCTTCTGCTCCTCATTCCCGCCTCCCGCCCCGTTTGGGCCAATTCAGGGGCACTTCTGCTCCTCATTCCCGCCTACCGCCCCGTTTGGGCCAATTCAGGGGCACTTCTGCCCCTCATTCCCGCCTCCCGCACGGTTCGGGCCAATTCAGGGGCACTTCTGCCCCTCATTCCCGCCTACCGCCCCGTTTGGGCCAATTCAGGGGCACTTCTGCTCCTCATTCCCACCTCCCGCCCGGTTTGGGCCAATTCAGGGGCACTTCTGCTCCTCATTCCCACTCCGCACGCCGACTTCTGGCTGAACCAGAGGGATTTATCCACTTTAATCCCGTGCAGCCACCTCGCAACCTACCCGGCGCACTGCTCTCAAAACTAATGTTACTTGGTAGAACAACTCCTACATTCGAGCCCGACATCCGATCCATTTCCACCAGTTGGCCTAGTTTACCCTCTATATTACTTAAAGAGCAGTTTCAGTCGCCGCATAAACAATGTAGCCTATAGCTCATTCAATCCCACCACACCTATCCATGCAACCCGGAGCTTACTCAAGCCCCATCTCACGAACCCGCGCAGCTATAGCTCATTCATTTCCATCACACCTATCCGTGCTCCTCCAGTTTACTCAAGTCCCATCTCACGAACCCGCGCAGCTACAGCTTATTCAAGCCCGCCGCGCGCTTCGCAGCAGCTTCCGAGACCCGGCGCATCAGCAGCGCAAGCCCTTCACGCGCCTTGGGTGTCTGTGGCAGGAGTGCGCTCCAATCCTCCTCCGGCTCCATTACCTCAGGCATAGCCGGAAACGGACGTGAGGAGATCTCGTGAAACAGCGGCCCCGGCTGGTGCAGAGAGCCTTCAGCCGCTGCCTCAGCCAGCCACTCTCCAGAGGATACGGCCGGACCCTTGCGCTCCAGCCGGGCCAGCTCGGACGCGAGCGACACAGACGCAGGCGCGTCTTCTTCAGTGCTCCGCTCGTTCTCCTGCTCCGCCCACAAGGCGAATACGCCGGAGAGCAGCTCTTCCTTGGACAGTCCGCGTAGGGCGAACGCAAGCAGCGGCTCCTGGGTCAGCTGCTGCCGGACCCGCTGCACCAGCTCATCAGCAGGCAACAGACCCGTGCCCTGTTCCTCTGCAGCCAGCCTCAGCTCGTCATCTACAGGCAGCAGCTCCAGTGCAGCAAGCCCGCCATTCAGGCTACCCTGCAGCAGATCATACAATTCGCCCGGATGCGCAGCGAGCTGATGCAGCACTTCATTCTTCCTGGCGGGTGTCCACTGCGGAATACGCAGAGTAACAGCCTCCCTCTGCACCTGCGGTAGTGGCGCCTGCTGTCCTTGCCGTACCTGCGGCACTGCTTCCACCCGCTCTTTTTGCCCTTGCTGCACCAGTTGCTTATTCTCCACCCGTTCTCCCTGCACCAGCTGCTTTTTCTCCGCCCGCTCTCCTTGCCGCACCGGCTCCGCCCGCTGGCCCTGTTCCCCTTGCTTCTCTATCTCTGCTCCGGCTTTGCTGCTGCGTCTGTCTGCTCCTTCAGCAGCAGGCCCCACACTCCCGGTGGCCTTAATGACCCCGGGCAGCACCTCCAGCCGCAGCTCCAGCAGCTCATTCATAGATGTTGCCTCCTTCTGCCTTACAATGTATTGCCCTGTTTACATCCAGTCCTGTCCCTGGAGTTCAATCAGCTCTTTGAGCTCATGGTTGGACATCTCGGTTAACCAGTTCTCACCGGAGCCGACGACCTGCTCGGACAGGCTTTTTTTGCGTTCAATCAGCTCGTCGATCCGCTCCTCCAGCGTTCCCTGGCAGATCAGCTTATGCACCTGTACATTCTTATGTTGTCCAATCCGGAAGGCGCGGTCCGTCGCCTGATTCTCTACAGCCGGGTTCCACCAGCGGTCATAGTGCAGCACATGATTCGCCCGTGTCAGATTGAGGCCTACGCCTCCCGCCTTAAGCGACAGAACGAAGAAGGCCGGACCGTCCCCCTCTTGAAAAGCATGCACCATCTCGTCGCGCTCACGCTTCGAGATGCCGCCATGCAGGAACAGCGGCGTCTGCCCGTATCGTCTGGCCAGCCGGCTGACCAGCAGTTCGCCCATCGCCACATACTGGGTGAAGATCAGCGCGGATTCGCCAAGCTCGGAGATGCTGTCGAGCAACTCGAACATGACGTCCATTTTACCCGAAGGCTCACTGCGCAGGCTCCGCCCCTCGTCCTTGCGGAACAGCTGGGGATGATCGCAGATCTGCTTCAGCTTGGTCAGGGAAGACAGCACCAGTCCCCGCCGGGCCACGCCCGAACGCTCGCCGATGACGCCTAGCATCTCATCCACAACCCCCTGATACAGCGCGGCCTGGGTCTCCGTAAGCGGACAATAGGACTTCAGCTCAAGCTTCTCCGGCAGATCCTTCGAGATATCCGGGTCACTCTTGAGACGCCGCAGCAGGAAGGGCGAGACCAGCCGGTGCAGCTCACGCAGCCGTTCGCCGCCCTCTCCCGACACATAACGCTGGCGGAAGGAATGATACGTCCCCAGATAACCTGGGTTGAGAAAATGAAAAATCGACCACAGCTCGCCCAGCCGGTTCTCCACCGGAGTCCCGGTCATTGCGATCCGGTGCGGCGCGCTCAGCTTCATGACGCTCTGCGCCTGCTTGGTGCGGTGATTCTTGATGTATTGCGCTTCATCCAGCACAACCGTGGACCAGCGTACCCCGGCCAGATCCTCGCTGTCCCGGCCTGCCAGATGGTAGGTAGTTAGCACAATCTCATGGCTGGCCGCCAGTTCCCTGAATCCTTCGCCGCGCACCCGCCGCCCTCCATGGTGAATATGCAAGCTAAGGGAAGGGGCGAAGCGCTGCAATTCCCGCTGCCAGTTGCCCAGCAGCGAGGTCGGGCAGAGGATCAGCACAGGCTCCTGCTTCTCGCCCGGCGGGGCATTCAGCGCCCGGTCGAGCAGGCAGGTGATGACCTGCACGGTTTTGCCGAGGCCCATGTCATCAGCCAGGCAGACGCCGAAGCCGAGATTGCTGAGTGCCGTAAGCCACTGATAACCCCGCTCCTGATATGGCCGCAGCGTTCCGTTCAGATCCTCCGGCACCGGACGCAGCGGCATCCCGCGCAGCACATCGCCGTGCATGAGGGAGGCCAGCAGGCCAGAGGTCTCCATGCCGGTAACCGACATGCCCTTCCACAGCCGCTCTTCACCATCTTCAGCCTCCAGGCGCATCCAGTCGGCTGCGGTCATCTCTCCGCTCTCACCACGCTTAATATATCTCAGGACCTGACGGACTTCCTTCGGGTCCACTTCAATCCATTCTCCCCGGAAGCGCACAAATGGCACGCCTGCTTCCACCAGGGCATTCAGTTCCTCCTCTGTGATGTCTGAATCTCCCAGAGAGGCTTCAATACGGAAAGAGATCAGCTCTTCCATGCCCAGCGCAGACTGCACCGGGCCATCCGCTGCACCCGCCGGGGGCTGCATCTTCATTCTCATGCCGATCCGCCGCCGTCCCTCCCGGCTCCAGCGCGAAGGCATCTGCACGGTAATTCCCCGTTCCCGCAGCTGCTGCACGCTCTCCTTCAGAAAGAAATACAGCCGCTCCGGCGGCAGCTCAATCCCGCGCGGGGCCGGTTCAGCCAGCGAGCGCCGGATGTCCGGCGAACTCTTCGCCGCCCGTCCCAGCGCAGCCAGAAGCTGCTGCTGAATATTGCGGTAACGCTTGCCCCATAGGGTGAATTCCCGCTCCCGGCTGCTCCACACCGCTTCCGCCGGAATCCAGAATTCCCCCTCCTCCCGGCTCTCCGCCCAGAAGGTCAGCTGCCACAGCTCGCTCTCCTCCGCCGGAGGCTCCAGCCGCAGGCCCAGGCTTAGCTGTCCGCTGCGGGCCTCCTCAGTCTCGAAATGCGGCACCTCATGGCCCGCCGTCTCGTTCACCACTGCCAGCAGCTCCGTTACCTCAGCCGGAGTCCCCTGCACGGGGATATCCCGGCTGCCCGTGAGCAGACTGTTCCACCACAGCTCCGTCAGCGGAGAATAGCCGCGGCGGTAATTGGCCTTATACGGCGACAGCACGCTCTCATGGACGGCAACCACATTCTTGATCTCGGCGGTCATGACCGCCTGCAGGAAGGAATACAGCACATACCCGCCCGCTTCCTCCCGCGAGGACAAGTCGCCTTCCTCAGCTACGTGTGTGCCAAGTGCAAGCACCGGCATGGAAGCCGCCATCTGCAGGAAGAACTCCTTATCCGCCTCTTCCCGGAACGCCGGTGACCAGCATACGGCAGCGGCCTGTTCGCCGCCGCGCCACCGCGAACCGACCTTGCGCGGCGGCTGGGCGCCGGGCACAATCCCGCCCTTGCCCATCAGCTCCAGCGCGAAGCGGGCGGCTGCCGACCAGTAGCGCAGCTCCCCCCCGGGTTCAATGCCCTGGGCACGGCTCGCCTGCTCATCCCAGGCCAGCAGCAGCTCGAAGGCATCCTTCGGCGACAGCGCCAGCCCTTCCAGCGTGCGTCCGGGCAGTCCGCGCCGCGCCGGTTTGCCCTCCACGGCGGCGGCCGCAGGATACTTCACTTCCGCCAGCCGCAGTGCAGCACCCGCAAAAGGACGCCAGCCGCTGCGGAGCTCCAGCCGTTTGATTACGCGTGTCCATGCGTCCACCTTCGGCTCGGAGGTTTCGCCCGAGAAGCAGAATAATACGTCCCCTAACCATATTGCATACAGATGCTTAATCATTGTTGGTTAATCTCCATTCTTGTGAGCAAACAGCAAGAGCAGCCCTTCCAATCCGGAAGACTGCCTCCTGCTGCGCGAGAAATATATTATGAAGCTGCACCGGCAGCAATAGCTCTAGCCGTACAGCCTTCCTGTTACGTTGTCTGCTGCAACTTTTTCTTCATCCCTTCATCTTATACGAAAAAGCCTATATTTAAAAACTTTTCTGCACATTTTCTGTGATTTTCAGCAGATTGTTGTTCAGATCAGGCGATTACTGTCCAGATAGCGTTGCAGCAGAAAGAACCGGCCCGCCCTCTCCAGGCTAGCCGGTCTTGAAATCCTGTGCAGCAACTCGTGCTGGACTACCAAAATCTTACGGGCTACAGCTACCTGCCCTCTAATCCGTACCTGCCAGAATCCGCAGCTCCCCGCCCCCGGCAGCATCCGCTACCTGAACGATGATCGCGCCGTTCTTGCCGTTCCGGGCCCAGCCCAGTGCCCCCTCATTCAGCTGCTCCAGGCTAATCTCTGCCAGTCCCTCCACCGCAGCGACAGTGAAGAACGGATAGCAGAGCGCGAAGCGGAGCGTCTCCCGGCGCGGCTTATAATCATGCACCGCATACGCCCACTTCAGTGCAAGCAGACCTCCCCCGCCTTCGGCCTGCACGGCAAGCTCCGTATACTGCCCCTTGCGGTAGCTGAAGCTGTGGCCGTCATCCTCATACAGCTTGAAGGACGAAGAGAAGCCCGCAGCCGCTTCCGCCCCGTAGAGGTGGAAGATGATCGTCTCCTCCGTGTCCTCCAGCGCATACTGTCTCAGCGGGCCTTCAGCCACGAAGCTGCCCGCCTTCACATACATCGGCATGATGTGCAGCGGTGCAGCCGCAAGAATATGCCGTCCGCCTTCGTGAATCTCTCCGTCCCAATAATCCAGCCAGCGGCCTTCCGGCAGATAGACAGAGCGGTGATCCGTATCCGGGCGGTAGACCGGGGCAATCAGCACATTTTCACCCAGCAGGAACTGGTCGCACAGGTTACTGACATGCGGATCACGCGGATATTCGAGCACCAGCGGACGGATGACAGGCAGACCACTCTTCTCCGCCTCATGAAAAAGATTATACAAATGCGGCATCCAGCGGTACCTCAGTCCGATGAATTCACGCAGAATCCCTTCCACCTCTTCCCCGAAGGACCACGGCTCCTGGCGCAGCGTCCCGATGGAGGAGTGATTGCGGCAGTATGGGAAAAAGACGCCCATCTGCGTCCACCGCACCAGCAGCTGCGCCGACGTATGATGGGCGAACCCGCCGATATCCGGCCCCGAGAAGGCCAGCCCGGACAGCCCCATGTTGAGCACCATCGGCATCGCCATCGCCATGTGCTCCCAGAAGCTGCGGTTATCGCCGGTCCATACGGCTGCATAGCGCTGGATGCCCGCATACCCGGCACGGGTCAGCACAAAGGGACGCTCACCCCCCATATGCTCGGCCAGCCCTTCATAGGTCGCTTTGGACATCATCATCCCGTACAGGTTATGGTATTCCTCATGCGTCACCGGCCGCCCGTTGTTGAAATGCATCACATCAAGATCCATCGTCTTGGTCTCATTGAAGACCGCAGGCTCGTTCATATCGTTCCAGATGCCCTGAATGCCAAGCTCTGTGTAGTATTTGTGCAGATCTCCCCACCACTCGGCGGTCCGGCTGTCGCTGAAATCAGGAAAGGCACTGATCCCCGGCCACACCTCACCGAAGAAAATATCGCCCTCCAGGCGGCGGCAGAAATGCTTCTCCAGCACCCCTTGCTTATACACCTCGTATTTGGGGTCTTTTTTGACGCCGGGATCTACAATCGGGACAATGCGCACACCCAGCTCCGCAAGCTCCGAGATCATTTTCTGCGGATCAGGGAAGTTGACAGGGTCGAAGGTGAATACGCGGTACTCATCCATATAGTGGATATCCAGATAGATCACATCGCATGGGATGTTCTTCTCACGGAATGTCTTGGCCAGCTGCAGCACCTCCTGCTGATTCATGTAACTGTAGCGGGACTGGTGATAACCGAGCGCCCACTTGGGCGGAAGTGCGATCCGGCCGGTGAGCGTGGTGTATCTTCGGACGACATCCTTCATCTCGGGCCCATTAATGAAATAGATATCGTAAGCTCCCGTAGAACAGCCAATGGTAAAAGCAACGCCGTGCGAGCGCATGTCAAAATCACTCCGGCCCGTATTATCCAGAAACAGCCCGTAGGAGAGGTCACCGTGCATGTGGATAATGAGCGGTATCGACTCATAGAGCGCTTCAATCTCCGGCAGATGAGGGGCGAACACATCGGTGTTCCAGTTCGTATAACGCTCCCCGCGTTTGTCCAGGAAGCTCGATTTCTCACCCAGTCCGTAGAAATGCGAGTCCGGCTGCATATCATATTCCGCATGGCTTGCGCCGCGCGGGTTCCAGCTCGCCAGATTCTGCTGCATGATCACCTTCCCGGATGTATTCTCCACACGGAGCAGAAACGAGGCCTTCTCAATAATCAGCCGGATAGCGCCTGTAGAAAAAATGAGCTGCTCCTCCGTCTCCTCTACCGGAAACAGATGCGGAATACAGCACTCCTTCAGCACAGCCTCCGAGGTGGTCAGGTCAGGTACCTTGCTATGGAAGACCTTCATCCGGAACATATCATCGCTCAGGAAGATAAAAGCCATCCCGGCGCATTCCCCCCGGACGATGTAGATGTTCTCGGAGCGTTCCCAGGACACCACGCTGCCCGGCGTGTTCCAGGTCTCCTTCATCACCATCGGCCCCATCTTCTCGGGGCGTATCGCCTCACTGCTCTCCATGAATCTTCTCTCCCTTCGCTGCTTGCTGATCTACTTCTTGACTACATATTACCCCGGGCCTAAGGAATACTATCCGCGATTCTTATGACCAATTGGTCATTTTTTTTGCCGGATTAGTCTGAATTGCCGCCACAGCGGGTATATTCTATATAGGCCAAGGCCAAAACGTAGTTATCAAACAAGTTAGGGAGTGGTCATATGACTAGAACTAATCCTTATAAGTGGGGGAATTTACTGCTCTTCCTCGGCGTTATTGCCGTCAATACCCTTTCGGTCGTCCTGCCGCTTGGCGGGAACAGCACCGCCGAAATCTCGGACAGGTATCATACGTACCTCACACCGGCCGGATATGCTTTTTCCATCTGGTCCCTGATCTATCTGCTGCTGGCCGGATTCATTATTTATCAGTTCCGCAGCGATACCGGGGGCAGGGATTCCGTCCAGCGGATCGGGATTTGGTTCATGCTCAGCTGTCTCTTCAATATGGGCTGGCTGCTCCTCTGGCATTACCTGTACATTGAGCTGTCGCTGGTGGCGATGGTGCTTCTGCTGATCTCCCTGATCGTCATTTACCGCAAAACCTGCTTCATCGCAGATCCCACGACAGGCGAGAAATGGCTCGTGAAACTGCCGTTCAGCCTCTACCTCGGCTGGATCTCGGTAGCCACCATCGTCAATGTCAGCGTTGTGCTGGTGAAGAACGACTGGGGCGGCTTCGGACTCAGCGGCCCGTTCTGGGCCGTCATCATGCTCTGCGTCGGTGCTGTGCTGGCTGTGCTGGTAAGCTTCCCGTACCGGGACAGCATCTATCCGCTCGTCTTCGTCTGGGCCTATATCGCCATTGCTATCGAGCATAAGGACACGAATGAGGTGTATTTCACCGGCCTGATTGCAGCAGGCCTTCTCTTGCTCTACAGTATCTGGCTGCTGCTGACTCCGCGCCGTTCCCGCAGCAGATACTAAATAAATTGAACTAATGGTTTTCTATTTTGGGATTAGCCGTGACTCCAGAGAAGTTTTGATTCAAGTTCAATCTATGTAGATATGCTTATATATGCACGCAAAATCCCCCGCACGCCTGATTGACGTGCGGGGGATTTCCCTGTAACCTACCTCGACCGGATGCATCCGGTCTGGCTTATTTCTTGCGTGCTACCACTTCGATCTCGACCAGCGCATCCTTCGGCAGACGGGCTACCTCAACGGCACTGCGGGCCGGGTAAGGCTCGGTGAAGAAGGTGCTGTACACCTCGTTAACCGCCGCGAAATCATTCATATCCTTCAGATACACGGTTGTCTTCACTACCTGATCCATTGATGCTCCGGCCTCTTCCAGGATGGCCTTCACATTGTTAAGCGACTGGCGTGCCTGCTCCTGCACACTGCCCGGCAGTTCCGCCGTCTCCGGGTCCATTCCCAGCTGGCCTGAAGTGTAGACCCAGTTGCCGGCAACAATGGCCTGGCTGTAAGGGCCGATCGCTCCTGGAGCTTTCTTTGTAGCTACTTGTTTTTTGGTCATAGTGAACGCCTCCTGCATGCTGTACGCGGCCTGTAGACCGCTATGTACATTCTAATCGTATGTTTATTGTAAGTCCTGGGGTCTGCGGTTTGCAAACCCTGCTGCCCCTCTAATGCTTGCCGATCACATGTATGACCTCATTGGTGTAGATATGAACGCCGCCTGTATCGGCCAGGGCAATGTTCATCATCGCCCGCGCTACCGTTGCAGCCGGAATGGCCCGGAACTTCGCAGCCTTGCCGACCATCGCGAAATCCAGCGCCTTCATAACCACAGCTGCGGTGCGTTCACCCAGCCTGAATTCTGCCCGGTCACCGAGCAGCAGCGAAGGCCGGAACAGATGCAGGCCGTGGAATCCGGCAGCAATCAGGCCCTCCTCCGTCCGCCCCTTGGTCCGGCTATAGAAGGTGCGCGATTTGGCGCTGGCTCCCATAGAGGACACGGCCAGGAACTGCTTCACATTATGCTCTTTGGCCAGGGCCGCAGCCGCAAGCGGATACTCCAGGTCCACCCGTTCGAACTGCTCCTGCGAGCCCGCCTGCTTAATCGTCGTTCCCAGGCAGCAGAATACTGCATATACACCGGCGAATTGCTCGCTGTATTGCTCAAGCCGGTCCCAATCCACTTGAATCTGTCTCAGCTTCGGATGCTCAAGGGCAAAAGGACGGCGGACCAGAACACGGACCTCGTCCCAATTCCCGCCCAGCAGGTCCCGGGTCAGCGCACTGCCGACCAGCCCTGTAGCTCCCAGTACCAGTGCAATTCTTGTCACCGAAATAGCCTCCTTCTATTCCTCCTTATTCATCCCGCAGAATACGGCGGCCCAGCAGCAGTGCCAGCAGAATCATCAGCACGCCTACCACTAACTGCATGCCGTAGATCTGCATCCACTGGGGCCATTCCTTAATCCATTCATAGATACGGCCGCCCAGCAGCGGGCCGAAGAAGGCTGCCAGACCGGTAAGCGCCGCATACATCGCCATATACATCGGCCGTTCGCGCTTCGGCGTATCGCCAATAATGAAGTTGAAGGCGAGCTGGTTGAAGCCTCCCACACCCACGCCGAACACAATATGGGCCGCAAATAATACCGGAAGCATCGGCAGCACAGACAAGAGTCCCCAGATTAGGGAAGAGACCGCGATAATCGGCAGCGTCCACAGCAGCAGCTTCTTGTTGCTGTGCCTGGCGTTCAGATTGCCCCATACATAGAAGCTGGCCATCATGAAGACCGTCTGCGCGACATTCAGCAGGGACAGCTTCTCATAATTGATATTCAGCAGCTGCAGCATGACATAGGAATACAGCGGCACGGTCAGGTTCTGCAGCAGCAGCCAAGCAGACAGGAACAGCGTGGATTTCATGAACATCTTGTCCTGAAGCGGCTTCCTGAGCATCGGCAGGAAGTCCTTCTCTTCCGATTTCTCAAACGGCACATCCGGGTAGAAGAAGAACACCACAATATTCGAGATCGAGAAAATCCACACTACAATATACAGGATAAGGAATCCGTGTCCGCCCGGATAACGGTCAAGAATAATACCGCCTCCGTACATCACCAGGCTTCCCAGCGCATTAAGGAACGTATTGCGAATACCGAAATACCGGCCCCGGACCCTTGCAGGCACCAGGTCACTGATGACCGAATTCCAGAGCACACCGCCGGCAGTGTTGGCAATGAAGGCAATGGTATATAGTACGATGAAGGCAGTAACCCAGTGCTCTTGCGGAAAAATAAACGGAACCAGGCCCGTAGATCCCCACAACAGCCGGTGTAAGCCAATAAAAGTCACGAGCGCCCACTTGCGGCTCGGCAGCCTCTGAATCAGGAAAGCCACACCGATCTGTGCGACGTTCACCAGCGTAGTAAGCGCGAGGACAAATCCGATCTGACTGGAGCTGGCACCCAGGTATAACAAAAATCCTGTAAGAAATTGGCCTTGCAGCAGCACCTGGAATATGGTGGATGGTATCCCCTCAAAGGTAGCGATCTGCAGATTCTTGCGGTGTACGGAGGCCTTGCGCAAATCCTTGGAACGGTTCCGCAGCGGCCGGTTTCTCATGATGTTCATGGGGTGTTGACTCTCCTTTGATGCGGCTTTTGCTTCATTCTACTCAGCACCAGGTTCCTGTCAATACACCGAAATCACAAATAAAGTTGGAGCTGCGGGGATTATACGGACGCGCCTGAATGCAGTGGTAAATGTAAGGAGAATATACTGCCCTGGCCTTCGCGGCTATGCAGGGTAATGAAGCCGCCCAGGAGCCTGGCCAGATCATTGCTGATAGACAGACCCAGCCCCGTACCGCCATACTTGCGGCTGACATTGATATCCGCCTGTTCAAAGGCCTCGAAGATCAGATCATGCTTCTCCGGGGGAATGCCGATTCCGGTATCCTGCACCTCAAAAGCTATCCACTTCTGTGCAGCAGCCCCCTCCTGACGTTCCACCACACGGATATTCATAGTGACCCCGCCAGTCATCGTGAACTTGAACGCATTCGAGAGCAGATTGCGCAGAATCTGCTGCACCCGCTGGGGGTCCGTGTAGATTACCGCAGGCACCCCTTCGTCCAGGGAGACACTGAAGGTGAGCTGCTTCTGTCTGGCTAAGACGCCGAACTGCTGGACGAGCAGATCAGGGACCTCGCTGGTATTTAAATCCTCTATAATAATATCCAGCTTCCCTGCCTCCACCTTGGACAGATCGAGAATATCATTGATGAGCGACAGGAGATCCTCCCCGGAACGGTGAATGATCCCGCCATATTCAGCAAGCTCCTCCGCACTCAGGGACTCATCGCCTTCTTCAATCATCTGAGACAGGTTGATAATGCTGTTCAGCGGGGTTCTTAGTTCATGGGACATGTTCGCCAGGAACTCCGATTTGAACTGTGAGGCTAGCATGAGCTGCTTGGCTCTTTCCTCGAGCACAATTTTATTCTTATGCAGCTCCTCCGTCTGCTCGGACAACAGCTTATTCGCTCTAATGATCTGTCCTGTACGCATCAGGTCCAGATGGAAATCGCGGATAATCAGCGCGAACAACGCACTGAGGACAAGGCCTGCGGGAAAGGTAACCGGCAGAATCTTCGTTATGTAATCATGTGTGGGAATGACCCCAAATACGGCGATATTCAGCACATTCACTACATTGACTACCAGAATAGTAGCAATTCCCTTATACATCACCGACGAAGACGAACGCTTCATCCATACGCTTAGCGCGGCACAGACAAAGCCCAGGATAGTCAGATTCAGCACGCCTACCAGCGCTGCCTCGTTCACTCCAAAGGTCAGGCGCGTAAGCCCGGTTGCGATTCCGATGATAATCAGGACCAAGGGCTGGGGGTAAGCCAGTGTAGAGATGATCAGCGGTACATACCGCAGGTCAAAAATGACATGCTCATGCAGTCTGTAGCCGAAAAAGGTACTGATCCACCCTGCAAAGACCGCGAGCAGCACCCAGCTTACTCTTTTTACAGGCTCGGATGCGTGGGTTACAGTGTACTTGTATATTAGATTCGCCAGATACGACAGAGTGATTAGTAAAGCTGTATTCACAAAAAAGATTTTGACATATTCCATGGCTTCACTCCTGCAGCGAAAATAAGTTCACAATAATATTTATAGTATCATACTGGAGGAATGAAAAACATGAAGCGTGAGGGCTATTGCATATGTATATGTATGAGAGTGATGGCTGCGGAATGTCCGGGGGACAGCAAAAAAGCGCAAATCAGATACGATTTGCGCTTTTTCCTTGAAATATAAGAATTTATATGTTCTACGCTTTAAATTATCCTTCTGATTAGCTGCGGTGGGAGGACTCCCATTTATGGTACTCTGCTTCGGCTTCATCCTTGGAATGGCCGTAACGCTCCTGCAGCTTGCCTACCAGCTTGTCTTTTTCACCGTCGATGATATCCAGATCGTCATCTGTCAGCTTGCCCCATTGCTTCTTGGCTTCACCTTTAATCTGCAGCCATTTACCTTTGATCACATTGTTATCCACTACAAGCTCATCTCCTTAGTTGTCTATTTAATGTCTGGCGAAAGCTTATAATTGCTTGTGAACTATTACCCCCATGACTTTTGGCTGAATCTCCAGGCTGTGCAGGGGCTGCACCTGCAATTGCATGAAACCATGCAGAATAACTCAACTTTTGTCACATAAAAGTCTTTTTAAAAAGCTATTCAACTATCTTAAAATTTGATATACTTCAGAAGTAAATTTATTTATGATTTAAGTGATTATTTTCACATGATAGTTCCATAGCTTGTGCTAAAATGCCATCGAACAAGAAACGATATGATTAAATTTTTTCTTATTGCCTGCCGATATATGTCGTATGCCTGCTACAAAAAGGGACTTAAGACCGAGATGAAAGTGACATTTATCATTTATAAAGTGATTTTTATCACTTCCACCGCTATTAAAATGTTTTACATTTTAATATATATATTTTAAACTATTTTCTTGGAGGTCATATCAAAATGAAAAAAGCTTCTGTAATCTTGTCGAGCGCTCTGGTATTGGGTACTTTACTCGCAGGTTGTGGCAACAGCAACAAAGCAGAGAACGCTGCTGCAACAACAGCACCTGTAGCAACTGCTACTGCCGCAGCTGAAGCAACTGCTGCACCTGCAGCCGAAACAGGCAAGTACCAGGACGGAACCTACTACGGTACAGTGGATGCCGATCCAGAGACTGGCTGGCAGACCTTTACACAACTGACTGTAGAAGGCGGCAAAATCACCAAAGCTGACTGGAATGCTTTCAATGTTAAAAAAGCGGGCGATTTGAAGAAAAAAGTATCTGAAGACGGCAACTACGGCCTGGTAAAAATCGGCGGAGCGAAGTCCGAATGGCATGAACAGGCTGCTCTTGCTGAAGCCTACCTGATTGAAAAACAAGATCCTGCTGCTCTCACTGTAAATGCTGAAGGCAAAACAGATGCAATCTCCGGTGTATCCGTACACGTTAGTGATTTCGTTGGCGCGGCTCAGGCTGCACTTGCTGCCGGCCCTGCACAAGCAGGCCCATACAAAGATGGCGGATATACTGCTGAAGGCGAAATGGATGCTACATCCGGCTGGAAGTCCACAGTAGCTCTCTCTGTTGCTAACGGCAACGTTGTAGCTGTTAATTTCAGCGGTGTGAATGCCGCAGGCGACGATAAGAAACAATATTCTGTAGACGGCAAATACGGCATGAAAGCCGGCGGCGCTGCTGCTGAATGGCATGAAGAAATCGCCCTTGCCGAGAAATACTTCCTTGAGAACAAAGGCGTAGCTCCTACCCTGGATGCTGAAGGTAAAACAGATGCAATTTCCGGCGTATCCATCCACGTTGGTGAATATTTCACACTTGCACAAAAAGCACTCGAAGGCGCGAAATAATTATTCGCTACCCTTTTGCAGCTAATCAGATGAATGAGGTGAGTTTCTCTTGAAGAAAATAGTCATTTTGGGCGGCGGCTACGGCGGCGTACTCACGGCTAAGAAACTGGCAAAGAAATTTAAGAACGACAAAGATGTAGAAATCAAACTGATCGACCGAAATCCATACCACACTCTTTTGACTGAGCTGCATGAGGTTTCTGCGAATCGCGCACCTGAGGATTCGATCAAAATTGACTTGAAGAAAATCTTTGCCGGCCTGAAGGTAGATGTTGTTCTGGACGAAATCAGCAACATTGATTTCAAGAACAAGAAGCTGAAGTCCGACAAAGCCACTTATGCTTATGATTATCTGGTCATCGGCACAGGAAGCAAGCCAACCTTCTTCGGAATCCCCGGAGCAGAAGAGAACACCTTCTCCTTCTGGTCCTACGATGATGCAGTTGCCTTGAAGCGTCAGATCCGCGACATGTACACCAAAGCTGCGAAGGAAAAGAACCCGGCTACACGCCGCGCTATGCTGACCTTCGTAATTATCGGTGCCGGCTTTACCGGCGTTGAGCTTGTAGGTGAAATGGCCGAGCAGCGCGATGAGCTCTGCAGAGAATTCTTCATCGATCCTTCCGAAGTGAGATTAATCGTGGCTGATATGGCTCCGAAGATCCTGCCTATCCTGCCGGATAAGCTGATCCAGAAAGCCGAAGCCCGTCTGCGCAAGCTGAAGGTAGAAATTGTTACAGGCGCCAAAATCACCGAAGTAGGCGCAGGCTCTGTTGCCCTCGGCGAGAAGAACATCGTGGATGCACAGACAATTGTCTGGACAGCCGGTGTTGAAGGCTCCGAAATTGTCGGCAACCTTGATGTTCAGCAGCAAGGCCGCAAACGTATTGTTACCAATGAACACCTTGAAAGTGTTGACCATAAGAACGTATACGTTGTAGGGGATAACATCTTCTTCATCCCTGAAGGCGAAGAACGTCCAGTTCCGCAAATGGTTGAGAATGCTGAACAAGCGGCTCCGGTTATCGCAGGCAATATCACTGCCGATATCAAGGGTACGCCTAAAAAAGCATACAAACCAGGCTTCCACGGCACCATGGTTTCGATCGGCAGCCGCTACGGTGTAGCGAACGTTGGTCTTCCGGGCAAGTTCTTCATGCTGACCGGCTTCATGGCTATGTTGTCCAAACATTTCATCAATATGTTCTATCTGTCACAGGTTGTAGGCTTCAATAAGGTCTGGACTTACATGATGCACGAGTTCTTCCATGTTGAGAACCGCAAGAGCTTCGTTGGCGGTTACTTCTCCAAGCGCTCGCCGAACTTCTGGCTCGTTCCGCTCCGTATGCTCCTTGGGGGAATGTGGTTATATGAAGGTATAGAGAAGATCCGCAAGATCTGGGTTGATCCGAATAAGATTTTCCTGATTCCTGCGGCTCCTTATGCAGACGCCACATCGGCAGCAAGTCAGGCTGTGGATGCAGTCAAAACTACCGTAGATGCCCAATCTGCCGCTTCCGCAGTATCCACTGCCAAAGAAGCTGTATCGGCTCTTCCGGTTCCAGGCTTCATTTATGATATCTCTAACTGGTTCATGGATCTCATGTTCTATAACCCGGATGGTTCTTACACCTTCCTGGCCAAATGGTTCCAAATTGGTATGGTCTGTGCCGAGATCGTCTTCGGTGTAATGCTGATCGTCGGTCTGTTCACAGCTATCTCTGCTATAGCTACGATAGGTATGGCGGTTATGATCTGGACCACCAAGATGGCAGCAACAGAAATGCTCTGGTATGTTGGGGCAGCGATTGCCTGCATCGGCGGTTCCGGCACCGTGTTCAGCCTGGATTACTATGTTCTTCCTTGGCTCAAGAAGCAGTGGAAGAGGATACCTCTCGTCCGGCGCTGGTATCTGTATACCGACTGATGAACCGGGTAACCGGTGGTTAAGAACTACATTCATTTATAACAGCGGCGTATGCACAACCTGCGCTGCTGCAAGCTGAATAGGATATTCTTAAGAGTAATGTGTCCCTAGGACACATTACTCTCCTTGTTTAACGAGGTGAAAGTACATTTATATGTTCGTTTTCAACAAAATGGTTTTGTAGGGATAATCAGGGATTCGGTTCCATCCAGCAAAACCGACATGAAGGAGAGAAGCTTGTGAACCAAAAAATCGCCCAAGATACATTCCGGTTGCTTCAGGCTGAGATGTCTAAGATCGCCGGAATTCAGTTGTCTCTCTCTCCGGCAGAATGTGAGCAAATGCTCTCGGTACTGGAACGCCATGATCTGGAATATGACCGCAAAACCCATTTGCTAGGCATTTATACCATTCTTACCGTGGCAGCACAGCGCCATATGGAATGTGTCCCACATCATCCTGACCTGACCCGTAACATTTTGGATGGAGATTACCTGTACAGCTTCTATCTGCAGTTTGCAGTGAAATGCCGGGAGCTGGATCTGGTGGCCTACATGGCCCCTTCCATCAAAAAAATGCAGATCGCACGTTCAAATGGAGAGTTCACCGAACACAATCCGGCCCGGGAGTTGGATGAATTCCTCATTCAGGAGCGCAGACAACGAAGCCGTACCAGTAAAGCCATTTGACAGGTGGGAACATGAACGATGAAGCTGCATGAAGCCTTGAATATTGATCTGAATGAAATTAACCGTGAAATTAAGAATCTGGTCACCCATGATAAGGATGTTCCCAAAAAGTCGCAGCTGGCGCAGAGCATTCTCGAATTAACAGGCTCAGGCGGTAAACGCCTCCGCCCGCTGATGGTTATTGTCGGCAGCCGGTTTGGCCTGAGACCTGCCGGACGCCGAACTCTGCAATTATCCGCTGCGGCTGAATTTATCCATGTGGCCTCACTGATTCATGACGATATTATTGATAACGCCGAGCTGCGGCGGGGCGAGCCTGCGCTTCATATCAAGACAGGCATTCTATCCGCTGTTCATATCGGTAATTATATGTCTGCCCGCATCATTGAACTGCTCAGCAAGTACACCGGGGATAAGGACCGTTACGTTCACGATCTGTCCTCTGTCGCCACCTCCCAATTGTGTCTTGGCGAATATCAGCAATTAGAGCATGCCTTCGATTATGATCTTACGCTGGAGCAATATCTGGAGAAATCCCGTAACAAAACCGCGCTGCTAATGGCCACCTGCCTGCGGGTAGGCGCACTGTCGGCGGAGAGCAGCACAGAGACAGCCCAGCTCCTCTATGATTTCGGCGAAGCGCTGGGGATGTCGTTCCAGATCCAGGATGATATCCTGGACTTCACGCAATCGGCGGATGTACTAGGCAAGCCGGCCGGCAGCGATCTCCGCCACGGCCAGGTTACCCTTCCGGTGCTCTTTGCCTTAGAGGATGCCGAGCTTGCCCCTGTCATCCGCAGAATAGGCCCTGGCTCATCTCCCGCCGACATCGAACAAGTCCTGGAGCTGGTAAGGGCCAGTGATGCCCTAACCCGCTCAGAGGCCGTCAGCCAGGACTATCTGGCCCGGGCTGCTGCGATTGTGGAGCAGCTCTCCAGCTTCCCGGCGCATGCCGATCTGAATATACTGCTGGAATACTTCGCCGGGCGTGACCGCTGAGCTCCGGACTGAATGGGTTATAGCCAGCGATGCTCTAGCGCATTGTGGCCGTCAGCAGGGAATACCTGGCCAAGGCTGTTGCAATCGGTTAGCATCTGTAAGCTTTCGTACAATGCTTACGTAGCTCAGCTGTATTATGATGCTGCAAGCTCCACGCTGCTTTATTAGTTCATACTGTACGCTCCACCCTTCACACTATATGTATTAACACATATTAAGTAAACGAGCCTGAGTAAGGCTCGTTTTTTTGTTTTTTATCACACTTCGCCGCGCTAATTGTATTTTTTACAACTAAAGTCCCCTCTAATGAGCTGACAGGTGCTTTAATTGCACTCTGTACACCTATTTAGGCTGGAATACCCTCAAAAGCTACTTTTCATTATTTTTAGTTGTACAGAATACATGTATCATACGAAATTAGCTTTTTGGATGTCTTTTAGTTGTACGAAATACACTTAACCGCCCACATCTCACCCATCCGCTAAACCAGCGAACGCAGCGCAGCGAACGTGAGTGGTGTTTAGCTAGGGGGTTTGGGGTTTGGGGTTTGGGGTTTGGGGTTTGGGGTTTGGGGTTTGGGGTTTGCGGTTTGCGGTTTGCGGTTTGCGGTTTGCGGTTTGCGGTTTGCGGTTTGCGGTTTGCGGTTTGCGGTTTGCGGTTTGGGGTTTGCGGTTTGGGGTTTGGGGTTTGGGGTTTGGGGTTTGCGGTTTGCGGTTTGCGGTTTGCGGTTTGCGGTTTGGGGTTTGCGGTTTGGGGTTTGGGGTTTGGGGTTTGGGGTTGGAGGGTTTTAAGGTTTCCGCCCAAAAAGAAGAAAAGCGCGAAGCTCTAAGCTTATTCGCGCTTTTTCTGCCGCCCCCCTCTGGGTAGGCCTGTTGTCTTTTTGAAGTTAGTGTTGCTCTGGGAGAGGTTAGGACGGAACGGAGAGGAATTTTGGAACTGTAGGAGCGGCAGCGTTCGCCTTTAACTTCGGATTCCTACCGCGTTCAGCGGCTCGAATCAGGGAATCCGAAGTTAACAGCGACCGGAAGTCCAAACATTCCGCGCAGTGCAGCTCCCCAACCTCCGGCCCGCCCTCACCAAACGCGCCCCCCCCCAACCTAATTAACGTAAAAATAATCAATCAGCGTACACAGCAAGATCACCATACTGATCACCTGATTCAAATTATAAGAAGCCACCTTCATCAGCTTGCGGTTAGCAGGCTTGATAATCTTGTGCTCTGTCATAAGCAGCACCGTAGCGATGCCGATGCCCACCAGATACATCCAGCCGAGATCACGCCAGACGTACAGGAACAGCAGCAGCATAACCATAATGAAATGCAGCCCTTTGGAGATCCGCAGCGCGTTCTCCAGGCCGAAGAAGCTCGGTATGGACCATAAGCCGTTCTTGCGGTCGAACTCAATGTCCTGAGTCCCGTAGATGATATCAAACCCGGCAATCCAGAGCATCACCACGGTTCCGATCACGAATGGCGTGAAGGCGATATTCCCGGTAACCGCAAACCAGGCGCCAATCGGCGCCGAAGCAATCACGAAGCCCAGATACAGATGGCTCAGGAAGGTGAACCGCTTCGTATAAGAGTAGGATGAGATCAGTACAATGGCTACCGGGGACAGCACCAGACAGAGCAGGTTCAGCATCCCGGAGGCCACAATGAACAGGGCATAATTGATGATAATGAACAGAATGACTTCCTTCTCGGCGAGCAGACGCTGCGGCAGATGCCGGTGGGCGGTTCGCGGATTGTTGCCGTCGAAGGTGCGGTCTACCAGACGATTGAACGCATTCGCCCCGTTGCGTGCACCGATCAGCGCGATTAGTCCCCATAACATCATATGGCCGGAAGGCCAGCCTCCCGCCGCCCAGACCATCGAGATGATGGCAAAAGGCAGTGAGAACAGCGTATGCGAGAACATCACCAGCTCGCTGAACATTTTCATTTTAAGCGCCGTATGTTTAAAAGCATTAATGATAACCATATTGTTAGGCCTCTTTCTCAGTGGATCGCTTGCAGCACTTCATGGAGTGCATCCAGCAGGGCATCGATATTACCGGAAGTGACCACAAGCGGCGGCTGGAAGGCGAGGACGTTGCGGCCTATACCGTTTTTGCCGATCAGGTATCCGCGGTCCTTCAGCTCTTCCAGCACATAGTCTGTCACCGCAGCCGCATCCTCAGTCTCCGAACCGGCTAGCTCGGCCCCCAGCATAAGTCCGGTGCCCCGTACGTCGGTAATCAACGCAGGGTAACGCTCCTGGAGAGCAAGCAAGCCTTGCTTCAGCTGCCCGCCCAGCTCAGCCGCACGTTCTGCCAGCCGCTCATCACGGATGTAGTCCAGCACCGCCAGCGCCGTAGCCGCTGAGACCGGATTCCCTCCGAACGTCGAGGCGGAAGGCTTGTTCAGCGATGCCGCAATCTCATCCGTTGTGGAAAAGGCAGCGATGGGCACTCCGTTCCCCAGCGCCTTAGCCATGCTGATAATGTCCGGCACGACGCCGAAATGCTCCATCGCAAACATAGCTCCGCTCCGGCCGTAGCCGGTCTGGATTTCGTCGTCAATCAGCAGTACACCGTACTGCTCAAGCAGCGCCTTCACCTCACGGAAATAGGACAGCGCAGGCATGACGATCCCGCCGTTCCCTTGAATCGGCTCCACGATCATGGCAGCAATGGTGTCTCCTTGGGCAGCGAGTACCTCCTTCAGATTCTGGATCGACTGCGCCGCCGCTTCCTCCAGCGTCAATTCCGGATGATACGGGCGCTTAATAAACGTCACATCCTCATCCAGGTAGGCATCGGTCCTCCACATTTGCAGCCCGGTCACACTCATGGTGAGGTTGGTCCGGCCATGCAGGCCAGCTTCCAGGGCGATGAAGCCTTTGCGGCCGGTATGCATCCGCGCCAGCAGCAGCGCCCCTTCATTCGCCTCCGAGCCACTGTTGACGAAGAATGTCCGGCGCAGCGCGCCCGGCAGCACTTCTTCCAGGCGTTCCGCCAAATCTACATTCGGCTGGGTCAGATAGATCGGCGAAGTGTGCTGCAATTGCTGAAGCTGTGCTATCGTGCGGGAAGTAATAGCCGGATTACAGTGGCCGCAGGCAACCACTGAGACTCCTGCGAAGAAGTCGGTGTATTCCTTGCCGTTCTCATCGTAGACATACTGCATGCTTCCGCGCACCAATTGCGGGGCATCCCGGTAAAAATGTGCGGTGCACGGGTAGAAATACTGCTTTCTTTTGGCAGCTACCGCTTCTCTTCCAATGATGACGCTCTGTTCCATGTAAATCCCTCACTTTCAACTGCTGATAATTCAAGATGATTAGTTTGTGAAAAAAGGTACTTATAATTGCGCCATATGCCCTTATTATACTCTCCTCGGCGTTATTTTAAAATTGAATTATTAGCATTAGTTGAATTGCAGTGAACCGAGGGTGTATCCCGCATAGACCGGCTTCAGCCCGCCCAGCAGTTCCTCCTCCGGCTTCGCCCCATCCATTGCAGCCTGATAAGCAGCAATAATAGTGCGCAGCTCCTCTATGCTGTATGTCGCACCTTCAATCCGGAAGCTTGTAATTCCCAGGCCGTTCATTTCACCCAGCATCGGGAGATAACATAGCTCCTTGGCGAACAGCAGATGGCAGCGGCCATATTGGTCACGGTAGACCGGGTTCTCGCCCTTATCGGTCTTGAGCACCAGCACTTCATTACGGACATACTGGTTGTCTTCCTCCCCAATCGGCTCCATCACCTCTGTATTCTCGAACAGATCATGCTCCATATACATCAATGCAGGCGTTCCGTGAACCACAACCTCCAGCGGCAAGTCACTGTGCGAGGTGAAGGAGGCGAAATGCTCCAGCGTCATCTCCGGCGAAACGGTCAGCTTCGTCAAGCCCAGTCCGGCATACAGTCCGGCTGACAGATGGTTATATACATTCAGATTGGCATCGCCCATCATCGGGTAACCGGTGCCACGGTAACGGCGGATCGCCCCCAGGTTCGTAATGATCAGGCCGTCAATCGGCAGCCGTTCCCCGTTCAGCAGATGATCATATTGGTCGAAATGCAGCTCGTTCATCATCCGCGGCAGACCCAGATATAGCTTGGTATGGCCTTTTACCGCTCCAAGATCCTTAATATCCTGCTTCGTAAAAGGACGGTCCGGCTCAAACACATCGCCCGGCAGGTACAAGCTGTCTACTCCCATCTCCAGTACGAGTCGCGCTTGCTCCATATTATTCACACGCACTGCCAGCTCAGGCTTGATAAGGGTACTGCGTCTGTCTTCAGCCATTCGTGCCCGCAGTTCCGTCACCCGCTCCGCAGACAGCTCACGCTCGGCAGTCGGCGTACTGAATACTTTGCCAGTACTGTAGAACTTGCCTGTCCCCTCATAACGGCGGTTGATATTCGACAGTCCCGGTCTGCCAAAAGCATACGCCGTGGAGAAATCACGCTTACGGTTGTTATACAGCTCTTTGGAATCCTGGGTCCGGTCGAAGCCCAGCGGATCATCGATATAACGGTCAATCGCATCGCCGTAGCTGTTGGACAGCATCACCATGAAGTCTTTATCGCGCATACGGCCTTCGATTTTGAAGGAAGTAATGCCCGATTCAATCAGCTCCGGAAGATGCTCATACATGAACATATCCTTCACCGCCAGCGGATATTCCGCAGGGAAGACATAGCCGTCACGTTTGATCCGGTAATCCCAGCGGCAAGGTTTCATGCATTTGCCCCGGTTACTGCTCATCCCGAACACCTGAGAGCTGAAATAACAGTTCGCCCCGTGGACAGAGCACATATCGCCATGGATGAAATACTCCAGCTCCATACCGCTTCTTGCGCCCAGCAGCTTCGCAGTCTGCAGATCCATCTCCCTCGAGGTAACGACCCGGCTGACGCCCAGCTCCTTCAGCGCGTGGATCATCTCCAGATTATGCACATTCATCATGACGGATGCGTGAACCGGCAGATTCAGCCCCATCTCGCGGATCAATTCCAGCACCGCCATATCCTGCACGATCAGCGCGTCCGGTCGGGCCGTGTCCAGGAAGCTAAGGTACGCTCTGGCCTCTTCCACATCCTCTTCGCTGAACAGATTGTTGACCGTGATATATACTTTTTTGTCCATACTATGAGCGATATTCAGGGCTTCGATAATCTCTTCATGACTCAAGTTGTAGCCCTTGCGCATCATTCTCATGTTCAGCACCGGACCGCCGAAATACACCGCGTCACACTTCGATTCAATAACAGCCTTGAAGATCTCGAAGGTTCCCGCAGGTGCCAGTAACTCTACTTCTTTACCATTAAAATAACGTGCCATTACCGTATCCCCCTAAATGTCTTACAATAATACAACTGCAACTCCCAGTACAACGAACATAGCAACAAAAAGCGTATCCGCCGCGCCCCACCTGAGCCGGTGATACCGGCTGCGCGGCGCATCCATACGGAAGCCCCGGGCTTCCATGGAATAGATCAGGTCCTGGGCGCGCCGGAACGCACTGGCGATAACCGGGACCAGCAGCGAGACAAGCATCCGTGCCTTCTCCTTCAGCGGCAGCTCCTTCAAGTCCGCTCCGCGCGAGGCCTGCGCCTTAAGAATAATCTGCGCCTCATCCAGAATCGTCGGGATGAAGCGGAGCGCGATGCTGATCATCAGCGTAATCCGGTCCGGTGACAGCCTGAGCTTCTTAAGCGGGGCCAGTACTCCCTCAAGTCCCTGATTCAGCTTGGCGGGTGTCGTCGTGAAGGTCAGTAGGGCTGTGAAGGTCAGCAGGAATAACATGCGGATGACAGAAAATGCTCCCATCCGCAGGCCGCCCGCATGCAGCGAGAACGAGCCAAGCGACCACAGCACCTCCCCTTCCTTCACGGACAGCGCCTGTACGATGAAGATGAACAACATCAGATAACGCAGAGGCTTCACAGCCTTGATGAAATATTTCAGTGGAATGCGGGTCGTCGCCATCACCACGATGGAGAAGACCGCAACCAGCCCGATTGATCTCCACGAAGTAGACAGCAGGATGATGGCTACATAGAGCAGCATCCCGGTGATTTTGGACCGGGCATCCAGCTTATGGACCCAGGAGCCCGTATCAATGCTGCGTCCCAGCAGCAGACGCTCATTCATGGCCATTCCCCATTTCTTCCGTGCCGGAGGCATTCAGCGTGCGGCGCTCTTCCAGCAAGGCCGCAAGCCGCCCCGCGAGGCCCTCCGCTGTAAGGAGCGGCTTCTCGCCGCTAAGGCCGAAGCGCTCGGCGGCAGCTTGCCAGTAACGCAGAGACTGCGGAACCCGCAGTCCGCAGCGCTCCAGAATCGCCGGATCAGCGGCCAGTTCGCCGCCACTGCCCTGGAAGGCGAGCTCCCCATCCTTAAGTAGCACCCAGTTGTCGGCATACGGCAACAGTTCATCCATCCGGTGCGTCACGATGATGATCGTCCGGCCCTGCTCGCGGCACAGCCGCTCCAAGAGCGCGATCAGCTCCGCGCGGCTTACCGGGTCCAGGGTGGCTGTCGGCTCATCCAGCACCACAATGTCCGGGTCCATTGCCAGCACGGAAGCGATAGCCGCCTTGCGCATCTGTCCTCCGCTGAGCCGGAAGGGATTGCGCTCCAGCAGCGCCAGATCCAGCCCCATGTCCGTCATCGACTTGCGGGCCCGTGCCTTGGCCTCCTCCAGACTGACTCCGAAGTTCAGCGGCCCGAAGCAGAGATCCTTCTCCACCGTATCTTCGAACATCTGCTGCTCCGGGAATTGAAAGACGAGGCCTACCCTCCGCCGCAGCGGAAGCAGCCTCGGTGATTTCTCCCCAGCAGTTATCGTTACATCCAGCACCTGCACCGTGCCTTCCGTCGGCTTAAGAATGCCATTGAACAGCTGGAGCAATGTAGATTTGCCGGAGCCGGTGGCTCCGGCAATGCCGGTCAGCGAACCCTCGGCAATCTCCAGATTAATCCCGTGCAGCGCCGTCTGCTTCCACATACTGCGGTCGGCATACGTGTAGCTTACTTGCTGTAGTTGTATTGCCATAGTGTGTCTATAAGCTCCTTTTCGCTGGCGGGTACATCCACCGTAATTCCCCGGCTCTCCAGTTCACGGGCTAGCTGCCAAGTATAAGGCTCCCGCAAATGACACTTCTCCAGCAGCTCCGCATCACGGAACAGCTCCGCAGGTGATACATCTGCCGCGATGCTTCCCCCGTGCAGCGCCAGCACCCGGTCCGAAGCCAGAATCTCATCTGCATCATGGGTAATCAGCAGAATCGTGTAGCTGCCCGCGGCCTGCATGTCCCGCAGAATCCCCATCAGCTCATCGCGGCTGCCTTCGTCCAACATAGAAGAGGCCTCGTCGAAGATGACGATGCCTGGCTTCATGGCGAGAATCGAGGCGATGGCCACTCGCTGCTTCTGCCCGCCCGACAGCTCTCCGGGATGCTTCGACAGCAGATGGCCAATCCCGAGCTTACCAGTATAGAATTCAAGCCGCTCCTTCATCTCTTCGTAGGACAGGCACTGGCCCTCCAGGCCGAAGAGAATATCCTCTTCCACCGTCTGCCCGATGAACTGGTTATCAGGGTTCTGAAAGACCATTCCGATGCATTGCCGGATGGACTGGACCGTCTCTTCCTGCAGCGTATGCCCGCAGACTGAGATATGACCGGCGCTCTTCGGAAGCAGCGCATTCAGCAGCTTGACCAGGGTCGATTTGCCGCAGCCGTTAGGCCCGACAATGCTCACCCATTGGCCCTGCGGGATCGATACGTTGATATCATGAAGAATCGGATGCTCCGGGTCATAGCCGAAGGATACGCCCTCAAGGGCAATCACCGCTGGCTTTTCACCGGCTGTTCTATCGTTGTACGCTTGATTCATGTTACTCATCCTTCCGCAGCTAGTGACCCGGTCCGTTCAGGAACTCTTCAAACAAGGATATTTTGGATAGCGAGTCAACCACATACCGGACGGCGAAACCGACAGCAATGCCCGTAATAATACCGGTAATCAGCAGCACCGGCAGGTAATAGAAAATACTCGTTGAATTGAACACGAACGAGGCTGCCAGCAGCTGCCCCGTATTGTGAGCCAATCCGCCTGCAATGCTGATGCCGATGACACTGAACTTTCTGCGGCCAAGCTTCACCAGCGCGAACATCACGATGAAGCTGAACAGGGAGCCGAACAGGCTGAACAGCAGGCTGGACAGCGTGCCGAGCAGGAAGGCGGTCAGCAGTGTCTTCAGGATCACCAGAACCAGGACATCCCGTCCGCGCAAAAAGTAAATACAGGTCAAAATCATAATATTGGCGAAGCCCAGCTTCGCCCCGGGCATCAGCCCCACTCCGGCCAGCGGGATCTGCGCCTCCACAATACTCAGCACCACAGCAACGGCAGCGAATATAGCAATAATTACGGTCCGCTTCAGCGCTGTAGCCGATTCACTACTGGACATAGCCATCTACTTCATCCTCCCCGGCCGCACTTGCAATCTCAACCAATACCCGGTGCGGAAGACATACGATGGTCTGCTTGGGCAGCGTGATGAATCCGAAGCCAAGACATACCTTATCGGGACAATCCGCGTCGAACATCTCAACCCCGTAATCATACACCTTCAGAATGTTATAGCCCCGTTCGGTGCGGACCTCAATAGTCTGCTCTTCTTTGGTAAGGGTTATCGTTTTGAATAACTTACCATCTACCGTGATGTTGGCCTTGAGTTCTTTGCCCGGCCCACCTTTATCAGCATCGTTTGACAGCCATCTTGGCACGAGAAAAGCGAGCGCAGCAATCAGAACGATAGAAATCAGCAGCACATCTGCGCGTTTCATAGAAATCTCCCTTATTTTTTAATTAAAATCCAGACTTAATAATTATAACGGTCTGCCCTCAATCCTTCAATGAATGTAGTCGTTAATTGTCGCAATTCCATGTCAGTTCACAAAATAGGCACGCAAAGCTGAAGCGGATCCTCCATAAACTGGATAGTATCCGCTTCGGCAAGGAATATAAGGATAATGCAATCATTTATGAATTACCCGGCTTGGACGGGCTGAGCACCCTTACGGGCTTCCGGATTCCGGCCGAAGTACCCCAGGAACAGTCCGGCGAATTGAGGGTCCCACTGACTCCCCCTGCCCTGCTCCAGAATATTCAGCGCCCGCTCATGGTCCATCCCTTTACGGTAAGGCCGGTCCGACGTCATCGCATCATAAGCATCTGCTACCGCAATAATCCGGCCATGCAGGGGGATATCCGTACCGGCAAGACCATCCGGGTAGCCGTGGCCGTCATAACGCTCATGATGCGAGCGGACGCCGCCCAGATAGGGTGCCATTTTGTCCGCCGGTTCAATCTGCCGCAGAATATTCTCCCCTAGCACAGTATGACTCTGAATCTGAAGGAATTCCTCATCTGTTAGGGCTCCTTCCTTGAAGAGGATGCTGTCTCTGACCCCGATCTTACCAATATCATGCAGCAGCGCCGACCTGCGCAGATCATCCAGCTCCTGCCCCCTCAGTCCGGCCAGCTGCCCGATAATTACCGAATACTCCGCTACACGGAGCGAGTGTCCTGCCGTATACGAATCGCGGGCGTCCAGCGCCACGGCAAGGGTGGAGAAGTAGCTGTCCAGCAGTTGGCGGCTCTGCTGCTCCCGGGCCTGCAGCCCCCGGACCATCATGTTAAAGCCTGCCACCAGCTTCGAGAACTCATCGGAGTACTCATCCTGCACCTGGATCAGATTGCCGTCCTTCACCTGGTTCATCGCCTGATACAGCTCATGGATCGGCTGCTGTACGCTGTTCGTCAGCAGCCAGGCCGCAATGGAGGAGAACAGCGTGCCGATCATCAGCACCATCCCCGCCCAGGCCCAGTAGCTCTGAAGTCCGACGACGACTATCGAATCCCCTTCACCGTTCATACGGATATGCGTGGCCATAATAAACAGGAACAGCGGGAAGGTGCCGATCAGCATACAGCTTACCAGGAATTTGGGGCGTATCGGCACGAACACATGGCCCTCCAGGGAAAAATCCACACCATACTGCTCCAGCGCACGGTTCCTGAATTCCTTGATCAGCGGAATAATGGAGGTGCAGGTCAGGAAGAATTCAATAAGGGAATGCATACAAGCCACAAGTACTGCGCAGCACATCGCCAGAATCAGATAGATATAAGGGAACGTAACCCAGCCCGTATGAATCATCCAGAACGTTAACAGCAGGGCCGGCACCGATAATCCGAGCAGATGTGGCCCCATAATCCGCTGTATGGCCCGTTTGGGCAGCTGGTGCGTGTGCAGATAAGCTTCCTCCAGCATAGACAATGCGGCATTCTCCTGAACCAGCGCAGCCCGTACGGGCCTGATCTGTCTGAGAAAGACAGTAATCTCAATAGAGGCCATTATTAAGAAAGAACAAGCAAGCACCAGCAAGAGGCGGTAATATTCAACCCGGCTGATCTCCAGGGAAGATAACATAAGCAGACTCCCGACCGCGAGTACCGCTACCGCTGAGCCGAAGATATAGTTCCGGATCTGATTTCTCAAAAAGCTTCTGTATAGTCTCATCTGTCCCCTCATCCCCGTCCGGCCTCAGCCCAATATACAGTTGCATTTATGTAAAGACCATGCTATAATAAAATAATATTTGTTTTCGAGTATGTTTATCCCCATCAAGAAGATGTCAGGCCGATGAATCACTTCTCTATATTATCGGCGGTTTGGACACAATATCTTACGTTTTCTTGCAGTACTTATCCCTTTTATGAGACTAAATTCGAACATAGCATTCCGATTCACACTGGCGCGGCCACGGAGCCGCAAGGACAAAAGAGAGGTAGGGCTTTTGTCGTATTGGAAGGATTATTCTCGCCACACGGCTGCTGGAAATAACAAGGAATAACGACACCCGTCTTGCTCACAGACGGCGGGGGATTAATATACCGATAAGACATGGATAGCTGCTTCTCTGTTCTTCAGGGAAAGGCTCCATGTGTGGAACATAATTAGCGCCCGATAACCGCTGTCAGCGGATATCGGGCGCGTCTACGTTCCAGGGGCTTTTATCTGACAGATTCAGCGGCAGCCGGGCTGTGTACATAGCGTTCCACGAATTCGCCTACCGTGCGGATATATGTGCTTTTATCCGTATCATAGGACAGACCATGCCCCGCTCCATGCACCACCAGTTGCTCCTTCGGATTCCGGCAGGCCTCATACAGCTCATTCATCATCGCATAAGGCACGAACTTATCCGCATCCCCGTGGATGAACAGAATCGGCACCTTGGCCTTGCGTACCTGCTTCAGCGCAGACGCCTCCCCGAAGGAATAACCGGCCTTCATCCGGGTCACCAGACTGGCCACCGGCACAAACGGGAAGCTCGGCAGATGGTACATCCGCTTCAGCTGATAGGACAGCTGGGCCTTGACCGAGGTATAACCGCAATCGGCGACAATCGCCTTGACCTGCGGAGGAAGCTCCTCGCCGGCCGTCATCAGCACCGTGGCTCCGCCCATAGATACACCATGCAGTACGATTTGCGCGTCCGGACCATTCTCCTGCAGGACGAATCCGATCCATTTCAGATAATCCCGGCGCTCCGGCCAGCCAAAGCCGATATAATCTCCTTCACTTTTCCCGTGTCCCCTGGCATCAGGCAGCAGCACATTGTACCCCAGGTTCTCATAATAGTTCTTGGCGGTCGCTCCCATATCCTTGGCCTTCCCGGAATACCCGTGGGCAACAATGACCGTCCGTCCGGCAGCACGCTCCGACGCCAGATAATAGCCTTGCAGCTTGAGCCCATCCTCAGAGACCAGTTCTACCTCACGGAAGGTCTGCCGGGACACCCACTCCGCTCCTTCTCCCCACGAGGCTCCGGCCACCGGCGGCGGATCGATCTTAAGGTCTGGGGTCTTGGCCAGGAATTCCTTAGGGGCCCGTTTAATGGCTACTCCATAAAAATAGAATCCGGCATACCCCACCCCTCCGGCCACCACGATCAGCACCACAAGCAGGTATATCATCCACATCAACGTTCCTCCTTCAGTAAGCAACCATATTAATTTGAGCCTAGTATAGCATGGGAGTACGGCCAACTAAAAATACGGCTGAGGCGCAAACTTCAACTCCATTGTACTCTGCAAGACTCTTGAAAGAAGCAGGTGGACTCTATTTAGCACACTCGCCTTCCCGCAGCAGATTGCATGTATGCTGTTTTCCACATACATTTGATCCGCTGACTCTCTCATCGGCACATTGTATATTGTTTTTCGCATACATTTGGTCCGCTGACTCTCTCATCGGCACAGATTGTATGTTGTTTTTCGCATACATTTGGTCCGCTGACTCTCTCACCGGCACATTGTATGTTGTTTTTCGCATACATTCTGTATCCATGCACTTATTTCCAACGAAAAAAAGAGCTACTTCCAGGAGAACGTATTCTCCGAAAGCAGCCCTTGTCAAATCACAGAATCATCGTTTGTTTGTATAAATCTCAGTTCGGGTCACTCACTTACGTTTGCTGTTTCTGGTGGTTCTTCTAAGAATCAAGCCCAGACCAGCGAGTGCCAAACCGGCAAAATAATAAGGCGCAGGACTGGATTCGCCCGTCTTCGGCAAGGTTCCATCCACAGGCACACCGCCTAGAGGAACCTCATCATCAATAAGGACTACATCGGGTGCCGGTTCTGCTGAAGGCGTTGGCTCCGGTGTTGCTGCTATTGGCGCAACCGCAACAGCCGGTGTCGGCGTCGGCACTGTTGTAGCTATTGGAGTTGCTACAGGTCCAAGCGGCAGCGGATCATCATTCACAACCACATCATTGCTCACGATAAATCCGATAATCGGAGTCGGCGTAGGCACTGGAGGGAAACTGAACGGCGGCGATGTTGGCGCTGGCGTTGTTACTGGTGTTGGATCTGGTGTCGGCGTCGGCGTTGGTGTCGGCTCTGGTGTCGGTGTCGGCGTTGGTGTCGGCGTTGGTGTCGGCGTCGGCGTTGGTGTCGGCTCTACCGTCGGTGTTGGTGTCGGCTCTGGTGTCGGCGTTGGCGTCGGCTCTACCGTCGGTGTCGGTGTTGGCTCTACCGTCGGTGTTGGTGTTGGTGTTGGCTCTGCCGTCGGTGTTGGTGTCGGCTCTGCCGTTGGCGTTGGTGTTGGTTCTACCGTCGGTGTTGGTGTCGGCTCTGCCGTTGGCGTTGGTGTCGGCTCTACCGTCGGTGTTGGTGTCGGTTCTGCCGTTGGCGTTGGTGTTGGCTCTGCCGTTGGCGTTGGTGTCGGTTCTACCGTCGGTGTTGGTGTCGGTACCGCCGTCGGCGTTGGTGTCGGCTCTACCGTCGGCGTTGGTGTCGGCTCTACCGTCGGTGTTGGTGTTGGTTCTACCGTCGGCGTTGGTGTCGGTACCGCCGTTGGCGTTGGTGTCGGCTCTGCCGTTGGTGTTGGTGTCGGTGTTGGTTCTACCGTCGGTGTTGGTGTTGGCTCTGCCGTCGGTGTTGGTGTCGGCTCTGCCGTTGGCGTTGGTGTTGGTTCTACCGTCGGTGTTGGTGTTGGCTCAGCTGTTGGCGTTGGTGTCGGTACTGCCGTTGGCGTTGGTGTCGGTTCTGCCGTTGGCGTCGGTGTCGGCTCTGCCGTCGGTGTTGGTGTCGGCTCTGCCGTTGGCGTTGGTGTCGGTCCCGCTGTTGGCGTCGGTGTCGGTACTGCCGTTGGCGTTGGTGTCGGTTCTGCCGTTGGCGTTGGTGTTGGTTCTACCGTCGGTGTTGGTGTCGGTTCTGCCGTTGGCGTTGGTGTCGGTACTGCTGTTGGCGTTGGTGTCGGTACTGCCGTTGGTGTTGGTGTCGGTTCTGCCGTTGGCGTTGGTGTCGGTACTGCCGTTGGCGTTGGTGTCGGTACTGCCGTTGGCGTTGGTGTCGGTACTGCTGTTGGCGTTGGTGTCGGCACCGCTGTTGGTGTCGGTGTTGGCTTCACCGTTGGCGTTGGTGTCGGCTTCACGGTCGGCGTTGGTGTTGGCTTCAAGGTCGGCGTTGGTGTCGGCTTCACAGTCGGCGTTGGTGTTGGCTTCACAGTCGGCGTTGGTGTCGGCTTCACGGTCGGCGTTGGTGTTGGCTTCACGGTCGGTGTCGGCTTCACGGTCGGCGTTGGTGTTGGCTTCACGGTCGGTGTCGGCTTCACGGTCGGCGTTGGTGTTGGCTTCACGGTCGGCGTTGGTGTCGGCTTCACCGTTGGCGTTGGTGTCGGTTTTACAGTCGGTGTTGGCTTTGGAGTTGGAGTGCACACAGGTGTAGGTGACGGTTTTATGGTCGGTGTTGGCTTCACAGTTGGAGTCGGCGTTACCGTCGGTGTTGGTTTCACTGTAGGTGTAGGCGTTACCGTCGGTGTTGGCTTCACTGTAGGTGTAGGCGTTACCGTCGGCGTTGGCTTCACTGTAGGTGTAGGCGTTACCGTTGGTGTTGGTTTCACAGTCGGTGTTGGCGTTACCGTTGGTGTTGGTTTCACAGTCGGTGTTGGCGTTACCGTTGGTGTTGGTTTCACAGTCGGCGTTGGTGTCGGTGATGGACTAGGTGTCGGCGTTGCGGTCGGCGTCGGACTCGGCGGCGGCCCCTCTCCCTCGTACAATCCCAGGTGCATCTCAACCCCGCCGCTAAAAGATTTTGCAATCAGAGTCCCGTACAGCTCTGCTCCGGCATAATGAACATCCGCTCTAGGTGCGAGGATCGTCCCGAAGAATGAGGTATAAGCGATATTCACCTCAGAAGCTTCGTAAAAGTTGAACAATACCTGACTGGCTCTGCCGTTATTCATTGCAAAGCTCGGCACATTGACTGTAGACCCGCTTATATTAATAATCAGCGTAGCGTTCTGTGCAATGTTGAATTCGATATAGTTGGTCTTCGCCAGTGTCGAGGCATCCAAATGAACTACATTGAAACGATCCGGTGCACTTATCTTGAGCTGTCCATAATTGTTATTGCCGATCTCATTCGTGTCAGCCAAGGCCCCATACTCTGTGGAACGGGAGATCAGAGCTTGCTGCTCGGCTGCAAAATCAATCGGGCTGGCATTTTTCTTCCCGCCTTTGATGTTGACACCAGGCTCATTGGCTGTAAAGCTATCCCCAAATACCACATTTCCATAGATCTCTCCACTGCCTGAATGTACAAAATTCTTACCGGCCACAAGTACATCCGTCGGCGAAGCATCCCTGTACGCCCTAGCTACTCCGTAACCTCCGGAGAGGGTAATGTCCCCCGCCGCTGCCAGGCGGCCTTCAATCTGATCATTGGCTTGTTTAAAATCCCCGAGGATAAAAGCATTAAAATTCCCTGCGACCCCCAAAACCGGTGTTGGCGTATACGGCACCCCTGAAGCTGCTCTGACATCCGTACCCCACGTAAAAGCACTGGATACGGTCAATAGGCCCGCCATAATGATGGCGGCTGTTTTACGTACTCCTTTTTTCAATAGTCCACACCTCCTAGTTACTATTCTATGAATCTGTCACGCGACTATAACAACAAAAAGACCGCCACGAAGGGTTAGCTTCACGGCGGCCGGACGACCCTAGCCTCAACTTTAGAGACAGTAGATTCCTGACTTTGCGTCCCGTTCTTTCGATACGGTTTGCGTTTGTACATGATTTCGGTATGCAATTGAGATTTGCTTATGTAAGATCATTGTTGAGTCTATGACATTTGTTACTTTTGTACTAATTTCAGTTTATCCGCTCCCCCACCCTATTGTCAATCCACTCCCAGTATATTTTTTGAAATTATTTTTTACGATGGTTGCTCATTGATCCCTTGTACCATAAGGGTTCAGGGGCGAGTCTCTTTTTTATCTACTGACGAAAAAAGTCGAGAAATCAGAGGATTGGCTATAGCCGTTTGTCTCTCTTTTCTATAATACTATCAATTTATATCATTTAAATTTGATGCATTCGTCCTATTTTATCGCCCTCAGCCCAGCTCCAAAAAAAGTGCCGCCCATAGGGACGACACCTGCTAATAGACTTCATATATTTTGAATAAAATGTCGCCTAGGCAGACCCGAACAGCTGAACCCAGCCAATCATCGATACCCAGAGCGGAACACTTAGAATGATCCCGAATACCAAACCACGGCGGAGGCTTCCTTCATGACTCATTGCCATTCTCCTTTGAGCTGATTTATTTATCAATCTTTAATATTTCAATTTTAATATAAAATAATTCATCTTATTTTTTTGTGAAATATATCACATTATTTGAGTTAATTTATAAAACCCATTGATTATTTTTTGAAGGATGAGTTACAATGCGAATATACGTTCTCTTTGAGGGGTTGAGAAGGATGCAAAGAGCAGAGAGCCAGGATAACCTGCTGGTCAAATCCTATATTTTGCTGCCGCTTATTCTATCCGCCTTCGAGCGCGATGCTTCTGCTATAGCCTCTGAGCTGCGCACGCCTGCACCTTATCTGGAGGTAATCCAGTCGGCCGCTCATGCCGCTTCTGCCGATCTGCGGGAGGTCCGTGCCGGAATGCGCGCCCGTGGTCTGAAGGTCTATGAGCAGCAGCGGCTGGAGACGGGTGTTGAAGCCAAATTTGTCTGCAGGGGCTATCACGAACGGATGCTGCTGCTGGATGATGTAATTGCCGCCCAGGCCACTCTGCATATGCGCAGATATCTGGGTATGAAGATGGAGCAGCACTAACAAAGAAGCCTGCCGCAAGCGGCAGACTTCTGCATTAAATGATCGCCCGGATGCGGCTACATTAACAACGTCCAATACCCCAATGTGCCGCATATCACCACCACAGCTACCGGGTACAGGATTCTCCGGCTTACCTGATCCCTGAACGCAAGAAACAAACAAAGCATACAAAGCCATGCAATTAGAAGGCTTCCCATCTATTATGCATACGCTCCTTCCCGGCATTTCTGCCCCTCTCCAGCGGTAGACCGCCTCAGAGCACAAATCTCCTTATATATAGGAAGATTTCCCGCCGAATATCCCAATTATACCAGCTGACAGCCAATCTGGAGCAATTTTTCTTCACATTGCCGTCAAGAAATTCACAGTTCCTCTTCCAGCACCGGATATTCCCAGAAACCCAGACGTCCCTTAGCAGGTATGGGATGTACCAGCGGAACAACCTCCTCCAGCATCCAGGCATACCTTCCTTCGGCATAATTGCCGAATACATATTCATTGCCGCCCGGCCAGCCTTGCTGCGCAAGCTCCGGCGTCACCTCACAGCAATCCGCAATGCGGCTGACTGCAATGATCTTGCCGGTTGGCAGGTTGTCCGCAGTGTAACCGTAACGTGCCAGCAACGACTGATACGGCTCCGTCCGGCAGATCGCCTTATTCACCTGCATCCCGGCATGAATGGCTAACTCTCCCCGGTGGGCGGTCCGCCAGGTCCGGGTTTCGATTTGCTTTTCTCCCAGCGCAATTAACGTGGCCCACGGCTGGCGAATGGTTAGGCATTTCATAATGCAGCTTGCCTCCTCTGTTGAACACCTTTTACTTTAGAATTACTATGGCCTTCTATGGGAAACATTAATAGCTAAGAAGGGGGACTGACGAACTATGGGTAACGGATTAGATCAAGGGTACGGGGTATTAAAATGCAAATTATCCAATGAGAATACCATATATAAGCTAGGTGTCAAAAATAATCATGTCCAGGTACTGGTTGAGGTTGAAGGTGATATTAATAAAAAGTACAGGGTGGCTATCAATATCAGATCAAGCGCAAAAGCGGAACATTTACCGGAGGACACTGCAAATCAGGTGCTTTATTATGTGGGCGAAGATTTCAAAGCGGAAGAAACGGCCCGTTGGCTCACGCTTGAATCCGGCTTCACGAAGATCACCGGGCATAACCGGAGCCTTGCCCTTGATTATATCAGGGGAAACCTGGTGATTCCCAGTAAGATGGTAGCTCTGCCTAATACGAACCGGAATGAACCCGAAGACAGCGATCCCCGCAACAATCTTTATGACAAAATCACCTCTTATCTCAAGGAGGCACAGCAACAGGATGCAACCCTGTACGTATTCGGCGAGCCTTGGGGACCCGAAGAGGATAAGCCCGATAAGTACTTCGGCTTCTCCCCTGGGCAGGGCGTTCATAATATTCATATGAACCAAGGCAATGCGGGCGGGTACGCCAGAGAAAATGGCACATGGCAAGACGGCGGCGTCCTTATTCATTTCGAGAATGAACACAGATGGGTGGCTATCTTCCTGGCCTTCCAATCCCAATCCTGGTGTACTAACGACCAGGGAGATGCCACCAAGCCGGTTAGTGAATGCGGTCATACTAGTATCGGAGGCAAATAAAAAATGCGGTCGTAATAATAATCCGGTGTGTGAGTACTTTTCTCATAAGAACTCCTGCTATCTAATATTAATATGGTTTGAATGAAACAACAGAGCATTTAGGAAAACATTACGATATTTTATTTAAATTTTGTAAATATTTATGTTAATATATAGATGACTACTATACGGAAGGAGTCGTTTTCATGAAAAATGTACTCTCTGTAATTTTCGCATTTTCACTTTTGGTTACCGTAGTGGGTTGTAGTTCAACTTCTAAACAAAACTCTAGTGGTGACTGGTCTTCACTTTTTGTTGTATGGAATGGGGATATGTATACTTTCGATAATCAAACTTTAGATTCTGTCGATGAGCAGATTGGTGAAATTGAAGAATTTTCCGATAATGAAGCAACAATTTTCTCTTCAAAAATATTCTCTAATAAATATATCGTGGGAACGAAAATATTTAAAATAAAGGAAGTTGACCCAGAGGAATCAATCGCAGTTGAATATAATGGTAAGTACTATAAGGGGAATAATGCAGGTAAATATGGATCATAATCAACAGGCCAATGGAATCAATTATAGTCCCATTGGCCTGTTTTTTGTTTTATCACTTCATAAATATTGACAATTTTAAATATTTAGATTTAAAATAAAATACATATTTAGAAAATTTTATAATAAGGAGGAGTAAGGATGAAATTCAAAAGAATATTTATGTTAGCGTTTTCCGCCTTATTGTTTTCTTCAATGCTAATGATTAATTCTTCTACCTATGCTTGGAATGCACTTGGTGGTAAGTACCCCGGTTCAAGAGTTGGTTTCGTATATCAAGGAACTTCAGCAACATATAATTTAGCTACAGCTTCAGGTGTTGCAGCATGGAGAGACTCAGGTGCTGGTGTAGTCTTTAGTGGAGGAAGTCCAGGCGGGACAAATGTAATGATTTTCAGTCAAGACAATTACGGTAAAAATATCGGTTGGAATGCCCGATGTGCAAATAAACCAGTCCATACTTCAGGCATTTACACTAGATCATTTATTGACTTTAATACAAGTACTATGGATGACATGACTAACAGTCAAAGACAAGGAGTCTCTGCTCACGAGATAGGACATGCTCTTGGATTAGATCATGTATCAGATACAACTCAAATTATGTGTACTTGGGGTGGCGGCAGAACTGCTATAGTTCCAGGTGCAGATGACAAAAATGGTATATTTGCTATTTATGCGATATGAGAAAGGGTGATATCTATGATAAATAAAAGATTTTCAAAGACACTAATGCTAGCCATTTCCTCTTTAATTTTAATTGGAGGATTGGGTTATACTTTTTACCATTCTGAAGCATCTAAATCTACTAAGAATGTAACAATGCATTTTGACTTAACCGAAAGTTTCGATTCTGCCGATAGCCTTGAGAAAAGTGCTCCTGTTATCGCAAAAGTTAAGGTAAATACGGCAAAAAGTTTTGATTATGGGAATATAGTATTCACCTTATCTGATGCAGAAATCCAAAAAATATATAAAGGAAACCTTACTAACAACACAGCAATCAATATTTTAGAAACTGGTGGTACTGGCGAGGATGGATTAAATTATTCGGTTGAAGGCAATGCTGTATTTTCTAAAGGTGACGAAGCTATTGTTTATCTCGAAAAGTATGTGGGTCCAGTTGCAGAGGATGCTTATGTAATTAAAGGAGTTTATGAAGGGAAATTCCGTCTTGAGGGAGAGCGCATAATACCACCAGAAGAGTCGCGAGGAAATTTAGAACAGGTGACTTCTATTAGCGATTTGAACCTATAATAATATCAACGATTCTCAAATTTCTCTAAAGTTTCAAATGTTAAAAAAGGAGCAATTCTCGTTATTAGAGAATCGTTCTTTTTTGTTTTTTGTGGAAGAGGGCAAAACAACCACTTTACTCGAGTAAAGGTTAGAAGAATGGTAGATGTTGATGCTTGCATAGAAAAAAGGCGCAGTTCCAAAAAACCGGAAACCCGCGCCACTATCGACTTTGTAAGAATGCTGGTGAAGGGAATTGAACCCCCGGCCTACGCATTACGAGTGCGTTGCTCTACCCCTGAGCTACACCAGCGAACAGACTTTGCTGTCCTGCCAAACACAAAATATTATAACTCTTCCAGCGGAAAACGCAACCCTTTTTTCCGCTGGATACTGTGTCATCAGCCCTGCATCAGCCCTAGCCCGCGGAAATAATCCAGTGCGAGCTTAGCGCTCTCAAGAGAAGATACCTCATATGCCTCTTGCTCCACAATATAATAGAGAATTCCGCTCTGCTCCGCGATCTCGAAGACGCTCCGGAAATCGACCTCTCCCTTTCCGAGATCGGTCTCCTCATTGTCTGCTCCGAAGTCCTTAATGTGAACCAGCGGAACACGGCCGGCGTACCGTGACACATAATCAACGGGCCGGGCTCCACCCCTGTATACCCATCCCAGATCAAACTCAGCCAGCATATGCTCGGCAGGAATCTGCTCCAGCCAGATATCGATGACCGCCTTGCCGTCAACCTCTTTGAATTCATAATCATGGTTGTGGTAGCCGTACTGCATCCCCGCCGCCCGGACCATCGCGGAAGCCTTCTCCAGGAATGGAATGATTCTCGTTACATCCTCTATGGAAGGGTTCGGCGGAAGCGGTGCCGACGGGGTGATCATATATTGCAGTCCGAGCTCTACACCGTATTCAATCTCTTTGGCTAATGCCTGTTCCATCTTATCCAGACTGCTGAAGTCCAGGCCTACATGCGCCGAAGGGGCCGCCAGGCCAAGTTCATCCAGCTTACGGCGCAGTTCCCCTGCAGATACACCGAAATAACCGGCGAATTCCACTGCCCGGTACCCCATCTCTGCCACCTTGGCCAGTGTGCCGAGGAAATCGCGTTCCGTCTGGTCACGCAGTGTATACATTTGAATTCCGATCTGCTGTGCTGCTTCTGTCATTAAGAATCCGCTCCTTATCGGTTGATTCTGATTAGATACTATTGTGGTTACTCCCCCTGCAGCTTGCGCTCCACAGATTCCAGCTTGCTGCGGCTGGTCGAGGTCTTGTCGCGCCGGTCATCGATCTTGAGCGAGGTGGAGACTCTCTGTGCCCCGGCGGTAAACGGCGACTCATGCAGCGCTTCTACCGCAGCCAGAATCCGCGCTACCGGCCCCTCAATAATTGTACCCATAGAAGTTAGCTCATAGGTAATGCCCTCCACCGTCTGCAGCACGCGCTGCATCTCGGCCACATAGCTGCTGAGACTGGTGCTGCCTGTCCCGATCGGAATAACGGTCACTTCGCCAATTGCCATTGTGATCTCCCTCCTAATGATCTGGTGTGCCTGAGTCTCTGATTTATCCTCTTATTGTAACGCTTCGCCAGGCTTGCTACAAATCACCTGCACCCTCTCCATTCTATTAATATCCGTCAAAATGATTACCAGGATTAGACGCACTCTATTTATGGATTCTTTGTGGCGTATTTTCGGAGATTTTATGAAAAATTCACGGCAGATTCATAGGAAAGTTGTGGATTACCTGTGGACTAACTGTGGATCAGCTGTGAGTAAAAGCGCCGAACCCGCTCCCCGTGCGGGATTGCAAAAAAACATTTACAAACACAATATATTGCGGTAGCTTTAATAGATAACAACAAAATATAGTAGAAACGGGTGTTTCACCCCTTGTAATAGAGGTGCGACTTAATAGGGAAGCGCGGTGCAAAACCGCTGCGGTCCCGCCACTGTAACCGGATGCTCCCAGGGTGCGATGCCCAGGGCCGCATTCTCCGGCTAAATGCCACTAAGGGGCGGAATAAGCCCCCCGGGAAGGCGCCGGAGGAGTTGCCGGAAGCCAGGAGACCTGCCTGTTTCGGTGGCACCGCTTAGACTCCTGCGAGGAACAGGGGAGGTGTCCGTATGCGGCCTGCCATAGCAGAGTTAGCCTTCCGTCAATCGGGCCAGAGGCTGCCGATACCTGAGGACGATCGTGGATTATCTTCAGGTATCGGCTCTGCGGAATGTACAAGAACGGGCGTAAGCTATTTGCCCAGTGTCTGCTCGTATATTCCACCCAGACCACAGGCAAACTTCCGCTTCCCGGATCTTTGCATCATGCATTCGGGCATTTCCGGCCTTCCCGGCCGGAGGTGCTTTTTTAACGCTTACAATACCCGAGAGGAGAGAGTTATATAATGACGCTGCTGGAGAAACGTTATAACGAAGGACAAGCTGCACAGGAGGATCTTTTGGAAGAGGTCATTCATCTGGGACGGGATATTATCGACAGCCGGGATCTGGATCTGCTGCGCGAGAACGCCAACCTGAACGGGGAGAGCTTCTCCGGCAAAATGAGCAAATTCGGCAGTGAATACTCCAAATGGTATGCCCGCAACTTCACCATGCCGCCGCAGCTGGTACAGGCTACCCTGGATAATGTCGTCTATGTGCATGACCTGGATCAATACGCCATCGGAACCACCAACTGCATCTTCATCCCGTTCGAACGGCTTCTCCGTGAAGGCTTCAACACCGGCAACGGCAGCGTACGGCCTCCCAACTCGATTATGACGGCGATGTCGCTGGTGGCGATTATTTTCCAGTCGCAGCAGAATGCGCAGTACGGCGGTGTGTCCGCCAACAAGCTGGATTATGATCTGGCTCCTTATGTGACCAAGTCCTTCTCCAAGCTCTTCCGCAAAGGTCTGGAGTATTTCGAGGAGAATGCAGAGGTTTCAGAACTTGGGGAGATTACGATGAGCCGCAGCGATCTGGCTGAGCAATATCCGCGCGCCTTCCGTTTTGCCCTGAAGGAGACGCAGAGCGAGACCCTGCAGGCCGCAGAGAGTATGGTACATAACCTGAATACGATGTCCAGCCGCTCCGGCGGCCAGATTCCTTTTACCAGCATCAACTACGGCACCTGCACCTCCCCGGAGGGCCAGCTTGTGATCAGCTCGCTGCTGACAGCCACGATGAACGGACTGGGCAGCGGGGAGACGCCGGTGTTCCCGATTCAGATCTTCAAATGCAAGCAAGGCATCAACCAGCAGCCGGGTGACCCTAACTATGAGCTGTTCCTGAAGGCAGCGGAGTGCTCGGCGCGCAGATTGTATCCGAACTTCGCCAACCTGGACGCTCCGCTGAACATGCAGTATTACGATCCTACTGACCCGGATACCGAGTTCGCTACGATGGGCTGCCGGACCCGTGTGCTCGGCGACCGCTTCGGACGCAACCATTGCTCCGGCAAAGGCAACTTGTCCTTCAATACGCTCAACCTGGTGCGTCTTGGACTGGCCCACGGCACGATAACCGGCCGCCGCCTGGCTGCTGATGAAGAAGGGTTCTTCGACGACCTGAATCACTATATGGATATTGCGCTGGACGGTCTGCTGCACCGCTTCCGTATCCAGGCTTCCCAGAAGGCCAAAGCCTCCGATTTCATGATGCGTGAAGGCGTCTGGGAGGGCGGCGAGCAGCTTGCCCCTGATGACAGCGTAGGCGAACTGCTGAAGCACGGCAGCCTGTCGCTGGGCTTCATCGGGATGGCAGAGTGCATGAAGGCCATGTACGGCAAGCACCACGGCGAAGATATGGAGATTCACGCCAAGGCTGTAGCCATTGTCCGCCACATGCGTGAATATTGCGACCGCAAGAGCGAGGAGCTTAACCTCAACATCACCTTGTTCGCAACACCGGCCGAAGGTCTCTCCGGCAAGTTCACCAAGATCGACCGCAAGGTGCTCGGTTCTATCCCTGGGGTAACCGACCGTGAATACTATACGAACTCGTTTCACATTCCGGTCTACCATGAACTGAGCGCAGCCAAGAAGATCAGCCTGGAAGCCCCGTTCCATGAATATTGCAACGCCGGAGCGATCTCCTATGTCGAGCTGAACGGCAATGCCCGGAGCAACCCTGCAGCCTTCGTCAAAATCATCAAATACGCGCTGGAGCAGGATATCAGCTACTTCAGCATCAACCATCCGATTGACCGCTGCTCCGGCTGCGGCTATGAAGGGGTCATCGGCACGAATTGCCCGACCTGCAATGCCCATGAGGATACCACGCATATCCGCCGTCTGCGCCGGGTTACCGGGTATCTGACCGGTGACTACCAGACCCGCTTCAATGCGGCCAAGCAAGCCGAGGTCCGGGACCGTGTTAAGCATCTATGAACATCTGCGGATATTACCCGGAGTCGATCAATGAAGGGGAAGGCCTGCGGGCTGTCCTCTTCATCAGCGGCTGCCGCCACCGCTGCCCGGGCTGCTTCAACCCGAAGACCTGGAACTTTAACTACGGGGAGGCCTTTACCCCGGAGCGCCGGCGGGAGATTATAGAGGAGATTGCAGGCAATCCGCTGCTGGACGGCTTGACGCTGGCGGGCGGGGACCCTTTTTTCTCGGCTGAGGAGGCTGCAGACTTCATACACGAGCTGCGCGCCGAGCTGCCGGGCTTCCCGGTCTGGATCTATACCGGCTATACGTACGAGGAGCTTACGGCTTCCCCGGGCTCTGCGGAATGGAAGCTGCTGGCCTTGTGCCAGGTCGTGATCGACGGACGGTTCGTCGAAGAGCTCAAAGACCTTACCCTCTCCTACCGGGGAAGCAGCAACCAGCGGATCATCGATATTCCGGCGAGTCTGGCGGGAGATACGGTGGTACTGTGGGAGCCGGAGCTGAGCTTTCAAGGAGTATAACTCCTAAATAGACAAAGGCACTAAACTCCCGCATCCGGGTGGTTTAGTGCCTTTTGATTGTACCGGGGGATGATCGGACCGGCAGCGTAACCTTATTCCGCGGCTCCTGTCTGTCCTGCCTTGCGCCCCACCTTATGCTCCGTCTCCTCCGCCAGCTCTTCCAGAACGCTGTTCAGGCGTAAACGCAGCTCTTCAGCCAGCTCAACTACGCCCTGGTCATTACGCACCGCCTGGGAGTCTACGGCGTAGACGCCGCCAAGAATGTAGCGGGCGCCAAGCACGGACAGTACCGGCTTCAGTGCATAGTCGATCGCCAGCAGATGTGCAAGACTTCCGCCCATGAAGAGCGGCAGGACGATTTTGCCGGCCAGCCCTTTTTGCGGCACCAGATCCAGGAAGGTCTTCAGTACTCCCGTGTAAGAAGCCTTATATACCGGACTGACTACGATTACCGCATCAGCTTCCGCTACGAGCCCATTCGCCTTGACGATGGCTTCGCTCTCGAATTTGGTATGGATCAGATCCTCCGCAGGCAGCTCCGCCACATTGATCCGCTCCACTTCATACCCGCGCTCCCGCAGGGCATTCTCTGCATACTCAATCACGGCATTGATCCGTGAGACCAGCGAGGGTGTTCCGTTAATTACGACTATTTTGGCCATTTCCGCACCTCTTCCGTCCGCATAATAGGATAAACCGGGCTGCTTCGCCGGGCATCAATACTTTAAATTAGTAATAATCCTAGCAGAGTACAAGGAATATTGTCAAACCCCTCTTATGCTTGCAAACCGCTGCCGCTCTGGTTATAATAAACGGCAAACCTATATCCCGACCAGGCCAACGACCGGCATCCAACCGCGAGGCGTCTGCGACCGGAGCAGCTTCCTGTTCCCTAAGTTTACCGGGTTTCGCCCGTTACCGCGAAGACCAAAGAGGGCCTGATTCCGCGCTGCTTAGCTGCTATACGCGAATGAGGTCAACCTGGGTGGCACCGCGAGCTGACGCTCCTCGTCCCATGGATGAGGGCGTTTTTTGCGTTTTTTTACCCACACTTAAGGAGCGGATGCAGATGTTGGATATGAATTGGATCAGGGAGAATGAGGACCTTGTACGGAAGACGGCCGAATGGAAAAGATTGAAGTTCCCCCTGGAGGAACTTCTGGAGTGGGATGACCGGCGGCGGGAGGTACGCCGGGCCACCGAGCAGCGGCGCGCGGAGCGCAACGCGCTGACGAAGGAGGTCGAGCGCCTGCTGCGCGGGGGCGACGTTTCGGGTGGCGAGCTGGCCAAGGAGCAGGTGCGGGTGATCAACGGCCAGCTGACTCTGCTGGAGGCGGAGCTTCTGGATGCGGAGCAGCGCTGCGGCGAGCTGCTGCTGCTCGCGCCGAATCCCGTGTCGGCGGATACGCCGATCGGGCCGGATGAGCGCGCGAATGTGGAGCTGCGGCGGCATGGCGCGCCGCCGGTTTTCGGGTTCCGCGCGCGGGACCATGTCGAGCTCGGAGAGCTGCACGACATCATCGACCTTCCGCGCGGTGTCAAAGCCGGAGGGCCCCGCAGCTATGTGCTGAAGGGGGCCGGGCTGCTGCTGCATCTTGCCGTGCAGCGGCTGGCCCTCGATGTGCTGATGCAGCGCGGCTTCACCCCGATGGATGTGCCCGTGATCGTCCGGCCGGAAGCGCTGGAGCGGACCGGGTTCTTCCCCGGCGGCCGGGACCAGACCTACGAGCTGACAGGCGAAAAGCGCTGGCTGGCCGGGACCTCGGAGGTGTCGCTGGTCTCTCTGTACAGCGATGAGATTCTGGAGCTGGATCAGCCGCTGCGGCTGGCCGGGATGTCGGCCTGCTTCCGCCGTGAGGTGGGTTCGGCCGGCCGCGATGTGCGCGGGCTGTACCGGGTCCACCAGTTCTCGAAGATCGAGCAGGTGGTCATGTGCAAGAACGATCCCGCAGAATCGGAGCAGATGCTCCAGGAGATTCTCGGCAATGCCGAGCATATTCTTCAGCTGCTGGAGCTGCCTTACCGGGTAGTCGCCGTCTGTAGCGGAGACATGGCGATGAAGACCCATAAGCAGTATGACATCGAGACCTGGATGCCGGGCAGAGAAGCTTACGGGGAGACCCACTCGGCTTCCAATCTGCTCGACTTCCAGGCCCGCCGCTCGGGCATCCGCTACCGTGATGAAGACGGGCGGCTGCAATACTGCCATACCTTGAACAACACAGCGGTCGCCACGCCGCGCATTCTGATTCCGCTGCTGGAGAACCACCAGCAGGAGGACGGATCGATCTATATCCCGCAGGCGCTTCGGCCTTATATGGGCGGGGCGGAGCGGATTGAAGCCAAGTAAAGTAACCTACCCTTTTTCATCGACTCCCCATCCGCCCACTTCTGAGGGCATCCGGCAAAATCAGGGGCAGCAGTGCCCCTGATTTTCCCCTCTTTGAGCTTCACCCTACTTCCGCACCCTCCCGCCAGCATATTGTATTCGGTTTTTCGCCTACATTCGCCCACGCACCCTCCCGCCAGCATATTGTATTCGGTTTTTCGCCTACATTCACCCGCGCACCCTCCCGCTAACACATTGTATTCGGTTTTTCGCCTACATCCAGCCCGCGCACTCTCCGTTTGTGTTGGATAAGGTGCGCATAGAAGAGTTGAAGGGGAAGTGGATCGATGACCATATTTTCTTTAACAACAAAAACAACAATAAACGGCACAACAAAAACAACAATAAACGGCGCTTCCCTCACTAAAGAGGGAGACGCCGTTTATTAGCATATAAATAACATATAGTTTACATGATTTTCAGAAAACATAGCTTATTTCATATAAATCACATTAAATTTTTATATATTTCAGTATTTCCAACCTTGAATTTATGCAACTTTAACAAATATTGCCGAAAAATTGCGCTAGATTCATATTATCTCTATTATAATAGAGTACGAATGATATTTTATGGGGAGGTATACTCACATGAAACTTTCTTCACAATGCAGGAAGCCGCTTAGTCTATTCCTGGCGGTAGCATTGCTATTAACCGGGATCTTCCCGGGATTGTCCACAGGCTCCGGGACGGCCTCGGCAGAGCCGATTATAGCAGCCGATAGGGTTGCGGCTACTACGGCCACCCAAGCTCCCCCGGTTACTGCATCTCCTGCTTCGGGTACTAAGATCGCTACAGGGTCAAAGATTACTTTAAACACCTCTGTAACAGCAAGCGTGTACTACAGCGTCTACGCCAACAAGAGTACTACAGCAGAAGTGGCAGACCAGTTGTATACTGCCCCAATCACCGTTCACTCCGATATTACCTCGCTTAAGATTACAGCTTATGCCTTATTACCCGATTCTGAGAAAGGTTCAACATCCACTTTTGAATACAGCGTCGCGCCTGCACTGGCAGGTCTGAAGATTAACCAGATTCAAGGTGCAGGACATAGCTCCCCTTACGCGGACAAGATGGTCACTGACATCAAAGGAATTGTTACCTACATCAAGGATGCGGACAGCTTCTACATCCAATCAGCAGCCACTGATATGGATACTGATATCAAGACCTCGGAAGCCATTCAAATCTATCAGAAGGGAAAAAGCAGTGCTGTTAAACCAGGCGATGCTGTCACGGTAGACGGAATTGTCAAGGAATTTGGCCGCACCGGACAATTATCTACCACACAGATTACCGCCAGCCAGACCACGGTTGTCAGCAGCGATAATCCGCTTCCGGCCCCAACCCTGCTGGGCACTGGCGGACGCCTCATCCCAACGGCTGTAATCGACGATGATGGCCTGGATCCGGCCAAGTTCGAGCCAGCCACAGATGCCATAGACTTCTATGAGAGTCTGGAAGGCATGCGGCTGGAGATTGCCAAGCCGACCACTGTTGGCCCGGCAGTCTACTATGCTTCCAGCAGTACTTTTGAAATCCCAGTGGTGACCGTCAACGGTACGGGCAACACGACTGAAGTGACTTCCCCCGCGGGTGGGCTGGTACTGACGGGTGCCGACTTTAACCCGCAGCGCCTGATTCTCTCGGTGAAGACCGCTCCGGTACTCACTACAGGACAACAATTTTTAGGCAATGTCACCGGTATTCTGACCTATGATTACGGCAAATTCCTGATTTCTACGGAAACAGACGGCCTGCCGGATGTCTCCCCAAGCAAGCTGAAGAGAGAAGTGACCTCGCTCTCCCCGGGAGATACGGATAAGCTGAACATCGCTTCTTTTAACATTGAGAACTTCTCCCAGCATAATGATCCTGCCAAAATCGCCAATGTCGCCAAAGATATCGTGGTCAATCTGAAAACACCCGATATTATCGGGCTGACAGAAGTGCAGGATAATGATGGAACCGGCAAAGGCGGAACGGATGCCAGCGAGAGCTACACAGCGCTGATTGCCGCCATTAAAGCTATTGACAGCGGTGCATCTGACTACCGCTACACGGATATCGCACCGCTGAACAACCAGGATGGCGGCGTTCCGGACGGCAATATCCGCTCCGGCTTCCTATACAATATGAACCGCGTCTCGCTGAAGCCGGGTACACCTGGTAATGCTACTGACGCTGTAAGCTATACCGCCGGTTCCGGCCTCAGCCTGAATCCGGGCCGCATTGATCCGGGCAATGAGGCCTTCAAGGAGTCGCGCAAGCCGCTGGCTGCCGAGTTCCTTTTCGGGGGCAAAGAAATCATCGTGATTGCTAATCACTTCAACTCCAAGAGCAGCGACAACTACCTGTTCGGTTCGGTTCAGCCTCCGGTCTTCTCGACTGAAGTGCAGCGGGCCAAGATCGCCAAGGTGGTAGGCAGCTTCGCTGAGGATGTGCTTCAGAAGAACCCCGAGGCCAATCTTGTCGTGCTCGGCGATCTGAATGACTTCCAGTTCTCAGACACGCTTAATATCCTCAAGGGCAGTGCACTTACGAACCTTGTAAATACCCTGCCGCTGAATGAACGGTATTCCTACAACTTCCAGGGCAACTCCCAGACGCTGGATCATATCCTCGTCAATAACCGGCTTGCTTCTGCCAGCAAGCTTGATATCGTGCATATTAATGCCGATTTTGCAGATCCGGGAGATTATCCGAAAGGCACTGTATCTGATGCCGACGGCATCCGGATCAGTGACCATGATCCGCTGCTCGCACAGATTAACTTCGGTACTACAGATTTCAATCTGCGTGTCCTGCATACGAACGATACCCATAGCCATCTGGAGAATATCACCAAGCGGACCTCAGCCATCAGCAGCGAGCGGACAGGCAATACGGTGCTGCTGGATGCGGGTGACGTCTTCTCCGGAACCCTGTATTTCAACCAGTTCAAGGGTCAGGCAGACATCAAGTTCATGAATAATATCGGCTATGATGCGATGACCTTCGGCAATCATGAGTTTGATATGAATAAGGAGAATCCGGAAATCCTGCGGAATTTCGTGACGGCGGCCAAGTTCCCTTTTGCCAGCTCCAATATTGATTTCACTACGAAGAACAGTGAGCTTGCCGATCTCTATCACGAGATGACTGGTATTCTTGAGACGGATGAGTCCAAAAGCACCGCCAAAGACGGTCATATCTATCCTTCCGTCATCAAGGACGTATATGGAGAGAAGATCGGAATCTTCGGCTTGACGACTGAGGATACTGTAGGCCTCGCGTCTCCCGGCGACAAGATTATTTTCAAGGATCATGTAGAAAGCGCGAAGCGGACCGTCCAGGCGCTTGAAGCCCAGGGCATCAACAAGATTATCGCCGTCACCCATCTGGGGTACACCGTGGATCAGGAGTTGGCCAAGGCCGTTCCGGGGATCGACATTATCGTTGGCGGACATTCCCACACGAAGATCGATAACCCGCCAACTCCTGTGGTGATTGCAGGGACGGACAAGAAGGTCCTGATTGTGCAGACCGGCGAATACAGCCAGTTCCTCGGTGAGCTGGATGTTACCTTTGATAAGAATGGCGAGGTCAAGGCTTATCAAGGCAAATTGCTGGATGTCAATCTGTTCGGTGAAGATGCTGCTGCCAAAAAAATCCTTGCCCCGATCGATGCCGAGCTGGCAACGGTCCGGAATCAGGTTGTAGGCTACTCTGATGTAGATCTCTACACTCACCGCATCATCGACGGAAAGTCTGTCCGTGTGGTGCGTAAGGAAGAGACACCCATCGGGAATATGATCGCCGACAGTATTGCAGAGAAGGTTACGGAGCTTATGCCAAGCTTCGTGTCTGCCTCTGACCTCGCCTCCATCAAGGGCGTAGTTGCTATTCAGAATGGCGGAGGTATCCGCGAAGCCATCAATGCAGGAGATATCACCATGGGTGAAGTGCTGACGACGCTGCCGTTCGGCAACGGACTTGCAGCCCTGAAAGTTACCGGTGCAGAGATCATCTCCTCCCTGGAGAACGCGGTCAGCGGCCTGGCTTCCGACCAGGGTCGGTTCGCCCATGTCTCAGGGATGAAATATTCGTATGATTCCACCAAGAAACCGGAGATTATCGATTCATTAACCGGCAAGGTCACGCAAGCAGGGGAACGCATCATCTCCGTTGAGATCAAGCAGACGGACGGATCCTACAAGCCGATTGATCCGGCAGGCTATTATATTCTGTCCACGAACTCCTTCATGGCTGGCGGCGGGGACTTCTACCGCGCACTGGCTTCAGCCAAGGCGGATGGACGTTATTATGAACTGGGTCTTCCCGACTTCGAAGTCCTGCTGGCCTATCTGAAGAAGCATAATCCGGTAACTTCAAGCGTTGAAGGACGGATCACCGATCTGAAGGGTGCCGTTCCAAACCCAAGTCCGACTGTAACGCCTACTCCGGCTCCAACCACGGCACCGGAAGGCGGAAGCCCAGGGGGCACCGGAGGAGTGACTCCTACGGCAACGCCATCAGTAACCTCTACTCCAAGCGCGGCAGCACCGCAGGTTACCACGCTTACAGCAGCAGAGCTTACAGCGAAGCTGGCCGCACTGCCAGCCGGTTCTAGTGAGCTGATCATCCCGCTTACAGCGTCGGCAGGAGGCGCACAGGTTGTCCTGCCAGGCAGTGTGCTGGTTCAGCAGGCGGCTGCCCGCCCTGATACCGTGCTTACCTTCACCTCATCAGGCGGAGCCTCCTACTCCCTGCCGCTGAGCGTTGTGAACGGATCAGCACTGGCTGCAAGACTTGGCACCGGGGAGTTCACGGTCACTGTCTCGCTGCTTCAGGCCGGACCTGCTGCACTTGACGGTCTGAACAAGGCCATTGCCGCACAGGGCAATGCGGTCACACTAGCCGGCCCCGTCATTGAATTCAGTGTCACTGCCCAGGCAGGCACCACCAATGTACCGCTGAACAGCTTCGGCAGTACCTATGTGAAGCGGACAATCACGGCCACAGGTGCACTTGATGCCAAGGGTGCGACCGGTGTCGCCTTTGACCCGGCCACGGGCAAGCTTTCCTTCGTGCCTTCTATCTTCGCAAGCCCGGCAGACGGACATACAGAGGTAACGATCAAGCGCAACAGCAACAGCTATTACACTGTGGTGAAGTCGTCCAAGACCTTCGGCGATACTACCGGACACTGGGCACAATCGGCCATTGAGCTGCTGGCCTCCAAGCTGGTGATTAACGGCACCAGCAATACCGCCTTCTCACCTGCGCAATCTATTACACGGGCAGAGTTCGCAGCCTTGATCACCCGCTCGCTGGGGCTTGCACCGGCAGCAACAGGAACATCCTTCAGTGATGTCCGTGCTGGCGCATGGTACACGGATGCTGTACAGACAGCCGCTGCCGCAGGTCTGATTACCGGTTATACCGATGGCAGCTTCAAGCCAGGCAGTCCGATTACCCGGCAGGAGATGGCAGCCGTCCTGTCCAAAGCTATGAAATACACCGGCAAGACCCTGACGGCCGATTCGGCTGTACTGGCTAAATTCCGCGATGCCTCAAGCATCCCGGCCTGGTCCAGAGCAGCGGTAGCAGAGATCGCCGCCGCAGGCATCATCCAGGGTACCCCTGATGGTGCGTTCGCTCCGGCGAAGCTGGCTACCCGTGCGGAAGCGGCTACGATGCTGGAGAAGACCTTGAAGTCGCTTCAATTCATTAACTAACGCACGCTACAGCGTTATACGAGGTTTAAATCAGTAAAGGCGGTTCCCAAGGCGCATGATGCGCTGCGGGAACCGCCTTTTTTTGAATAATAAGATTTGTCAAACGAGAAAAGTTCGTTTATGATAAAACAAATATTAGTTCTATGTTTATAGAACTTTTTTGATTCCAAGCTCAGTTATCCTTCACTATCTATTATCTCTGTTATATCTAACTCCACTACACCAGAAAGCAGGAATTCCTTATGGATTATAAAGTAACCCTTGATTTCGCACCCGTCTATGAGTGCATCGCCAGCTTAAATGCTTTTATCGGCAAGCAGAACCACAATGCAATGGACGCAGGAGCTTCCTGGGTGCGTGAGGTACAAACCCGATTTGCCCCTGTGATGCTACAGAGAATGAAAGAAGTCATGAAGCTTACCGACAATTTCAGTCTGTCCCCTTACATCTGGAGCTGTCCGGAAGAGCGGACGGTAGCGGGTTTTCTGGACTGGTTCGAGGCTCTGTCTCCCGGTGAGCTGTATGAAATCGCCGGCCGCTTCGGACAGACCGTCCCCTCTAACCTGACCGAACTGCGCAGCTCTGCCGCTGAAGTCATCAGAGCATGGGACGCGGGGTATTTCAGCAGCATTAATCCGGCCATTCTGGAAGGGCTTCAGCAGGAGGCTGCTGCAAGAGCCGCGCTACTGAACGGCGCGAACGATATGGAGATTTACGAGGCGGCCACAGCAGGCATGCGGCTATACCCTTCGGAGACCCTGAAGCAGGTAATCATCACTCCGCAATACCATGCCCGCCCTTTGGTAACCACCTCGTTCTTCGATGAATTTGTGTTCACCAGCTACTCCTGCGATGTTCTTCCTCCGGAAGAAGGGCGGCCCGCACCTGCTCTGCTGCGGCTTACCCGGGCGCTGTCGGATGAGACCCGGCTGTACATTCTCCGCCTGCTTACCGGCAAGCAGATGAATTTCACCGAGATTGTGAAGGAGGTCGGCCTGTCCAAAAGCACGATCCATTACCATCTGATCGCGCTGCGGGCTGCCGGTCTGGTCATTGTTCATACTGCGGGTAAAAACACATCCTACAGCCTGCGCCTTGAGGCACTGAACGGCTTGCCAGGACAAATCGGAGAATATCTGGAGGGTTGAGCTTTATGCAGAAACGCAGCTATTACGGATTGTTATCTACGGTTTCACTCAGCGCCTTCGGCGATGCCTTTGGGCTGCTGGCCATGGAGTGGCTGGTCTATGACCTGACTGGCTCCAAGGTAGCGATGGGGGCGCTTGCGCTCAGCTCCATGATTCCCGAGCAAGTGCTGCGCCTGCTCGGCTCGCCGCTATCCGACCGGCTGCCCCGCGTGCGGTTCATGGCCTGCCTTGCCGTGCTGCGGCTGCTGGCGCTCCTGCTTCCGCTCGGCATGGGCCTCGCCGGCCATCTCCAGCTCTCGCAGCTGTTCGCGGCCGCCAGCCTGAGCGGCGCCTGCTCCGCGCTGTTCCTGCCGACGGCCATGGCCGTCATCCCGGAAATCGCCGGAACCGGCAAGCTGATGCGTGCCTTCGCCATCATTGACGGCTGCAAGGGCGCTGCCGTGCTGCTCGGTCCAGCGCTTGCCGGTATCCTGACCGCGGCCAGCGGCGCCTTGCCAGCGCTCGGGGTCAACGCCGTCTGCTATATGGCTGCGATTGCCATGCTGCTGTGGCTGCCCCGGATGGGCAAGCCCGCCGGGCCGCCTGCTGCTGCCGTTTCCGTATCCGGCTATCTGCGGGAGGTAGCCGAAGGCTTCTCGTTCTATCGGCGGTTCCCGGCCATGCTGACGATCATGATGATGGCTGCCGTCAGCAATCTTAGCTCCACAGCCATATGGACGATGATGGTCCCTTATGTCCGCGAGGTGCTGCACCGCAATGCGGCGGCTGTAGGTACGCTGTCTACAGCTTCTGCGCTTGGGTACCTCGCCGGACTCGGGGTCATCTCCATCATGGGCGAGATTAAGCAGCGGCGCGCTGTCATGCTGGGCAGCCTGGGCTTGTCAGGTATCGTCACCATGCTGTGGGGCTTCATTCCCAGCTATGCCTTCGCCTTGTTCGCCGTATCCGCCGCCGGGCTGATGGGGCCGTTCTTCAGTTCCCTAAGCTCCTCCCTGCACGGGCGGCTCGTACCCGGTCAGCTTCAGGGCCGGGTGAATTCGGTCCGCTTCCTGATTGGCGGGAGCCTGTCGCCGATTGGCGCCTTGGCAGCCGGTACGGTCGCTGAGCTGTACGGGGTTCCTGTGCTTTTGATTGCCGCAGGCCTTCTTCCGGTGCTGTACGCCGGAGTGGCCCTGCGCCTGCCCGGCCTGAAAGCGCTGGACGGCGACCTGTCTGTGCTGGAGCAGCGGGACCGCCAGCGCCAGGAGGCTGCGCTGACAGGCAATGCATCTATGTAGATGGACCTTAAGGAGCTGACAGTGTTGCATTTCGTGCAAAATCTCTGCGTAGATCGCCCCTATCAAGCTCCAGTGTTGCACTTTATGCATGATTTTTCTTAATTTGTTACTGGTTATGGCACATTGTTGCAGCTTTTGCAGGATTTCGGGCGATTCGGGGCTAACGGGAGCTGGATTGTTGCATTTCGTGCAGGATCTCCGCACAGGCCGTTCTTATCGAGCCCCATTGTTGCATTTCATGCAGGATTCCTACACACTGCCCCCTAGCGAGCCCCAGTGTTGCACAATGTGCAAAATTCCCGCGCACGCCTTACGCCGCCCCACGCCAAACAGGCGATGCCACATGCGCATCGCCTGTTTATCGTAACTCTACCTGCTGTGCTGCTATCCAGTAACTGCTACTCAGGACTCCAGCCCGCCCTCACTGGTCACATAATGACTGGTGTCCCCGTGCAGCACAATCTCCGGCACGCCGTCAGTAATATCAATTCTGCATAGGCAGGTAGGGTGAATGTAGGGCAGATCCCATAGCTTGTCCATGGCCCGGTCTTCAAAATAAGCCATCAACACCTTCACTACTACCGTATGGGTGGCAATAAGGATCGTGCCGCCTTCGTGCAGGTCTATGAGCTCACGCAGCTTGCCGAGCGCACGCTCCTGCACTGCTGCGAAGGTCTCGCCGCCCTGGATGCTGAACAGCGCCGGGTCCCCCCAGAATAGCTGGTGCTGCTCCGGGTACTGCTCCTCCAGCTCACCGGCCTCCCGGCCTTCCCAGACGCCAAGGTTAATCTCTTTGAACTCATCATAAGCGGTAAGCGGGATCTCCCGCCCGCCCCGGATAATCTCTGCCGTCCGCAGCGCCCGGGGGCTGGAGCTGGCATAGACCGCGTCCAGATGGACATCCTTCATAGCCTTGCCCAGCCACTCCGCCTGCTGGACGCCCAGCGGCGTAAGCGGCGAATCCTGATGACCCTGCATCCGCTTCTGCACATTCCATTCCGTCTGCCCGTGTCTTGTAATATACACCGTTGTAGTCATGAATTCCGATTCCCCTTTACCCAATTATGTATCGATGATTGGACCATTTCGGCCGCTATGACACCAGCATGTGCCAATCGTCTCATTCAGGGTCTACCTGCGGCGGCGCTCCAGCCACTTCACCCCATAATCGACAATCTCCCGCTGCGGGACCAGCTGCGCCGCAGATGCTGCAATGAAGCCCTTGGCAATCCGCCCGGTCTCCTTGTCAAAGTCCGCGCCAAGCTGAGCGAAATCATCCGAATTCCAGTTGTAATCACTGAACTCCACCCATTGCCGGACGCCATCCACCAGCATCGGAGCACCTGCGATAACCTCCTGCTTCCCTGCATAATCGGCCCGGTGCTCCGCGAGATGCAGCGAGGTATTGTTCCCATGGTCCACGCCAAGCAGCAGCACGCTTCCCCCCAGCTCATAGATCCGGGCCAGCGGCGACCGCTCTCCGAAGGCATATTCCAGGCCATGGCTGTCAATAATGACATCCCGGTGCTTCCCCCAGGCGGCAAAAGAATCAATCGGATGGCTGCTGCGCCGCACACCCCGCTGCTTGCGGAAGCAGTCCGGGATAATCCCCATACCGCGAATAGGCGTCAGGTCCGGGTCGTACGCCGGCATATGCTCCCGGATCTCCGGCCACCAGGCCTCCGGCACCGGCGGTCTGCTCCAGCCTGACGGATCGGTCAGATCCGAGGATTGCGTCGGCATCACCAGCGTTCCTTCCTCGCCCAGCACCTGCTCCAGCGCGAGGATCACGGCAACAGGTCCGCCTGCCACCCACTGCCCGAGTGACTTCAAGGAGGAGTGCAGCAGCAGCGTCATCCCCTCCTGCACACCCAGCTGCCGGAAATCGGCGGCAAGTCTGTCTGCCGTAATCAGTGTTCCTTGGATCTCTTCCATACCAATACCTCCAGACCTTCCATCTATCCTATCATAGATCACAAGTGGAAACGATACCGTCCTTTTAAGGACGGTATCGTTTCAGCGAGAAATAGAAGGATAATTCCTCATGTGAAACATATGAATTCTTATATTTGAACCTCAAGTCTTGCCACCCGGCCCTTAACTCCCGCTCATTATCGTTCCAGCATCTGCCCTAGCCCTAAGACTCCTTATCCTCAGCCTGGCCGGGATAACGCCCCATCAGCAGCTTCGCCCGGTACTCTCCGGGGGAGATGCCCTCCAGCTCCTTGAATACCCGTGCGAACTGCTTGCTGTTCTCGAAGCCGACGGACTCGGAGACGGAGGCCAGCTTGACCCGGTTATCGGCCAGCAGCTCCTTGGCGTGGCGGATGCGGACTTTTTTGAGATACAGCACGAAGCTCTCCCCGGTATAGGCCTTGAATGCCTCACTGAAATAAGAATAGTTCAGGGACACGTAATTACTGACCATCGCCATGTTCAGCGGACGCGCATAATTCGCTTCGATATACGCCAGCGCTTCCTCCATATCGGCATGCTCGGTATGGGCGGATTTGATGCCTATAATATAATCGTTAACGCTCAGGAGCAGATGCTCCAGCGCACGGTAATAGTCGTGGAAATGGCGGAAATTATGCAGGTTGCCCACTTGGCGGTAGAGCTTCAGCACCTCCACCGAAGCTTCGCCATGTGTACGGAACACCTCATCCAGTACGCGTTCATTCATACTCCGCCCGACATGCTCCAGGTAGCTCAGATCCAGCCTCAGCAGATGCTCCGTCTGAAAAATAACCCCAAGCAACGCCTTAATCTCCTTCTCCCGCCCGGTTCCGAGCATATTGAGCAGCTTCCGCAGCTCCTCCTCCGGGAGCGGGAAGCTCAGCCGTCCGGCCTGAATATCCGCATAGTCCACGAAGCTGGCCTGCGGCGACAGGAAGGTGTACTGCAGCGCCCGGCAAGCCTCCAGATAACAGGCGCGGAACTGCCCGGCACTGCGGCTCTCGCTGCTGATTCCGAGCAGCAGCCGCGTAAGCTCCTTGGATTCGGCCTTCCTTGCCAGCTCCAGGAAGCTCTCCCCCTCTCCGACAAGCACCAGCTTCCCATCCCCGTCCGTCAGGATCTCCTTGAATTTGTGCTCCAGCGGTCCGCTGAGCTGCTCCAGCAGCCCCTGCACCTCTCCAGGCTTCATCCGTGTACCGTCACTGTGATAATAGTTCAGCACCCCTACTGTAAAAGGCAGCGCAAGCCCCGCAAGCTCCTCCTGCTGCGCAGATGATACCTCGCTCTCCTGCTGCATCAGGAGGCTGCGCAGACGGGCCGCCCGCAGCTCGCGGCGGTAGCCCTCTGCTTCCTGCAGCTGCTTGTGGCTGCTGGATTCCCGCTCTTCCCCTTCCTTGGCTATCCGCTCCAGAATCTCGAACAGCTCCTCACGGCGGATCGGCTTCAGCAGATAATCCTTGACGCGGTAGCGGATCGCGCTTTTGGCATATTCGAAATCATCATGGCCGCTGAGTATAATGACAGCCGGAGCCCCATCCGCCGCTGCTTCCGCAGACAGCCGCGCCAGCAGTGTAATTCCGTCCATGATCGGCATCCGGATATCGGTGATAATCACATCCTGCCGCTCCTGCTTGTACAGCTCCAGTGCTTCCGCGCCGTTGCCCGCCATCGATATGCTGTAGACAGCCGGATATTCCCGTTCAATCATCGCCTTCAGGCCTAAACGGATCATTTTTTCATCATCCACAATCAGCAGATTAGTCATAGCTGTTATCCCCCGTCAATAGAACTTTGGGCAGTGACATGTACACGGCCGTCCATTTTCCCGCTTCGCTCTGTACCTCCAGCCCGTAGGCTTCACCGTAGAATAGCTGCAGCCGCTGATGCACATTGCGCAGTCCGACGCCGCCCGCCTTATATCCTCCGCTGCTGATCCCGGAAGCGTCCGCTCCAGGCTCCTCTTTCGCATAGATCGCCTCATGCAGCGCCAGCAGCCGCTCCGGCGTCAGTCCCAGACCATTGTCGCGCACGACAACTAGAATCTCCGTCCCGACCTCCGTCAGATTAATCCGCACCACGCGGTCCGTAAGCTCGACTCCGTCCGCGTTCCAGGCATGCTTCACACTGTTCTCGACAATCGGCTGCAGCGACATTTTAAGCACCTCCACTTCCAGATAAGCGCTGTCAATATCCAGCTCTAACCGGATGGTATGCTCGAACCTGATGTTCATAACCTCCACATAATTCTCAATATGGCGGATCTCGTCCCTCAGCTTGACGTATTCTCCGCTCCACTTGAAATTATAACGCATCATGCCGCCCAGCCGGGTCAATGCATCCGAGATGGTCCGCTGGTTCTCGATTTCGGCCAGCATCTTGATATTCTCCAGCGTATTATAGAGGAAGTGGGCATCGATCTGATTATGCAGGGTGCGCAGCTCCGCTTCCTTGGAGAGCGCCTGCTTATGGACCGCCTGGGCCACCAGCGTATTGATCGTATTCAGCAGCTTCGAGAAATGATGGGCCAGCTCCCCGACCTCACCGCCGCCGTTGACCCGGATGCTGCCGTAAGGCTCACCTCTGCGGACCTTCTTCATCGTCTCGGTCAGGCGGCGGAGATTCTTCAGAATAAATGCGTTCATGATATAGGCAATGACCGTTACCAGGAAAATAAAAACGATATTCGCCCCAATAATCAGGTTGCGGGTACGCGAAATATCCTTCATTAATCCCTTCATGGAGACCACCGTGACCAGGGAAGCATTAATCTGCTCCAGCGGCGCTTGAATCAGCAGGAATGAATTCCCGTTCTCCTCGTAATCCATCTCCCATCCGCCCATCTTACGGTAGACATCCAGCCGTTCTTTAACGGCCGCAGAGAGTCCCGGATTCTCCTCCAAGAAGGAATGGTCCGTCCGGGTGAACAGGTTCAGCTCCTCATCTGCGATCATCATCTGCGATTCATTGTCCTGCACAGAGGTGAACGCCTTAGGTGCGAACTTGCTCAGCTGCATATCGACCTGCACCATCCCGACATGATGCCCGGCAGGAATGCTTTTCTCTTTGAGCAGCGACACCTTGGCCGGACCAGCCTCCACTTCCCCTGCGTAGCGCTTCATGAGGTCGGGATCCCGCTTCTGAAAGGACCAGTAATGCTGTCCCTCCATCTGCAGCGCTTTTTGAAACCACGGTTCCATCGATACCCGGTCCTCACTGAAAATAACCGGCCACAGCTCATGCACATTCTTATTGCTGGAGAACAGCCGCAGATGCTCAATATTCGGATTATTGAATTGCATCTGGCTCAAGCTCACAAAGGTAGTTGTATTGAAATCGATCAGTTCTCCAAGCGAAGGCTCATCCTCGCTGACCAGATAGCTCTCCACCCCTTTATCCGAGGAAGCCATCTGGGCGACACGTTCCATCGCTTCAATCTGGTTGAGCACATACAGCTTCTCCATCTGGAGGAGATAGCTGTTCTTCTCAATAGAATCACGCTTATAAGTATTATTGATCGCTCTGTACGAATAGAGGGACACCAGCAGGCTGGGTCCCAGAATAATGAAGATATAAGCGGCAATCAGCCGGCTCTGCAGCGATCTCCGCCCCCACCAGTAGCGGAAGGAATTCCATAAGGCCCCTGTTCGTTCGCGCATGTTCACCTCGCACAAGTTGAAAACCCAAAAGCCCGCAGGTCGCGGGCAATTGGGCCATATTCGTTAAGCTTACATTCCAAGCTTCTTTTTGTTCTCTTCATATTTCGTCTGGCGGTAGGCATCGAAGGTCGCCTGGCCGTCCTTTTCTTTCTTGGCGAGATAATCGCTCCAGATCTTATCGAAGTCTGCATCGGAATCCGCCATCAGCAGCTTCGGCAAGGTTTTGCCGCGAAGCTGTTTCAGCTTGGTCGCGATAATGCCTTCCGGCGAGTTGCCGGTAGGGTCAATCAATTGGAATTCGGAGGTGTTGACCGATTTGCCCTTCGTCCAGTCTTCCAGTTGCTTGTAAGGCTCTACCGATTCCGGCTTCCATTGATCGGTAATATTGGTGTTCTGCATCATCCAGAAGGTGAATGATGAACCGTACTGCTTATCGAAGGCTCCGCGGTCGGTGTTCATCAGCTTCAGCGCCTCAGGCAGGAATTGGTCCTTGCCGTCAATTGTATCATAGCTGACCCCTTTTTCACCCAGGAAAAGATCCTTTTGACCTTCTTCACTGTTCAGGTAGCTGAGGAATTTAATCGCACGCGCTTTATCCTTCACATTCTTGGAGATCAGGGTCACCGTCCAGCCGGAGATCCCAGGGCCGTTCAGTGCAGGCGGGTCCATCTTGGTGTTGGCCGGTCCGTCTACTGCAATGTACACTTGATCAGGGTTTTTCTGGAAAATTGTACCGAGCTGCGAAGCAAAGTCTGTACGCTGATAGAGCATTGCGAAATAGCGTCCCTGTACGATTTTTTCTTCCATTTGCGCACGCTTGTCAATGAAGATATCCTTTGCCAAGAGTCCGTCCTGGTTCGCCTGGCGGAGAGTCTTCATCCAGCGGACATACTCAGGATCTGTCTCACGGTCATAGACCTTGCCGTCCTTCTCCCAAGGGATGTTCAGGAAATTCTGAATGTAGCCTTCCAGCGAGTCGTTGCCGTTCTCGGTGAACTCATGCAAACCGAGCGGAATCAGCGGCTGGCCGTTCACCTGAGGGAATTTCTCCTGCGCTGCCTTCAGCGCGGCGAGGAAACCTTCAGGCGTACGCATATCCGGGCTGCCGATGGCTTCATAGATATCCTTGCGGACCGCAAAGGTCTGGTTGGATACGTAGGTATCGCCGTATTGCTTATAATCGGCCGGGGAGGACGAGGAGTTCGGATAGCCGTAGACATTGCCGTCCGGCTGAGTATACCAGCCCAGCTTATCCTTATCCGATACCTTGTAGAAGTAAGGGTCATATTCATCTGCCAGCTTGTTCAGCGGAAGCACAAGATCTCCTTCTACCATTTTTTTGATTGCATCTTCCCAGTAGCCGAGCGTAATGAAGTCCGGCAGCTTGCCGGAAGCCATCAGCGTGTTCAGCTTCTCGTTCTCATTACCTGCAGGCACGATGAAGTTAAGGTTAACGCCGGTCTTCTTGGTCACATATTGAGAGGTTGGGTCTACGCCCCATTTATTCGGGAACCAGGCAAAGTTCAGATACCAGTCAAAAGTAATCGGTGAAGTATCGCTCTTCCAGCCCGGTTCATCGGCCGAAGCCGCAGGTGTCGGTGTTGCAGCATCTGTTGCAGGTGCCGTTGTAGCCTCCGTGTTCGCCGGCTTATTATTCCCCGTGTTTCCGCCCGCGGCGTTATCCTTGCTGCCACAGCCTGTAACAGAGAAGGCCATCATGAGTCCCAAGAGCAGCAGGACCGTTTTCTTCGGCTTATGTTTCATGCCCATTTGTTTACCCCTTTTCTAGATAATATAAATTATAAGCTCAACCCCGTAGCCCTTATGACACCCGGGCGTTGGAGGAGTTACCTGTGGCTTGCAGATGCTTAGCCCTTGATCGAACCAATCATCATGCCTTTGACAAAATAACGCTGCAGGAACGGATAGACGAACACGATCGGCAGTGTGGTCACGACCATGGTAGCCAGCTTAATCGACTGTGAGGTGACCGTTCTTGTGGCCGCGCTGCCCTGGACAGCAGTCATCATCGTATTGGAGCTGGACTGGGCCACGACCCGGAACAGATAGGTCTGAATCGGCTGCAGATCCACGTTGTTGATGTAGATAATGCCGGTAAAATAATCATTCCACTGATAAACACCGTGGAACAGCGCGATGGTGGCAATGACCGGCATGGAGACCGGCAGCACAATCCGCAGCAGAATCGACCAGTCGTTGGCCCCGTCAATCCGCGCCGCTTCATCCAGACCATCCGGAATTTCCCGGAAGAAGGTCATGAAGATAATGAGGTCGAAGAAGCTGAACATCACCGGGATGATATAGACCAGGAAGTTATCCAGCAGATGCAGGTCGCGGTTCAGCAGGAAGGTCGGGATTAGCCCGCCGTTGAAGAACAGGGTGACCGTACCGATCAGAATGTAGATTTTGCCGCCCACCAGATCCCTGCGGGATAGAGCATACGCGACCATTGCTGTGAAGAATACATGCACGGCAACACCGACTACTGTCTTGGCTACGGTAATGGCCATCGCCAGCATAATGCCCGGACTTGCGAAGACCGCCTCGAAGTTCTTCAATGTGATGATGCGCGGCCACCAGTAGATTCCGCCCAGCATGGCGTCATTGCCGTCATTGAAGGCGTTGACCAGCACATACCAGATTGGATAGAGCGTCAGGAAGCAGACGCAGAGCATGACCAGATTATTGATGATGTCGAAGATGACTTCGCCTTTGGTTCTGCGTTTGAGTGCAAACATAGATAGATCCTCCTTGTTCTAGAACAGCGACGTGTCGTTGATTTTTTTGGATACCTGGTTAGCAATCAGCAGCAGAATCAGTGCAATGACCGCCTTAACCAGAGTGACCGCCGCAGAGTAGGAGAAGCGGTTAGAGACAATACCTGTCTGATAAATATAATAGTCAATGACGTTAGAAGCACTGTCATTCAGCGAGTTGCGCAGCACCAGAATCTGGTCGAAGTTGGAGCTAAGCACTCCGCTGACCGCGAGAATGAACAGAATGCTGATCGTGCCCCGGACAGACGGCAGTGTAACGAACCACATTTTCTGGAACCGCCCGGCTCCGTCAATCGTCGCTGCCTCATACATCTCCGGAGAGACACCGGCGATCGCCGCCAGATAGATAATGGCTGACCATCCCAGCTCTTTCCAGATGTCGGAGCTAATGATAATGGTCCAGAAGTAGCTTGGCTCGGCCAGATACGTAATCGGCTGGTCAATGAGGTGCAGCGCCATCAGGATACTATTGATAATCCCCACATCGGCCAGCCAGGTGGCCAGAATTCCGCCTAGTACGACCCAGGAGAGGAAATGCGGCAGATAGGAGATCGTCTGAATCGCCTTCTTATACCGGAGGGAACGGACCTCATTAAGAAATAAAGCGAAGATAATCGGCAGCGGGAATCCGATAATCAGCTTGATCAGACTGATTCCCAGCGTATTGCGTATAACATTGGGCAGCTCGTCGTCGTCGAATAATTCCCTGAAGTGCTGCAGGCCCACCCAGGGGGCTTCGGCAATCGATTTGACGATGTTGTACTCCTTGAAGGAAATAATCAGGCCATAGATTGGAATGTAGTTGAATACAATCATCCAGGCTACGCCGAGCAGGGCCATCGTCTGCAAATGCCGCTGGGCTACAAATTTCCTCCAGAGTGAATGTTTTCGACCTGAACCGGTTTCGATTGACGCCGGAATGAGCGGACCCATGACCGGGTCCTGCTTGGTATTTCGTTTGTTCTCCATCGTGTGGACCTCCAGGATACCTATCTGTTTATGTGAAGCGTTTTCATCTCTATGTAAGTATTGTATGCGTTTTAGATATACGGTAAAAGGCCTCATATTTCGTATTTAGGGGCTCATATTTCGGCTTGGAGTATTCTTCTGGGCTCCCCAAGCCGAGCCTCTTACACATGCAGAACCGCATGCTCCTCCGACAAAACAAGATAGTCACCGATCACGCCGTCCTCAAAAGCAGGCTTGCGGGGCTGGCCGTTTCCCAGCGGGGGCAGATCCTGATGGTACTTGTAGAAAACAAGCTGGGATCGCGCACCCTCCTGCGTCAGCTCAAGCCGCAGCTCCTCATCGGTCAGACAAGCAGCGGACACCACGCTCCCCGTTACTTTTGCCGTCAGCTCATCCCATTGCTCTTCCTCAGGCTCCCCTGCCCAGCTGGATATCCACGGCCGGTGGCTCTTGTTGTAATTCAGGTGGCATTCAATCACTCTGCCGTCCAGCAGAATATATTGGCCCGATGCCCAGACGGCATACACAAGATACTGTCTAACGCCCTCCTTCTCCAGCAGCAGTCCGAAGAAGCCGGGGCCTCCCATGCCATAGGTTCCCAGATGGCGGTGAAATCCGGCAACCCGGCTGCCCATCAGCGAGTCCGTGTCCACCTCTTTCATAGTCATCGGTCTGGCGGTCATCATCGCCTCCCCTTCTTCCGCCTCATAGTGGAAGTCCCTGAACGAACTTTCTTCCGTCCAGCCTTTAGCCTCCCACGTCTCCCTTTCAGTAGCGGGAATAATCATGGAGTATTTCTCAATCAGTCCGATCTTAAGCTCGCTCATTCTTAATGTAGCTCCTCTCCTGTTTGGTCGCTCTGCTCTAAGGTCATTCAAACCGAGCTACTCCAACCCAAGCTAGATTAACCCAATCTGATATATCACCTCCGGCTGTATCCTGTTAGCAGATGTATACCTTAGTATTATAAACTAACTTTTGGACTGGTGAATTTGCGTCTAAGTTGGAGTCTGCGTCAGCCTATTGCGATTGTAATCGGTTTTTCACTTACATTTGGTCCGCACACCCTCGTCCCGCCCATTGTAATCGGTTTTCCACTTACATTCGGCCCGCACACCCTCCCCCCGCCCATTGTAATCGGTTTTTCGATTACATTCGGTCCGCACACCCTCCGCCGGCGCATTGTAGTCGGTTTTTCACTTACATTCGGCCCGCATACCCTCCGCCCGCACATTGTAATCGGTTTTCCACTTACATTCGGTCCGCACACCCTCCGCCCGCACATTGTAATCGGTTTTCCACTTACATTTGGTCCGCACACCCTCCGCCCGCCCATTGTAATCGGTTTTTCGATTACATTCGGTCCGCACACCCTCCGCCCGCACATTGTAATCGGTTTTTCGATTACATTTAGTCCGTGCTGTCTTATTCACAATAGATGGAATCATGCTTCCTTATAAAACCAGAAAGGAGGCCCCCGCAAGGACCTCCTCTCCATCACTATCTATGCCCGTTATTCCATTACCGCACGGATCGTGGCAATCTCCCCGCGCCGCAACGCCTCGGCATCTGCGCCGCGCAGCAAGCCGCCGGTAATTATGCGCTCCGCACCGTCCTGGAAGGTCAGCGCCAGCGTCTGAATAACCGCCTTACCGTCGCCGAAGGTATCCGCATGACGCGGATTCACATACGTCACTTCTGTGCTGCCCAGCAGCTTGAAGGAGACCTCGCCCTGCTCATCGAACAGCCAGCCGGGCAGCGCCGGGTGAAGCGCCACAGTCAGCTCCCCGTCTTCCATCGTGAACAGGCTGCTGCCTGCCATCATCGTTCTCCACATGCTCAGGAACTCCGCCGTAGAGCCGCTCAGCCGGGCCACGAACCCTCTGCCATGTGTGGCAGGGTCAGGGTTGCCGCCCGTGGAGATGAACGACGAATTCTCCAGCGTACTGCGTCCGTAAACCTCTGGATCAAGGAACGGGATCAGCGACGTTCTCAGCTCACTGTAGAATTCTTCATACAGTCCCGCCTTCAGCAGCTCAAGCAAGTATTTATAGGACATGTGCAGGAAGTTCGATTCCCGCTCCTGCCAGCCTGCGGTGAACGCCCGGATGCGTCCGATCTCATGCCCCTCTTCCTCCAGTGATGCCGAAGTCCGGTACATCGAGGTGACCGGATCGAACAGCCCGCTCTGCTTCACCTTGCTGTAGATAGCCTTGGCGGTCTGCTGATCCTCCAGTGTCTTCAGCCAGCGGGTTGGGCCTTCCAGGAAATACGGCAGCGCCGAAGCCTCGAATTCTTCTACGACTGCCTTCGGCAGTCCATAGCCGCTGATGACCGGCTCGCCGGCAGCACCCGTGACCGGCCGGAAGCGCGTAGCCTCGAAACGGAAATAGGTTGGCACCAGTCCGCCGCCCATGTCTACCGCACGCGCAATCCCCTGATCCACTTTGTGCAGCCACTGCTCCAGCATTCCGCGGATCACTTCAAGGGAGACTTCGCCGGTCTCGCCCGTGATCCCGAACCGAACGGACGCCCGGTATGCCTCACGCGCTGCGGCCACACGGTCCCAATACGGGAACTCAGCCAGCGAACCGTCCAGCACTTCCGTTACAGCCTGGCCTACTTGTGTGAGCAGCGCCGCAATCTCCGATGGAAGAGCCACTGTGGAAGGAAGCCCGGCACTGTTCTCCAGCGCTTCCGCCATGAAGACCAGCATCCGTTTCAGCTCCAGTGTCTCGCTCATGCCGGAGCCCATCAGGCCCGGCAGTCCGTTCATCGCATCGTTCCAGCCCGGCTTGTTCGCCTCCATCTCCACACCCATACCGTATGGATCAAGCGTGGCGAATTTGTTCAGGGCGAGCGACAGCATTTTCACAAACAGACTGGTCCGGTAGATCTCCCCGTGCCCGCCTTGTGTGCGCAGCCACTCGGTACCGGATGCCTTGCGCTTCAGCTTATGCAGCTTCTCCTCATCCTCCAGCAGTGCTCCGAACTGCCGCACCTTGCCGCCGCTGATCACGTACTTCTCGCTGCGCGGCAGGACATAGGCCGGAGAGTCGTAGAACGCATACGTCTCATCCCCGAACAGCAGCTCTCCAAGGCGCTCAGGATAAATATCCAGATAGCCTTCCACCAGGTCCAGGTTATACGTCCAGTGATCAGACCAGAACCCCTCGCCGAAGGCGGCTTCAATGTTCTGCTGCGACAACGCAAGCACCCCGCTGAGGAATTCCTGCTCACTTAGGGTTAACACGATCTGCTGATCGGCAATATAGTTAATCAGACTGCCTGCGGTGAAGCGTCCGGCCAGGAGCTGAGTAAGTCCCGCATGCTGCTCTGCAAGCGCCCCGGTTAGCCATGCCTTAAGCTGCTCCTCCGCACCCGGCAGAATCTCGAAGCTGGTGCCCTGTACACTGAGCGGGTTGTAGCCGTCTGCCTGAATCAGGCTATAGAACATTTTGATATTGAAGCTGCCCACCTTGGGATGGAAAAAGACGTCGTTGCGGCGGTTCTGGTTCATATCGCGGAAATTCCCGTTCCCCTGCGAATAATATTCGGGGGCCAGCGAGAAGAAGTTATAATCCCGTTCCATATCGCCATGCTTGCGGGAGTAGAGATGGACCACGAAGCCCTCTTCCCCATTGTCAAAGATAAACGGATATCCCCCGCGCAGGAAATTGTCGAGATAGGACTGGCGGCAATACGCGTCAAAGATCGGCGAGGACGTCCGGGTGGCGATATCCGCAGTTAACTCCTCGGTAAGCGCGGCAGCTTCAAGGGACTTGGCGGCAAAATACTCCTCACGGCACAGCTCCGCCGTCCGTTCATTAATCCGGGCAATATCATTCACATGCCCGATGATGGTGTTCAGCTTCAGCGAAGCCCCGGGGGCGAGCGTCCGGGCAGTGCCGCTAAATCCGCACGGCACCTTGTTGACCGGATACTGCGCCTGTGCCAGCAGCTCTGCCAGCGGAAGCGCCGCGAAGCGGTCAGGATAGGTCAGTGAAGTATTGCCGCCAAAGATCACTTCATAGTCTACCAGCGGACGGAGCAGCTCCCCTTCTGCCGTAGAGGAGAGATAGAAATGCCCGCTCTCGATCTTGCCGATTTCGGCATCGTCATTCGTACCGGAGCGCAGCTTGTAGAACGGAATTCCGTTCTCCAGATTGAACACATCCATCCAGCTGCGGAGCAGGTTCCCCATCTCCTTATAATTGCCGTTCGCCACCCCGAACGGAAGCACCTCCGGCAAACCATCCAGCAATTCTAACTCAAGCTCAGCCCCGCCGATATTCTGAATCTCCACCTGACGGACCAGCGCGGCATAATCATCCCCCGGAAGGTTGAAATAGTGGACTGTGGTCTTCAGGCCATGTCCGGCATGCGATTCCTCAATGGTCAGTCCGTTCGGCAGAATGGTCATGATCCGCTTGGCTGCCGGGTCGGGGCGGGCTGACTGGAACGGTTCATAGATTTCCGCTGTCCCCTTCAGCTTGATGAAGGTGCGGAAGCCGGTCGATGTTACATTCTTATAGGAAATATTCGCTGGCGAGAACTCCATGATCGGCGAGTTTTTGTCCCGCACGCCGAAGCTGCTAATCCCTTGGCCGCGGTTCACATAGAATGTCCACATCGGTATCCCCTTCAGTCCGGCAAGGCCCGGCAGGAAGCTGGCGAACGGCTTGCCTTCATGGAACTGCTCGATCACAAATTTTCCTGAGTCAAAAGTATAACGGCTCATATTTACTCCTCCTAAAATATCAATGAATACTTGCAGTGCAGGCCTACCCCTGTGTAATCAGATGTGTCGCAATAGAGTGCGCAGGCAGCGTGCATTCGGCAGTCTCAGCGCCCAGTCCCAGCGTCAGCGTACGTGCTTCCCCGCCTTCGTTCATCAGCACCACAGCGAGACTGCCGTCCGGATTGCGGAACGCAGCCGACAGCACATCTGCCGCTGCCGATTCAATCCCGATCCGCACGGCACCCGGGGCGATGAATTTGCTGAAATGCCCGATGTAGTAATACGAGCTGTTGTAGTGGACCTCGTCAGTAGCCGTATCCGCGATCACCGGAGCATCGCAGAGATTGCCCACATGGTTCGGCCCGCCCGTCTCATCCAGCACCAGATTCCAGTCCAGGTAGCCTTCGGTCCAGGCATTCAGATCGCCGATCATATTGCGGCCGTAGCGCTCGCCCGTGAACCATTCGCCCAGACGCACGCCGCCCTCCTGACAGCCCTCGGTGAACAGCACATGCTTATCCGGGAAAAGCTCATGCACCTGCTCCACATTCCCGAACTCCTCGCCGCCGTACCAGTGGATACCGGTCCCCCAGACATACTGTGCAGCTTCCGGGTCCGACAGAATCGGGGTCACGCGCTCGACCATAATGTCGCGGTTATGATCCCAGATCACGATGTTCACATCGCCCATTCCGGCTTCGTGCATCAGGGGGCCGAGATGGTTTTTGACAAAATCACGCTCTTCCTCAGCACTGTACACACAGGAATCCCAAGTCTGCACCGCAGCCGGCTCATTCTGCACTGAGACAGCCCAGACCGGAACGCCTTCCTTGCGGTAGGCCTCGATGAATTTGGTATAATACCGCGCCCAGACCGGCGCATACTCCGGCTTCAGCGAGCCGCCGTTGTTCATCTCCCCGTTCGTCTTCATCCAGGCGGGAGGGCTCCACGGGGAGGCCAGCATGGTGAACGGTCCGCCCCGGACCTCCATGGCATCCTTAATCAGCGGCAGCACCCACTTATGGTCACGCGCGATATCGAAGGTCTTAAGCTCCGTATCCCCATCCTCCACATACGTATAATTACCGAGTGCGAAGTCACAGCTATGGATATGCACACGGCCCATACTGTAATTCAGCCCGTCTACCGGGTCAAAATACCGCCGGATGACCTCCGAACGCTTCGCCGGACTCATCCGGGACAAGGTATACGCCGCTGCTTCTGTGAATGCGCCGCCAAAACCAATAATGGTCTGGAACGCCTGCTCCGGGTGCAGCACGATATCTGCTTTTGCCGCTGCGCCCTCTGCGCTGAACTGAATGCCATCCTTGCGACTCAGGCGATCTCCTGTATCTTTGGCGGTGACTACGGTTTGAACGGTTGTCATGTCTATCACTCCTTTATTATTTTTGCTAGGCGAAACCAGGGACGAAAGAAATCGAAACCGGTTTCGATTTTGCCGAAAAAAAAGGTATTCCTGAATGTACGCATCTTCATCACATGCGCGGCGGTGCGCAGGAATCCCTCACAATAATCTCCACAGGCAGCACAAGTGCTTCCTGAGCCGTACCTGGACCGTTCATACATGCCAGCAGCAGCTCCGCCGCCCGGGTCCCCAACATCTCAGTATTCTGGCGTACAGTGGTCAGCGCAGGCGTAACGTATCCGGCAAGCTCAATGTCGTCATAGCCCATCACAGAGACATCCTCCGGCACCGCAAGCCCCTGATCCTTGGCCGCCATTACCGCACCCAGAGCCAGCAAGTCACCCGAAGCAAAAACAGCCGTCGGCCGCTGCGGCAACGCCAGCAGACGCTTCATTGCACCATAACCATTCTCCAGCGCGTAGAAGGCTCCCTCGGCCACATATTCATCCGGCACCTCAAGTCCCTGCTGCTCCATCGCTGTTCTGTACCCCAGCTCCCGCTGCTGTCCCGGATAGGTGTTCCCGCCTCCCGAGATATGGGCAATCCGGCGGTGTCCAAGACTGACCAGATACTCCACGGCCTGCAGCGCACCCGTCATGTTATCCGAGCAGACGGTATGCGACAGCTCCGTCTCGAAATCGAGCACCACGGTCGGAATATCACTCTCCAGCAGCTCCCGGAAATACGGGTCATCATAATCAGAGAGGAACACTACCACCCCGTCGACGCCGCGAATCCGGCAGTTCTCCAGATATCCGCTTTGCTTGCCGCCTACATCCTTCGAGATGAACATGAGGGCATAGCCCTTGGCTACGGCAACCTGCTTGAAGCTCTCAATCACTGCGCTGAAAAAAGGATGGCGGATTCCCGCCCCCGTATTCTCCACAAACAGCACACCGATGGTCCAGGATTTCTTGGTCGTCAGTGTACGTGCATGCGCATTGGGAAGATACCCCATCTCCCGGGCGGTACGCAGAATCTCCTCACGCGTCTTCTCCCGCACATCGGAATAGTTATTGAACGCCTTGGACACTGTGGTTGGTGAGTAGCCGGTCCTTTTGGCAATATCGTATATCGTGGTCATTTCCGGTTCACTCCCGCAGCTCAATGAAAGCCCTTTTATGTTCACTGACATTCTAACTTCTTTCGGCACGGCCGTCCAGTATAAAATATCTTTGGACCTCAGGCAGCAGCGTCAAGATCTGAATCAGCATTCCCAGTGACATATAGAACACATGAATCAAGCTGACCATGTTCCACATGTAGGTCTGCACCATAATCCAGATAATCTGGCCGAAGCCGATATAGAGCGAAAAGCTCCAGGCCGCATGCCGCTCCTTGAACGGTGTCAAGGCGTAGCTCCAAGCCCACTGCGGCTGCTTCCAGAGACCGTACAGCACGAGCAGCGGGAGCACGCCGAATACGAACAACAGCAGCAGCCCAGGGACGGCAAAGCTGTGAAAGGGCATTCGTACCATTGCAGAGGCCGGCATGCCGAGCAATTCCCCGCTGGGATCAGTTAGCAGCGCCAGCCCGCCTGCGATGGCCCCCAAGCCCAAAAACCCTTGAAGTACCAGCAGCACCCTAACAGCACCTGGCGTTTTTTTAGCAGCGTTCATCCTCATTCCTCATTCCCCATTTCAGGCACCTATTTTCCGGCTACGGATTAGGGCTATTTCTGGTTAGCGCCTATGCTTTATTGAGATTTTACAGATTTCTCCTCAAGATTGCCGGGAAAGAAATCACACTCTGGAAAATTTGCATGATGTGCCTGCTGTGTGAATGTCTGCGGTTTACGCTATACTAGTATCAATTAGGACAACTCCTGACATTAAAGCGGACGCATGCAAGCAGATGCATTTATCATTCACAATACAGAAGGGATTGGACGGTTGCGGCTTAAGGCTGCTTCTGCCAAGTACACTTATGACTGAGATTACAACTCTACCTCCATCCAAAAAATGCGCGTACTGCCATCAGCTTAAGCCGCTCGCTGAATTCCGCCGGCGCACAGGCAAGCGCGCCAAAGGCGTGTCCCGGCGCGGAGCGTGCCGGGAATGCCGCAAGCTCCGCGAGGCCGAGGCTTCCTTGCCGCCAGTGCGGGCAAGCGTAGCCCCTGCCCTGCCGGAGCGCCAGGCCGGACCGGCCGGTCCCCTCAAGCGGGACAAGGGGCCGGTCTCTATCTCCAAGGCAGCTGCGCCCGAGAAGGCAAAGCCGCCCATGGCCCAGCCCCGTCCAGCCTCCCGGCCGGAACGTGCCGGGGACACCAGAGGCAGCGCGGGCACGGCCGGCCATAAGGGCAAGGCGCGTCCCCGGCATGCCGCCGAGACCGGGCGCAGCCTTCCGCAGCAGCGCGGGCCGAAGCCCGATCCGCAGGATGCCTCTGCCCTGATTCCTTCGGCCAAGGGCATGATTCTCATGCGCGGGCACAGCGATAAGGGCCGCCGCTGGCATCAGGAGATCGACCTTGAGCTTGCCGTGACACTGGTCAAGGAGCATGCGGCCATCGTCGTGAACCGGCGTACGATCCGCCGCTTGTACAGCAATAAGGACTTCCGCGCCTATATTTTGACGAGGGACAACTATACCTGTTATTTCTGCGGTCAATACGGGGATACCATCGATCATCTGCTCCCCCGCGCCAAAGGCGGGCATACTACGCCGGATAACTGCGTCTGTGCCTGCAATTTATGCAATCAGACGAAGGCTGACCAGTTGGTGGAGCAATTCATGAGCCGGTAATGTTCTTGACCCGTCCAACCTGACCGTCCGCCAGGCGCACCTTGATCCCGTGCGGATGGCGGGGCGAGTTAGTCAGGATGTCTTTCACTGTGCCGTGCGTGAGCTTGCCGGTCGCCTGATCCTGCTTCAGTACGATGTCTACCTGAATGCCGGGGCGGATATCCGCTCTTACTTGTCCGTTCATAATACACTCTCCTTTCGTTAATATTTGCGTTATATATCGTCTACTTTCTCTTACAGATAAGGATGAACAGCCATGGCTTTTGGAATCAACCGGGCGGAATTAACCCGCTGGAAACAGGCCGTCTCCGCAGGGGAGATTGCGTTCCTGACCCATTACTGGATCGATAAACGCTACCCAGAGATCACAACAGTCACCAAGGTGGGCTGCAGCGATCTGCCCCGCCTGCGGGAGTGGTGCAGGAAGCACGGTCTCCCGGCGCGGTATATCCATAACCGCCAGCCGTTCCCCCACTTCGACCTCATGGGCCCGAAGCAGGCGGAGATTCTCAGGCAGGAGGGCTTATGGGAGCACCTGGAACGCTTCCGTATGCTCTGATGAACGGCAGACTGCAAGAGCGCCTGTGACCGGGAGGTTATTTCGGGTTCCGCAGATCCTTCATAATCCGGCGGCCGGTCGGGGTCTGGGCCAGCCCGCCCCCTGCCGTCTCCCGGTGCTTCTCAGGCATCGCAGAGCCGACCTCCAGCATGACCTTAATCACTTCATCGGACGGAATCACGCTGCGGACGCCAGCCAGGGCCATATCCGCCGCTGCAAGCGCCGTAACGGCACCGAAGCCGTTGCGGACAATGCATGGAATCTCCACAAGTCCGCCTACCGGATCACAGATCAGCCCCAGTGTATTTTTGAGCGCAAGACCTACTGCATGTACAGCCTGTGCCGGAGTCCCGCCGCGCATCTCGGTCAAGGCTCCGGCCGCCATACCGATCGCTGAGCCCACCTCGGCCTGACAGCCGCCTTCCGCACCCGATACAAAAGAATTATTAGCAATAACATACCCTATCGCTCCAGCCGCGAACAAACCGGAGACCATATAATCATCGTCCCAGCCGAAGCGCTCCTGACAGCTCAGGAACACACCGGGGATAATCCCGCAGGAGCCGGCAGTCGGTGTGGCAATAATCCGGCCCATAGAGGCGTTCACTTCGGAGACGGCAAGGGCATACGCCATCGCCTGGCCTGCCGGTCCCCCGAGACAAGGCTCATCCGCTGCATTATAGGCGGCCACCCGCTGGGCATCCAGCCCTGTCAGGCCGCTGCGTGAGGTGGTGTCTTCGGTCATGCCGCGCTGCACCGCTTCCTTCATTACCCCGTAATACTCGCGCATGGTGGCGAATTCCTGCTCCTGGGAACGGCCGGATTCGGCGCTCTGCTCCTCAAGCATCAGAGCGCCGATCCCAAGCTCCCGCTCCCCGCATAGTACAGCCAGCTGGCTGAGTGTTTGAAAATTCATGTTGTGATGTCCTTCCCCTTCTATGTCTGTTCTTGTGTAATGCCGTTCAAATCGACTACCTTGACGCTCTTCACTGCCGGAAGCGCCCGCAGCTTCTCCAGCAGCTCCGCCGTGGCTGGCTCATCCAGCTCCAGCACCGTCAAGGCCGCCCCGCTGCGGTTCTTCCGGTCCAGTGACATATGTCCGATATTGAACTGTCCCTCCCGCATGACATCTGTGACACTGGCCAGTACACCCAGATAATCCATATGCTGAATCAGCACCGTCGGGTACATGCCGGTCAGCTTCACACTGAAGCCGTCAATATCCACAATCTCAATATTGCCGCCGCCGATGGATGTGCCGGTTAGGGTCATCTCCGTCCCGCTCTCTCTGCCTGTAAGGCGCAGACGGACCGTATTGGGATGGGGAAACAGCCCCGTTCCCTGACCGAAGGAGATGCTCATCCCGGCTTCGGCCGCAAGCCCAATGGAATCCGGCAGCCGGTGGTCGTCCGTGGCGAAGTCAAGCAGACCTCCGGCGATCGCCCGGTCTGTCCCGTGTCCCTGATAAGTCGCGGCAAAAGAACCGAAGAACGTAACCTCGGCCTCTCGCGGCAGCTCACCAAGCACCTGCCTTGCGGCCCGCCCGATCCGCGCGGCTCCCGCTGTATGAGAACTGGAAGGCCCGACCATGGCCGGGCCTATAATTGAGAATACATCTTTAAATCTCATAGTTCTGGTCTCCCGCTATCTGAATTCGGCCATGTACAGCGAATAGCGAATGATGTAATGATGTCCATCCGTTCATTGTACAGCACCTATATATTATACTGCGTCCGCACCAAAGCTACACTATTACATGAATTGTGACCTATTATTCGCTGCTCTGTGAGTGGAAACGGCTTTGCCGTCCTTACAAAGGACGGTACCGTTTCAGCGAGAAATAGAAGGAGAATGTATAGCGTGAAGTCTATACATTCTATTTCGAGAAAAGCACCAAGCCGTCCCGCTCCTGCCAGCCGATACGGGTCCAGAAGCTGCGGCCCGGCACATTAGCTTCGATCACCATGAGATGGCACTTCGTTATGCCCGCTTCGCGCAGTCCCGCAAGGCAACGCCTCACCAGCTCACGGCCTGCACCGCTTCCCCGGCTGCTGCTGTCGACAGCCACATGATACATGTAGCCTCTGCGTCCGTCATGCCCGCACATCGCTGTGCCCATAAGGGTGCCGTCCTCCTTCACGCACACCTGGCTGATGCCCGGATTCCGCTCCAGATAACGGATGATATTTTCACGCGAGTCGGCTTCACTGAGGCCCATTCCGTCCGTATTCTCCCACAACCGGTAAGCCGCCTCGTAATCGTCCCCTGTCATTGCTCTATATATCATGCATTCTCCCCTTTTCTATGCTTATGACTCCACTTCACGCCGCACGCTTTTCTGGGCGCATGCATACCCATATACGGAAGAGCTGAGCAGGCAAGGAGGAGTAACCGCCGATGAACCCCATGTATCCTTATTATGGCAAGTGGAAACAGCTTTGCCGTCCTTTGAAAGGACGGTACCGTTTCAGCGAGAAATAGAAGGATAAGTTATCGTGTGAAACCTATAAGTTTCTTATATTTTGAAAAGACGGTCTCCCATGTGCAGCCTGTTGCTTTTCCCCCTCAGCACCAGGACCGTTACCAGCTGATCCATGTCCAGGCTTCAGCCGGTCACGCCGGCTTTGTTCATTCCCAACCCGAGAGGATGTATAGCGATGAATCAACACAAGGATTTCAACCTGCCTTCTGTCCGCCTGAATGCGGGCATGTACGCTCTGACCAAGCTGTCGGCCGCCGGATTGACCTTCATCCTGATCTCCCTGTTCATGCTGATCCATGGCTATGAGAACGGAATTCCGTCCGGCTGGCCGGTATCGGTGCCTTATGCCATCTACGCCTACGGCCTGCCGGCTGCCATCCTGGCCGATGCGCTGCTGCGCATCTTCCGCTCCACCTCGCTCAGCCCGGCGCTGGCCCTGTACGCCATTGCCGGCTATGGCGCCGGCCTGTGGCTCACTGCGGAGCAGGGCGGCGACTCCCTTGTCTCCGGCCTTACCGGACTCGCAGTCCTGCTGCTGTTCCGCATCGCCCAGATCGCGGGCGAACGCTTCCCGATCCTGCTTCCCTTCTTCGCTCTGTTCATTCCACTGATCTGTCTGGTCTTGTTCTGACCTGGCGGGTTCAGGCAGGGCGGAGCACTGGGGAGGGCCGGGATGGCGGGCTGGATGGGATCAGTATTCGGAAACCGCAAACCCTTCTCACGGCACATTGTGTTCGGTTTAATACGAAAATAAAAGTCGGGATGCGACTGATGCACCCGACTTATTTTCATTCCTGGGGGTGACAAGGCCTCTGTCTTGTCATGCCTGTTTTTCGATTATATTTGGACCACACGTCTCCGTCACGCCCAATATGGTCGGTTTTTCGATTACATTGGGCCCGATGACCTCGCGCTCACACATTGTGTTCGGTTTTCGCATACATTGGGGCTGATGACCTCGCGCTGGCACATTGCGTTAACTCTTATCGTCCGGTGCATCGCGCTCAAGTAGGATGCCCGAAGCAAACAATTGGAGAAATGTGTCTTATTTCATCCGTTTCTGCCGTTTACAGGCAGGCAAGTGGAAAAGCTCCAACTAATAAAGTTAGTTTTGTCGCCTGGGGTGAAATATGCTAAATTAAGTGCCGTTTATCCACCTAACGTCCCGCCAGAACTCATCTGCTCATCAGCAGGTGGACAAAATCCACCTGTTATCCGCTAACGCAGACAGCAGACTAACATAGACTTTGAACTCCAAGCAGCCCGTGCGCCAGAGCGAGCAAGAGCTTGAACTTGTTAATCAAATGTTGACGGAGGGCTGGCGCTGTTGGTTGGAGACATCAAACCCGGTGCTTACATTTACAGCGCCTCGATAATATCCCCGGCGATCAGGGCAGCAGGATGGTCCCGCTTCCGGGCAGCACGTTCTCCGGCCAGCCCGTGTAGATAGACTCCGAACGCGGCGGCCTGATCCACCTCCAGGCCCTGGGCCAGCAGACCGGAGATGATGCCTGTCAGCACATCGCCCGCACCGCCGGTACCCATACCGGGATGCCCGGTGATATTGATATAGGCCAGCCCTTCGGGCGTTGCTATTACGGTATGGGCTCCTTTTAGCACAAGGATTACCCCATGCTGAACTGCGTAAGACAATGCCAATCCGATCCGGTCCCGCTGCACCTCCGCTGTAGATATCCCCGCCAGACGGGCCATCTCCCCCGGATGAGGGGTCAGAATAACCGGATGGCGGCGGCTCCAGCTCCGGTAATCGGTATCCGCCAGTATATTCAGCGCATCCGCATCAATAACCATAGGACCCTCCGTCTCTTCCCATAGTCTGCGGAGCCACTCCGTGTCTCCTTCGAACCGGCCCAGGCCGGGGCCGATGGCTGTACAATCGCGGCTGGTACTGAGCCGCAGCACCTCAGCGGCCGTACCCGCGTTCCACTCCCCGTCACCTCCGGTGACCGGGGCCAGCATCAGCTCCGGTACAGAACCGATCACATAGGGCAGCAGCTTCTCCGGCAGCGCCCAGGTTACCAGCCCGCAGCCTGCGCGCAGTGCAGCGCGGGCAGACAACAGGCCTGCGCCGCTCATGCGCAGGCTTCCTGCTGCAAGCAGGACATGCCCGTAGGTGCCCTTGTGGCCCTCGGGCGAACGGCGGCGCGCCAGGTCAACCTTCAGGCGCGCCGTCAGTACTTCCGGCGTCAGGAGGCTGACCTGGACGCCGCCCTCCCGGGCAAGGGCAGCGGGTATGCCGATGGAGCGGACCACGACCCGCCCGGCGGCCCCAGCGCCGGGATATTGCAGCAGCCCCCGCTTCAGGAACGCGAGGCAGACGGTCACTGACGCATGAATGCAGGGCTCATGCGTCTCCCCCGTGTCCGCATCCAGCCCGCTGGGGATGTCCGCGGACACAATGGCTCTGCCGCTGGCGTTCGCAGCGGCAATCAGCTCCGCATAGGCACCGCGCGGGGCTCCCGCGCTGCCTGTGCCGAGCAGCGCATCCACGATGCCGCTGCATGCGGCAAGGTCCAGGGCGTCCTTGCCGTAGACTACGGCAGGAATGCCCATAGCTGCAGCGGCATCACGCTGCAGCGCGGCTTCGCCGGCCAGCGACTCCGGCGCGGCCGCGTACACCAGCGTGACGGCGATGCCGGCCTCACGCAGGTGCCTGGCGGCGGCGAGACCATCGCCGCCGTTATTGCCCTTGCCGGCGAGGACGAGCCAATGCTCTCCGCCGGCACCGGCAAGCGTCAGCGCTGCATCTCCGCCGACGGAGAAGCCCGCAGCGTCAGCGCCGAAGCCAGGCGCCCCGCGCCCGCTTAAGGCGCCCGCTACGTCACCAGCTGCTTCCGCTCCGTCCCGCATCATTCCGCCACCTGTCGTTCCCGCTCCTTCCCACTTCACTTCAGCACCTGATATTCCCGCTCCGTTTCTCCACACTCCACCTCGAGCCGTGCCTGCCCCAACATGCCGGGCTTCACCACCAACTACACCTGCTCCATCCCTCCCCAATTCGCTACCTGGCACTCCCGCTTCACTATTCCGCACTACACCTCCAGCCGCTCCCGCTCCAGCCCCCCACATCCCGCCACCAGGCACACCAGCTTCACTTGCCCGGCGGCGGCATAGGGCGATGACCTCCTCGGCAATGGCCCGTCCCGCATTTTCCATCAGGGCGATGGCCGGGATGCCCAGCCGCTCGATCGTGTCGCGGTCGAATGCCCGCATCTCCTCCGCTGTCACCACATCCATTGGTCCAGACCTCCTTCATAGTTGCTTCGATTGTACTAAGTCCCGTTTCAGCAAGCAAATAACCCAGGTAGCTCATGGCAGCCAACGAGCAACAAGCCCCCAGAACAGCAAAAAGCCCTCCCGCTACGAAGAGGACTTCTTTGTTAGATAGGTAATGATCCCAACTGCTTAGTCTTGAGGATCAGATAAGCATACTTGGATCCATAGTTGCATTCCATACACCTAAAAACACTCAAAAGCACTGCCTTCCTCTTCTAACTGTAGTTTGTACAACTAAATCTGCCCAATTGGGGAGAATCCCGGCACAGCGGCATTTTTAAATGTACAGACTGCAACTAAACGGATAATCGGTGGAAAATCAGGCGTTTTAGTTGTACAGAGTGCGCTTAAACCTGCCGCTGACTCCACCTCTTCCTTTCCTCTGCCTTTTCACCTTCCGCCTCCGCGTATCCTCCCATCAATATCCCACAGTAAACCTGGCTCTGCTGAAATTACCTTCCTCCAGCTCATCGATGACCGCCACGGCAAAATCCTGGATGCTGATGCTGCTCCGGCCGTCTTCGTCTACAATCAGCCGGTCGAGGCCGATGCGGAATTGGCCGGTACGGCGTCCTTCTACCAGAGCGGCAGGCGGACTAAGATACGTATAGTCCAGCTCCGACCCTCTATAGATCTCATAGGCATTAGCATGAGCCGAAGCCAGCGCGCGGTAGTCCTCCGGGAATCCGGCGGTGTCCATCAGCCATTCTCCCGATTCCGTCTTGAGGCTGCCTGCTCCGCCGACAATGATCAGACGCTCAAGCCCAGCCGCCCGCAGCCCCTCCAGCAGTGAATCCGCTACCCGCAGCAGATCATTCTCATGCCCTGCCGCCGGACCGAAAGCACTGATTACCTCCTCATGTCCGCGCACGGCTGCCTTTACCGAGGCCGGGTCCAGCAGATCAGCAGCCGTCACCTGCAGCCGCTCATGCTGAAGGCTGAAAGCTTCAGGTCTGCGTACCGCAGCCGTGACCTCATGTTTTCTTTTTAACGCTTCCTGTACGATGGCACTTCCAACCCTGCCCGATGCTCCAAACACTACAATATCCATTCTCCCGCTGCCTCACTTTCCTAATCTGCTATCCTTTAGCATTACACGAATTCACACGATTTATCGCCGCAGAAACATTCCCTGTGAAGCAGGCATTACCGGCTCGAACCCGAATTTGGCATACAGCTTGGCCGCTTCCCCGTCAGCAATGAGACTGATATATGCCTTCTCCGGCACACTGTCCAGGAATGCGCGGATTTCCCCCATGATGGTTTTTCCGAGACCCCGTCCCTGGAAGGAAGGCTTCACTGCTATATCCGTCACTTGAAAAAAACATCCCCCGTCCCCAATTACCCTGCCCATGCCCACCAGCAGCTCCCCCGCATACACCGTCACCGCAAAAGCAGAGTTAGGCAGTCCGGCGGAAGCCCCCTCTATGCTCATCGGACTAAGCCCGGCTTCCTGCCGCAGCGCCAAATAATCCTCAACCGAGGGAAGCTCCTGCCGGATCTCCGGCTGTGCTGAATTTATCATATCGTTCCTCCTGTATCTTTTATCCAGTATCCTATTTACTGCAATCTGCAAGCATAACCCGCCTGCTATACTGATACCAATATATATGTATTTGTTCAAAATTGAAACGCCCCGCCTCCTCCGGCGTACAATAACTCAAAACACAGCTCTTGCACTCTGCAGACGGGCAGGTTATTCTTACCCCGTGTCCTTGGGTAAACTGTGGATAGACAAGCAACACTACTATTTTGGAAGGTTGGTGAAGTAATTATGTCTCCTACAGGGAAACTGTTTAAATGGGGAACTTTCGCTTATGAGGCTTTTCTGGCGCTGCCGATTATCGGGGGAAGCTTTGTGGTGGCAAATGCCTGGGCGCCGCTAGGAATCGCTTTTCTGCTGCATGCTGTAGCCATAATCATTCTGCTGAGAGAGCGCGGTCCGATTATCGGGAATGCAGTGGGCGTGGTCACCTCGGTGGTTGCCTTGATTCCTTTTGTCGGCTGGGTGATGCATGCCATTACCGCTATTATTCTGCTCGTAGAAGGGCTAAGCGGATCACGGCGCAATCCACGATACTGACAGTAAGCACATTAATCAATGAACAAGAAGTACCTTACTAATTATGATTAAAGGATTATACGAAGCCCATTTACCCGTTTCTAATCTGGAAGCATCTATTGAATTCTATAAAAGGCTGGGGCTGAAATTCGCCTGGCGCGATGAGGACACCGCGTTCTTCTGGATTACAGAGGGGCGGAGCTGGATCGGATTATGGGAAGGGCCGGAGGTTCAGACCCCTTATCACCCTTCCCTGAGGCATATTGCCTTCGAAGTCACTTATGAGGACCTGAAGCAATCGCTCGCCTGGCTGCGTTCCCTACAGATTGACCCGGTTCCTTTCGGCAGCAGAAGCACGGTTGAGCCTTTTATCCGCCCCCATCAAGGCAATGCCTCGGTTTACTTCAATGATCCGGACGGCAACTCTCTGGAGCTGCTGTGTCATATCGAAGTCCCTCAGGGGTTGAAGACGATCACAAGCAAGCTGTCTTTTGAGGAGTGGGAGGAGCTGTGCAGGAAGTCCAGCGATTAGTTCCAGCAGCCATGCTGAGAGGAACCTACAGGGAAACCGACATGTATACTGTTTTCCGCATACATTCGGGCCACACGTCTGCATGTGAGCATAATGTATACTGTTTTCCGCATACATTCGGGCCACGAGTCTGCATGTGAGCACAATGTATGCTGTTTTCCGCATACATTTGAGCCACACGCCTGCATGTGAGCATAATGTATACTGTTTTCCGCATACATTCGGGCCAAGCGTCCGCATGTGAGCACAATGTATGCTGTTTTCCGCATACATTCGGGCCACACGCCTGCGCGCCACTTATTCACAACAGAAGAAAATCATAATTTCCTATACCACAAGAAAGACCTTCCCTTGGTTGCCCAATGGAAGGTCTTTCTGTATTATCCTCGTCCCCCTGCACGGGTATCGGTCCGCCGGCTTCCGGTCTCTCCACTACCACGTGAATTTGCTGTGCTGTTCTCGAAACGTTTGCGCTCCGTGCGCTCCATCTGTACGATTTGGCCTTCATGCACTACGATGTGCAAGGAGCCGAATTCCATATCGTCGAGCAGTTCCGTTATCCGCGCAAGCCATACCTCATCCACCTTCAGTGGTTTAGCCATTCGCAAGCCTCCCTTTCCCGGTTAGGGAATAACTCTACCTAAATTCCGTTATTACCAACTTGTATACTATGAATTAACTTAGCACGGCACCCAATAGCTGTCAATGAGCATTTTTGCGTACAAGCAGGCTTTTTACAACCATCGTCACCAGTGCCAGCAGGAGCAGCAGAGAAGCCACCGCGAAGGATGCCGAGAACTGATATTCGTTGTACAAAATTTCGACATGCAGCGGCAACGTATTCGTCTCTCCGCGAATATGCCCGGACACCACCGAGACGGCCCCGAACTCACCCATGGCCCGTGCATTACAGAGAATAATGCCATAGAGCAGGCCCCACTTGATATTCGGCAGCGTTACGCGCCAGAAGATCTGCCACCCGTGCGCACCGAGCGTAATCGCAGCCTCCTCCTCCTGTGTGCCCTGCTCCTCCATCAGGGGAATCAGCTCACGGGCTACGAACGGGAACGTGATAAACAGCGTAGCCAGCACGATGCCCGGCAGGGCGAAGACGATTTTGATATCATGGTCGCTTAACCAGGGGCCGAACCAGCCATGCGAGCCGAACACCAGAATGAAGATCAGCCCGCCAATCACCGGTGATACGGCAAAAGGCAGATCGATCAGCGTCACCAGAAAGCCCTTGCCGCGAAAACGGAACTTGGTTACCGCCCACGCCGCCGTTACCCCAAAGACCGTATTCAGCGGAACCGTAATGGCGGCGACCAGCAGCGTCAGCTTCAGCGCCGAGGCGGCATCCGGGTCGGTCAATGCGGCCCAGTAGACATCCAGCCCCCGCTTCAGCGACTCCACCAGCACAATAATCAGCGGCAGCGCAATCAGCCAGAGCAGGACCAGTCCCGCCAGGGAGATGAGCACCCATTTCACCGCTTGTGACTCCGTCGTAGAAGGCGATGACGCACCTGTACGCGGCCCGGGGACATGCAGGGGAACCGTACCGGCCATATTTATTCCTCCTAAAAGTTTTGTTTAGCATAAGCAACTTGAATCCGCTCCTAACAAAACTCGCTTCGAAAGCATATGCTTAAGTTTTATGAAGCATACCCGTTCTCTCTTATCGCGAGCTCCTCCGCGCCCAGTGCTGAAGGCTGTTGATGACCAGCAGCATCAGGAAGGAGAGCAGCAGCAGAATCAGGGCCACAGCGGTGGCTCCGGCGTAATCGAACTGCTCCAGCTTGGACATGATCAGCAGTGGGGCGATCTCTGTGCGCATCGGCATATTGCCGGAGATGAACACGACAGAGCCGTACTCGCCGATACCCCGGGCGAACGCCAGGGCGAAGCCCGTAAGCAGCGGCGGGAGCAGCTCGGGCAGGACAATCCGCAGGAAGGTGCGTCCGCGGCCTGCCCCCAGCGTAGCAGCGGCTTCCTCCATGTCCCTGTCCAGATCCTCCAGCACCGGCTGCACCGTGCGGACGACAAAGGGAATGCCGATGAACATCAGCGCCAGCGTGATGCCCAGCGGCGTGAAGGCAACCTTGAAGCCCAGCGGCGTCAGCAGGGAGCCGATCCAGCCGTTCTGGGAATAGAGGGCGGTCAGCGATACGCCCGCCACGGCTGTAGGGAGCGCGAACGGCAGGTCGATCAGGGCATCGAAGATTCTTTTGCCGGGGAATTCATACCGCACCAGCACCCAGGCCAGCAGCAGTCCCAGAAAAACATTGATCAGGGCCGCAGCGCCCGCCGTACTCAGACTGACACGGTAGGAGGCCAGGACGCGGGCATCCGTAGCCACATCCCAGAATTTCGCCCAGCTCAGCCCCGTTGAATTGAAGAGCAGCGCGGACAGCGGCAGCAGGACCACAAGACTCAGATACAGCACGCTGAATCCCATCGTAATCCCGAAACCCGGCAGCAGCTTGCGCCGTGACACTGTCCTTGCAGCAGCTTTGGTCGTGACATTCATCTGCCCATTCATCCTTTCCTGCCTTCGGCATATGGCCGATCAGCCTCTGGCGGAATTCCGCCTGTCAGTATGGTCTTGCCGCTTCTGCATCATCGTTCACGAACTCCGCTGTCAGCTGCCCGGTACGTAGATTTTGTCGAAAATCCCACCGTCATTGAAGTGCTTCGCCTGCGTCTCCTTCCAGGTTCCGAATTTATCCGCCAGGGTGAACAGCTTGATCTCCGGGAATTGATCCTTGAACTCGGCCTTTACGCTATCCAGTGTCGGACGGTAATAGTTCTCGGCAGCAATCTTCTGGCCTTCCTCGGTGTAGAGATATTTCAGATAGGCATCTGCTACCTCACGCGTTCCTCTTTTATCGACGACCTTATCCACCACAGCAACCGGCGGCTCAGCCAGAATACTCTCTGACGGATTCACAATCTCGAATTTATCCGGACCCAGCTCCTTGATGGACAGATAAGCCTCATTCTCCCAGGCGATCAACACATCTCCGATGCCGCGTTCCACGAAGGTAGTGGTTGAGCCGCGTGCTCCGGTGTCCAGGACCGGTACATTCTTGAACAGCTTTTGCACGAATTCCTGAGCCTTGGCTTCATCATTATTATTGTGGTCCAGCGCATAGCCCCAGGCAGCCAGGTAGTTCCAGCGGGCACCGCCGGAGGTCTTGGGGTTAGGGGTGATGACCTCTACGCCTTCCTTAAGCAGATCCGGCCAATCCTTGATGCCCTTCGGGTTGCCTTTGCGGACCAGGAAGACGATGGTGGAGGTATATGGGGAGCTGTTATGCTCATATTTACTCTGCCAGTCCGCGCCAATCAAGCCGGCCTCCTGAAGCGCATCAATGTCATACCCGAGCGCCAGCGTAACGACATCCGCCTCCAGGCCATCCAGCACAGCCCGGCTCTGCTTGCCCGATCCGCCATGCGATTGCTTAACGGTTACCTTCTGGCCGGTCTCCTTCTCCCAGTAGGCGGCGAAGGCCTTGTTATAGTTCTCATACAGCTCACGCGTCGGATCGTAGGATACATTCAGCAGCTCCACCGGATCTTTGGCCTGTGTCTGGGTGGCTTCCGGTGCTGAAGATGCATTCGCAGCCGCTTCTGTTGCTGCCGGGGCCGCTGTTCCTGCACCCGCACTATTCCCTGCATTACTGTTCCCGCAAGCCGTAAGCCCTGCCGTCAATATCAATGCAACCCCGGCGAGAAGCCCCTTCTTGATCCCTTTTGTCATCCCAACCACTCCCCCATAATAGTCTTGTAACAAGCAATAGACGCAGGAAAGCCCGCTTGCGGCAAGTCAAACCGGTCTTATAGACACGTATCTGCGAGCCTGAAGCAGGCGTTCCTCCGTCTGTACGGTAAGAACTTATTCGATTATTCCTACCCATTTAGTAGGTTATACAGATATAATACTGAACGCTTCCCGCGCTGTCAAACCTTTTTTTCACTTTGAATGAAAGACGGCGATCGCTGGACCCGGGGCAGGAAGTGGCGCCCGTTCCTGTAAGACCCACTTGTTATTGTTGCCCCAAAGTAATATCATTGCTACATCTTATTGAGCGAAAATAGAGCGAATTCATATAAATAGAAACGGCATCACAGTTTCTATTATTGCCGCTTACACCGGGGGAAATAATCATGGGAATGGATTTGGAGTATGGTCCCGCGCCGCAGGGACCGCGGCTGCACAGGCGTGTATTCAGAGAACTGGGCAGACGTATCCTGGAGACGTACAGGTATGATACTACTTTATGGAGGACTGCACTCAGCGGCCCGTGGACGCTATGCATTCTGGCTTTTTCTATAGTTATTATGGGTATTCCTACCGGACTCGGAAGCGCAGCGGATATTATGCTGGCAGCCGGCGCGGGGACGCTAGTTATGGCGCTGGCCGGCAATCTGCTGGCTGTGCTGCTCTCCCTAACCGGACTCCGCTGTCCGCATCTGTTCGCAGGCTCTTTGCTCAGCAGCTATGGGACTATATTGCTGATCCTGTATTTTTCCGATCTGGAGCTTGGAGCTGCAGCCGTTGTCGCCTGTATCGCAGCCTTGGCCTGCGGGTTAGGGGGACTTGCGGCCGGTCTGCTGCGGACCCGGAGAATGTTCACCGGTGGTCTGCTGGCAGCGGCACTCTTCCTCTCCCCCTTCGCACTGGCCTATGGCTATGGGACGGGAAGCAGCCCGGTACCTGTACCCTCGCTTCAGAGTCTGGCGGCGGACGGACAGGTGCTTCCCATAACTGCGGATGATCCCGCCCAGCCGGGAGACTACACGTTCCACAGCTTCACCTACGGCGGCGGCAAGGATCTGCAGCGCAAGGCATATGGCAAGGATGTCCTGCTAGCCTCTGCTTCCGTGGATGCTACCGAATATATCTCTTCCTGGCCCGTGCTGCGGACCCTGTTCTGGGGGTTCGATCCCGCTTCCCTCCCGCTGAATGCCAGAGTGTGGATGCCGGATGGGGACGGGCCTTATCCGCTGGTGCTCATGGTCCATGGCAACCATATGATGGAGGACTTCTCCGAGGACGGCTATGCCTATCTTGGTGAATTACTGGCCAGCCGGGGCTTCATCGCGGTCACCCTGGATGAGAATTTCCTGAATTATTCGGCCTGGTCGGGTATTCCGGACAACGACTTCAAGGCGCGGACCTGGATGATTCTGAAGCATCTGCAGCAGATCGGCAGCTTCGCGGAGCAGCCCGGCACCCCCTTTTACCAGAAGGTTGATTATGACTCTGTTGCACTGCTTGGCCACAGCCGCGGCGGGCAGGCCGTAGCCATGGCTGCGGATGCGGCGCGCTGGTTCGGCAGTGATCCGGTTCTGGACGCTATTCAGCAGTTCCATATTACTTCGGTCATTGCCCTGGCACCTACGGATAAAATGATCGACAGCAAGCAGGCCCGTCTAACCGATGTGAGCTATCTGACACTCCAGGGCGCCCGTGACGGCGATGTACATGATTTCTACGGGGATCGTCAATATATGCGCTCTTCCTACACCGGCAATACCCCTGGCTTCAAAAGTTCGCTCTATATTGCCGACGCTAATCACAGCCAGTTCAATACGGACTGGGGGCTATATGACCAGACGCTGCCTACCGGCCTGTTCCTGAAGCGCTCCCGGATCATGGACGGGGAGGAGCAGCGGAGAATCGCCAAGGTCTATGTCTCTGCCTTCCTGGAGACCACGCTGCACGGGAGGAGCGAGTACCGGCAATTGTTCCGCGATTACCGCAGCGGTGCCCGGTGGCTGCCGGATACCGCCTACTATAACCGCTTCCAGAGCGGGGCCTATATCACGGTGGCGGACTATGATGAAGACCGCAACCGAGACGCCGTCCAAGGCGGGACCGTCTCTACTACTACGGGGCTTCACTGGAGCGAAGAGGCCGCGAAGGACCGCGAACGGAACAACAAGCCCTCTTACGGTATTCTGCTGGAGCGCAGCAGCAGCCCGGATCAGGAGCATACGGATGCCGAGGCCGCTTACAGCATTAGGCTTAGCGACACGCTGACTCAGACGCTTGCGGAATCCCCTGCCGTAGAGGGACTGACCTTCTCCCTGGCGAACCATAATTCCGGTCCTAACGAGGATGGAGATTCCAAGCCGCTGCCGGAGGCAGAGCTCTCCCCGGAGGTAGAGGTGGAGCTGACCGACAGTAAAGACACCTCTGCAAGAATTCCCCTGGACGAAGTGATGGATATTCTGCCGCTGCCGCAGACTGAGTTTACGCTTAGTCCATGGCTGGAGGAGCGGATCAGTGACGGCAAATTCGGCAACCTCTCGGAAGCCGTCTACCAGACGTACAAGCTGCCCTTCGAGCTGTTCCTTGAGGAAGAGCCCGAGCTTGATCCGGATAGTCTGACAGACATCACCTTTTATCTGCAAGGGACAGAAGACAAGATTATGCTGGATGACATCGGCTTCTATGAGCGGGAGGACCCGCTGACAGGAGTGAATTAACCGGACATCATTCTATTTATCTGTAGAAAAAATAACAACAGCCCAAATTGCCCCCTGTCGCCTTATTCCGGCTAACAGGGGGCTTTGCTGTTCCTGCACAGAGATGCTTGTCCAGGTTAGTCCAGGGCTACAAGGCAGACAGGTGCCGGCACTTCCAGCTCATTGCCGGTAGGGATCAGCCGTCCGGTCTCACTGTCTATGCGGAAGGAGGCAATATTGCCGCTGTTCTGGTTAGCAGCGAGCAGCATGCCGCCGATCAGAGCGAAGTTACGCGGTGTCCGTCCCCCGGAAGTCACCCAGTCCTCCGCTTCCAGCAGACCCGTAGCCTTATCAATATGGAACAGTGCGATGCTGTCATGCCCACGGTTGGATACGTAGAGGTAGCGTCCGCATGGTGATACATGGATATCTGCAGCCGTATCATCACTTCCGGCGGTATAATGCTCCGGGAGACTGCTGATACTCTGCAGGAGCTTCAGATTGCCCTGAGGCTCATCATTGGCGAACACGGTAACCGTATTGTTCAGTTCATTAACCAAATAGATCCATTGCCGCGAAGGATGAACCGCCAGATGGCGCGGTCCTGAGCCTGGAGGAAGCTCTACCTCCCGGTGAGTGACCAGCTTCCCGTCCTCCACACGATAGAACACGATCTGGTCGAGACCGAGATCACAGACCAGTACATGATCACCCGTCTTGTCCGGAATCACGGAATGGGGATGGGGGGCATCCTGACGGTCGCTGCGGATTCCCGAGCCCTCATGCTTCACCTGGGAGGACATCTCCTGTAATGACCCGTCCTCTTTCAGCGGGAACACATTGACATTCCCTCCCGTATAGTTAGACACGGCTATGTAATCTCCCTTCGGAGCCACCGAGACATAGCAGGGCGCGCCGCCCCCGGTCACTCTGCTGCCCAGCGGATGAAGCGCTTTGCTGCCGGGATCAATGGAGTAGGCATGAACCTCACCCTCATCCTGCTCACTCACTGCATATAATACCGTCTGCGCCGCATTAACCGCCAGATAGGAAGGATTCAGGATCCCCCGGGTACCGCCCATAACTCTCATTTCTCCGGTCTCCTTATCCAGCGCACCGAGCAGGATGGCCTCTTTCTCCTCTCTGTTGTACGTTCCAATATAGAATAATACTTCATTAGGCTGGTGCATGGCAGCGGCTCCTTTGTTTGTATAGTATATAAGCTTATATACCCTGTACACCCCTATACTCACTCAGCGGGTGAACCATAAATTCACTATAACATCTTTATGTACCCACTGCGTTATCAGGGTTAAACAGCATAAATTTGGACAGACTGGAATACTAAATAAATGTGTGCCGGCAAAATTTAACACTGGTTTAAACGCTGTGCATAAGGTTAATAGTAACCATCGAAGACAACAAACACAAAAGGAGCTGAGAGTTAATGAGTTTACTATGGATGTTGATTGTTGGTGGCGTAATTGGTTGGCTGGCCGGGTTGATTATGGGTAGAGACATTCCAGGCGGAATTATCGGCAACATTATCGCTGGTATTCTCGGTTCATGGCTCGGCGGCATGCTGCTGGGAAGCTGGGGACCTAAGATCAGCGACTACTATGTCTTCCCTTCACTGATCGGTGCTGTGGTTCTGATCTTTATTGTAAGCCTGATTCTGCGTTCGGTTGGCGGACGTAGCCGTTCTTAAGCTCTATGGCAGCATGCTTTAACGAAGCTGCTGTACTATACTTAGCAAGCAGACCCGCCGGGGTTAGACTCTGGCGGGTTTGCTGTGTGCTTCAGGCAGATCACCCGCATGAGGCAGGCTGCGCATCATTAATGAAATCCGTTCATTATCTGCTATAATGAAGTAAATAGTGACCGAAATCACAGAGGAGGAACGTGAATTATGGGTAACATCAACCCCTCACTTCTGCATGTGGGCTCCACGCTGGGAGCAGTATTCATGGCGCTGATGGTGATTTTTATCCGCATGAAGGCCAGCGCCCGCCCGGTAACCATCCGCAAAATATGGATTCCGCCGCTTGGCATGTCCACCGGCTTCGCCATGTTCGTCGTACCGGAAGTGCGCTTCCCCTGGTGGTGGGCGGTAGCGGCTTTCCTGGTCGGCTGGTTTATTTTTGCCTACCCGCTAATCCGCAGTACGCGGTTCGAAGAACGTGAAGGGCTGATCTATGCCCAGCGCTCCAAGAGCTTCGCCTTCATTCTGCTTGGACTGCTGCTGGTCCGCACCCTGCTCCATGAGTTCATCAACCGGTATGTCTCTGTTCCGCAGTCCGGCGGATTATTCTTCATTCTGGCCTTCGGCATGATCCTCCACTGGAGACTGTTCATGTATAAGCACTATACCGGAATGCTGCCTGCCGAGCCGCAGATTCCGCAGCCCCGGGTCTAGGGTGAGGCCGGGATGGATTATATAATTATGTACAAGGGGGTGTCCCCGGCAGCCTTAGGGAGGACTGCCGGGAACACCCTTTCCTTCTGTCTTCCCAAATGCCCATCAGCTGCATATTATAATTCATAAGAACCCTGATACTCTAACCTTTCATGTGAATTATGGCCAAATAACGGACGGGTGCAGCGGGCATTTTCGGTGCGATGTCAGGTAACTTGCGATGAGATCAGTTAGAATAGTACCATACTTGTAGAGAGTGGGGACTGGGCAATTGAAAAGTAAATCGAGAAAAGTGGCAATCGTCGGCTCCGGCATGGTCGGCTCAAGCGTTGCCTATTCCATGGTGAATCAGGCCATATGCGATGAGATCATGATGATTGACCGCACCTACGACCGCGCCATGGCACAAGCACTTGATCTCTCGCACTGCATGGACTTCACCGGAACACGCACCAAGGTCTATGCCGGCACCGCCAGTGACTGTGCGGGGATGGATGTCGTCATTCTGACGGCAGGCGCCAATCCCAAGCCGGGGCAGACCCGGCTGGATGTACTGGATGCCGCCGCTGTAATTACCCGGGAGATCATCACCGAGATTATGGCGGGCGGCTTCGATGGGATCTTCGTCGTCGCTGCGAACCCTGTAGATATTGTCACTTATATGGTCTGGCAGATCTCCGGCCTGCCGCGGCACCGGGTAATCGGCACAGGCACCTCCATCGACTCTTCCCGGCTGAAAACACTGCTGTCGGAGGTGTTCACGATTGATCCGCGCAGCGTTAACGGCTACGCCCTTGGCGAGCACGGGGAGTCGCAGTTCGTAGCCTGGTCCCATGTGACAATCGGCGGCAAGCCGATTCTGCAGATTATGGAGCAGCACCGCGAGCGCTTCAGCAGCCTGGACCTTATGGATATCGCCCGCAAGACGAAGGATGCAGGCTGGGAGATTTTTACGCGCAAGGGCTCGACTCACTTCGGGATCGGCAGTGCCCTCGCTTATATCACCCGCTCCATTCTGAACGACGAGCACAAAATCATCGCCGTCTCCGCCATCCTGGACGGGGAATACGGACAAAGCGGCGTATGCGCCGGAGTTCCGGCCATTATCGGCAGCAGCGGTATTCAGGAATTGCTGGAGCTGAACCTCAGCGATACAGAGATGGCTAAATTCACCGACTCCTGCAATATCATCCGCGCGGGAATTGATAGCCTCACGCTGGAGGAGCAGCACTAAGCTTAACAGCACAGCCTATACCGCAAACACCCCTCTGCTTCACACAGTAACCTGTGGGGCAGAGGGGTGTTTGCGGTGATTTTACCTGATATTATTGAAACTTCTCGATCTCACTGCGCAATTCGCTCATCAGCTGGTTGAGGGATTCGGCTGAGGTGACAACCTGGCCCATCAGATTCCGCTGCTCGGTGGAGGCCTCCGCCACCATCTCGGCGCTCTCGGCAGAATCTCTGGCAATAATCAGCATATCGGAGATGGAGGCCGTAATCTCCTCTGTCCCGGCAGACATCTGCTCATTGACGGCAGAGACGTCCTGGATCTGAACCGATACCTCACGGATGGACGAGCGGATATGGTCGAAGGAGGTGCCTACATTCTGCATTTTACCCATCCCGTCTCCGATCTCAGCAATGCTCTTCTCCATAGAGACCTCGGCCGCTCTGGTGGATTCCTGAATTTGACGGATCAGCTCCACAATATTCACAATGGCGCTGTTCGTGCGCTCCGCCAGCTTTTTCACTTCATTCGCCACCACGCCGAACCCGCGCCCGTGCTCGCCTGCTCTGGCCGCTTCAATCGACGCATTGAGCGATAACAGCCCCGTCTGATTGGAGATTTCGGAGATTACGTCAACAATCTGGCCAATTTGTTCGGATTGCCCGCTCAGATTGCTTATCAGGGCCGAGGTCTCCTCCGCAGCGCCGCTGATGACAGTCATCTGCTTAAGTGTGGATTGAATCTCCACGTATCCGTTCTCGACCTCAGTGCTGACTGTCTCTGCCTGGTCGGACACATTAACGGAGGATTCCGCAATCCGCTGCAGCCCGATCGCCATCTCCTCCGTAGCTCTGGCCGCCTGCTCCGAGCCCTTGAACTGCTCGCCCATGCCCTGGGCGACTTCCTGGACGACCGTCTCAATCTCTGCCGATGTATTCGAGGTCTGACTGGCGTATTTCAGCACGCTTTCTGCCGAGATAGCAACCTGCGCCACGGTAGCATCGATTTTGCCGACAATGCCGGACAATGATCCGATCATATCATTAATGCTCTGGCTCATCTGGCCGATCTCATCACCCGAGCGCACGGTCACCCGTTCGCTGAGATGGCCGTCCGCTACTTTCTTCATCACCCCGGAGATCGCCACAATCGGCTTCACAATCAGACGGGTCAGAGACAAGGCCAAGGCAACGACCGCCAGAATGATGATTGCAATGAACAATGTGGATATCCGCTGGGCTGAGGTGACTTTGGCGGTAATCTCGCTTTTGGGAACCGTAATCAGCAGCTTCCAGTCTGTGCCCGGGACGGTACGGAAATAGGTAATCACCTGCTTGCCGTCCTCTCCCTTATAAACTTCCGAGCCTGCTTCCTTGCCGAGAATATGCTCTACGGCCTGCTTCATCTCTGTGGTCTTCGCGTAATCCGCGATATTCTTGCCGATCCGCTCGGTCTCGGAGTAGGCGTAATAATCACCCTTGCCAGAGATCACATATCCGTAGCCTGTATCGCCCACGTGGATGTTTTTGCCCATCTCCATCAGAATGTCCGGTGTCACCGAGAAGGCGATACCGCCGCCAAACTGCTTGTCCTTGTCCACGACCGGAACGAATACCGGGATAATATATTTACTGAGCTGTTCCAGATAAGACATCTCCGCTACCGCCGGAGCAAGACTCTCCTTGGCCTGCAGGAAATATGCCGATTGGCCCACATCCGCCGTAAGCTTAAGGGAATTGGCCAGAATGCCCTGCTTGTTAATGACGCTGTAGCCTTCGGACTGAGTATCGCTCTCTTCGAGTACCTTGACCACAGGAAAAATAGTATCCGGTCTTGAGGTATCGAATTCAGGATGCTGCGCAATCAGCTCCTGGACCGCAGATGTCCGCGTATTCAGCCACTCTACGATGCGTGTAGTGTTCATCTCCAGAATATTCTGGGCGAGCTCCTCGCTATCGTCTCTGGTGACACCCCCGAAGTACTGCATGAAAAAAATCGTGACGCCGAGCAGAGGTACAATAGCAATTGCCAAAATAACAAGCGAATACTTGCTTTGCAGCGATAATGATTTTCCGTTCTTTGCATTCATTTTCAATTTTGACCGTACACTTCCCTCATTCACCGCAAAATCCCCCTAGAAACCCATTCTGGTCTTCCATATGCTGTAAATATGTATATTGATATATCGGCATAAATAGACAAAAAACATTATACATACAATAAAAATAAGCCTTAAGACCCAAAAATTAGGATCATTAAGGCTTATACTTTTCATAATTATTTCATTATCGATTCATCTTACACGATTATACCGATTTCGGCGGCTGTAAGGCGCGCATGCTGTTCAGTACAGCGAGTACAGTAACTCCGACATCTGAGAATACGGCCTCCCACATCGTGGCAATTCCGAACGCTCCCAGCAGCAGGAAGACCGCTTTGACTCCCAGCGCAAAAGCAATGTTCTGCCAGACAATGGTCCGCGTCCGTTTGGCGATCCCGATGGCGGAAGCGATTTTGGAAGGCTCATCCGTCATGATTACAATATCCGCTGCTTCAATGGCCGCATCCGAGCCAAGTCCGCCCATGGCAATCCCGACATCCGCTCTGGCCAGCACCGGAGTATCATTAATCCCGTCCCCGACAAAAATGATCTTCTCCTTCGGTCCCTTTTCCCGCTCCAGCTGTTCAATCGCTGCGACCTTATCTCCCGGCAGCAGCTCAGCATGAATCTCCTGAATGCCCAGCTGTCTGCCGACAGACTCGGCTACCGGAGCGGCGTCACCCGTCAGCATAACCGTCTTGCGGATTCCCAGTGCATTCAGAGCCTGAATGGCCTTAAGCGAATCGTCCTTCACTTCATCTGCAATGACGAGATAGCCTGCGTAGCGCTTATCTACAGCAATATGAACGATCGTCCCGTACTCCTGCGGAGTTACGCTGGCAATCCCTTCACGCTCCATCAGCCGCGCATTCCCGGCCAGCACTGCCTTCCCCTCCACGGTAACTGCGATGCCGTGGCCGGAAATTTCGTTATAGCCGGTAATGGCTTCACCCGGAATAGCTTCGCCATAGGCTGCACGGATGGATTCCGCAATCGGATGGCCGGAGTGGCTCTCCGCATAAGCCGCTACCCGCAGCAGCTCCTGCTCTGTGAAGCCTTCCGCCGGAACATTGCCGGTTACCGTGAACTGGCCTTTGGTCAAGGTTCCTGTCTTATCGAACACAACGATCTTCACATCATTCAAGGCTTCCAGATAGTTGCTGCCCTTCACCAGAATCCCGTTCTTCGACGCGGCACCGATCCCGCCGAAGAACCCGAGGGGAATCGACACGACCAGCGCACAAGGGCATGAGATAACGAGGAAGACCAGTGCACGGTAGATCCAGTCGGAGAAGGTGGCTCCGCTCAGAATCAGCGGCGGAACCACGGCCAGCAGCAGCGCTGTTATGACTACGACCGGCGTATAGGCACGGGCGAATTTGGTGATGAAATTCTCTGTCTTTGCTTTGTTATTCGTAGCATTCTGGACCAGCTCCAGAATCTGCGAGACTGCCGATTCACCGAAGTCCTTGGTCACTTCAATGGTAATCACACCATTGCGGTTAATGAATCCGCTGAGTACCTGGCTGCCCGGCTGAGTAGAACGGGGAACGGATTCTCCGGTCAGTGCCGAGGTATCCATCATCGCGCTGCCCTCCAGAATAATCCCGTCCAGCGGAACCTTCTCACCGGGCTTAACTACGATGCTGTCTCCTACTCTAACCTCTTCGGGGGACACCTTCCGCAGATTACTGCCTTCCTTCAGATAGGCGAACTCCGGCCGGATATCCATCAGCGCTGTGATTGAACGGCGTGAACGGTTCACCGCCATTCCCTGGAACAGCTCACCTACCTGATAGAAGAGCATAACCGCAACGCCTTCAGGATATTCGCCGATGGCGAAGGCGCCGATGGTCGCAAGGGCCATCAGGAAGTTCTCATCGAACACCTGGCCCCTTACAATATTCCGGGCAGCGGCGAGGACGACCTCTCCGCCGACAATCAGATAAGCTGCCAGGAAGATCAGCAGCTCGGTGATCCCGCTGACCGGCAGGAACATGCCGGCCGCAGCCAGAATGGCACCGCCGCCCAGCCGCATCAGGATGCGGCGCGTATCGCCCTCCCCATGCTCATGGCTGTGTCCGTGGCCATGTGAATCCTCCTTGCTGTGGCTATGCTCAGCAGCATGTGAATGCGGGTGCCCCTCTTCATGGGAATGTCCTTCTCCATGGGCATGCTCATGACCGTGCGCTTCACTGTGGGTATGAACATGGCCCTGTCCTTGAACCGCTGCGCCGCGTACCTGAGCTGCCCCCTCCGCAGACAACGGCTTCTTGACCGCACGCGAAGCTCGAACCGCCCGCGGCTTCACATGCGGCTCCAGCTTGGTTACCGTATGCTCAGCCTGCTTCGCGATCTCATCTGCAGCAGCAGCTGTTGTCTCCAGTGTCATGGTCTTCGTCGCGAAGTTGACGGAGCAGGAGGACACGCCTTCAATCTTCTTGACCTTATTCTCGATTTTCATAGCGCAGTTCGCGCAGTCCAGCCCATCCAGGACCCACTTGCGCTTCACATTGTCTTCTACCGTACTCAAATGACTCATCTCCCTTGATCGTCCCTATATATGAGTATTTGTTCATATGTTAACTTACACCTATTATATTCCCCTGAATCATGCAGTGTCAATGCATTCAGCCCACAGATTGTGGCTAATTATGTACTGTGAAGAATCTGGATGCCGATGGAGTTATTTTGGACAAACTATTCTTCATCTACATAAAAAAGCTTGTAATTTGTCTGAGCTGGCCATAATATTAACATATGAGCAATAATTCATATGTTAACTGAAAAGAGGTCCTATCTAATGAACAATTCCAAAACCGATTCACACACTCATTCGCATGCTGGAACACACACTCATTCGCACGCTGGCGGGCATTCGCATTCCCACGCCCACTCCCATTCACATGCGCATTCCCACGCACCGGATAATAAGAAAGGCCTGCTGATCGCCTTAATTATCACCGGCGGTATTATGTTCCTTGAATTCTTCGGCGGCCTGTTCACCGGGAGCCTGGCTCTCTTGTCCGACTCGGGGCATATGCTCAGCGATACCGCCTCCCTTGCCCTTAGCCTTGTGGCCATGATTATCGCGGTGAAACCGGCATCCTCCAAGAACTCCTACGGCTTCCACCGGTTTGAGATTATGGCGGCTTTGTTCAACGGGGTGACCCTGTTTGTAATCTCCGGATTCATTATGTATGAAGCCTTCCAACGCTTCTCCGCCCCTCCGGTGGTAGCCAGCGGAACGATGATGCTGATTGCCAGTGTCGGACTGCTGGCCAACCTCGTCAGCGCCTGGTCACTGATGCGCAAAAGCGGGGCTAAAGACAATATCAATATCCGCAGCGCTTACCTGCATGTAATCAGCGATGCTCTCGGCTCCGTCGGCGCGCTGGCGGCTGGACTGATTATGAACCTGTTCTCCTGGTATGTGGCAGACCCTATCATCAGTGTGCTGGTCGCCCTGCTCATCCTGCGCAGCGCCTGGGGCGTCATCAAGCAGGCCTTCCATATCCTTATGGAAGGAACTCCGCTTAGCGTGAATGCCGAAGAGGTCGAAAAGGCGCTACTTCAAATTGAAGGGGTTCAGGATGTGCATGACCTGCATATCTGGACCATCACCTCCGGCCTGGATGCTCTCAGCGGTCATCTGCTGATCAAAGACGGGGTGAATACGGAGCAGGTGCTGCAGCAGGCACTTAAATTAGTGGAAGAGAATTTCGGCATCCAGCACTCCACACTGCAAATTGAGAATTCTGCTGTGAAGCACGGTCACCTTCCGGTCTGAGGAAGAAGGGGAAGCGGGTAAGGGAGAATGAGGGAGTCCGAGGAAAATCTAACGATTCTGTATGCCCGCAGAATGTATGCTGTTTTCCACATATATTCGGCCACTTGCCCTCACAACGACCGATTGTATGCTGTTTTCCACATATATTCGAACCACTTGCCCTCACAACGACCGATTGTATGCTGTTTTCCACATATATTCGAACCACTTGCCCTTACAACGACCGATTGTATGCTGTTTTCCACATATATTTCGAACACATACCCTCGCGCTGGAACATGTATTCGGTTTATCTCACATCATAATTTATAAAAGGGCTGCCCCAAGCCATTACCCGGCGTTGGGACAGCCCTTTTGCTGTCAGGACAATCTATTCATGCCGGATATGCTCATGGGTCTGCAGGAAAATCTGCTCCACATGTGCATCATTCAGCGAATAATATACGGTCTTGCCTTCCTTGCGGCGCTTCACAATCCGCAGATTGCGCAGATAGCGGAGCTGATGGGAGACTGCCGATTGTCCCATATCCAGTATAGAGGACAAGTCATGCACACACAGCTCCTGCTGGGATAATGCGTAGATCAGCCGAACTCTTGTCGGATCACCCAGTGCCTTAAACATTTCTGCCATCTTATCTGTGATCTCACGGTCCGGCAGAATCAAGGCCATCGATTCCGGTTCCAGTTCGGAACCATTACAGGTGTTGTCGCATTCTTCAAGTGCCGCTGGTTCCATGCTCCCGCCCTCCTCCATATGCTCATCCGGTGTCACCGGCGCTTAATAGTATCTTCTACGATTAATTATAGAAAAAATGGCGTCCAATGTCCATTGAGAAGAAAATACGGGAGGGAATTCATTCAAACATGCGGCGATGTATAGCTTATCCATCAGCGAGATCAGCTAGTATGATCAGTTTCGTTCGGGTTCGCTTCGAACATTCAGTGATCATTCAGTGATAGTTGTAGTCTGTACATCTAAAAACCCCGAAAAGAAAGGTTTTCCTCTTCTAACTGTAGTCTGTACAACTAAATCTGCCCGAATGGGTGAGAATCCGGTACAGATGGATTTTTAAATGTACGAAGTGCAACTAAACCACTCCTAGGCCATATATCAGGTGATTTAGTTGTACAGAGTGCATTTAAGCATACCTCGTATACCTTAATCGCATGCGTAAATCGTACGTGAACCCTAACATGTGATTAGTTTTAACATTTCCCTCCAGCCGCATTCCGATACCTGCTAACCTTATACCGCCTTACGCCAAAAGGCTATCAAGCCAGCACCCAGGAACAGAAGCAGGCTGCCCGACACGACAATCATCAGGCTCTCCAGCGGCAGGTTGAAGGCGCCGAACCGTTCTTCGCCGAAGGGGGACATGGCCAGCACCGGCTGTACCCATGGATAATAAGGACCGTAGGTGGAGGAGTTCGCAATCAGTATATTGGGAATGGTGAAGCAGACATTCAGCGCAAGCGGGGCGCCGAAGCTGCTCCAGCCTTGAGATATCGCCAGTTGCAGTGCAGCCAGCGGCTGGCAGGCAAACCAGCCTCCGAACAGGCTGTTCAGCAGCAGCCCCCAGGGAACTCCCCCTTCTGTACCCCGATACCACCCCACTCCCAGAACCCCTGCAAGAAACAGCAGCTGAACCGCACCCAGCAGCGCTACAATTAATGCATATTTGGCAAAATATACGGAGGTTCGTGTAACCGGAAGCGCCAGGAGCTGCTTCCAGCCGCCGTCACTATGCTCATTGCGGCAGATTAAAGCAGCGAAGAGTCCAGAGAGTACCGGAAGAAACAGCAGCGCATGTACCGCTGACATTGTGCTCAGCAGAACCTGCCAGGTTATCACCCTATCCTCTTGCATGTCCGAAAGCGCGCCTATCGGCAGGGAGATCAGCGGACTGAGCAGGATTAACAGCCAGGTGCGGAACCCGGCTATCTTCATGCACTCCGCAGACATTATTCGCAGAAAAGTCCGCATATTCAGTCCACATCCTTTCGCGCGAAATGTATGGCTCCAGGCAGGATTACCAGGAGTCCAAGCAACAGGCCGGCTCCGCTGAACAGCCAAGGACGCGGATCACTCCAGGCTAAGACCGGCCAGGAGAGCGGCATCCATTCCGTGAAGTATACACCGAACGGGCTGACCAGCGACAAGGTCAATCCCACCGATACCGGAAGGGTCTGGTTCCGGCTGGATAGAGAGAGCCACAGCTGGAGTGCAATGACAGGCATGGCCGCAGCATAAGCGGCGAAGCCTATCCGCAGGACATCTGCAAGCGGTATCGGCTGAGCGCCGAATCCGAGCAGCAGCCCGAGGACGACTGTTCCTGCCGACAGCAGCAGGCAGGACACGATAAGCAGCAGCAGGCAGAGCAGCAGCTTCGCCATGAACACAGCCGTACGGGAGACAGGCAGTGCCAGAAGCTGCTTCCAGGCGCTGGTCTGATGCTCGACATTCGCAATCAGAGAGCAGATCAGTGTGCCTCCAAGATACAGGGCAATCGGGACGAAGGGTACAACCTCACTGAGCAGGCCACCCCACAGATCCTCCCGGTACTGCCCGCGAAGATAGTCATAACGGAGGCCGAAATTCAGCCCCTGCATAGCGATAAGACCCAGCGGGCCGAGGAAGGCGAGGAACCAAATGCCTTTGCCGCGGATCTTAAGCCAGTCCGCCGACAGCGCACGCCACATCATAGCTCCCCTCCCCCAACCACCTGCAGGAAGAATTCCTCCAGAGATTGCCTGTGCTCCTCCACCCTGTAGATTGCGTGCCCCTCCTCGACCAGCTCTTTGACCAGCAGCGATACTCTCGCATCACTCATCCGGGGCAGGACCAGCCGGCCCTCCTGCAGCTCGCCGCCGCAGCCGCGCCGCACCGCCGTCATCAGCGCAGTCTCCGGCTCGGATAACGCCAGACGCAGATGGCCGGCCGCCTGCTGCTGGAGATGTGCAATGGTATCCTGATAGACCATCTGCCCCTCGCGGATAATGCCGACCGTACCGGCCATTTGCTCAATCTCGCTCAGCAGATGGCTGGATACCAGAACCGTAATGCCCTGCTCTCCAGGCAGCCGCTTAATCAGGGAGCGGATCTCCTGTATGCCTGACGGGTCCAGTCCGTTGGTCGGCTCATCGAGAATCAGCAGCTCCGGGCTGCCCAGCAGGGCTGCCGCAATCCCCAGCCGCTGCTTCATGCCCAGCGAGAAGCCCTTGACTGGCCGCGTCTCCTCCCCGGTAAGCGATACGATCTCCAGCACCTCGGCAATACGCACCTTGGGCACACCCAGAATGCGGCGGATCGCCTCCAGGTTGTCCCATGCACTCAGATGCCCGTAGTAGGACGGCGATTCCACCAGCGAGCCTACCTTGCGCAGAATCTGCATCCGGTTCGCACGCAGCTCCTTGCCGAAGATTTCAATGCTGCCGGAGGTCGGCTTGATCAGGCCGAGCAGCATGCGGATGGTTGTTGTTTTGCCGGCACCGTTCGGTCCGAGGAAGCCGTAGATTTCCCCTTTTGTAATATTGAGATTCAGGTTCTTCACAGCCGCACGGCCGCGGTATTCTTTAAGCAGATTTTTTGTCTCTATCACTGTATCCTTCATTCTCTTCACCTCGGTAACAGCATAACGCCCCAAGGTTAAAAGCACGGAAGCAGCAAGTTTAAATTTTGTTTAAATTGTTCGGGGCATCCCGCTTCCAGATCACAACCTCGGTCCCCTTCGCCGTGCTCTCCATGCTCCATTCCAGGTCCATCCGTTTCAGCAGCAGATCGACAATCGACAGGCCCAGGCCGGCTCCTGCGGAGTCCGTGCTCTGCGCAAGGCCGCCGCCGTGATCGGAGATGATAATCACCCGGTTGCCCTCACGGATCTCCGTAAGTATTCCAACATATAATCCGCTGCGCGCATGACGCAGAATGTTCTGGAACAGATTATCCAGCACTCTGCGGAACCAGCTGTCATCGATCTCCCAGTACAGCGGCGCTCCCTCCAGATCAATCTCGATCTGGTATCCCTCCTTCTCCCACACCGGATACCAGGCGGCGGCGCTCTCCCGCACCAGTCTCAGCACATCCCGGCGTTCCGGGTGCAGCGCAATGCGTCCGCTGTTCAGCAGATTGTAGGACAGCAGGTTCTCAATTAGGATGCCAAGGCTCTCAATCCGCTGATCCATCAGCTCAAGGGAGGACTGGCCATGCGGTGACAACGGCTCCTTGCCCAGTACATGGAGGTGGCTGCGAATGACGGTCAGCGGAGTCCGCAGATCATGCGACAGATCGGCCACCAGCCGCTTGCGCAGCGCCTCTTCTTCCGCCTCTCGGGCACGGCCTGCCTTAAGCTCCGTCACCATGGTATTGAATGCTTCCTCCAGACGCCCGATCTCATCCGGCTTCCCCGGCGGAACAATCTGCGGCAAGCCCTCCTGCCCGGTGAACACCATAGCGGTCTGCAGCCGCAGCAGTCTTCTGCGGATCATGATGAAGAAGAACCAGGAGCTGGTGATGAACAGCAGGAAGAACACCAGCATGGCAATCGTATACCATTTATCCAGTCCTGCCGCGTATTTGGTCTCCGTAATATCCTCAGGAATCTGCATGACCATGAAGCCCTCTGCGGCCTCTGCCCGGTCTCCTATAAAAGCGACAATCGCCAGCGGCTTCAGCGCCGCACTGTCCTTCATGAAGGATACCGCTTCAGCGGCGCTCCACTGGGCGGGAACAGCCGGAGCCTCTCCCGTCAAGAGCAGCGGCGGTCCTGAAGGCTCTGTCACCAGCTGTGTTATGCCCGCAGGATCGACCCAGAATATTCTCGACAGCGGATAGGCTTCGCCTAAGGCCGACAGCCGCTTGGTAATATCCGCCGGGGGTTCACCAAGAAGCTTGCGCGCTTCCTCATGCCACAGAATCTCCAGCTTATCTATACTGGAATACTGTTCATACTCCTTGGGTGGACTTGTATGAGTAGCCCCCGCGAAGATGCTGTATACGGCAATCGTCAGCGGAATAACAACTGGCACGAACAGCAGTGCAGCTACAATAATCAGCAGATAACGAAAAAGCAGCGAACGGTGCAGCAGCTGGAAACGCCCTGCCCCCTTCACCCTCTCACCCGGTAGCCGATCCCCCGGACCGTCTCAATAATCTCCGGCGCGGCCGGATCAAGCTCCAGCTTCTCGCGCAGATAACGGATATGTACCATCAGCGTCTTGTCGCCTTCGATATAGCTCTCCCCCCAGACCGCCTCATAGATCTGCTCCTTGGTCAGAATCTGGCCCAGATGCCGCAGCAGATAAGAGAAGATCTGAAACTGCTTACCGGTAAGCATAATCTCCCGTCCGGTCGCAGCTTCCGTGACCACACTGCTCCCCGGTATGACAACCAGATGCTTAAGGGTCAACTGAGCGGGCGCGGCAGCGCCGCTTCTTCTCAGCAGAACCTCGATTCTCGCCGCCAGCTCATCGGGATGAAACGGCTTGGTCAGATAATCATCCGCGAAGTCCAGCCCCTGAAGCTTATCGTCAATGGAGGTGCGCGCCGAGAGCATCAGAACCGGCAGCTCCGGATAAGCCCGCTTCAGCCGCTGGCCGACGGTGAAGCCGTCCAGCCCCGGCAGCATCACATCCAGAATCGCAAGCTGGCAGCCCTCTGCAGCTTCAAGCGCCCCGTCTCCGCTCTCCAGCCAGCGCACAGCATATTCCCGTTCCCGCAGATCTGCCGCTACGACACTGCCGATCTCCCGGTCGTCTTCTACGTACAATAGGGTTACACTCACGTTGTTAACCGTCCTTTCTTCCTTCCAAGTGACATCACAAATCCCCGGATACCGGCAGTCTTGAGGTCTGCCGGTATCCGGGGAGAATGATCCTTGCTGTTCAGGCCGTAATTCCGAACCTTCCCGGAGGCTTCTCCTCCGGCAGCCCGAACAGATAGCCTTGTCCCAAATCCATACCGAGATCACGGCAGACCAGGAATTCCTCACGGCGTTCAATGCCTTCGGCCAGCAGGCTTGCACCGAATTCTCCGGCCCTGGAGATTATCTCCCTAAGCATCCGTTGCTTCCCCTCATCCCGGTCACAGAAGCTGATCAGACTACGGTCAACCTTGACATAATCCGGCTGAAGGAGGGACATCAGCTCTAGCGTGGAGTAGCCCGCGCCGACATCATCCAGCGCAACCCGCATCCCCTGCTGGCGGTATTCGGCGAAGATGGCGCGCAGATGGGCAATATCGCTGATCTGCTCCGTCTCCACTACTTCAAATACATAGTCCTCCGGGTTCTGGTCCAGCCTCCGGATCGCCTCGAAGGTATGCGTAAGACAATACTTGGGATTATAAATAGAAGAGGGCAGGAAATTAATGAACCGCTTGATGCCCTTAGGCAGCAGCTTACTGCCGGTCTCGATCGCCGAGATCCGGGCGGCCCGGTCAAGGAAGGAATGAAATCCTGTCCGCCGGGCAATCTCAAACAGCTCATAGGGCTGAAAATAACTGCCCTGGGGCAGCGGGCGCAGCAGAAATTCAAAGCCGACAATCTCCTCGCTGAAATTCACAATCGGCTGCATGTGGCTGCAGAAATCATGGCTCATAATGATGGACACCAGATTCTCGTTAGCGAAGCGGACCTTCAGCTGATCGAAGGTCAGCCACCGTTCCGGGGCTGCAGGGGCACCTTTACTCTTAACGCACACGGATAAGGAGTCCGCTATGTCCTTAGCCGCCACCAGCATTTCTATAAGCTTCAACAGCTCTTCCTTACGATGATATGGAATGATACAGGTCTTGCTTGTCTCAAATACTTCATAACCGGCATTCCGGATGGCAGCAGCCAGCGGATCAGAGCAGGGGCGGAGCTTCAGCTCCCCTTGATCCTCTATCGGGTCGATGTCAGCACAATCAACACAGTTCATGGCAATCCCCTCCGCCTCATGATGTCGATAACCTGAGGTCATTATAGCATGATTCCTCCGGCACAATCCGAAAAGCAGCAGCAGAAAGGGCCCCCTATGAACCATGGAGGTTCCTAAGAGGCCCGGATTGCCGGACTATATAGTACTTAGGCTTAGGCGGAACTTATCCGTTACCGGCCACTGCCATCCTTTTACCGGAGACAACCGCTTAAGACTGCCATACCCCGTGCTCACCGTTCTTGCCCGTATATTCAATCCGCGAAGGGGACAGCTCAAGAATGACATAATCGGGATCATCCGGTCCCTTGAACCATTTCTCCAGGGATTCATTCCATACCTTAGAGCGCAAGCTATCATCCTTCGTCACAGCAACTGTAGCTTCAATCTCCAGTACATCCTTGCCGCCGCCCTGTTCATAGCCAAGCAAGAGACTAGCATTCGGATTATCCTGAAGCTCTTCTACCTTATGAGTCTTGCGGTTAGTTGCCAGATAGATGGACAGTCCGTCATGAAATATCGCCATGTAACGCACCTTAGGCTTGTTACCAGCCTCAATCGTGCCGAAGGAACCGAACCTGTTGTCGTCCAGCACCTGTATGATTGTTTTCTCCAGCTCTTTGTTATCCATTGACGTCACAGCTCCCTTCAAATTCATGTGAATATAAGTTTATATATTCACGTCCACGGTTTGGATTTATGATTAACCTGTGCCTAATATAGTGTACCCTTCCCGTTCATTCTGAATCCCGCCATCTGTTCATAAATTGATTCATAAGGAGTCTTATTCTTGAAAAAACTAATCTGGATCGGCTGTCTCTCCTATTTCGTAATCGGCCTCGCTCATGTCGTCCTGGGCTCCATTCTTCCGGTGCTGCTCCAGCATTATGACCGCAGCTACAGTGCAGGGGGCGAGCTGATCTTCAGCCAGTTCGCGGGCTTCCTGGCCGGCGTACTGGTCTCGCCGCTGCTGAACCGGCGGTTCGGCAAGCGCGGCGGCATTCTGATTGCCACCGGCCTGCTGCTCTGTGCCGAGATTGCCTACGCCTTCCTCCCGCCCTGGGGCTGGATGTACGTAATTGCCGTAGCCGCAGGGTTCGGCTTCGGGATGATCGAAGCCGTCATCGGCACGATTATTATAGCCGCAGTCACCGAAGGAACAGCGGTTGCCATGAGCCGGCTGGAAGTGCTGTTCGGTGTCGGGGCGCTGCTCATGCCGCTGGCGGCCAGTCCGCTGATTGCCGCCGGGCAGTGGAGGCTGGCCTTCCTGATCGTTGCCGCCTTCTCCCTCCTCTCGCTGCTCTTCTGGGCGAAGAGCAGATTCGGCCCGCTGGACAGCGCGCTGAATGAGCGGCCTGCCCGCCCTGACCGCGCTGCGGCAGCGGGAACTACGAGACGGTTGTCCTTGCCCTACAAGGGCAAGCAATGGGTGGTGCTTGGCTTGTTCATTCTGTTCTTCTTTCTCTATGTAGGCACTGAGATGAGCCTGGTGAATTTCATGCCGGCGATCTTCATTGCGAAGCTGGGCATGAGCGAGGCCGCGGCTGCGCTCACGGTGACCTTCTTCTGGCTTGCCATGTCGGCAGGCAGACTGTTCGCCGGTGTCATCGCCGAGAAGATCTCCTACCGCATCTATGTGCTCGTCAGCTGCTTTGCCGCTTTGCTGCTGCTTATTATTTTCCCGTTCGCCGGTCACCGGCTTGCCGCCTTTGCCATCATCCTGCTGCTTGGCCTGTTCATGTCCGGCATCTTCTCCATCGCGCTGGTCTTCTCCAGCAAGCTGCTGCCCGGCGCGGAAGAATCCACGCCGAGCATTATGATCGCCTCCGGCGGAATCGGCGGCGCGGTGCTGCCGCTGCTGACGGGCTGGTCCATGGATCATCTGCAGATCGCCCAGACCTCGGGACTTTTGGCCGCTTTTGCCGCGCTGTTATTCGTGCTGAGCGTAACCGCCTGGAGAATCGGGTAATTGTATACAACAAGGTCCATATTCTGTGAATAAGGATGGAACCCACACATGGCTGAACTGCATTCTGAACCCACTCTGCATACCGCCTTGCTGCAATTCATTTTCCCCTTCTCCATCAAGGCCGAGGTCGATGAAGAGCTGATTGAGAGTTTACAGAAGGATGGATTCACGCGTTTTTTCCTTGAGAACAAGGAACTGGAGCATGCCTATTACGGAGAGAACCACTGTGTATCCCATGAGAAAATGGAGCGCAGCTATCTTCCGTTTGCCGCCCATGTCTTGTTTCCGCGTGAGAAGGACAGGGATTCCTTCCGCCGCTTTTCCCGGGTGAGTGATCTGCTGTGCGGGCTGCAAATGCCCTTTCAGACGGTTCCCTTCCGCGTGCTGTCGACCGATGTGTTCCTCTGCCCGTTCGAGCTGGGCTTCCTGACGGTAAGAGTAGCTATTGAGGAAGAGAATCTCCCCTTCAGCATGGTGCTCGAATTCGCCGACCGGTTCCGCAACCTGGAGGATGTAAGCGTTCAGGATGAGCATACCTTCATCCATTGTCATAAGAAGTCTTTTGCCCGGGTGGAGGACTTCGTGTTCAGGCATCTGGCAGCCGGTCTGGAGCCGTATCTCGATCCTGCGGAGACGAATGGCAATTATTTCGAGACCCTGCCCTTCTTCGTCGATGAACGGATGCTGGTGCAGGCCTTCTACGGCGTTAATCTCCCTGAGGACGAGGAAGAGATCAGTGTCGAAATGCTCTACCGTGCCTCTCAGGTGGATGGTCTGACCATCGACGGCAGCCCCTACATGAGTGCAAGTGATCCGGATTATATCAAGCAGTACACCCGGGAGCATTGCTATAGCCGCTGGGGGCCGGACACCTACTATATGACCAATGAGCAGACCTTCTGCTGCGTGAGCCGGGCGAAGCCGGAGATTGCCGCAGGCCTGATCAGCCAGATGTACGGCGAATATTATTACGGAATGCTGCTGAGTATTTTTCATAAAATCGTGCTACTGAAGCTCGCCAACCTCCACTCCCGGCTGCGCATCAACCACGATAACGACGAGATCGAGAATCTGATCTTCCTGATCAACAAATTCTCGGCCAAATTCTACTTCCTGGAGCTGATTTCACAGTCGCAGGGGCGGGAGATTTTTTTTCAGCTGCGTAAGGTGTATGGCAATGATGCCCTGTTCGATGAGGTGAAAATGACCCTGAATGACCTGTTCCAGTATCAGGACAAATTCCAGGCCAAACGGCGGGATACGCTCCTGATGGTGCTCACCGTGTTTACGGTCATCAGCGGAATATACGGGATGAATCAGGTCATCGAGGATCTGAAGGGCCAGATCGACTGGAGCAAAATGCTGGAGTACTCCGCGTTCGAGTATCTGGCTCTGTTCCTGACCTTCTCGGGGATCACCGTCAGTGTCGGCTTAACGCTGAGAGAGATCTGGAACGGCATCCGCAGCCGCCGCAAGAAGCGGCATTATACGAGGGATTAAGACACAGAGGGTGGACAATGTCTAAGCTGCCGTCTATAATACACCGTAAGAACATAGCAATACCCGTGAACTTTATAGAACCAGGGGTGCTGGAATTGGCCGGCTGAGATTGTATCCCACAAGATACTGACCCTTATACCTGATCTGGATAATGCCAGCGTAGGAATCTTCATTCGGCACAGTGCCTTAAGCGGTACTGAAGCTGAATTCCCCTCACGCAAGTAACTGGCGTCCCGATCTTCGGGACGCTTTTTTGATTCTAAGGATGTACAGGAATAGGGTTTCTGTAAGCTCTGAAGACCAGGGGTTGCTGGAAGGAGAGAGAAAGAGAAATGGGAGTCAAAAAAACAGTAATGCTGCTGCTCAGTTCCATGCTGGTTCTCACGGTCGCGGGATGTGGCGGCGGGAACAACAGCGGCAATGCCGGGGCCAGTGCACCTGCTGCCGGGAACAGCACGGCTGCACCTGATGCAACCGCAGCCGCACCCACAGATGCACCTAAGGCGCTGACTCCGGTCAAGATTGCCCTGGACTGGACGCCGAACACGAATCATACCGGCCTGTATGCAGCCAAGGAGCTGGGCTATTACGCGGAGGAAGGTCTTGACGTACAGATTGTACAGCCAGGCGCTGCCGGGTCGGATACAATGGTCACTTCCGGCGAAGCCCAGTTCGGCATCAGCGCCCAGGAGGCGCTGACGCTGGCCCGCCTGCAGGATGTGCCGCTGGTGTCGATTGCTGCAATCATTCAGCATAATACCTCGGGCTTTGCGGCTCCGAAGGACCGCAATATTAAGACGCCGAAGGATTTTGAAGGCAAAACGTACGGAGGCTGGGGCTCCGCTGCGGAGCAGGCTGCCATGAAAGCCATTATGGACCCCGAAGGCGGGGATGTCTCCAAGGTGAAGCTGGTGAATATCGGCGAAGCGGACTTTTTCACAGCCGTGAAGCGGGATATTGACTTCGCCTGGATCTTCTATGCCTGGACCGGGGTGGAAGCCGAACTGCGCGGGGAGCCGCTGGATATGCTCTATCTTAAGGATTACGCTCCGCAGCTGGATTACTACACCCCAGTGCTGACTACCAGCGAGAAGGAGATCGCCGAGCATCCTGAAGTAGTGAAGGCATTCCTGAAGGCTACGTCCAAGGGGTATCAGTACGCTATCGATAACCCGGAAGAAGCCGCGACGGTACTGTCGGATGCTGTACCTGATCTGGACCCCAAGCTGGTGCTGGCCAGCCAGAAATGGCTTAGCCCGAAATACAAGGACGACGCCCCGCGCTGGGGTGAGCAGAAGCTTGAGATCTGGAAGAATTACGCCGACTGGATGTACGGCCTGAAGCTGCTGGATAAGCCGCTGGATGCGGAGAGTACGTTTACGAATGAATTTTTGCCGGAATCATAATGAACCCGCATGCCGGGAATCTTATACTTAACTTGAAAGGAATGATTGATCATGGCTAACACACTGCTTAGCATTCAGGTAATTCCCAAGACACCGAACAACGAGGATTCCATCCCTTACGTGGACAAGGCTATAGAGGTGATTCAAAAGTCAGGCGTGAAGCATCAGGTGAATCCGCTGGAGACCACGATGGAAGGCGAGCTGTCCGAGCTGCTGGATATTGTGCGTGATATGCATGAGGCGCTGATCGCTTCCGGCAGTCCTAGTGTGATCTCACAGATCAAGATCGCCCATAATCCGGGCGGCATCAGCATGGAGAAGCTGACGGAGAAATACCGGCCGTGAGAAGCACCTGGAAGCTAGTGTGGCCGCCCTTTGTGGCGGTCCTCTTTTTTGTCGGGATATGGCAGCTATCGGTCATGCTGTTCGACATCCCGGCTTACCAGCTGCCCAGCCCCGCGGATATCGCGCGTGAGACGAAGAACAACGCCTCCGGGATCTGGGAGCACACCGCCGCCACGCTGCGGCTGACCCTGATCGGCTTCCCGGTCGGCACAGGCATCGGCCTGCTCACCGCCTTGCTGCTGCATCTGCTGCCCTGGGTCAAGCGAGCGCTCTATCCGCTGCTGATTCTCAGCCAGAATGTGCCCTCCATTGCGCTTGCCCCGCTGCTGATTATCTGGTTCGGCTTCGGCCTGCTGCCCAAAATCATCCTGATCACCCTCGTCTGCTTCTTCCCTGTGGCTGTTGCGACCATGGGCGGGCTGACGCAAAGCGACCGGGTAATGCTGAATTATATGAAGATGGCAGGTGCAGGCAAGTGGCAGATCTTCACCAAGCTGGAGCTTCCCGGCTCGCTGCCCTCCCTGTTCTCCGGGCTCAAAATCTCCGCCACTTATGCGGTGATGGGCGCAGTGGTCGCCGAGTGGATCGGCGCCGACAAAGGGATCGGCTACTATATGCTGCTGCAGAAGTCCTCTTACCGTGCGGACCGGATGTTCGTGGCCATCGCCATCATCGTGCTGCTGAGTCTCGTATTATTCGCGCTCATTGCCCTGCTGGAGAGATGGCTGGTGCGCTGGAAGCCGCGCAAGGAAGCTTAATGCTTAATGCCCACGGGAGGATATCCCAACACGGAAGTACTTATAATCAACTGAAGGAGGTTACGCGAAGTGTCTGAGCTTACGAGGATTGAACTGGAGAAGGCGGACGGAGACGGACGCCTGGGTACACGGAGTGTGCCGCCTGCGCTCGAAGTCAGCGGCATCAGCAAGTCGTTCAAGCACCGCCGCCGGGAGACACAGGTGCTGAATCAGGTGTCCCTGACCGTGGAGCCGCAGGAATTCGTCTCCATTGTCGGCCCGTCCGGCTGCGGCAAAAGCACGCTGTTCCATATTATCGGCGGCCTTACGCTGCCGGATACCGGAACCGTCCGCATGAACGGCATCCCGGTGACCGGGCAGCGCGGCAAGATCAGCTATATGCCGCAGCAGCCCGCGCTGTTCCCGTGGCGCAGCACACTGGATAACGTCCTGCTTGGCGGCGAGCTGCAAGGCGCCCCGCAGCGGGAGGCGCGCGAGGCTGCGCGCCACTGGCTGGCGAAGATCGGCCTAGGCGGCTTCGAGCGGGCCTACCCGCACATGCTGTCCGGCGGCATGCAGCAGCGGGCCGCCTTCCTGCGGGCCATGCTCGCGCCGCAGGAGCTGATGCTGCTCGACGAGCCGTTCAGCGCGCTCGATGCGCTGACCCGCGAGCAGATGCAGCGCTGGCTGCTGGAGCTGTGGGAGGAGAACCGCCGTTCCGTGCTGTTCATCACCCATAACATTGAAGAGGCGTTGCTGCTCTCCACCCGCATCTATGTTTTCTCGGGGCGTCCCGGCTCCGTCCTCCACACCGTGGAGGTCCCCTTCCCGCGTCCGCGCCGCGAAGAGATCGCCGATTCGCCGGAGTTCCTCCGGATGCGGCGCCAGCTCTCAGAGTGGATGCGCGAGGAGCAGGCGAAGAGCCAGAGCTAAGTAACCACTCCGGCGGTATAACCTCCCCGTGTAGGGAGGTTATTTGCTATGTGCCCGCCAGCCTAATGTGGTCGGTTTTTCGATTATATTTGGACCACGAGCTGCCTCCAGTCCCATTATGGTCGGTTTTTCGATTATATTCGGACCACGAGCTGCACCCAGTCCCATTATGGTCGGTTTTTCGATTACATTTGGCCTACGCGCTACCCACGGTCCCATTGTGATCAGTTTTTCGCTTACATTTGGCCTACGCGCTACCCACGGTCCCATTGTGGTCGGTTTTTCGCTTACATTCCGCACACGCACCCCGCGCCAGCCTGATGTGTTCGGTTTTTCGCTTACATTCCGCACACGCCCTCCCCCTACATCCAGCCCTTGTCCTCCGCCAGCCGCACGGCTTCGATCCGGGTCTTGACCGCAAGCTTGCTGAGGATCTCCGAGATGTAGTTGCGGACCGTGCCATAGGAGAGGTGGAGCGCCGCGGCGATCTCTCCGGCGCTGCGGCCTGCGGCAGCCAGCTTCAGAATCTCCCGCTCCCGGTCCGAGAGCGGGTTCTCTTCACGCAGGCTGCCGAAGACCAGCTCGGGCGAGACCTCGCGGCCCCCGCCCATCACGCGGCGGATGGCATCCGCCAGCTTATCCACCGGCTCATCCTTCAGCAGATAGCCCTGAATTCCGGCCTTCACCCCGCGCTCGAAATAACCGGGACGGGCGAAGGTGGTCAGGATAATGATTTTGGTGCGGCAGCCCCGCGACTTCAGCAGCTCGGCCACCTCCAGACCGCTCATCAGCGGCATCTCAATATCCATCAGACACACATCCGGCTGGACACGCTCGATCAGAGCCAGCGCCTCCGCCCCGTCTCCCGCTTCGCCTGCTACCTCAATATCATCCTCCAGATCGAGCAGCGATGCCATCGCGCCGCGCAGCAGCCGCTGATCTTCGGCAATTATGATGCTGATCATGCCGTTTCCCCATCCTTTCCATCCTTAACTACTCTTGGTGTGACCACCGTCAGCCGGGTTCCCCCTCCGGGTCTCTGGGCAAGCGTCAGTGAACCGTCAATCAGGGCCAGCCGCTCGCCCATTCCCTTCATGCCATTGCCGTCCCGGCGATCCGTGCTCTCCGAGCCGCAGGCATCTACCCCTATGCCGTTATCCTCCAGCGTAATCTGTACCTCGCCGGGTGTCATTACGATGCTGATCCGGCACTGATCCGCACGGCTGTGCTTGACGATATTGGTCACGCCCTCCTTGATGCAGAGGCTGAGAATACTCTGCGTCAGATCGGATACGCCCGGCAACGCTGCATCCCCTTCTACCTCAAGCGCAATCTCGGCGCTGCGCAGCATCTCCGCTGCCTCAACCAGCTCTTCGGCAACTGAGACTGCACGCATCTCTGAGACCAGCTCCCGCACCTGGCGCAACGCGGCCCGCGAGGTCCGCTGGATCTCACGGGCTTCCGCCTGCGCCCGCTCGGGGTTCTTCACCACCATTTTCTCAATAAGCTGGCTCTTCAAGGTAATCAGCGACAGGGTGTGTCCCATCGTATCATGCAGATCACGCGCGATGCGCATCCGTTCCTCGCGCTTGATCATCTCTCTAATCACCTCATTGGCCTGATCCAGCTCCTTCTCCAGCATCCTCCGCCGGTTCATGGAGCGGATACCGAAGGGAGTAATCAGCATCATCAGCGCAAAGGGCACCATGAACAGCAATCCCCCCGTGCTATACATTTGATCCAGGGACAGCAGAGCCAACGCGATCAGCATAGCTGTGAATATGGCCAAGGCCCGTCTGAACCGGCGCAAGTCGGTATACCAGCCGATAAAGTTGCTGGTGAAGAAGCCCATATACATGTTGTAGGGGCTATAGACTACGGTTAGCACGACAATAATCAGCATCTGCAGCCCCAGCCAGGCCGTATACGTTCTCTCTTCCGCCCAGTAGAGCTGGCGGTAAATCACCAGGAACAGCAGGAGCAGCGCCACTCCCCACATCAGCTTATAGCCGCTGTAGCCATCGAGATTCAGCACCGGGAACACCAGATAGAACAGCCAGATATAGGGGAAGAAGCCGAATCTTTTCGGAAATATCCGGAACTGCTTACGTGCCACCATGGATTACACCGCTTCCTGTTTTCGCCTTATATAGACCGATAATAACATAAATACAGCCAGGTAACCGAGCAGCAGCAGTACGGCCTTCCACGACGGGGAATCTCCCGCTACAATCGCCCAGGCTCCATCTCCATAATTGTAGGACGGCAGCCAGTGTCCGATCTTCTGCATCAGCTTAGGCATAATCTCCAGAGGCATCCACATGCCCCCAGCCACCGCCAGCCCCATATAGAGCACATTGCTCACCCCGCTGGCCGTATCCACCCGCTTCATGGACCCGATAATCGTACCCAGCGCCAGAAAAGGCAGAGAGCCCGCAAGCAGCCACAGTCCGCTAAGCAGCCACTGCGCTGCTGTCAGCGATACCCCGTTAATCAGGTACCCGGCTGCGAAAATGCACAGAACCGAGAACAGATGCATGATGCTCTGACCGAACATTTTGCCGAAAAAATATACCGAAGACGGCAGCGGAGTAATTCGGATAAACGTATTCCAGCCCTGCGTCTGCTCCTGCACCAGCCGGACGCCGAGGGTCATAATCGCCGAGCCCATCACGCTGAAGGCCGCCATCGACATCAGATAATGCGCCTGCCACTGCTTCGTATCGTCCGTCCCCGTATTCACCACCCGGGTGAAGATGAAGTAGAACATAATCGGCATGAGCAGCGACCAGAATACATAATAGGGATTGCGGATAATCCGCAGCAGCTCTGCCTTGCACTGGGCTATCATAGGGTTCATCATACTGCCGCCTCCTCTTGATTCAGGGTCAATTGCTCGAACGCTTCATCCAGCTTCCCCTGGTCGATCCGTACATCCTGCACGGCCAGCCCGTTCACGAAAATAGCCCGCAGCGCCTCATCCGTATTCCCTGTCGACACATGCAGTCGTCCATCCTTCTCGTAGCAGCCTTCCACGGCTGGCAGCTCCAGCAATTGATTGCGCAGCAGCGCCGGGTCGCCGGACGCCAGGAAGGACAGCGACTTCTTGACCAGTCTCGCCTTAATCTCGTCCGGGCTTCCGTCCGCCGCCAGCACTCCCCGGTTGAACAGCAGAATCCGGTCCGCGATATCCTCCGCCTCCTGCAGATAATGGGTGCTGAACAGAATCGTCTTGCCCTGATCGGCCAGTCCCCGCACCCTCTCCCAGAAAAGCCGCCGCGCTGTCGTATCCAACCCCACCGTCGGCTCGTCAAAAAACAGCAGATCCGGGTTGCCCGCCAGCGCCAGCGCGAAGCTGAGACTGCGCTTTTGTCCGCCGGAGAGCTTCTCCGCATAGCGATTCAGATCCGCCTCCCCCAGCCCCGTCGCCTGAAGCAGCACCTCCATCTCCATGGGCTGCGGATAATAGCTGCGGATCAGGGCCAGAAGCTCCCGGACCTTGAGCCGGTCCATGACACTGACCTCCTGGAGCATGGCTCCGGTCCGCTGCTTCACCCTGACGTCTGCCGGCTTAAGACCGAACACCTTCACGCTGCCCTCCGAGGGCTCAAGCAAGCCCAGAAGCATTGCCAGTGTGGTGGTTTTGCCGGCTCCGTTAGGGCCAAGCACCGCTGTGATCGAGCCGCGGCTAATCGTAAAGCTCACCTGCTTTACCGCTTGCTTCTCCTGGAAGCTGCGGCTGACATTGTTCATTTCAATGACATGTTCCATCGTGTATCCCTCCGTGTCCTTCTGCCCTCTTGGCTATATTGCTATAGTACCGGAGACCGGAGAGAAGCATCAGTATGGACTGTCACCGATTCAAAGTGACAACTGTCACCCGGGCAACAAGTGGAAACGGCTTTGCCGTTCTTTTAAAGGACGGTACCGTTTCAGCGAGAAATAGAAGGATAATTTATCATGTGAAACATATAAATTCTTATATTTAAATAAAGCGCTCCTGTCCACGATTCCGTTATCGTAGCAGGAGCGCCTCCGTGTGCATATTACTCAAACCTCAATTGCCCAATCGCCTGTTCCAGCATGCCGTTCAGCGTCTCCCCTCCGGGAGGGGCGCTAACCCAATGGAAAACCGCTGTGCGTATCGCTGCCATGAGCAACGCGGCCAATAAGTCCGGGTACAGGTCGAGCTTCACATCCTTGTGTGTACGCTCCGATATCACCTTAGCGAGCTCCCGCTCAATCTCGATCTCCACCTTCCGTGTCGCGCCGAACAATGCAGGATCATCGCGGAGGAGGACGATGCGTGCATACCACTGCCGGTCTGTAGTCTCAGCGAATCCGTCAAGCACAGCGGCGCGGATGGAGTCCTGAAGCGGTTCACCTGAAGGACGGGCGGCAAGGGTAGCCGCTATCCGCTCGGAACGCTGATAGGCATTGCCGACAATAGCAGCCTCTTTGGACGCAAAATAGTTATTGAACGTCCGCATGGAGACATTCGCAGCTGCGGCAATATCCTCCACCCGAACCTGACTGGCCCCTTTCTCCATGGCAAGTCTGCAGGCTACATCACTTAGCGTCCGCCTGGTCTCTTCCTTCTTGCGTTCTCTCAAGCCCGGTTTCTCAGTCGTCATGTCCGTCTATGTCTCCATTCCTGTATGTAGTCAATTCTATATGTAATCTAAGGCCTGCGGTGCTGAAAATTTCAGCACTACAGACCCTGGCATCATTCTGCGGAATGGTTTACTGCGCCACTGGAAGCTGAATGTTATAATCCAGCACCTCGTCCAGCCAGTCAAACATCACCTGATAGCTGAGCGGCAGATTGTTCAGTTGGCAATGCAGGTCGGCACCATCCTCTTCCGTCCCCTTGAATATCGCGTTCTTCTCATTCGGAGCCTTCTCGTAAGTGTCTATCGCTTGCCGCTGCATCTCAGGATGCTCTGCTTCCGAATACATGGAGAGCAGGGGACATTTGACGTCCTTCGGGTCCACTTCGATAGCTTCCCTGGCTACAGGATACCACTCGGCAATACTGTCGAAGCCGTGCGACCAAGCCGATCCGGCGAATAGAACCTGGCCGGTATAGGGCATCTTCTTGCTCTGCTCCGCCGCTTCTTCCGCGGTGCCCCGCAGGAATGAAGGCATCCCGCGTTCAATGAAGGACGCCATAGAGTACACCGGCGAGTTCGGCACTGCCGCAGCGAAGCGGTCGTCACAGCTGGCATGCACCATCGTCTTGGCCCCGCCATAGCTCATGCCGCTGACCACCAGCCGCTCAGGGTCCACATCCGGACGGGCCAGGACGAAATCCGTGGTGGCTCTGTAGACATTATGCAGCTCCTCGCGCGGGAAGTTCCGTGCTGTCGCCTCAGGCTCATAGAATCTGACACATACATCATAAGGAAGGTCTACGATCAGCGCGTTGTATCCCCGGTCAATAGCCGCTTGCCCTCCGAGAAAATAGGTATCTTCCTTGTGCGTCTCCCCGCCGTTATGGAAAATAATCGTTGGCTTAGGCGCATTCCCGTGCTCCGCCTTCAGGAAGCAGCCCGGGAACTTATACCCCTTGTACTCCACATCGACCCACTCATGGGGAATCTGCTCAGACTTCGCATCAAGCGCCTTACGGAAGCATTCCACACTTTTGCCGTGGTACCGAACGAAATCCGGTTCGCCGGGAAAAGCTCCATAGAAGGCTGCCCTGTAATACGAATGGGCACGAATGAATGCCTCACCGGCGCTGATCAGATGCCCTTTCTTCAGGCAGCGCTCTGCTGTTGCCTCGATTTTAACGGCTTCCTTCTCGAATTCAGTCTTCCAGCTGGTCAAAGAGCCGGGATCGATGTTCCTTGCAAGCTTGAATACTTCCCCCTGTGCCACACCGCCGCAGTGTACGAACGACAGCAGCCACTGGAACGTGAATTCAATGTCATCCCGCTCAAAGAATACCTTGTGTGTCAACCGTGCAGCCACCTTTGTCTCTTGCCCATCTACCTGTACCATACCATTCTCCTCCTTCTCCAATCTATCCTTTCAAGATCATCCACAGCAGAAACAGCCGCGAAGCGGAAGAGGGAATCAGGCTACGGCGCGATTCCGGGCCCGGGTGTTGGCGTCCAGCGAAATTCGGCCTCTAACCAGATTTTAGCACTTTCCATATTTTTACGCAACACGCAATATTTCTTTTAATGCAATTTTGCAATACGTGCAAAATAATCAAATGGGGGAATAGTATTCCGCTCGCTTCGGCTCCCTCACCTCCACTCGAACCCACTGCATTCGGTTTTCCGCATACATTTGCCCCGATCCCCCCCGCAGTTGCACATTGTATGTTGTTTTCAACATACATTTGCCCCGCTAACCCTTGCAGTTGCACATTGTATGTTGTTTTCCACATACATTCGCCCTGCTCATCCTTGCAGTTACGCATTGTATGTTGTTTTCGGCATACATTTACCCTGCTCATCCTTGCAGTTGCACATTGTATGTTGTTTTCGGCATACATTCACCCCGCTCACCCTTGCAGTTGCACATTGTATGTTGTTTTCCACATACATTCGCTCTGCTCATCCTTGCAGTTGCGCATTGTATGTTGTTTTCCACATACATTCGCCCCGCTCACCCCCGCAGTTGCACATTGTATGTTGTTTTCCACATACATTCGCCCCGCTCACTCTTGCAGTTGCACATTGTATGTTGTTTTCCACATACATTCGCCCCGCTCACCCCCGCAGTTGCACATTATGGCGACGTTCTGCCTATCTCTGGCCAATTTTGATGGTTTTCACTCTCACCAACCGCTTGTATGGAGCAACATTGTTGCAGTTTTTGCAGGATTTCTCCAGACATCTTACTGGCTGCGGTGCAATGTTGCATCATTTGCAGGAATTTTGGTGTTTGGAGCAGGTTAGCTCTGACATTGTTGCATTTGGTGCAGGATTTCTGCATAGGCCGCTTATATTGGGCAGCATTGTTGCAGTTTTTGCAGGAAATTTCAATATTTGTTACTGGCTGCGGCGTATTGAGCCTGCGTACCTTCGCGCCAGACCACTATGTTCGGTTTTTCGCATACATTCGCCCCGCGCCCCTCCAATCCAAAAAAAGCCTCCCCCGCGACCACGGGGAAGGCTCACCAAATCTCTACCTCTGCATGAATCCCTTGCTAAGCAGGAATTCCTTCATGTGCAGCCGGGCAGGCTGAGCCAGCCGGCCGGCCATCATCTCCGACCAGGAGGCTGCGCTCTGGCCGCCGGTACGCTCGCGCATATAGTCGCTGGAGATGGTGTCGTACACGCGGGCCTGTTCCACTGCGGCTTCGGCATTGTAGCCGTTATGATGCAGCACCGCTGCCTGCGGCAGGCGCGGGCGGATGCCGTTCACGGCGGCCGGATACCCGAGGCACATGCCGAAGACCGGATAGACCAGCTCTGGCAGGCCGAGCAGCTCAGATACAGCGGCGATCTGATTGCGGATGCCGCCGATGTAGACAATGCCAAGACCGAACGATTCTGCGGCAACAGCAGCATTCTGCGCGGCTAGCGCCACATCGACAGTCGCTACAATCAGATTCTCGGCCGTGTCCTCATAGGACGGCTTCCCCTCCAAATGCGGAGCAGACGCTTCCCGCAGCCGGTACAGATCCGCACACCAGACCAGAAAGACCGGGCACTGCTCGATGTACGCCTGATTGCCGGATAAGGCAGATAACTGGGCTTTCAGCGCTGGCTCCGTTACAGCAATTACTGTGTACGCCTGGACATTGCTGGAGGTCGAAGCCATCTGTCCCGCTCCAATCACTGCTGCGAGCAGTTCGTCACTGACCGGCTTGTCCTGGTACTGGCGGACAGAGGTATGACGGTTCAACAGCTCAAGGGTTTCATTCGTAGGTTTCATTATCATCCCGCCTCTCTTCACTCCTATATAAGCCTATTATGATCCCATTTCGCGGCTCAGACAACAAGGGGGATTTCCTTCTTCCTCCGCCTCTTTAGCCTCTAAGGCATCTACCACCCGCTCCCCCGCTTCACCTCCTGGACAATCGCCAGGATTCCCTCATCAATCTGCGTAAGCCCCGCCCGGGAAATACTGATGCGGAGGAATTTGTCCCGGGTCTGGTAACCCGGCAGATAGAAGCCGTTCCCCGGCACCACGTGGATCTTCCGCCCGGCCAGGCGCTTGACCAGACGCTCCAGGTTGACGGTGAGCGGCAGCTTGAACTGGATATAGATGCCGGAGCTGTCCGCAGAGGCTTGGATGAAGCCGTCCGTATTATGCCGCCCAAGTGCTTCGTATACCGCGCGGATTTTTTTGGCGTACATAGCTTTGATCTTGTGCCTGTGATGCCCGTACATCCCGTTCTTGATGTATACCTCAAGCGCAGCCTGCGACAGCAGCGAGGTATCGGTGTAGCCTTTATAGGAGCGGAAGGTCTCCAGCAGCGGCTGCGGCACCACTACCGCACCGAGCCGGAGACCCGGGAAGATGATTTTGGAGAAGCTTTTGAGATAAATGACATGGGAGGTCTGGTCATACGCATAGATCGGGTCATAACGCCGTCCGATCCCCAGATCCGCCATATAATCATCCTCGGCGATGTAGACATCGTACCTTGCTGCCAGTCCGGCAATGGCCTTGCGTTCCTCGGTGCTGTACGTTGTCCCAAGCGGATTGTGATATCTGGGCATCGTATAAAAAAACTTGAATCTTCCGCTGGCGAACCGCTCCTCCAGCTCCTGCAGGTTGATGCCCGCCGCCGAACGCCCGATTCCGCTCACCGGCAGCCCCTCAGCCTCCAAATACCGCAGATAGATATCATATCCCGGCTGTTCTACCAGAATCTCCGTCCTGCCGCCGGGAAAAGGCATTCTGGCCAGTATCTCCAGCGCCTGCTGTATCCCGGAGGTAATCAGGATCGACTCCGCCTTGGCGAACACCTGATACTCCGCCAGATGCGACACCAGGGTGCGGCGCAGTGTCTCCAGCCCCAGCGCATCGCCATAGGTGAACAGATGGTATTTGTACTGGTCAATCGCTTTATTGAGGCAATGCTGGAAGTCAAGGTACGGAAACACGTTCAGATCCGGCGAAGCCGAAGCAAAATCAACCGTCCCTTCACTCCCCGCCGCTGCCGAATCGTCACTCTTGTCCACCATGTAATAGCCGCTCTGCGGAATAGAGTAGATCGTATGCGTCCGCTCCAGCTCCCCGTAAGCCTTCAGAATGGTACTGACGCTGCAGCCATAGATTTCTGAAGCACTGCGCACAGACGGCAGCTTATCCCCGGGGCGGTACTGCCCTTCCTTCATCTGCCGCTCCAGCTCTGTGATCACCTGATGATACTTGTTCATCGCCCGCCTCCGTTCGCCGTCATTACCATGCTATGCCTTGTATTTTATCCTATTATTCTTCCCTTATTATATAGGGATCGCTGCAAACTGTACCGGTACAGTTGAGGAAACCTTGTATTGTTGGTGTACGCCTTTTCCTTTAATTTTAAAGTAATAGATCGAATGTTTACAGCATCCAATCTTCACTAACTTACAAGGAGATGTACCCATGCACAAACAAGGACTCAAGCTGGCCTACAGCTTCGCCGTACTCAATGCGGTCATTATCGGCTTTTCCTTCCTGTTCACCAAAGTGGCTCTCGTTCATGCCGGACCGCTCGACACGCTGACCTTCCGGTTCGCTGCCTCTTTTGCCGTCATGTCGGTTCCGGTCGCCCTCGGCTGGGTCAAGGTTTCCTACCGGGGCAAGCCGATTGGCCGGGCCCTGCTGCTCGCCGCGATGTACCCGCTCGGCTTCTTCACCCTGCAGGTCTTCGGACTTCAGCGCGCCACCTCAGCCGAGGGAGGCATCCTCTATTCGTTCACTCCGGTGGTGACGATGATCATCGCTGCGATTTTCCTGAAGGAGAAGACCACCCTGCTGCAAAAGCTGTGCATCTTCCTCTCGGTGTTCGGCGTGGTATTCATCTTCGTCATGAAGGGAAGCGGCATTCAGCTGTCTAATATGACCGGGATTGTGCTGCTGTTCATGACTTGTCTCGCTTTTGCCGGGTACAGTGTGCTGGCCCGCTCTCTCTCCAGCCACTTCAGCCCCGCTGAGCTCAGCTACCTGATGATGGGGGTCGGCTTCGCCACCTTCCTGATCATCTCGCTCACCGGTCATACAGTCAGCGGGACGCTCGGGGAGTTCCTGAATCCGCTGGGAAGCGCAACGTTTGTCCTGTCCGCCGTATATCTTGGGGTGGTCGCCTCGCTGGTCACAACCCTGACTTCAACCTATATTTTATCCAAAATCGAGGCCTCACTCATGAGCGTGTTCACTAATCTGTCCACCATCGTATCCATTGCAGCCGGAGCGGTCTTCCTGGGTGAGCAGATCACGGTCTATCACTGGATCGGATCCTTCCTGATCATCGCCGGGGTCATTGGCACGAACCTGCTTGGCCGGAAAAAGACCGCTGCGGCTTCCGCAGCAGCCAGCGAATAGAGTAGCTTAGACTTCATTCGCCTATCCATTCAGCTTCTTCGATAACAAGTGGAAACGGCTTTGCCGTCCTTTTAAAGGACGTTACCGTTTCAGCGAGAAATAGAAGGATAATTTATAGAGTAAAACATATAAATTCTTATATTTAAATAAAGAATCGCCGGCAGATGCTTGCCGGCGATTCTTTGAGTTGCGGCCTTCTGTCCGTCCGGATGACTCCGGCTGCGGCAGGCCGCATAATTCTTATAGCTTGACGCGCTGTAGCCGCAGCGCATTCAGTACCACCGATACCGAGCTGAAGGCCATCGCAGCTCCGGCCAGCCAAGGGGCCAGGAAGCCGAGCGCTGCAATCGGGATTCCGACCGTATTGTAGGCCAGCGCCCAGAACAGATTCTGCCTGATGTTGCGCATAGTCTTGCGGCTCATCAGGATCGCATCCGGGATGCTCATCAGATCACCGCGCATCAGCGTAATATCCGCCGCCTCCATCGCCACATCCGTGCCGGTGCCGATCGCCATGCCTGTATCCGCGGTCGCCAGCGCCGGAGCATCGTTGATGCCGTCGCCGACCATAGCCACCTTGACCCCGCCGCTCTGGAGCCTGCGGATCTCTTCCGCCTTGCCCTCAGGCAGCACCTCCGCCAGAACCGTGCGGATGCCCGCCTGATCCGCAATCGCCTGGGCCGTAATCTTGTTGTCTCCAGTAATCATGACAACGTCGATGCCCATGGCATGCAGCCGGGATACCGCCTCACGTGAGGTCTCCTTGATGGTGTCAGCCACGGCAATCACTCCCGCTACCGCATCATCGACAGCTACCAGCATCGCTGTTTTTCCTTCCTGCTCCAGCCTGGTCATGATCCCTGTCCACGGCCCGATATCCAGCCCGTTCTCCACCATCATCCGCCGTGTGCCTACGCTTACCTTCTGGCCGTCCACTACAGCCGACACCCCGCGCCCCGGTACCGCCTCGAACTGGCCCGCAGGCGGCAGGTCGATTCCTCTGCCCTGTGCTCCAGCCACTATGGCCTCCGCCAGCGGATGCTCCGAGAGCTTCTCCGCAGCCGCTGTAATCGACAGCAGACGATTCTCGGCAAGCACCCTGCCTTGAGTCTCATTTCCGGCAGTCGCTATAATATCGGTCAGCACCGGCTTACCGTTGGTCACCGTTCCCGTCTTATCCACTACCACAACCTTGACGCCCTGCGCAGCTTCCAGATGCTCCCCGCCCTTGAACAGGATGCCGAACTCGGCGGCCCGGCCGGACCCGGCCATAATCGAGGTTGGTGTCGCAAGTCCCAGTGCGCATGGACAGGCGATGACAAGCACCGCAATGGCTTTCTCCAGGGCCTCCGCGAACTGACCGGGCGCTCCCCAGATATACCAGACACCAAAAGTTACAGCAGCAATACCGACCACAATCGGCACGAAGATCCCAGAGATGACATCGGCAACCCGCTGAATGGGCGCCTTCGAGCCCTGCGCTTCCTCCACGACTCTGATGATCTGTGCCAGCGCCGTATCGCGGCCGACCTTGCGGGCTTTAACCCGCAGCATTCCGTTCTTGTTGAGCGTGGCTCCGATAACAGAATCCCCCGGCTTTTTCTCTACCGGGATACTCTCGCCCGTGAGCATGGATTCATCGACGGAGGATAGCCCCTCTACGACTTCACCGTCTACAGGCACCTTCGTGCCGGGCTTCACCAGCACAATATCGCCGATCACTACATCCTCCACCGGAATACTCAGCTCTGCACCGTCCCGCAGCACCAGCGCTGTCTTGGCCTGAAGCCCCATCAGGCTGCGGATCGCATCCGATGAACGCCCCTTCGCCAGCGCCTCGAACCACTTGCCGACCAGAATCAGCGTAATCAGCACCGCACTGGTCTCGAAGTACAGCTCCACGGTGTGGTGCATGCCGCTCATTTTCAGAGAATCAATCGTCAGGTATAAGCTGTAAAAATAAGCCGCAGAGGTGCCCAGCACCACCAGCACATCCATGTTGGCACTGCCGTTCTTCAGCGCCTTATAGGCGCTGACATAGAACTGCCAGCCGATCACGAACTGAACCGGGGTAGCCAGCACAAGCTGGAACCAGGGATTCATGAACAGCTCAGGCGTCCAGATCCAGGTTGTGAACGAGAAGTGACCTGCCATTGCCCAGAGCAGCGGTAGGGACAACGACGCGGAGAGCATCCACTTATTCCGCTTGCGTGTAATCTCTTCGCTGCGCTGCTCCGCGATATCCTTACGGTCCTGCTTAAGTGCGGCCTTATAGCCGATACTGCTCACCTTATCCATAATCTCGGCTGTGCTGACATTGCCCGGCGAATATTCCACGTGGGCGGTCTCCAGCGCCAGGTTCACATTCACGGCCGCGATCCCCGGCATCCGTCCCAGCACCTTCTCAATCCGCGACGAGCAGGCAGCACAGGTCATCCCGGTAATATCGAAATCCGCCGACTCTTTCAGCGTATCGTAGCCAAGGGAGCGGATCTTCTCCTCGATCTGCGGCACATCCGCAACGGCCGGGTCGAAGCCCACCGTAGCCTGCTCCAGCGCCAGATTGACATTCGCCCGGGATACCCCCTCCATGCGGGACAAGCCCTTCTCGATCCGCGCCGCACAGGCGGAGCAGGTCATGCCGGTAATCTGCAGGGTAGCCTGCTGTTCCGGGGCTTCAGCACTCTTTTCCATCCTCATGCACCTCCACATACCCCCAAGGGGTATATTTATTTTGAAAAGAAAAGGCATTGGCGCCCGGCCCTGTACCCCAGGGTTCCCTGCTCCAAGCCCTTATATTACAACCCTTAGCTTACACTACGTCGTAGCCCTGATCTTCAATAGCGGCCTTGATCTTATCCAGGCTTACCGTATTCTCATCGAATTCAACCGCCACCGTCTTCGCCGGCAGATCCACCTTCGCCGCAGCGCCTACGCCGCTAACAGCCTTCTCTACAGCACTTACACAATGACCGCAGGACATTCCTTCAACATTCAGTGTTACATTCGACATTTGAATAACCTCCCAATGTTATTTAGCATTTGCTTAATCGTAAGCGAATGCTTGGTCTTTCGGCTCCTCATATGCCTGAAGAGTTTGATCTTGAGAAAATAACAATAGATGATAGTAACGGAGGGGAATTTTGAAACTGCAGGAGCGCCAGCGACCGCCTGAAAGCTTTCCGTAGGAAAGCTAGCTTCGGAAGCATCAGCAGTCCACGGATTTCTACCGCTACGGCGGTATCAATCATGAAATCTGTGGACAACAGCGGCCGAAAGTTCAAAATTCACCGCAGTTACGACCCGCATCATTGAATTTAGACCTTCAAACTCAACAGGCCCAACCTCTATTTCATCAGCTTGTTCACCGTAACCAGCAGCTCGTCAATCACCTCATGCTCACCGGCTTCGATCCGTTCGATAATGCAGCTCTTCATATGGCCTTCAAGCAGCAGCTTGCCGACACTGTTCAGGGCCGCCTGCACCGCCGCCAGCTGATTCAGCACATCATCGCAGTAAGTATCCCGTTCAATCATGCCTTTCACACCGCGGATCTGCCCTTCAATCCGGTTCAGCCGGGTCGTCAGCCCATTCTTGAATTCCGGGGAATGATGACTCTTGCGCACACCGGAAGCAGAAGAGTGACAGGCTTCGGCGCAATCCTGTCCGGCAGGGTCCTTCTCATTTGTTGACACAGGAATCAGCCTCCTTATGTACCAATATAATATACCCCCCATGGGTATGTCAAGATGCAGGAATAAAGAACCGGCGCTTAAGGAATACCAAATAGAATGGCTGCGCTTTCCCTAAACGGCCTTTCAGGACTCCTGTACAAGAGCTGCATAAAAAGGATTGACCCCCTATTCAAATTTGAATATAATAAGGTCTGCAACTTATCACTTTCACTTAAAGGAGTATGAACAACATGCATAACAAAGAGAGCAATCTGAAGCTTGTCGTTGCCGGACTGCTGCTCGGCATTCTGATGTCGGCCATGGATAATACGATTGTTGCCGCAGCGATGGGCACGATTGTCTCTGATCTCGGAGGACTCGATAAAATCGTCTGGGTCACCTCCGCCTATATGGTCATGGTTATGGCTGGCACCCCGATCTTCGGCAAACTGTCCGATATGTACGGACGCAAGCGGTTCTACATCTTCGGCCTCATCGTCTTCCTGATCGGCTCCGCACTGTGCGGAACGGCTACCAGCATCACCCAGCTTAGTATATACCGTGCAATTCAAGGGATTGGCGGCGGTGCACTCATGCCGATTGCCTTCACGATTGTCTTCGACATCTTCCCGCCTGAGAAAAGAGGCAAGCTCACCGGACTCTTCGGTGCTGTCTTCGGGATCTCCAGTGTGATTGGGCCTCTGCTTGGTGCTTATATCACCGAATATGTGAGCTGGCACTGGATTTTCTATATTAACCTGCCCATCGGAATTGTCTCGTTCTTCCTTATTATGACCTCCTACAAGGAATCCATATCGCATTCCAAACTGCGGATTGACTGGGGCGGCGCTTTCACTCTGGTGGCAGGGATTATCTGCCTGATGTTCGCCCTGGAGCTTGGCGGTAACCAGTATGCCTGGGATTCTGCGGCTATTCTCGGGCTGTTCGCTGCGTTCGCCGTGCTTCTGATTGCCTTCATTATCATTGAAAAATTCGCGGCAGAGCCGGTCATCTCCTTCGCCATGTTCCGCCAGCGCCTGTTCGCAACCAGCAGTATCCTGGGGCTGTTCTATGGTTCTGCATTCATTGTAGCAACGGTATATATCCCGATCTACGTCCAGGGGGTATACGGCGGCTCTGCCACCAACTCCGGCCTGATTCTGATGCCGATGATGATCGGTACCGTAATCGGCAGCCAGTCCGGCGGCCTGCTTACCACCAAAACGAGCTTCCGCAACATCATGCTGCTGTCGGCAGTCTGCTTCGTGGGCGGGATCTATTCGCTCAGCACCTTGACCCCGGAGACCTCCCGGATGGCGCTTAATGCCTTCATGGCGCTGACCGGCTTCGGCGTGGGCTTCTCCTTCTCCGTGCTCAGCCTGTCTTCGATCCAGCATTTCGACATGCGCCAGCGCGGTTCGGCAACGTCCACCAGTACCTTTATGCGCTCGCTCGGGATGACGCTGGGGATTACGATCTTCGGCATTATCCAGCGCAACCACTTCGCCTCCGAGCTTAGTACAGCCTTCGGAGACGGCGGTCAGGCCGCTTCCTTCGGTGACCCACGTTCCGCATTAACGCCCGAGGCCAGAGCGCAGATTCCCCCGCCTGTGTTGGAGAAAATCACGAACTCACTGTCTTCATCGATCTCGCATACCTTCTTGTGGGCCATCGTTCCGGCGGTGCTTACCGTGGTCTTCGTCCTGCTGATGCCGAAGGACCGTCTGCTACCGCAGGGCAGCCAGCACGCCGCTGATTACGAACGGAGGTAAGCCCATGCCCATGAAGCTGGCGATTCTGGGACTTTTGCTGGAACGGGATATGCATCCTTATGAGATCACCCTTGTTATGAAGGAACGCTCCATGGACCGGGTGATCAAGATGCAGACAGGTTCATTATATTATGCGGTCGATAAGCTGGCCGAAGGCGGCCATATCGAGGCGGTTGAGGTCATCCACAGCCCCGACCGGCCGGACAAAACCATCTACCGTATCACAGACAAAGGCAAGGCCTTCATGGAGCAGCTCATTCTGCAGCAGATCCGAAAAAGCGATCCCATGTACCATCCGGTACATATCGCTCTGTCACTCACGCATTTGATTGACCAGGAGAAGGTCGAAAACCTGCTGGAAGAGCGTATCCGCGAGGCGGAGCATGAGGTGAACTTCGCCTATCAGTTATACGAGGAGCATATCGCCGTGGTACCGCGTTCGGTGCTGCATCTGATGTACGGCAGATACGAGCATTGTCAGACCGAGCTGAAGTGGCTGAAGTGCCTGTATGAGGATGTGGTCGCCCGCAGACTGAATGATATCGGCAGACCGATTATCCCAGATTAATAGAAGTGGATACGCTGTGATTGTTTAGCGGAGATCATATGTGTTTATTAGCAAGTGGAAACGGCTTTGCCGACCTTTTAAAGGGCGGTACCGTTTCAGCGAGAAATAGAAGGATAAGTTATCGTGTGCAACATATAAATTCTTATATTTGGAGCAAACCGCTGGCGAGCGGCTTGGCACTGGGTTAGATCTCAGTTATATCTACCTGCTGTGCCGGCCCCGCCTGACGGATACTCTGGAAAGGGAAGTGAAGCCGCTATGAGCGATGACAAAAAGCCGATCAGAGACGAGCGTGACCACCCGGAGCAATACCCTACAGACAAGCCCAGCCTGTTCGATGTAGATGAGAGCCAGCAGCATGTGGACCCGATACCGGTAGAGGACCTGACTCTTGAGAAAGAGGAAGAGAAGGATAAAGAGACCACAAAACACCGCTCCTCCAGTGACAAGAGCTACCACACCGGGTTCTAAAGATGTATGCTTTTCCGGTAGTATCATCGGAGCATTTACAAGCTTAATGGTATGGAGGGATCACATTGCTGAGAGCGTTACCCCTTAACCGGCGCGGCATACCTGCCAGCCGTATCGCCCTGGGCTGCATGGGGCTGGGCGGCGGCTGGGACCGTGAACCGGTCACCGCTGAGAATGTGAAGCAGGGACATGAGGCGCTGGATGCGGCGCTGTCTATTGGTATTAATTTTTTTGACCATGCGGATATCTATACCCGGGGCAAGGCGGAGAAGGTGTTCGGGCAGATCTTCAAGGAACGGCCGGGGCTGCGCGGGGACATTCTCCTCCAGTCAAAATGCGGCATCAAGCTGATGGAGCCGGGAGACCTCTCCAACAGCTTCGACCTCTCCAGGGAGCATATTCTGTCCAGCGTTGATGGAACTCTCGCACGGCTGGGTACAGAGTATATTGATATTCTGCTGCTGCACCGCCCCGACCCGTTAATGGACCCTGAAGAGGTGGCGGAAGCGCTACATCAGCTCAAGGCCTCCGGCAAGGTGCGCCACTTCGGCGTCTCCAACATGAGCGCCGCCCAGATCCAGCTGTTACAGACTTATTGCGACGAGCCCTTCATTGTCAACCAGCTGCATATGAGCCTGTCCCGGATCAGCTGGGTCGACGCCGTACTCAGCGTGAACCGCGACCCGTGGAAGGACATTACATTCCCGGAGGGCACCATGGAGTATTGCCGCGCCGGGAACATCCAGCTTCAGGCCTGGGGCCCCCTGGCCCAGGGACTCTTCAGCGGACGGCCGCTTGAAGGCCAGCCGGAGAAGGTTGTGCATACAGCAGCCATGGTACAGAGGCTTGCTAACGAGAAGGGCACAACGCCCGAGGCTATCGTGCTGGCTTGGCTGATGACCCATCCCGCAGCCATCCAGCCCGTCATCGGCACCGTGAATCCGCTGCGGATCGCTGCCTGTGCAGACGCAGACCAGCTAGAGCTCTCCCGCAAGGAATGGTATGAGCTGTACGTCACCTCCCGCGGGGAGAAGCTTCCTTGAGATTGAATTTTACTGGAAATACATGATTGAACAGGTTCAGATTCAGCGAAACCGGACATTTTCATAAAATAGCGGAGAGGGACTGTCCTTGTATGGACAGTCCCTTCTTTGTGTCGGAATACGCTAACCCTGTCGTTTAGCCAACTGGTGCAGCATCCGAATTGCAATTGTGTTCGGTTTAATACGAAAATAAAAGTACCGGAAAACGCGCCGCAGACTGGGTTTTGACAAAAAAAGACCCACCGCCCCCAAAAAACGTTTCGTTTT
>NZ_JAGGLV010000020.1 GCF_017874735.1 Paenibacillus silagei
CTATTGGTGACGTGGCTTCCGCCTTTCCAAGCAGGGGTTCCACCTGCTAAGTTACTCAACCTAGGCTCGGTCGCTCCACAGAATACACTTATCCTTGTTTTTTCGCTATAAATGCAGGTCTACTAGTGCCGCCAAATGTTCAACTAGCTGTATTTCGTTACAATTAAACTGCCATCAATACCTGGGATTCTCACCTTTTAACGAAATTTATTTTCACGAAATACATTACCAACCTTAGGGTAATTCTATATATACCAAAATTCACGTAGGAGATGATCCGCTATGCCAGAACATAACTCTACAGGCCGGGAGCAGGACGAATCTATAATTAAGCTCAGCTTCGAGCCGGATGGGCTGCTGCCGAACAATCCGCAGCTTCCCGCCGTGCTATATAAAGGGGTTCTCCGGGACCACCCGGAAGACACCGAACTGATCTTCAATAACAACGGCTGGTTGAATAGCTGGGTGAACGGCGTCTTCCCCTATCACCACTATCACAGCAACGCGCATGAGGTGCTGGGTGTGATCTCCGGCAGCGCCAGGCTCCAGCTTGGCGGAGATGCCGGGTACACCGCCGACGTTAAGGCCGGGGACGTTGTGGTGCTGCCTGCCGGAACCGCGCATAAGCGGCTCTCCGCTACGCAGGACTTCCAAATAGCCGGTGCTTATCCCGGCGGAGCGGACTACAACACGCGTCGGGCCACTCCGGAGGATCTCGCTGCGGCGGTGCCCGAGATCCGCGAAGTCCCGCTGCCGGAGCGCGATCCCGTCTATGGCGAGGCCGGGCCGCTGCTGCGGCTGTGGAAGTGACAACAGTCCCTGGAGCATACACTTAAACAGCGGAGCGGGCGGAAAGCCCCCCGTAAAAGCGTAGCGTTCGCCTTGGTCTCCGGATTTTCAGCACACCGCTTGTGCAGTCCAGGGATTAACTTATGCGTTTGGCCCCCTGATCTGCTCATTCCCCTGGACAATACTATATAATGTTGTGTACAAATATCTGCTTAGGCATTGAGCCGGAAGTGAAAGGGGGCCTTTGGATGTATCGGGTAGCGATATGTGAGGATGAAGAACAGCAGCGGGAGCGGGTGAAGAGGATTCTGGTCGGGTTATCCGTCAAGACGGATACCGAATTTGAAATCGAGCTGTTTTCTTCGGGAGAAGACCTAATCTCCCACTATGAACGGGGCGGAGCCCCCTTCCATATCCTGATTCTGGATGTGGAGATGGGCGGCATGAACGGGATTATGGCGGCGCGCCGCTTGAGAAGCCAGAAGCATTTTGACGAACAGATCATATTCCTGACCAGCTATCCAGAATATATGGTGGAGAGCTTCGACGTGATTACCTTCCAGTATCTGATCAAGCCGGTCGCCCCGCAGCTCCTGGAGGAGAAGATCCTTAAGCTGTGTGATTACTTCCAGGCCCAGGATAAGAAATTCATGGTCATCAAGTCCGGGTATGAGGAGGTCGTCTTGCGGCATGATGATATTATCGGGATTGAGGCGGCCAAGAGTCTAACGGTCAAGAGCAAACTGCATGTGATTACCACCACAGGAATCTATGAGACTAGAGGAATTATTGCCGAGTACGCTTCAGCCTTACGGGACAGCCATTTCCTGCACATCCACCGTTCGATTATTATCAACCTGCTGCATGTCCACAAGTTCGCGGGCGGCTCCGTGCTGATGTCGGGCGGGCAGGAGTTCCCCATCGGCCGATCCAAAATCAAAGAGGTTAAGGACTTCTACACCAAATTCATGATCATGAAGGGTAGCTCGTATGACTCACTATAATCTGACCCTTATCGTCTGTGTGCTGCTGGTGATGTGTTTTCAGACCCAGTTCTTCTTCGCCTCGGTATTTGACAAAGCTGTCAGGAAGCCCAACCGGATCATATACTTCCTGATCTACGGGGTACTCTGCTTCCTCTACCTGGTCACCCCGCTGTCCCCTCTATTCTCCTCCGGCGTAGCTTTGCTGATGATCTTCAGTATGGCGCAAGCCTATAAGGTGGAGGTGAAGACCCAGGCGATCTTTTCCCTGCTCTACGCTGTGCTGATGACAGTGGTCAGCTTTATCTCGCTGTATATTTTCTCAATGATAGATTCGGTGGACTATACCAGCATGAACTCGGGTGCGGGAATTGACCGGTCGGCCTTCATCAAGGGGCTCATCCTTAGCTGCATTATTATGTTCCCGGTGATTCAGATCATCCGGCTGATCTCCAAGCGGCGAAGCGTCTCCCTGCCCTACCGGTATTATGTGATGTTCCTGCTCGTCCCGCTCATCAGCACCTATCAGATCAATGTCCTCACCGAAGACTCGAAGAAGGATATCTATTATTTCATTGCGATTCTCGGCTTCCTGTTCCTGAATGTGATGATCGTCTATATCTTCGATACCATTACCGACAAGTTCCAGTTCATGCATGAGAACGCCCAGCTCCAGCACCAGATGAACTATCAGGACGCCAACTATGAGAAGACGGTCCACAGCTTCAAGTCGATCAAAAGAATTATCCACGACACCCATCAGCAGTTCCTCTACATTGAAGAGTGTATCCGGCGGGATGATCCGGCGGCGGCTCTCGAACATATCAAGCTTACGCTGAATAAAGTGGAGGATGCCTACCAGCGGGTCAACACCGGCCATCTGGCGGTGGATGCGCTGGTCACGAACACGCTGAATATCGGACAAGCGAACGGCATACGCATTGATACCCGGCTCAAGCTGCTGCCCGGTGAGCTTCACATCGACCGTTATGACCTGTGCGTCGTGCTGGGCAACATGCTGGACAATGCCATTGAAGCTTCCAAAAAAGTACGGCTCGCCGAGGACCGCTACATTCTGATCCAGATGCACTCCAGCGAATCCGCGTTGTTCATCCGCATCCTGAATCATACCGCCCCGGAGACCACCTCTTTGCAGAGCCGGAAGCCCGACCCGGAATACCACGGCATCGGCCTGACCAATATCTCCAGAATCTGCGAGAAGTACGGCGGCAATATGACGATTGAAGCCGGGCATCGGGAATTCAACAATATGGTGGTCCTCCCCTTTTCACGCGAAGCTTCTATATAAAATGCACTAAACATTAAGTTTCGCCGTCACTGCGGTGAACATTTGGACTTCCGGCCGCTGTTGTATTTTGATTTCCTGATCGGACCGCTCTTAGCGGTAGAAATCCAAATACAAAGGCGGTCGCTACCGCTCCTTCAGTTCCAAATTTCCCCTCCGCTTCTTTCACTTTTTGTTACCGTTTTTTGTGCCTTTTAATCTAAATTTCTACGTTAAGGGATTGTTATTAACGTTTCAGGGTTATTCGGGCCACGCTCCTCTCTTCTGCCTGTATGATAACTTCAGGAAGATTACCTAAGAGACACAAGAGGAGGAGTTCAAGATGAACAAGTTAACTTCAGTCGTACTGGCGGCCATGCTGGTGATCCCCGCAGCCCAGGCGTCTGCGCAGGAAAAGGAGAGCCCAGTGCAGGAAACGGCCCGCCTGCTGGGCTCGAAGATCGTATCCGACTACGGGGTAAGCGGCATGCAGTATGCTATCAGGGATCAAGGTAAAATTACGTTGTCCGGCGGCTTCGGCGTATCCGATAAGGCAGTAGGCACTCCCGTCACGAAGGATACGATGTTCGGCATCGGCTCCATCAGCAAAATGCATGTCTCCGCAGCAACCATGATGCTGGCTGAGGATAAGATCATCGACATCGATCAGCCGCTGACTACGTATCTGCCGCAGTTCAAGATGGCCGATGAGCGCTACAAGAAGATTACGCCGCGCATGTTAATGAACCATTCCTCCGGCCTGTACGGCAGCCACTACGGGAACAGCATTCTGATGGACGATGCGGATACACAGAATCACGATGAACTGCTGACCAGGCTTCAGTCCGAGCGGCTGAAATCCGATCCGGGAGCCTATTCCGTATACTGCAATGACGGTTTTCAGCTGCTGGAGCTGATGATCGAGCAGGTGACCGGCAGCAGCTATACAGAGTTCCTGGATAAGCACATGAGCAGCCCGCTGAAGCTAAGCTCCACCAAAACGCCGCTCGACACCTTTGACCGGCAGCAGCTTGCCAAGACCTACTTCCCTGGCCTTAAGCAGGCAACGCCCAGCGAGAACGCCAATATCCTCGGAGCAGGCGGCCTCTATTCCACAGCCGAAGATCTGACCACATTCGCCGAGATGCTGAACGGCAAGCACCCGGAAATTCTGTCGGAGGCCTCCGCCGAAGCGATGCGTAAGCCGGAATATAAGAATGGACTCTGGGTACCCGAGGAGACCAACTCTTTCAATTTCGGTCTGGGCTGGGATGCCGTAGATCTGGCACCGTTCGGTGATTACGGAATCAAGGCCTTGTCCAAAGGCGGAGATACCATCATGTATCACGCTGACCTGATTACCCTGCCGGAATCCGATATATCCATCGCGGTGCTCTCGTCAGGCGGAAGCTCAATCTATAACACCATTTTCGCCTCGAATGTGCTGCTGACGTACCTGAAGGACACCGGGAAGATTAATAAGATTCTGCCGGACGCCACCTTCACTCCTCCAGTCAAAGCAGCGATGCCTGCCGAGCTGGAAGCCTATTCGGGATTATACGGGACTGTCGGCTCAACCACTGCCATAGCCATTAAGGACGGAGCGCTCAACCTGCCTGAGCTGGAGGGCGGACTCATTCCAGCGCAGAAGTATATTTATACCGGCAAGGGACAGTTCACAAGCCCGGACGGCAGTGCAGCCGTGAGCTTCGATCAGCAGAAGAACGGCAAGACTTATCTGAAGCTGAACACCCACTTGACTATCCCCGGTGTCGGTCAAATGCTGATGGTCACTTACGAGTACCAGAAGCTGGACGCAAATCCGCTGAATGCTTCTACGAAGCAGGCCTGGGCGCAGAGGGACGGGAAGCATTACTACGCTGTAGATGAGAAAATCAATTCCTTCTTCTACCTCTCCCCTTCCATCTTGACGAAGACTATTGAGGTTGAACAAGGCTACGCCACCGGGACGCGGATTGTGGACGAGAACACCGCCGTCAATGCGGCTGAAATCCCGGTCATGAACGGCAGAGACGCCTTCGATCTGACCTTCTCCAAGCAGAACGGTGCAGAATATCTAACCATCGACGGCAATGCGTATATCAGCGGCGATGCGGTGAAGCCGATCTACGGAGGCCCGGCCTCAACCAGCACCGTTCCTGCGGGCGGCCAGAGCGTATGGTTCAAGATTGACAAGAAAGCTGCCGGCAAAACCATGACCGTGACAGCTCCTCCAAGCGGCGGATTCGTTGTATATGATGCCGACGGGATGATCGTAAGCCACTCCAGAGTGAGCAAAGATCCTTCAGTCCGGTTGCCGCAGGGCGGAATGGCCGTCTTCGGCGGGCAGGCGGGCGATGTGTTTAAGATTGAGCTGAAATAACGCTTTCATATTTTCATCCAAAATTTCTCCCTTCTCCCAAACTTGCTTAATGGTATATAGGTGTGTTTTAATGTTATCAAATTGAATAATACTCTTATCCAGAGTTCGGTGGAGGGCTTCGCCCGATGATACCGCTGTGACCGGCATGCTATAAGCAGAACGGGCACAGCACTAGAGGCATCCCGGATGCCTTGCAAAGATGAGAGGGTGCTGACAGTTGATGAGACTGCCCCCTTTAATTAGGGGGCTTTTTGTTTGAGAAGGGAGAGAAATGCATGACAGAATGGATCACGGAATTTATACTCTTTTTCAAAGATTTGTCGTATGCAGGCATCGTTATCGCCTTGTCGTTTGAATTCGTACCTGCCGAAATCGTGCTGCCGCTTGCCGGCTATTGGGTGTATCTGGGGGACATGAAGCTCATTCTTACGATTCTGGCCGGGACTGTTGGAGGCACCTTCGGTCCGCTGACATTGTACGCGCTGGGCCGGTTCGGGGGCAGACCTGCGATTGCTAAGTACGGGAAGTATTTTTTCATCCGTCCGCATCATCTGGAGGCCTCCGACCGTTTCTTTGATAAATACGGCAGCGGTGTAGCCTTCTACGGGCGCTTCATCCCCGGTGTGAGAACGCTGATCTCCATCCCTTGCGGGATTGCCAAGATGAATGTGTTCAAATTCAGTCTGTACACTTGCCTTGCCATGCTTCCGATCACTTCGATCTATGTCTATCTGGGCTATAAGCTGGGCTCGCAATGGGAGCATGTGGACGAAATCGTCAAGCCTTACATTCTTCCGGCGGCAACCCTGTTCCTGCTCGGCTTCGGGCTGTACGTCTTTTCCAAGCGGCTAAGAAGAAGACAGGCTTAACGAAATTGCAGTTTATATTCAGGAGGAACTCATGGAGAATTGGTTCGATTGGCTAAAATACTTATTGTTAGGGCTCGTACAGGGAGTGACGGAGCCGATCCCCGTCTCTTCCAGCGGGCATTTGATCATCGTACAACGTCTGCTCGGCATGGAGCAGAACGGGCTATCTTTTGAAATCTTAACGAATACGGCATCCTTGATTGCCATCTGCTTCATCTTCCGCAAAGACATCCTGGATCTGATTACAGGCTTCTTCCGTTACCTGCAGACGCGCGAACCCAAATACCGGTCAGAGTTCATGTTCTGCATCTACATTATAATCGGTACGATTCCCGCGGCCGTGGCCGCCGTATTCTTCAAGGATACGATCGAACGCGTCTTCACCTCTGTACATACCGTATCCATCAGCTTACTCATTACCGGGGTAGCCCTCTGGCTGATCCGCAACCTGCGCGGCCAGAAAAGAGACGGCAACCTCACCGTGAGAGACGCCATCATCGTCGGGTTGGCTCAGGCGGTAGCGCTGATTCCCGGCATCAGCCGTTCCGGTTCTACTGTGATTGCCTCCATTGCCGTCGGCATGAAGCAGGAGACCGCCTTGAAGTTCTCGTTCATGCTCTACATCCCGATCAGCATCGGGGGGCTAATCATGGGCGCATCCGATATCGTGCATGACCCTAACCGCGCCGCGCTGGCGATGCCTTACCTGATCGCCTTCCTCACCACGCTGGTCGCCACCTACTATGCCATGCGCTGGTTCATCGGCATTATGGCTAAGGGGAATCTGATTTACTTCTCGTACTACTGCTTCGTAGTGGGCACACTGCTGCTGATCTTCCTGTAAAAGGGAGCTGCCCTGGCAGAAATCCACTTATTGCCCGAATGGCGATACGCTCAATTAAAAGAGCAGCACTTCTTCCATCTTAGGAAGAGTGCTGCTCTTTTTATGGTCACACTATTCTATTGTCCCATCAGTATCTTGGCATAAGGCGAATCGATCGGGATCATGATGACCGGCTCATTCTTCAGCGTGGTCACATAACTCTGTAATGTGCGGTAGAAGCTATAGAACTCGGGCGACTTGCCATAGGCCAGATTGTAGATTTTGGCAGCCTCCCCTTCGCCTTCAGCAATAATCTTCTTGGAGTCGGCTTCAGCCTGGGCCATCAGCTCGCGGGAAGCGCGGTCTGCCTTGGAGGTGATCTTCTTGGATTCCTCATCCCCTTCGGACAGGTAACGCGCAGCAATGGACTGGCGGTCCGAGATCATCCGGTTGTATACACTTTGTTTATTCCCTTCCGGTAGATCGGTGCGCTTGATCCGTACGTCAATAATTTCAATGCCGTAATTGTCACGGGTTAAGGCAGATACTACGTCTTTAGTGATCTCATCGTTAATATTGCCCCGTCCCGTGTCCTCACTGATAATATTCTCATAATTGATCTCCGACAGCTTGCGGCGTACCGAGTTGTATACCGCTTCATCAATACGCTGCACTCCCCCGCTAACCGTCTGAACGGTTCTTAAGAACTGCGAGGCATTGGTGATTCTCCAGACGGTATAATTATCAACTACAATCGGCTTCTGATCCTTGGTCAGAATATTGGTCGGCGTGCTTTCATAGGTCATCTGGTATTTGGGAAGCTCCGAGACATTCTCGATAAAAGGAAGCTTGAACTTTAGACCCGGCTCCTCAACGGTACGCATCGCTTCACCGAAACGGAGAACAACCTTATATTCCCCTTCCTTCACGATGTACATAGAGCCAGCCAGCAGAATAATCAGAACGACAGAGGATATTAATAGGATGATCGGGTTTCTTTTCACTGGGCATCTCCTCCTTGCGGTGCGGCTGAAGGTGCCGGATTCACAGCGGCAGGAGCAGAGGTGCTATCCTTGGTGCTGCGCATCAGCTCATTCAACGGCAGATAGTTCACAGTATCACTATTCGAGTTGGTAATGAAGATCTTGGCATTAGGCAGAATCGTCTCCAGGGTCTCCAGAACCAGCCGGCTCTCGGTGACACTCTGATTATTGGCATATTCGGCAAAAATCGCATTGAACCGCGCCACATCCCCCTGCGCATTCAGGATACGCGACTTCTTCTCACCTTCGGCCCGCTCTAAGAGCGCCTGAGCTTCACCGCGCGCCTTAGGAATGATATCGTTCTCATACTTCTTGGCGTTATTGATCTTCGTGTTCTTCTCTTCGCGGGCGTTCGTGACCTCGCGGAAAGCTTCCTCTACCTGGCCGCTCGGCGGCTCAATATCCTGGAATTTAATATCTATGATCTGAATGCCGGTGTTGTATTTCTTGTGCAGGTCAACCAGCAGCACCCGGACTTTATCCTGAATGACTGTCTTCCCGTCGGTAATCGCAAAATCCAGCTTCTCGGAACCAATCACTGCACGGATCGAGGAACTGGCCGAATTCCGCAGAAATTGCTCCGGTTCATCAATGTTATACAGGTAATCACGGATATTGCTGATCTTCCACTGGACTACAGCATCGGCAGAGACAATATTCTCATCGCCAGTAATCATCATGGCTTCTTCATCCACGGGCACAGCTCCTCCAGCCTCCTGGCGGTAACCGATATGAATCCGCTGAGTCAGCTCGGCAGGCACAGTAATGACATCCTGGATGGGATAAGGCCATTTGAAATGGAGTCCGGCCGAGCTCTCATTCGTATACTTGCCGAAGGTCAGAATTGCTGCACGTTCCTGCTCCTGCACGGTATAGAATGAAGTGGCGCCGATATACAGCAATACAGCCGCAGCGGCTACCCCCACCCCTATCCTTTTGTACATGCCCGGCTTCAACTTCGGCAGCTTGAACCCTGGGATATTATCGCCATTCTGGTTCATGAAATTCAAGATGCATCGCTCCTTTTGGCGTATTTTAGTCTTATTAAAGGTTTATATACGTGAATAAATCAAAAAAGTCGCAACTAATTCAGCTTTGTTCAAGCTTTCTGCATTTTGCTGCGATTCTCGCGGATTCGGCTGGATAGTTATTAATTCATCCTGATAAGTGAGTCACGCTGGTGCGTCCTTTATGCGGCACCCGGGTAATCAGAGATGTGGTCGGTTTTTCGACTACATTCCACTCACACAAAAACCCCCGGAAAAGCGCAAACCTGCGCCCTCTCCGGGGGTTCTACTATAGTGCTCTTAAATACTCGATTTATTACGGAAATAATTCTGCAGGAACTCCTTCGCCCGCTCGGACTTTGGATGATTGAACACCTCGTCCGGCGTCCCTTCCTCCACGATTTTCCCTTTGTCCAAGAAAAGCACCTTATTCGCCACTTCATAGACAAAGCTCATCTCATGCGAGACGAGAATCATCGTCTGACCGGTAGCGGCGGTCTTCTTGATCGTCTGCAGCACCTCGCCCACCAGCTCAGGGTCAAGCGCTGAGGTCGGCTCGTCCAGGAGCAGCAGCTTCGGATTCATCGCGAGGGCGCGGGCAATGCCCACCCGCTGCTGCTGGCCGCCGGACAGATGCTTCGGATAGTAATGAGCACGCTCAGCAAGGCCTACCTGCTCCAGCTGCTTCTGTGCAATCTGCGCGGCTTCGCGGTCGTTCATCTTTTTGACAATCTTCAAGCCTTCCTTGACATTATCCAGTGCCGTCCGGTGCTGGAACAGATTGAATTGCTGGAACACCATCGCCGTCTGCTTCCGTAGCTCCAGCCGCTGCTTGTTCGTGATCGTGCTGAAATCGACCTTGAAGCCTTCGAGATCCAGTATCCCCCGGTCCGCCTGCTCCAGGCAGTTAAGCGCACGCAGGAAGGTGGACTTGCCCGCACCGGACGAACCGATAATGGCCACAACATCTCCCTTGTTAATCTCAACGGAGAGATCGTCCAGAATCAGATTGCCGTGAAAAGACTTGGATAAATGGCTTACCTTAATCATCAGATCTCTCTCCTTCCCCAAGAGAACCAGCCGCGGTTCATGGCCCCGGCAGCGGAGTCCGGAATGGAGAATCTTTTCTCCAGGAATCTCAGAATCTGCTCAATCAGAATCGTCATGACCCAATAGATGATCGCCAATGCGAGATACACCTCGAAGAACCGGAAGTTGCTGCCGGAGATGATTTTCCCCTTGGCGGTCATTTCGATTACACCCGCTACGAAGGCCAGGGAGGTTCCCTTGAGCAATCCGATCAATGCATTGCCCAGCGGCGGAATCGCCACCACCAGCGCCTGCGGAACGATGACTCTTCTCAGCACCTGAAGATACGTCATCCCCAGGGATTCAGCAGCCTCGATCTGGCCCTTATTCACCGACTGCAGCGCAGCGCGGATCGTCTCCGAGTTGTACGCCGCTTCATTGAACGCGAAGGTGACCAGCACGAAGATCATCGCCGGAATGGCATTGATATTATAATCCGTCCCATACTGCTGATTAATGAATTTGAGTAACAACGGAATTCCGTTATAAGTCAAGTATAGCTGCACAATGATCGGCGTTCCACGGATGAACGAGATGAAGAGTGTAACTAGCTGGCTTAGCACGGGAATTCTGCGCATACGGATAATGGCGAACAACAGCGCAAACACAAGGCCGACGATCATCGAGATGACCGTAATCTGCAGACTCACAGGAAGGACCTCTAACAGACGAGGTATCGCTGCGAACACCGCGTGAATATCAAAAATCTCTCCCATGCCGTCTTACTTCCTTCCACGTTCAATTTACAGGGCGACGCTCTAACACGGTCTGACCGTCAACCGTCTGCCCTCATAGATAATTTCAGTATGATACCGTTCGTTGCTTACCTTGTTAAGCCGCTCCACCAGGGAAGCCGCCGCTTCGTCCGAAGCCAGTACCGGAAGCCCGCGTTTCGTCACTGTCTCATGGGTAAGTCTGAGATCAATCGGAATCAGCTCATAGCTGAACCGCTGCTCCTCCACACTCAGATCGAACATGACCAGGAAGTTCTCCGAGAACTTGCGGTCGCTGTAGAAGCCCTGCCAATTCCCTTCGCTGTCCTTGGTTCTATTCTTGTGCAGGGTAGATGGAGCTTCGTTCTCGGCATACCCGTAGGCGGTGAACATCTCCGGGGATACAATCGACTCTCCCGCTTCGAACTCCATGAACAGACTGCCTATGTTATAAAAAATAGGTTGGCCCTTGTACAGCTCCACCCCTCTGGTGAAGTGGGCACCATGTCCGAAGACACAGCTCGCCCCGGCATCCACCGCACCCCGCGCGAAGGTCTCAATGAACTCCGCCGGATAATCGGAGTACCAGTTCTCGTTCTCCCCTTCATGCGTATGCAGGCTGACAAACACATAATCACTGCGCTCCACCGCATCCCGGATGCTGCGGTAGATTTCCTGCTGATCCTGCTCATGCGCTGCCGTCTTGACGCGGGACTGCTCCCCCTTTTCGAAGGTTAAATAGCCTTCAAAAAAAGAGCCGAATTCATAGTAATTCTCCGATTTGCTCTTGAAGGTCTCAATCCGCTTGCCTTCCTCCATACTGGAGGCGATGCCGATGCGCTCACTGATCTCCTTCAAGGTGCTGAAATCCTGATCGTTCACAACATACGTACGCGACCAGCGCAGCGGGTTAACCCCCGGGCGGGCCGGAACGCCGTTCCCCGGATTCGAGGCAGCGAACACTTCGCTTCTCGTCACATCAATGGTGATGACCGCAATCCGTCCGTCTGGCGTATCCACGAACACCGGCTTACGCGCATCGTGCAGGCTCATGCCCACGCCAAGCGGAGTTAGACCGCGAGCTTCCGCCTCTTCGATCGTATCCACAAGCCCCTGGGTCCCATAGTCCCCCGTATGATTATTCGCAAAGCTCACATAACGGATATTAAGCTTCCCGAATTCGTCCAGCGCCTTAGGACGCACACTGGTCTGGTAGCCGCGTCCTGCCGCCGGAGCGGTATTGAGGCGCGGGGTCACGAACTCTGCATTGGTAAAAGCTTCATCGGCCCCTTGCAGCAAAGCCAGCAGCTCAGGGTCCATCGTCTTATATAAATTACTGCTGGAGAATAATGCATCTCCCGAGACTAGAAATTTCATGCGATCACCTTCCTCCGGTTACTCCATCAGCTCTTTTTTAGGCAAATAGTCGCCGCCAAGCTGCTCTTGGCTAATCTTCAGCAGGGTGCCGTCAGCATAAATTTCCTTGATTCTCTTGTTGACGGTATCTAGCAAGGAGCTGTCCGCAGACTTGGAGAGCAGGATATAAGATCCTGGATCACTATTCTCTGTAGAGAACGCAACGACCTTCAGGTTGGTGAAGCCATGCTCCTTGATGGCCTTCTCGGCAGATACACGGGAAATGATACGCACATCGTACTTGCCGGCTTCAATACCTTCGAACTGCTTCACGAAATTCTCGTCGGTGTACATAATCTCAGCTTTGGCATCCGGGTTCGCTTCATTGTAATTCTCCAGCAGGGTGGCACCGGAGTTGCCTACTTCGGTTACGGCTTTATAGCCCTTCAGGTCTTCTACCGCCTTAAGGGTGTTGTCATCCTTACGGACCACGAACACATTGGCATTCTCGATAATCGGCAGTGAGAAATTGTATTTGCTGCGTCTCTCGGGGTTGGAGCTGAAATTGTTCGCCCCCAGCTGGAAACGTCCATTGTCCAGACCGGTCAGAATCCCTTCGAATTCAATCGCCTGAACCTCTAGCTTATATTCCGGAAGGTCTTTGAAGATCGCCTTCATTACTTCCACATCGTAACCTGTCAACTGCCCGTCCTTCTCGTAGCTAAAAGGGTTACTGACCCCGCTCGTAGCAGCAATAATAGTCTTCGTACCTGCTCCAGCACCGTTTGTCTCAGCTGAGCCTGCGTTATTCTTATTTCCATTACCGCAACCTGCAATGACCAACCCGAGCAACATAATCAGAACGCCTGGCACAAATTTCTTCTTCATTATAACTTCCCCCTCATCTAGTAAAAGCTCTCTCTCGTTGTCCTATGATGTCCAACTTATCATAGTCATTTAGTCTGGAATTATTATGTCATGGGGTATACAGTGTGTCAAGGTAAACGGGCAAAGCACTTGACGAATGCTGGCGAAAAAAGTCGATTAAAAGCTGAAGTGTGCTTGGTTGAGCTACCTAATATATGTATCCCCCCAGCTGCTGAGGAGTATTCCCCTGACTGCTAAGAAGACCGCACCACTCTCTTCCGGCGCGCCGGAACCTTGACGCCCTCCTTCTGAAGCTTGCTCCAGTTGCCGGGATTGGTCAGGTCCGGGATGCGCTGCTCCAGAATAGCCTGATATTGAAGGGCCTTCTCTTCCAGATGGGCAACGCGCTGCTTGGCTTCTTCCAGCTGAAGGAGTGCAGCTTCCCTGTATTCCATCATCATGGCAAAACGCTGCGCAATGGTCGAATCCCCTTCGAGACAGAGATCGACATAGGTTTTGATGCTTTCAATGGGGAGGCCGGTCTGCTTGAGGCACCTAATCCCGTACAGCCAGTTGATCGATTCGTCGTCGAACAGCCGGATGTTGTTTTTGTTCCGCTGAATACTTGGCACTAGACCTTTATCCGTATAAAAGCGTACAGCATGCTCAGTAAGTCCAGTTATAGCAGCAGCTTCTTTGACAGTATACATGATATTCCTCCCTGAAAAAAATAATAAGCCCTGCTTGACTTCGTGTTACACGAAGGCGATAGGCTTATTGTATAGCAAATCGGGAGCCAGCGGAATCCCCGCTGAGGTGCTGCTGTCCGGGTTTACTTTCCCGGAACATCTAGCCGTTTGCCATTACACTAAATATACCTTAGGAGGACAAAATCATGCAGACTGTAACGTTAAATAACGGAGTAAAAATGCCGATCCTCGGCTTTGGTGTCTATCAGGTTCCGGATAGCGAAGAATGTGAGAACGTTGTGTACGAAGCACTGATGGCAGGCTACCGCCTAATCGATACGGCTGCCGGTTATCTGAATGAAGAGGCGGTGGGCCGCGCCATCAAGCGCAGTGGTGTACCCCGCGAAGAGCTGTTCATCACCACCAAGCTGTGGATTCAGGATGCCGGATACGAGAGTGCCAAGCTTGCCTTCGCCAAGTCTCTGAAGAAGCTGGGGCTGGACTACCTGGATCTGTACCTCATTCATCAGCCGTTCGGAGACTATTACGGAGCCTGGCGGGCGATGGAAGAGCTGTACGATGAAGGCAAAATCAGAGCGATCGGGGTCAGCAACTTCCTCCCGGACCGCCTGATGGACCTCATCGTCCATAACAAGGTCGTTCCTGCTGTCAATCAGGTGGAGACACATCCGTTCCTTCAGCAGACGGATAACGCTGCTTTTATGAAGGAACAAGGTGTACAGATTGAATCATGGGGACCGTTTGCCGAAGGGCGCAACAACCTGTTCAGCAATGAAGTGTTAACCGGGATTGCCGCTAAGCATAACAAATCCGTCGCCCAGGTTGTGCTACGCTGGCTGATCCAGCGTGATATCGTGGCGATTCCGAAGTCCGTGCGCAAAGAGCGGATTGTGGAGAACTTTGATATTTTTGATTTTGCGCTGAGTGCAGACGATTTAGCTCAGATTGCCCTACTTGATACGGGCGAGAGCCTGTTCTTCTCCCACCGGGACCCGGAAATCGCCAAACGGCTGGGGAATTGGCGGGTTGAGCTGTAAGCCGGAGGCGAACTTGCAACTGAAGCTATCTTCAGCTCCCTGTAAGAAGCTCCGACCTACCGCATACCGCAGCAGCAGAAGGCCCATGCATCATTGCATAGGCCTTTTTTCTGTTAAGGATTCCGCACCCACCTCACCGCATCGGCAGCGACATATCCGGTCGTTCCATTATTACGGATGGTCACACTCCCGGAGGTGCCTGCCGTGAAGGAATAGGTGCCAATCAGATTCCAGGCTCCGCCATTCGTGGTCTGATCTATATTCAGCGTTGCCGCCCCTCCGGAATGAATGACTTCAACGGGAATTGCCGTGGCGCGGTTAACATGCTGCGGCCACATCATATAGACGCTGTAGGTGGCGGTGGCGGGCAGGTCTGGCGTAAAGGTAACGCTCTTGCTGCCTTTGCCGCTGTTGTCATCATGAAGATAGTTAATCCCGTACCGGTCCGTCTGGACCGCAGCAGTCTTCCAGCTTCCCGTCTTCAGCACCCCGGTGGTGTCGTTATTATCCACAATAACCTCTTCTCCAGGGAGAGTAGGAGGTGTACCGCTGCCCAGGTCGAAGGAGGCCTTGAAGGTCTTGCCTTTGGCTGAGCTGACATTTACCGATAACCGGATCGTCGGACTTAATTGAGTGACTGTAATCCCCGAGTCGGCTGTATACCCGCTTGCTGAACGGTCCAGCTCCACTTTAATCACGCCGGTGCCCGCTTGCGTCGGATCACTGACAGACAGCTCCAATGTATCTCCAGCTTCCCGGGTCATCACCGCCGCTTTCTTGTTGACGGTGATCAGATCTGCGGAGCTTGTCACATCCTCCCAAAAGTTCGCCCCGACGATACCGAGCTGCGTTTCTTTTACCGCTTGTACACCGGATGAATTCGCAAGCACTTCAATGTCGGGTGCAGCAGCATAAGCGGCCACTTGAGCGGCAGTCTTGCCCGGCAGCAGGACATATTGATAGTCGCCCCCGCTCGTATCGACACCATGATCCAGCCACATGGTCATATAATTGCGGGTTACCGGCGTAGAAGGTGTGACCGGACGGGGATTGATCTGCTTCCAGTTACCTGTTCTGGCTTCTCTCTTCATGGCAAGTGAGACGGTCTGCGGAAAATAATATCCGGTATCCGCACCGGCGGTGCTGCCGGACAGATGAGCCCATTCTACCTGGTCCATGGTATCTGACCAAGCCAGCGTGGATGGCTTCACTTCACCATTTACAGTAAGCGTATTGCTGCCCGCCGTGTTCAGCTTCCGGTTCTCCACAATGGTCTCGACGGCAATATGATCCGTGCTGGTAATTCCTGCGCCGAGAGCTACAACTTCGTCATCGAACATGAACCATGATTTCCTGGCGCCAAGCGTATGATCTCCATACTGCAGGTCCATGCCTGAGCTTCCGTACAGATTCTGGAGGTCAGTGCCGCCGGTCCAGTTCTTAGCACTGGTGTGGCTGCTTGAAGGGGTCTGGGACAGCACCGTTGTTCCCGGCAGCCTGAAATTATCTACGGTCGGCCAGTAGTCATCGCTGTATTGACCAAGATCACTGTTGTATAAGCTGGTCATTCCAGCGGAGGTATACCAGGCTTTGGCGTTCTCGCTGTTAATCGCTTCATAGCTGGCGATCCGGCTGGAATACATCGCCAGTCCGAAGCTGTAGCCCGGCCTGTGCTGGACCGCCCGGTCCATCGCCGCGAACTGCTTGTAGCCGGTAAGCTCTGCCGCAGGTTCGATGGCCGGGTCGCTGCTAATGCTTTTGGCCAGAGCAATGGCTGGAACGGGTGCATCTTCGTTGAAGGACTTGAAGGTATCCGACAGGATCCAGCCCTTCAGCATCCGCTTGAAATCATCTGCTTGCGCAGGCGGCGCAATCCGGGATAAGCTCAAAATCCCCTGCATCACCCGATGACCCGCATCGTGATCCTGGCTATAATGCCTGGAGATCTCTCTGCCTCGTACCATGTCCATGATAGCGCCCTTGTACATCACCGGCTGATAAGCGTTGTACACCCATTCCCATACATTAGACTGCTTGGAGTCGGTCACCTGCCAGGAGGAGCCATGAAGCATCCCCATCAGATCACTGACGGCCAGCAGCAGGTCAATACCGTAACCTCCGGTGTAGGGGATATTGTTATGCTGAATAAATGAGCCATCCCGGTAGAAGCCGTCTCCGCTGAGCGTATAGTTGAAAACGGAGGACAGCCCGTCGCGGGCGGCGGCGAGCTTGGTCCCGTCTTTGACCAGCATGCCCCGCTCACCGACTACCATCGCCTTCCAGGTGCGGTTAGCTCCTGTCAGGGTAACGGCGGGCGAGAAGCGTTCCACGGCTGTCATATAATTCGTGACTTGTGCCGGGCTAAGAGAGTCGTACATCAGCACCGTTATGTCGTTAAGCTGCAAAGGAATACCGATTTGCCAATCCCACCAGTTGCTTGTTCCGCTGGCTACCGGCGTTACCCCCTCATGGTATCTGGTGGCGTACATATAATCGAGGGCAGCCACGATATCGCTCCCGAGCAGGCTGTCTCCATAGAGAGAGGTACCGGAAGTAGCGTAGGCAAGCGCCATTGTCTTCAGCCGTTCATAGGTCACCCGGATATGAATCGAGTTCCCGATGCCCGGGTTATCGCTCCACAGATAGGTCCGGCCAGCTGCGGTGTTCATCGTCTGCCAGTAGCCGCTGGCTTCATTCCCCAGCTTGGTAAGGGCTGCGGCAAGATCAGCATCCGCCGTATTCAGAGAGGCCCCTCCGGTCAGCATCACCTTCCGATTCTCCCGCATCCCGTCGAATTCATCCGCAGCACGGGCACGTTTCGCTACTCCTCCCAAGCCGCTGACCAGCAGCAGTAGCACTAACACCATCAAACCGCTTTTCATGAGTAACCCTCTCGTTAACGTTCCTCTCATTAGCAACCTTCTCATCCATAATCCCCCTTGTCGCCGTATTCAACATTTTCACAAAACAGATAGTCTGGCTTTCCATCACACACAAGCTTGCTGTTGCTGCGCTCATGTTGCGGCTTCCCTTCATACAAGCTTGCTTCTCTGCACCAATGTTCCAGCATTCCCCACTCATAAATTCGTTCCTTGTGAAGCGCTTTCATTTAATAGTATAGATAGAGCCCGGTAGTGAAAGAAACTACATGCATTCGAGAAAAGGTATGATATTTCGAGCATTCCGGCAAAGATGCTCCACAATACACGCCCGCCGCCCACTTTTGACGGATTGAGGTATACTTTTGCTCCTCACTCACGCCTGCCGCACACTTTAGGTCTACTCAAAGGGATTATCCCTCTGAATCTCCGAAAAAAGCCGCAAAACCTTGCGGCCTGCGGCGTGCAGCTTGCGACATACCTCCTACAGCTTGGGGTTACGGGTTACTCCTTGCGCTTTGCAGCCCGCGGGTTACAGCCTGCGGCTTACCACCCACAGCTTACCAGCTTAGTACATTTCATAACTAAGCTGGTCGGCCAGCTCACCTTGATGGTCAAATGCTGCATAGATGCAGAGCTGACCAGCCGGTGTATCCCCGGCATCGTAGCCGATACGGAAGGAGTGGTCTTCGGCAAACGTCAAGTCGGCCAGCACCAGCTCATTCACATCTTCATCAGGATGAGCGTCCGCAATTAGCTGTAATACCCGGTCAAGCAGCCCCTCCAGCCCGGCCCACACCTTCTGAATCTGTGAAGTCAAGCCGCTCATTGCGGCCTTGGTGGGAACTTCCGCTGTAACGGCAAGCTCACTCCCCCTGATTTGAAGCTGCGCCTTATAACAGGTAAAGGTAGTGTCATATTGAAAAATCCCTACTCCCTCTACCATATGATCCGGCTGCGTAATGAGGTTATTGGCATAATCCAGTTGTACAAGCTGCGAATGAAGACTCGTATCCAGTACCGTAAGTTTGTTCTCAGAGCAATACAGTTCGGTCAACTGCAGATTGTGACTGAGGTCCAGACTCGTGAGATGATTATTGAAGCATCGCAGACTCGTAAGTGAAGGATTACCACTGGTGTCCAGACGGGTTAAATGATTATGGTTACAGCGGATTTCCGTCAGCTCTGTACAGCTTGCCATATCCAGCTCAATGATATAATTGCTGCCGCAATCGACCCGCTCCAGCGCCGTATTGTCACTAAGCTTCAATTCATGCAGCGAGTTATAACTGCAATTCAGTACCTTGAGCCGGGGATTGCTGCTTAACTCTAAGTTGGACAACATATTCTCATGACACTCCAGCGTCTCCAGCGCATGATTCTGGCTAAGGTCCAGAGTACGGATATGATTCCTGCTACAATCCAGTTCCTTCAACAGCCGATTAGGCTGAGTATTCAGCTCAATCAGCCGGTTGCTCCGGCAGTTCACAGTAAAGAGTTCCGCATTCTGGCTAAGGTCAAGCACGGTTAACTCATTATACGAACAATCCAGCTCCTGAAGCGCCGTAAATTGTTCGATCCCCTGTAGACTTGAGAGCTTGCAGCCCTCAAGCTTCAGTGTAGTCACCGTGTCAAGATCGCTCCTGAAGACGGATTCACGGCCACCGCAGAAGTGATACCTTACGAACTGCAGGAAACGTTCATCTGCGAAATCATCGGTAATTGAAATCTGCATGGTACTCCCCCTCTAAAATCATTGGGATTATTCTACCATACTCCGCAGAGTCATTCACTTGAAGTGCATTTTCATAGATTCGCCTCAGGCCCCCAGCTCCACATGGAACGAATCGCCCCCGGCACCGTCAGGGTCGAACACCAGTCTAACCTTTCTGGGGTTTCCAGGGGCCCCGGTGTCTCCAGAATCACTAGGTTCACCTGAATCACCTGCGTCACTTGGGTCACTTCGGTCACCCGGGCCACTTAGTTCACCAGATCCACCGAGGTCAACCATTATCCGGTCTGACTTGTTGATCACCCTGGAAACAGGCCGATCCACTTCAATCTCCACTTCGATTGGACGGCGCTGCAGTTGTGTCGGATCAGCTATAGCTAGACTCCAGCCTGCCGGATTCCTACGCAGCACAATAGAGGCTTGACCGCTGCAAGCAATCCCCCCGCTTTTATACCAGCCTGGCTGCCAGAAATGCACGGCGAATAGCCCCAATCCGGTATCTTCCACCGCATGCACCCGTTCATTCAATTCCACAATCCGTATACTTGGAGCCCCGGCAAAACCAGCCGTCTCTTCTTCACTCCAGCCAGGCAACAGCATGTAGGCATAGGTATCTCCCTGTGGCGCTGCTCCATGATCGAACCACAACGTCTGGTATAACCGTTCTACTCTCTCAGAGGGACCGGCATCATTGATGGCCTTCCAGCTCCCTTGCCGGGCCTCGCGCAAGGCACGGACGCAGCAGCGTTCAGGCAAATAAATCCCCACACCCGCGCCCCCGGTACTTGACGCCATATGAATCCACTTAGGCTGAATGGTATCTGTGAGTCCCAGCGTCCGGCAAATCTCTGTTCCGTCTGCTGTAATCGTATGGTCTCCTGCCGGGTTCCATTTCCGGTTGTCTATAATCGTTTCCACTCTGGCAGAAGTACAGCTCTTAATATCCGAACCTAAGGCAACAATACGGTTACCGAACAAAAACCAGCTTTTGAGCGCGGTCAGTCCATCGCCTTCGTTAACGACATCCTGAAGCTCCATCGCAATGGCGCCATATTGGTTATGAAGTACAGCCCCGCCAACGTAAGCCCTGTTGCTTAAGCGGCCTTGCCCGGCCCCCTCCTCCTGCAATGTCTTCGTTACGGTGGTTCCGGGCAGGCGGTAGGGATCAACGGTCGGCCAGAAGGCGTCCGCATATTGTCCCAAGTCACTATTGTACAGATGGCTCATACCATACGATGTATACCAGCCCTTCAGATGCTCCCTGTTGATAGATTCATAGCTGTAGATCCGACTGGAGAACATACTGATCGAGTAGGCAAAACCCGGACCTTGCAGCACCACCCGGTCCATACGGGCAAACAGCTTGCAGAAGTTCTCTTCCAGGGCAGGCGGCACAAGTTCATCGTCCAGCAGCGCTCCAGCCTCAGCTGCGGTATCCGTCGGCGCTTCGGCGATGTACGGTTTGTAGGTGTCGGCAACTATCCACCCCTTCACCCTGGAGAGCAGCCGTGCCTGATCCGCCTCACCCAGTATGCGGGAGAAGCGCAGGCAGGAGGTGATGACGGAGTGTCCGCTCTCATGATTCTGCGAATCCTCCCGCGAGACTTCCCTGCCGCTCACCATATCCAGCATAGAACCCCTGAACATAAGAGGCACGAATGAATCCTTAATCCACCCGGCCGTCAAATCCCGAGCTTCATCAGGCAATTCCCAGGGGGTACTGTGCAGCCATACCATCAGGCGGACCACATCATGTAGCAGCGAGACTCCATATCCGCCAGTATAGGCATATCTGTCATGCTGAAGGAAGGAGCCGTCCTCGTAGAAGCCGTCCCCTTCCTTCGCATACCTGAACAGCGGAAGCAATGCATTCCGGGCGGCGGACAGCTTCTGCCCGTCGCCCCGGATAACGGCAGCCAGGGCAGCCGCCGTAGATTTCCAGACCAGATTCGCTCCCGTTGCAGGCGGAGCCTTCGCTGCGAACCACTGAGCATGAAAGGCCGGATCACCCACGTATTTGTCTACGGGGAGGAGCAGACGCTCTATAAGCTCTGTATCCAGCAGATTCTCCATGAGCAGCAGCGTCTCCAGTAACGCAATCGGCACGCCAATCTCCCAATACCACCAGTTGCCATAGGGCTGACAGGTTTCGTTGTATCTATGCTCAGACAGCCATTCTAATCCATAAATGATCCTTAGCCTTAATGAATAGTCCATATAATAGGTACATTTGGGAGACTTCAGCGCGATGGCCATCTCCTTCAAACGGAGGATGATCTGAAATACATCCGCTGCATTCTCCTGATACGGGATATCTACCCACAGCAGCTTCTGATGATAAAGCATCTTATCCCGGGCATCGCGGACCCGCTTCAGCGATTCCGGACGAAGCGTATCTCCCACGAGATATTGCAGCCATTTGTTTTTTAAGCTCTGCATGGACATTCTCTCCTTGAGCCTACTGCCCTACCTTGACAGTTGTTTGCCTTGCTCCCGCTCCGCGAGCGGAGAAGGTGGAATAAGGCTTCCCCACTCCCCGGGTTTAACGCCCAGCTCCAGAAGAAGCGTGCCTCCTCCGGCGATTTCTTCATGGCGGACCCAGGCGCGGTTCAGCTCCTGTCCGTTCAGCGAAGCAGACAGAATATACCTTTTGCCGGACCCGCTGCCTGCTCCTTGTGTCTCAATCGTCAGAGGAACCGGATTCGCCTGTGCTCCCAACAGCAGCGTCACCTTATTGAATACCGGAGGCACCAGGAAATAGAGGTCCTGACCCATCAACGGATACAAGCCCATCGCTGAACAGATGTAAAAGGCACTTTGGCAGCCCATATCCTCGTTATCCCCCAACCCGTCACGCTCAGCCCGGAAGTATTGCTCCAGGCATTCCCGTACCCGGTCAGCCGCCCGGTCCGGCCTGCCCGCATAGATATATAGATAAGGAATATGCAGCATCGTTTCCTTGGAGTTATAGAAGCCCCCGTCAAAAAAATAATCTAAATGCCGGACAAAGGCCTCCGCTCCCCCATGCCGTTCAACAAGTCCATGAAAATCATGATGGGTGCTGAACGACCATTGCAGACTGGTGCCCTCGTAGAAATACGGATCATTCCATGAATCCGGCAGACAGGATTCCGGGTCAAATGAAGGGACCCAGTCCCCGCCGGACAGCCGGGGTGCAAAACACTTCAGCTCCTCCCGCCACAGATTCCACAGCTTCTCCGAGCTTGTATAATACTCCGTAGCCGTCTCCTCCTGCCCAAGCTCCTCGGCCAGACGGCCGATGCACCAGTCCTGATAGGCATATTCCATATGGCGGGACACACAGTTCTTCTTCACATCCGTGGACAGATACCCCAGAGTATGATAGTCCTTAAGATGACGGCCATAGAGCCAGGTGTCCGGTGAAGGAACCTCATTATTCTTGCGCATCTGCTTGAGGGCCTTCGCGTAGTCGATCCCCTCCAGCTTCTTCAGCGCCGCTTCACAGAACAGAATATCGGCAGAGCTTCCGCCTTGGATCATGGCGCTATGCCCCATGATCCAGGCGTCCGGCAGCCAGCCGGTATGGTCCGCGATGTCCAGCAGACAATTCAGGATATCTACTTCAAGCTTGGGGTCGAGCAGTGTAATCAACGAATTGGCATTCCGCACACTGTCCCAGAGCGCGTACAGGTCGGTATAATGCCGGACCCCTGATTCCCAGGCGAAGTTCTCATCATCTACTCCGAGGTCACTCGGCATACAGAACAGACGGGTCATCAGGGTATAGAACAGCCGGGTATGCTCCACGCTGCCCCCTTCCACTGTGACTCTGCTGAGCTTATCCTCCCAGATGTCACTGGCCGCCTGGAGGATGTCATCAAATCCGGCAGCTGCCTCCCGGTCTACACTGGCCCTGGCCTTGCCGACACTAACATATGAGATGCCAGTCTTCGCCACCAGGACTCCGCAATCGCCGAAGCTAAGGGAAGCCTTGCAGTTCGCGCCATCTACAGACGGCCCTTGGCGTACTCCGCCCGCATCCATCAGCATATGGCTCTGTATTGGCTGATCGAAGCGAATATAGAAGTAGACGGAATAAGGGAATTCGTGTCCCCAGCCCCCGCGCAGGTCGCAGCGGCCTGCCAGCTCATACTCGGACAGAACTTCAATATAACCCCCGGTCGAGACTCCGGTGGTCTTCCCCGGTTCATCCCCGCCAACCTGAATCACCGCCCCGGCATCAATCAGCAGACCCGCCAAATCATTCGCCGGATAGGTGTAACGGTGGACTCCGGTCCGCATCGTGCTGGTCAATTCAGCCTGGATGGCGGCAGGCAGTAGCTTCACGCTGTAATAGCCAGCTTCGGCATGTTCATCCCCCTTCTCATAAGGGTCCAACTGAAACCTCGGCATTCCGGTATAGGGGGTGAAGCCGACATTGCCATAACGCCCGCCGCCACCGGTTCCGCTGACATGCGTATGACTGAACCGGATAATCGGCCGCGAGCTGTCGTACCCGTGAGATAGGTGCGGTGGCAGGGTATCCGGTCCAAGCCTTACGATACTGTTCGGCAGATAAGGCCCGCACAGGCAGTTATTCTCCCCGTCCACCCCGATGAACGGATCGACATGATCCACTCTTCTTTTGCTCAAATTAAGTCCTCCTTCCTTACCATGAATCCGCTCCCTCTACCAAAAGATTTCATTCTCTCCCTTGAGCTTCAGCAAGGCCTCCAGGAAGAAATAGTCGCCGTAGATGATCGGCACCTCGACTTCGGCACCAGCCGGGAAGCTGCCGGTTCCCTTGGTAATGAGCGCCTCTTCCGCCGGATCTTCAGGCGCGTAGTGGCGAAACAGCGATTCCGTGATGGCACTTCCGAGCTTCCGGTACCGGTCGGCTTCTTCGCCCTCCAGCAGATACGCTATCTCCAGCATTCCGCTGGCCGCGCAGGCAGCAGCCGTTGAATCCTTGGCCCATAGCTGATCGGCAGGCGCGCGGAAATCCCAGGGCGGCACCAGATCCTCCGGCAGCGCAGCAACGAAGTAATCCGCTGCCGCTCTGGCGGCATTCATGAACCGGATGTCACCTGTATACCGGTACCCGATCGCAAATCCGTAGATCGCCCAGGCTGATCCGCGCGACCAGGCGGAATCCGGACTATACCCTTGTCCGCCCAGCGCCTCAATCCGCTCTCCCGTCTCGGGATCGAAGCGGACGATATGATGTACCGAGCCGTCCTCCCGGATGAATTCCCGCAGCGCCATCTCCGAATGGGCGACAGCGATGTGACGATACCGCGGGTCCTGTAGTTCCCCGCTGGCCCAGTACAGCAGTCCAAGGTTCATCATGCAATCGATGATCGCCAGACCTTCACTGCCTTCATGCAGCCAGGCACGGATGAAATTCCCCTTGAGATTAAACCGGCTGGCCAGATGACTGGCAGCGATCAGCCCTCTTCTCCGGGACAGCCTGTTACCGGTGAGCTTGTAATCAGCAACCGCTGACAGACTCCAGAGGAAGCCGTTATCGTGATGAAGCTGTTCATATTCCTGAAGCGGCGTGTCCAGTTGCTCCTCGCAGCTCTCGGCAATGCGCCGGTATTCCTCATCGCCTGTGGCCCGGTAAGCCAGCCACAGAATGCCCGGCCAGAATCCGTTGGTCCAGCAATCCAGGTCACGTGCATCATATTGTCCGCCGTAGGTGGCATTCGGGAAGGTGGCCCCGATCCGGCTCCGTGTACGGCTTAATTTATTCTGGGCATAGTCCCAGGCTTCGTTGATCCAAGTCTCCATAATCTCCAGGTCTTCCTTTCTCGTCTACAAATTAGAGGGCAGGACGCCCGGCAACAACGGACCTCCTGCCATCTTTTCCACTTGTCAGTTATTGCGCGGCTTTCCAGGCATCAATCTGGGTCTGCAGTTCGGTCTTGACCTTCTCAATGCCAGCCTTCTTCAACTTCTCATTGCGTTCCGCAAGCATTTTGGCAGGGTCAGGAATAGCACCCGTGCTTGCGGCCCGGTATTCACCGATGACCGAGGTAAGCTGGGTAATCTCGTTCTTCACCGGCGATTCGTCGAAGACGAAGCCCAACAATGGAGAGCGTTTGGCCTCATCATTGAATTGCTTCCAGCTTGTATACAGATCATCCGGCTGGCCCGGCTTCAGATAATTGATCAGCTGATTGCCGACCACCCAGAACAGGGCCGAGCTGCCATACCCGGAATCGGCAATCGGCTCGATCCGGTTCTCGCTGATCTTCTTGTAATGGGTGCCTTCGATCCCGTTAACGAACAGGTTCACGGCATACGGATCGGTATGCAGCGCATTCAAGACCATCATAGCCCGCTCGGGGTCCTTGGAGGTGCGGGAGATGGAGAACATGGATCCGGCCGCAAGATCCGTAGTGACGATAGGCTCCTCAATTACCTTGGACACGAAATCATATTTATTGTCCGAGGCGATTTTCAACTCAATATCCGCGCCCGGCTTCCAGACGGCCTGTTGCATCCAGATCTTACCCTGCTTTCTTAAGTCACCGATCTCTGTCGTTGTCGTAGCAGCATCGCTGTTGATGTAGCCCTTCTCGTAATAACTGCGGTTCAGCTCATACTCTGCTTGGGCAATGGATGAAATCTCCGGATCAACGACTGACTTAATCTGGATGTTATCCGTATTTGTGTAGTCATAGAGGAATAAAGGAATCTTGTTCGGCGTCGGTCCGATGGCGCGGAAGTTCGAACGGGTCTCATACATCATCCCTTCGCCCGACTCCTTAATGAAGTCCAGGATCAGCCCCGGCTCCTTCTCCTTCAGCAGCTTGAACCAGGGTTCAAAGTCGGACATCGTCTTAATATCCTCGATAGGAATATTATATTTGTCGATGATATCCTTGCGGTACGTGTAAGCCTTGCCTTGGGTAATCTCTTTGTTGGTTGGAATGCCGTACAGCTTGCCTTTGTAGCGCGGAGCCTCCAGATAGATCGGATTCAGGTTCTCCGAGATGCCCTGCCCGTATTTGGCCAGCAGATCATCCAGATCGAGGAATGCGCCCTTGGCCACATTGCCGAAGAAATTAAGCCAGGAAGCGGTGAATACAAGGTCCATCGGTTCTCCGGCATTGAGCATCAGCTCGGTCTTCTGCTTGTATTCGCTGGAGGCAATCGGCTGAAGATCCACGGTGGCATTGAATTTCTCCTTGAAATATTCACTGAGCTTGGCTTCGACCAGTGCGTCATCCCGCTGCGGCGCACCGAAGTAGATGATGGATACCTCGTAAGGCTTCAGTGCTTCCGCACCACCGGCAGGCTCCGCACTGCTCGTGCTGTTCGTAGCGGCCGCGCTGCTTGAAGCTGACGGTTCGGCAGAACCCCCGTTGTTACCGCCTGAGCACGCTTGCAAGGATAACGCCAGAACCAGAAGAATCGCCGTGAATAGCGGTCTGCGCCCTTTTAACTTTGTCATATTAACCCTCCCCTAGATGATTATGCTTCTATATAGAACGGCAGGCAGCCTGTGCTGATGCCGGTTCCACCACGCTTTAGCCTTTTACTGCCCCGACCGTCAGGCCTTTGACAAAATACTTCTGAAAGAACGGATACGCAATCAGAATCGGTCCCATCCCGATCACCGCCATCGCCATCTGCAGGGATTCGTTCGGAAGATTCTTCATCATATTGGGATTCTGGGCAGCCAACTCCACATTATTGCGCAGGTACTGCACATCGTTGAGGACACGCATCATCAGATACTGCAGCGGATACTTATCCTCGCTGGTGATATACAGCAGTGCATTGAACCAGTCGTTCCAATAGCCGATGGTACTGAACAGGGCCATGGTCGCCAGGACCGGCAACGAGAGCGGCAGCACGATCCGCAGGAAGATTCTCAGCTCCCCCGCACCGTCAATTCTGGCCGATTCGATCACCGCAGGATGAATGGTCGTCTGGAAGAAGGTCCGCATAATAATGACGTTGAACGGCACAATCAGCATGGGCAGAATCAGCGCCATATACGAATCCTTGATATGCAGCGCTTGTGTATAGATCAGATATCTGCTGACCATTCCTCCATTGAACAGCATCGTGAAGAACAGGAAGAAGGTAAACACATTACGGAACGGATAATCCGCACGCGAGATGGGATAAGCATACATTGCCATGAGCAGCACGCTAAGCGCTGTACCTGCAATAGTGATGGTGATACTCACGCGATATCCCGACACAATCGTCATCCAGTCCTTGAAGATCGACTCATAGGCAATGAAGGACCACTTATTCGGAATGAAGCTGTACCCCTGAGTCAGAATGGACTGCCCGTCTGTGAAGGAGACAATGATCACAAGCAGAACAGGCAAAAAGCAAAGGAGTGAGAGGATCACAAAGGCCAGATTTAAAAGTACATTTGACAATGCGGAGTTTCCGCCGATCGAGCTGCTGGTGTCATTCGCCATGATGATTCTCCTTTGATTAGAATAGTGCCTGTTCCCGGTCAATCCGTCTGACCATACTGTTGGTGGCAATGACCATAATGAAGCCCACCACCGATTGGACCAGCGCCGTTGCCGAGGACATTCCGATATCATTCAATTGCATCAGGGCGCGGTAGACATACGTATCCACGGTATCTGTTACCGGATACAGCGCTCCCGAATTCATGGGCACCTGGAAGAACAGTCCGAAGTCAGAGCTGAAGATGCTGCCCATGGACAGAATCGTCATAATAATGATGACCGGCCGGATAAAAGGGAGCGTGATATGCGTAATCTGCTTCCACTTGGAAGCCCCGTCAATCAGCGCCGCCTCGTAATATTCCGGATCGATTCCGGCAATCGCCGCGATATAGATCACTGCGCCGAAGCCCGCATGCTTCCAGGCGTTGACAAACACCAGGATGTAAGGCCAATATTCCTTCTCCGAGTACCAGAAGACAGGGTCTTGCCCGAAGGCCTTAAGCACTGTGGCATTGATGAAGCCGTGATCCGGCTGCAGGAAAGCGTATACGAGATAACTCACCACCACCATGGACAGGAAGTGCGGCAGGATGATGAAGCTCTGATACACCTTCGCCAGCAGCCGCCGCCGGATCTCATTGATGGCTACCGCAATCGATACCGACAGCACCAGGTTCATAATCATGAAGGTCAAGCTGTACAGAAGTGTGTTTCTTACAATTCTCCACATATCCCCCGAGGAGAACAGGAACTGGAAATTATCGAAGCCTACCCAGGGACTGCCCCAAATCCCGTCCAGATAATTCACATTCTTGAAGGCAATAAAGATGCCGAACATCGGCAGATAACTGTGCGCCAGCAGGACAAGCACCGCTGGCAGCATCATCAGTGTCAGCGCCTTGTACTTCCACATGGCATGGATAAAGCTTGAGAATCCGGTGGTTCTACTCATGTCCATTACTCCTTTCATGGACTAATTATAGAACCATCCTGCCACCGCTTCGATGATGGATTCCTGTAAAAACGTGATCTTTTATCACTCAGTTGCCGGCAGGTTCGGTCTTCGTCCGGCGCAGCGGCAAGGTAATGATCGCCCGTGTCCACCCCTCCCCGGTTCGCTCATAGGTTAATCCGTAGGCCTCGCCGTAATGGAGCTGGATACGCTGGTGCACGTTGCGGATTCCGTAGCCTCTTGCACTATGCTCTTCCCGCAGGATGGCGGCAAGCTCCTCCAGATCTACCGGCAGATGCCCGTTGTCCTCGACGATGAAGCGGAGCGTTCCTTCCGCTTGAACAGCAGATACCCGGATCTCTCCTTCTCCGTCCATCCCGCGTACGCCGTGAAGAATGGCATTCTCGATCAGCGGCTGGATAATGACCTTGGGCGTCTCATAGTCCCTCAAGGTATCCTCAATCTGCCAACAGACCTCAAAGGTACCCGGATAACGTTTGGTTTGCAGCCGGGTATACGCCTGGGCATGCTCCAGTTCTTCCCCGGCCGTAATCATGGTCCGGCCCCGGCTAAGTCCGATGCGCAGCAGCATGGACAAGTCCCTGACCATTTCGCCCACCTCGCCGTTTCCGCTATCCAGCGCATACCAGTAGATCGAGTCCAGGGTGTTGTACAGATAATGGGGGGTAATCTGGGATTGGAGCATCAGCAGCTCATATTCCTTCTGCTTCAGCTTCATCCCGTAATTTTCTTCAATCGAATGATCCAGCCTGCGGGTCATTTTCACGAATGATCCCTGCAGAATGCCGAATTCATCATGCCGGAGCGGCTCCTCGGACAACGGCAGCTTGATGCCGGGCTCATAAATTTTCATCACAGAGACGAGCTTCACGACCGGCTTGACGACAAGTCTTACCAGATAGAGAACAAACATCAGGACAAAAGCCAGAAAAACAAAGGAGATGAGCACCAGCAGCTTTTGAAACCAGACTTGCTTGCCGGTAATGGATGCCAGCGGGATTTTGTACAATAACCGGGTGTGGAATCTGGAGCTGTCCGAATACGCATAGAGCCACTCCTCCCCGCCTTCTTGTGCGAAGGTATAGCCGTAAGCGGCGTCCGGTTCGGTGTTCTTGCCGATCTCGGCCGCAGAAATGCTGCCTGACCCGGTGGACATCAGCAGCTCCCCGTTATCATTGAATAAGAAGGCTCCGGCCGCAGCAGGCAGCTCCACCGAGACCATATCCCGGGTCAGCATCACCTCAACCTTATGGACGACCAGCAGCCCGATCACCTCGTTATAATTCCGGGGGTTCAGAATACTGCGCATGAAGGAGACCGTCCGCTCGCCCGTAGCTGAAGGAATGACGCGCAGCGCCCCTGCCCCGCTGATATCCATCTGCTTGACCATCACGTCCGGCAATCCGCTGTTCACCTGGTCCAGATATTTGAACCCTTTGGTCTTGTGAGACAGATCGAACGGCGTATCCCTGCGCTCAATGTTCTTCATATATATCGCATATTCTGTGCCGCCGGTAGACCAGCTCTCCAGAATGTTGTCAGCCTGCTGGATTTCATTCAGGGTATCAATCCCCGTCCAGAAGCTGTACCCTGCCGGATTGCTGAAAAAATGATTATCCAGCAGCGTGATCGTCCGGTCATTGATCGCCGATATCGTTTTGTCCAGCGTGACATGATTCTGCTTCACCAGTTGCAGGGTGGTACTGCCGACCTCTTCCTTGATCGTGTGAAGCGCCACATACGCTGAAATCCAGCCCACCACTAGGAACGGGAGCACGATGCAGAGCAGGAAGGCGAGGATGACTTTATGTTTGAGCTTGAGTTTAGGTTTCAGCTTCAGCCCGGTCCCCTCCTCTGGCCTGTTTGCGGAATTCTGCCGGAGTGAGGCCCAGCACCCGCTTGAACATCCGGCTGAAGTGCTCCGGCGATTCATACCCTACCGCATAGGCGATTTCATACCGCTTCTTGTCCGTAGCAATCATAAGGCGCTTGGCCTCCTCCATTCGCAGTGCAGTCACATAGTCCCAGAGGTTGGTTTTCATATCACGCTTGAAAATATAACCCAGATGGGCGGCGCTGAAATGCACCTCCTCGGAAATATCCTGGATCTTCAGCGCCGGATTCCGGTAATGGTTCTGGATGTAGCTTGTAATCCGTGAGATTACACTCGGATCTCCGGCCGGGTTCTGCGGCGGCGGCTGTTGCGCGGAATCCGGCTGCTGCTGCCCTCTGCTGAGATGCTCCTGCATGGCGATATCGCCATAATAGAACACCTTTTGCCCGGGATGAATGCTGCTCCGCCCGGCAGCCGTATCCGCTTCTTCCAGCAGTCCCGGAAGCGTAGAGACACCCCCGCCAAGTGTGCTGAGTCCGATGATCGCCTCCGCATTCAAATGCTGCTTCAGGTTCATGGCGATCATCTGCCCGATCATCTGGATCTGGGAGTGCACTCTAACCTGGGGGTCACCCATATCTTCAGCGGACAACTGGATGATGCTGATGATCGAATGGCCGAAGCCGTTGAAGGTGATGCCATCCCATTCGGATAACGTTTCGTTCATAATATTGAGAGCCGCATATTTCAGCAGCTTGCGGTCATGCAGCGTAACCTGTTGGCGGCTGAATCCGGCCTGGCTGTAATCGATACGGATGGAGATCACTCCGAAATAGGGCCCTTGCAGCAGGCCGCCCAATTCGCCGGTGATCTCTTCAATATCCTGCTGCGACAGATTCCGCTCGGTGACCAGCTCCATCAGCCACTCCTCGCGCCGGGAATGCTCCTGGATGTGCTTGTGCTCCCCCTGCGCGCTTTTCCCCGGAAGCTCCTTCTGGGTTAATGCTTTGCGGACTACCCGCAGGAGTTCCGTCCGCTCCACCGGCTTCACCAGATAATCCTTGGCTCCGAGCCGGAGCGATTTTTTGGCGAAATCAAACTTCTCATGGGCCGAAATGACAATCACCGGAACATTCCACTGCTCCATATAGATATTCTCCATTAATTCAATTCCACTCATCCGGCCCATCTGGATATCGGTCAGCACCAGATCGAAATGGTCCATCCTCAAGTAGTCAATCGCTTCAAAGCCATTGATGGCCGTCTCCACCTCCGTGATGTTCAACTCCGAAGTGAGCAGGAAGTTTCGGATTCCTGCACTCACTCTCGGCTCATCATCCACAACGAGAATTTTATACATGATGTCCCCCTCTTTCGATTGCCAATTCATCGCCAGGCAGCTTCAGGTTCTTCTGTGTACCACAGTACACTTGCAATAAATAAGCGTAGATGATCTATTTCCGCTTTTCTGTGATCTATTTCCGCATGTTGTGCCGCCAGCTTCGATTTGTCCCCCGTTTCATAGATATAGCCCCTCTACACCCCTAGTATAGATCACATATTTCCTGTAATTCATCATGGATAAGTGATAGTAACTCTTTTATGCTACTTTTGCAAGCGTTTTCATATAAAGGAAAGGAGAGCCGGGTTAACGATATTCCATTATGAGGAGGTTACTACGATGTTCATTCGAAGTCCATTCCCCCAGAGATTTAACAAGTTCGTATCTGTAAGCCTCAGTCTGTTGTTAATTCTATGCAGTGTTGCTCTGTCCCCCCGGCCTGCCGCCGCTGCTGTCGCTCCCTTGCCGGGTCCCGCTCACCCTCTCTTGTACGATAATTTCGCCGGCGGAGGCGTGTTCAAGCAGAACTGGACCAACTGGTTCAATCAGAGCGGCGGCAGCGGAACCTTCACCAAGACCACCCAAGGCACCCGCACCATTGGAAAATTCACACAAACCCCAAGCTCCTCCTCCTCCTGGGCCAAGTTTCAGCCAATGAACGAGACCTTCGACCTCTCAGGCTACCGTTATATGAATCTGTCGCTGAACAATGCAGGGTATGCCCAGTCCCTCATTCGTGTCGTGATCAGCGACGGCATCACCAATTACAATCTGACCGGGGGTTATGTTCCCGCCACGGCTGCCTGGACCGATCTGCAGTTCGATCTCGATGCCTTATCGCCCAAGATTCAGAAGAAGAAGGTGAAGCTGGAAATCTGGCTGCGACAAGGCGGCGGGACTTACGGCGAGATGCTGGTCGATGATATTGTGTTCACTACAGCATCCAGCGGGTCCGCTCCCCAGCTAAGCCCGGCAGGGATGACAGCCAATACGGACGGCAGCTACAACCAGAATACGGATTTCACCTTTGAAGCCGTCTATACCGATGCAGATAATGAAGCCCCCTTCGCTGTTCAGGTCATTATCGATGATACCGCCTATGTAATGCGTGAATCCGACCCAACAGATGTAACCTATACGGACGGCAAAAAATACAGCTTCCTAACGAAGCTGCCGGCAGGCGCTCATACCTACTATTTTCGCACCACCGATACAACCTCCGATGAAGTCGCCACCAGTGTCCAGGCGCTGAGTGTTGTCCAGGCCTCCTCCGTAATTGATATTGCTGTGAGTCAGGCCGGATATAGCGCAGGTGATATCAAGAACGCGAAATTCATCTCGGACACCACGGTCACAGATGCCACTTATGAAATAGTCGACGGAACTAACGTAGTCTACTCAGGCACGATGACCTATGAAGGTCTGCACTGGAACAAGCATGTCTACTCGATCGGCTTCACCCCGCTCACAGATTCCGGGAACAACTATAGAGTGCGGAGTAATCAGGTGTATTCTTACGCTTTTGAGATTGCTCCGAATCTGTGGGATCAATACAAGGATGAAATGACCGCCTTCTACCGGCTGCTGCGCGCCTCGGTCGCGACCAGCGATGCTTATCCTGCGGGGTACAGCAGTGTAGCGCCTTCAGCCAAGCTCTACCACGGGGCAGGCCATCTGGATGATGCGCAATCTGCGGACGGCCTGACCCATTATGATCTGACCGGCAGCTGGTATGACGCCGGAGATTACGGCAAATACGGCGGCAACCAGTGGGTCGGCGCGGAGATTGCCCTGGCCTACATCCGTTATGCTGACCATGACAGCGTGAAGTACGATAACGACAGCAACGGGATTCCTGACCTGGTGGACGAAGCCGTCTTCGGCAGCGAATACCTGATTAAGTTCGCGGATCAGCTCGGCGGGGAGATGTACAATCTCCGCAACAACGCCTCCTTCGTCCATCCGGAGAAATCCACCGACAATGTCTCCGGCACCGCCGATGACCGCAAGCTGACGGACCTGAGTGTCGGCGGCTCGGCCAAGTCAGCAGGTACGCTTGCCGCCACCGCACGGGCAATCCGCACAGCGATTAACCAAGGGGATATCGCTTCCGCTCAGCTTGGGGAGCTTACGGAGTTCGCTGAACAATGTGAGAGCGCGGCGGTAATCTTTTATGAATATGTGGTTGCCCATCCTGACGGACCTATCGGCTCTTATTCCACGAGAGGCGGGATTCCCAATTCCAAGCTGCTGGCGGATGTTGAGCTCTACCTGCTGACCGGCGAAGCCAAATACAAGAATGCTGCCACCGCTACAATTAACGCTCTAACCCTGGGCGACATTTCCTCCACCAACTACTGGGACATGAGTCCAATGTCCATGGCTGAATTCTATCCGGCTGCCGATGCTGCCACACAATCTCATATTCATAGCCTGCTGAAGGGGCAAGCGGATTACTTCCTCTCCATGACCGATGATACCCCGTACGGGGTGCTGAACCAGTTCAAAAACTTCGGGGTGAACGAGCCTCATGCCTCTTACCTGGGCGATCTGCTGCGGTATTATGAATTATTCGGTGATCCGGCAGCGCTGCAAGGGGTGCTGAAGGGGATGTACTGGGTATTCGGAGAGAATCCGTGGAATATCAGCTGGGTCTCCGGCATCGGCACCCATCATGTAATGTTCCCGCATACCCGATACAATGAGGAATCCAATACGCCGGGGGACACCGGGATTATCCTTCCGGGAGCCATGGTCAGTGGACCCAATATGAAGGACCCCAAGAACAAGAGCAGCGTAAGTCCGTGGTATCAGGACCGTTCGCTCTATCTGGATGATACCAACCAGTGGCGGTACAACGAGTTCAGTATTAGCATTCAAGCCGGATTGCTCTATACCGTTATGGGCTTGAGCGCTACTCCGGGAACAGGTGCCGATGCCGCAGCGGTGCCGCCCGCCTTGCCGGTCCTCTCGCCTGTGATTGGGGAATGGGTGCGGGGCAATGTAACGGTATTCGCGCGTGCGGGGGAGGACCTGAGCCAGGCCCAATATGCGGCAAACGGATTGCCCTATCAGCCGATGACAGTCTCCGGTAATGTGTATTCCACAGTGAGCGGTGCGGTCTATGCTGCGGTCATTGATGAGAGCCAATCCTTGCCTTATACGAATAAAAGAGTCGATGTCCGCGCCAAAGACCCATCCGGCGGGTACACCTACAGCTCCACGCATTACACTGTAGCTCCGGCGCTGCCGGACCCTTCCACTCCGCTAATCTATGATGATTTCGGAGGCGGCGGCTTCTGGGGAGGTTCGGCGGCCAATACTACCTGGGTCAACTGGTATAATCAGAACGGCGGCACGGGAACATTCACCAAGCTTACCGCAGACGGGCGCACGGCCGGACAATTCGCCCAGACACCGGCAAGCGTAAATTCAGCGGCGAAGTTCCAGCCGTGGAACGATGTGGTCGATCTGAGCGGCTATCAATATCTGAATATTACGCTGAAGAATTCTGCCTCACCTGATCTCAGGACCCGGATTGAAATCAATGACGGTAAACGAACCTATAATCTGACCGGCGGCTGGATCGAGGTTCCGGCGTCCTGGAGCGATCTGCAATTCAATCTCAATGCCCTAACGCCTGCCATCGATAAACGGACGCTCAAGATGTCCATCTGGCTGAAACAAAACACCGTCACTCCAGGCCAAATGCTGGTTGACGAGATTAAAGCTACCAATAAGGTCAGCGGAAGCGCGCCCACCCTGACCGCAGGCGGCGTAAATCACACTACTGGCACCACACAGACGGACTATACCTTCACTGTCACTTATACGGATGCCGACAATCAGGCCCCGTTCGCTATGGAGCTGATTCTGGATGGCGTCGTCCGCACCATGCAGCCTGCCAATCCAAGTGACAATAATTATGCGGATGGCCGAATCTATCAATATACTACCAAGCTGTCCCCGGGCCAGCATTCCTATTACTTCCACACCACCGACACCTTCACCGATGCAGTAAGCACCGGGGTGCAGAGTGGTCCTGAGGTTAGTGAAGGACAGTAGGAGTTGCGGGGTTCCGCGGAACTAGCGGAGAGCAGTAGGATTAGCGATGAGTACAGATTTAGCGAAGAGCCGTATGGATATCCCACGCTTCAGCGGGAGAAAATATGCGAGTTTGAGGGCAGAGTAGAGAAAGGATATACTATATTCATGTACAGCGGTGCAGTCTGACAGCACAGTTACCAGGGTGCACCGCTGTAACATAAGGGCTGTCGCAGCTAAACCCCGCAAATTGTTGGCAGGATGTCGCAGACTGGGGTGATAGCGGATGAACGGAGGGAGTTCTATTATGAGCGATGAAGACATCATGTGGCTGACTGTTGATGATCCGCTGGCGAAGTCTGTTGTGCAGGCAATTCGTACAGGCGATGTGCCGGGGTTGACTCAATTACTTGCCGGAAACCCGGGGCTGGCTACAGCCCGAATTGCTGGGACTGAAGAGGGACGTGCGAGTAATGAAGGGACCGGCAGCGGGGAGACTGGCGAGGCTGGAACTAGTAGCGTGAGCCTTGGCAGTGCTGAGATTATTCGTGAAGATAATGGTAACGCTGAGACTGGCGGCGGGAAAACTAGCGAGGCTGGAACTAGTAGCGTGAGCCTTGGTATTGCTGATAGTGGAGACGCTGGGACAAACGGCGAGAATACTGGCGGCGGCAACGATTGCGGGGACGCTGGGACAAACGGCGATAACACTGACGGCGGTACTAATCGCGGAGACGCTGAGGCAAACGGCCACAACTCTGGCGACGGTACTAATCACGGAGACGCTGGGGCAAACGGTGAGAACACTGGCGGCGGCACTGATCGCGGGATGTCCCGCACGCTGCTGCATATTGCTACCGACTGGCCGGGGCATTATCCCAACAATGCAGCGGTTGTTACCGCGCTGATTGAGGCAGGCGCGGAGGTAAATGCGCAGTTCAGCGGGCCGCACCGCGAGACGCCGCTGCACTGGGCGGCGAGCTGCGATGATGTCGAGGTGCTAGATCTCCTGCTCGATGCCGGGGCCGACATCGAGGCCCCGGGCGCCGTCATCGCAGGCGGGACCCCGCTAGACGATGCGGTGGCATTCGCACAGTGGCGTGCGGCGCACCGGCTGGTAGAGCGCGGCGCGCAGCCTGCGCTATGGCACGCGGCGGCGCTCGGTCTGCTTGATGCGGTAGAGGCACACTTCGCCGGACATCCGCTCCCGCGCCGCTACCCTTGGGGCGCAAGCTCTGCTTCAGCAGCACCAGACGAGGTAACCGTTGCCTTCTGGTGTGCCTGCCACGGCGGACAGCGCGCCGCTGCCGAATACCTGCTCGCCCGGGGAGCCGAACTAAACTGGCGCTCAGCATGGGATGGCCTCACTCCCCTGGACGCCGCGATGCGCAGCCATGCCACGGAACTGGCCGCATGGCTGGAGGGCCTGGGCGCTAAGTCTGCACAACAGTAAGTTGCACTGGACGGAATCAGGTGCAGTTATGCTCCTCATTTGCTCGCCTACGTTTGAACACAATGTCCGCTGTTTTCCACATACATTCAGGCCATATACCTGCGTACCAGCACAATGTATGCTGTTTTTCACATACATTCAGGCCATATGCCTGCGTACCAGCACAATGTATGCTGTTTTCCACATACATTCAGGCCATATGCCTGCGTACCAGCACAATGTATGCTGTTTTCCACATACATTCGGGCCATCACCTACGTTTGAGCACAATGTATGCTGTTTTCCACATACATTCGGGCCATATGCCTGGTGCTCAATCCGCCAACTATTTTTGAAATCAAGTGTACTTATGCACCTCATGCCCGCCAACAGCCCGCTTCCCGCAACATCAGGAGCGCCATAACCAAACAGGACCGGCCCAAGGCCGGTCCTGTCACTCATTATCAAGGTAGCTGCCCGCTGGGACAGTCCCCCCAAATATCCCTTACTTCCCGCCGTCCCCAGCCTGCGCCGACAGCTGGCTCACGATCTGGTTGATCGGGTTCGTGAACAGCGCATACAGGATGGCGGCGTTCTCCTTCTTACTCAGCGCTGCTTTGGACTTGTAATCCATAGCGCCCTTGGCATCCGGCTTGAAGTCCGGTCCGTACAGGCCCAGGGCCACGGCCATCTTCACGGCCGGAACGGCCCATTTGTCCGTAGTGCCGGACAGCTTCACCTTCTCGAACAGCTTATCCGGGTATTGCTTATTGTATGCTCTCCATACCATAACCGCGGCCTCCTGGCGGGAGATGACCCGGTCCGGCTGGAACTCTCCGCTGGCCGTTCCTTCAATCATTCCAATCTCAACAGCCTGCTGGATGTAAGCGGCATCGGGATGGCCCTGCAGATCCGGGAAGGCCTGCTTCCCAGTAGTGCTGCCCTTAAGCCCGCTGCTCTCCATCATCAGCCGCACATACTGGGCGCGCGTAACGCCTGCCTCAGGCTGGAAGCTCAGCGTGGCATCATTCGTCAGATACCCCAGCGACTGGAGCATCTGCACCGGAGTGGCATAAGGATGGCTCGCGGGAACGTCGGCATAACCAACGCCATCCGGCCCCTTTTGCCCGTAGCTGAACGGATTGAGGTAAGGCTCCTTCAGATAAGCGCTTCCTCCGTCATCCTTCATGGTGAAGCCTGTAAATTTGCCGGTCAGCTCATCCGTGAACAGATTATCATCTACCTGAATCAGCTTGCGGGAACCCAGCAAAGCGTCATTAATCATTAGCGCACCATTCTGCACGGAGACTGTAGACACCAGACTCTTCATACGAAGATCCGCATAGTAGCCGGTGAATGCCTTCAGCGCTTCAGCGCTCATCGGCTTGTAGGCATCCAGCTTCACTGGTGCGGCATATTGCGGGAAGAACGTCTGGATAAAGGCCGGATAGAACAGCTCCCGCAGTGCACTTTGCTGATTATAGCCAATGAACACCCCGGTGTTCTGCTCGGGAATAAGGAACATATACGAACTGAAGCCGATTAAATCACCGGCCTTGGTGATAATCTTGGAGCTGCTGCCAGCTCCGGGAAGCTGGAACGGCGCTTCAAAGCCGTAGGTAGTGTTCGGCAGCAAAGGATGAATTGTGGAGCGGTATTCCTCCATAGACTTTACAGTGTCTTCCTTAAGAATACGGTTATTGTCAACGGCTCCCCCGTTCAGAAAAGCCGTCATGAACTTGGCAACATCATCGCCAGTAGACAGCATGCCGCCATGCGGCATCACGGTTGGCGTCACATTATACAGATCGACCTCTTTGCCCGTAGCGTCATAGGCTGTAGCAAGATTGTCCTTCAGCTTGCCTTCCAGCAGGAAGCCGCTTGAATCCATCTTCAGCGGGGCGAAGACATGCTTCTCCATATACTGCTCATAAGGCATCCCGCTGGCTTTTTCCACCACCAGACCGAGCAGCAACGAAGCGAAGTTATCATACATGTAAGAGGTGCCCGGCTTACGCACCACAGGCGGCATATGCTTCACCACGTAATCCTCAATCGACACCTTGGTGGTGAAATCCTGGTTGATATCCTCCGGCAGCGGGTCCTGGATACGGAAACCGGTGGTGTGAGTCAGCAGATCCCCCACAGTTACCGGAACCCCGAAGGGGTTGTCGAAGGCCATCGAACCGGTATAAGTCTGGAAATCCGCTTTCAAATCGAGCTTCCCCTGCTCCACGAGCTGCATGGCAGCAGTGGCGGTGAAGGTTTTGGAGACGGAGGCCAGGCGGAAGACTGTTTTGTCTGGGTCTACCTTACTTTTGGCAGCCTTATCCGCGAATCCGAAGCCTTCTTCGATAACCGTCTTGCCATCCTTCACCACCACAACAACCGCACCGGATAGCTGCGCTTTCACCGCATCCGAACTGAAGAATTGCTTGAGGAAGGCCGCAGCATTCTCTGTTGTCAGCGGCTTGGCTGCTGCAGTGGCTGCTGCTGGAGCGGTAGAAGCAGGGGGAACGGCGGTGGCCTGAACAGCCGGAGCCGTAAGTGTCAGAACCAGTGCAGCCGAAAGCACGGTCCTCGTCCAAAAGGCAGAGCGGCGGCGCAATATTGACAATTTCATTCACTTCACTCCATTCCATAGATTAATAGGCATAGTAGTTAATACGCCTTAACCTGGAGAATGGTTCATTTAAATCGCAGCACCTCTTCCATCTTCTTCAGCTTTCTGTAGATTACCGACCGATCAACGTTCAGGCGCTTGGCCGCCTCCGTCCCGTTCCCGGCACAATCCTGCAGCACTTTTTTGATATAATGGCCCTCCGCTACAGCAGTGAAATCCTTCAGACTTGCGAGCTGATGCTTATTCTTCTCAATGAAGTGGTCGAGGGAGAACCAGTCGCCAATCTGCTCCTCTTCCTGTATGCTCTGGCCCACATGCTCGGTCACCACCAGCCGCTCGATGTAATTCCTTAATTCTCTAACATTCCCATGCCAGGGCTGGTTCAGCATCTTATCGAATTCTTCGGCACTCAGCACATATTTCTTGCCGTACATCTCATTGAAGCTGGTGATGAAGCTGGAGATTAACCCTACCAGGTCCAGCTTCCGGTTGCGCAGCGGCGGAATATGAATCGGAATCACATTAATCCGGTAATACAGATCCTCGCGGAACAGCCCCTTTTTGACCAGACTCCACAAATCACGATTCGTCGCAGAGATTACCCGGCAATTGACCGGGATATTCGTCAGGCCGCCCACCCGCCGCACTTCATTGTTCTCCAGCACCCGCAGCAGCTTGGCCTGCATCTCCAGCGGCAAATCGGCAATCTCATCGAGGAAAAGCACCCCGCCGTTCGCGATCTCAATCATGCCCGCCTTGACCTCGGTCTGCCCTTCTAGGACGCCCTTCTCGTATCCGAACAGTTCATATTCGAACAAGGACGGAGCAATCGCGGCACAGTTAATGGCAATGAACGGCCCCTTCCACTTCTCACTCTTCAGATGGATGTACTTGGCGATCACCTCTTTGCCCGTGCCGGATTCGCCGTAGATCAGCACCTTGCTGTCGTAAGAGGCGATCTGGTTGCAGACCTTGATAATCTGCTTCATCGCCAGACTCTCAGCCACGATGCCCTTCTTCTTCTCTGCCGCCATACCGCCTAGCTGCTTATGGATCTGCTGGGCCACAGGCACATTCGCTTCATAATAGTTCTGCTCCTGGCTGAATTCATTGGAGGTAGTAACGACCAGCTGTACCTCCCCGTCCTTGTCCAGAATGGGAATGGCCGACGAGAACACATGGAAGCCTCTGGAGGTATTGACGGTCCTGGAGACCTTCTGCTTGGTCGCAATCGCCTCCATTGTGATGGAATTGTTGTAATAACCCGCCTTCACCAGATCCTGGACGTTCGCCTTGAGCAGCTCCTCCAGATGGATGCCGATGGTTAGAGCAGTAAATTCATTGGAAATCAGGATATTCCCGTTCTGATCGGTAACAAATAACGTAGACGGATACTCTTCCACGAGTTCTTCGAAAGCGGGTTTACCTGCATTTTTATTTTTTTTGGTCACCTTCATCAGTCCTAACCCATGAGATTAACGCTTACATTCCACCTAGACAAAAAGCCAAACCGCATCATTATATAAATGATACCATTTGGCTAATGGTTAGCAAAACCTTAATTAGGCATGTGCTACAGCTTCAAAGGTTACTTTGCCCATCTTGTCCATGACTTCCTGCGCCTCAGCGAACATGGTGGTAATCATCTCTTCCACGGTGGTAATTTTGTTAACCATCCCGCAGATCTGTCCGGCCATCACGGACCCGGTATCGGTATCCCCTTCAAACACAGCTCTGCGCAGCGAGCCCAGGCTTAAGCTCTCCAGCTCCTCACGCGATGCCTTCTCATTCTCCATTCTGAGGAATTCGGCAATCATGCTGTTCTTGATGCTTCTTACCGGACCGCCAAGGCTCCGGCCAGTTACGGTTGTGCTGGTATCATCGGCGTTGATGACCGCCAGCTTGAAGTTCTCGTGTGTCGGGCATTCCACAGTCGCGAGGAACCGGGTTCCCACCTGAACACCCTGTGCTCCGAGGGCAAAAGCAGCGGCAATCCCGCGTCCATCGGCAATTCCGCCGGCCCCGATTACCGGAATCGATACCGCGCTGGCGACTTGCGGCAGCAAGGCCATCGTCGTAGTTTCACCTACATGTCCGCCTGCTTCAGTACCTTCAGCAACAATGGCGTCAACTCCGAGTGCTTCCATCTTCTTGGCGATTTTGACGGAAGGGACGACCGGAATCACGATAATGCCATGTTCCTTCAGAATGGGCATATATGGAGCAGGCGTGCCTGCACCTGTAGTTACGATCTTCACGCCTTCTTCAATAATAACCTGGATCAGCTCAGGGATATTGTTCATCATCAGCATCAGGTTGACGGCAAAAGGCTTGTCGGTGCTTGCTTTGGCCTTGCGGATCTCGTCACGGAGCCGGTCGGCGGTGAAGCCGCCGGAGCCGATAATGCCCAGCCCGCCTGCGTTGGACACAGCGCCTACCAGTGGAGACACAGCAATCTGAGCCATACCGCCCTGGAAAATCGGATATTTAATTCCTAACAGTTGTGTAATCGACATTATAATGACCTCCATATATTAATTAATGATGTTTATTTGAACTTCCGGACTTTCTTAAGCCGCCTTAGCCACTTCCGGCTCGGGCTTCTGCTTCTCCATAGCTTTGTAGACGAAGGTTAAGGCGAAGCCGACCAGGGAGATGACCAGCGCGATGTAAAAGGCATTCGTGAAGTTGCCGTCATTGGCTGCCGCTACACTGCCGGCAATTCTCGGTCCGAAGAATGCGGCTCCCGAGTAGCCGATGAAGGTGACCCCGTAGTTCACACCGTAATATTTCATTCCGAATTTCTCACCGACAATGGACGGGAAGATGCCCATTGTTCCGCCGAAGCATAAGCCGATCCCGGCAATCGCGACAGCGAATCCGGCCACGGAAGTCGTTAGAGCAATGGTGAGCATCATAGCCGAAATGACGAGATAAATCATCAGCAGGCAGTTCACCCGGCCGATTCTATCGGACACTGCGCCCCAGAACACCCGGCCCAGGCAGTTGCTCAGTGAGTACAGGCTGACGTAGAGCGCTGCGGCGGCTGCGGTTAAGCCGAACATTTTTTGACCGATTACCGATGCATTCGCGGTTACCATCATACCAGACAGGGCACCGATCAGGAACAGGCAGGCAATCACATAGAATAGCGGCTTCTTGATCATCTCGTTCCATGGTACATTCACTCCCGCCTTGGCGGCTCCGGTTACCGGAGGGGTCCAGCCTTCAGGAGCATAACCGGCCGGGGCAGGTTTGACGAGCAAGCCAAGCCCTAGAATAATCACCAGGAAAGCAACACCGAGTGTAATTAAGGCAGACTGTACACCACTGCTGGTGATCAGCGCATTAGCGATAGGAGCGATAGCGATGGTGCCGCCGCCATATCCGGCTGTAACGATCCCCGCTGCCAGACCTCTTTTATCCGGAAAGAGCTTCACGCTGTTGCCAATGGTCGAGGAATACACGATTCCCTGGCCAATCCCGGTAATGACGCCATAAGTGATATACAGCATCCAAGGTGCAGTAGCCAGGCCCGAGAGAATGAATCCAATCCCGAACATCGCACCGCCGATAAAGACTGCCTTCTTGGCCCCCCCTTTATCCACCAGCTTACCGCCTAGGATCATCGGAATCGGGGAAATCGCTGCATTAATGGTAAAAGCAATCATAATATCCGGCATGCTCACGCTGAAAACCTTCGTTAATGGCAGTGCGAAAATACTGAAAGCATAAATGGCGCCTACACAGATATTAATGATCGTTGATGCAATCAAGATCCTCCAGCGGTTCAACTGTACGTTCATGGTATCATCCCTCTTTTAGTTGGTTTATAAGTTCAGCTTACGGTACTTACATTAACTACACTTCCTGCAGCACCCGGTTCTTATCGGCGATAATTGACTTCAGCATGCCCCAGTTCTCTTGGAACATAGCCGCGTCCATTTCCTTCAGGTCCGGTGAAATGACGGGCTTGAAGTCCATCTGATCCAGAATCTCTGTCTGCAGGTCGATACCTGGCGCGATTTCGGTTAAGGTCATTTTACCGTTCAGCAGTTCAAAGACGGCGCGTTCCGTAACATACACAACCGGCTGCTTTACCTTGGCGGCATAGGATCCGCTGAAGGTGATCTGCTGTACCTTTGAGATGAATTTCTTGGCTTTGCCCTCTTGAATGATGTGCAGCTTGCCGTTCTCTACCTTGATCTGCAGCCCGCCCGCTGTAAAAGTACCCGCGAACACCAGCTTCTTCGCCGCCTGAGAGATATTGATGAATCCGCCGCAGCCCGCTACCCGTGTGCCGAATTTGCTGACATTCACATTCCCCGACTCATCTGTCTGGGCCAGGCCAAGGACGGACAGGTCAATACCGCCGCCGTCATAGAAGTCAAACTGTGCATCATGATCTACAATCGCCTCGGAGTTGTACGCATGGCCGAAGTCTTTCAGACCTGCTGGAACCCCGCCGATCGAGCCTGCCTCTGTCGTCAGAATCAGCTGGTCGTCCACGCCCTCTTCAGCGGCAATGTTCGCTACATTCACCGGGATGCCGACTCCAAGATTCAGAATGGTATTCGGCTGAAGCTCTACGGCTGTGCGGCGGGAGATGATTTTGCGCTCATCCAGCGGCAGGATTTCAATCGACTCGACCGGCACTTTGACATGACCCGAGAACGCCGGATTATACTGCGTATTCTCGGTCTGGTAATGATTCTCCGAGGTGGACACGACGAGGTAATCTACCAGAATGCCCGGAACCTTCACATCCTTCGGATTCAAGGTGCCGTTCTTGGCCACGGTCTCTACCTGGGCGATCACGATGCCGCCGGAGTTGCGGACCGCCTGGGCGATCGGCAGAACCTCCATGTGCAGGCCTTCTTTTTCCAGCGTCAGATTGCCGTTCTCGTCCGCTACAGTTCCACGGATCAGGGCGATCTGAATCGGGAAGGTCTTGTAGAACAGCCACTCTTCACCTTCAAGTTCAATCACCTTCACAATGTCCTCCTTGGTAGACGGGGACATCTTGCCGCCCTCCACGCGGGGATCGACGAAGGTCTCCATACCCACCTTGGTAATCACACCCGGGCGCTTGGCGGCAATCTCGCGGTAGAGCTGGGTAATCACACCCTGAGGCAGGTTGTAGGCTTCGCATTTATCCTCTTCAATCAACTTGGCCAATCCCGGGGAAGCGATCGCGATACCGCCAATCCAGCGTTTGATGAGGCCTTCATGGCCCAGGTGGCTCATGCCCTTGTCGCGGCGGTTGCCGACGGCACTGGCGTGCATCACGGTCAGATTCTTCGGGTGTCCGGTCTGTACGAAGCGCTCTTCAATGGCGATCCCCATCTCTTCTGCCCAGCAGGATAATCCAAATCCGCTTGCCGCTACCGTGTCTCCGTCCTTGATGAGTTCCGCTGCTTTGGCGGCTGAAATTACTTTTGTCATTTCATCTGCTCCTCTTTATGTGAATTATTTCACTACAGTTGTTAAAAAAAATAATGGCCCTTCTGTGTGTCTCCTAATTGCTGCTCTATGAGTCTCGTTTTCCTTGTGAAAGTTTTCTCAAGGTCATCGTAATACAGAAAAAAGCACCGGTCAATAGCTCCAAAAAGCCTTGAATTCAAGGTATTTTTCTGTTGTTTTTTTGCGACTGGCTTGTTTGAACTCAAAGCTTGGTCGTCGCTGCGGTGAACATTTGGACTTCCGGCCGCTGTTGTATTTAGATTTCCTGATTTGAACCGCTCCAAGCGGTAGAAATCTAAATACAAAGGCGGACGCTACCGCTCCTCCAGTTCCAAATTTCCCCTCCGCTTCTTTTTGCTTTTCGTTAATTTCTTTAGTGCTTCATCTATATTCCCGCGGGGCCTGCAAGTCGCAAAAAAACCACACTTTTTTTCTCCAGCCGGGTTGGCTGGGTATGAAATCAAGCGTTCCATGACATATCCTGCCCGGCGGATCAGACAAAGGGTTGGAGATGAGACTTCAAGACATTTTAGCGCGGCCAAAAAAAATAAAATATTTTTGTTACGGGGGGTGCATTGCAGATTTGCAACAGCGGATTAGGGCAAAACCGGTTCAAAAAAGAGCGGAGGGGTTGTACACTATTGCTTATATATGTTATATTCTGGACAATTTTAGCTAGAGGGGGAAGGCTGTCATGACGCATTCCGTCAAACAGGCGATTGTTCAGGGAGAAACGTCGCTCGGGATTGAGTTCGGGTCCACGCGAATCAAGGCTGTGCTGATCGATCACCATTTTGAAACGATCGCCTCCGGCACCTATGAATGGCAGAATCAATTCACTAAGGGTTATTGGACTTACGATCTCAGGGAAGTAGTTCAAGGTCTGCAAGCAGCCTACCAGCAATTACAGCAAGCGGTTCAGCAGACCTATGGCGTCACTCTGCAAAAAATCGGCTCCATCGGCTGCTCGGCCATGATGCAGGGGTATATTGTGCTGGACCAGTACGGCGAAATGCTGGTTCCCTTCCGTACCTGGCGCAATGCCACAACGGCTGAAGCCGCAGCGGAGCTGACTAGCGCTTTTCAATTCAAAATCCCTGAACGCTGGAGCATCGCCCACCTGTATCAGGCAATTCTGAACAATGAGCCTCATGTGGCCGGCATCCGGTATATGACCACCCTGTCGGGCTACGTTCACTGGTTGCTGACCGGGAATAAGGCGCTGGGCATCGGTGACGCCTCCGGGATGTTCCCTGTGGATGAAACGGCGAAGCAGTACAATGAGGATATGATTCAGCAGTTTGACCGTTTGCTGGAAGGTAGAGGCTACCCGTGGACGCTGCAAGAGATTCTGCCCAAGGTGTACACGGGCGGGAAACACGCCGGGAATCTCCATGAGGCGGGCGCCCGGCTGTTGGACCCGTCAGGCAGCTTACAGGCAGGCATTCCGCTATGCCCGCCCGAAGGCGATGCCGGGACCGGCATGGTGGCTACGAATAGTGTGAGGAAACGTACCGGCAATGTTTCCGTGGGGACATCGGTCTTTGCCATGTTTGTACTGGAAAAGAATGTTTCCGCCGTCTACCCCGAGATCGATATCGTGGCTACGCCGGAAGGCAGTCCTGTCGCGATGGTTCTTGCCAACAACTGCTCCAGCGATCTGAATGCCTGGATCGGCTTGTTCCGTGAATTTCATGAAGCCATGGGGCTGAAGCCCGACATGAACCAGTTATTCAGCGTCCTGCTGAGCCAGGGGCTGGAAGCGGATGCGGATGGCGGCGGCTTGTTGAGCTACGGCTACTATTCAGGCGAGAATATCACCGGCTTTGCCCAAGGGCGTCCGCTGTTCGTCCGTTCGCCACAGAGCCGTTTCACGCTGGCTAACTTCATGAGAGTTCATCTGTATAGCGCTTTCGCTGCGTTAAGACTCGGAATGGAGATTCTGACCGGGCAGGAACGGGTAAACATTGACCGTATTTCAGCGCACGGCGGATTGTTCCGCACCCCGCAGGTCGGCCAGCGGATCTGTGCCGCTGCACTGAATGTTCCGGTCTCAGTCCTGTCTACGGCTGGTGAAGGCGGAGCATGGGGAATAGCCATTCTGGCCTCTTATATGATACATAAGGAGCCGAACGAGAGCCTGGCGGATTACTTGAGCTCTAAGGTGTTCTGTAACATGGAAGGACAGGAGGTAGCACCTGACCCTACTGATGTGGACGGCTTTGCTCTCTATATGGAGCGTTACACCAAGGGGCTGCCCATCGAGCAGGCGGCAGTAGATCATTTACTGGAGAACCGGAAGAGAGGAGAACTCGGATGAAAATAGATATGGGCAGGCTTACGGTATTGCTTACCTCCCTGCTGCTGATAGCCTCCGCCCCTTCGGCTTATGCTAAAGCGCCGGATGCCCAGGCAGGTAAGTACAGAGCTACGGGCAATTACGTCTTGCAGTAGTATAAAAGACAGCCATCCTCCCGTAGCGGGGGATGGCTGCCTTTGATTTATGCCAGGCTTGCGGCATATCAGGGCTGGGGCTGGGGCTGGGCCTGGCCGAGCATCATTTGCATTTGACTCTGCGGCATCCGCCCAGCGGACTGAGAGGCGCTTATTCTGCCCAAAAGCCGCTTTTTACGCAGGTTACGGACTCCATGGCCCTTATTGGTGGTAATACCACCGATTAATATCAATTAGTGGGCCGATAAGTGCATCTCAGTCCGGCAGTCGGCGCAAAGTGGGCTTTTATTGAGAAATAAGGGCCCTACAGTCCATCAACAAGCAGCCGCCCGGAGGAACGGAACACTCATGGAACAACGGCCCGTTCACTCAGACTCAGCAGCCGCCCAATCCCAAGTGTCTCACAAATACACGAACGGCTCCCTCGCATCCACGAATGTAACCGGAACCCCGTCCACCAGCGGCGCCAGCCACTCAGCCATATACTTCATGCCCCATTCCTCGGAGCGCTCGTGACCGATCACGATCATCGCCTTGTTCATGCCCAGCATGGCGGCATCATTGATGTAAGCACATAAGGTCCACTCGGTAATGTCGCCGCAGACCATCACATCCAGACCCTTCTCCTGCATCAGCTCCATCGGCATCTGCTCCCGGCCGAGGCCCAGACTGCCGCCGCCGACAAGGATGCCGATACGGGAGCAGGGCGCTTCCGGGTTGCCGACGATCTGAATGACTTTCATCCCCAGCCGCTGCTTCAGGAAGCCTGCCAACTCACCGACTGTGGTCTCCTCGATCAGATACCCCCAGGCGTCCTTGTCGTCCAGCTTCTTATCTGCCCAATCCAGCTCCTTCAGCAGTCCGTCGTAGATCCGGTCCGTATCCGCCAGATGCATATGGTCATGGAAGCGCCAGATCGTAAGGCCGTGCTCCTCGATCAGCTTTTTTTTCGCCAGATATACGGGGTCCTGCTGCAGCCAGTCCAGCGTATCATTGCCGGTATAGTAGGTCGGCTCATGGGTAATGATCAGGTTGGCTCCAGCAGCAATAGCTTCCTTGATGACCTCCACCGTCGCCATGAACGTAGTGACGATCCCTGTGACCTCCATCTCTTCACTGCCGCCCGCCAGCACATCACAGGTCTGCTCCAGCCTCCGTCCCCCGCAGCAATCGAGCAGAATCCGGTCAATGACCTCTTGCACTTTCATACGCTCATCTCCTATCATATTTAGCCTTTAACAGCTCCGATAACCACGCCGCGGGTCAGGTACTTCTGCATGAACGGCAGGACGAACAGCACCGGCACAATACCCAGCACCGCCATCGCCATCCGCACCGCTGTACTTGGCAGCGATACCGTGTCGGCTCCGAGTACATTCCCGGCCTGGCCGGAATTGAGGAACTGGATGTTGCTCATGAGCTGCATCAGCAGATTCTGAATACCGTACAATTGCGGCTTAGATACAAAATATAACGCATTGATCCAGTCATTCCAATAGGCCAGGCCCATAAACATCCCTACGGTTGCCATGACCGGCATGGACAGCGGAAGCATGATGCGGAAGAAGGTCCGCAGCTCCGAGGCACCGTCGATCTGAGCGGCTTCGATAATCTCCAGCGGCACATTATTCTTGAAGTAGTTACGGACCAGCAGGACGTTGAACCCGTTCGCCAGCAGGTTGGGCAGGATTAGCGCCCACAGCGTGTTTTTGATATGGAAATACTGGGTCCACATGATGTACGAAGGCACAATCCCCCCGCTGAACAGCATGGTGAAGAAGACGACAAACGCCAGCGTATTATGATACTTGAAATCAGACCGGGACATCGGATAAGCAAGCATGCTTGTTATCAGCAGTCCTATCACGGTTCCCAGGATCGTCACCAGAAAAGAAACGCCATAGGCTCTAATGAAAATGTACGCCGAGGACTTAATATACCGGTACGCGTCTAGACTTAGATGCTCCGGGAAAAAGCTGTACCCGTTGCGGATCAGGGTTGTCTCATTGGTGAATGAAGCGATCACAATCAGCAGGAAGGGCAAAAAAGCAAAAACCGTCAGCAGGATCATCACGACCGCAGAAAACACCGTAAACGTTCGTTCTCCTCTTGTTTGGATCATCCGAATTTCCTCCTAGAACAAAGCGTTTTCTGGATTGACCTTCTTGACGATGGCATTGACCGTAAGCACAAGGGCAAAGCCGACCAGCGACTGATACAGACCGGCGGCTGCCGACATTCCAATATCATTGAGCTGCATCAAGGCGCGGTAGACATACGTATCAATCGTCTGGGTAGCGCTGTATAGCGCACCAGAGTTCATTGGAACCTGATAGAACAGGCCGAAGTCAGAGTTGAAAATCCGGCCCATCGACATCAGCACCAGCACAATAATGGTCGGCTTCAGCAGCGGCAGGGTAATCATGCGGATCTGCTTGAGCTTCCCGGCACCGTCGATTTTGGCCGACTCATAGATGCTCTTGTCAATGCCGGCAATCGAGGCAAAATAGACAATTGAGCCGTAGCCTGCCGTCTTCCAGATCTGAATAAGGACCAGCAGGTACGGCCAATATTTCGCCTCCGAATACCAGTTGATCTCCGGTATCCCCAGCGGCCGCAGAATCGAATGATTGACGAACCCGCTGTCGGCGTTCAGAAAGGCGAAGACGAGCAGCGAAAGCACGATCATCGAGATTAGGTTCGGCAGAATCAGCCCGGTCATGAACAGCTTCGAGTACAGCTTGTTCAGCAGCTCCGACATCAGAATGGCAATGATGATCGAAACTACGGTTCCCAGCGCGATAAACGTCAGATTGTACAGCAGGGTGTTGCGGGTCATAATCCAGGCATCACTGGTCTGGAACAGAAAGGTGAAGTTCTTGAAGCCGATCCAGTCGCTGCCGAAGATGCCTTTGGCATAATTGACATCCTTGAACGCGATGAACACCCCGAACATGGGGAAGTAGCTGTTAATGAGAAAATACAGCAGTCCCGGACCCGCGAGAATTAATAAAGGAAGTGTTTTTTTGAGTGGCTTGGATTTAGGTTTGGCAGTCATGCCGGATTCACCTCCATTGCCGGGGGCAGAGCCTCCATTAGCGGCTCTACCCTCAGCAGGCTTATTCAAATTATTGTTTTTGCGCGGCAAGCCATTGATCCAGTTGTTGCTGCTTGCTGTCTATAATGTCCTGTGCACCCGCATCCTTCAGCGCACTGTTGAATTTCGCAATAATGCTCTCAGGATCTACCGATCCGCTGACCAGTGCCGGCAGGAATTGATTCACTACGTTGTTCACAGCACTCATCTGCGTCTTCACTTGACCCTGGTCGAAGATAAAGCCGAAATACGGCGATCTTTCGGTATCCTTATTCTCCTTCAGCTTCAGTTCCACATCCGACCAGTTGATTCCCTCCATCTGATACTGAAGCGATTCGGAGCCGACGATCCCGGAGCTGAGCATGGAGGTATAAGGTACCGTATTTGCGTCCATGCCCTCAGGGAATTTCACATGATGCTCATCTACCTTGATGTAATCCTCCCCTTCAATTCCGAACAGAATGGTGTTGATCAGCTCTTTGTCGGTGTAGAGCAGGTTCAGGAACTTCACAGCGGCTTCCGTCTCCTTCGAGGTACTGGAGACCATCCAGGTCACCGAGTTCACGGCGCTTGTATCGAAGTAGAACGGTGCGATGCGCTTGGTCTCAATATTTTTGCCGACCTGTGCACTCAGCTGCTTGCCAACCTCCATGCCGCTGTAGCCGCCCAGGAAGGAGAAGCCGCGCCCCGAGGAGACCATCTCCATCGCTGTAATCGTAGTGGTTGCGGTATCCTTCTGCAGATACCCGGCCTCGAACCAGTCTCTCATCATCTGAATTCCGTTCTTGAAGACATCCGATTCGTAGAAGTTAACGACCTTCCCGTTATCACCGATCACGACACCGACTCCGGTGGTATCGGTCAGGTAATCCACCTTGCTCGCACCCTTCATCCAGTTCACAAGTCCGGTATCTGTCGGATTCACATTAATTGGGCCAAACGGAACTACATCCGGCAGCTTCTGCTTCACTGCGCCGAACACCGCAGGCAGATCCTCTACCGATTGGATGGAGTCTGCTGCTACGCCCGCCTCTGCGAGCATATCCGCGTTGTAGATGATATTGGTCGGCAGCGCCATCCCTTTATTCACAGGAATGCCGTAGATATGTCCGTCCATCGTGGTGGTTTTGAGAATATCCGGCCCGAAATCCTTGTCCAGAATGGCTGTCAGCTCTTTGCCGTGTTCGGTAAGCAGCTCTTCGAGCGGAGCCACCTGGCTCTTGGATACATAGTTGGAGAATTGTCCGAGGGTGGTGAAGATATCCATCTTCTCCCCGCTCTGGAGCGCAAGATTGACCTTCTGGGCATAATCTGCCGGGCCGAAGAGTCGGAAGTCCACCTTCACCCCGATTTTCGCGGTAGTAATGGCATTGATGGCCTCGGTCACCTTGCTGAGATCATCGGGAATCCGGTTGAAGGAGGGCAGTGCGAATACAATCTCAGCCACCTTGGCCTTCGCTTCCGTATCCCCGGAATTCTTGGACGATGTATTGGAATTGCCGCCGCAGGCGGAGAGCAGCGAACCGCAGATTACCATGGACAGCAGCAGTGAACCTAACCCCTTTTTCTTCATTATCATCATGCCTCCTGTTCTGTATTTACACTCTCATTGTACCGGTCCTGGAGGGCGGCAGGCTTTCAATAATACGGGCTGTTTTTTTGAAAAAACGTGCTGCTGTTCGTCCTGTGGAATTATTCAACAAAATCACTCACAATAAACGTAATACAAGTCGCCCTGCTGTATTCCGCAAAAAATATCATAACCGGGCGTTTCAGCTGTCGTACAGTGATAATATCTCTATGGAGGCATTCATGTGAACTATAAGGATTCAGTAATCAAGGCTATTTCCTATATTGAGAATCATCTGACCGATGAAAGTTTAAGCGCCAAGGTTTCGGAGGCTGCCGGCTATTCGCCTTACCATTTTCACAGGATCTTCCTGTCAGTGACCCGATGCTCCGTCTCAGAGTACATCCGTAAGCGGAGATTGACACATGCGGCATACGACTTATTTCATACCCGCCAAAGGATTATAGATATTGCCATCCAGTACCGATTCGAGTCCCAGGAATCCTTCGCCCGGGCCTTTCGGAAAATGTTCTCCATCTCGCCGGGACAATTTCGCAAGCAAAGGGACATGAAAGACACGTTGTTCCGGGCCATGGAGAAGCTTCCTTTGGATGAAGCGGGGCTGCAACATTTGAATACCGGTATTTCCCTCGTGCCAGCTTTTGTCTGCCTGGACAACCTGCATTTGGTCGGCATGTCGATACCGGGTGTCAATTCGGACGAGGTCGGAATGCTATGGCGGAGCTTTAGGCAGCGTGTGTTTGAAATTACGCGCAAGCCGGATACGGAAGACCTGTTTTATGCGGTCATTGAACTTACGGGCGAGCAGTGGGAGGTTACTTATACCGCTTGTGTCGAGGCGGCCAGCGAGGAGAGTACGGTTCCCTTGGGAATGGCCGCTAAGCTGCTGCCCGCGGCAACTTATGCGGTTTTTACTCATAAGGGAACATTAGCGAGGCTCAACGATACGTTCCAATACATTTACGAGACGTGGTTACCCCAGTCTGGCAGCGTTCGTACGAATGCCCCGGAGTTCGCACGTTACGACCAGCGGTATCTGGGACCGACGAACGAGGATTCGGTATTGGACATATATATTCCCGTTAGCCCGCCAGCTTAGGAGCGTACCGCTCAAGGAGAGGAAGAATTTAAGATGAACACAGAAGCATATATGAATGAAGGATACGCAGGATGCTGCGAGGTACAAATTACAGATAACTCTTTGAGGGTGACCTATCCTATGATCGTGATGTATCCGACAGACGTACCGGAACAGGCGGACCGTCTAGGGCAATACCCGTTGGAAGTGGCCAGAGACGCGGCGCCGAGGGAGGGGAAGTTTCGGCTGGTCCTCATGTCACACGGTACAGGCGGTTCGCCGTTTGTGTACGGGTCGCTTGCCCGGCATTTGGCACGCAGCGGCTTTATCGTTGGCCTGCCCGAACATCCGCATAATAACCGGAACGATAATAGTTGGGAAGGTACGGTCCCTAACCTCACCTATCGCCCCCGGCATCTTCGCATGGCCGCCGACTGGTTTTTTGAAGATGAGAGGTTCAAGGGGCTTATCCGGCCGGGAAGCTTCTCGGTCATCGGGCATTCCATGGGCGGCTACACCGCGCTGGCAGCAGCTGGCGGCATCCCAACCTCCTTTCCTAATGAGAGCCCAAACGGAAAGCAGCAGCAAATCAATGTTCCTCTGGATTCGCGAATCCAGTCCCTAATTTTACTGGCCCCGGCGTCCGTCTGGTTCCGGAATGAGGGGGCATTAAGCGGCGTTCGTCTCCCCATTCTCATGCTGGACGCGGAGCGGGACCCGTACACCCCTCCATTTCACGCACAGATCATCTTGAATGGTGTTGCCGAACCACGGATGATTCACTATCGGACGGTGGAGAATGCCGGACACTTTTCCTTCCTGAGTCCTTTTCCGGCTGCGATGATTTCACCCGCCTTCCCCCCCTCACAGGACCCGCCAGGCTTTGATCGTGTGCAATTTCACGAAGCGCTGAAGACCGAGGTAGTACAGTTTCTGTTGACTTATGATTAGGAAACGAAATGTATCGCAAGAGGCTCTGCTTCTCTCGGGGAAACGCGGAGCCTCTTCCGATCCTAGTGCTTATGTTTGGAACGGTAGGCTGCCGGGGTTTCGCCTGTCCATTTTTTGAACACAGTGGAGAAATAGGAGAGGGTATCGAAGCCGGTATCCATGGCAATCTCCCCGATGCTCGCCGTGCTCTCCACCAGCCTCTGCTTCGCCGCTCTGATCCGGCAGTCGTTCAGGTACTCCTTCACGCTCTGGCCGGTCCCGTGCTTGAACACCTTGGCCAGATAATCCGCGGTCAGATATACGCTTGCGGCAACATCCTCCCGGCTGAGGTCCTGGGTATAGTGCTCCTGAATGAACCGTTTGGCCCGCTCGACCACCCCTTCGGACTGCAGCACTTCCTTAATGGAATCCAGCGTCTTATCCGTCAGCGCCTGGGCCCATTTCATGAAGTCGAACACGCTGCTCTCGGCATCCTGGGCCAATTGCTGGCTGAGCTCGCCCTCGAAGAGGCGGTGGGCTTGAATGTGGTGCCGCGCGAGCAGCGAATAGACCACCTGAAGCAGGTCCTCGCGGATCGAATGGAGCGTAGCCGCATCCAGCTTGTTCAGACTCGTCAGCAGCTCCAGTTCTTTCTTGAGCCGGTTCACAATCTGCGCCTTCTCCTTCTGGACGAACAGCAGAGTGAACAGCTCCGTATCCAGGGTGAAGCGCTCGGTCAGATCTACCTGGAAGGGCTTATTCGGCAAATGCAGCTTCCCCCGGAAAATAATGTTCGCCTCGTCCGCCTGCTCCAGCTCCGTCTTAAGCTGCGCCAGGCGGGAGATCGCCGCAGGCTCACTGAAGTAACAGGTAGCCGTACATTTCAGATACTGTCTGGACAGCCGGATGATTTCTCCGGCGCTCACTTCCAGCTCCTTCATATCCTCCGGACTCTCCACAATGATCGCATTGTAGAATACTTTATCGACCTGATAGGCAATCATCCGGCCGCTGCCCACCCGGCTGCTGAGAATTTCAGAGACCAGGTTCGAGAGGGCATAATGGAAGATGCTCTCATCCCATTCCCGTTCAATCTGGGAGCGGGGAACACTTACCAGCAGCAGCCTGTATTCTGCATACACCGGGATGGACAGCTCCCGCTTCTGCACCTCACTCTGGATCAGCTGTGGCCGGGGAGAGATTGTCGCCGTCAGCACATCGCTCCAGAAGCTGCGTTCTATCAGATCCTGGTTCTTCAGCCACGCATGGCCCAGCTTGCTGTATTCGCCTAACATGATTTTGTTCTTCAGCGTATCCATAGACTTGCGCAGCGCCGCTTCCAGCTCCTGCTTGTCCAGCGGCTTGACCAGATACGAGTCTGCGTCATATGAGATCGCCTGGGAGGCGAAGGTGAAGCTCTCATGACAGGTCAGGAAGATGAATCCGCCCTCATATTGACGCTCTCTGGCCCACTTGATCAACTCAATGCCCGAGCCGCGCGGCATTTCAATATCGCAAATCATCAGATCCGGCTCGCCGTGCTCGAAGAGTTGCTTCGCATCCTGTATATTATGAGCGGTTAGCACTTCCGTAATTCCGAATTCCTCCCAATTCACAATACCGCGCAACGCTTCAATTGTAGGAATATCATCGTCAATCAGCATACAACGCATATTATCCTCCCTCTAAGCCGGGCTGGCCCCATTCGAGTGGCTTCACAGGAATCCATAGCTCAACTCTCGCACCTGTAGTCTCGATATTCGACAGCTTGAGCAGATCTTCCCGTTTGTAGAGCAGTCTGAGAGTCTTGCGGATATTGGCAATGCCCACTCTGCCTCCGTCCTCCCCTGCCTCTTCGCGCTCCGGCTGATCCAGCCATTCAGAAGCGAAGCCCGCCCCGTTATCTTCAATGACAATACTGACAAATGGACTATCGTCCCGCAGCTCCATCCGCACCCTGATGAAAATAGACAGCAGCTCCTGAACGAACATAGCATGCTTGAACGTATTCTCCACAAAGGTCTGAATCATGAATTGGGGAACCGGCACCTGCCGCGCTTCCTCCTGCATCTCGATCATGAAAAAAATCTGCTCAGGATAACGGATCTCCTGCATCCGGATATAGTTCTCAGTGTGCCGGATCTCCTCCTCCATCGTCACTTCCATCAGCCCTCCTCTGAACATATACCGGAGATGCTCGGAGAGGCAGTGGATCAGGCGGCGGATCTCCTCGTTTTTATTCTGATAGGTTAGGCTGGTGATCGTTGAGATCGCATTCAGGAAAAAATGGGGCCGGATCTGCATCTGTAGATACTTGATCTCGGCGCGGCTGATTTCGATCTGTTCTTCATAGGACTGAATCTTCAGATCCTTGATCTCACTGACCATGGACTCCAGCGCATGGAACAGCTTCAGGAATTCCAGGGAATACGGGGTATTCTGCGGAATCTGGTATTCCAGCTGCCCCTGCTCGACCGCCTTCGCCGCCTTCACCAGCTCCAGAATCGGCCTCAGCACATCTCTCGTCAGGAATCTCAGCACCAGCGGCACCACGATGACCGAGAGAACCGCCAGCAGGGCGATCCCCCACTGAATCAGCTTCAGGCCCGAGAACAGACTGCCCTTGGCAACCATTTGAGTCATCTGCCCGAACTCGCCGATCGGTTCAGATACAATCAGATAATCCCGCTGATACTGCCTGCTTAAGCTCTTAAGCGTCGTATCCCCTTCATTAAGAGAGATATTATTCGCTGCCAGGATCATTCCCTCCGAGTCACTCAGCACATAACGGTTCTTATCATTGCCTCCCCTATCAACCATAGCCAGCAGCGTGTCCGCTTTCACCAGCGTTCCGAAGCTGACTCCTGAATAAGTAATGTATTTGAACAAGTAGGACTCGCCGCGGATCTGGAAGACCTTCCATTCCCCGCTATGTTCTGCCGGAGCCGTACTGAATTTATGCATATTGATAAAATCCACCAGAGCCAGCTTATCCTCCGATTGAATCCGGCGGTTGAACTGCTCCAGCACCAGCTCATCCGAGAGCCTGATGAACATGCCGTCGCTCGAATTATCGCCTGCTATTTTTGCCTGCAGGCTATTCTTGAGCTGCTGGACCTTGAAATACCGGCTGTTCTCATCCATCCCCGCCGAATTCACCGCAGTATCCACGTTATGGTCGAACACCTCAATGAGGTCCTTGGAGAAATTGTTGAAGTTATTATGAATATTGGCCTGATAGAGGGCCAGTGTATTACGCGAGCTGGTCAGTGCATTGCTCCGCACCACCTCCAGGGAGTAGATGTTACTCAGAACAAGGATGGACAGCAGGATCGCAAGAATCACTGTCATCTGCAACGCAAATTTGAACACGATACTGTTGGTTCGGATCATCCCCGCCTCTTCCTTTCCCCGGAATTCAGCACGCCCCTGAGCCGATACCTTCTTAGGCCGGACCCAGGGGCGTATAAGTATGCAATTTGCGATTGAGTACGTGAAAATTATTAGTATTGGGATAGCCGTGACTCCAGAGAAGTTTTGGACTTCCGGCCGCTGTTGTGTTTGAATTTCCTGAATTAAACCGCACTATGCGGTAGAAATTCAAACACAAAGGCGGACGCTACCGCTCCTACAGTTCCAAAATTCCCTTCCGCCACTTTTCCCAATTATTAATCAGCTCACAGGAGCAGCCGCCCAATCCAGCGCAGCTTCAATATGCTTATCCCAGTATGCCCAGTTATGATCGCCAGGGCCTTCTTCATAGTAATGGGCGGCCTGCTCGCCTTCCAGGAACTGATGGAACCGGCGGTTCACATCCAGCAGCATATCCTCGGTTCCGCATGCCATATACAGCTCCGGCAGGGCAAGTCCCTGCGCTTTCACATCACGCACCAGCTGCTCAGGGTCTTTGTCGCTGCCAAGCAGCCTACTCAGATCGCCGAAGACGCTGGCATAGTAGGAATAACTGGCAATTCCGTCTTTATAGTCTGGGGAAATATTGGCAACTCTATACGGAATTAAGGCCGAGGATAAGGCGATGATCCGGCCGAAGCGCTCCGCGTATTTCAGGCCGTTGCGGATTGCCCCGTAGCCGCCCATGGATAAGCCGCCGATCCAGGTATCCTCTCTGGCTGCTGATAGCGGGAACAGCTTGCGGGTGAAGTCTACCAGCTCCCTGCCGATATACTCACCGTAATATTCTTCCCGGAGTTCATCGTTTACATAGAAGCGGTTCTCCCCGGCCGGCATGAATACTGCCACCTGATGCCTGTCTGCCAGCTCCCTGATCCTGGAGAAGTTCAGCCAGTCGTTCTGGCTGCCGGAGAAGCCGTGCAGCAGATAGAGTGATCTCAAGGGCTGGCCCGACCAGGCCGGCAATCCCCAGCCCTCCGGCAGATCCACTGGCAATATGGCCTGGATCGTGACCTCCCGCTTCAGACTTGCCGAGAACAGGCTGATTTGCATTGTAGCCATCATCATTCCCCCTTAACGAATTAGAATCAGACCCAGTATACCGCTTCTTGTCCCTGCTGATCTATATATTCGATAACAGTCTTATAATTCTGCAGGTTAATATGCAGCCGGCAATATGCTGCTCCCTGCTCCCACATCAGCCTGATTTCATCCGCCTCTGCCTCCAGCACCCGGAAGGTTCCATGGAAGGCGCTATATTCATTGCGGAAGCGGACCAGCTTCATCAGACGCTGCACGACCTCCCGCTCACTCTCCGTTTCAATTTCCTCTAGCGTATAGTTATGGCGGTTAATCTCCCGGCCTTCCCCCGTCAGGGCGACCTGCTCCAGATCATTTCGGCCAGCCAGCAAGCCTACATAATAGACCTGCGGAATACCCGGTACGAAGAATTGAATCGCCCTTGCTGCCAGGTACGCATTGTCATCCTCATTCAGTGCGCTGTAATAGGTGCAGCGGATCTGATGGACATCGAAGCCATCCGGGGCCTTATGCTCCTCGGACAGAATCAGGCTCAGGTTCGCCCCGCGCTCCACGCAGAGATCCACCAGCTCCCGCGCTTCCTTGGTATCAATCAGCTCGTCCAGATCCGGCTTCACCGGAACACCGTCATGACAGTCCAGCATCGTGAACTGCTTAGGCGAACGGGTCCGCAGATAGTCGTACAGCGCCGTATTGGATCTGCCGGTAAGCGCCTCAAGCACGCGGTAAGGCAGAATGAAATCATAGATCCAGCAGCCGTATTCCGATAGCTTGGTCTGGATACTGTGATGCGCATGTACCTCCGGCAGCAGCTCTATATCCAGCGAGTCGGCCATCTCTTTGATCCAGTCCAGGAATTCATAGATCTCCGGCTCCACATAGAAACAACTGGTGCCCAGCTTCTTGATCACGTACCCGACCGCATCCAGCCTGACAATCTTGACATTCTGTTCTTTGAAGTTCAGGAAGAACTGCCGCAGCAGGTCGCGGGTGAGCGGAGAATGGATATCCAGATCAATCTGCTCGGAAGGATCCGTTTTGCCAAAAGTGGTCCAGACCTTCTCTTCCACCCCTCCGGAGGTAGTGAACGTAGAATAAGGCAGCGGCCGCCGCAGGAACATCTTCTCAATATCCGTACGCACAGGCTCGCCATTCTCCCAGATCTTGTCCAGGGTGATGAACAGATTCGCATATTCCGAAGCCCGGCCATGCTCCAGGAAGTCCTGGAAATACGGCGATTGCCTGGAGATATGATTGACCATCAGATCCACCAGCACATCGAATTCTTCCCCGATGCTGCGGATGTCCTCCCAGCTGCCGAATTCCGGCTCAATCTCCAGATAAGTCAGCGGCGCAAAGCCGCGGTCCCCCGAAGAAGGAAAGGGCGGAAGGATGTGAATCCCCCCGGCAAACAGCCCGGCGAAGGGACCGCGCAGCACCTGATGGAGCTGCTTCAGGTCTCCGCCCAGGGAATCGGGATAGGTAATTAACTGTACTTGATTCTTCAGTGTCATCTTAAGAAGCCTCCTACAGGTTGAATTGTTGCTTAATGACCGCAAGCGCAGGCAGATCGACTACCGCACCGGTGAATTTCAGTTTGTACGCGCTGACAGCAGATCCAAGCTCCAGCGCTTCTGTGAGCGTATACCCTTTGATAATAGCTGTATAGAATCCGGACCAGAAGGCATCTCCTGCTCCCGTCGTATCTTCAATCTGCGTCGCCTTGGTCGCAAACGACATCGTTTCGTTGCCGGTGGAGACGAGTGCCCCGTCCTTGCCCAGCGTCAGAATGACCAGCTTCGCGCCAAGCGCAAGGAATCTGGCGATCTGCTCCTCCGGCGTGCCGGGACCGAACAGACGCTCAGCGTCATCCTCGGAAGGCTTGATGATATCCACCTTCGGGATGATGCTTTTGACATACGCTACCCCGTCCTCCCCCTTCTGCCAGATCGAGGGATGATAGTTGGGATCGAAGCCGATCAGCACCTTATGCTTCCGCGCCGTCTGGATCACCCGCTCCACCGCCCTACGGGATGGGGTCCTGGAGATCGGCCAGCAGGAGAAGTGGACAATTCTGGAATGAATCAAGGCTTGCTCCAGCGCCTCATTGTACTCCAGCCGGTAATCCGCTGCACGGTAAAAGATCGGAACCGGCGTAGCCTGACTCTTGGTAATCACCACCATACTGGTAGAATCATCGACCTGCTGGATGCCGCTTGTCGCCATTCCGGCGCTCTGCAGCCGGTTGATCAGATAGTTGCCCAGGCTATCCCTGCCCACCGCCGAAGCCACATGCGACCGGATGCCCAGCTTCCCCGCATTAATGGCAATATTTGAAGGCGATCCGCCAAAATAACGGGTATATCCATCACTTACCGTATCCTCGCCGTATTCATTGGAGATCATATCCACGAGCAGCTCGCCCACTGTTAACACATCGTTCGCCTTATCTTCAAATGGTATTGTCTCTCCGAGTTTAAACACCCGCACTCCCCCTTGGTACTCCAGTATCCTTGTGTCATATCCATTCTATGGTCTCTGTGTACACAATACTTTCAAAAACCCGTCCTCTTTTTACAATTTAAGAGTTCAAGGCTCTTGCCAGGGCATGGATGTATCCCTCTCTGGCTCTGCGGCTGACTTCGGCTGCAGGGACAACATGCTCGAAGCCATGATAGCCCCCCGGGTAGAGATGAAATTCCACTTCTACACCGGCCTGTGCCAGCCGGGCCACATATTCAATCGTCTCATCACGGAACGGGTCGAGCTGTCCGACGCAGATATAGGCGGGCGGAAGTCCCGCCAGTTGATCCGCACGGCCGGGTGCCGCATACGGGGAGGTGTCTGCGCCTCCGGCAGGGCCGCCCAGGTACATCTCCCACGCCACCAGGTTGTTCGCCCGGTTCCACACCGCCGGGTGTGTGACCTCATAACTCGAAGGTGTAATGTTGCGGTCATCCAGCATCGGATACAGCGGAAGCTGGAAGCAGAGGGCAGGACCGCCCTTGTCTCTCGCCATCAGGGCCAGAGCCGCTGCCAGACCGCCGCCTGCACTCGCTCCGCCAACGGCAATCCGGGCCAAATCGATGCTCAGCCCATTGTTGATATCGGCCAGCCACACAAGCGCTGCATAAGAGTCCTCAATGGCTGCCGGGTACGGATGCTCCGGGGCAAGCCGGTAATCGGGCGACACGACCACACAGTTGGCCGCGAGGACGAAGCTCTCGCATAACGCATCGTCACCGCACGGCTGGCCCAGAATATAGCCGCCGCCATGGGTCCAGAGCAGGGCAGGCAGCTTATGTTCACTTCGCTGAGCCGGTTCATAAATTCTGACCCGAACTGGCCCGGAACCGGCAATCAGAACCCGTTCCGTAATGCGGACGCAGTCCGACGTTTCAGTAGGCGGCGGAACCATATTCCGGGCTGCGGCCAGATCCTCCGGCAAATGCAGCGGCGGCAGGCCAGCGATCCCTTCCCGTAAATCCGGGGCTACGCGGTAAATGAAATCCATATATATTTCCTCCATATCGTTCGAATGTGAATGAATCCTGCGTGCTTCAAGTGGTCCCCTTCTCCGATAACCGGACGGGAAGAATCGTCTCCAGCGGAACCGGCTCGCCGGCAATCTGCTGAAGCAGATATTGAACAGCCAGCTCGCCCATCTTCTTGATCGGCTGGACGATAGTAGTCAGATCCTCCGCCTCCAAGGCAGCAATTCCGTCATAGCCTACGACCTTGACTTGACTGGGCACGGCTCTGCCCAGCCTTCTGCACTGCTTCAGCACCTGTAGCGCCAGCATATCGCTGCTCGCGAATACGCCGTCCAGCTCAGGGCGTTCCTCAAAAAGACTGCTGACCAGCTTCTCGTAATCCTTATACTTAAATCCGTTCAGATCGGTTTGCCGGACGGTATATTCCACATCTTGCCTCTTGACCTGCTCCAGGAAGGCGTCATGCCTTTGCTTGGCCAGCAGATTGAGGCGCAGATTCCCGCTGAGATAGGCGATACTCCGGCATTTTTTGCGCAGCAGCAGCCGGGTGGCCAGCACTCCCCCCCTGATAGTTATCCGAGGCAATGAACGGGATCGTCTTCGAGATCTGCCGGTCCAGCGACACCAGCGGCAGGTTGATTGACTTATAATCGCTCACGCTCATCGTATGGCTGCCCATAATGATGCCGTCAACCCGGCTGGCCCGCAGCAGATCGATGTATTCCTTTTCTTTTTTCTTGTGATGCAGGGAATTGCACAGCATAAGCTTATAGCCTTGTTCATAGGCATAGGCCTCAATATGCTTGGTTACCTCTCCGAAGAACGGATGGGAGATATCCGGCAGAATCAGGCCGATAATATTGGACTTCTTGCGCAGCAAGGAGCGTGCCACCTCACTCGGATGGTAATTCAGCTCCTCCATGGCATCGTTCACCTTTTGCTTCAGACTCTCACTGAGGTATCCCCGGTTATTCAGCACACGGGAGACGGTAGTGACGGAGACGCCGACCTTCTCGGCAACATCTTTGATGGTTACAGCCATCCGTACCTCCTGACCCGGGTCAGCCTTCTTCCTCTGTTCAGCAGAACAAGGCAAGGTTCTATGTTAACCGGTTGATATAATAGGGCAGCAGCAGCTTTAAAACTGTAAGAATGGCTTAATTGCAATCTGTACAGCTAAATCGCCGGATATACTGGCGAATCTCAGTTTAGCTGTATTTCGTGCAATTAAAATACCTCTATACCTGGATTTTCGCCCATTCCAGCAATTTAGTTGTATGAAATACAGTTAGGAGAGGAATACCTTCCTTTTCACTGTTTTTAGTTGCACCGAATACACTTATCTCTGATTATGCGAAAAACCGAACCTAATAGGTTAGGTGATTTCCTCTTAATGATCCAATCCATAAATTTAAACCTGACGCTCTATTAAGGCAGACACTGGCAGAGAAACTGCCAGTCCTGAGTATCAGGTCGTGCCGCGTTCCACAGCCGTTACCGGGAACGTGTTCACCATCGCCACCGCCTGGCCCTCGATCTGCCGGACCGCCAGCTCCATAATGGCTTCGCTCATCTCCTGAATCGGCTGCCGGACAGTGCTTAGACGCGGTGAGATCATGGAGGCGAGCTGCACATCATCATAGCCCACAATGCGCATGGCTGAAGGAATCTCCTTGCCGAGCAGGTTGCAGGCATGAATGACCTCGGCGGCAATCACATCACTGCTGGCAAATACGCCGTCGATCTCAGGATGCTCCTGGAGGTAGGCGGCAATGGCGGTGTCCCCTCCGGTGTAGCTCCCCTCATTGACCTCCAGCTGCAAGTACAGCGGCGCAAGTCCGGCGCGCTTCAGCTCTTCTTCGTACCCCTGCCTTCTCAGGCCGGCCAGCATGAAGTGATGCTGGGGACCGTCGATCCCCCGCTGGATATAGACCGTGTGCCGGCAGCCCTGGCCGGTTAATAACCGGGCAGCCAGCCGGCCGCCCTCCAGATTATCCGAGGTGACCACGGGGATATCCTCCGAGATAACACGGTCGAAGGAGACGATCGGCAGGTCCAGGTGAAGATAATGCTGCACATCCAGCACGGCACTGCCCATGATGATGGCGTCAACCTGATTTTTTTTGAGCATCTCGATATAATCCACTTCCTTGGAGACGTTGCGGTTGGAATTGCAGAGCAGCAGCTTGTAGCCCTTAAGGTCTGCGTAATATTCGAGATAAGCGGTCAGCTCGGCAAAAAAAGGATGGGAAATCGCCGGGATGATCAGCCCGATCATATTGGATTTTTTGCGGAACAGGGCCCGAGCCATTTCATTCGGCTGATAGTTCATTTCCTTCATCACCCGGTAGACCTTCTCCTTCGTCTTGTCGCTAATATACCCTCTATTGTTAAGGACTCTGGACACTGTATTCACAGAAAGTCCTGCCTGCTTCGCAACATCCTTCAGATTCGCCATAGAAACCACCTTGCTTTTTAGTTCCAATTATAGATGAATTTCGCATGGATTTCAGCTATTGAAGCGTAATCGTCACTGCGGTGTAAATTGGGACTTCCCCGCTCCCCCTTATTTCAGCGCCCCTTCTGTGATTCCTTTGATGATCTGTTTTTGCAGGAACAGGTAGATGATCAGCACGGGAATGATCGTCATAATCAGCCCGGCCATCAGCGGCGCATAGTCCACGGAATAGGAGGAGAAGAAGGTATACGTGGACAGCGGCAGTGTCTTCTGATCCGGCGACAGCAGCACCAGGCTGGGCAGGAGATAGTCATTCCAGATCCAGAGCACATCGAGCACCAGCAGGGTAACGAACACCGGCTTCAGCAAGGGCAGCACAATACTGAAAAACGTCCGCAGCGTACTGCTCCCTTCGATAAACGCCGATTCTTCCAGCTCGTAAGGAATCCCTTTGATAAAGCCGTGGAACGTGAAGACGCCGAACGGCACTCCGAAGCCGAGATACATGAACAAAAGCGTCAGCTTGGTATTCAACAGCCCCATATTCCCGTACAGCATGACCATTGGAATCATCAGTACCTGGAAGGGCAGAGCCATGGAGGCCAGCATGAGGAAGAAGAGGATGGAATTCACCTTCCATTTGTAACGGACGAATAAGTACCCGGTCATCGCCGAGAAAATAATAATGATCGTAACGGAAATCCCCGTAATGATCAGCGAGTTCATGAACCCCTGCATAAAGTCCATATTGTCAAAAGCGCTGGCATAGTTCTTGAAATTTATCGTTGTCGGCAGCGACAGCGGACTCTCGAAGAATTGCTGGGTGGTCTTGAAGGAGTTCATAATAATCAGCAGGAACGGTGTTAAAAAGGCCAACAGCAGCAGGTACAGGAATCCTGTCCGCAGGCCCGGGAGGATGCGCCGGTTAGCATTCATTAAGATTCCACCTCCAGCTTCTTCAGCAGATAGGATTGCGTCAAGGCGATAATCGCGACGACAGCGAACAGAACGACTGCCTCTGCCTGGCCGACACCGTATTGATTGGACAGGAAGGCTTTTTGCACGATATGGTAGGTGGCCAGCTCCGTTGAATTGAACGGTCCGCCCTTGGTTAACGCCAGGTTGATGTCATACGTTAAGAAGGATCGGGACAGGGAGATGAAAATACAGATGACGATCGCAGGAACCGTCAGCGGCAGGATGATTCTGCGGATCACCGAAGTCCGCCCCGCCCCGTCGATGCTCGCCGCCTCCAGCACATCATTCGGAACGCCTGTGAAGCCCGCGATATAAATGATCATCAGATACCCGACCAGCTGCCAGGCGGTCGCAATGATCAGCGCCCAGAATGCCGTCCCCGTATTCGTCAGCCATGAGGTCTGAAACAGCTCCCAGCCGTATTTAGCGCCAAGGTAAGGCAGCACCTGTGAGAAAAGCGTCTGCCACAGGTATCCGAGTACAATCCCGCCGACCAGATTTGGCGTGAAGAAGCCTGTGCGCAGCCATTGCTCACCTCTCCCGCCTCTCGTCAGGGCGAGTGCGATGAAGAAAGCGAACACATTGGCAATCACCACGGTGAAGAAGACATACTTCAGGGTGAACCACAGCTGCTGAAGGAACACCTTATCCCGGAACACCTCCAGATAATTCGTGAAGCCGATCAGGCTGCTGTCGCCTGTCCGGACATCCCAATTCGTGAAGGTCAAATATAAGCCGACGATGAACGGTATGATCACAACGGCGGCAAAAGCGAAGATAGAGGGACCTCCGAAGACCAGAAACGTCCCCGCATTCTTCAGTGATAGCTTTTTGTTCATAGTGCTGCCCCCTTTCCTCTTAACAGGCTGAACTGGAGAATATCCCGGTTCAGCCTGTTCTTTTAGCACAAACGAAGAGATTCTCTATTTCCCTGCATACGATTTCCAGTAATCCTGAACCTCCTGCGCCAGCCCCTGGCGGTCGATATTGCCTACCAGATACTTCTGCATCGCAGCTCCGGTCTTGGCCCAGTAATCCTGCGGCAGGTAATTGATGACACCGATGTTGATAATCTTCCCTTGCTTCACGTATTCGCTGACAGCGTTAGACATGACGTTCGTGCTCTTCGCCTTAAGATCCTTGTACGGCATGGACAGCCCCATATCGGTAATAATGGCCTTTTGTCCGTCCTCACTGCTGACCATCCATTCGATGAACGCTTTGGCGGCCTCCTGCTGCTCTGGCGTAGACTTCGAATCATCGATGGCGAACAGCTTAGGCTCGCTGTAGGCGACTTGCGCGTTGCCGAAATCCTCTGGATTATTGCTAATAGGCAGCGGCAGGATACCGAAGTCGGCATCGCGGCCTTCCAGTGTTCCGATAACCGCCCAGCTCCAGTCTCCCATGAAGTAGAAGGCGGCAGCTCCCTTGGCGAAATCCGCGCTGTCGCGGTTATAATCGGCAACGAGCGGGTCGCTCTTACGCGCGTTGTATTTTTTCAGCAGATCGAAGGTATCCATCAGTCCGGTGAACTGCGGATTCTCCGTCAGTTGAACCTGCCCGTTCTTCAGCTCCTCCACGAACTTCCGGTTGTCCTCCACCTTCTGCGACTGCAGGGAATAGGTCAATCCCAGATAGTGGGCGCCGAGCGACCAGTCTGCTCCGTGAAGCATGACCGGTGCTTTGCCGGAGGCTTCGATCTTCTTGAAAATCGCTTCGAGATCATCACGGGTCTTCACCGATGCAGGATCAAAAGCACCGCCGATACCCTCTTCTACCGCACGCTTGTTGTACAGCAGACCGTAGCCTTGGGCAGTCCAGGGAATACCCAGGAATTGTCCGTCCAGCAATGCGCCATCGATGGCTCCCGGATTGGTCAGCGCTTCATACTTCGCCTTCTCCGGCTCTAAATCCAGAAAATCATCCTTATATTGAAGTATGGTGCCTGCATCCAAGTTCACGATTGTCGCCGGATTGCCGGAGGCCAGCAGGGATTGGAACTTCTCAAGCTGCGCGCCGCCGATCGGTGTAGGAATCAGTTCAATTGTCACCTGCGGATTCTGCTCATGATACTTCTTGAACAGCTCCTCGAACACTGTGTTCACTTCTGCGGAGGTATTGAAGAACGTGAGCTTAACGTCCTTGGAGGCTTGCTCTGTTTGTGTTCCCTCATTCCCCTTGTCTTCCTTGCCAGCATTGGTTGCTGAATTCCCTTTGGAGCAGCCTGCCAGTAACCCGGTGACCACCGTCAGAGCGATAGCGAAGCTTGCAGCTTTTCTCAATTTCAACTGAATTCCCCCCATACTTATAATTGTTTTGAATGCGCATACATTTCGGATGCAATTTTATGATAACCGGTTAACATATTTATGTCAATCGGTTATCATATTTAAATTTTAGCTAATAAAATCCCACACACACCCTCGCGAACGCCCGGTGTATTCACTTTTCTGCCTACATCCGACGACAAAAAAGGCCTCGGCCCAATAGAGCCGAAGCCTGTGCTATCATAAATATTTGGAAAGAAAGTATCATTAAAATAAGACACTTTAAGAAAAAGTACTTATTTGGGACTATCCCCCTCTCTTAACCACATTTATAATAATCCCATTTCTCTGAGAAAACGAGAAGGTATCCTTTTTTTATTATCTGAATAGATACTTGATCTCGTATACGAAAGATAAAGTAAAACTTTAGCCCGAGTAATTGCTACATATAAAATATTTCGATCCACATCTGTAGTTTCTTCATTTGTTGGAAATATTCCTTCGTTCAAACCAATAACATAAACTACATCAAACTCTCTGCCTTGAGAGGAATGCACAGTAAGCAAACTAATGCCTCTGGAAGACACTTTTGATAATGAAGAAACTTTATTTCTAAATCCGAGTAAATTATGTTCTTTTGCTCCTGAAGCGTAGTTCACCCAGTAATCACGCCACAAATTTATATCACTAATGATAATATTCAATACTTCAATATCTTGTGTTTGTGAACTTGAGACAAAGTAATTCTCTAATAGATGGAGAGCATCTGAAAATCTAATCTCCGTCCCCCATATTAAAGCCCAAGATTTTAATAGTATCTTGTAAGTATCCTTCCAATTATCAGCAACATGTTTCTCAAAATAATTTAGTAATACTTTTCCACTTTCAAAAGATTTTTTATGATCGATTGAACTACTTTTAAATTTCAATAAACTTTGAAATTGTTCAATATAATATTGATCCTGTGGGTTTATGATTAGTCTCATACCTAATTCAAAAACTTTCATAAGTGTTGATTCACTTTCCAAATTCCCAAAAGTTCTATTAGCAAACGGTATATTTCGTTTTAAAAATTGCTTCTCAATGCTTCTTAAAATATAACGATTTCTTGCAATTACCGCTATGTTATCCCACTGAATTTGTTGAATAAGCTTTTTATGATTGGACTCCACAAGATTCATTATATTATCTGCGATCCATATAGCTTCTGCATTTTCATTTTCAAACTCTTTTAGTATAACTTCACCTTTAATTGCTGAGTTGGCGCTTATATTTAATGATGAAGGCATTAGTTTTTTAGAAATAGAAATAATCTCGACCGATGATCGATAATTCTGTGTCAAATTTACAATAGAAGGGCTATAATGATTTTCAATTTCCTCCATAAATGAGGTAATTGAACCTCTAAAGGAATAAATCGCTTGATTTTTATCACCAACAAACATAATATTACTATTTTTGTCTGGATATAAAGTACGTAATAACTCGAAAGAAGCAAAGGTCAAATCTTGCGCTTCAAAAATACATGCAAATTTGTAGATTCGTTGATAGATTTCTTTAATTGATGCCCTTTCATTAAGAATTCTATAAGCAAGTAAGATAAGATCATCAATGTCTATTAAAGATTGAGATTTTAGGAAAAGATCATATTCGTAATAAATCGAATCGAAAAACTTTTGATCTTCATTCTCATGCTCCTTAATCAATTTAGGTTGTTTCAACATTTTTTTTTGATTACTAATATAAAATGAAACATCTCTTATTAATTTATCATTTTTTTCAAGAGGTGAATTTTGATAAAATGAACCTAGACTAGAATCCGAAGTTAGAATATTTTTTAAGATATTCTCTATCTCATTACTATCAATTAGAATAATTTCCTTGGTACTTAACCCTAAAGTATCACCACGTGTCTCAACAATTTCCTTCGAAAACTGGTGGATAGTCCCTATAAAAAAACGATCAGAAACTTCCTTATGTTCTTTCTCAAATTCCTGCTCTATTCTTTCTTTAACTTGTTGTGCCTCTATACGAGTAAAGGTTAAAATCAATATTTTAAAATTCCCTTTATGATTTCGGATAATGTTTGCTAGTCTCTTCACTGTCGCTAATTGCTTTCCAGTTCCAGGTGAGGAATTCACTAGTAAAGGACCTTCAATATGCTCAACTACTTGTTTTTGACTTGCAGATAAGGCATAATCCACAGATTTTCACCGCCCTCATATAAAAATATTATCAGACTTTAATTTTTTGAAAGAGTTGTTTTATTTTTTCTGGAACTCGTTCCTCTTCGTCACTACTATTGGTAATTTTATCAGCAATCATAGTAGCATATTTTGTTTTACCACTTTTTAACTTTCGCAAAATATCTTCATTAGATAGTTCCATTTTACTTAGCGCCATTCTATGAATTTCATTCTTTGCATCACAATCAATTATTGATTCTTTGGCTTCTGCAGGATAATTTGCTAGTATATATTCCTCGAAATTCTCGTGATTTTCTAAGTAGATTACACGAGAATCAGTAAGACTTGAATCTATTAATGATAAAGCACTTTCCAATTCATTTAATACATCATGTTCTCCATCTGAAAAAATAAGCCAATTAATTTTCAACCCTTCAGCAACATGTAGAAACGGAAGATATTTTTTCCCTTTGCCACCTACTCCCACAATATTCACACCAAGTTCAAATGGAGTATAACCGAAATAAGCTTCAAAAAATATTGGAAGTGCTTGTTCTTCTGTTTCTCCTTCACACAAAATAATTGTTTTTGAAAAAAGCAATTCACCACGAGTATTCATAACTTCTCTATTTATTTTCCGAATTTCTTCTTTGCTTAATTTTGACATATCAACATAAGAAACAATTGTCTCTGCGCGATTCTTACTAAAATGTCGAATTGAATTTAGAGGTGCAAGGCTAGCTATATACGGCGAATGAGAGCTTATTATCTTTTGACCTTCAAATGCTGTCATTTGTTTTAATATTTTTCTTTGTGCTTGTGGGTGAAGATGTGATTCTGGTTCTTCTAATGCTAAAATACACCAAAATGGCATTTGTTCTTCCTTACTTACCTTCTCAATCCATGAAGCATAACTCCGAAATGTTAATAATGTCGCCCAACTTCTCGTTCCCATACCGTGATATTCCAAAGGAAAACTTTCAGTGCCAAACTCGCTAAAAAGCACATCAATGCCTCTTTGGATATCTCTAACTTTCCTTGTAACGGGCGTTATTTCCACACCTTTATGTTCATCAAAAGAGACATTGTTTAAATAATTCAAATTTTTTTGTAGATGTGATAGGATACTACTACTATCTAAAATTAATTTATTAAGTTGCATAAGATCAGTTTCAATACTTTCAATTTTCTCTTTATCAAGATCAATATCAGCTATTAATTTCCCCCAGAAAGAGAGTGGATTCTTCATCTCTTTCTGAATATCCCTTTGTGCATCTAAATAAAGTAATGGAATTTTCTCCATTTTCTCCAATGGGATTTCTCCTAATAGAAATGACTGCCGCCAATCTTTTGGATTTTCCTCCCAGTTCGAAAGAACATGTCGTTGAATAATAAAATCTCTTTTTGAAGTATTAAACCCTATAATCGTCCTTATTGGAATATGTTCAAAATCATTATCATCAGTTCGGATTAATGCTTCTCCCCAATAATTAGACCATGCTTCATTAAATGTACGTACTCTCTCCCCTTCTTGATTAACTGGTATAAGAAGGACATCAATATTTGATTCTTGAGCAGAATTCAACTGAGTTGAAGCATCAGTATAAAAATCCTCCTTGCGAATTTGTTTTTGATCAATACCAAAGACTAACTCTAATGCTTTTAGGAAGGAAGTCTTTCCCGAATTATTTGTTCCAACTAATAGAGTAAGGGGTTCTAATTTTACATTAACTTCTTTTAAAGATCTAAAATTTCTTATTCGAACTTGCTCAACTATTAAGCTCATTATTTCCTCCACAGTTATATTGTAAACTTTCTGCTTATAAATATTCGACAGCATCTAAAAAAAACCTTGATTAATTAAGAATTCTTAAATCCATGTTGAAATCATCGCAAGTATTTGTACCATAAGAACTAAACAAGTAAAGCGAAGTAGATTGTGAATTTCGATTATTAGTTTAAAAAATGTGCTGGTTAGCAAAAGATAGAAAAAGACCACTCTTTCGTTACAGTGTTTTTATACCTAAAAACACCCGAAAAGAGGTGGCCTTATTACCCGAACATTCTGTAATCGGTGATTCCTAATGAGAAGCTCACACCATTTCTTCAAAAATTCGGGCGGAAGCACGTTCTTCACAGTCTATATTTTTTAAATTTAGCGAAAATCTTGTTTCTGCAGTGAGCGAGCACAGTACCTTTCGTGCTATTTAAGCTATCACTAAACCTTTAGTATTGATTGAGTTTTCCATTCTTTTTGTACATCCCTTACAATAATCCTCGCCTGCCCATATTTTAAATGCCACAACAAATAGAGTATCCATCAATTCAGTTATACCATTATATAGCCCCTTGGGCAGGTGGTATACTTGAATTTCTTAGAAATCATGTCCTCTATTTTTTATATTCATCCCTAACTCCTTTTCTTCTGAGTTATCAACATTTTGTAATCTATAATTTCCTTAGCATTAATACATACTAACTGTGCGCGGTGAGCTTAAAATTAACCCCTACAATTTCCCCCGGTAATCCTGGGGCGTCATGCCGAACTGCTCCTTGAACACTTTGATGAAATATTGGCTGTTGGCGTAGCCAAGCTGCTCGGAGATCTCATAGATCTTCAGCTCGGAGTTGCGGAGGCTGGCTACGGCCTGCTCCATCTTCCTATTCAGGATATACTCGCTGATGCTGATCCCGCTGACCTGCTTGAACAGTCTGGAGACATATGCCGGATGAAGCGAGACCGCGTCCGCAACGAATTGCTGGCTGGCCTCTGCCAGATTAGACGCGATACAGCTCTGCATCTCCTTGACGATGCCCATCCGGTTATTCTGTGTATCCCGTTCGAGCTTGCCCTGCAGGGTATCCACCAGCGCCTCACCCCAGCTGACCAGTTGGGACACGGAACGGAAGAGGGTCTTATCCAGCAGCTCCCGCCCGACCAGATCGGAGAGCAGGCTATGATTCTTATGGGCAATATAGTGAAAGGAGCCGAGAATCATAGTACGGATCTCCTCAATATATTCTTCGTTATACGACGGCAGGTTGTTGCTGAATTCTCTCAACTGCTGCAACCGTTCCTTATACCCATGCCACTGGCCGGTCTCCAGCAGATGCATCAGTGTCGGGGAAGCATATAAGTCCTTGAGCGGCTGGACCGGCGAGCTCTTCTGCTTGTCCGTCAAGGAGATGAAATAGCCCTGATCATTGCCCACTTGCTGTCTTAACGCCGACTGGGAATCCTCATACATGGCGCGGATATCCAGCGGGAATTCCCCCGGGTAGGACAGAATAACCGAGATTCCGCCATTCAGATATTCATTCACACTGCTGTGCAGCTGATGGGTATTATGGGTTAGCTGCTTGAGAATCTTGTCCGGGTCAACCGCCCCCGCTTCACTGCTCTTCACAATAAACACCAGGTTCTCGTAAGCATCCCGGCCATGCCACAGCTCGAAGCCCGGGCCCAGCAGCTCGCAGGCAATGTTCGTCACCGCGTATTCAAAGAGCAATTGGCTGTCCGGCCCGAAGTTCGTGAAATGCTCCTCCAGACGGATCAGAATCAGGAAGACCCGGTCGTTCAGCTGAAAATCAATCTGATATCCGCTAAGCTTGTCCTTCAGCCGTTCCTGCGGATAGGATTTGCCCTGAATCAGCTCGGCCAGCAGCTTATCCTTCAGCGCCGGGAGATGCTCCCGGAAGGCCAGCATCGCCTGCTCATAAGATGCCGTCCGGTCGATTTCCTTCTTAATCGTCTTAATCGTGCTCTCCAGAGCAGCACGCAGCTTCTGGTGATCCAGCGGCTTAACAAGATACTCTGCCACCCCATACTGAAGGGCTTCCCTGGCATATTCGAACTCGGCGTAGCCGGTTAGCAGAATACACTTGATTCTCCGGTGGGTCTTCCGCACCTGCTTCACCAGCTCCAGCCCGCTCATCCCGGGCATGGCGATATCCGTAATGACTATATCAACCGGGTATTGCCCGATCATCTGCAACGCCTGGGCGCCGGAGTAGGCTTTATATACTTTTTCAATCCCGAAGTCCTGCCATGGAAAAGCAAGCTCCAGATCATCTACGACATATTGTTCATCATCTACCAGCAGAATTTGCAGAATGAGCTTCTCCCTCCTTTTCAATCCGAATCCGGTAACAGGTGCCTTCGGACAGCACGGAGTCTACGGATAACCCGGAGTCCTTGCCAAAATACAATCGCAGCCGCTGATTCACATTCCTTAGCCCCGTTCCGAGCTGTTCATTGCTGATAATATTATCCTCGATATGGCGGCGGACCGCACCGAGCCGTTCTTCCGTCATGCCGATTCCGTTATCCTTCACGGTAATCAGAAGATACGAATCATCTTCCTCGGCGGCAACCGAGATGATGCCGGGCCTCAGGCCCGGTTCAATGCCATGCTTAATGCAGTTCTCCACGAGCGGCTGCAGAATCATCCTTGGCAACCGGTATCTGCCCGCCTCCGCTGTGACACCGAATTCGAAGGTGATCTCTCTTTTGCGCAGGTGGACCATGTGCAGATAATGCTCGACGAAATCCAGTTCATCCTGGAGCGTAGAATCCAGCTGTTCAATCTTATGAATGTACCGGCAGTAGGAAGCCAGATGCAGCGTCATCGCGGTGACCGCATGATAATCTTCGATGCTTGCTTTGCTCTGAATGAAATTCAGGCAGTTATAGAGAAAATGCGGATTAATCTGCGCCTGATACTGCTTCAGCTTCGCTTCCTTCACTTCAAGCTCGCCCAGCAGAACCTGCTCGATCAGTGTCTGGGTATTCTCCGCCATCCGGTTAAAGGAATTACCCAACACCTTGAACTCATTGACCTGCAGATCGACGGCACGGCTGGAAAAGTCGCCCCGGTCGAACCGGTCGATCGCCTTGCGCAGCATAATCACCGGCTTCTGCACCTGACGGCGAAGAAGCAGCGTGTAGAACATAATACCCACCAGCACCACCAGTACCGCATAGAGGAACAGCCGGTTATTGCGGTTAATCGGTTCGATATACTGGCGCTTGGGATAGGCGTCTATGAAATACAAATCCAGCATGTCCGACTTCATATAGTTAATCAGATACTCTGCACGATTCTCTGTAGCGGAGATGGTTCCCCTGTTCCCGTTAATCCCAGGACTGATCGACTGTAACAGCTCCTGCGGAAATGCTGCCCCCGGCTGAATAAAGGCCCGCTCAGAGGCATCGTACAGCAGCGGCATACCGGAGACATACTGATCCATCATTTTCACCAGATTATCCAGCGAAATCCTGACTTCAATTAACAGCGAGCTGATATGACTGCGCATGATGTTGGAGTAATATCCCTTGCCTTCCTTATCCATGTGCAGCACCCAACGGTTCCGCGCCTGCTCCGGAGGGCTGAAGGTGCTGAAGGAGAAGGAGGAATCAGAGGATACCGTCTCTTTCTCATCCTCATAGTACAGAATAACCGTATTCTTCCAGGAGGTAGAGGCGGTGTTCAGGGCGAGCTTATCGATGATAGTCAGCTTCATCTCATATTTGGAATATTGATCCCCGAACTTCAGAATATAAGGATATCCACGCACAGACTGGTCCTGTGACAAAGTAATGGTATTTGTCAGCACCTGTTCAAATTGCGTGGATAGCTGGGAGGTCATGAATTCAACCTCGTACATTTTATTTTTTCTCAGCTCATTCTGAATGTCCTTCACGTTCAGCCGGTAGATGAGCCAAAACGCACCTACGATAATCAGCAGCATCAGCATCAGAACAAACGACAGCCACTGAAAGATAGACAGACGATATTTCACATTGCCCTCCTCCAAATGAAAGGACGGCCTGGGGGCCGCCCTGATTCTCCGTATCTTTACTTCGATAGAGATTGATACCATTCATTGACCTCTGTGGTCACTTTATCGCCGCCTGTAGTTTTCCATTTCTCTACAAAGGTATCGAATTCGTCTACCGGCGCTTTGTCATAAATAATTTTGTTCAGAATTTCCTTCTCCAGCTTCTCCAGCATATCTCCACGGGAGAGCTGAGTTTCAGTAGGCGTACCTGTGAACATCTCAGGCATTACACTGTCCTTCTGATCGACGATGATTTTGGCTGCTAAGATCTGCTCAGGAATACGCTCGGACAGATTCTTCTCATACTGGTTAGCAGGCTCAGCACCGCCGGCCAGCTTGGCCAGTGTATTCATCATCAGGTTAGGAATAATGGCTCCATCGTAAGTCAGGGTATAACGGATCGCATCCACCCAGCCGCCTGGAATCTTATCCGTATCCTGCTCTTTCAGGACGGTTCCGTCTTCAGCGATATCATAATCGTAGCCTTTGGCGAAGCCGTTCACGAAGGTTGTACTGTCCGGGTTAGCCCAGTTATCAAACAGATAGTTCTGGTAGACGAAGAATGCGTCTTTATGCTCCATATCCTTGTTGATCAATACAGCACCGGAGGCGATCTTCGTGCCGTGTCTGCCTACCTTGCCATCCGGGCCTGCCGGAAGCGGATAAGCCTTATGCACTGCACCTGGAACGTTCTTCTGCAGATCCGGCAGCGGCCAGCCTGTCATCCAGTAAGGGCCGACAATGATACCGGCTTTGCCTGCTGTAAAAGCTTCTGTTGCTTTGTTCTCATCATACAGACCGGATTCGGAGGAGATATAGCCTTCTTTCATCCATTTCTGCATCGTTGCCAGGCCTTCCTTCATCTCCGGCTGAACAGAGCCGTAAGCGAGCTGGTTGTCCGCCGTCTTGTTCCACTGATTAGGCATGGCGCCGAACATCCCGAAGACCCATCCGGCTTCCGACATCCATGTGTTCAGATTGTTTTTGAAGCCTACAGCCAGTCCCGTTGTATCCTTCTTGCCGTTGCCGTCAGGGTCCTGGTTCGTAAACGCATCGAGCACGGTTTCCAGCTCAGCCAGATTCGTCGGAGCCTTAAGGTTCAACTTCTTCAGCCAATCCTCACGGATATACATAACCGGGTCATTATTATAAGCGTTTTCCAGAATCGGGATCCCCATCCGCTTGCCGTCTCTCATGTAGGGATTCCATACGGTTGGCTCTTCGGCCATCGCTTTTTTGTAGATATCGGAAGCATATTTGTCGAACAATTCGCCCGCATCGGTGAACTGGCCGCTGTCAATCAGATCAGAGATCAGGGAAGGGCTTCCACGGAATGAGATGATGTCCGGCATTTTTTCACCTGAGGTCAGCATCAGGCGCAGCTTGGTTTCATAGGCGTTGTTCTGGTCACTTACGGTCCAGAGATACTTGATGTCAATACCCAGCGTATCCTTGGCCCATTTGGTGTGCACGTTATTTTCAATATTTTCGCCATTCTTGAATTTCAGGCTGCTTGCGATGGGAAATACGGTTGAGATGGTTACCGGTTCTGTATATTTGCCATTCTCAAAGGGAGCCGAATACATAGCGTCTTCGCTTGCCGCCGGCTTGTTATCCCCTTCCGCCTTCTTGTTGTCAGCATTTCCGCCGCAGCCGGCCAGCAAGCTGCCCAGCATGACTGTGGATAACACTGCCGCCGCAGAGAATTTCATTTTCTTTATCATTTAATCTTGCACCCCTTTAATTAAAATTTAATCATATTAATTATATGAGTCAATCTTTTTCAGCTTTCAGCGCGTGCATCACCCCCTTTAATAGGAAGGACGGCTATTCCTTAACCGCCCCGAGGACAATTCCCTTCACGAAGAAACGCTGCAGGAATGGGTACACGATGAGGATCGGTGCCATCCCGATGAAGATCTGAGCGGCTTTGACCGTTCTTTGCGAGATATTCTCCAGATCCTCCGGCCGTACAGTCACCTTACTGAAGTCCTGCTGGACAATGACTGACTGCAGGAAGGTCGCCAGCGGATAGTTGCGGTGATCCGTCATATACAGCAGGCCGTCGAACCAGGAGTTCCAGTGACCGACAATCGTGAACAGCGACAGTGTAGCAATAGCCGGCATAGATACCGGGAGATACACGCTGAACAGTGTTCTGAAATGACCTGCGCCGTCGATGAAGGCGGCTTCTTCCATTTCTTTGGGCACGGCCCGGAAGAAGTTAAGCAGCAGAATGATATTCCAGACCGAGACGGCACCCGGCAGAATCAGCACCCATAAGGAGTTCATCAGGTGCAGCTTCTGAATCAGAATGTACATTGGCACCAGACCGCCGCTGAACAGCATGGTGAAGACCAGCAGCCAGATATACATGTTCCGGCGTCTGAACCGGGCGTTCTCTTTGGACAGCGCATAGGCAGCCAGAATGACTACCCCCATGCTGAACAGCGTTCCCAGCACCGTGCGCTGCAGCGTCACCCAGATGGACCGGGTGAAATTCTCATTGGCTACGGTCTTGGTGTAGGCGTCCACCGTGAAATCTACCGGCCACAGACCCACCAGATTGGCATTGGCTGCCGATTTCCCGCTGAACGATACAGCAAGAACGTGAATCAGAGGGACAACACACATAATTGAAACTGCGATCATCAGGATATAGTTGAACACGGTGAACATGCGGTAAGGTTTTGTTTTATGATACATGCCCTATTAGCCTCCATTCTAGAAAATACGGTAGTTAGCAAATTTATACGAAAGGCGGTAAGCTGTTACGATCAAGACAAAGCTGACAACGGATTTGAACAATCCGACCGCTGTGGAGAAGCTGAACTTACCGTCAACAATTCCTAGTCTGTAGACAAATGTATCGATGATGTCCCCTTTATCGAAGACAAGCGCGTTATACAGGTTAAAGATCTGGTCAAAGCCTCCGTTAAGCACGTTACCCAGCGCCAGTGTTCCTACCACGATGGTAATCGGCAGCATGGCCGGCATCGTAATCGACCAGGTCTGCTGCCAGCGTCCTGCTCCGTCTACCTCAGCCGCTTCATAGAGTGCCGGGTTAATTCCCGCCAGGGAGGCCAGGAAGACGATAGTGTTGAAGCCGAACTCTTTCCAGACATCACTCACTACTACGACAAACCGGAACCAGTTCCCGTCACCCAGGAAGAAAATCGGCTGGATGCCGAATACACTGACCAGCACCTGGTTGATCAGGCCGCCGTCTCTGGCCAGCAGGTCGGAGAGAATACCGCCCAGGATCACCCATGACAGGAAGTGGGGCATATAGACAATGGTTTGTACCATTTTTTTGAATGCCATCTTGCGGATCTCATTCAGCAGCAGTGCGAACAAGAAAGGAACGATCAGGTTGGCGATCATTTTCAGACCGGCAATAATCAGTGTGTTCCAGATGATCTGAACGTTCTCGGGAATACTGAACAGATATTCAAAATGCTCCAGCCCCACCCACTTGGAGGCGCTAAAGCCTAAGCCCGGCTTGTAATTCTTGAAGGCAATCGCAAGGCCCGTCATTGGAATATAGGCGAAGATCACGGTTAGGATCAAAGCCGGCAGAACCATCAGATCGAGACTAAGGTTCTTGGTCCATTTCGATTTTTTTCGGGGACTCCCCGCATTGACATCCAGTTTCTCGCCTTTTACGCTGGCTGGCGTAACCATGTTTTTCATGCTTCTGCTCCCCTTTGCTGGTCAACGTGTATCCGTTTACTTAGTTTATAAATTAATCATACCTAGCCGGACATGACAGATACATGATAAATACAAAGCATTGATAACAAAATGATAACCACAACAGTTTTGGACGTAGCATTACGGTAGCACTTGGGTGGACGCTCCGCGAACGGACCGTTGTTACAATCGCTGTGATCTCCAGATTTTATTTATTTCCCTTAGCGGTGAAAATCCGGAGACCAAGGCGACCGCTGCCGCTTTTCCACAATCGTTCCGTCCTCTCCGCTGTTTAAGCGGGGGCAAGGTTACTACAAAAGGACAATCCGTTACGGACATGACATCGTGGATTGTAGCTTAGAATAGGTTCAAACAACTTCAAACAGCAATGAGAAACTTCGGCAACTCTGAGGTACCCCGGCAACATCGAGTACCTTCCAGTTGTGCCGCCGTCCAAACGATGGTTGCACAGCCTACTACAGAATTAGTTGGACAAATGTATCTTAATTTAGCCGGTTTGGAGCTTTTGAGGAAATTAGGTGGATTTATGCTATATATTTTTGTGAATTTCTTCTTTTTGCTCCGACCCCGGCGTAACAAGTGCCTTTTTTCCACCTATTGTCTGGCCGGGTCTCTTCCGCGCGCGAACAAGTGCCCAAAATCCAACTATTTCCTCATACAGTACTGGGGCAACGCGGACAATGCAGACATAACAGTCCCCTAAAGCAGACACCGCAGCCATATTACTCCCATCACAAACATCCACCCGTTCCAGGCACTACTCTCCACTCATCAATGTCCAAACGCTCCAAGCGGCTCACTCTCCCTGTTGACATCCACTCGCTCCTAGCGACACCTCTATCCATCGATTGTCCTCCCACATGGTACGCTCCCTCCCATCGCAAAAAGCAGCGGCCCCTTACCTGGGAGAACCGCTGCTTGGATCAGTGCTATAGACTCGCGGATACTACTCTACTGATTGAGGCTGATTATCCGGTATACTACCACGGCAGCCTGCTCCTTGGTCATCTGGGCCTTCGGCAGGAAGTTGCCGTTCTGTGCGCCTTGGATGACTCCGGCAGCCCGCAGCTTCTCAATAGCGCCCGAAGCTTCCCCGCTCAGCTGGTTCAGATCCTTGAAGCTGTGCACAGCAGGGGAATCGCCCTTCAGCACGATCTGCTCCAGCTGGACGAGCCGGTTCAGCATGACCGCCATTTCCTGACGGCTGAGTGTAGCGTTGGGACTGTAGAGCCCGTCTGCTCTACCTTTTACAATGCCTAAGGCTCCAGCAATGTGGATAGCCTCGGCATATGGGGAATCCATGCTGACATCCTTGAAGCCTGGAGCGGCTGCGTCAGCGTGAAGGTCAAAAGCATCGACCAGAAGCTGGGCAAATTCCGCACGGTTCATCAATACCCCGGTCTCATAGGAAGCCTCTGCTCCCAGAGGAAGTATTCCTTTTGCAGTCAGAGCTTCAACACTCTCGGCTGCCCATTTGCTGCCCTTGTGATCGGTTAGCTTCACCGTGGCAACCGCATATTGTCCAAGCTCCTTGGTCTTGAAGGAGACATAGCCTGTAGCCGGATCATACTGACGATCCTTCACAACTACAAGCCGCCCATTCTCCAGCACCTGATATACCACAAGCTGGTGCGCCCGCTCGCCTGACTTAAGTTCATAAGGCAGCAGCAAGGTAAGCGCCGTTGCGTCAACTGCTGTAATCTTGGCTCCATGGATAGTGAGCGAGAAGTCCAGTACAGCCGCTCCATTCAAGCGGGCCTTCACATCTGCCGGCCATCCGTCCTGGGCCACACGCTTCACTTGAAGCTGTAGAACATCTCCTGCCTGTGTATCCTGCAATTTCAGCAGCTCTGTATTCAGGCTCAGAACCGCCCCGAAGCCGCTCTCAATCTGAATCTCCTTAATCTTCGGCTGTGCGGCCAGACTCTGAAGCGGAAGCCCGAGCTGTAGCATTTCGGCTCCTGCCGCAGGTTTAACGGCGATCTTCAGAATGCCGCTGTCCAGCGACTGAAGCACCGCCTGGCGGACGGCCTCAGGCATGAGATTCACATGCAGGATTCCTGCCTTATCCGGGGAAGCCTGAACGGAAAGCTTGCCGTCCGTGAAGTTCACTGCCGCCGGAGCAGGTGCCTTCACGGATGGTGTCGAGCTTGACGATGGATACGTAGAAGTCCCGTCTGTAGGGGTTTGCGGTGCCGCCTCAGACGCCACAAAGGTCAAAATCCCGAAATTGGAGGTGTCCCGCCAGGTATCCTCTCCCCTGTCATTCCACTTAATCGTACTGCGGGTGCCGTCGCCCCGATCATCATTGATCTGCAGATCAAGCCCGATGGAGCTTCCCGCCTTTGCCTTAATCGTGCCGAAGTCGATCTGCGCTTCCACGCGGTACCCGGTGTCCGTATGGACTACCGCGCTGGTCAATCTGCTATCCGAGGCGCCTCCGCCGAAGGAAGCCACATTATTAATATTAATCCGGTATTGGCCATCATCCCCCTCGTAATAAGGGGTTCTGTTGAAATTCTCATCGATGAAGATTTCCACGGAGTCCTGATCCCATGGATTTACAGCATCTGCCTTCAGAACGGCATCCTTCACGTCTACGATCAGGTAGAGGCTGTCCTCCGACCACATTGATCTGGCTTCTGCGGTGGTGCTGTAAGGCGAGGAAGCCAATTTAACTTCAAAAGGCTTCGCCAGCTCCCATACCGCATCCATCTGCCCGTCAATCTGCACCTGACCCTTCACTGACTCCGCTGAATTAGGCATTGCAGAGAGCTGGAGGACTCCGTAACGGCTGGTATCCGTATCCTGGGATTGGCTTCTATCATTCCAGTAGGCAGGAACAGAACCCGGAACACTGGCGTCACTGACACGGATATCAAGACCCAACTCCGCGCCTGCGGAACCTTTGACGGTTATAAGCGGAATTTTCGCTTCAATGATATAACCGCCCTCACGTTCTGTGCTGGTGAAGCTGACTCCTTCGGTCCCGGAGCCCGAACGCAGTAAGCTGATCTTGCGGTCATCCGGCTGATAAGCCGTAGTCTTCCCATTGTTCTCATCCAGGAAAAGCTCAACCTTGTCTTCCGCGTTCCGACTAGCATCGGTAACGTCTGCCTTCACATACAGATTGTTCGTATCCCACAGCGTATGAACCTTGGCAGTTACTGTACTGCCCTGTTCCAGCGGAATCCCTGCTGTTTTGCTCCACAGGGCTTGCCCGGCTTCGCCTGTCTGAGGCGTACCCTCCAGAGCCACAGCTACATTATGGATGTCCGGCAGCTTGGAGGGATCAGCCGCTCCCCAGAAAGCAGGCTTCGCCTTCAGCTGCTCATCGAATAACATGGCATGGTTATTGTAGCTTTTCTCATCCTGCACGCCCCAGATAGAGACCGAGGAGATTGTGTCCTTGTACTTCTTGTATAACTCGAACAGATCATTATAGCGCTTGCCCTGCCGTGCAGCGATATCCGCCGGCAGCGGGGAGGACGGGCTAATGCCCGAATCGACATCCAGCTCGGTGATCTGAATATCCAGCCCCAGCTGGGAGAACTGCTGAATCGTCTTCTCGATCTCCGGAATGGACGGTGAATACAGGCCATGGTGAGACTGGAGGCCCACGCCGTCAATCAGATTCTTCGCCTTGAGCGTCTTCAGCAGCTTGTAGATATGCTCACGCTTTTCGGGAACCTCGGTGTAATAGTCATTGTAATAGAGCTTCGCTTCCGGGTCGGCCGCACGTGCGAATTCGAACGCCTTCTCGATATAATCCGGGCCTATCAGGGTATACCAAGGCGTGATTCTCATGCCGTCCGGACCGCCGCCATTGTCGGCAATCGCTTCGTTCACTACATCCCAGGCGTAGATTTTGCCCTTATAGCGGTGCATAACCGTCTCGATATAACTCTGTAGGCGCGTAAGCAGCAGTTCTCTGCTGGCCGGCTGGCCGTCAGGACCCGTGAACATCCACTCCGCAGCATCGATGTGCCAGAGCAGTGCGTGTCCGCGAAGTCCCATCCCGTTTGCCTGGGCAAACTCCACATATTTATCCGCACCGTCGAAGACATAGGTGCCTTCGGAAGGCGCAAGGAACTTGGGCTTCATTTCATAGGTGGCTGTGATGCTGTTGAAATGCTTTTTCAGCAGCTCTCCGTAGACCCCTTCCATTTGCCAGGAATACGCTGCGGCTCCGATGGCGAAGTCACCAGCGTAGATGTCTTTTAACGACGGAATATCCTGTTCAATGCTCAGCTCTGTAGCAGGCTGGGCGGTTACATCATCCACATAGAAGGATAAGGTATCGACGGTATCCTCTGTAATATAAGGCGTCTCCACGAACAGGTTCAGCTCGGACGGCTGGTCGCTGTACTGGAAATTCCCCTTCAGCAGATGCCATTGATCCCACTCATCAGCCTTAATGCTAACCTTATCAATCGCATTCCAGCTCTCGGAGCCAGCCTTCTTATACACGGTCATTTGCAGGCTTTTGTCTGCCTCCGGCTTCTCCTTCAGGCGGACATACAGCGAGAACTGGTAGCTCTTGCCCGGCCGCAGATGCTCCTTCACACTCAGGCTTGGCCCGTAGAAGCTGCGCTCCCTTCCCTCTACCAGCATACTGTGAGTTCCGGTATTGGCCGTATCCTGACTCACCGACAACGATTCCGGGCCAATCCGGTGCTTCCAGCCCTGAAGCGTTCCGTCTTCAAAATCCGTACGCAGCCCTTCCTCCCCCTCCGGGACGTCAACCGCAGCGGCGGTAATCTTGATATCATCCAAGTAGAATGCAGTTCCTGCTGCGGCTTCCGCATAGATCTCCGTGAAGCCTACCTTATCGCCTGTAATATAAGTACCTTCCAGATAAGTCCATTCCTCAGACCATTGCCCGCCGTTCAATTCCGCTACAGCCTTCCAATCCTCGGCTTCGCCGATTTTGGTATGTACCGTGAATTTGACCGGCGCCGGAGATTTCACCCATGCTCCCACGGTGTAGGCTGTATTCGGAGTCATCTGGTCCGTTAGCAACTGATTGGGCCCTTCCCAATCCTTGGTCCGTCCATCCACATACAGACTGTAGGAGCCTCCATGATAGACTTCCTTCGTTACCGTTAGCTGTTCGTCGCCTTTCTTGGTCCAGCCCTGCGCGGTGCCATCCTCATAGTCCGAAGCGAGAACAACGGCCGGGCCTCCCTCGGCCGCCGCATAGAGCGGTGTCCGCATGGGCAGCACCGAGGCTGCGAGGACGACCAGCGCCAGCGTGAGGCTCATTATTCGTTTAGGCTTGAGCATCTGTACCCTCCTTAGATTCATCATAATAAAGCGTTTACATAATGGATTATAGCCGATTGGAAATCGTTTACAAATAACAATTTGATAGGATTGATAACAAAATGATAAGCGGGGCTGGGGAAATTAGCGGTTTTCCGCATACACCCGGCTCCCCCTCGCGCCAGCACAATGTAATCGGTTTAATACGAAAATAAAAGTCGGGATGCGACTGATGCACCCGACTTATTTTCATTCCTGGGGGTGACAAGGCCTCTGTCTTGTCATGCCTGTTTTTCGATTACATTTGGCCCGCACACTACCACCCAGCGCAATGTGGTCGGTTTTCCGATTACATTCGGTCCGCACATCACCATCCAGCGCAATGTAATCGGTTTTTTTGATTACATTTGGCCTGCACACTACCACCCAGCGCAATGTGGTCAGTTTTTCGATTACATTTGGCCCGCACACTACCACCCAGCGCAATGTGGTCGGTTTTTCGATTACATTTGGTCCGCACATCCCATCCGGCGCAATGTAATCGGTTTTTCGATTACATTTAGTCCGTATGGCACCGTCCGGCGCAATATAATCGGTTTTTCGATTACACTTAGTCCGTATGGCACCGTCCGGCGCAATGTAATCGGTTTTTCGATTACACTTAGTCCGTATGGCACCGTCCGGCGCAATGTAATCGGTTTTTCGATTACATTTAGTCCGTATGGCACCGTCCGGCGCAATGTAATCGGTTTTTTGATTACATTTAGTCCGTATGGCACCGTCCGGCGCAATGTGGTCGGTTTTTCGATTACATTTGGTCCGCACATCACCATCCGGCGCAATGTGGTCAGTTTTTCGCATACATTTGGCCCACGCGCCTACCCGAACAACGCAAAAACAGCACACTCCATCCATCTGAAGTGTGCTGCAAACTGTACAGACTATATTTACTCGGTCTGATTTACTCTGCTTTATTTACCATACTACTATACTGCTGCATACCGGATAACGACACGTTCCCCAGCCTGCATCTGAACACGCACCAATCCATCTGATCCAGGCTCCATCTGCTGCCGGAGCTCTCCGCGCTCCACAGTTACCGGACGTTCTGCCATAATGGAGCACTCTCCACCAAGATGAGCGGTAACCTCCGCTTGTCCGAGAACGCCAGCACTCCAGGTCAGGTTCACCTCATAGCCGCCGCGCGCCCGCAGCCCCTTCACTCTACCTTCGCTCCAGCTTGAAGGCAAGGCGGGCAGAAGCTCCAGATAACCCTGGTGGGATTGCAGCAGCATCTCGGCAATTCCGGCTGTAGCCGCGAAGTTCCCGTCAATCTGGAACGGCGGATGAGCGTCGAACAGGTTCGGATAGACACCGCCGCGTTCATTGTTAACGGCCTCCGGCTGAACCAGCGTCAGCAGGTTCGTGATCAGTTGCTTGGCGCGGTCACCCTGTCTGAATCTGGCCCATAGTCCGATTTTCCAGCCCAGGCTCCAGCCGGTTCCGCCGTCTCCGCGAATCTCAAGCGAGGTTCTGGCTGCTTCATACAGCTCGGGAACTAACTTCTCCGTGATCAATCTGCCCGGGTAGACCCCGACCAGATGGGAGACATGGCGGTGATGCACATCCTCATCCTCCATATCCGCTGACCACTCCTGAAGCCGGCCGCCTGCACCTACCTGCAACGGCAGCAGCCGCGCGCGAGCAGTCTCCAGCTCAGCTGCAAATTCGCCGTCCAGCCCAAGCAATCCGGCAGCAAAGCTGCAGTTCGTGAACAGCTCCGCGATCAGCGACAGATCCATGGTTGCCGCTTCGCTGACGGCATACTTCTTGCCGCCGTCTACGATTTTGTGCTCAGGAGAAGTGGATGGTGAGGTAATCAGGTACCCGTCCGGGTTCTCGATCAGCCAATCCAGGCAGAACAAGGCCGCTTCCTTCATCACAGGATACGCGGTCTCCCGCAGATAGGACAGATCGCCGCTGAAGGCATAATGCTCCCACAGATGCTGGGTAAGCCATACCCCGCCCATCGCCCAGGATGCCCAGACCGGATCTCCGTCGCCGTAGCCGCCAACGGGAGCCGACTGCGCCCAGAGATCGGCGTTATGATGGGCTACCCAGCCGCGTGCGCCATAGTTAATCCGGGCCGTCTCGCTGCCGTTGACCGCCAGCCTCCGGGTATAGTCAATCAGCGGCTGATGCAGCTCGGACAGATTGCAGATCTCTGCCGGCCAATAATTCATCTCCGCATTGATATTCAGCGTGTAATTGCTGCTCCACGGCGCCCGGGTATCCTGATTCCAGATGCCCTGGAGGTTCGCCGGCTGTGTGCCGGGGCGGGAGCTGGCAATCAGCAGATAACGGCCATAATGGAACAGAAGCTCTACCAGCCCCGGATCATTGCTGCCGTAGGCGGCAATTCTCTGATCTGTCGGCATGCCCTCCGGAGCCAGGCTCTCTCCCAGATGCAGCTCTACCCGGTCAAACAGCTCCCGGTGGTCGTCAACATGACGGCCCAGCAGCCCGGCATAAGGCTCATTAGTGATACGCTGTACCGTTTGCGCAGTCTGCTGCCGCACATCGTAATCCGCCTTCACTGTGCCCGATTCCGCATCGAACGAGGTCGCCGCACTGAAGTATAGAACCGCTTCCGTTGCGCCGGTAACTTGGATACCGTCAGCAGTAGCTTCCAGGCGGCCTCCAGTCTGGACCGCAGCCAGACGGCCGTGGAACTCCAGACTCCGGGGGGACTCTCCACCGTAACGGACCGGCTGATCGACTTCGTAATAATTCGGTGCTACATATTCAGGAGCATGTCCGGTAATCGTGTAGTGCTCCCCTTCTGCTTCCGAACGGTGGCGGAGCGGACTGTCCAGCTTCGCCCGGAAGCTGAGCCGGTTCTCCTCGCTGGCCGTTAAGCGGACAATGATCGCCTGGTCCGGGTGAGAGGCGAAGACCTCCCGGGTATAGCGGACACCGCCGATTACATAGGAGACGGTACCAACACCTGTGGACAAGTCCAGCTTCCGGCTATATTCCCCGTCTATGGTCTGCCCGTGCTCCATCGTAAGCAGCAGATCCCCGAACGGCAGGTAGGACTGGGCGTAGGGGCCCATCATTTTTTTGCATAGCTGATCCGCTTCTTCATTCCTGCCTTCTGCAATCAGCGCCCTGACCTCAGGGAGAACCTCGCGGGCCTCCGGATTATTCCAGTCTGTCTTGTACCCGGACCACAGTGTGTCCTCATTCAGCGCCAGACGTTCCTTCTCGATGCCGCCAAAAATCATAGCCCCCAGCCGTCCGTTCCCGACTGGAAGCGCCTCCACCCAATAAGTGGCGGGGGTATTAAATGAAATATTCATTGCGCAGCTTACCTCCATACACCGTAATTTCTAATCTGGCTGAACCCTTAAGTCCTGATAAATCCTGATAACCCTTTCATTATATAGGCATCTGTCAGGAAAGACGAATCCGCAGGCTATATTCCAGAGGAGTGATGAGTGTTACGATGACTTTCTGGCAGCCTTCGGGATAGCTCATCCCGCGGATATCGGCCAGGTGATGCTCATGACAGCCCTGCTCAAGCTCCATCCAGTCCTCCCCTGCGCTATAGCGGAGTGTTCCGGCGGTCCAGAAGGAAGCCTCGCTCATCCCCGGCACCGGCGTCAGCTCGGAGCCCTCAAGTCTGCCCTCGCTGCCGAAGAGCAGGACGATCTGGGTCAGCACATCTGCCGGAGACGGCGCTGAGAAATGCAGATCCCAGCCAGCTTCCCACTCGCTTACCTTCACGCAGACACTGCTCGTCTGGTTATGGGTAAGCGGCCGCTCTCCATGAGGCAGCAGATACCACGGGCTGCAAGGCAAGCCGGTCCGGGATGGCAGCTTGTCCCCCGGAATGGTGCCGTAATAGCCCTTTCCGGCTACAGACTCCAGACGATAGCCGCCCGAAATCTCCGTCAGCGTATCCATCGTAATCAGTCCAGGCTCGAAGCTTGAAGCCAGCTGAACCCCAAGCAGCCTTGCCCGGCCATGCCGCAGCGAGAACAGCGAGGAAGCCTCGGTCATCACGCTTACACTGGTCTCTCCGCTGCGCACACGGGCAACCGGAGCACCGAATTCCGTATGCTGCTTGCTGTGGCGGACAGGCCCGCCGTAGCCGTCCTGACCGATTCGGCCCATCAGCTCCTGACGATTAAACGTGCCATTGATCACCTTGCGGTAGCTGTCCGGCAATTCTCCCGGCGAGACTGAAGCCGCCTGCATCTGCGGATAGAGCAGGAACCCCAGCATAATCTGATTGGGCAGCGAACCCGGATGGATAACCGAGCGGCCTGCCAGCTCCGCAAGAGCAGCGAATTCCGGGTCTCGGTCATGCTCAGCCATCAGCTGGTAGCACAGATAATAGTCAGCCAGCGAGTAGACGCTGCCGAAATCCTGCCGCCCCGAGTAATCGGTGACCACCTCACCATCCGGGTGAACCAGGTATTTCATCATCCGCAGATTCTGGCGGACCGGCTCCAGCAGCTCTGGACGGTTCAGATCCTGCGCGGCGTAATAGAGCATGATGTCGCTGACCGTATTGTAAATTCCGTTACTCCGCTCCGTCCATTCGCCGTCCGGCGTAATGTCCATCCCCTCCTGAAGCCATTCCCCGGCTCTTGCCTGTAACTCCTCCAGGGCAAATATCCGGTACAAAGACCCCAGCGCGGCAGTCAGCACCCAGCGGTGATTGGGGGTATGTACACCCCCGGTCAGCATCGCCGGAATCGTCCGCACAAGGAAGGCTCGAATCTGATCCGTCACCGGCTGCAGCGGCGGCCAGCTCTGCCGCTCCAGCAGCGTGAGGATATTGGCTAATCCGACCACGACGAACGCCGTATCCGGCGGGGAATGATAATTCGTCCAGCCCGGCGAGATCGTGCCGTCCTCATGCTGGAAGCGCAGCATGAATGCCATCCCCTCATGCAGCTGCTCCAGCAGCTCCAGATCCCGGTAATACCGGGACTGCGGATTCACCAGGGCTGCCGCCCATGCCGCCAGATACTGGGCCGTGCCGGTATGATTCGGCCAGGCTACACCGCTCAGCGGATCACGCACGCCCCCGAAGTACCGGCTCTCCCGCTCACTGATCTGCAGCTCCATGGATTCCTCTGTCCATTTGTCATTAATGTCCGTTATCTTCTTGAACATCTGCTCGACTCCCCTATCTGCCAGCCCTGTTAGGGCGTGATTTATACTGAACCTGCACCCACACCAGCCAATACAGTACCAGTCAATAGCCTCAGCCCTTCACGGCTCCGGTCATTACACCCGAGACGAAGTATCTTTGCAGCCATGGATAGACGAGCAGAATAGGAACTGTGGCGAACATTACAGTAGCCGCCTTCAGACTCTCCGGCACAACCGTGCTGACCGCGTTCCCCTCCATTCTCATCAGATCGGATACCTGGCTGTTCTGGATCATATGATAGAGCTTAAGCTGGAGCGGATACAGCTCCGGCTTCGTGATATACATCAGCGTATCCTGAAATCCGTTCCATCTGCCGACGGCATAGAACAGGCTTAGGGTAGCAAGCACCGGCATGGATAACGGCAGAATGATACGGATCAGCGTCCCGAACTGGCTGCTGCCGTCAATCTCAGCAGATTCCTTGAGCGCGTCAGGAATACCGGCCAGAAAAGAAATCAGGATAATCATATAGAAGGGGCTAATAAGTCCAGGGAGAACCAGCGCCCAGATCGTATTGAGCAAATGCAGCTCCCGTGTCAGAATATACTCTGGAATAATACCGCCGCTGAAGAACATGGTGACGACAATGAGGAACATGAAGATTTTACGGCCCTTCAGATCCTTCTTCGACAGGGCATAGCCCGCCGCAACCGTCATCATCATGCACAGCGCTGTGAACAGCACCGTCAGGAATATCGTGAAGCCCAGCGAGCGGATCATCGCAGCATCACTGAACACTTTTTTATACGCCTCAATATTGAAGTCCATAGGGAACAGAGTGACTCTGCCCGAAGCAATCGGGACGGTTCCGCTGAAGGAGACCGCGAGAATATGCACGAACGGAATCAGACATGCCAGCACCGATAAGGTTAAGCAGATCACAATCCATGTATCAAACGCCTTGTTAGCTGCTCTTTCATTCATAATGTACACTCCCGATCCAAAGGTTGATTATAGGATGCTCTCGTCTGTAAGCTTCTTGGAGATATAATTCGCCGCCAGCAGGAAAAGAAGTCCGACCACCGCCTGGAACAATCCAACCACCGTAGCCAGCGTATACTGCCCCGATTCCAGACCGATCCGGTAGACAAAGGTACTCAGCACATCCGAGTATTCCATAACCGCAAGGTTACCGATTACGAACGGCCGCTCGAAGCCAATCGAGATCATGTTGCCCAGATTAATGATCAGCAGCGTAACAATCGTCGGCTTGATCCCCGGAATCGTAATATGCAGAATGCGCTTGATTCTTCCGGCCCCATCGACCTCCGCCGCTTCGAAGAGCTCTTTATTAATGCCCGCGAGTGCCGCCAGATAGAGAATCGTCCCCCAGCCTGCGCTCTGCCAGACACCAGTCAGCAGGTACGTGATCAGCCAATAATTTTTGTCAGAGAGAAAAGGAATGGCATCCAGCCCCAGGCTCGTTAACAGGTTGTTAATCATCCCGGACTGCTGGCCAAAGAGCTGGTACACAATCCCGCCGATGATTACCCAGGAAATAAAATGCGGAATATACAGAATCGTCTGAGACAGCTTCTTGAACCAGACCACCTTCAGCTCAAATAGCATAATGGCAATAATCAAGGGGGCGGGAAAAGAAACGATCAGATCCAGAAAGTTCAGCATCAACGTGTTGCGTAAGGTTATATAAAAGTCCTGATTCGCAAATACCTCGCGGAATCCGTCAAGACCAATCCATTCACTGCCACCAATGCCTTTGAAGAAGTTGAAGTCCTTGAACGCAATCTGCACACCATACATTGGACCGTATTTGAAAATAATAAAGAACAGCATGGGTAAGACCAGCAATGCGTACATCTGCCAATTTCTGCGGAAATAACGGGTGTATCCCACAACGATTCCTCCTCCACTGTGCCCCTGAGGCTGTAAGGGGAAGCAGCCAAGACCGGCAGCCCTGCCGCTCCCCTCCCTCACGGACCTCGAATTCAATTATTTCTGCTCGCTGTAGGCAGCCTTGCGTTCATCCAGAATGGCCTGTCCGCCGCTCGACATGTAGTCCTTCAGCATACTCTCATAGGTGACTTCGAATTCACCAGGGGGGACCATTGTAGCTTTCACCATTAGCTGCTTGATTTTATCGCTAAGTGTCGTGCCGTATTTGCTCTCGGCCTCAATCGGACGGCTGGTGAACACCGGCTCAATCGGGTTAGTGGTGGAAATCGTCAGTGATTTCGCGATGATGTCCTGATACTGGGTGCGGAAGCTCTTCACGAAGGCCTCATTATTCTTCTCCTGGCTCTCAAAAATCCGTCCGTTCGCAATAATCCCGATATCCCCGCCGCCAGACAGCTTGTTCGAGGATTCGACAGACAGATCCGGAATGGAGACCGGCACGCCGTCTTCCAGCGTATAATGCTCGCCTTCAATCCCGTTCTGGATATATTGCAAATGACCCTCTGTAGACATCCAGTCCAGATACTTGATAGCTTCCACCGCATGCTTGCTGGACTTCGGAATCATAATGTACATCCCGTTCGGAGCAGATACCGGCTTGGCCGTCTTCCCCTCGCTGTTCGTGAACGGATCAATGGCGCTCAGCACAGCCTTCGGGTTATTCTTCGTCAGAACATCATAAGTACCGTCAGGGTAGAAGATCGCATCGTTATCATCGCTGAATGCGCCCACAAGCCCGTTCCCGATATTCTGCGTAAGGGTCTCTTTATTCTCATCCAGGGCAAAGTCCTTGCTGATCAGCCCTTCGTTATACAGCTTGTTCATATATTGAATGGCATCCTTGAATCCGGGCAGCAGAATCGGGTAGTCTCGGGAGCTGAGATTCTGCGTAAGCTCGAAGCGCTCCTGCTCGCTGACCGGCTTGATGAAGGACCAGACCAGCGAATCATACTGCGCCGCTGCAATCGTCATGCCCAGAGGAATCACTTTGCCGCCGGTTTCACCCGGATCTTTGGTCTTGAAGGCGGTCAGTGTATTATATAGCTCCTCTGAGGTAGCCGGAACGGGAAGCCCCAGCTTATCCAGCCAATCCTGACGGATGAAGGAAGCATATTTACCTATCGTAGAGCGTTTGGCGGGAATGCTATACTGGACGCCATCGTATTGACCGTAGCGCAAAGTATCCTCGCCAAGGAACTTGGTCAGGTTCTGTCCGTGTTCTTGCAGCAGCGGAGTCAGATCCGTCAGCCCGCCTTGCTCGGCATATTTGTTGAAGGTCCCGGAATCATAGGTGAAGACGATATCAGGAACATCGGTTCCGCTGGCCATCAGGACATTAAGCTTAGTCACTTCTTCCGAGCGGGGGATAGGAACGAATTCCACATTAATATTGTTAGCCTTTCCGAAATTCTCTTTAACATAATTGGTGAGGAAGTTATCGGATGCCGTAACACCGGCCGGCGCATTGCCACGGTCAAAAATTTCGATCTTCAAGCTGCCGGCTGGTGCTGCACCGTTGCCGCTTGCTTCACTGGAATCTTTAGACGAGCATGCAGACAATACCATGGATGACATAAGAACCGCTGAGAGACCGAGAGCCAACTTTCTTTTACCGTTATCATTTGTCATATTTCCTATCACCTATCCCTTTCGATTTCTGATTTCAATCAGCCTGTTGTCTCTGTATGATGCTTACGGCTTGACCATGTGATGAATTATTACATCGTTTGCGGAATTCGACAATATACATGTTTCTTATTGAATTTTCATGAAAAACCCAATGGAATTGCAGCATTTTTCATTCTGAATATACAATTATCGCAGGAATGCTTCACGAAAATCGTATCCATAAACCTAAATATCTAACTCATATATAACTAGTCATGTCATGTATTTACTACCCATTGCACCAGACCTCCCACAATAATCAAAAAAAGCGCAAACCCGGAATCAGCTGAAGCCGGATTTACGCATTGCTTATTCATCTTTATGGAGCTTCGATTTGCGGTAATCCCCCGGGGTCATGCCCGTAATACGCTTGAAGACCCGTCCGAAGGTAATGGAATTAGCATATCCAATCTGCAGGGCAATATCCTGTATGCTCTCTGAAGTCGTCTCCAGCAGTTCCTTGGCCTTCATCAGCCGCAGCTCTGCGAGAAAGTCCACGAACTTCATATTGAATTCTTCCTTGAACAGGTAGCTGGCGTATTTCGCAGAGATCTGGAACCGCTCGCTCAGATGATTCAAGGACAGATCAGGATTCGCATAATGCTCTTCTATATAATGCTTAACCTCGGTAATCATCACCCGGTGGCTCTTCAGCTCATTGACCGACACATAGACATGGTAGGTTTCATTCAGCCAGCCGGTCAGCAGCTCCCGGATCTCTTCAAGATTGGTGCTGCCCCGGATGCGTTCCCGCAGACCGCTGCTCCATGCTGCCGCGAGCTGACGGTCCAGCGTCTCCGCTATCCCCTTAAGCTCCTGCTCCAGCGCCTGGAGCAGCACTTCCAGCAGCATATAGATCTCTTCGTCCTTCAGGCGGTCCTTGCGGAAGGAATCGAAGATTTCGTCCAGCCGGATTCGCCAGTTCTCGCCCGACAAGCGGAATTCACGGACCAGCTGGGTGAAGCTTCCGAAGTATTTATAGCTCTTCAATCCGGAATCGTCCTGCTGATCCATTTGGACTGCAGCAATATCTGTTCCCAAGGCCAGCCTGTGACTGAGCACCTCAGCCGCTGCCGCGTAAGAATCCCGGATCTCCCGCCAGTCCCGGACGACCGTACCCACTCCGAAGGTCAGGGATACCCGCAGATTATCCATAATCCAGCGGTGGCAGTCTCTTGCCAGCTCCAGCATCGTATCACTGTCATCCTTCACCGGCTGGAACCGGAGGCCAATAATCATCCCCAGCCGCTCCCCGCTGATCCACTCGGCCCAGGCTTGAAGCTGCTTATCTGCCATCAGGTCACCCAGTACATTGGTTAAGGCGAATTTCAGCAGGTTCTGATCCTGAGCAGGCAGCGCATGCCAGTCCTTCTCCCGGTTCAGCTCGGCTGTGAATACAACGAACGCTTCGAACTCCCTGGTGCCCTCGAAGGGGTCCAGCGTCTCCAGCCGCTCTGCCACATCCTCCAGCCGCTGCCCGCTGAGGAAATCCTGGAACAGCTCCCGTCGCTGAATGACCAGATTCTCATAACGTTCCCGCTCATAGTCGGTAGTGATCTGCACCAGCCGGTCCAGCGCATTATGCATCAGGGCCAGCTCATCGGAAGCTACGCCAGGTGCGGCATTCTGGGCCGCAGGCTGAAGTCCTTGAATCCGCACCATCAGTTGATGGATGGGCCGGTAATTCCGCCGGGTGATGTAGATGATATACACTACGCCCAGCGCAATCGTCAGCAGCCCGAGAATGAACCAGACGTAGGAGATCACCGAGATCCAATCGAATAAGCGCCCGGCCCGGAGTCCGCTCTCGAAGGTCCAGCCCAGATTCTTCGCCTCGACCTTCGAGAGCGTTCTGTTATTCTCGCCGTCTGCGGCCGGAGCAGAATCATAGATCGCCGTTCCCGAGACATCCTTGATCCGCAGGAAGGACAGTTCTCCACTCGTCAAGCTGTCCACTAGACGCTCTACGCGGTACACACTGACATTAATAACAATATAACCGTCGGAGCCCCAAGGAATCGGCAGCCTGCTGGCCAGGCTGATCACCGGCCGCAAGTCCTTAGAGTTCCTGGGCTGAACCATCCGTACAGCGCTCCACCCCTGTTGCTGCTTATTCTTATTCGCAGAGAGCTGCTGCAAATATTCTGCCTCCAGCCCTTGGCCCTGCCCCGGATTCACGTATCCGCTCTGGCCCAGCATCAGCTTGTCCTTGTTACGGTAGACATAGATTGAATCAATCAGGCTGAAGCGTTCGGATAGACGGTTCATACTTTGCACAATTTCATACGAGCTGCCTGCCGGTGAGTCCGTGCCGGAGGGCGCATCCAGGAAGTCATTATAGGAATAGTTATTTCCGATCTCCTGCAGCACCCCCAGCTCTATCTCATTCAAGGTCCGCTCCACCGTATCCGCCACATAGCTGGTGGATACGTAGTTAGCCTTCTCCGTCTCGCTGCGGGACAGCTCCGTAATGACCATGAAGGCCAGGAAGATTAGAACAGTGACTACAAGCAGGAAGACAGGGAAGTATGAGAATAGCATCCGACTATACCAACTGCGCTTCATAGAGCTTCCCCCTTCTTCTTATTCAGACTGCTGCTTACGTGAAATTGAGCTTACCTTGTACAGCAGCAATGCGCCGAGCGCGGCGCTGACCGTACAGGAGAAATACATCAGTCCCGGTCCGCCGGTCTCCAGCAGATACCCGTTCAGCAGATTCCCGGCAATGCCACCAAGACCGACAAACACCATATTGAACAGACTTTGTCCTGTGGCTTGCAGCTCTTTACCCGTAATGGAGGCCACATATTCTACGGCTGCAATGTAGAAGAAACCAAAAGACATGCCGTGCAGCGTCTGGACACCTATCATAACACCGGGAACAGGAATGAGCCATTGGATCGCCCAGCGGAGCATGTAGACAACGGAGGCCAGCATCAATGTTTTCTCATAGCCGTACTTCTTCAGGACTCTTGCGGCCACGAGCATTGCCGGAACACTGGTAATGGAAGCAATCATCAGGGCGATGCCTGACCACGCGAAGCTCCCGCCCGCCATCTGGAAGGTCAGCACAAAGAAGGAGTTGAAGGCCGTAAGCGTCTGGTTCACCAGAAAACAACCGGCGAGAAATAGCAGAAAGACCCGGTTACCCAGCAGTTGCCTGATTCCGCTGGTGAACGTTACATGCTGCGCCCGCCGCTGCACATTCACGGGAATGGTCATCACGAGGATAAGAGCAAGCAGGTTGAAGAGCAGGAAGGGAATCCACAGCTCGGTGACCCCCATCCAGTTCAGATACAGTCCGCCGAAGTACCCTCCCAGCGCCGTGCCGATACTGCCGAACAGCCGGATGGTCCCGAACGAGGTGCCTGCGGCTGAAGCTGCATTCACTGCATAAGCGTCGGCAATCGGCGTCTGGGTGCTCTGAAAAATCGTATACAAGCTGTATACTAGCACAATGACGACAAGCCATTTTACATTGTAGAGATAGACTATGGTGCCGGGAACAATCAGGGTAAGCATTAGTACCAGTCTTGTTCGTTGATAGCGGTCCACCAGAATTCCCCATAACGGCTGAAACAGAATCGCCAGCAAGGTGCCGAATGCCATCATCACTCCAATCCTCTGGCTCGTCATGCCCTGATGAACCAGAAGAGAGGTGACATAAGGGTTGAAGCTGCCCCCGGCCAGACCTGTGAACAGGTACAGACCGCGCATCTTCAGCAGGACCTCGCTCTCCTTGCTGCCTACAGAGAATCTCATTATACTTGTTCCGCGTCTCATATTCATAGCCTCAATTCTGTCCGGTTCCTGCGCTCAGCCTGCTTCGGGCCGCCGCCGCAGCACCTATTGCTCCCGCCTGATTGCCGAGCACCGCCTGCCGGACAGTTAAGGATTGCTCAGGAGTATACCGGCTGATCCGCGCTGCAACCTCCTGCACATAGCCCGGGTTCTTCTCCACAACACCACCGCCGAGAATGACCAGCTCCAGATCCAGCGTAATCGCTATATTCTTGACCGCCGCCGCCATCTGTTCATACGCATGATCCAGCAGCGCCAGTGCCGTCTCATCCTGCTGCTGCGCGGCTGCAAATACATGCTCCGCCCGGACCGCATCGCCCTGCGCCAGTTCTCTGATCAATGAACTACTGTTGTTCCCGTGCAGCCTGGCCGCCGCCTTCGCCCCGATTCCCGTGCCGGATACCTCCATCTCAAACGGGCCGAACTCACTGTACTCCGGATCGGCAGCAGCATGAACCGCTCCCGGCTCAACGATGAGATAGCCAATCTCACCCGCAGCGAAGCTGGCTCCCCGGTAGAGCTGGCCGTTCAGGAACAAGGCGCTGCCCACACCAGTACCGACTGTGATCATAATGAAATGCTCAGATCCGGCAGCCGAGCCTGCTGCATACTCGCCCATAGCTGCCATGTTCACATCATTATCCAGCACCACCAGTCCGGGATAATAATCGGCAATTACCGGACGAATATCCGTGGTTGCAGGCCAATTGAGCGCCGGTGCGCTGGTCAGTGTTCCGGTACGCTCATTCATGACTCCAGGGAACCCGATGCCCACTCCCTTCAGAGAAGCGAGCGTAGTGCCGTTACGCTTGCAGAGCTGCTCCAGTTCGGCGAATAACCAGCGGAAGAACACCTCCGGCTCCCGGCTCAGCTGCGTTTCCACCTTGTACTGTTCAAGCACCGTTCCTACTTCATCTGTGAGGCATAGCAGTGTCTTGGTGCCGCCAACATCAATTCCGGCAGTTAACATATTCATCTAGGATTCCCCCGTCATTCTATAAAATATAAGCTTATGCTCCTTATGCCCGCATCTCACGAAAAGCCAATTGGACCGCGGTCTGGACCGCTCCAAGTACCACATCCTTGTCCCCGTGGCTGGAAGCAGCCAGCCGGGGCTTCCGGTGAAGCCCCCCGAGCCGGGATTCCAGTCTCTCCAGCAGGATATCCCCATGGCTGCCCAGTTCGCCTCCAAGGACCACAGTCGTTGGAGCCATCACGGTACAAATACTGCCCACCGCCTCTGCAAGCAGATTGCAGTAGGCCTCGATAATAGCCAGTGCAAGAGGCTCGCCTCTGCGCACTGCATCCCATATCTGTGCTGCCGTTCCTCCAGGTGTAGACAGCAGATGCGCTGTATCACCTGCGCCTGTATATTCTTTTGCCATCCGGTTGGCCAGTTGCCTTAATCCGTCTGTAGACAACACATCCTCCAGCCTGCCTGCGCTCAGCATCAGATTGGCTAGTTCGCCTGCACCGCCGCCAAGCCCCCGGTAGATCTCCCCATGAATAATGAGACCGCCCCCGGTTCCTGCGCCGATGGAGAAGTACAGCAGAGAGCCGCTTGCCGCCATCCCCGAAGAGGTATACTCTGCCAGAGCGGCGAGGTTGACATCGTTCTCCGTCACGACAGGCACGGGGATCAGCCGGGCCAGATTAGCCCTCGCGAGCACCGCTTCACACCCGCGCAGCGGGGCAACCAGGTCAGACACGCTTCCATCTGCCGGGTCCACCACGCCTGGAATGCCGAAGGCCGCCGCCCGCAGCTTCTCCCGGGAGATCCCGGAATCCGCAAGCAGTCCCTCTATGCTCTGAACCAGGAAGTCTTGACACACCGTCTCTGTCAGCCCGCCCTCCGGCATAGCCAGCTGCTTGTAATAGCAGATCTCTCCGCCCATATCCGCAAGTGCTATCCGCAGACCGCTTCCCCCGACCTCGGCCCCTAGGGTATAGAAGCATTTCGGGTTGAATTCCACTAGTGTTGCCTTGCGGCCCTGGGTGTTCTCCGCTCTGCCGGTCTCTCTGACCAGTCCGCGTTCTATAAGATGAGCAATGGCCGAGGATACCGTAGGCTTGCTTAAGCCGGTATACCGGCTAAGATCCGCTCTGGATTGCGGTCCGCCGCCGATGATCTGGTCCAGAATCAGAAATTCATTCAGATTGCGCATGACCTTTGGGGTCCCGGCTGTTTGAATTCTCACGATTCATACTCCGTTCTATATATAGTTAATTAAGTTTACTAACTTAATGTATAGTCTAATATACAGTCTTTCGGGCGATTTATCCAGCCCCTCTTTCCTCATCTCCCCCTCTCCCAAAACACGAAAATTCCCGATCCTCCTGCGGATCGGGAATGAGTGCCGGGCTAATTCAGCATTTTCTCCATATGCAGCACTTTGTGGAAGCCGGCCTGAGCGGAGAACAAGCGGGTATTCTGTACCTTGAAGGTCCGGAAGCCCACCCGCTCATACAGCTTCTTCGCCAGCGGATTCGTATCGACAACCTCCAGCATCACCTTACTGCGGTCCGCCTCCCGGGACCACGCGAAGACGGCCTCCAGCAGCCGGGTTCCGACGCCCAGCCCTCTGGCCTGCTCGGACACTACAAGCGGATCGATATGCACTGCATTAGAGGGGGTATTGCCATTGAGCAGGCGGTAGAAGCCATAAGCTGCGTAACGCCAAGCGCCGCCGAGCACACCGAAGGTCTGTCTGAGCGAACGGTAGCTCAGCATCATGAAGAAGCCATCGCCTGTCTCCAGACCGGCAAAGCCTACGACCCTTCCCTCATACACCGCGTACAGGGCGTTGTCATAACGCAGGCAGCGGCTCAGCACCTCCACAATATCCTGCTCTTCACGGGAGAAGATCCATATTCCACTGAATTTCAAGGTAAAAGCCTGATAATATAGCCTGGCGACCTCACGTTTTTGTTCTTCATCCAGCCGGCTCACAATCTCTACTTGCAGCGTTGACATACAGGTTCCTCCTTATTGTTCCACTCCAGATTCTATCCACCTTAGGGAACCAGCCCGCTTCACGGTTACCTGCTGTCCCCTTGCCCTGTTCTGCCGAAGCCTTGGAGGACTGTATTAACCAGCAGCTTCGGAGCGTCATTCTTCGCCAGATTCCCCTTCTGAATCTCCTGCCAGGCAACGAACAAGAGATTATACATGACCGTGATGATCCAGTGGGCGGGCATTCCGGTATTCAGCAGACCGCGTGCCTGCCAGCCCTCCACCGCTTCACGCAGCGGCTGCTTGATCCTTGCTTCCTCGGCTACAATATGCGGATTCTCGTCCACTGAGGCTGCAGAGCTGAGAAAAGACACCTTGCCGCCCAAAGGAATCAGCACCTCGAACACTTCCGTCAGGAATGGGAGCATATCATGCTCCTCTGCGGTAACTCCCCCGAGCGCTTCTTCCACCAGCCCGATCGCATTCAGCGCCAGCGCATCCAGCAGCAGCTCCCTGGTAGAGAAATACCGGTGCAGCGTCGCAATACCGATCCCTGAGTGATCTGCTATCTCCTGCAGTGTAGCCGTCGGCTTCATCGCCAGCAGCTCCGTCGATGCATCCAGAATGGCCTTCCGTTTGGTATCTTTAACACTGGTTTTCATGAATATAGGCCTGCCTCTGCTGTAGGATGAGTGATATTTCAGTTAACATAATGATACTTTAATTATTATAATGATATGTTTATCTATCATTTGAGTTTATTTTATACCGGGAGGTGGGTGGTGTCAAACCTCCAATGCGCGTTGGCGAAGGGTTAACTGTATTTCATGCAACTAAACTGAACAATGCTGGCTCTATGTGCGGTTTAATTGCATTTGGTACATCAATTTAAAAGTAAATGATCTAAAAGTCTGCTTTCGCCTCATTTTAATTGTACAGAATACAGTTAACTCAGCTTATCCGGGCTTTAGGCTACTTTTAGATGTACTGAATACAATTAAACTCACTCTTACAAAAAGAAGGGAAGACGGCAACCTCACGTCTCCCCCATATTCCTTTTATTTGATCTTTCGAGCATTACTTTCGCCCAAATCACCTTACCTTACCCCGCACTCCATCCGCAGCACATGAAAAGACTTCGGCCCCAGCTCATACACCATCGAGTCCGCGGTTTCAAGCGGCACAAGCTTAGGCGCGATGTTGCGCGGAGCCTCAATAGAGTTCACGTCCGCCTCCTGCCCCTGCATGACATACGCCACCCCGCGTCCAGTTAAGGACAGCGCGGTCTCCAGTTCTACCTGAACCTTACGGTCCAGGGTGTTCACCAGCTTCACATAAAGGACTTGCTGCTCCTCATCATAAGAAACAGTGTAAGGAATCTCCTCCTGATCATGTACGGTCTGGAGCACCTTTGTTCCCATCAGCGTACTGTACATTTGCTGCACATAATAACTTGGCGTACCGTAGCTGCTCTCCCCATCGAACCAGATCATATCCGGCGACCACTGAGCGTAGCCGAGTCTGGCGAACAACGGAGCGTAAGAGGCCAGCACGACAATGTCGGCATTGCGCTCCAGGCCTGTCAGGAATGCAGCTTCTGCCAGCGCAGCGCCCCAGCTGTTGAAGTGCGGCGAATTCATCCCGTTGCCATAGTGACCCGCATATTCCCCGGCGAACACCTTGATGTCTCTCGGATACTGATCATAGAAATGCACATTCTCGCACAGCCATTCCGGCTTCACATAATAATGCTCATCGATAGCGTAGACGAAGTTCGGATTACCCGCAGCCCGCTTACGATAATATTCCCACGCCCGGGTGTAGTTGTCTGAGCTGACATCCGGCCCCGCAGACCCGATTAGCTGCACAGATGGATACTTGGCATGAATCGCCTGCTCGAACAGATCGTACCTGGTGAAAAAGTCTGCATGCTCCGTCTCCCACTGCTCATTGCCGATTCCAATCATCTCCAGACCAAACGGCTCTGGGTGACCCATCTCACTCCGCAAGCGGCCCCACGGTGAATCCACCGGTCCGTTGGCGAATTCCAGCAGGTCCAGCGCATCCTGGATATACTCCTGGAAATCTTCATCATGCACGCCCACATGCTCTGTAGACTGGAACTGGCAAGCCAGCCCGACATTCAGCACCGGAATCGGCCGCGCTCCCAGATATTCACACAGCAGAAAATACTCATAAAAACCGATCCCCAGACTCTGATTATAGTGGCTATACTCGCTCGTGTACTGATTCTCTTCATGATTGCCGTGCAGAGCCCAGCGGCTGCTGTTATTCTTGCGCTGCTCGGCGGCTCCCACACTCCGCTTCCATTGGTAACGGTTCTCCAGGTTATAGCCCTCAACAATACACCCTCCGGGGAACCGCAGGAAGCCTGGCTTCATCTCCTCCAGCAGCCCGACCAGATCCCGGCGGAACAGACCCAGCACCGCGTCGGAGGGAATCATGGAGACGAAGTCGAAGCAGACCATACCCGGAGCATCCAGCCGGATGACGAAATCCCCATACAATACAGGCTCATTGCAGCTAAGCTGCGCTGTATAACGTGTCCACTCTTCCCCTACCGCTGTCGCGATGACAGCCTGCGCCATAACCGTACTATTTTGCTCAACCGAAACTTCAATGCCGCCTGCATAACCCTCCGCTCTGGCATAGAAGGATACCTCATACGATAGTCCCTGCTTCAGAGAGACTCCATCATAGGCCTTATTGGTAAAAGCTTTCTGCGTCTCCCCGGCGGTAAACGCCAGATAATGAGGATTCACCTCATTCTGCGGATGCTCCGCCCCAATCTGAAGTGTGGCTCCACTTGCCTCTGCGGGATAAGCTGTCCAACCATAAAGACCGTCATGACTCTCGCTGTAGCTCTCCCTGTCACCCTGCGCCTTCATGAACTCAAAGGAACGGTTCTCAATCATCTCGGCATGCAGCCCGCCGTCCAGACCATAGTTGATATCCTCGAAGAAGAGCCCAATCATCCCCTTGGATATCGATACTCCAGGCTTATCTGTAATTTGTAGTTTCATTTATTTCCCTCCGCCACTTTCCCTTGTCTGTATTTCTTCCAGTTCTCTCTATCCACGCCTACAAATAAGAAATAATCTCAGACGTAATGCTGCTGTCGTAGCGGTCGGAGATGCCGAAGTCCATCTTTTTATACGTCCATGCGGCCCGCCCGATCTTGTATTGCTCGAACACCCCGTGCACGTCCTTGTACCAGTTCACCACGCTCTGAGATGGGGCTTGCTCAATGACTCCATACTCGCCGCAGTACAGATACACATTCCGCTCTGCTGCAACGTCGATGGCATTCTGGATCAGGCTGGTCATGTATGCTGGACCCATCTCGTGGATACCTTCTGCATGCAGCCCCGAGCCGAAAGCGCCAATGGCCGCCGAAGTGCTGCGGTAGTTCTCCAGGTCACCCGGATAGTCCATGCTGCTCTTTGGCATCTGCTCCACCCAAGCCGCACGCTGGTGTGTGAACAGGAACGGCTCATAGAAGTGGAAGGTGTATACGATATTCTCATCAAAAGGCTGATCCAGCAGCCCGAGGGTATGCACGCTGTTCCACTGGATGCCGCCGATGACAATTTTGGTCTCTGGGGCATGCTTGCGGATCTCGGCAATCGTCCGTTGGGCCAGCGCATTCCAGCGGCTGCTGTCCTGCTCCACAATCTCATTCAATAATTCAAAAGCCACAGTATCCTTATAGTCGGCATACCGGCTGGCAATCGCCTTCCACAGATTCAGGAACCGTTCCTGGAGCGCCGGGTCATCGAACAGGGAATTCTCGGCCACGCTATTGAAGGAGAAGCCCGGCGTCTTATGCAGATCAATAATAAGATTCAGCCCATTAGCAGCACACCAGCGGATGCAGTTGTCGATATGCTTGAACCCGGCGTAAGCCTCTGCATTCCCTGTATCCTCTATCACTTCATAATCCACCGGCAGCCGGACATGGTCCAGGCCCCACGAAGCAATCGTCTCAATATCCTTCTCCGTAATGAAGCTCTCATAATGGGCATGCTGATACGGACACTGGGACAGCCAGCCTCCGAGATTCACCCCTCTGGTATAACCCGTCCATTCTTTCATCACGATCATCCTCTCCGGCCTCAGCCTTCATTGTAAGCTCTTACTCCTACCTGTCTTAAGCATAGATAAACCCTGGCCGCAGGACAATTACACATCGTGCGTAAGTACTAACCTATTGTGCAATCTCCCTTTGCAAGGCAGCCTATTTGCTATTACAATAGATCTATCTGCTATGTGGGAGGCTCCTATGAACATACACAATATCGGCTACAATCACAGCCATGACGCGGACTTCATCATTAACCGGCCCCAGGGCTCGGGCGACCATATGCTATTGCTGCTGAAGACCCAGGCCATCTTCACTTTGGAGGGAGAGAGCCGGGTGACAGGGCCGGACTCCTTCATCCTGTACAGCGAGCATACTCCTCAGCTCTACCGGGCATACGGGCCGCAGTTCACCAATGACTGGTTCCATTTCCGGCTGGACAACCCCGACGATGAAGCGCTGCTGGAGCGGCTGGCGATCCCCAAGGATGAAGTCATCCCGATTGGCGACCTGAACGAGCTGTCGATCATCATTAACCATTTGTGCTATGAGGTGTATTCCGAGAACCCGCATCAGGACGAGACGATCGAATTATATCTGCGCCTATTCTTCATTAAGCTGAGCAACCGGATTCACTCTACCCAGAAGGAAGTCGGCAACACGCACTTCAACAAGATGTCCGTCATCCGCACCAAAATCTTCAACCAGCCCTTCCTGAACTGGACCATCGATGGGCTGTCCCACGAGTTGACCATGAGCCGCTCCTGCTTCCAGCACCTGTATAAAGATTACTTCGGCGTAAGCCCGATGGCCGACGTTATTGCCAGCCGGATCGAACATGCCAAATACCTGCTCACCACCACAGACATCTCCGTCAAAAAAATCGCCGAAATGAGCGGCTACGCCAGCGAGATCCACTTCATGCGCCAGTTCAAGCAGCAGACGGGGCTGACGCCGTCACAGTATAGGAAAAAACAAAAAATAACCCCAAAAAGCGGGGTATTACCTTGAAACAAGTAGAGTGCTTAATGCGGGCTTGGATGTACACTGCCTGATTTGTAAATCAGGCCAGACTATTTGTGAGAGTCCTAGCTTGGCGGGGCTTACAGCACCGTCAAAATTTTTAAACAACTCTAGTCATATCGCATGAGTTGTAAAGTTCTAAACATAGTAGTGATAGAAACTAAATAAAATTTTTATTTATCTCACATTTGTTCCTACTAGACTCGCTTTAAACCAACCTCTCAAGTAATCAAAGAAGACATAATTTAAAGCATTACTATCTTGACTACTATTAAAGACTATGCCTGTAATCCCCTTTCTTTTTGCACATTGAGCAATAAATGTAGGTACTAAATACTCTAAACCGGATGAAGTATTTACGCTAAAGCTGCAAAACTGGACTAATGGAGTATCCTTTTCAGTTAAATCAATTAAATCAACTGTTTTAATCAATTCAAGTTTCATAATATCGACAGAAATGTTGCTATTTTTCAAACATTCTTTTATTGCAACATCTTTGTTATCGCAAGTATATAACTCCCCATGTCCTGAATAATTAAAACGTCCAATTCCTGTGACCCCATAAGGTGCAGAAAACATTTCTTCTGTAGTATATGGAATTTCTCTTTTTTCAGAATCCCTTGGTCTTGCTCTGAATAATAGAGTATTGTTGTGAACAGTTCTTATTTTAATGTTATTTAATTCATCGAATATTTTCTTTCCTACATTATGTTCAAGCCCTAGCATCGGGAATTTTGCCAAATAATTATAGAACGACAAAGCTTCTTCTTTTGTTATACTGTTAAGTAGTTCAGTTGAACTAACTGTACTTACCATTGACTTAACTGGTATTTTATCACTCGTATCATTCATTACAAAGAATGAGTCTATTTCACCTTTTTCCAAAACCTCATTTTCAATTTTGAATTTAGATGGAGAAATCCCAGATAATATGCTCTTTACATTTTGATTATCTATGTTTAAGGATGGGTATGCTTTTTCAAAAGTCTCTTTTGGTACAACTAGATTCTTAAATTGATTGCTAGTTGCAGCCTCTAATGCCATCTTTACCTCTGGTATGATCCCTACTCTGGTAGCCTCTATTGCTGCCGTCACTATTCTTGTTGCTTCAGGGGTGATCCCTATTCTAAACGCCTCTTTTGCTGCCATACCCATTTTTGTCACTTCAGGATTAATTCCTATCTTTGCGAAATTTAATCCTTCTATCCGTACCTCTGGTGAGATTCCTCTTGTAGCCTCCATTGCTGCTAACCCAACTTTTGTTGCATCATAATAAATTCCATTTTCAAGAAAATCAAACATTGCCATCCTTGCCTCTGATGAGATTCCTATTCTTGTAGCCTCCATTGCTGCCATTCCTATTTTTGTAGTTTCAGGGATGATTCCTATCCTTATAGAATTCCCCATCGCCAACTTTGTATTATCAGAGACATTATAAGTTTTATTCAATTCATCTTTCTCAGATACTGATGATTTTTCTGAGTCATCTAACATTTCTGTCCCTCCAACGATACTATAATTCAAAAACTTTCCTCTAAAATACTACGAAAATACAAGAAAGAGGTGAAGATGAGGGGGAAAATATTCAAAGAGGAATATCCATTAAACAAAATGTTTAAGCTGACTGTCCCTTTGATTTTGAATACAAACTATAAAAGTTTCTGTAGGATAATCTGATTTAAGTTTTCTGAGTTAAAAATCAAAGGCTTCCCAAAATGTTGAGGAGGATTAATCAAATTTTTACTTAATGACTATTGCTAAAATAATATTTGTCCACCTAATGAATATTATTCTTAATAATGGTATAACCTATTAATTCTTTTTTAAGTAAGTTAGCTTGCATTAAAAATGCTATTCCCTGCATAATTTCTTGTCTAGAAAATCGATTAGCCTTATCATCTGACCATGATAAAAATTTATTAATAATTTCCTCTTCAGATAGAGTACCATCTTCCTCTATTAAGAAGAGTATAGTTGTAAGACATTCCAATTCGTGATCAGTATTTATCGAATTAATAAAAGTACAGGCTCTTTCAATTAAGGGTGCTAAAAATGTTAATTTCAACTCAACATTTTCACTAACTATTTTTTTAAAGAGAATAGACTTAGCTTCTTCAGTATTTCTCACATTATGATAAATTTGATATTCTCTAATATTTCGACTGATAATAGTTATAGAATTATCATAAGGTCCATATAAATGTTTTTGGAAATTAAAGTATTTTTTTTCAGAAAAAATATCTACCATGAATGCTGTTTTCTGTAGCCGAAGTTTATTAAATTGAAGGAGTTGATTCTTGATTTCCATTAATACCAAAGCCGAAGTGCTTAATTTAGGTTCAGCAGTAGGTTGAGAAATGTAGCTCTTGGAAGGTTCAAATATAAGAATGTCTGTAGTAAGAGCTGTCGTTTCTAATTTTTTTTCAATTAGTGGCTTAACTTCTCCCCATATTAAACCGCCATTACCACTACCTAGTGGGGGAATGGAAATACTCTTTATTTTCAGTTGTCTAATAAGATCATTTAACGCATCCAGGCCCTTTTCTATATACGAAATTTTAGATTTCTCACGCCACTTATCTTTTGTTGGAAAGTTAATAATTAGTTTTCCCTGTTCGTTGGAGTAATGTAATTTCCCAACCGTGAGGATACCACTTTTACAAGCTTTTATATAATCTTTGTTGTTCTCTGGGAATTGCAATTTAAACTGATAAGCAATCCCTTTTCCCATATATCCTTCACAATTGACTGTATTAACTAAAGCTTCTGTATATGACTTTAATAAATCACCTGAAGTATAGGTTATCAATTAACTTCCTCCTTTCTATATAGAATTAATTATAGCGGGCTTAAAACCAACTTCTAATGTTGACATAGGGTCTATTACCATTTATCCCGTATTGATCTAAAATATCCTCAACCAATTGTTTCGTTTGCTCACTGCGCACATTAATTGAATGAAAACCTTCTGCAGGCACTGTAAGATCAGTCAAACATTCGGCCATCTTGACATGTTTAGAGTATTCATCAATTAAACCTTTCTTGGTTAACACAGCCCAATCTATTTCAGAAAAACCTTCGTCATAATCGAGTAAATTACATTCATCAATTGATAAAGGATGTTTGGGAAGAATTTTAAAATTATTATGCTTTGCCTTAACTCGTGTTATACAAATATAAACAAATTCATCTTTCCAATAAGTATGTTTTACAGCAACATCAAATGAAGAGTATGGGTGAAAATGAAAAGGGGTATAAATATCAAGCCCCAATTGAGTTCTTTTATGTATTATATCAGGATTAGCAACATCCTCAAAGATAGCTCCACTTTCTAATAAAGTTCTCCTTGGAATAAGTCCATGTTCTATAATGGATTCAAGATTATCTAACTTAGTTAAATGATATAATAATTTTCCATCTTTAGCTAAATCAATGCCCATTTTCATTACCTCCTAGTATTTTTTATCATATAGAACTATTCGTGCCTAAAGACTCACTTCTTTAGTCTTATTTTCGACATTCAAAATCCATATTCCTCCACAAATATCTATTTTTTGTTTTGTTCGCAAATAACTTTCACAATGAGACAAAACAAATCCAGGACTTTAGATCCTAGTAGAATGACTTGTTAACCCAAACCCTTTTCTGTCTTTAACTTTTTTCAGGAGATAGATTTTGTAGAACTTGCGTGCTATTCAGAGTTAAATTATGTAAACGGCGCATTGATGTTTGAGCATCATTCTACTGAATTGGGAAGGAGAGATCCTTGCTTGAGTATCGAATGTTACTTGGTTACATTCAAAGCAATAAAAGCACTCTTACCTAAATGCTCAAACTTATGGTATAGGGAGTTCACCTAAATTTTCAAATACGGTTTCCGCCTACAACAAAGTAAAAATGAATACGGTTACATCCTTGCATTAAAAATTCCACTATAATATTCAAGAAACAATGACAAGGAAAAATTCTATCTAAACCCTTCCTTGGAATCCCCATTTAAAGTAAGTTCTCCAATATGATAAAATTACAATTAGAAGCTCTTTTATAGTGCTCTTTGCAATCCTTTATTATTTCTCTAACTACCCAATACAGTTATCGAAGCTAAAATTACATATCGACATTCTTGATCATGTTTAATTACCGTTGACACAAAATTCATATCGGAAATCTACTTGATTCTCCCGTCAAAATCTTAAGATCAAAAAACGCTTGAATTGAGATTCAAGCGTTTTTTATTTTTCACTGATTCAAGATAAGCCAAGAGCAGAGATATACAATCAATACGTCAAAGTATATCTCTACTTAATATTTTTTTTAGCTCTTCAAGTTTAGTATCGCTTGCATTAAAAAAAAACATTTCATCAAATTGAATTTTTTTAAAATTTTCCGAATAACTAATTAGTGCAAGATTCACACCTTCATTAAAACGAACACTTGGATATTTAATGGCATTGAATCCCAAAGATTTAGCACAATCTGAAATGAATCTCGTAAAGACATAGTGAGGTTTATGCCATCCATCTCCTCCATTTGGTGAATTCATTAAAGATGACCATCTTATAATTTTAATGATGTCTGAATCATGAGTTTGCATTGTTAAGTCTAATACTTTGATAGGTTTATTTATACGAAGGCCTGCAATTATCACCCCCTCCTTGGGCGAACGAAGCTCATGAAAGCATGTTTCTGGCTCCTGAGATAGATATAATACTTGTTGGCCAGCATGATTATATCTTCCCTCAACAATCTTTTCTTTAGGAGAAGCAAAAAAATCAGTTACAGTATAATTTATTGCATTATTAAATATTCGAGCTCTATAAACTATATCAGGTAAAACCCTAGCTTCTACTGTTTGAGATATATAACTGATTTCTTGAAAAACCTCATTTGCAAAAGGATGTGCTAGTAGTAAAAAGGGGGTTTCATATGCTATATTAGTGATTTCCTCTATAAGTTGCTCAAATCCATATGGAACATTAAAAGGCATATTATAGGGATATATAACTCCATCTAATTTTTGGTCGCAGCGTGGACATACTAAATCAGAGGAAAATTTCTTAAATTCATCTTCAGTTATAAAATCACAGAATCGCATCATGAAATACAATGACGAAATTTGTATAGAATATGAATGAAAATCCCGGTCATTCAAATAGACACCAGGCCAGCACTTCATAAATTCAACTACACATTTTTCACAACATATGATTTCAGCTGAAAAGATCGAATCAAATTCTTCCGCAAAAACTAAATGAAAGTACTCAAGTTTATCCTTCAATGTTATTTCTTCTTCTATTTTAATCCTCACCTTTCGTTCAGACTATTAGATACGATTATGGATTTGTATTTCAATTCCATTCGAAATATAGCAATGTATAGACAATTTTGCAAATAGCAATGATATGCAATTGTTAACCGGAGTGTTTTTTAGAACTGCCTTTATTATTGCTATACTTTAAAGCTGTTGTCTAAATATCAGAAAGCATAATTATTCAGCAATATATCAATTGAATTTGAGTTCGATTCATCAGAAAATAAACAAGAATATCACAGCCGAATTCATATAATCCAGCCGCCCCATGTCCTCAGATTCAGAGACCTGTATCAAATCTGCTCGCTTAAAAACCATCGGGTTGAGGTGCTTGCCCACGCTTAGCCCGTAAATCTCCTCATAACAGTTCCCGAGTCCATCCAGACATGATAGAACAGATACATAAATGCCAGTGCGCCCAAGGAAAAGAGAATCATCTTGAAGTCTATTTGTTGCGTAGCATAGGCAGCCGCAGCACCCAGGGGACCGCCTGGAGCAAAGCAATCCTGATGTACACGTAAGACATCCCTGGATTCACCTGAAATAAAAGCCGCAGGTATTGGGCTCCGTTCCTCAGGAAACCCTTCCCCCGTATTCTATACATGTTGCACTATGCTCTCTGCTTCATACCACGACTTCTGGCTGACAAACATCTTCCGGTATATCCCGTCCGGATTTTCCATCAATTGCTCATGGGAGCCCTGCTCCGCAATCCGCCCGCTACGCACCACCAGGATCTCATCCGAGATTCTCGCAACACCCAGCCTGTGGGAGTGAAACGGTCTGCGCGGATGCTGCCAAACATCTCATACAGCCTGCTCTCTTCGATGGGGTCCAGGCAGCAGTAGGCTCAGTTGAGTTGGAGTACAACAGTCTGGCTATCGCCAATCGCTGCCATTGCCCGCCGGAGAGATCCAGGTTGTTCTCTTTGATTTTGCCAACATAAGTATCGAGACCGGCTTCCAGCCTCAGAGAACCATCTCACCCAGATTCATCTTTCTTTTATTGTGAAGGATTCGCTCTTCATCCAGCTTCAGGATATTCCCCAGCCGGACATTATCCTGGATCGCCAGCGCGTATCTGGCGTAATTCTGGAAGACCACTGCGATGATGCTTTTCAGCTCAGGGTAGCTGTACTCCCGAAGGTTCCTATTATTAATGAAGATTTCTCCCTCGTAGTTATCGTACATCCCGGTGAGTAGTTTGATGAGGATGGACTCGCCGGCCCGCCCCGTTCTGCCGACAATGGCATAGCTTTTCCCGCTAACCATGGTTAACGAGCACCGATTCAATATGTATCTCCTCGTATCCGGGTTGTGGAGTCTGATCATACAGCTTGTCGTACCAGATCCCTGAGCGCTCGACTATAACCGAGAACGTGCGATCCTCTGCATCCTCTCCGCTGGTCAAAATATGGGCCAGATCCGCACTCCTCCTCCGTATCCACTGCGCCTCTATCCCCAGCATATAATTCGTTTTGCCCGTCTTCATGGCGATGTAGGACAAAGGCACCGGAACCAACACAATCACTATCCCCGTAATGAAGTGGACGACATCACAATCACAAGCAGCGAAATAGTCCTAATCAACATATTCAGGCCACTAATCATATTGTTGAACCCGCCGTGAAATGACCTACCGGATCGCCGCACACCCTATGGATTAACTCCGAAGTCTCCTTAGTCTCAATATGCTCATACTCCAATTGTGCCCGCTTCAATACCATCTACCGCTTCAGCCGCACATTCGGACGATTGCGTCCTGTCAGATTACAGGGGTTTGGATAAAGTAAAAATAAAAATGACTGCGCCGGAATTGGCAGCAGTCATTTTATTAGAACCAACTGTGGTATTCCCTCTAAGGCTGAGGTGTTGTTAGACTTATACCGTCCAACTCATAAAGAGCTTATTTCAAGCTCAGCCTGCGGTAATCCCGGAATGACCGCAGTGAGCTTAATCGTTCCGGAGACGGCTCCGGCCCGGATATAGGCCAGCAGCTTGCCGTGATGGGTATTTCGCGTATGGGAGCGGTAAGGCTCCAGATCCTGCACATTTCCATTCTCCAATCCCAATAGTTCACCTGCTCCCTCTACGGTCACCGTGACAGGAACCTCCGCGCCGTATACTCCGGTGCCCGCCGCATCCACAATGTCGAGCTCCACATGGGCGATATCCCGCAGGTTGGCCCGCAGCTGCAGGGTATCGGCTGTCACTCTTAGCTGCTCCGGCGCTGCCGCCGTGTGAAGCTCCCGCTTGACCGTTCTGCCCTGTCCGTCTTTCCCCGTTAAAAGCAGCGTTCCCGGTTCAAAGCTCACTTCCCAGCTCAGCAGCAGCTCTCCGCTCTCATCAGGACGTCCTACCCCGAGCAGCTTGCCGTTAAGGTACAGTTCCGCAGCCGCCAGATTGGTATAACCGTCTACAATCAACCGCTCGCCCGGCTCCCAGTTCCAGCTTGGCTTACCGCCTGAGCGTCCACCGGTATCAGATATTCCCGGTTCCTCTGCCCTGCGGACGGCGAGATAAGCCATCGGCGTATCGCTCCACAGGCTCTGGCGGTAATAATAGCTTGGTTTCGGGAAGCCGGCAAGGTCCATGAACCCTGCCTGCGAGGCCCGAATCGGCCAGCCATGCGCTTCTCCCAGATAGTCGATTCCAGTCCATATGAACTGTGCGCAAATATCGGGGTTATCGCGGACCGCCAGCCACTCCTGCAGTCCCGGCGAATTCTCGCTGCCGTAGAGCACACGATCCGGGTAAGCGCTCCGATCCTTGAAGTATAAAGACTCCCTGTAATTATAGCCGACCACGTCGAGCGTATCGGAATAACCGATAAGATTAGCTAGTTCCGGATAAGCGAGCGCCGCCGTTACTGGCCGTGTCTTGTCACATGCCTTCACAGCCTGCACCAGTCTTCTAGCTATGACAGCAAGACGTTCAGCATTCGGCTTGTTCGGATCATATACACGTTCTTCAGCAGGCTTGTTGGCATCATTGTTGCCGGTCATCGTCTGGAAGGAGGGGTGGCAGTAAGGATCATTAGGATAGTCTACCTCATTGCCGATACTCCACATAATAATAGAAGGATGATTCCGGTCGCGCTTCACCATCTCCTGAATATCCGTAATGCCCCAGTCCGGGAAATCCTCATAATAACCGAAGTGCTTGGGAGGATATACATTATGTCCGGTAGACCATTTGTTCTTGACGCCTTCCCATTCATCAAAGGCTTCGTCCATCACCATAAATCCCATTTGATCACACAAATCCAGGAGAACCGGAGCTGGCGGATTATGGCTCATACGGATGGCATTGCAGCCCATGTCCTTAAGGTAGCGTAGCCGCCGGATCCAGACATCGCCGGGAACGGCAGCGCCGAGGCAACCGGCGTCATGATGTACACAGACTCCCTTGATCTTAAGAGCCTCTCCATTCAGCTTGAACCCTTCTGCCGGATCGAAGTGAATGCTCCGGAGGCCGACGGGAGTGCGGACCTCATCAACCGTTGCACCCTTCCAGATAATTTCTGTAATGAGTGTATACATATTGGGGGCTTCCGGCGACCAGAGCTTCGGCCCCTTCACTTGAATGACCTGTTGACTGAGTTCCGTACCGCCCGCCGCCGGCAACAGCTCCACCGAAGTTCCCGCATTGATGCCATCCTCATCTACAAGAGTGTGAAGTACGCTGATCTCTGCGGCTTCCCCTGTTTCGTTAAGAATCCTGGTCTCTACCTGCAGCTCCGCCCCTTCCAGGCTAATTTCAGCTGTCGAGGCAAAAACACCGTATTGCGCAACATGAATGTCATGCGTAAATGTCAGATAGACATCACGGTAGATCCCTGAACCGGTGTACCAGCGGGAGTCGGCTGTCTCCGCATGGTTCACTTTTACCGCAATGGTATTGACAGCTCCCCCATACGCCAGCAGGTCCGTGATTTCATAAGTGAACGTGCTATAACCATACGGACGTTTTCCTAGATAATAGCTGTTCACCCAGACCTGCGAATGGTTGTAGACGCCTTCAAAGGTAAGGTACGCACGTTTACCCTCCAGCCGGTCCGGCAACACAACATGCTTGCGGTACCAGCCGGTTCCGCCGGGCAGATATCCGCTCCCGCTGGAATAATCTCTGGAAAAATCAGCCTCGATGGCCCAATCATGCGGAAGTGTGACTTTACGCCAAGCTTTGTCGTCATATCCCTTGTACCATGCCTGGGGTACATCCCCCTGATTGAAACACCACTCCGCATTAAGCCATATCTTACTCCTGGACTCGTTCATGCACTTCTCCTTTACCTTAAATTTTTTAGTTCAATCTATCTAGCCGTTTATTTCGCAGATTCCATTTTTTGCTTGAACGCATCCAGCTGCTTCTGCAATTCAGCCTTGACCTTATCATATCCGGCAGTCTTGATTTTGGCTCTGAACTCCTCCACTGCTTTGGCAGGATCACTTACCTTCCCGAAGTTGATAGCCGGACCAAGCTCCCCGGCCACCTGCGAGATCGCAGTCAGTTCACTTTCCACAGGAGTTTTGTCGAAGACAAACTGACCGTAAGGATACGGAATTTTGATTTTGTCGTATTCGTCATAGAGGGTGCCGATTTCACTCCACACCGTTTCGCTTGGAATTTCGAATTTATCCATTCGGCCACCCCAGAAATCTGCATAGAAGCTGTCAGAAGCTTCATTGTAGTTGGCTGGCAGTGTTCTCTTTCCATCCTTAATTTCATATTGAACGCCTTCGATACCATAGTTGATCAGATGATAGATTTCTTCATTGTTGCGGATCAAATCATACGCCATCAGCGCCCGCTCCGGATTTTTGCTGTGGGCACCCAGGGAGGTACCGCCGTGTGTAATCGACAGTTCCATCAGGTTTTTACCGCCGGTCCGGTTGAACGGGAACATCTGCAGTTCGGAGCCTGGCTGGGCTTTGTCCATCTCTACACGCAGCGTGGAGAAGGTCTGTGTGTGATGCTGGTCCAGACCGGATAATCCGGCTTTGAGGGCTATACGGTTGTCATTTTTGTTATTGAGCGCATCCTCGCGCCAGAATCCTTTATCGGCCCATTCTTTCATCAGCTTGGCATAATTCAGGAAGAGATCGCTGAAGATCGGCTCAGCTACAGTATATTTCTCATCGTTTGATACCGATGTAAATACTGGCATGTAGCCTGTAGAGATCGGGAGGTCCAGGTTATCCGTATAGGACTGAATATAGCCGCCCCATGTCACCGCACCGGAAGCCATATCCCATGGAATGACATCCGGCTTATTGTCTTTGATATATTGCAGATACTGGCCGATTTCTTCCCAATTCTTAATCGGTTCGCTCAGCCCGGCTTCCTTCGCCCAGTCGCCGCGGTAGAAGAAGCCATGATTGACCCATTGCGTGTAATCGTTCTCAGGAATCAGCACAATTTTGCCGTTGTAACGGCTCTCGTTCCAATCCTTCTCAGGAACGGATTTCCAGGTTTCCGGTGCATACTTGGGCAGCAGCTCATCCAGATTCATGAAAGCCCCGCGCTGCGCATTGGCCCAGGTATCGAGCCAATCCGTTCCGATAGTGATCAGATCAACTGCCTCCCCTGAAGCCAGCAGCAGGTTGTATTTGGTCTGCCAATCAGCCCATTCGACCCATTTCCATTCCAGCTCGGCATTGATTTTTTCCTTCATAATTTCATTGACCTTGGCCAGCACCTTTTCGAATTGTCCATTCTTCGGCTTATCACCCAGTACCACATAACTGATCTTTACGAACTTGGAGGTGTCCGGCGCCGAGCTGTCTTTGTTTCCATTGTCATTCGTCGTACCAGCCCCATTGTTAGCCGCATTATTCCCGCCACCGCAGGCGGCCAGCGTAAACAGTAAGAGGAACGTCAACATGATGCTTGATGCTTTTTTGATCCCCATTCTTGTACAACCTCCCTGTATTTAATTTACTCTATGTGAGAAGGCTTGATGGCCTTGGCACATCGTTGCAGTAGAATTGAATGGTCTGGAAGATCAGCCCTTTACGGCCCCTACGGTGATTCCCTTAATGAAGTAGCGCTGTACGAACGGGTAGAACAAAATGACAGGACCTGTGGCAACTACCGCTGTCGCCATCTTCATGGACTCAAGTGGCATATCGCGAAGCTGCACATTCGAGGCGGCAGCGGAATTGCGGACATAATCCGCACTGGTAATCACGTTATACAAAAAAAGCTGCAAGGTGCGATATTTCATATCCGGCGACAGAAACAGCATGGAGTTATACCATTCGTTCCAATAACCCAGGGCGATGAACAGCCCGATGGTGGCAAGGGCGGGCGTGGTCATCGGCAGAATCAGCCGGAGGAAAATCGTAAAGTCGCCTGCTCCGTCGATCTTCGCCGATTCCGTAATGGCATGAGGAATCGAGCGGACGAAGCTTTTCATCATAATGATTAGAAACGGAGTCAGCAGACCCGGGAGCAGAACCGCCAGATAGTTATCTTTTAGATGGAGGTACTGGGTGATCAACAGGTAGAACGGCACCAGACCTCCAGAGAACAGTGTAGTGAAGTAAATGAAGAAAGAAATTTTGTTCCGGTACATGAAGTCCGGCCGCTGCAGCGCGTATCCCGTCATAGCCACCAGCAACAGGCCAATCGCCGTACCCACCATGGTTATGACAATCGTTACTATATACGATCCGATGATCAGACCGGGATTCTCAAACACGATTTTATAAGCGAACAGACTGAATTCTTTGGGCCAGAAGTTGAAGCCGGAGAGCTTGATGGCCGACTCGGAGGTGAAGGAGGTTCCCAGCACCAGCAAGAATGGCAACAGACAGCAGAGGGCGAACAAGCCGATAAACAGATATCCGATCCACTGAACGACAAGTCCGCTGGCGTCAGTTTTTTTGCGTACGCTTACAAAAGTCTCATCCATGGGCAAGTCCTCCTAGAAAAGTGAATTGTCAGGCGATACCTTTTTGACCAGCCAGTTAGCGGATAGAACAACGATGAACCCGAACAAGGATTGATACAGGCTGACCGCACTGCCCATCGAGAAGTTGAAGTTGGTCATCAGTGAGCGGAACACATAGGTCTCGATGATATCCGTAGAGGCGTACAACGCTGTGTTGTTGGCACCCACCAGATTAAAGAATAACCCGAAGTTCCCCTTAAGGATTCCGCCAAGCGAGAACAACAGCAGAATGATGAAGGTCGGTTTAAGCCAAGGCAGTACGATATACCGTATACGCTGAAAAGCATTGGCCCCGTCGATCTCCGAAGCCTCTACAATCTCACTGTCCAGCCCCATAATGGCGGCGAAATACACAATGGAGCCATAACCGGTGCTTTGCCATAAATACGTGATGACAATGATAAAAGGCCACGCCCCCGGACTCGAGTACGCCTTCACCGGTTCAAGCCCCAATGAGTTCAGAACCGAGTTCAAAATGCCATAATCGTAACTCAGAATATTGTAGGCGATGAGTCCGATCAGAACGGCGGATACGAAATACGGCAGGAACATCATGGTTTGGGATACTTTCTTGAACCATTTGGACCGTATCTCGTTCAACAGTACAGCGACCGTAATCTGAAGCATGTTGCCCAGCAGGATAAACGCAATGTTATAGGCAATCGTGTTGAAGGTCAGCCGCCACAGGTCACCTGTCATGACGAGGAACCGGAAATTCTCCAGCCCGGCAAAGGCACTTCCGAAGATACCGTCAGAATAATTGTACTTGATGAATGCCAGATACAGCCCAGGCATAGGCAGATAGGAAAAGATGAGAAAAAACGCTATCGCCGGAAAGCACATCAGCAGCAATGTCTTGTTGTTCTTAAAACGTTTCCAGCGGCCGCGTTTGGCTCCGGTATACCTCTTCTCTGTCAATTGGGCAGGTGAAGCAGTGGACATAAGACCCCTCCTTAGTTGAATAGTCAGCGGATTTCGACTGTAAAATTTATGAAACCCATTTCATTTGAAGCCAAAAAAATAAAACCCATGATTCATCCTTTCTCTCTTATTCTCGCAAATTTCCCAGGGAGGTGTCCTTGTTCTTTGAGCAAGTCATTGGATTAAAATGAAATGGGTTTCATATATATTTAAAATGTAAGGGCTTTCTTCAACAGAATAAGCCCTCATTATTTCAAAGTCAACTATTAATTTATAATGTGGACCAAATTATTTCTGGAGAGGCGCCGTCGTTTGGCGTACCCTTAGCTCGGGAACAACCGAATGTAGAGAAGGCACCTTTTTGCCGGCAATCAGCTTATGCAGCATCTCTGCCGCCAGACGGCCGATCTCGTTCGCCATCAGCGATACCGTAGTCAGCTCAGGAATGCTGAAGGACGCAAATGGAATATCATCGTAACCAACAATGGACAATTCCGCCGGCACGGCAAGTCCCGCCCGGTCAGCCGCTTTCAGTGCTCCGATGGCCACCAGGTCGTTCATACACATGATAGCTGTCGGCCGATCCGGCAAATTCAGCACCTGCTCTGCAAATTCTAAGCCTTTGTTGACAGAGAATCCCCCTTGGACCATCCACTCCTTGCGGACCTCCAGACCGTTGTTTCGCATGGCCGTCCGGAATCCTTGAATCCGCTGCTGCGTATTGGACATGTGCACAAAACCGCCAATGACGGCGATATCCCGGTGTCCAAGATCAATTAAATGCTGTGCGGCCAGCTCCGCCCCCAGTCTCTGGTCGACCGCCACCCTGTGAATCTTCGTGTTGGGCAGATTCCCATTAATCATCAGCACCGGAACACGTTTTGCCACTTCCTCTACCTCCCGCACCAGCGCCGCATCCGGCTTGGACAAATCCAGTCTGCCGCCAATCATCACGATACCATCGACCTGCTTCTCCATCAAGATCCCCAGGTACTGTGATTCCCGCGCATACTGGCGTTCTGTCTCCTCGTCCGAGGAGACGGTATCGCACAAAAAACAGGTGTAGCCCAGCTTTCTCGTCTCCCGGTCAAAGCTGGCCAGAACCTCCGGAAAAAACGGGTTGGTGATATCCGGCAGGATGAACCCGATCATCCCGGTTTCTTTGCGGATCAGGCTTCTCGCAAGCGCGTTAGGCTGAAACTGGTGCTTGTCAATCAGCGCAGTAATCCGCTCTCTCGTTTCTTTCTTGACGGGAGCGGTATTGTTAAGCACTCTGGATACAGTGGCAACCGAGACGTTAGCTTCCCTGGCGATATCATATACTGTAACGTGCTTCATTCTGCTTCCTCTCTTTGCGCATCGGCAATAACTGGTTTGTCCTTCATCTTATCGTTTAGATCTGTATTAGTAAACCATTTATTCCTATTCCGCTCCAGCGCCGGGCAAAGCGTATGCTGAATGTCCTCGTCACTTTCAATCCAGGCATCACTATAATGTAATCGGTTTCATCTCTTACACATACCACTTCCGCTGCGCCTCATACATCGTCCGGTACTCGCCCTCTATGCTCATTAGCTGCTCATGCGTGCCGTCCTGCACGATCCTTCCGTCCTTCATCACGAGGATTCGATCCGCGAGCTTCACGGAGCCTAACCGGTGGGACACGAGGACTGCGGTTTTATCCCGGCACAGGGCGGCGAAATCGTTATACAGACGGGTCTCCTCCAGGGGATCTACGGCCGCCGTAGGTTCATCCAAGATCATATAATCGCTGTCGCGGAACAATCCCCGCGCAATCGCTACACGCTGCCACTGGCCACCGGATAGATCCGTGCCCCCGAACTCGCGTCCCAGCATCGTATCTAGCCCTCTCTTAACCCCTTCACCGGATAAAAGCACCCCGGCCTCCTCGCATACGGATACTACTTCGGAATCATCTGCTAGTTTAGAATATTGGCTGATCCACACATTCTCCCGTAAAGTCCCATTATACTTGCGATAATGTTGAAAAACAGCCGACGTTCGCTCATAGCTAGCCCGCGAAGCCTCCACGTTCCCGTACCACACTTCCCCTTCCGTAGGCGGGTATAACCCCATAATAATGCGGCACAGCGTGGTCTTCCCGCTTCCATTCCCCCCTACAATCGCCAGTGTCTGCTTATGCGGGATGATCAGGTCGATCTCCTCAACCGCATTTCGGGTTGCCAGCGGATAGCGGAACCGGACAGCTTTTAGCTCAATATCACTATCTGCGGGCCTTGGCAGGTTATTAGTCGCATGAACAGGTTCGTCGATGAAATCCAGAAAATTCTCAACAGACCCGATATTCTCCGTAGCCCAGGCGATTCTCTCGGTGATCAGCTTGTTCATGAACCGGTATAGACTGCCAATCGAAGCCAGCACCGCCGCAAAAGCTCCAATCGAAATCTCCTGCCTCATCACAGACACAAACAGCATATACACGATCAGGCCGTAGCCCATAACCGTCACTACATTCAGTATGAGCTGCACGAGATGCTTGCGTACCTGCATCCGAAGTACAATAGCGTTCAACCGTTGCAGGGCAGAGGTATACAGATTCTCGAAAAATGCAGTAGCCCCCAGCAATCGGGTCTCTGAGAGATACGCTTTGTCCGTCAAGCACTGTTCATAGTAGTCACTTTCCCGCCGGATTGGAGCAGATGCCGCTTCCAGATTCTTGAATGCTGACATCAGCACCCATTGAGAGAGCATCACCGGGACGAATACGACGACAATACTTAGCGCAAGCACCGGCTTGAGCGTGAACAGATACCACCCGATGAACACGAAATAAGTTGTATAGTAGAACAGAATGTCCAGTAAGGTCGTCCCGATCCAGATCAGCTTGCCGCTCCCGTTCACAGCCTTATGGATATAATCCAGCCGATTCGTGTCCTCGAATTCAGAGACCTGTAACGAATCTACTCTCTTAAAAATCAACAGGTTCAGGTGTTTACCCACGCTTAGCCCGTAAATCTCCTCATAACAGTTCCCTAGTCCATCCATGACATGATAGAACAGATACACAAGCGCCAGAATGCCCAAGGAAAAGAGAATCATTTTGAAGTCTATTCGATCTGTAGCATAAGCAGCAGCCGCATCCAGAAACCTCTGCATAAATAACACCTGAAGCACCCAGGAGACCGCCTGGAGCAAGGCAATGCCGATATACGTATAAGACATCCAGGGATTCACCTGGAATAAAAGCCGCAGGCATCTGACCCCGTTCCGCAGGAACCCCTGCCCCTGTATTCTATCCATGCTGCACCTTACTCTCTGCCTCATACCACGACTTCTGGCTGGCGAACATCTTCCGGTATATCCCGTCCGGCTGTTCCAGCAATTGCTCATGGGAGCCCTGCTCCGCAATCCGCCCGCTACGCACCACCAGGATCTCATCCGAGATTCTCGCAGCGCCCAGCCTGTGGGTGATATATATGGTAAACCGGTCTGCGCGGATGCTGCTGAACATTTCATATAGTCTGCTCTCTTCTATCGGGTCCAGCGCAGCGGTAGGCTCGTCCATGATATGAATGGCAGAATTAGAATACAACAGTCTGGCTATCGCCAACCTTTGCCACTGTCCGCCGGAGAGGTCCAGGCTGTTCTTTTGGATTTTGCCAACATAAGTATCGAGACCGGATTCCAGCCCCTGGACCATCTCACCCAGATTCATCTTGCTTATACTGTGACTGATTCGCTCTTCATCCTTCTTCAAGATATTCCCCAACCGGACATTATCCTGGATCGTCAGCGCGTACCTGGCGTAATTCTGGAAGACCACTGCGATGATGCTTTTCAGCTCCGGATAGCTGTACTCCCGCAGCTTCTTATGATTAATGAATATTTCGCCCTCGTAGTTATCGTACATCCCCGTGAGCAGTTTGATCAGGGTGGACTTACCGGCCCCGTTCTCCCCGACAATGGCATAGTTTTTCCCGCTAACCATGGTGAACGAGCATTGATTCAATATGTATCTCTCCGTATCCGGGTAGCGGAAGCTCACCTGCCTGAATTCCAGCGATTGAAAGACGAAGCCGCCCAACTCCACAGGTAGAGCAGCAGCATCCTTCTTCTCACTTAGTCCGGCAAAAACAGAGAAGTCCTGCAGATACTCCTTCATCCGCGCATGCTCCTGCATCGTCTCGGCTAACTGCCAGGACATCCTCTGCACGAGACTGAAGATCGCGGTCACCAGCGAGATGTACAGGCCAATCGTTAGCTCACCCAAGTGCAGCGCAGGTAACAGCAAAGCCACTATAATGATGCCGATCAGCAGGGCGATGATCGAGCCGCTTTTCAGATGAATGAAGCTTCGGATCTGTATCTTCTTCTCCACCGCGTACGTCTGATCATATAGCTTGCCGTACCGATCCCGAAGCGCCGAACTATACCCGAATAACGTGCGCTCCTCCGCATCCTCCCGGCTAGTCAAAATATTGGCTATATCCGCACTCCTCCTCCGTATCCGCTGCGCATCCATCCCCAGCACATAATTCGCCTTGCCCGTCTTCATGGCAATATAGAACAAAGGCACCGCAACCAGCACAATCACAATCCCCGTAATGAACGTGGACGACATCACAATCACAAGCAGCGAAGCGGTCCCGATCAGCAGATTCAGTCCACTCATCATATTGTTGAATCCGCCCATGAAATGACTCACCGGATCTCTGCACACCCTATGGATTAACTCCGAGGTCTCCTTATTCTCAATATGCTGGTACGCAAGCCGCGCCTGCTTCAGCACCATCTCCCGCTTCAGCCGCACATTCAGCCGATTGCGCCCCGTCAGCTCAACCAACTGTATCAGGCTGGGAAGCAGATGAGTGACGATCACATAACCCATAATCAGCGCAAGCGGCCTATAGATGAACGAATACTCCGCCTGGCCATTCACAATATGGGTCGCCGTATTAATGAAATAAGCCATTACCAGCGTCTGATAAGCAGGCATCAGAGCATCCACCAGCATGTATCCCACCGCCGCCACCGTCTGCACCGGAATCACCCTAAGCGGAATCCCGATCAGATCGAATACAGTATATTTTCTTGAAGTAAGCATGTGATCTCCTTGTTGGAATGATTATAGTAGGAACGCAATAGGAAAGACTCGCAAAGCGTGCCCTAATTCATAGTATCATTTCCATCCGGGAGGAATAACCTGTCAGATTATAGGCATCTGTATTTCAAACCAACACAAAGAGCTGCCGAGAACCTCCCGACAGCCTAAGTACTCACTCCCTCCTCCATCTACAACGTAGAATAATAGAGAAGATTAAGACCGTTATACACGATATGCACCACGACCCCCGGCCAGATGGAGCCTGTCTTACGGAACAGGTATGCCACCAGAATGCCGACCATAAATGCATCTAACAGGATAACGGTGAATCCATGAACCACGCCGAAGATTGCAGCGCTGCCTACGATTCCGGCCCATGGGCCATAACGGTTCAGTGCATTGGCAATGACGCCGCGGAATACAAATTCCTCGCTAAGCGGCGTGAGGAAGGCCCCAGTAATAAGCAGAATAAACATGGAGAGCGGACCGCCTTGCGCTGCCGTCTGGAAGTCTGCCTGGGTGTTGATCTCGGTAATAAAGTGATAATAGATCCCTTCGATCACAAAACATCCACCGAACGCTGCAATCCCGATGAAGACCGCCACCAGCAGCCATTTCCGCTCCGTCCTTCGAAACCCGAAAGCACGTAAATTGCGAATCCGCAGGGCGTAGGCTGCGAACAGAGCCAGGAAGCCAATCAGACCATTGCCCGCCCCACCGATGTTAATACGCAAGATGGATTGGTCATCAGGAATTTGAAGCATCCAGACTCCAAGGATGACAACGCCGATCATATAGAGGGACAGTGCAGTTATGATCTCCGGCCAGCCGGGCCGGGTGTGAGTTTTTTCAGACAGAGATAGACTGCTCATTGCCATTCCCCCGATCGTGACCTTTTTTACTCATGCTATTTTCCTCCTACTCTTCTCATCGAAGCTCGAATATGTTGCCAAGACCTATCCTACCAACCCCGCCGGAACAGAACTTAAACGAACCGCTGAATTTTTGCTTAATTTTGTTCCCGCTGTTTAGGTTCTGTTAAGATAAATATGCTATTTTGAACAAGGGTGACAAAATGCCAAATCTATCCGCGATTAAAATCGCTATCATTGACGACGAACCTTCGATCATCACCATGCTGCAAATGGTTCTTCGCCGCGAAGGCTTTCAACAACTGTACGGGGCTTCCACTTGTGCTGAAGCTATCAGCCTGGTGCAACGTGTGGTCCCCGATATTGTCCTGCTTGACATTATGCTTCCCGACGGCAGCGGGCTTGAGCTCTGTTCCAAGATCCGCGAATACGGGAATCCTTATATACTGTTCCTCACTGCCAAGGCATCCGATCTCGATATTCTAAAAGGCTTCGCCATGGGCGGGGATGATTATATCACCAAGCCCTTCAACCCCCTGGAGGTAGCCGCAAGAATTCAGGCGCGCATACGCCGCTTAGAGCCGGAAGCTCTTGCAGTCAGTGCTGCGAAGTATCCCGATGCGGGAATTTACCGGTTCGGCCGCTTTACCGTTAACGAGGCGGAGGGTGAGTTAACCGTAAAGGGACAGCCTATTGCTTGCCCTGCCCAGGTCTTCCAGCTATTACTGCACTTCTGCCGGCATCCCGGAATCGTCTTCTCCAAAACCCAGCTCTACGACAAGGTCTGGGGCATCAACGGACAGGGCGATGATTCGACCGTGATGGTGCATATCCGCCGCATCCGGGAGCGGATCGAAATCGATCCCGGCGACCCGAAGCTGCTGCTTACGGTACGCGGACTCGGCTATAAGCTGGTGAAGGAGCCGGAGGAACGATGAAAATCCAGCAGCGCATGGCCTTCCATTTCACGTATCAGTTGATCTTCTATGCTCTGGCGATTGTGACCATTGCCTTGGCTGCCTGCATCATGTTCTTCCAGAACATGACCAGCAATGAGATCCGCCGTAACTTTCCGGTTGGAGTTCTGGAGCAGATTGCCCAAGAAGCCCAGTACAAAGACGGGAAGCTTCACATCTTCTCCCAGTGGAACAAGCTTATTGAGGAGAAAGGAATGTGGCTGCAGGTGGTTAGTGCGGAAGGAGACGTAGTCTACAGCATTAATACAACACCGTACCCTGCACTGCCTGCCTCCTACTCCACCGCTGAATTGCTCGATATCCAGGAGACACGGAGACTGGGGTCCTATGCTGTGCAGACACAGCTGAATTTTTCGTTCCAAGACCCGCTCCTATATGTACTCGGTTATCCAACACCTGACCTGGACCAGCTCACGGCGTGGTTCAACGCTTACGGACAACAGGGCATGGTGAGGAGTGAAGCCATTCCCCTCTTGGAACAGCAGCTTCGGGAGGCTGGCAGTTATCTGCAAGTAATCGATTCTGACAGTCATACCGTACAAGACATTGGCGATCAAAAGCATGCAGCAAAGGGATATCGGCCCCTGGACATTCTGGCCATCCAGCAGTCACCAGACAACTATGACGCAGGTATTGTGGCCCATCGGGACGAGCAGAGCGGAATGACCTGGATCGTCTACACGCCCCATGCAGCGGGACTCCCTCTGAAGCATCCTGTATTGGAAAATGTAACGCCGAGACTCATCTGGATTGCCGTGCTTATCCTGATCCTCGCGCTGTCGGTCTCCATCTGGCATGGCTACCGCTTCGGGCGGCCCCTAATTCTGTTCGCAGGCTGGTTTGAAAGAATGGGCCAAGGACAGTACGACGAGGTGCTGACCGCCAAGGACAAGCGCAAGATTTTTCGCCGCAACGGCACTATGCGAACCCGCAACAGGCTCTATCAGGAAGTCATTCAAGCCTTTTATCAAATGACTCATCAGTTGGCTCAGATCGAGAGGGACCGCAAGAGACTGGAGAAGGAGCAGGCGGAGTGGATGTCAGGAATCTCCCATGATCTGCGCACACCGCTGGCCACGATTCAAGGCTACGGATATATGCTGGAGAAGCTGCCTGAGCAATGGAGCCAAGAGGAAATGCGGATCATGGGTGCAACCATCCGGGAAAAAGGGGATTACATGCTGGAGCTGATCTCCGACTTCTCTCTGATCCATCAGCTCAAACAGAGCGATTCCATCATGGTACGTAGGGAGACAGATCTGGCAGAGTTGGTACGCTCCTCCGTATTGAAGTACGTCAACGACGCCACGATGTCTGATTACCTGTTCCACTACACCGGGGAAGAGGATTCCCTGCTCATACAGGCAGATGCAACCTGGTTACAGCGGCTGATGGACAATTTGCTGTCCAATGCCGTTAAGCATAATCCGCCCGGCATAACCATTTCTGTCACTCTTACCCGAGTCAACGACCAAGCTTGCATACGGGTACTTGATAATGGCAAAGGGATGGACGAGGAAACACTGCATCATCTGTTCAACCGCTACTACCGCGGAACCAATACCGAAGAATCCACCGACGGCTCCGGTCTTGGCATGAGCATTGCCAAGACCATCGTTGAAGCACACGGCGGCGAAATTAAGGTTCAATCGACTACCGGGCGAGGTACGGAATTTGAGATTGTTTTGCCGTGCTAAGCAAACAAGGGTTCCAGTTCTAATGAGCTGGAGCCCTTGTTCCTGTTAAGGCTGCCGAAGGAATTATGTGATCTCCATCGTTCTGTGGAGTATACTCCGTAGATTTAACAGTCTATATCTTTTATTGTTGAACACAAAGTACTTTATCAATGAGGGAGATGAGTAAATGGAAAGTATTCTGGAGAGCCTGTATCACGGCAACTTGCATCCAGATGAAAATATCATACCCGATGATCCGCAGTACTCCATCTTAAGAAAAAGAACTTCTGACGTCATAGAGATTTGGAAGAACCGACTTTCAGCGGAAGAATTCGACGAGTTAGAAGCGCTGTTAGACTTATACGGTCAAACTCACGGTATGGAGTTGGCAGCTAGTTTTAAGTATGGGTTCCGCCTTGGGGCAGGGATTATGGTAGAGGTATTGACCGGGGAGGAGGGGCTTGCTGGTCGGTTGAGTATGCAATTTCCTTAGAAGACAATTAATTGACTAAGGAACTCTCAATAATACTTCACTTAACAAAGCAGGCAACCAAGCTTTTGATTGGCAGCCTGTTTTTCATTACTTAAAGGTTTCACTCTTTTAATCATCTGCTCCTCTTCAAACCAAGAAAGTGTACCATAAGTGGTATTTTATGTACTTATAATGACATCGATCTATTTATCCCAAATATAAGAATTTTTGTTTAGACTTACTCCATTTATTAACTTAGGATAATCAGGCGATATGAAAATACAAATAACGAAAGGGGAATCAAACTAATAACTGCTTAGATACATAAGATTTTTATTTTAAGAACTTCAGAAAAAAATATTATTATGAGGTGTAATATGAAAAAGGTACTATTAATTATCGTTTTACTATTTACTGCACTACCTGTACAGGGGGTGTTTGCAGAAGCAGCAGGCTTATTGAGAGGCGTAAAAGATTCCGCTGGCGTTACGACTATGACTGATGGAAATTCCGGGACATTATACGATGTTGCCGGAACCACCAGATGGTTTACATTACCAACTGTATCAAACCTAAATAAATATTATGTAAGTGGTTCAGCTTCAAGTGGTTATTCTATTTATTTTAGGGATAATGAAGGTAAAACGATTTACGCTTTAACGAATGTTTCAGGTCTTATTGAATTTCCAGTTGTTAATAACGTAAAAAGTGTTGGAGTTAACAGTTCTGGAAAGATTTTTGAATTTGATGTATATGGGGCGCCTGTTCTGACACCAACTGCTACGCCAACGCCAACACCAACCTCCCCAGTATCAGGATTGCTAAAGGATAAACAAATGTTAGCATCTACAGATATATTGGGGACAACATATATCACTACGAGTAATGTAACAGATGGTAATCCGTTAACTCTATTTACACTAGGTTACTCAGGGTCATCATATGATACACTTTATTATGATTTTCAGCGCTCGATTAACTTAACGAGTTATCGCTTAGCTTCCTCTAAGGATGATATTAGAGTATTGTTTTTCCACAGTGATAACACCGTACGCTAATGGCGCCTACGTCTACAGACACAACAGTAAGTATAGATTTTACTGATATTGTAGCAGTTGGAGTTGTGAATATTGGATCGGGCAATCCAACGGTTAATGAATTTGACGTCTGGGGTACACCGACACCGACCGCTACACCAACGGCTACAGCTACCATAACTCCTACTGTAACACCGACCATAGCGCCAACTTCAACACCTACACCAACACCAGTGCCTACACCAACTCCAACACCGGCGTTGAAACCAACTCTCGATGTAAATATTGCTCCAGAGAAAATCGGTTTAGGCAAAGAGTTCACAGCAGAAATATCACTGAAAAACGTAAAGGATATTTACGCTGAAGACTTTGAAGTAAAGTATGACAAGGAGCACTTGCAGTATCTCGGATTTGAAGAGGTGACCGGTTATAAGGTATACAATAAACCCGTTGATCAAAACGGTGCCGTTCGCTTTATAGTTGCTAGTCAAGGTGAAGAATACGGAATCAACGATGATACCGTTGTCGTAAAACTAAAGTTTAAGGCCAAAGCCAAGGGAACAGCAGTTGTCGATGCAATCAAAGCAAGGATTGCAGATACCGAAGAGGAATATGACTTGGAGAAAGATAACTGTTTGGAAGACAGTATCATCATCGAAGCAATGGACGTCAACAAATCAGATACATACACCCTTGTTGACCTTGCGATCGATGCCAGATACTTCAAGTATTTCGCTCCCGATGTTGATCCGGTAAAGTATAATGCTCAACAAGCCGGTGATGAATATGTAAATGAGGACGACTTGCTTTTTATTGTTGATCAAATTTTAAATAATTCAGATTATTTGCCTAATACTTAATCCGACAGAAATCAGCCCTTTTGTCCTTAAGGTTGAGGGGCTGATTTTCTCATGAGTTTATCACTTGAATAATAAAGGTGGAATGAAATAGTGTTTAGAAAAAACAAATTAATTTTAAGTTTAGTAGGCTTGTTACTATTAATTTCAACTATTGCAGCATTTTCTCAATCTACTTACGCATATCCAGGAGGTCTCTTAGACAAAAAAGAGTTTTATGCATCTTCTAGCATTAATGAAGCAGGACTTCAAACTTGGGATTGGACAGATGGTGATATTGGTACACATTCTATATTAAATAGTATGTATCGGTATGGATATCATAAATTCAAAGCACCAGTTACAATAAATAGTTACCAACTTAAGACCGTCTCCCCCACTACTTCGCTAAATATCGAGTTTTATGATGCCAATAATAATTTGATTAGTTCAGTTAATAGTGCAGTTGTTTCAAATGAAAGAGTTACCATCCCCGTTGTAGAAGGCGTTTATCTAATTGCTCTTCACAATGTTAGTTCTTCTTCATCAACAAATTTAATCACTGTTTCAGAATTTGAAGTTTATGGATCGCTAACTCCTTCTCCTTCTCCTTCTCCTTCTCCTTCTCCTTCTCCTTCTCCAACATCGGAGCCAACCGTCGTTCCTACTATTATTCCAACGACTGAGCCCACACCTGAGCCAACTCCAACCACTACTCCAGAAGCACCTTGCGAAGATCGCGCTCTCTTAAATATAACTCTGATCACTGGGACTGATAAGGAATTTGATCTTTCGATGAGTGAGGTAAATGCTTTCTTAAACTGGTATGATTCTGCTTCAGGATCATCAAGCTTTGGAATCAACAAGCATAACAATAACAAAGGCCCCTTCAGTAACTGCACTGAATATGTGATACATGATAAAATCCTAACCTTTGAAGTAAGTGAATATACAGCACAGTAAAAAAACAAACCGTCAGGCGTAAGCCCGGCGGGTTATAATGTGCGCTAATGTTTATTAATTATCTACATTTAATCGCTGTGGTTGTTTGGGGTCTAATTGTTTCCAATCAGATGCATCCCTGTCTGTGAAAATATATTCGGTGTCAGTATCATCAGAAAATATCACATATACAGGAAATTTAGGCATAGATCCAAATTTCGCCTTAACACTCACTATATCTTCCTCAGAGTATCCTTGGACGTTAATTAAATAGGTTTTAAGGCTTTTTTCAAGTGAATTATATTTAAACTGAAGCCCTGAATAGCCCCCGAGAATGAGAAGTACAATAATTAATACTGAGTATGTCATAATTTTTCTGATTTTCGAAGCACCTCCTATTTATCGAGTATTTATAATTGTACTAACGTACTCCGGCTCTACAACCGGATTAAGATATACAATAGGGTCACTTTTACTGAACGGCTTACTAGGTTTGCAAAAACTTTGATTAAGCTTATATAGTCACGAATCAGAAGGCCCATAGTAAATATTACCACATTCTGTTAGAATAATTTTGGTTAATTATATATATTTAGGGGGAGCTATGAACAGTAAAAAATGGTGGGTACTACTTGTGGTGGTCTTATTAATTGGTGGCAGTATTGGCGGAAAAATTCTGTATGATGCGAAAAAGGAACGTGATCGTCAAGACCTGCTCCATATTGGAGATCGATTAGAGAAGTCGTTGTCTGACTACGAAGATACTGTTAACCAAATAAACGAAGATAAGGAATTAGCAGAGGAATACACCAACCTAATGGAATCTATCATTGATGAGGATTTTGCAGCAAGTGAGTTAGATGAAATGATAGCTAAGGCCTGCAAGATGGAGAGCGAATTAATGGACATCTACCCTACCGTCTATACAGAGCCGAGTTCTGTTTGTGATTGAAAGGAGTTTATGATGGCAGTGACACCAGAGCTAAAGAATGTTCATGTTTTTGCTGAAGGAGATGTGACGGGAGATTTTAGTTAGCACTTTATATTTAGTGTTCATTGTAAATACATAGTAATATCCCTATTATTCTGATAGACTATTTTTTCTAATTATTATCAGAATAAGGGGCTGTTCATCATGATGTTATTTATTTGGGGATTTATTGTAGTGCTCATTATCGGTATTATTTTTGGAGCAAAAAAAGGAATTAAACAAGGGAATGAGCTAAAAGAACAAACCCAAAGCATCGGAGCGTTACAGGGGGTATTCGCAGAACATGTGGAGGGACTTGGCATTGGAAGTGTCGAGTGCAAAATTTTTAGATTTTCTGATCGTGTGCTTATTGATTCAAGCAGACAAAGATTTGAAATCTATCTGACGCAATTCAGAGCCGCTGAAGTTAAAAGTATGCAAGAATTGATCGATAAAAGCAAAAGCGTTGTGGGTCGTGCAATGATTGGAACACTACTTGTACCTGGGTTAGGAACAATTGTCGGCGGAATGTCCGGAATAGGAAATAAAAAGAAAACTAGTCACTATATGATATTTAACTTTATAGATGCTCATGGTGAGTTGTCAGCTGTAACTTTTCAAGACACTTTTGCATTTGGTATGAAGGACTTCTGCCAAGGCTTAAATCATTCTCTGCCGACCGGCGAGTCCAGTGTCGTAAGACTGTAACCCATAGCCCGCCGACCAGTTAAGGTTGACGGGCTTCGGCCTAGCTTTCGGACTGAACGCCCGGCTCTTTTAAATCTTGCAATACTGCAATAACACACCCCCATCAATCCACCACCAAAACCCGCGGCGAAGCACTCTGTATAGATTTAGATGCTGCCCAGCAGCCCAGGCCTGCGGCTATGACACTTAAGGGAATCATCGAGGCTATACCTCCCCCGTTCATGATCAGCGGAACTTTAACAATCCCGTAATCCGACAGGATAACGTTCAGCAGTGGTGGCAGGCCTAATAAGCCTAAAGGTATCCCTACCAAAGCTCCGATCCCCGATACGACCAGGATTCCGGTGGTTTCCGACAGCCGGATCTGGCGGGAGGTCATGCCGATGGACTTGTAGATGCCGTAGGTGCGGCTCTCTTTCTTCATGTTAATCCGGCAGATGCTGTAGATGATCACGAACGTAATAACGATGAACAACAGCGCCATAACGGACACTGGCAGCACAATGATTTTGACCGCCTGGGAGAATACCTCATCCACAAGCGATGCCTGACTGGCGATGCCAAGTACACTGCCGTACCGCTCTTGCAACTCCTTCACGAATGAATCGGTTGAAGTGCCCTCATTCAGATTCATGAAAGTGGTGTTCATCGCACTCCCATAATCCGGATTACTCGTTTTGATAACGTCAGCGGTAATCCGCCCCGTGTTGGACATGTTTGCGATCGCCTGGTAGATTCCGGTGACGGTTAGCGTATGTTTTACCCCTTCAATATAAATGTCCATTGTATCCCCTGCTTGGATGCCCAGCGTTCTGGCCACATTCACACCCACCGAGATTTCATTGGCAGACACAGGGTTACGGCCGTCCACATTCTCATAGCCTATCTGATCATAGTTCCCGTCCGCCACCGTCAGCAGGATCCCCATCGTATCCTGTTTCACGGCAGCCCCGTCCTTCATAGGAATCGGCACCACCGCATTGGCATCCCCGTACCGCGAGTAATTCTTCACCCTTGGGTCAGAGAGGACTTCTTCTTGTAGCTGTGCAAAAGTCATTTTAGCCGGATTATCGATTCTTATGGACAGATCCGCCGAGTCATACCCCCACTTGGCAATGGTGCCATGGATGGAAGCAATGCTGTATACGAACAGGAATCCAAAGACAAGTACAGCGGTGGACAACGTCGAGATCAGTACAATAAGCAGCGAACCCCGGATATTCTTGGTGACACTTCTTAGCCCTATAATCATCGAGGTTGGAAGAGTGTCCAGTTGAAGGAGCTTTCTTTTCCATGTTCCAGTTCCTCCTGATTGGTGGGAGTACTCCTTCTCAGACATACCGTAACGAACGGCTTGGGCAGGCTCAACATGACGCGCTTTATTCGCAAACAGCAGAGCCGAGAGGAAAATCACTGCAACAACACCCACGCTGGTCCAAACGCCTGCAACTGATAATAGATCATTCATCCCTGATGAACCTGTGTTGAGATAAGCCATAGAACCCGCAACAATGGTGCCGGAGAGGATATTGCTGACCAGCATCCCCGGGATGACCGAGACGAGCGCCAGGAAGGTATATTGCGCAACATAAGCCATAATGACTTTACGGGAGGATAATCCGACGGATTTAATAATCCCGATCGTTCTGTAGTTAGAGAGAATGGCATCGGCAATCGTGAATCCCAAGGTATACAGGGCCACGCAGATCATGACAACAGCCAGAAAAATCATCACGAAGCTGATCACCTGGTTCGCAATCATATAATAGGAAGACAAGCTCTCGAAGTCTTTGACCGACTCCAGATAGGGGGTCCCCAGATACTGTTCGAATCTCTCCCAGTAGGCTCTCTGTTGACTGTAATCCTCAAACCGTAGTCCGGTCATATACTTATCTTCGCCCGGCAAAAGGGTCATATGCTTAGTATAATCCTCATGATTCAGCCAGATTCTCCCGCTCGTCGCAAATGGCGAACAGTAGGAAATATCCACGACGACGGCCGCAACCTTTAGCCGTATGACACCTTCATCCGTCTTGAATTCAACCGAATCCCCTACATGGATATCATTAGAATACGCCAGCGAGGTGGGAATCCAGGCCGTTCCTGCTTCCGGTGTGCTCTGTTCTTCCCCTTCTACGAACTGCAGCCGGTCCACGGGAAAAGGTCCTTCGGGTGCATCCATCATGAACAAGTCCACATTCAGGATCTCTTCTCCTGCGTGCGACATGCTAGACAGATAGCGGTAGCGCATCAAATCCGAGACCGTTACCCCTGACTGCTCCTCCCACCATGTATGTACCTGAACCGGATCATGGATGCCATTCTCCAGCTGCAATATTTGATGCGCGCCACGGGACTGGTCATGCATACTCTCATACATCCGGTTGGTGTTGTTCAGAACGGATACGGCCGTTGAGAGGAGCAGGGCTGCCAGCATGATGATGATTGCAATGAAGCTGTTTTGCACTTTTTTATGCTTCAGGTTCGTCCAGCATAGTTTCCATACCTCATACATCCGCTACCTCTCCTCCCCTGACATGAACATGAAAATTTGGTTTTCTCTCGCTTTCAACTGATCCGGTGCATATTTGCCTAGCTCCAGAATCCCATCGATAGTGCCGTCTTTGACCACGCTTAACCGGTCTGCCCTGCACGCAGCCTGGATATCATGCGTTACCATAACGATGGATTGATTATTCTGATTCATCTCCGTCAACAGATCCAGAATCACTGCGCCCTGCTCCTGGCTTAATGCCCCTGTAGGCTCATCCACAAAAATCACCTCCGGCGAATTGATGAGCGCTCTGGCAATCGCCGCTCTCTGCTGCTGTCCTCCAGATACCTGGGATGGCAGGCGTCCGGCTTGAGCCCCGATCCCCATCTGGTGCAGCAGGCTTAATGCCTGCTCGTTCACCTCGCTTTTGCTGCGCCCAGCCACGTATCCCGGGAAAGCCACATTCTCCAGCAAGGTGAAATCAGGAACCAGATTGATCGATTGATATACATAGCCGATTTTGTTGGACCGGAAATCCGTAAGTTCCTTCTCTGTGTATGCATCGATTCGCTCTCCCTTGAACATCACTTCTCCGGAAGTGATCCCGTCCAGACCGCTGAGGAGGTAGAGCAACGTAGATTTCCCCGAGCCTGAGCTGCCCATAATCACCGTAAAGTCACCTTGGTATACTTCGAGATTAATGCTTTTGGCGGCGAGAAATTGTTCATGGCCTGAGGAGTAAACTTTGCATAGATCAACAGTCTTGATTAAGACTTCTTTCCTGGGATTATGTGTTATCACACAAGGCCGCCTCCTAAAATCAATCATATTCTTCTTCCTGCTCTTCGCCTAAATACTGTTACTGTTCGATCCTAAGATTGCCAGTGTCAGAGATAAGCTTGACAAGTGGCCCTCCCTCACCGATATAACCATCCTTATAACCCGGAAGCGTCACCTGAACGGTTCCAGAATCCGCAGAGAATTGAGTACGGAGCGCCTGAGGCGCTTCTGCTGTCTGGATGGTAATGTCTCCACTGTCCGAGGTGGCATGGATATCTTGACTAATGCGCTCAATCGAGGCGGTGATTTTACCCGTATCTGTCTCAGCATGGATGATCCCCTCCTCTATATCCAGCTTGATAGCCCCTGAGTCGCTTACCACCCGGTATTCCTTCGCCAGGACGGGGCCGACATCAATTTTTCCGGAGTCCGTTACCACCTGCAGCTGGTCTAGCCGGGTCTCAGGAATCCCTACCGTGAGCTTAAGCTCCGTATAGATGTCAAAAAAGCGGTACCGGTTGTCTTGAACCACCTTAATCCGGGTCTGCCCCTGATCCTGAGTAATGTCCAGCTTGTAATCCTTCATTAATGCCTTGGTCGTCTTCCCGCCTAAGGTTGCCTTGATCTCATCTCCCTGAAGGGGAACCACATCAATCGTTCCAATCTCTGTCTGAAGAAGAACGCTGGTGGTCTGGTCCATCCGCACAGGTTGTTCAACCGATAGCTCATACAAATTAAATGGTGAATTGCCTAACAGATACATCACTACATTTCCAATGACTCCGGCAGCAATCAGGAGCAGAGCAAGTCTGGTTACGTTCCGGGATCTATGCTTCAAAAGAGGTCACATCCTTCTTAATAACTGTCAGATTATACTTCAGGTACCGGATCACAAGATGGTAATACAGCCGGGTGAGCTTTAGTGTTCCAAGGGCTACTAGCAGTCCCACACCAACCAGGCCCAGCATCAGGAAGATGCTATTGATAGACAACGCCACCGACTGATACTGAAGAATTAACAGAACCGGAGAAATAAGCAGGCAAATGGCAAAGACGAACACCCCGGCAATCACAGTCAAAGAGGTGATAAAAGGCAGCAGAACGATAACTAAGTTGAACAATCCTAAGCTCACCGTTGCCATAACCGCTCTCGTAACGCTTAAGAGCGTTGGGGATTTGTCCGCTCTCTCAATTTGCGACTGGGTCAGTAGTTCACGGGCGATCAACCGGGGGTGGCCCAGCTTGGAGATCACCTCTGCTTCTGACCGCCCGCTTAATTGGGCACACTCGAAATGCTCCCTGAATTCCCCCATAAGTTCAGCACATTCCTCAGGAGGAAGCAGCTTCAGATACCGTGCCAATTCATTCAGATAGGCCTCTTTATTCAATCCGATCCCCCCTTAATAATCTCCTGCACCCCTATGGCAAAAGCATTCCACTCCTCAATCATCCCGCTCATGACTCTCCTTCCCTCATCGGTAATCTTATAGTACTTCCGGGGCGGCCCCTCACCCGATTCAGATAAATAGGTGGAAAATAACCCTTCCGCAGCCAGTCTTCTTAATAACGGATAGATGGTGCCCTCGGCTATGGCGAATTTGTGCGAGATCTGTTCCACCAGCTCATATCCGTAACGGTCTTTCTGTGAGGTTAAAACAAGCACACAAAGCTCCAGCACACCCTTCTTGAACTGAACATTCAATACTTATCACCACGCTTTATTTAGTACTGTGTAATACACAGTAGTTACTAATACAAAGATTACCATCCACTACTGTTTAATGCAAGGTAGTTGGAGGTAATAGTTATGATTGCGTTCATATCCATTCTCATCATTTATCTCTCGTTACAATTAGGCTTAATTCATTATGAATTTTTTAAGCTATGGGCATATGCCGTGATGGATATAGGTTATAGTCCATAGACTGTTGACGAGATAGTATTTGAGGAGGTTTACCCATGGAAACGAATTATCAACAAGTTGCCTGGAATTGTATGAATAAATATGTTGGTATTACTACAAGCGATGGTCAGTCTCACGACGGGTTTGTTGCTCATATCGATCAGAACTATGTTACACTTGCCATTCCCACCAATGAAATGGTAGGCCAGATGAACGGAATGCCTGCTAACGCAACAACCTACAGACAATTCGGATACTATCCGGGTTTCTACCCGCGCCGCCGCTTTTATCCAAGACCGATCCCCTTTGGTGCCATTACAGCTTTGTACTTGCTTCCATTTTTTATTTAATAATGATTAGGGAATTCGTTATTGCATGGGCATCCGCCCAGTTCTTTATGTGGGCATTAGCATAGGATGATGTATAACCATTCGGGAGGTAACAAAGTGCTGAATAATCAAATGTATCCAATGCAGCAACAAATGCCGCAAGCAATCATGGTATATCCTATTGATCCCTATGTAGTCGAAACCTTAATGTCTGTAAAAGGTAAACAGGTGGTGCTCGAAACCACTCGCGGTGGGATTAGCGGCTGCTTAGTGGAAGTTAAGCCAGACCACGTTGTATTGGATACCAGGGGCCGGAAGTTTTTCGTACGAATCTGCGAGATTGTCTGGATTATGCCAGAATAGATTTTTGTGAGGGAGCTACGATATTAGAGATCCCCTCAGTGTTACCCTAGCTGGGCGCTGGGCGAGGAAGGCAGCCGACTTGTGATCAGACATGCGCTTGAGGCAGGAATCAACTTCTTCGATACCGCTAATTTGTATTCGCACGGAACCAGCGAGGAAAGTGTCAGCAGGGCGTCTCCACAATGAGAACTTGGCAGTTCGCCAAGGCCCTGCATCTCCAGAAACAGAACGGTTGGACCCGCTTCATCTCCATGCAACACAACTACAACTTAATCGCCCGCGAAGAAGAGAACGAGATGATCCCGCTCTGTGCCGACGAAGGGATACAGACCATGGTCTTCAGTCCGCTGTCTCGTGGGGTCCTGGCCCGGCCTTGGGGTACAAAAACTGCCCGCATGGCCGCAACCGTTGGGCATGAGGTAGCGATTCCAGGTGGGGGGAAGTGAATTCAACGGAGTAAGAGGCCCATGCGGGGTTGCATGGGCCTCTTGCTCCGTTCTCTTTAATTAGGGGTCCTGACCCTTGAAGACCGTCCGATTACATTTAAGAAGCTTGCGTCGCATACAATCGTGCATAAATGCCGCCGCTACGCAGCAGTTCCTCATGCGTACCCGTCTCGGCAATCTCTGTGCCCTCCAGCACGACGATCTGGTCGGCATGACGGACCGTGGATAGGCGATGGGCAATCACCAGTGTGGTGCGATCCTTTGATATTTCGTCCAGCGCCTGCTGAATCTCTTGCTCGGTCTTGGTATCCAGCGCTGATGTCGCTTCATCCAGAATGAGGATCGGTGCATTGCGCAGAATTGCCCGTGCGATCGAAATCCGCTGCTTCTGCCCTCCTGACAGTCGTACACCGCGTTCACCAATCACCGTATCGTAGCCTTGCTCCATCTGTGCTATGAAATCATGCGCTTTCGCCGCCTTCGCTGCGGCCATCACGTCTTTCCCGGTCGCATCCGCCCATCCATAAGCGATATTGTCATACACTGTGCCGTCAAACAGGAAGGTATCCTGCAGCACCATTGAGATATTGTCACGCAGGCTGGAGAGGGTTACATCCCGAATGTCGATGCCATCCACTTGAATTGAACCGGTCTGCGGGTCGTAGAACCGGTTAACGAGACTGGCCAATGTCGTCTTTCCTACACCGGTTGTACCTACAAGCGCCACCGTCTTTCCAGGCTCAATAGTCAGGTTCAGCCCTTCTAGTACAGGAGCACCATCCGGATATACGAATGTGACATTCTGAAAGGATATCTGTCCTTGTAAACGCGGCAAATGGACTGCATTTCGCTTCTCCTGTATGTCTTCCTCCTCTTCCAGCACATCATATACCCGTTTAAGACCTGCGGCAGCTCTCCCGGACATTTCCACTAAGCCGGAAAAGGACTTTACCGGTTGATAGAACATACCCAGGTAGGCGATGAATCCAATGATATCAGCAATACTCACCTCGCCTGTTGCCATCAATCTGCCGCCTAGTATCACGACAAGCACGGTACCCAGCGCGGTCACAAATGCCAACAACGGCACAGAGGTCTCATAGAACAGACTGGCGCGCAAATAGGTCTTAGTATGCTTCATAGCCAGACGGGAAACGTTGCCCCGCTCCTCCTCCTGCCGATTGAAAATTTGGATTTCCTTCATGCCCGACAAGTTCTCCTGAACCTTGCCAGCAATCTCTCCCCGCGCCTTGGAATTCTCTCCCCATAGCGGTGACAAGCGCTTGCTTTGCCATACCGTGATCGCAAGCAGCAACGGAATTGTGATCAGACTGATCAGTGCCAGCTTCACATTGATCGTCAAGAGCAGGATGCCTACTCCGATAAAAGTCAGACCGTTGATGATAAAGTCAGGAATGGCATGGGCAATGTAAATTTCCGCTTCCATCGCATCATTCACCACGCGCCCGGTCAAGTCACCCGTCCGGCTTCGATGGAAATAGCGCAAGCTCATTTGCTGATATTTGCTATATAATCTTGTTCTTAAATCTGCCACATAATGAAGTGCTGCATAATGGTTCATATAGCCGGCCAGTGATGTTCCGATGGCTTGCAGACAGGTGGCTCCAAGCAGCAACAGACCAATCTTCAGCGCTTCCGCGGCAAACCGGCTGCTGCCTTCGGTCGCCAACCCAGTCAACGAGCGGAGCGCCCAGGGCAAATAAAACCCGGCAATCGTGGCCATCACGATACCGGCAAATCCAATGCCTAACTGCAGCCAGTATTTCCGTGCGCCCATCAGGACACGCCATGCGGTTCTCATGTGGCACTCGACTCCTTCTGTTCCTCAGCTTGCAGGAATCCTTGATCTGCTGCTTGGTCTCTACGCTTATCACGCAATAGCTCGTACGTCACATACACCGGCCGCCCTGTTCGCGGTTCCAGCATAATCTCGGCATCAATAGCAAACACCTCACGCAGCGTCTGTACCGTCATTACACGCTCTGGCGAGCCATGCTCCACCACCTGGCCCTCACGAATCGCCACCATATAGTCGGAGAAGCGCGCTGCCAGATTCAGGTCATGCAGCACCATCACAATCGTCACCTGCTGGCTGCGATTCAGTTCATAGAGCAGTTCCAGCACTTCAAGTTGATGCGCCAGGTCCAGATAGGTAGTGGGTTCATCCAGCAGGATCAGATCGGTCTGCTGGGCGAGCGCCATCGCAATCCATACGCGCTGACGCTGACCGCCAGAGAGCGTATCCACCTCACGATGCTCAAACGCCGTAAGCTGTGTAACCGATAGCGCCCAGGTGACTACTTGCTTATCCTCTTTGGAGAGCTTGCCGAAACCCCGCTGATGAGGAAAACGCCCATAGGCGACTAATTGGCCGACCGTCAAGCCACTCGGTGCGGTTGGCGTCTGTGGCAGAATCGCCATCTGCTTGGCGACTTCCTTGGTGGACAATGTGCGGATATCGGCACCATTCAGATAGACCGTACCATTATTCGGCTTGAGCAGCCGGCCGACTGCCTTGAGTACGGTTGATTTGCCGCATCCATTGGGACCAATAATCGAGGTGATCTGTCCACGCGGAATCTGCAAATCCAGTTCTTTGACGATAAGCGTGTCATTATAGGCAATATCAATTTGCTCTGCTGTAATACTGTCCATGACGTCCTCCTAATTGGCCTTCGCTAGTAAATAAAGAAAGTACGGAACACTGATGACCGTAATGACGATTCCCGTCGGCACATCTCCTCCCAGGTTAACCGTGCGCGTAATCGTATCTGCCAGCACCACGACTAATCCGCCGGTCAGGCTGGCAGCCGGAATGAGCAATTTGTGATCGGGCCCGACCAGTTTCCTTGCCATATGCGGAGCGATCAAGCCAACGAAGAAGAAGCTCCCGCCAACAGCTACACTGCCAGAGGATAAAGCAACGGCAGCGATCGACAACCCCAAAAACTGCCGCTTCACGGAAAGTCCCAGCCCTTCTGCCGTCTGATAGCCCAGATGGAGGGTGTTCAGCATCCGGGACTTGTAGAAAATATAGCCGATTAAAATCAAGACCCAGGGTGCCAGTACGGCAATATAGCGCCAATCAGCGCCCCACAAGCTCCCCGCCAGCCAATTCAACATGAAGTCCATCTGCGAATCATCCAGCTTGAGTGTCAGGAAGGTGGTCAGCGCCCCATACCCGCTTCCAAGTGCGACCCCGGTTAAGATCAGACCGATTGGCGAGAGGTTTCGCCCACGGTGATACGATAATAAGAAGATCAATCCCGCCGCCAGCAGGCCGCCAACAAAGGCCAGCAGCGGCAGGGCAATGAAGGAACTTTTTCCTGCCGATGCGATGAATACTACGAAGAACAGGACAAACAAACCCGATCCTGAACTAATCCCCAGTGTCCCCGGACTAGCCATGTCATTGCGCAGCAAACTCTGCATCACGACCCCAGCCGCGCCCATTCCCAGACCTACCAAGATCGACAGTACGATTCGTGGCATTCGAAAATCGAACAGGATCAGATTGTGCTTACCGGTGCCGTTACCCAGGAGGACATTCAGCACTTCTAGCGGTGAAAGATTCATCTTGCCGGAATTCATGCTAATGACAGCAAACATAAGGATGAGCACCATAAGCACTACATTGACGAGGATACCCCGTTGCACCGTATAACGCTGCTTGATCACTCGAATTCCCTCCTTTGCCTGCGGGCCAGGAAGAGAAAGTACGGCACACCAATGATAGAAAAAATAATGCCAATCGGTGTTTCGAACGGCTTATTGATCAAACGGCCAGCCAGATCGGCCGATACGGTCAGCAACGCACCATATAGCGCAGCTGCCGGAATAATGTACCGGTAGTCGACACCGACCATGTATCGTACAATATGCGGGGTAATCAGACCCACAAAACCGATTGGGCCAACCACGACAACAGCCAGTCCAGTCAGCACGAGCACGATAATCGTCGATAGTCCCTTGACCAGTCCGCTGCGAATACCGAGTCCACTTGCCACATCATCCCCCAGACTAAGCAGTGTAACGGAAGGAGCTAGCGCCAGCGCCAGCAGGATACCACCAACAAATAAGGGGGAAATAATCAGTAATTCCTCCCACTTGGCCCCGGCTGTACTGCCTGCGGTCCAGAATGCCAATGCCCGGCCCAGGTTGTAATTGATCGCCAAATACTGACTGAGTGCGCCGAACAGCATGGAGATGGACAGCCCTGCCAGCACCAGCCGCTGAGGTGTCATCCCGCGCTTGCCCAGTGACGCGATGAAGTACGTGATCCCGGTCGCAAGTGCTGCTCCCAGACAAGCGAACAGCATCATCTGCCCATACGAATACCCCGGTAGGAAGGCCAGGCACAGCGCAATTGCGAATGCTGCCCCGGAGCTGATCCCCATCAGCCCGGAGTCGGCCAGCGGATTACGCGTTGTCCCCTGCATGATCGCACCACAAACCGCAAGGCTACATCCGACGATCAGATCGGCTACGGTACGGGGAAGACGTAGGGTTTGAATAATTTGATGTTCAGTGAGCGTTGGATCAAACCGGAAAATAGCCTCCCATGCAGTCGCTAACCTCATGTCAGCGGCACCAAAGCTAATCGACGCCGCTGACATGAGAACCGTTAATCCAAGCCCTACCACCATGTACATGGTGAAGTTCACCGCCCCACGGCGATTTTGTTCAGGCTTGTTATTCATCGTATTTCCCAATCCCCTTATTTAGCTAATGCCAGCAGTTGATTGACAATATGATCGATCAATGCACTGGAGGTCATTATATCCGTGGACCAAGATAGCGATGAACCCACCGTTACAATCCGGTTATGTTGCACAGCAGGTAGTGATTTCCAAACCGCATGATCAGCAGGAACTTCCGTATCTCCTAAGGCGATCAAATAATCCCCCATGTAAGCGGGCAAGACCTCCATAGAGATTTCTCCCCAATATTTATCTGCATCAATGATATCAGTTAGAACCTTTGACGGTGCCTTCATCTGAAGCTGGTTATACATAAGCTCGCCAACCGCATGCTTGGCTCCAGCGATGGCGTTCGTTTTATCACTGAATTCTCCCAGAGTAACCGTCTTGTCTGAAAGGCCTGCACTCTTAAGGGATAGCTTCGCTTCTTCGATTTTATTCGCATAAGTATTCAACACAGCCTTAGCCTCATCCGGCTTATTCAAAATATCACCAATAAATTGGATTCGTTCTTCTGTAGTCATATCACCATAAGGGATATAAATGGTTGGGGCAATTTTGGATAAATCCTCATAATTCTCTTCGCCCCATGCTAAGATGATCAAGTCAGGCTCAAGAGTCATGACATCTTCCGGCTCCATTTTTATGTTAATTGAATCTTTAATCTCGTTAGAATATACAGCCTCTATCTCGCCCCTTGTTGCTCTCGCCACACCTAACGGAGTTACACCTAACGCTACCACATCACCAACCAGATAATCGACTACAACACGCTGAGGGTTGTTAGGCACCTCGACATCACCTTTTACTGTGGATATCGTTCTGGTCTGCGAGACTGCTTCTGAAGCTTTCGCCTCTGGAACTTCCTGTTGTGTCGTCTGCCCGGTCTCCGCAGGCGTGTTCACCGTTCCCCTATTATTCGCTGGCGTCCCCGACGTACATGCCGTTAGCAACAGCATCAGGCTCATCGCCGCCACAAAGATCATTTCTTTACTTCGTACTTGTCCAAACATGCTTGATTCCCCATCTCTATAAGACTTGACTAGACTCGCCAGTTCCCTCTCATTGTAATGAAGATGAGAATCATTATCAATACCATCAACCTGCATGGATGGTGCGTTTATTTTCCGGTAATCACTCGGCGTCATCTTGTAATACTTCTTAAACATCCGAAACAGGTTCTTCTCATCAGCAAATCCAGATCCTGTTGCTATCTCTTTAATGGTTGCCTCTGTATACTTCAAGTCATGACAGGCAGCTTCAATCCTTCTCTGAATGAGGTACTCCTGTAAGCTCATCCCTTCCTTCTTTTTGAACAACCGCGTTAATTGCCCGCCACTGATCCCAAACATAGCGGCAATGTCCTGGAACATAATCGGCTCCCGGTAATGTTTATCAAGATATATTTTGGCAGAGCTGGCTGGAAAGGGCTGGAGATAGCGAATCTCGCCCCCCTCAAAATCTCTATACACCCTATGAATCAATTGATATAGAAAACTCTTGGCCTGAAGCTGATCCATCGCCTTACCGCGGTTCCAGTCATTCAACATTTGTTGAAACCAATCGAGCAGCAAAATGGGATTACTTGGTGTATAACCAAACTGTTGAACAAATGGATTGACTTGCTCCAGTAATTGCAGCAGGTGCTTCTTGTGGAAAAGAGGGGATTCCGCTTTATAAAAGACCATAAAGGTCTTCACACTCTCCCTTTTAGGCCAAATACTGAGCAGGCTCCCCTTCCCGCCATGAACTAGACCGAAGCGTTCCATTCCGAATGTGGTTTCATTCAGTTGAATTTGCGCTTCCCCTCCACAGGCATAGATAAACATGCTGCTAGGCATTTTATACTGCTCCAAAGGGTAGGCGGACGCTATATTCTGAAAGCGTACATCTATTAATGTAATGATCGAACGTGTCCAAATGCGGGCCATCGTATCGATCATCTCCGGTGTAAATACCTGGCTTGCTTCTGCTTCTTCTTGCATCAATCCGCGCTCCCTCATCTCACTTGTCCCAATTGATATACCTTCCTTTAATTGATTTTGATTATCATTATCATAATACTCAAGATTAGTATATCATCATTAAGTGACATTGGTACTCTCATACTCAGTGTTCAGCATTTATAAACCGCCGTCTCAAAGTTTACCGCTTGCCACCGCCCTCCACTATGCATAAGCGAAGATCAGAAAAACTGTTGGAGCAATTAATGGCGGAACGACTAATGACTACACGGGGCTTGGCCCCTCCCATGACCGGACTTTCACCGGTTAGAAGGTACGTGCTTTCTGGGCACGCCAAAGGGGCTGTCCCAAAAGTAGATACTCTACTGGTGAGGAAAAATCCCATGCCTTCTTAAAAGATGAATTTGTAAGAAAGGGAGCGATTCTCCGTTATTGGAGGATCGCTCCCTTGCGTTTCTGGTCATTCG
>NZ_JAGGLV010000021.1 GCF_017874735.1 Paenibacillus silagei
GCTCACAACCTGCTGAAGCAAGCAGCGAATGACCAGAAACGCAAGGGAGCGATCCTCCAATAACGGAGAATCGCTCCCTTTCTTACAAATTAATCTTTTAAGAAGGCATGGAATTTTTTCCCACCAGCAGAGTATCTACTTTTGGGACAGCCCCTTTGCATGGATGCCTAATATAATTGTGCTTAAGAAATCTCGTCGTTCTTGAAGGCTACGCCTTCGACCTTAACGTTAACCTCTACGATGTGAAGACCGGTCATACTCTCCACAGCCTCGCGGACATTCTGCTGAAGCATGCGGCACACTTCATGAATCGGCGTTTCGTACAGTACGATGATGCGCAGATCTACTGCGGCTTCCAATTGGCCAACTTCGACAGTAACACCCTTTTGCACGTTCTTGCCGCTCAGGCGCTTTGCCCAGCCCTCTGACAAACCGCCAGACATGGCTGCAATTCCGGGAGTCTCAAGCGCGGCCAGGCCGGCAATTTTTGAGACAACGTCATTCGATATCCGTATATTTCCCAATTCCAGTTGAAGCTGTTCTGCCATGCCATATCCCCCCTACTCTCATTATCAATTATTGTAATTCCAAAGCGGCCTAAAAAGCAAATGACTTTCTCTCACCCCCGTTTACAGTCAGGAACAATTTGGGTATATTGATTATGAATTCAACCTACATATAGAGACTGGAGAGTGCTTACCCTTGAAAAAATGGATCTCACCGGCGCTGCTGGTCATCAGCTTCATCCTCAGCGCCATAGGGCATTACGCGAACTGGGATCATACCCTTCAGTTCATATTGTCTGCCGTTTCGGTCATCTTCGTGGCCGGGTTCCTCGGCCGGGCCACAGAGAGTGTAGCCCACTATGCCGGACAACGGCTTGGAGGGTTCCTGAACGCAACCTTCGGCAATGCGGCCGAGCTGATCATCGCCTTCTTCCTGGTCAAGGAAGGATTGTTTGACATGGTCAAAGCAAGTCTGACCGGCTCCATCATCGGCAACCTGCTGCTCGTCCTCGGACTGAGTATTTTTGCCGGGGGCATGAAGTTCAAGGTTCAGAACTTCAATGTCACACTCGCCGGTCTGAACGGCTCACTGATGATCGTTGCGGTTATCGCCCTGTTCGTCCCCGCCATGTTCTTCAACACGCATTCCATCACCGAGAAAGACACCAATGTGCTTAGCCTTGTCGTCGCCGGCCTCCTGATTGCCGCCTACCTCGCCTGGCTGGTCTTCTCCATGATCACACACAAGAAATACCTGGCGGATGTTACAGACGATACTGCGGAAGAGCTGCCGAATGAGCATGCTCCTGTCTGGTCCCGGAACCGTTCAATCCTCTACCTGGTCCTTGCCACAGTCATGGTCGCCTTCGTCAGTGAGTGGCTGGTCGGCACGCTGGAGACTCTCACCGAACGATTCGGCTTCAGTGAGCTGTTCGTCGGCGCATTCCTTGTAGCGATTATCGGTAACGCCGCAGAACACAGCGCTGCCATTATGCTCGCCATGAAGAACAAGATCGGAGCCGCAGTCGAGATCGCCGTAGGCAGCAGTCTGCAGATTGCCCTGTTCGTCGCCCCTGTGCTGATCTTCGCCAGTTACTTCATGGGCAACACCATGTCGATTGTCTTCACCACGATTGAGATTGTAGCGATTGCCGTATCGGTGTTCATCGCCAAATCAATTATTCAGGACGGCGCAACCAACTGGTACGAAGGTCTCCTGCTGCTGGCGGTCTATTTGATTCTCGGTGTATCGTTCTATCTGGTCTGAAACACAAAACTTATAAATAATTGTAAAAAAACGCACATGATCGACCCCCGGGTCTTTCATGTGCGTTTTGTTGAAAATATAAGAATTAAACGGTACCGTCCTTTAACAAGGACGGCAAAGCCGTTTCTACTTGATGACCGGGACTTACATCTCCCGTTCCTCAGCCTTCTTGTTCAGTGCCTCGTATAGTACAGCCAAATTACGTTCCAGCTTGCTCAGCACCTGCTTGCCGGTAAGCTCCGGCACCAGCCCCGCTCTGACCGCAAAATCGACCTCTCTGGAGAAGCCGTACATCTGGGTATCCAGCACTTCCTCATAGAGAGGGCAGTAACGGGTTGCCAAATTCTCCATCTGTACTTCAATGAGCTTCTGAATTTTATCGGCATCTTCTTGAAGAAGATTGATTGCTTTGATATTGAGCTGTTCCTGCAAATCCGATGAAGTCATGCATTTTCCCCCCCATGTCCAAAAGTTACAGCAGCGATTGCTTATTATTCTTAATATTAGTCGAAATTAGGACCTAATACAAGATTTCAGTTTGGGTTATTCCTGAAGTTCCTGCAAAATCACCTGGTTCCACAGCAAAGACGCCCAGCCGCAAGGCCGGACGTCTGAGAAGAAACTGGAATTACTCTGCTACTACTGTAAAATTCAAATTGTGTTTGGCGAAAACTTCACTCATGGCTTTCTTGGCTTCCTCGGCATCTGTGCCATGTACATGCAGCTCATAGCTTTGGCTGGATACCAGGGTGGTGAACAAGCCCAGGATGCTTTTCACATCAATGTACTTGTTGTCCGCTTGAAGAACGATAGATGAATTAAATTGGCTTGCTGTCTGTGCAATATCCACGATTGCCGCATTGTTGGACATAGGAATCCCTCCGCAACTTGATTATATACTTATGTTCACTTGTTACCAATTCCATGATACATTGAATCCGCTTACTCACGCAAGGTGTTTCTTGGAAACCCGCCTTTACGTGCGTTTGGAATCCCGCTTTTGTACCATTTTATTTCAGGTTCTCCGGATTCAGACCTTCCAGCTCCGGCACCACAAAAATTCCGTCCTTACGGATCAGCACATCGTCGAAGTAAATTTCGCCGCCGCCGTAATCAGGACGCTGAATCAGCACGAGGTCCCAGTGAATGGACGAACGGTTGCCGTTGTCCGTCACATCATACGCCTGGCCCGGTGTGAAGTGCAGACTGCCGGCAATTTTCTCATCGAACAGAATATCCTTCATCGGATGCAGAATATAAGGGTTGAAGCCGATGGCGAACTCACCGATATGGCGCGCCCCGTCGTCGGAATCCAGAATTTCATTCAACCGCGCGGTATCATTGCTGGAAGCCTCTACGATCCGGCCGTTCTCGAACGTAAACTTCACATTCTCGAAGGTCACCCCGTTATAGATCGATGCGGCATTATAGCTGATCGTTCCATTCACGGAATCGCGAACAGGCGCGCTGTACACTTCTCCGTCCGGGATATTTTTCTGGCCGGAGCATTTCTCCGCCCCGATTCCCTTGATGGAGAATGTAAGGTCTGTTCCGGGACCTGCGATACGCACCTTGTCGGTTCTGCGCATAAGCTCAGCCAGCGAATCCTGGGCCTTATCCATTTTGGCATAATCCAGGTTGCAGACTGCGAAGTAAAAGTCCTCGAAGGCCTCAGTGGTCGTGTTGGCGAGCTGAGCCATACTGGCGTTAGGATAACGCAGCACCACCCATTTGGTGTGCTTGACGCGCTGCTCGCTATGTACCGGGTGGGAATACAGGGAGTTGTAAAGCTTCATGTTCTCTTCCGGCACATCGGACAGATCATTGACATTCTCACCGGCACGGATGCCGATATAGCAGTCCATCTGCTTCATCCGGTTCAGGTCGATCTCCGCCCAGGTCTTGATGCCTTCAGGTGTTGCATATTTGAGCATACTGCGCAGAACAGTGCGGTCGGTCAGCTGCACAAATGCACGGCCTCCGGCCTTCCCCACTTCCTCCACAACGGCTTTGATCAAATCTCGTTCACTGCCGATCATTTCGACGAGCACATTCTCGCCGGGCTGTACGTTTACGGAGTAACCTACAAGGTTCGCCGCAAGCTTTTGAATCCGGGGATCATTCATCTGTCTCTCTCTTCCTTCCTCTTGCTGAAAATAAACATACCGTTATATTGTAGCACGCCTGTCATAGAGCGCAAGCCATCTGCGGGAAGGGAACCGCTCACTGATAACCATAGAAATCCACCTGCGTAATGTAGGCTTCTTCCGTGGTCGCACCGGCCTTGCCGGGGTAGGTTAGGGTGCGGTTCGAGGTCAGCCGGATGGGCAGATTCCGCTTCGGGTCAACCTTAAGATAATATACCGTGCGGATATCCGCCTGGTTCAGCCTCTGCTGCAGCTCTGTCTGCTTCTGTTCCCACTCCCACAGTGCGGTCTTAGCCGCAAGTGCCTTAGCCTGAGTGTCAGCAGGCGCAGCAGCGCCTATTCTGGCAGCCGGCTTGATTGCCTGCATCTTCTGCGCAAGCTCTGCCGAGAGCTGTCTGCGCGCCTCCTCTGCCGTTAATTCAATCCGCAGGACCCGTGTCCCTCTGGCGCTGCCCGCTTCCTCCGTCACCTTCTTGCCCATCTTCTCCAGCTCCTCCAGCTGACGCAGCGGATTCAGCGCCTCCAGGGGATTACTGCCGCCCAGGGCCGGAGAGGCCTTCTTCATCGTCCATTTCCCGTCTTCCTTCACCATGCGTGTATAGTAGACCGGCGCATCTCCCGAGCCCTGCTCCAGAGAACGCGGACCGGACTCCGCGGCAGAAGCGGGATGTCCGCCGTCCGGCAGGAGCGAATAGAGGCTGACCCGGTTATGATCTGCTACCTTTCCCCCATAGTAGAGCGAGGATTCCGGGATCGTTTTCCCGTCGATCAGCAGGGCAGCCGCCCCTTCAAAGGACACCCCGTCAGTGCCATCCATCCCCGCCATTACCAGATTCAAATCCTCCGCAGCCGGTTTGTCCTTCACACCCGCGCACCCGCTGAATGTAAGGCTGGAGAGCATCAGCAGGGCAAGTGTTCCCGTGCGGACGCATCGTAAGTTCATCATGGCCATCAAGCCCTTTCCGCAAGAAAGTAGAGTGTACCTGTATTCTACTTAGGGTCTCCCTGAATGCAGGGCTTATACGCCGGATGACGCCCCCTCACAAAGCGGAGCTTTTGCACAAAAAAATCCTTAAGGCCTAAGCCCAAGGATTCTTCGAATTATTCTCTACGGTTTTGTTATCGATCACTACCTGGTTGCGCCCGTTGTTCTTGGCTTCGTAGAGCGCCATATCCGCCCGGTAAAAGAGAGATTCGACACTGACCCGGTCATCGGTCCAGCTCCACTCGGCGACTCCGCAGGACACGGTCACACGCGGCTCTGTCTCTCCCATCACACGCTTGCGGATACGCTCCCCTACGAATACGGCCTGCTGCACCCCAAGCTGAGGCAGATAGACTGCAAGCTCTTCCCCGCCCCATCTGGCGGCGACATCGCCCTGGCGGATCGAGGTCTTCACGATGTCGCTGACCTGCTTCAGGATTTTGTCCCCCTTCTGATGTCCATAGGTGTCGTTCACCATCTTGAACTGGTCAATGTCCACCACGATCAGGGTTCCGCAAAAATCACTCGACTGCCGCTGCTTAATCTCTTCATCCAGATAGTGGCGGGCAAAAAGTCCGGTCAGCGTATCCCGGTTCGCCAGGCGGCGCACCTCGGCATGAAGCCTCGCATTTCCGACAGCCAGCCCGATATGGCCGGCCATCGCCTGCAGCAGCCGGTAGCTGTCATAGGAGAAGAAGTGGGCCTGCTTATGCGCCAGCATAATGGCTCCACGCACCTCTCCCCCCACATTCAGCGGAGTAGCGATCAGCGACTGTGAGCCGGTAGCATCCATCAGCGTCGAGGTCTGCCCCGCAGCATACTTGTAATCGGACAGCAGCAGCGGCTCTCCCGTAGCATAAACCTTACCGCCGAGTCCCTGACTGCCATCCAATATTTCACCCAGCAGCGGCAGATAATTGCAGGCGATTACCTCAAGCCCGCCGCGTTCTTCATTCTTATGGAGGATACAGCAATAATCCGCCTCGAACATTGCCAGCAGCTCTTCAAAAGCAAACTGGAAAATATCGCCGAGCCTAAGGCTCTGATTCAGCCGCTGGGTAAGCTCATTGCTCATGCGCAGCTCCCTGATCAGCTGGTTGGAGCGTTCATACAGCTTCGCATTCTCAAAGGCTGTACCGGCGGTATCCGCGACCATGGTCAGGAAGCTAAGATCCAGCTCATGGAAGGACGCTTTGTCCATAATCATATGAAACACACCGTATACCCCCTGCTTGCCGCCGAGCGGAAGCGCTACCTCAACCGTCCCGTTCTCATCACGCCCGGCATGAAGCGTGACCCGCCCATCCTTGAAGGCCCGGTCACAGACATCATTGCCTGCCCATGTCAGCGGAAGCGGCTTGACCTGAGGATGCGTGCTGCGGTGGTCCTGGGACATGAACAAATCAAGCCGCGCCCCCGGATACATCGCAGCGATACTGTCAATGACCTCCGTCAGCACGGCATCTACATCAATGTTGTCATGCATACGCTGGACAATCTGAAAAAGCAGCGAACGGCGGCTGCCCTCACGCTCGGCATGCAGATGAATTCCCGCAAGATCCGAGACAAACACATGCTCAAACCGGTGATAAAAGCAGGTCTGGAAATGCATCGACATCGCTTCAGCCGTATGCTTCCCGCCCGACTCGTACTGCTCAGCAGGCATTCTGCAGCCAAGCACGGCAAAGATTTCCCGGTGCCCGCGCGTAAATACCGGCAAAGCCAGAAGGGTATAGGCTCGTCCTTCCTCCAGAACCTCGGCGGCATAAATCCCTCCTGTCTGCAGGCAGATTCCCGCCGCTTCTTCCCACTCTGCTCTCCAGCGCCCCTGCCGGAATTCAGAGCCGGGTTCAATCCAATCACCTTCATAATTCAGCACACACCAGCTCCAGGCCTTCGCGAAGGAGGGGACTCCCTGTCCTTGCCATTCCCTGAAGCTCTCGGCAATCAAGCTGGCGGCGTAGGGGAAATCGTGAGATACGATATCCGTCTCCTTCAGCCAGGCGGCGGGATCTACATCTTCTCCGCCGGATTGCCTCATGTCCTGTAACAGCATACGGCTGTCCCGATCCTTATGGCCGTATGCCTCCTGCTCTGACATAAAGAGGACCTCCTTTGCATCTTCAATCAGGCCAGACCGGAGTACGCCCCCTGATTCTATAGTAGAGACATTACCAATCCAGCGTAAATATAGTCAGGATATTTGAAATCACAGTTTTCCGATAACATCCAATTAGTTATATTTTACTCCCTTTCTTGAGGTATTGCATTATATTTTCCGCAAAACCGGGATTTTTTTTAGGACCAAAGAACTAACGACAAACATAGACAAAAACTCTTTTAAGTTGCGCTTGACTTTGACTGTCATTTTCATATAATATTTATTGTTGAACAAGACTGTAACAAGTCTTATTGGGCGTAACGTTGTGTCACCCTCTACGCATTTCGTTACTGCCAGGGCAGCGGCTGAACTTCCCTCGGCAGTGTGAAACCATTTAACGCTTTCACGGATACGAATTGCGGCGCAAATAGGCCCTACAATACATTTTTTCATTAAAAGGAGTCTACTATAATATGGCACGTTACACCGGACCTAAATTCAAACTCAGCCGTCGTCTGGGCATTTCCCTTAGCGGTACAGGCAAAGACCTGAAACGCCCTTTCCCACCAGGACAGCACGGCGCTAACCAACGCAGAAAAGTAAGTAACTACGGAATGCAGCTTTTGGAAAAACAAAAACTGCGTCACATGTACGGCCTGGGCGAAAAGCAGTTTAAAACTCTTTTCACTAAGGCACAAAAGCTCCAGGGTATTGCGGGCGAAAACTTCATGTTCCTGCTCGAAAGCCGCCTGGACAACCTGGTTTACCGTCTTGGATTCGCTAACTCCCGTGCAGGCGCACGTCAGTTGGTATCCCACGGCCACGTAACCGTTAACGGCAAAAAAGTCGACATCGCTTCTTACCGTGTAAGCATTGGCGACGTTATCGGACTCCGCGAAAGAAGCCGCGCTATGACTTCGATCAAGGAAGCTCTCGAGAACCGTAACCACCTTCCGGCTTACCTGGAATATGCTGACGGATCGTTCGAAGGCAAATATATCCGTTTGCCAGAACGTGCTGAGCTGTCCCAGGATATCGATGAGAAGCAAATCGTCGAATTCTACAACCGTTAAGATTCGCTTAGAGCGGAATCTGATCAAAGCTCCCGGATTTCTATCCGGGAGCTTTTTTTATGATAAGAATGTATATGTTTTTGGGCCCCCGCAAAGTTTTTGGGTCATCATCGCAAGTGGAAGTCCCCACTTTGTGGGGTTATTTTAAAAATCCTCTCCGGCAGAAGCGCATTCAAAATCGCCAAATTGTGCTATAATAGTTCCGTTAAAAGGAGGATTATCGTCGATGGTTGAGGAGAAGAAAAAGAAGACCGCAAAACAGCGTCCACCGCGCAGATCCTGGCTCCGCAGGTTCGGTTCAGTTGTGAAGTGGATGTTCATACTCGGTATACTCGGCTGCCTGTTCGCCGGCGGCGCTGTAGCCGGCTACGTCACTTCAATAGTGAAGGACGACCCGGTCCGGCCCGAAGAACTAATCCAGCAGCAGGTTGGGCTGAACGCCATTACCGGCTTTGCCTATTTCAGTGACGGACAGCCGATCGGCCAGCTCCGCACAGAAGAAGACCGCAGACTTATTGAATTCAACGATATTCCGCAGCTTGTGATTGATGCCGTTCTCGCTATAGAGGACAATAATTTCTACAATCATAAAGGGGTGGATTTCAGCGGCACCCTGCGGGCCGTCAAGCAAAAGGTACTGAATGAATCCGTTCAGACCGGGGGCAGTACCCTGACCCAGCAGCTTGCACGGCGCGTGTTCCTGAACCTGGACCGCACGGAAGACCGCAAGGTGAAGGAAATCCTGCTCTCCCTGCGGCTGGAACGTTTCTTGTCCAAGCAGGAGATTTTAACGGCTTATTTAAATAAGGTTCCTTTCGGGAACGGTTCCAACGGCTATAATGTATTTGGTATCAAGGCCGCCGCCAAAGGTATCTTCGGCCTGGATGATCTGGAGAAGCTGAATGTGGCCCAGGCGGCGTATCTCGCCGGCTTGCCGCAGCTCCCTTCCAAGTATTCTGCGTTCAACGGCGTAGGCGAATTCAACGAGACGGCCTTCGGCCGGGCGATGGACCGCCAGAAGCTGGTCTTACGACGGATGCTGGAGGAGAACAAAATCACCACCTCCCAATACGACGAGGCGCTGCTCTTCGACATCAAGAGCTCTCTTGCACCGCATACGAAGAAGGCCTATGCCACCTTCCCTTATCTCATGATGGAGACCGAACGCAAAGCGTCCGAGATCCTGCTAAAGCTGAACCAGGGCACGGCAGATAAAGCGGCCACTGCTGCCGATTCCGCCCAGCTGCTGGAGGAAGCCCGCCAGCAGCTGATGACCGGCGGCTACCGGGTGTACACCACCATAGACAAGAAAGTGTACAGTGCGATGCACAGTGTCTCGGATGACAGCAGCAATTTCACCAAGGACAGCAAGGCTAGAGGCAAGGAACAGACAGCCGGCATGATGATCAACAATAAGACCGGCGCGATTCTCGGCATGATCGAAGGGCGCGATTTCAACATCGAGCAGATGAACTATGCCACCCAGATGATCCGCCAGCCCGGCTCTACCATGAAGCCGATTGCAGCGTACCTGCCTGCACTGGATGCAGGGCTCATTCAGCCTGCCGGCATTCTGGATGATGCGCCGATTGTCATGAAGGACGGGGGCAAAGGCTACCACATTCCCAAGAATGCCAACAACCGTTATCAGGGTCTGGTTACCGCCCGGTATGCCCTGAACAAATCCCTGAACCTTCCCGCCTTGAAGCTGTTCAACGACAAGGTGGGAATTGAGAAGGCCTGGGCCTTCTCCAAGAAGCTGGGGATTACCACCATCCAGGACAATGACTATAGCGCTCAGACCGGGGTTATCGGGGGGCTGCGTTACGGGGTATCCGTGGAAGAGCTGACTAATGCTTATTCCTCCATCGGTAACGGCGGTGCCTTCAATGATGCTTATATGATCGAGAAGATCGTGGACAGTCAGGGCAAAATCGTCTACCAGCATAAAGTTAACCCGGAACAGGTCTTCTCCAAGCAGACCGCTTATCTGATGACGGATATGCTGCGTACCGTAATTACTGACGGAACAGCAACTACAGTGAAGAGGAACTACAAGCATTTCAAGGAAGTTCCAATTGTCGGCAAAACCGGTTCCACCCAGAACTACGGGGATGTCTGGTTCATGGGCTATTCCCCGGATGTCACCCTTGGAATTTGGGTGGGCTACAAAGAGCAGGTCAATACCCTTCAGGGGGATACGCAGAAGCGTCAGGCGCAGACCCTGTGGACCAAGGTAATGAATACAGTGATTGACAAGCGTCCCGAACTGTTCACCACGAAGGAATTCGCCCAGCCGGAAGGCATCGTCAAGGCAACAGTCTCGGCATACAGCGGCAAGAAGCCTTCCAAGCTGACGGATAGATTCACAACGGATCTGTTCAACGCGAAATTTGTTCCTAAGGAGAGCGATGACGGAATCTCCAATGCCAAATACATCACTTATAACGGGGTGAACTACATCCCCCTGGAAGGAACTCCTGAGGATTTCTTGAAGGAGAAGATCGTAGTCAAGCGCGAGAAGCCGATTCAGGAGCTGGTCAAAGAGCTGCTGGCCGCCTTCCCGGCGATGAAATCGCATGAGTCGCTATCGTACTACATGCCGCAGGATGCCAAAACCGACTATCCGACCGAGGTCGATCCGCGGGTCGATGACGGCAACGGGCCAAGCGCTCCCGGTGAAGTCATGGTCTCCTACAGCACAGGCAAGGCTGTAGTTACCTTCACTCCAAGCGGTTCGCCGGATGTTGTCGGCTACCGCCTCTACCGTTCCCTGAACGGCGGATCTTTCCAGAAGCAGGCCGTTCTCGCGGCTGGAGAGAGCACCGTCTTCAGGCCGGGTACTCCGGCAGGTGCTAATGCTAGCTTCTATGTGGCTGCCGTGGACGTAGCCGGACATGAGACTGCTTCCGGCAGTGTGGCTGGCGGCATTAAGCCTACACCTGAGCCGACACCAACTCCGGAACAGACGCCGGACGCTGAGCCGACACCGGACGCCGGAATCATCCCGGACAGTACAGAAGACCCTGGCATGATCATTGTTCAGCCGCCTGCTGTGGATACTTCTACTCCATTAGGCGGTACCAATGCTGGCGGCGGGAATGCCGCCGGGAATACCGGCGGGAAGCCTGCAGGCAATGCCAACGGGAATACGGGCGGGAATGCCGGAGGCAGTACCGCTACTAACGCACCAGGCAACTCCGGACGTTAAGCTCATCAGGCAGACTTCAGTAAAAGCTTCAAAAGCCCGTTCCCCGGGATAAGGGGAACGGGCTTTTTTAAATTCTGCCTAGTCTTCGATGGTAGACAGATCGCCTGCTGGAAGATGCAGCTCCCAGGCCTTCAGTACACGGCGCATAATTTTACCGGACCGGGTCTTGGGCAGCTTATCCTTGAACTCGATTTCGCGCGGTGCAGCATGGGCAGACAAGCCCGCTTTGACAAATGCCGCGATCTCTTCCTTCAGCTCAGCAGTTGGACTGTATCCATCCCGCAGCGAGATGAACGCCTTGATGATCTCTCCGCGCATGACATCCGGCTTGCCGATTACCCCTGCCTCCGCGACAGCCGGATGCTCCACCAGCTTGCTCTCGACCTCAAAGGGTCCGATCCGCTCCCCGGAGGAATTGATCACATCATCAATCCGGCCCTGAAACCAGAAATAACCGTCTTCATCCATGTACGCCGAGTCCCCAGAGATATACCATCCGGGAATCCGGAAGTATTCCTCGTATTTAGCCTGGTTATTCCACACTTTGGCCATCATAGACGGCCAGGGAGTGCGGATGGCCAGATTACCCATGGAATACGGCGGCAGTACGTTGCCGCGGTCATCAAGGATAGCTGCTTCAATCCCCGGCAGCGGCCGTCCCATGGAGCCGGGCTTGATGGCCATTCCCGGGTAGTTGCAGATGAGCTGCGCTCCCGTCTCGGTCATCCACCACGTATCATGAATCCGCTGCTGATAGATTTTATCGCCCCAGCGCACGACCTCCGGGTTCAGCGGCTCGCCGACAGACAGCACATGACGCAGACTGCTGAGATCGATCCCCTCCAGCGTCTCCTTGCCAGCCCCCATCAGCATCCGGAAAGCCGTGGGCGCACTGTACCATACCGTCACCCCGAAGCGCTCGATCGTCTTATACCAATCCAGCGGACTGAAGCGGCCTCCCCGGACTACATTGGCTACTCCATTCAGCCAGGGAGCAAAAATTCCGTAAGAGGTTCCGGTCACCCAACCCGGATCGGCCGTGCACCAGTACACATCATCCGGCCGCAGGTCCAGAACTACCTTGCCTGTATAATAGTGCTGGATCATGGCTCTCTGCACATGGTAGATGCCTTTGGGCTTCCCGGTGGAGCCGGAGGTATAATGCATAATCAGACCATCCTCCAGGCTCAGCCATTCCGGTTCCAGCTCGGCGGAGGCATCAGCCATTTCCGCTTCATAGCTCAGCAACCCCGCATCCTCATCAGCAGAGGCTCCGACTACAAAGATATGGCGGAGTCCTGGGAGCTGCTCCCGCTTCACCCGGTGCAGCAGCTCCGGCGTGGTCACCAGCGCCACCGCTCCGCTGTCCTCCAGACGGTCCTTGACCGCCGTCTCCATGAATGCCTCGAACAGCGGACCCGCCACTGCTCCCGTCTTCAGAATGCCAAGCAGGCTGAAATACAGCTCCGGAGTACGCGGCATGAAGATGAACACCCGGTCGCCTTTTCCGATTTCGTATTTGCGCAGTACATTACCGAACTTATTCGAGCGTTCCCGCAAGTCAGCGAAGGTGTACCGCTCCTCGCGCACCGCATCGTTGTAGATCAGTGCCGTAGCAGCCCCCCGCCCCTCTTCGACATGACGGTCTATAGCTTCATGTGCCATATTCACCTTACCGGTCCCATGCCAGGAGAAGCTGCGCTCGACATCCTCCCACCGGAATTCATCAACTGCCCGGGAATAATCCTCCATATTCGAATGCTGCACCCGGCCCGGTAAAATTTCGCCTTGAACTTGCCCCATTACTCTTGCCTCCCCTACTGGTTTGCTTTAAGCTTTAAGGGTACCCTCTAATTCTATTAATTCCGTCAATGCTCTAAATGTGAAAATTCCGTGTCGGAATCAGTATATCACAGGAAGCGGTTACATTCCATATTATAGTGAACCGGAAGGGAGCCCAAGCATGGAGCACCATAAAATCCCTGTATCCCATACCATAGAGCATCAAGGCCGGCTGATTTCTGTCCGTGGACCCTTATCTCCCGAAACGCTCCAGACCTTAAGCATGCACCGCGATCTGGACGCCTTCCGTAAGCCGCAGGAGCAGCTTGAAGCCTTGATCGAGATATCTGGCTTGCCCGAAGGGCGCATCGTAGCAGCAGTGGTCTCAGACGTTATCGTGGGCTATGTTACTTTTCATTATCCGGATGAACTGGAGTTATGGTCTCAGGGCGGGATGGAGGATCTGATTGAGCTGGGAGCCATTGAAGTGGCTGACGAGTATCGCGGAAGCGGGCTTGCGAAGCTGCTGGTTTCAAGCGCTTTTGAAAAGGGACAACTGGAGAACTGCATCGTATTCACAACCGAATATTATTGGCACTGGGACCTCAAGGGTAGTGGTCTTAATGTATGGGAGTACCGCCAGATGATGGAGAAGCTGATGAAGACGGTAGATATGGTGTGGTATGCCACCGATGACCCGGAGATCTGCTCGCATCCGGCGAATTGCCTCATGGTCCGCATGGGCCAGGATGTGCCGCTGTCCTCCCGCGAGACCTTCGACCGGGTGCGCTTCAGACAGCGGTTTATGTATTAATTCAGGCGGCCTGCCTGCAGGTTACATAGCCTTAAGCATATGCTCCAGAATGGCATGGGAATGCTGCGAGGCCGTTACGGTGAACTCACTGTAATTCACATGGGCTGAGCCGTCGGCTTTGTCCGACATTGAACGCACGATTACAAAAGGGATCCCGTTCATATGGCAGACTTGGGCGACCGCCGCACCCTCCATCTCTGCACAGGCCCCGTCCAGCTGCTCACGCAGCATAGCTACTGACGCCCTGCTGGCAATGAATTGATCCCCGGACAGCACAATGCCTGTTACAGACTTCTGCTTCAGCTCTTGACAGGCCTCTTCTGCTAACTTCACCAGCAGCGCATCTGCCTCGAAGACGGAGATCTCCTGATACGGAATCACTCCTCTGGCATAACCGAGCGCTGTAGCATCCATATCATGCTGAATGCAGGATGACGAAATAACAATATCCCCGATGTTCAGCTCAGGGTGCAACGCCCCGGCCACACCAGTGAACAGCACCTGCTCCACGCCGAAGCTGTCCAGCAGAATCTGTGTGGTTACTGCGGCGTTCACCTTCCCTACCCCTGATTTGCAGACTACAGCTGCCTTCCCGAACACTGTCCCTGCATAAAAGGTAATTCCGGCCTTCACCGTGGTCTGCCGATTCTCCATCTCTTCCAGCAGCAGCTTGATTTCTTCATCCATTGCGCCAATCAGACCCAATACTCCGCTCATTTCATATCCCCCTCGAACTTTGTGTCCGCAAACATAAAAAGCTCCCGAAGGAGCTTCTTAAGAAACCTATGTTCACGAGCTAAACGTACTGAACTTATTTGTTGACATGGTTGACAGACAGACGAAGAATGGTCTCATGCGGCAAAATAACCCGCGGATTCTCAACCGTCTCCTTCTTCATCAGCTTCGTCAGCAGTCTCATCGCTACAGCACCGAGATCATACATCGGCTGTGCTACAGTAGTGAGGAGCGGACGAACCATTGAAGCCATCCGGATGTTGTCCACACTGATAATCGAGAAGTCATCCGGCACCTTAAGGCCTTCATCCTGAATACTGTGAATGGCGCCAATCGCCATCTCATCGGTAGCAGCAAAGATAGCCGTCGGCTTCTTCTTCAGACCCAGGAAGTACTTCATGGCTTCGACACCGGATTCGTAACGGTAGTTACCGATGCGTACCAGATCCTCCTGATACTCGATACCTGCCGCCTCCAGCGCCTTCTTGTAGCCGTGGAAGCGGGCATAGCCGTTCGCAGGGTCCTGCAGCGTACCGCTGATCATTGCGATCTCGCGGTGTCCGTGGCGGATCAGCGTATTCACTGCATCAAATGCAGCCGTCTCATGGTCGATATCCACGGAAGGATACGTTCCCTTCTCATCGCGGGTCGCACAGAGCACGATAGGCACAGCAGAGGTCTGGAACGCCTGAATATGCTCTTCCGTAACGGTTCCGCCCATGAACAGAAGCCCGTCCACCTGCTTCTCGAGCAGTGTGTTAATGACACGAATCTCCTTCTCTTTACGCTTGTCAGCGTTACAGAGAATAATGTTGTAGTGATACATATTGGCAATATCTTCAATCCCGCGTGCAATTTCCGCAAAAATCGAGTTTGAGATATCAGGGATAACAACCCCTACGGTTGTCGTTTTCTTGCTGGCGAGACCTCTCGCCACCGCATTCGGACGATAGCCCAAACGCTCAATCGCTTCAAAAACCTTCTTCCGGGTCTGCGGTTTCACGTTGGGGTTATTATTCACAACCCGTGATACCGTAGCCATAGATACGCCTGCTTCTCGAGCTACATCGTAAATGGTTACCGTCAAATTACTCTCTCCATTGCGATAAATTTTATCGTTCGACTAATTAAAATTATGATACGACACTTTGTACAATTGTGCAATGATAACGCTTCATTTTCCTTTCAAAATTTCTTTCAAAGGTTGAAACGCCAGTCCTGGCGCGGCTTTGACGCCTTCCGCCAATTCCTGATCCTCCAATAGCTTCCAGTGGAAAGCCCTTAAAATTTCAAGAATTCTGTATGCTTTCTCTATCGTATCAAAAAGCGCGTGAAAAATCCAACATTCGTTGAAAGTTTTTCATTGTTTTTGCAGACTTTTTTTCAAAATGTCAAAAAATGCTCTTTATTTGGCACTTTCTGCCGAATGAGCCGTCAACTGGGAGAGCCGCAGGCCGATCTCTTCCATCCACTTCTTGTCGGACAAATCCGCCGCCGTGCGGTATACATCCAGCAGCAGATCAATCCGGCTCTGCATAGCCTTGCGGATAGCCTCCTCCAATTCCGGCAAGCCGCCGGCAAACAAGCCCGCAGCAAAGGTATCCTTCAGCACACTGGCCCACTCATTACGGTCCGCAAAGGACAGATGCAGCTTGCCCGCAGGGCGCTCTCCAAGCTCCCGGATCAGCAGGCCCAGGTCACGCTTAATAACCGGCAAGGGCTCATAACGGGCGCATTGCCCGCAGGTATATACAGGGACATTAGTAATTTTGATCTTCGCACTATAAATCAGCGTGTGCATATGTATGGTCATGATCCCGCCGCAGCCACAAGACTTCTTCATTAATTGTTCCTTATACATCTCCCACACCTCAGAATGATCTTTTAAAAACGCATAGCTTTGCCTTTTCCCTCTCTAGTATTCGACTTCATCCCCCTGAATCCCTGCAAGTTTGCATATCATGTTTTAATTGGCAATTGTCGTAGGAATTTCCATACCGAAAAGTGACTTCAACTCTCTCTTTTGATAGAATGACATAGATATCAGGAAGTTAAGCCGAAGGGAGCTGTACAGAATGAGACTGTCTGGTAAAAAAGTCATTGCGCTGGTGGACGATGAATTTGAAGACCTTGAGCTGTGGTATCCCGTATACCGCGTGCGTGAGGAAGGGGCCGAGGTACATCTGGCAGGCCTTGAGAAGGGCAAGACGTATGTAGGCAAATATGGTGTACCCGCCACGGCTGAATACAGCTGGGACGAGCTGAAGGCTGCCGATTATGACGGCATCCTCGTTCCCGGAGGCTGGGCACCCGACAAAATCCGCCGGTACAGCGCAGTGCTGAAGCTGGTGCAGGATTTCAATACTGCCAAGAAGCCGATTGGCCAGATCTGCCATGCCGGATGGGTCTTAATCTCCGCCAAAATTCTCGAAGGTGTAACGGTCACCTCCACGCCGGGCATCCGTGACGATATGGAGAACGCCGGAGCCATCTGGAAGGACGAGCCGCTCGTCCAGGACGGACACATCATCTCCGCCCGCCGCCCGCCGGATCTGCCGCCTTACGGCAAAGCGTTCTGCGATGCGCTGGCCGGTGAGTAGCAGGCAACATGAGATCTGTTATAAACAACAAGCCCTGCCCTGTCGTCTGACAGGGTTCAGGGCTTGTTGCCGCTTTTAAAGGAGATTAGCGGATAGGGACAGACAGCTTCTCTTTGATCAGGGCAGGATACGCCTCAATAGTGAACGTCAGCGGCTGCGGGTATTTATTGCTGCCCAGACCCCGGTAGTACATGTGAGGGATGGACTTCGCATTCTCCGGCTCCGTGCGCTGCGGAATATCGATATCAAATTTATCTGCTGAATGAACTGTACCTGCTCCATCGGTAAATGTTTGCCCCAGCATAAGGTCATTGTAGATACTGTTACTCTGTGCTTGAGAATCATATTCCAGCACCATCGTGGAGCCCTTCTCCGTGTTGTGAATGGACATTTGCAGATTGTGATCCGGAGCCTTGATAATTTGTTGCTTGTCTGTATCGATAATTAATTGGGTTGCCTGCTTATCCAGCGCCAGAATTCCATTGATTTGCAGTTGGAGCGATTGTGCCAGGCGGCTGTCGTTCGCAAATATCAGTCTGCCCCCACTGTCCGTAAAGCTGGCGGCGCGTAAAGCCAGATACGAATAATCACCGTTGCCGCCTGCTAAGAACCCCGGTTTGTACATAGAGAAGATCTGTTTGGAGTTCAGCGGGTCGCAGGTATAGTCCAGATAAATGCCGGAGGCGGCCAGATAGACCTCATTGATTTCAATTTTCTGACCGTCTATTTCCAGTGTTTTGTCTACATGTATGGTTTCTCCTGCCTTGGCGATCTGCTCCCGGTCCAGCGGAATGGCTACAGACAGTTTAGCTTGAAGGCTGTCTGCTGAAGCTGGGGTGAACTGTTTGTACTTACCAAGCTCCAGCTCAAACGTAATTTGATCAGGAAGAGCGCCAGCATCACTCTCCCACTGCCTTACTTCATAACCGTAGGTTATACGATTTGGGGAAATTGAACTACCCGGTCCCCTGGAAGTATTCAAAGGGTTTAAAGCTGCTGATGTAAGCTGCATAAGTTCAACTTTGGCATTCTCGTCAGTCTTATTCTGCAATGAATATAAAATGATAATCCCCTTCTGATCTGCAGCAATTCCATCTACGGTCAGGACAAATCCGTTCTGCTCCGCGGTAACACCAGTGATACGCTGTACAAGACCAGCCTCGATTGCCGAAGATACTACGTTTGTGGTCATTACAGCTGAAATATACTTTTCAAAGGGTCCGTAGCTCTGAAATATTGCTGCCTGATCCGGAGCGGCTCCCTGGGTCTTCAACACCTCACCCACCCGGGGAAAAGAGAACAACAGCACAATCCCAAGTACTGCCGCCGCTGTAGCCAGAGCATAACGCTTCCTTAGTGTCATAGAGCTTCTCCGGGAACGTGCTATGCCGTTGCGGATTGCCGTATTCAGCCGCATTTCCGGGATTTCCTCCGCTTCTGCCGACAGACTGTGGTAGTATTCCTTCAACAGCTCTTCTTCTGTATTGACCATGCTATAATCCCCCTTTGATTCTCATTTTGTCCCGCAACTGCTTAAGTCCCTTGTTCAGCCAGGTCTTGACCGTTCCTTCAGGCTTGCCCAGCACCTCGGCAATTTCTGTCAGCGTCATATCCCGGTAATACTTCAGTACAAGCACCTGACGGTATTTGGGCTTTACCGCTTCCAGGGCCTGCTCCATATCCAGCTTACGGTCACTGGTCATCTCCTGCAGTCCAGCGCTTGCCGGTTCCGGCACAGGAGCAGTCAGCCGCTTCCTCCGCTTCAGTTCATCCTTGCAGCAGTTGATCAGAATCCGGGTCAGCCAAGGTGCGAACCGGTCCTCATCCTTCAGGCTCCCGCGCTTAACCCAGGCCCGGTATGTAGTTTCCTGAACCATCTCGAGTGCCTCCGCCTCGCTGCGCAAGTAGCTGTACGCAATACTGTAGAGTATTTTCTTCTGCTCCAGTACCCGGTTGATAAACAGCTGCTCCTGTTCATTCAAGTGGCGCACCTGCTCGCCTTCCCACGTATGCTCCATCCAGGCTTAGTCTCCCCTTTCTTTTTTGACTTCTGTATATACTGACTGTCCCGCAGCCCAAACGGTTTTACTTTTTTTGCACGGCAGGCCTGTTCCCTCAGATCTCAAAACAAAAAGTCCGGTGTGTGGCCCCCTTGACCCTCACCCGGACTTTATTTAGATATTCTTGCTGCTTGTCCTTGAAAACCCGATAACGTTCAGCCGTTACCCGGCTATGATGTCTTCTCTTTGGAATCACCGCCGGCGCCCAGCGGGAATCCGCTCCGTGAGGCAAAAGCAGTAAGCTGCTCCTCCGTCTCAGAGCTGGTGCGGTTGCGGAAGCAGACCTTCGCAATCTCCCTGGCTTCAGAAGCCAGTGTGTTCAGTGTGCGGTGCTTCACCTTCAGCAAGGCTTGCGGTGACATGCTCAGCACATGGATCCCCAGTTCCAGCCAGAGCGGCAGTGAGCGCTCATCTGCGGCCATCTCACCGCATACACTGACATCGATGCCTACGCTGCGTGCCGCATCCACCGTCATGCGGATCATACGCAGCACTCCCGGATGGTACGGATGATACATATGGGCAATCTGCTCATTCATCCGGTCCACAGCCAGTACATATTGCACCAGATCATTCGTGCCGATACTGAAGAAGTCCACTTCCTCCGCCAGCAGGTCGGCAATCATCACTGCGGCCGGAACCTCGATCATTATACCTACCTTCATGTCGCGGTTATACGGTACACCCCGGCTGTCGAGCTCGCTCTTTACCTCGTTCAACACTGCTTTGGCCGCCTGCACCTCTTCGACAGAAGAGATCATCGGGAACATCATCCGGACATTGCCGTAATGACTGGCCCGCAGAATGGCTGTAATCTGGGTTTTGAACATGTCCTTGCGGTCCAGGCTGATCCGGATGGCCCGGTAGCCGAGAAACGGGTTCTGCTCCTCCGGCAGCTGGAAGTAATCCAGATGCTTGTCTCCCCCGATATCAAGTGTACGGATGACTACGGTCTCCTTGCCGACTTTTTCCGCAACCAGCTTATAGACTTCGAACTGTTCATCCTCTGTCGGAAAAGTACTACGGTCCATGTACAGAAACTCTGTACGGAACAGTCCCACTCCCTCGGCCCCGTATTTCAGTGCCATGTTCAGCTCCTTCACGGAACTGATATTGCCGGCCAGCCGCAGAGACACACCGTCCTTCGTCACCGCTTCGACGGTTGCAAGCAGCTCCAATTGCTCCCGCTTCCGCTGCTGCTTCGCACGTCTGGTGTTGAAGTCCAGCAGTGTGGATTCATCTGGATGAATCATAACCGCCCCGGTCTCCCCATCGAGCACCAGCACGTCCCCTGTCTGGATAGGAGTCAGGATCTTGTTCTCCAGGCCTGCCACCAGCGGAATGCCGAGCGCACGGGCCATGATGGAGGAATGCGAGGTTTTGCCGCCCATCATCGTCACGATGCCCAGCACATACGCCGGATTCAAATGCGCCAGCTGTGAGGGGGACAGCTCCTTCGCTACCAGAATGTAAGGCTGGGTATCCGACGGCAGAGTGACCTCCGGCGCACCCAGGAGATGCTTCAGCAGGCGGTTGCCGACATCCTTGATATCCACTGCACGTTCTTTCATATATTCATCGTCGAGCAAATCGAACATCGCCACGAAGTGGTCGATCGCTTCCTTGACCGCCACCTCGGCTGCCTTGTATTGGCGTTCGATAATGCCGCGGATTTCGCTCATGAACACCGGATCATCCAGGATCGCCAGATGGGCATCGAAAATGCTCGATTCCTCCGGTCCGACGACCTCGCGGAATTCTTTTTTGATAAACTCGATTTCGTCCTTGGAGGTCCGAATGCCTTCGTACAACCGTTCGAACTCCTTAGCCAGATCCACCGGATTCACCTGAGTGTCCGGCAGACTCCATTCCCAGTTCGGCAAGACAAAGGCCTTCCCAATGGCAACACCTGCTGCGGCGCCTACGCCTTGTATCATGCTTCGATCCCTCCAACATTGCTTTCATGTAGTACCACGGACATAACGGAAGACTGCCCCTTTTTCACGTTTTTGAATGGCGCGTAGCTCCAGGATTTGACCCGGTCCGGGTTGGTAATCACCATCGGTGTCGCCAGCGAAGCGGCATGCTCCTTCAAGAAGGCCAGGTCAAACTTGACCAGCAGCTGCCCCGGCTCCACGCTGTCCCCTTCCTGTACAAGCGCCTCAAACGGCCCTTTAAGCTGCGAAGTGTCGATCCCGATATGCATGAGCACCTCCAGCCCTTCGGGCGTAGCAATGCCCACTGCGTGCATCGTAGGGTATACGTGCATCACCTTGCCGAATACAGGCGAGACCAGCTCTCCCTTTTCCGGGACAAAGGCCACTCCATCCCCCACCAGCTTCGCGGCAAAAATATGATCCGGCACCTCTTCAATCGGCATCATCCGCCCCTGGATCGGTGCACTGAACAGCACCTGCGGCAGATCGCGCAGCATCAGCTTGTCGATCTCTTCGCGAATCAGCTCCGAATACGTCCCGAAGACGACCTGCACATTGCCGCCGCCCAGCTTGATAATGCCCGCGGAGCCCAGCCCCTTAAGCGCCCCTGTATCTATGAAGCGGTCATTATGCACCGTTAATCTCAGCCGGGTGATGCAGGCCTGAACCTGCACAATATTCTCCTTGCCGCCCAACGCCTCCAGAATCAGCGGAGCCTGATACGGGATATTGCCCGCCCAGTCGCCCAGCTCAGAGCCTTCCTCACGGCCAGGGGTAGGAATTTGAAACCGGCGGATCGCCCAGCGGAACACGTTATAATAGACAATGCCATAGCCGATCCCGATCGGAATCAGCAGCCAGGCCCGCTGGGACAGATGCATGTTGAGGAAGAAATCGATGGTCCCCGCCGAATAGGAGAAGCCGTGATGAATCCCGAGCGAGTAGGTCAGCACCATCGCAAGCCCGGACATGACCACATGCAGCGCAAACAAATACGGCGATGCGAACAGGAAGGCAAATTCAATCTGCTCGGACACACCGGTCAAAAAGCACACTAAAGCTGCACGCAAAAAAGTCTTCTTGATCTTGGGCTTGAGGTCCTCGCGCGCTTCCTGAATGATTGCAAAGGCAATTGCGGGCAGGGCGAACATCATAATCGGGAACAGTCCGGCCATGAACACACCCGCTGTAGGATCACCGGCAAAAAAGCGCGGCAAATCCCCCTGTACGACTGCACTGCCGTCAGGCGTCGTAAAGGAGCCCAATTGGAACCAGAACACATTATTCAGAATATGGTGCAGGCCAAAGGCCGTCAGCACCCTGTACAGCACCCCGTAGACGAACACTCCATAGCCGCCGGTCACCTGCACTACCCTGAACAGCTCATTAAGCAGTTCCTGTAGTAGCGGAGACACTCCGAGCATGACCCAGGCGAACAGCGCCGAGAATAAGCCCATGAACAGCAAAACAAACCGCGACCCGCCAAAAAACTGGATCGCCTCCGGCAGCTTGATATTCTTAAACCGGTTATGCGCTACACCGGCTACAATCCCCAGGATAATCCCAATTAATGTTGCAGGCTGTACAGCCCCGTCTCCCATGTTGGACACAATCCGGTCATAAGTGAACATCCCTGCGAGTGCGGCCAGTCCGGCCGGTCCGGCCTGATTGGACAATCCCCACGCCACACCGACAGCAAACAAATAAGGCATGAAATAGAATATTCCTTGCCCCGCGTACGTCGTCACTTCGGATACCGAAGAAAGTCCCCATGCAGACCACGGTAAGCTGCCCAGACTCAGCAGAATCGCTGCCGCCGGAAGCACCATGGTAGGAAGCATAATGGCTCTGCCCAACTGCTGCAAAGATCCGAGCCAATTCAAGGCGACCCTCTCCTTTCTTTCTATATTGAATGGTAAGCGTTACAGCAGTTTTTGTCAAAAGAATCTGGGCGTGAAAAGGACGACTCCTGCGACTCCTGTGACTCCTGTGACTCCTGTGACTCCTGTGACTCCTGTGACTCCTGTGACTCCTGTGACTGGATAAGTGTAGTTTGTACAACTATATTTGGCAATACGACCTTCTATTTTACTTTAACTGCACTCTGTGCAACTATTTTTGGACAATTTAACTCTAATCGCAATAATGCGTATTTTTAGTTGTACGAAGTGCGATTAAACCCAATAAACACCTTATCCAGCGCATTTTAGTTGTACGAACTACACTTAAGCCGATTATCGCATAGATTACATGTTACATCTTGAGCTCCTCCTTCACCATATTTGATCTAGCCGCATGGAATTCACCTCGTAATACCGTATCCGTTCTTTTGAAGAGACTGGTTTGATGAAACCCTTATCACTCAACGCCACCAGCAGCTTGTGTGCTGTCCGGTAATTAATGTGTAAAGATTCAATTAAGTCTTTAGGCCGAAGCGGTCTAGAAATCCGCCATGCCAGCCTTAGCACATCCATTTCTTTTGACAATAGTTGCTCCCTGCTGGACGAACTCCGCGCCAAATATGGCGCCAGCGCCAGCTGCAGCAGCATCCGGCACACTTCGGGACGCTGCTGGATGTCGTCGAACGAGAAGTGCAGCATCTTCCAGCCCATCCCGGTCAGGAAGGTGTCCCGGTTAAGCGCATAGTTGAACTTCTCCCGGTCCATATCCTTGATATGGCTCTGATAGCCGTCACACTCAATCCCGAAGCGGGTCCCGTTCTGCGGCAGAAAGGCAAAATCCAGAAACTGCGATTTCCGGTTCCAGTCATACACCTCATATTCCGGGTGCAGCTGCTCCAGTGACTCGAATAGCGGCCACCATACATTCTGCAGAAATAGCTTCTCCGCATAGTTATGTCCGCGCAGCAGCCTCCCCCGCCGTTCACCCGTTCTTACAATCGTATGTGCCTCCATAAAGCTGCTGTGTGCCTGCTCAAATTCCATATCTACTTCCCCCTCCCTGAAAATACAAAAAACGCCCTTTCCCCATTTAAAATGGAGTAAAGGACGTTCTTCGTCTGTGTCAAGTATAGCAATACTTATTAGTGAAAACTAATCGAGAATGCAGCAACCAGGTCTGAGGTACGTTTGGCAAAATTTAATCTGGATAGCTCTGAACTACAAGTATATCCGGCATCTGTGTACCTGATCATGCATACGATTCGTCTTACCCCCGGCTCCGGCCCTTCATCGTGATCGCTTCCTCCACCTTGATGCAGCGGTCCATGATTGCGATCATATGATTTGCAGCGGCAATGTCCGCCGCCTCCTGGCTGATGATCCCCTGCTGCAGCCAGAGAACACGCGCGCCGATATCAGCAGCCTCCTGAGCTACAGCTGCGCAGTATTCGCTGCGGCGGAACACATTCACAATATCCACCGGCTCCGGAATCTCCGCCAGCGTATGGTAGCATTTCTCGCCCAGGATTTCCCCGTCTACTAATGGATTGACCGGAATGATCCGGTAGCCCCGGCTCTGCATAGCGCCTGCAACCATATATGAGGTACGGTCTGTTTTGTCGGATAGGCCAACAACAGCGATATTGCCTGCCGCAGCCAGAATCTCGCCGATTTCTTCCCTGCTTGGGTTCTCAAAGCTCATGTGTATTACCCCTTCCGGTTATGAGATATACGTACATCATACTCTGCAACGGAAAAAGTTCCAAATCACCACACCGCCATCATTCGCGCCACATCGTTAATCTGCGATTAGCGATAAGCAACCTGAAGACTCAGGAGCTAAAGCAGACTCACTTCACCCATTCCACATCCGCACCCAGCAAGCGCAGATGATCGAAATACTGTGGATAGGACTTCGCCACATGATGGGCATCCTTAATGAGCAGTGGCTGGCGTGCCCGCAGCCCTACTACAGTAAGGGCCATAATCACACGGTGGTCATAGTGGGCATTAATCGTTACGCCGCCTTCCACGCCCTCCGGTGTGCCATGCACAATAATCTCATCCCGGCGTTCCTCAACCTTCGCACCGGCCCGGGTCAGCTCTGCCAGATAATCAGTGATGCGGTCGCATTCCTTGTAGCGCAGATTCTCCACATTGTAGAAGCGTGAGGTCCCCTCGGCAAAAACCGCCGCCGCTACCATAGCCAGCACCGCATCAGTTGCCGCATCGCCGTCGAATTCCACCGCCTTCAGGACCCCGTTCCCCTGCACATGCACTGTTCCGTTCTCATGGGTGAGCGGCACCTCCATCATCCGCAGCACATCAACAATGGCCCGCTCCCCCTGCTTGCTTCTCTCCGCCAGCCGGTGAATGGTCACATCCGACTTAGTCACCGCTGCGGCCGCAAGCACTGCGGCTGATCCCGGATAATCGCCTTGCACCGTATAGGTCTTGGCAGCATAGCTCTGGCGTCCAGGCACCTTGAAGGACATATAGTCATCCGCCGCATGTACGATAATCCCTGCCTGCTCCAGCACCTCCAGCGTCTGCCCGATGACCACCTTGGACTTCAGATCATCCAGCACGATGATCTCACTGTCTTCTTCAAGCAGCGGGGTCAGGAATAAAAGTGCGCTGAGATACTGCGAGCTGACGGCACCGGAGACGGTAATCCGTCCGCCCTGCGGCTTGCCGCCGCGGATCGTAATCGGCAGTCTTCCGTTATTATGCTCTACTTCCACGCCGAGCTGGCCAAGTGCCAGAATCAGGTCGTCATGCGGCCGCTTGCCCAGAGAATCGGGATACGTATTCACGAAAGTAACCTCCGGGCTAAGCGCAGCCACCGCCATCAGGAACCGGAGGACTGCGCCGGCATTCCCTACATTCAGCTCCTTGACATCACGGGGATGGCGGCCGAACCCCTGTACTACGATTTTCTCATCATCTTCGGTCAGGACTGCGCCGAGATCGGCGATACATCTGCGGATCGCGTCGCTGTCCTCGCTGTGGGCAGGATGGTAGATCGTGCTGACTCCTTCAGAGAGAGCGGCTACCAGCAGGTAGCGCGTGGTGTAGTTTTTGGAGGACAGGGCTCCGAATTCTCCTTGCAGCGTCGGCGTAGGCCTAACAATAACGTCCATAGTATAAGCGCTCCTTCATAATATATAGTCTGTATGTACGGGCCTGTTTGACAGGGTAATCCGCAGTTGTGTTATTATTGCGTGAAGAGAATCCATTCCCATTCGGGCAGAAAAGAGGGTACTACCATGAATGAAATTCCGCAAATTACACCGCAGGAGCTGCGTAAACGGCTCGCTGCCGGCGAAGAGCTTGTACTGATCGACGTCCGTGAAGAGGATGAGGTTGCCTTCGGCATGATTCCCGGCGCTCAGCATATCCCGATGGGCCAGATCCCGCAGCAGACGGACAAGCTTCCGTCAGACACTGAGATCATCTTCATTTGCCGTTCCGGCAACCGCAGCCAGCGGGTCTGTGAATATCTGCAGCAATTCGGCATTCAAGGCTCTAACCTGAGCGGCGGCATGATCGAGTGGGATGATACCAGCGCGGAATAGCTTCATCCTGATGCATAGCGCCAACACACATAAAAGCTCAAGCGCGGTAACGCAGTAAAATGTATTGCGAGACCTCAGCCACATTCAGCTCCGTTGTATCGACCGTGCAATGCGCGAAACGGTAAGCTTCCCTGCGCTGTTCCATAATGGAACGGACCCGGTTTGCCGCATTGCCGGCGAGCAGCGGCCGGTTCTCATCCCCGCTGACCCGTTCAATAATGGTATCCTCCGAAGCTGTAAGGGCCACTACGAATCCATGCTCCAGCATGACTTCGGCATTCCCCGGCGCAAGCACCGCCCCTCCGCCTGTAGAGATCACTTTGCGCTCTCCCTGCAGCATTTCCTGAAGTACCGCTGATTCAATACTCCGGAATGCCTGCTCTCCGCCTTCCGCGAAGATATCCGCAATACTGCGGCCCTCTCTTCCGGTAATCACTGCATCCAGATCAACCAGTTCATAGTCAAGCTCCTCGGCCAGAATGGCGCCTACTGTGGATTTCCCCGTAGCCATCATCCCGACGAGAATGATATTTCGATCGTCCATAACAACCTCCAAGCCGCGACATTTGTCATATCATAACACAGGGTGAAAAGTTTGCACAATGCCGGCAGCCTTCATTTTCAGGCGGGCTGTGCCTGCCATGGCTATGCCTCATGGATGCAAAAAACCCGAAAGCCCTCCGCATGAAGCGGAAAGCATCTCGGGTTCCTAAGCAATAAGCTGAACGCTGCCTGTTACTCTGCCAGCCAGTTGTGGTGGAACACGCCTTCTTTGTCCACACGCTTGAAGGTGTGAGCGCCGAAGTAATCGCGCTGTGCTTGCAGCAGGTTCGCCGGAAGACGTTCTGTACGGTAGCTGTCGTAGTATGCAAGGGCGCTGGAGAATCCCGGAACTGGAATACCCAGAGTTACAGCCGAAGCGATAACCTTGCGCCATGCCGACTGGTAGTTGTCCATAACATCCTTGAAGAACGGATCAAGCAGAAGGTTCTTCAGCTCTGCATTATTGGCATAGGCATCCGTGATGTTCTGCAGGAACCGGGAACGGATGATGCAGCCGCCGCGCCAGATCTTGGCCAGCTCGCCGTATTTCAGATTCCAGCCGTATTCGTCAGAAGCCACACGCAGCTGGGCGAAGCCCTGGGCATACGATACGATCTTGCTGGCGAACAACGCTTTACGCACGTTCTCGATGAATTCAGCCTTGTCACCATCGAATGGAGCCGTAGCAGGGCCACTCAGCACCTTGCTGGCTTCAACGCGTTCTTCCTTCATGGCAGACAGGAAGCGGGAGAAGACGGATTCGGTAATCATGGACAGCGGCACGCCGAGATCCAGCGAGCTTTGGCTTGTCCACTTGCCGGTACCCTTTTGTCCGGCAGCATCAAGGATGACGTCCACCATCGGCTTGCCGGTCTCTTCGTCATACTGGGCGAAGATATCCTTCGTAATCTCGATCAGATAGCTGTCCAGCTCGCCGTTATTCCACTCTGCGAAGGTGCTGTGCAGCTCCTTGGCATCCAGACCCAGAACGTCCTTGAGCAGGTGGTAGGCTTCGCCGATCAGCTGCATGTCGCCATACTCGATGCCGTTATGCACCATTTTGACATAGTGTCCTGCACCGTCCGGCCCGATATATGTACAGCAAGGCTCTCCGCCAACGTGAGCTGAAATCGCCGTAAGAATTGGTTCAACCAGCTTATACGCGCTCTCCTGGCCGCCAGGCATAATGGAAGGACCCTTGAGTGCGCCTTCTTCACCGCCGGATACGCCGGTGCCGACGAAGCGGAAGCCTTTGTCTTCAAGATATTTGCTGCGGCGTACGGTGTCAGGGAAATAAGCGTTACCGCCATCGATGATGATATCGCCTTGATCCAAGTACGGCAGAAGCTGCTCAATGGTGGCATCCGTAGCCTGACCTGCCTGAACCATGATCAGAATCTTGCGCGGTACTTCCAGTGACCCTACGAACTCTTCAACGGAGAACGTGCCCACCAGGTTCTTGCCTGCTGCTTCTGCAACCAGATCATGTGTCTTCTCCGGGGAACGGTTAAACACGGATACGCTGAAGCCTTTGCTCTCGATGTTAAGAGCCAAATTTTTGCCCATTACCGCCAAGCCAATAACGCCGATTTGTTGTTTTGACATCTGGTTCTCCACCCTTTGCACCCTGTATTTTTGTGAAATCCATTTCTCGCAGTATAAGAATACCACCCTTTGTCAGAGACAGCAAAGTTCTGCCTGCGAAAGAGAGATCAATTTCATTGACAAACTTCGATCCATCAGGGAAATTGCTCACAATGACTATTTTAACGGTTTTGTCCGCAGAAGTGAACCCCCTCCACCAGAAAGGCACAATAAAAGGACACCCCATTATGGGATGCCCTTAATCGCCTAAGTTCACTCAGTGCACTACCACTCCAGCGCCGCCAGCTCCCTGGTCAATTGCTCAAGCCTCGCTGTGCTGGCCGCCACCGCTTCCGTATCGCGCTCACGCATAGCTTCATTCAGCAAGTCGAGCTGTTCATCCACGGCAAGCCTGCGGTCACGGATCCGCTCTTCGCCTTCTATGGAGTAGAACAGCTTCGTCAGCTCCTGATCCGACAGCAGCGGCCCCTTCTGGTACAGCACACGCTGCTGATAACCGGAAATCTCCACCAGGCGGATGACCTCACCGAATAAAATATTCTCTATAATGATCTGACGGTCGCGGAAGCGCTTGACAACGGCATGACCTCTCATATCCCCAATCAGCTTCTCCATCCATTCTGACAGGCGCGCATCACGGATCATGTAGTCTCCCACCAGCTTGAAGCCGTCCTTAATCCGCTGGAAGCGCAGCTTCACAAGCTTGCGGCCGGTGCGCACCGAAATAAGAAAAACAGTCTCGTTCTCACTCCAGTACAGGGAATAACCTTCCTTGATCAGGTCCTTGATTAGATCCTGGATATGCTGTCTGTCGAACCGCAGCTCCAGATTGCAGTACTCCACTTCATCGTTTTTGTTCACGGCACTCCCCCCTAACTGCTTGATTTAAGCATAGTCAGCTTCACGGCCTAACCTAAGAGTAGAACAGACTGCCGGACCTCCGCTTGCACCTTGATTCTTTGTGTGGCTTACACTTATTTTATACTTCATAATATGTAGCGGTAACTTGGTTTATTGACTATTTTTACCCGTTTTTAGCCTTTTCCAAACGCTGGAACCCGTTTTAGGTGAGTTAGACCAGCCCTTTTATATGCAAAAACAGCAATAAAGCCGCATTGCGCCTCCTTTTCAGGCAGTCTACGGCTTATTGCATTTCCACACCGGCTTACTCCCCCTGTCTCCGCTCTACTCAGTGCGCCCTGCTGTGCTTCAGCTTCGTCCGGTGGACGATCAGCAGATGCAGGCCGAATAACACAACCATTACTCCCGCGCTGGCCAGAAAAGGGGCACCGTGGCTGACCGTATCCCACAGCTTGCCTGACACCACCGGACCAGCAACCATCCCTGAGCCCTGCAGCGTCAGGAAAAGCCCCCAGACGGTCCCACGCTCACCCTCCGGCACCTGCTTGGCCAGGAAGGCGTTCCACGCCGGGAGAATCAGCGCATAGCTGATCCCGACCAGCGCCACCGCCACGAAGGCCAGCGGCAGCCAGCGGACCTGTGAGAAGAAAGCCATGGAGCAGGCTGCCAGCAGGAAGCCGATATTAAGGAAGATGGAGGTGCCGACCTTATCGACCAGCTTCCCGGCGGGTATAAGGGTTAGCACGGTAATCCCTCCCCCGGCAATCAGCAGCAGGCTGAACTGGTTGGGGGTGACATGCAGCTCCGAACGTGCGAACAAGGTGACCACCGGGGTCATAAGCCCGATCGCAAAAGCCTGTAGGAACAATGCCGGGAACAGCAGGCGGCTTACCTTCAGGGAGGAGGTGACCTGCTGCCAGGTCCGCTTCAGACTCTCCAGGGGCCTTACCGGCTTACGAGGTACCGGCGGCCCTTCCGCCGATATCTCTCGGACAACGCGCGGCGCATGACCGCCGATCTTCGAGGGCAGGAACAGCGCCACGGCTACAACAGCAGCAGCGAAGCCCATCAGCACCAGGAAGACCGTCCGGTAGCCCTGTCCGCCATGATCCATCATGAAGTTGACGATAATCGGACCGACGCCGGTTCCGGCCAGTGAGGCCATCTCCACCGCCCCCATGGCTGCGCCGCTGCTGCCGCTCCGGGTAGAGCCTGCCAGCTCGGTGATGCCTGTCATCGTACAAGGCCACAGCGGCGAGGTGCCGATCCCCAGAATCAGACAGGCGAGGGACAAGCTTACGGCATCTTTGGCATAGATAATCAGCCCGACTGCCACCAGCAGGAGCAGCAGCGCTCCTGTCATCGTCCAGCGGTAGCCGATCCGCTCCATGACCCAGCCGAACGGACTGCGGAACAGGTTATCCCCGAGATACTGCAGCGCGAAGGCGAACCCGACCACGGTTACGGAGAGCCCCAGAATATTCTCCATATAGACCGGCAGCAGAGCTACCAGCAGCGATCCTTTGACGAATTCGACCAGGAAAATAATGATCCACATTTTTAATATGAACGGTGAGGCTAAACTGATATGCATACGTTCCGCTGCTTTGCCAGACATTTCATCACATCCTAGTATTATGTTGATTGATTTGTTATACTGATGCTTGCTCAAGTAGAAATAGGTATTCTGTCCCTCCGGGGACGCCTTTTGCTTCAGCGAAATCAAAAAACCACTCTTCGCGAAAGGTTGTGACAGCATTAAATGAATCAACAAGCTACTCCCCTCTTCACTGCTCTCAAAAAGCATGCCGCCGGAAATCCAGTTCAATTCCATATTCCGGGACATAAGAAGGGGCTAGGGACCGATGCCGAATTCCGTGAGTTTATCGGCGATAACGCTCTATCCATAGATTTGATCAATATTGCACCGCTTGATGATCTTCATCAGCCCACCGGGGTTATTCTTGAAGCTCAGAAGCTGGCTGCAGAGGCTTTCGGCGCCGATTACACGTATTTCAGTGTACAAGGCACGAGCAATGCCATCATGACTATGATCCTCTCTGTCTGCTCAGAAGGAGACAAAATTATTGTGCCGCGCAATATTCACAAATCGGTAATGTCGGCCATTATTTTCTCCGGAGCCAAGCCTATTTTCGTCTCTCCTGTACAGGATGAGAATCTTGGGATAGACCACGGCATAACCACCAGCTCGCTGGAACGGGCTTTAAGGCGCCATCCGGATGCCAAGGGTGTCCTCGTTATCAATCCGACGTATTTCGGCGTATGCGCCGACCTCCGTTCGATTGTCGACCTGGCCCACAGTTACGGGGTTCCCGTACTTGTGGACGAGGCACATGGAGTACTGATTCATTTTCATGAGGACTTACCGGTATCGGCCATGCAGGCCGGTGCAGATATGGCAGCAACCAGTGTGCATAAGCTGGGCGGCTCCATGACGCAGAGCTCGGTACTGAACCTCAATGCCAAGACGGGTCTTGTCAACCCACAGCGGGTACAGACCATTCTCAGCATGCTGACCACCACTTCAACCTCATATATTCTGCTTGCCTCTCTGGATACCTCCAGACGCAACCTTGCCCTGAACGGCCATGAGATGGCGGCGAGAACCATCGCCTTGTCCAATTATGCCCGCAATTCGATCAACGAGATCGAGGGGCTGTACAGCTTCGGCAAAGAAATTCTCGGAACAGAAGCCACCTTCAATCATGATCCGACGAAGCTGAACATTCATGTAAGGCATCTGGGTATTACCGGTTACGAGACCGAGAACTGGCTCCGGCAGAAGTACAACATCGAAGTTGAACTCAGCGACATGTATAATATTCTTTGCCTGATTACCCCTGGAGATACTAAGGAATCTGTAGATAAGCTGCTTGCGGCGCTGCAGGTGCTCTCAGCGATCCATTACAGCAAGGGTGAGATCTATGAGCTTAAGGTACAGGTGCCGAATATTCCGCAGCTGGCCCTAATCCCGAGAGATGCCTTCTATGCGGATACGCAGCTGATCCCCTTCCGGGAGTCTGCCGGCTACATCATTGCAGAATTCATCTACGTCTATCCGCCGGGAATTCCTATTCTTCTCCCTGGAGAAGTTATTACCCAGGATAATATCGACTATATCATTGACCATGTAGAAATCGGATTGCCCGTCAAAGGACCCGAGGACCGCAGCATTACCAATATAAAAGTAATTGTCGAAGCTGAGCCGATCTCCTAAGGCTTGTCCTATAGCAGTGCGACATACAAAACCCCGATACGTATAAAGTATCGGGGTTTTGCATGAATGCCTGAAATCTATTCTTGCTGGGCAAGCAGCTCGTTATAAGCTTCTTCAACAGCTTTCCATTCAGTTTCATCTTCAATGTTGTACAGAACCATTTCCTCGTCTTCTTCTTCCATACGAAGGATGATTCCGTCTGCTTCCGGATTCTCGCGCTCAAGCAGCAGGGCGTACAACTTCTCGCCTACGTCGAACGTTTCTACCAGTACCATTTCTACATCTTCGCCCTGCTCGTTCGTCAAGGTCAGCACAAACTCCTCGTGCTCATGGTCGTGATCATGTCCGCAACCGCATGCTTCACCATGTTCATGGCCATGCTCATGTTTGTGATCGCTCATTGTAATACCTCACTTTAATTGAATTATCCTACATTTGGTATCGTAACACGTAAGATAAGGACAGGTCAATTTGCAGGAGAGACTTAATTCTTGGATGAAGCCGTAACTACCTTCTCGGACACAAGAATGTAATCTCCGTTCTTCGACGCCTTCATGAAGAAGCCTACGCTATATTTGCCCGGTTCCTTGAAATCATAGGTGAATTCCGGTGTGGAGAACCAGAAATCCTCATTCTTGGAGCCGACGGCATCCTCGAGAATATCCTTCACATTCCCGGCAGGATCGGTGATTGCCACCTTCACGGCAGCGATGCTGTCCTTGAGGCTGTCCACCTGCGTTAGAATTTTCATCTTCAGCTTGCCTGTGTTAACATTGCCGAATACCGTGTCGCCTTTGAAGAGTACGATATGAACATTCGGCTTGAGGATCGTCACTCTGCCCGAGCCGTCCCAGCTGACGATACCCCCGGCCTCCCTGGCGGGAATATAGGTCTTGCCGTCAATCAAATAGCCGCCATCGGCTATTTCCTTTCCATTGCTCCATACTTTGATCTTCTGGTTCACAGCGTCCGCGAACAAATAGGAGCTTCCCATCATGAAAAACACAACCGTGCACAGAGCAATTTTTCTCCATCTCATTGTAAAGCCCCTCCAAATAATTCATGCTGTTAATGTATACTGCTCAGCCTTCGACAAGTTGCGCAGAATTCAGGGATTTATTTCTTTTTGCAGAAGAAAAGAAAAACAAGTCCTTCAGCAACCGGTTTCGGCATGTACAGCAGACCTTAAACGAAGTATTTTCAGAGAAGCTTGAGTCCCCCTTAGCACATAGAAACGGCCGGACTTCAGCGCCTGTAAGACGCCTGTCCGGCCGTTCCCCCTGTTATCTATGCCCGGCTAAAATTGCGGAAGCTGATCCAGATTGTTCGTAGGATCTCCATCTGCATCGCCGCGGATATACATTTCGCCGTCTTTGCCCTTAAATACATTGACCCCTGCGATGCTGCCGGACTGAACCTCCTGAAGTGCCTGCTGATAATCCAGCACGCGTCCGGAGGAGGTCTGGAACCCGGTCAGGTCCCCGTCACCGTTACGTTTGGCGGCAATAAAGCGTTCCCGTTCTTGATTCATCACTTAGGATCGTCTCCTTCGCACTAGAGTTAGCCAGCTATCCTGGCCCGATTCTAGCTTGTCCATAGCAGCGGAAGAGTATGTACCCGGCAGATTACAGGGCCTTGCTCATTCTGACATGCAGAATCCCGGCATCATAGAAGGGCTCCTTGGAGATTACTTCATAGCCGAGCTTGCTGTAAAATGGTTCTGCTTGACACTGGGCATCCAGAATGGAAGCCTGCAGACCCAGCTCACGTGCCCGTTCTTCCATAGCCAGCAGCAGGATACGTCCGCATCCCTTAGCGCGGAAGGCTTCCCGAACGGCAATCCGCTGCATCTTGGCAGTGTCCGCTTTATAATAGATCAGCCGGCCGGTTGCAGCCGGCTGCCCGCCCTCCATGAGCAGGAAATGATGCACATGCTCACTGATGGCATCATATTCATCGATCTCCTCTTCTACCGGCACCTTCTGTTCTTCCACAAACACCTTCTTGCGGATCTCCAGCGCCATTTGAAGCTGCTCCTCTGTAGTAACATGTACGATTTCCACTGCCATCTCCCTGGCTCCTCTCTATAGCTCCAATCAATATGGAGCATTATACAGAATTATTAATATCCTGTATAGAGCCTGAGAGCTTCAGGGCAAGGCCCGTGGACAAGGAAGCTCCGGCCACCTTACTTACGGAGTCTCATAGACCTCCTCGGGAATCGAGCGGTCATACACATCCCGCAGAACCGGCGAGGTCAGGCTATCCCGTGAATTCAGACTCCCGTCCAGTCCGGTCATCCTGTGAACATCCGTATATTCAGGAACCTGCTTACCTGCCGTACATCCGGCGATTCCCAGAAGGAGACATGCTCCAATCCATAAGAGACATACTCTTGCCAAGCGCATTGTTGTTAACCTCCTCATCCTTCTCGGCTCTTTACAGCTTTGACGAATCGGGAGGTTCATAAACGAAGATTTACAGATTTACATTGCCAACTACATGGACAAGATACATCATCCCCCCAAGAACTCCGGCAAGGACAAAATACGCGGCCCCATATCTCCAGCGGGAAGCAGCCGGCACATCATAGTACTTATCATTGTCATATACCGTGAAGCTGATCTCACAGCTCATCTTCATCTGCAGGCTGGCATCCACATACAGCTGATCTAGCTGCACGACTTTGACTTTTCCGATCAGCGACTGCACCGGCATGGTCGTCGTTCCATAGTAATCCAGGTTATCCCAGCGTACGCCGACAAACTGCTGGCGGTTCAAATCACTGTAGGTGGTGAACGGCAGCTCCCGCTTATGCTCGGGGCCGGGGATCAGATATCCTTGCTCCTGCAGATCCCCGATGGGGATCAGGAAGCTTTTGAGCACAGTATGCATCTGATTCTTCGTCCGCCGGCTAATGTACTTCTTATACATATCATAAGCGAACATTACCCAGATTACGCCAAATAAGATAGATTTCAGATAGATAATTACAGCTAATCCTCCAATAAGCCCGACCAGCCATAACCAGCGTGTAACCGCCGTGGCAATTCTGCCTCCGTCCAGCGGATGGATCGGCAGCAGGTTAATCAGATTCAGGAAGAAGCCGATGTAGGCCAGCGAATATAACAAAGGGCTATGATAATAATAGGCTGCTCCGAACACGATCAGTGCGCCGATACTCCCCAGTATAGGGCCGCCAAAAGCGACATAGGCTTCCTCTCTGGCATCCAGCGGCTGCTTCTTCATCGTAATCAGCGCACCCATAAAAGGAATAAACAGCGGTGCGCTTACCGGAAGCCCGATCCGCTTAGCCGCGATAACATGGCCGATCTCATGAACGAATAATAATGCAACGAAGCCCACAGCAAATTGCCATGGTGAAATCAGTGCATAAGCCCAGATCGATACCATCATGGAGATCAGCGGACCTGCGATTTTCCCCAGCTTAAGCAGAGAGATAATGGCTTTTCCCTTGAGCAGCAGCAGTACCGCCCCACTGCCCAGCCACCCCCATGCCCCCGAGCTTTTTTTCTCCTGTTTGTTTTCCTGCAATAGTCTCAATCTCCTTTTGATCACTGTGTCGCTTCAATCCCAGGCCAGGATCAGGCACTCCTCTGCTTCCCGTTAGCCCTTACTCTCTACTGTCGCACAGGAGTGCAGTGGATTGCAAATAGACTTACGGTGTTGACAAATCTCCCGGCCTGCGTATATGATATCCAGTAATTAGGATAACCACAATAGCTGCGAAGAGAAAGAGTACCCTGGCAATTCTTCCACAGAGAGCTCCGGATGCTGAAAAGGAGCAAAGAAAACCCTCGGGAATATGGTCTCAGAGCTGCGCATCGAAGCCCGCATCGCCGGGACGTAGGCTGCGCCGGAACCCGCATCCGTTACCATGCTAGGGTATACCCGCTTTAATCTGCGGACGTACCTGAAGAGGTGGATGCTGCGAGGCATTGATGAATTTGGGTGGTAACACGTGAGCACAGGCTCTCGTCCCTTTAGGGGATGAGTGCCTTTTTTGCGTTCACATCATTTAAGGAGGAGAGAAATATGGCTAACATTTTTATTGGAGGGGCTTGGCCTTATGCCAATGGCTCCCTGCATCTGGGCAGACTCGCCAGCATTCTTCCGGGAGATATTCTGGCCCGCTACCACCGTGCCAAAGGCGACGCTGTGCTCTATGTATCCGGCAGTGACTGTCACGGTACCCCCGTTGCTGTACAGGCGGCGCAGGAGGGTGTAGCCCCGGGTGAATTCGCCAGCCGGTATCATGAGGAGTTCGCCGCTTGCTTCCGCGCCTTGGGCTTCACTTATGACTTGTATACCCGGACCGATCAGGCACATCACCACAATACGGTGCAGGAGCTGTTCCTTAAGCTGCTGGATCACGGGTATCTGTACCAGAAACCCGGTCTCCAGTGCTATTGTGAGCAGGACCAGCGCTTCTTGCCGGACCGTTATGTTCATGGCCTCTGCCCGGTATGCGGACAGCAGGCCCGGGGAGACCAATGCGATTACTGTTCAACGATTCTCGATCCGGTGGATCTGCTGGAGCGCACATGCGCCCTCTGCGGCTCTACGCCTGTGCTGCGCTCTACTCAGCATTACTATCTGTCGCTGTCCAGCTTCCAGCAAGCACTCACAGAATATACTGATTCAGCGCAGGGCTGGAGAGACAATGCCGTCCGTCTAACCCGCAGATATCTGCAGGAAGGCCTGCAGGACCGCGCAGCAACACGCGATCTGGACTGGGGCGTGGATGTCCCCACCCCAGGCTTCGCAGACAAAAAAATCTATGTCTGGATCGAAGCGGTCAGCGGTTATCTGTCGGCCAGCAAGCAATGGGCCGCCGAGACGGGGGGCCGCTGGGAGGATTTCTGGTCTGTAGGGTCCGCACAAGATAACGATGGGCAGCCGCCTATAACCGCTTACTATGTGCATGGGAAGGATAATATTCCTTTTCACAGCCTGATCTGGCCTGCTATCCTGCTTGGAGCTGAGGAACTACATCTGCCGGACCGGATCTTCTCTTCTGAATATCTGACCCTGGAGGGGCAGAAATTCTCCACCAGCCGCAACTGGGCGGTCTGGGTGCCGGATATTCTCAGCCGGTATGACCCGGACTCGGTCCGTTATTTCCTGACTGCGAACGGTCCCGAGAAGCGGGATGCCGACTTCTCCTGGAGAGAGTTCATCTACAGCCATAACAGCGAGCTGCTGGGCGCATTCGGCAATTTCGTCAACCGCAGCCTCGTATTCGTGAATAAGTTCTGGAAGGGCAGCGTTCCAGATGGAGTCTTGGATGAAGCATGGGTTAGCAGTCTGGACCAGCTGTATAAGGAGGCAGGAAGGCTGACCCAAGCCGGACACTTTAAGGAGGCCCTGGAATTCATCTTCTCGCATATCCGCCAGGCCAATAAGTATTTCGATCAGCAGCAGCCGTGGCTCCAGATCAAGCATGATCCTGCAGCCGGGGCTAACACGCTGTACACCTGTGTTCAGATTATTGCCAATCTGTCTAACCTGCTGAACCCGTTCCTCCCCTTCTCCTGCGAGAAGATTAGAGGCTTCCTGTCCATAGAACAGCCCGTATGGCACCCGGTATCCGTCCTTGCAGAGCAGCCTATATTGGAGCTTGAATTACTGTTTGAGCGGATAGATGTAGAGCGCATAGAGGAGGAAATAGAGCGGATGAAAGACAAAAGCGTCCTGCCTCTCATACCGCTCACGAAAGCAAGCGGCGAAGGCAAGAACGCTCCGGGGTCTTAATATTGATGAATACACAGCGGCTGTCCGCTCTGTGTGATAACTTAGTTCTGGCCGGGGTAACGTGCTCCGGCTGCAATACCTTGCGGGGATATCCGCTCAATCCGGGCGAGATCCTCTGTCGTCAATGTAACCTGAAGCGCTCCGAGGTTCTCTTGTAACCGCTCCAGCCGCTTCGTGCCGGGAATCGGTACAATTTGATCTCCTTGTGCTAGAAGCCAGGCCAGGGCTAGCTGTGCCGGGGCGTAGCCTTTCTCGGCCGCCATCTGCCCGATCAGCGAGACGACCTCCAGGTTCCGGGTGAAGTTCTCTCCCTGGAACCGAGGGTAATGGCGGCGGTAATCATCCTCCGGCAGATCATCGAAGCTCTTGATCTGTCCAGTCAGAAAACCGCGGCCCAGCGGGCTATAAGGAACGAAGCCGATGCCCAGCTCCTTGACCAGCGGCAGAATCTCATCCTCCACCTCCCGGCTCCAGAGCGAATACTCTGTCTGCAGGGCGGTCAACGGATGCACCGCATGTGCCCGGCGGATCAGTTCAGGCGAAGCCTCGGATAAGCCGATATAACGGATCTTCCCTTCCTTGACGAGGTCAGCCAGGGTACCGGCGGTTTCCTCAATAGGCGTGTTCGGATCGGGACGGTGCTGATAGTACAGATCGATATAATCTGTGCCGAGTTGATAGAGGCTGGCATCTACGGATTTTTTGATATAGGCCGGGTCTCCCTTGGGTCCCTGAGTATGCGTAATGCCGAATTTGGTCGCAATCACAGCCTGATCTCTCCGGCCCTTAAGTGCCCGTCCGAGAAGCCGTTCATTGCCGCCGAAGCGCTGCTGCTCGAAAGCTCCGTAGATATCCGCTGTGTCCAGCAGGGTTACGCCCAGGTCAAGCGCGCCATGAATGGTTCGTACAGACTCTTCATTATCCGGCATCATCATCGTTCCGAGTCCCAGAGCCGATACGATCAGCCCTTCGTTCCCAAGTGTTCTTGTGTGCATATGGTTGCCTCCTCTTGTCCCTGTAATAGATCTTATGAACATGACCTTATTCTAACCGTCCTGCCGTGGAGCAGCCACAGTACGTTCATGCTAGTAAGATCATTACCAGGGAGCAGCAGACCAGTAAGATATGCGCCTTCAGGTGATCCTCTGCTAGGTTAAGACAGGGGTGTAGATACAAATATGCAGACCCGGGTGATCCGCCAGATTGGCCATCGAATTGATATCGTAGACTACAGGCTGGCTCGTGCCAAGACTCTCTATGACCACACGGTTGACCTTCTTGCCTTGAATATTGTGCTGCTTCCACATCTGAGCGAAATCCGCACTGTCCTCCATGAGCTGATCGACCATCTCCTTGTACCAGGGATCGTGCAGGTTCATGTCATAATAGGTTCTGTACACCCCTACTGAATAGATTGCGAACTCCTCCCAGTTCCGCATCCGACGGCGCAGCTCCATATCCAGGAACAGAAGACGCATCATAATGCGCTCTGAAGCAGACAGACCTCCGAAATCACTAAGGACTTCACTCGCCTTATCATTCCAAGCCAGTACCTCAGACCGCTCATTCGTAATAAAAGACGGATAAGTCAATTGGCGGATAATATCCCGCCACTGCGGATTCAGCTCCGGACTGGCTGTATCTATAGAAGCAAGTGTATCCGGCAAGCCCGGATTCCATAGCTCAAACAGATGCTTACGCTCATCTGCCGACAACCGCAGCGCCTGACTTAGACTCTCCATGACCTCTCTGGAGGCGGTAACCTCCCTGCCCTGCTCCAGCCAAGTATAATAGGTGCTGCTGAGACCAGCCAGAACCGCAACCTCCTCCCGGCGCAGCCCTGGTGTTCTGCGCTGACTGTTCGTTTCCTTGATCCCTACAGCTTCAGGCTGCAGACGTTCCCGGCGTGATCTCAGGTAGTCGCCAAGACGCCTAAACCTCGTAATCTCGTAACTCATGAGCTGGGCCTCCTTTCAGCATTACGATGGATTCATAGATGCTTCACATATTCACACACTCTCGCATATAGCGTGGGGTAAATCCCCGGGTATGTCACCGCCTGCGGCAGCTCCTTGAAGCTTCGAAGCTCCGCCATTTCGTACGGGGGCAAATTTCCGAACCTTTTGACATCTGCATAATACAACATCCCGTAGCTCTCTGCCAGCTCTTCACTACTGACCGAATAGATGCATAACGGATGCAGTTCATATTCTTCAGCACCTGTCTCTTCGTAAAGCTCTCTTACCGCAGCTTCCCCGGGACTCTCACCCGCCTCAATATGCCCGCCGGCAAATTCCCATGTGGACCGCTCACGGTGCCGCACCAGCACCCAATCGTTCCCTTGCTTCATAAAAATCACTACATACTTGAGACTCACCCCAGGGCACTCCGCTTCATGCAATGTTACGATCATGATAGAATTCCACCTTTTATAGTTCGTTAGAATCTTCCAGAGAAGCGCCATTATTGTAATATACTATGGATGGGGTGTCGTGGGTTTTTGTCATTGTGGTGGTGTGGGAGAGTTATGATTAACGGTATCATTTGTATCATAGTAAAAAATATCTTGCCATTCCCTTACGTCCTGTGTTATTATAAATTTCGTTGCAGGACGGTAGCTCAGCGGGAGAGCACTATCTTGACAGGGTAGGGGTCATGGGTTCGAACCCCATCCGTCCTATATATAGAGAGTTTTAAAGAAACGAAGCCGATCTTATGATCGGCTTCGTTTTTCGTTGTTATCATTGCAACAGTTTTAAATTTTGAATTCCAGTGCCCCATTGCCAAGAGCTTTCTAGCAGTTTCTCTTTTTCTCATCGGTTCATTCATGGTCAGTGTCTTCCCACTTGTGATTTCAAGCTTAAAACTTCTTGCTCTGAGAGGCCTGAGGCTCTAACAATAATGGAGGTTTCCACTCCAAGAGCAAGAAGTTCACGCACCATTGCCTCTGCCTTTTTTCGTTCACCCTCTGCTCGCCCTTCTGCTCGTCCCTCAGCTCGCCCCTCAGCCTTAGCCCCATTCATCCGTGATGCCTCATCACGCAAATACTTCATCCGGGCTTCATACTCCATCCTTGTAGCGGCATCCTGACTCAGGAACTCCAGCGTATCCATTGCTTTTTTCAACATCGGTTCATTCATGGTCAGCACCTCCCAGTTTGGTTGTTCAACACCCTTGAGGAATAATAGCCAGTTGATCAGACCACTAGTTAATGGAACGGCCTGCTCCTCGAGCTTCGTTAATTCCATCACATGTATCTCAAGATCATTGTTAAGAGATATTCCGGTATGATCTTCACGAAGGCGAAAGACATTATGATGGCGGTCATTCGGCAGACAGGAATAGTTCAGTATATTGATCGTCACACACTTCTTCAATTGACTGTAATCGTCGCCTTTTTGAATTTGGTGGTAATACATCTCACTCCAGTAGAAAAGCGTCCGCTTCTCCATATTGTATGGATTGAACAGCTGCATTTCGATGTTGATCCGTTTGCCCTCAGCCGTCTTGGCCTTGATGTCCAGAATAGACTGCTTCTCCGCTGGAGCATCCTTATCTGTGTACGGATTCATTAATATAATTTCTGTCAGCGGGGGTTCGCCGGCTTCCATAAAGGTACTGTTGAGGAAAGCCAGCAGGACATCCTTGTTATTCTCACTGCCGAAAATTTTCTTGAAGATAAAGTCATTCCGAGCGTCGAGTAACTCCACGATTATCACTCCAATCATATACACTGATTATATCATGGCAGAACTACTCGTTGTAGACAAGGCCAGCTTTTCGGGCTCCATATACTGCTATTCTGTCCCCTAAGCTCTATGAAACATACAAGAACATGTTTAATCTTTCAGCCCCCCTCTACCTAAATGTTATCGCCATTCGCTTATCCACCAATACAACGGCGTCTGCTTCACCCTTACCGTTGAACATGGCTGAAATTACATATATTTTCGTGTCATCTTCCGCTTTTGCTACCCATTCTTTTTCCTGCAAGTAGCGCTTGTTAATTGAATCGTAAGCATAGTCGAGGTTCCTTTCCATATCCTTCAGATATTGATCGCCATAGATTTGTTTGAAGTCATCCTTAGACATGCCAATTTTAAAACCGCCAGTGGTTTCATATGTATCTTTCGATTCCTCTGCCAGAGTAATCCCTGCCACTTTATCCTCCCGGTACATAATCCTCACGCCAGAGCTATACATGACTGAATTCGCAATATCCTTATCCTCCCCCTTGCCCAATACCTCTTCCACTTCTGCACGGCTCATTCCATACTCAACAACGGCTTTATAATCGTTCACCTTTTGAATGGCTAAGTCTTTGGTGGTTACCCCGTCCTTTGAATCCGCACAAGCCGTCAATACGAACAAGAACAACATTACCAGTACCGTTTTTCTCATAATACCCTCCAGATCCTTTTATCTAAAGTTTACCTTGTTAGGAGGAATACGAAACAGCTCGCACCAGCTTAAAGTTAAAAGGAATACTCTTTAATTTACAAAGAAAAGACTGCGTGAGAAACCGATCTCACACAGCCTTGATTTGGGTTATGAATCTACAGCAACCCAGTTCTCCCGTAACCCCCTTAACTAAGCTTATATCGCTCAGTGATTACAGAGGCACTAACCGAAAATCCTCTTTTCTGCATCGTTGCTGTCAGAGTCTTTTGAACGCCGCCGTCAGGATCGCACACCAGATATTTATCAAAATTGGAAGCTGAGGAGTTATGCCCGTCCACAATGACATAATGAGAGTTCGAGCCTTGCTTAAGTCTCATCATGCATATACTCCCTTTTTCAGCTTCCACGGATACGTCAGCAATCGGAGTAATCGTTACACCTATGCTCTGACTTCCGATTTTTGCAGTGAATCCACTGGCCGTGAAATCAGCAGCATTATTAGTCCCTTTCGTTGTGGCTTCAACAACGGCGTAATACACATTGGATTTGGTTGTATTAGACAACCCGCCTTTGTATAGAATAAACATCCCAAGCGCGCAAATAGCACAACCATATTGCTTAATATCTCCACCGGCTGCAGTTTTCCCGCATTTTTTATAAAAATTAGAGTCTGTAAAAGCTGAGGTAGAGGTACCTGGATAGTAAATCGAAGTATCTCCCTGGTTGATCAGATGGGTAGACGATAGTTTATGTGGCATAAACTATACCTCCTAAAATAGATTTGCGAGGAACGAAATCCCTAGGTTAACTTCGTCCTCACAATACATAGGATATGTTGATAGATTAGGAGTCGCCACCAAGCAAAGTACCCTTCTTTATGAAGATTTGTTGAAACGGTCCTGAATCGATCTTAACTTCCTCCCATGCATTCTATATAATAGAGGCAGCTTACACACAGAAAGGACTGAACTATGCGCAGATATCAATAGTTGTACCTCACCAATACCATATATATTTAATGGAGGTAACTTATTGATGATTACAGAATTACAAACCGAGAGATTAGTATTAAGACAAATGCGCACCGCCGATTCAGCCAGCTTGTTCCCGATCTGGTCCGATCCTGAAGTCACCCGGTTCATGAATATCAGCAGCTTCACGGATGAGAGTCAGGCCGTGGAAATGATTGAGCTGCTGGGTAAGTTAGCCACCGAGAATCAGGCGATCCGCTATTCCATCACGGAAGCAGAATCCGGCCGGATTATCGGCTCCTGTGGTTTCAATGCGCTGGACTATGACAATGCCAAGACAGAGATCGGTTATGACCTTAGCCGCGAGTGCTGGGGAAAAGGATATGTGCCTGAAGCCCTTCGCGCACTGATAGATTATGCGTTTGATACACTGGGCTTCAATAGAATAGAAGCAAAGGTGGAGCCTGCTAATATCAATTCTATTAAGGTACTGCAGAAATTAAACTTTTCGCTGGAAGGAACACTGAGGCAGAGTGAGCGGTCCAAAGGAAGCTTCGTTGATCTGTGTATGTATTCCAGATTAGCTGCAGATTAAGCTAACCTGAACAAGGGCTGGCCCAAGCGCTACAGAATGAACTGCGCAGGGTCAGCCTAATTTTATATACCATAAAAAATAAAGCTACCACTGGGGCAGCTCCACTAATTGAATATCCGATGCGGATGTCTTTACGTATTTGAGAATTTCTTTATAGCCCTTCTCTGACAGAAAACACTTTTGCTCGACTCCTCTGTGGTCTTCCCCAAAATAAGCAATATGAAACGTCTTATCCAGCTGGATAATGTTAGAAACCTGAATTAACGTGTTTCTATCTGCTAGAACGAAATTATATCCTGAACTGGCCAGGGTATTAAGCCAATATTTCAGCGTACCTACTGTATAAAAGGTCTGATCGTACGTATGGACAATGATCCGATAGATAGTCCGTTCAAATTCCATAAAAGTTATTTTTTCAATATCGAGTGAGAATACACCAGTGTTTCCCTCTGTGTCTCTAGTAACAGATATCGTGCTCAAAGGGATCAACTCCAATGTTATTTAAGTAACTCTTCAGGTACCTCCGGTTGATTAATGTATAATACACTTGCTGTAACCAACACGATAAGGGCAGCCAAGGCGGACAAACCAGAAGCAAGCTTATACACTACTTTGCGCTGCAAAGCTCTCATTGTCAGATGTTCACCTCCCTTCTAGCTATAATCAGACTGATGGATTGTGCCAAAAAGCTGGCTGCGATAACAGATGAGCCTATAACGATATTGGCAGCTACCAGCAGTAACGCCACGATTCTCAGCTTAGGCCAGTGCCGCCTCGGAATCCGGGTCTGTCGTTCAATCCCAATGGGCGCCAGCCACAGAACTATTAACAGACTCGCTGCATTCAATAACATAACGTAGAAGAAGCTAAGCTCCACGAAGGACAGTACTGTGAACAAGCTTACCGTAAACAAGACACAGGCTATACCAGACTTTAGATGGACCCCACCCGACACCTGACGTAATACGGCAAAGGAGATCAGAATCTGCAGAGCTTCACTTGTCCTGCCCGTCAACAGGGATACTACCAGCGTCAGCCCAATAATAAACACCACATTAAGCACTACGCTAATAGCAAATTTCAGGACAGCGTAAGATGCCGGGTGCTCAGGTACGATATTTTTAATCGTAAATGCCAGCTTGCCGGACATGAATTCAAGCATCTTCCCGCTCCCTCCGGGTGGAATAATATAGAAGGAATACAGTCATCACCAGGAAAATCAAGGCATTTAGCAGAATATCATTATAGTAGAGTAGCACTGAAATCCCTATTACGAAGCCGAAAATCAGCAGAGACAGCAGGATATCTTCTATCTTAAAGCGGAGTTTATCCAAGTCGAACGTGAAGCCCTTGCCTTTGCGGTACAGAAGCCCAAAAATACCGAACACCGCTGCCGCAGTCGCTACCTGCAGAAAATATCCGTTCGCGGTACTACCAATATTCGATATAGATCCGAACATGAGCAGGGTGAGCAGCGTCTGAATCCCGGCAAAAATAGCAAATCCTGATATTGTTGCGATGATGGATAGAATGAGCGGCATCCTCACCACCGCAGCGAAGAAGAAGATAAAAATCAAGATTAAAACAAGTGGTGCAACATTCGACATGCCCAGTTCATTGCGTAACAGATAGCTTTGCAGATTGTTCAGCAAGATGACAAATAAAGCCTGCCAGATGTACCATCTCCACTTGAATCTATAGAGAGACATAATCAGATAATAGAGCGCAAGCGTCTCTATCGTTGAGAAAAACATAAATCCTACAGGTTCCCACGACAAACCATAACACCGCCTGACTAATTTTCGTTCACAAGATTAATTATATATCCCCGCCGCACCTGACGTATACTACTTAATTACAAAATTCGACACTTTTTATTAAATCAAAAAAACATCCGTTGGCCGCTCTGAATCGAGCCTCAACGGATGTTCCTCTGTGTACAGCAGCTTGGCTGTCCGTACTAAATTTCAGACCAAATGACGTTAACCTCCACGGTTCCCTCCTGGGACGCAAGCGGACCGCCAATGATTGACCAGCTCTGCTTATCGTCCTTGGTCTTGCCTTGAATGATCAGGTTCTTGGGATCGATAGTCTTCACGGACTGATCGCCCAGCTTGGAAGCCAGATAATCATCATAGAGCTTCGTTACCGATTCCATACTATCCGTTGTTCTAAAAATCAGCAATGCCGTCTTCTTGCCCTCATTCTCCTCCGCATTCGAAAGAATGGTCTCCGTTACATTCTCCGGCATCGGGAAGTCCTCCGGCAGGTATTTCGGCAGGTCCGCAGATCCGGCAGCCGTCTCGTTACTTCCGGCCGTCGCCTCAGGGGTCTGCTCCGGCTCTGTCGTTGGTGCTGGAGTCTGTTCGGCCTCTGTTGTCGGCGCTGGAGTCTGCACAGTCTCTGTTGCAGGTGCAGTGGTCTGCATCGATTCGGTGGACGGCTTATCCTCAGCATTACCGCAGGCACTGAGGGCCAATAGGGACAACGTCAAGGATAAGGACATTATTAGCTTTTTGGTGTACATCTTCTCACTCCTCGTCAATTCATTGAAAGTTACATGGCCAGTTAGATTCACCGGCTTACCGGATAGTACCCATTTTCTTTTTCCTCAAAACAACGAATAGACAAAAAAAAGCCCGGAAGCCAAGGCTCCCGGGTCATTCGTGAATGATGTATAAGTTCAGAATTTATTTATAATACGATGTCGTAAGCGGAACGAAGACCGAGGTTCCATCCTTCACATCTCCGTTGACATACAGGCTGCTTACTCCGGCAATATCCACTTCGATGGTAGTAAGCCCGCTGGCCGGGTCAATGGTCTGCTTCTTCAACACAGTATTGGTGTCGCTGTCTTGTACCGCGAAGTCTTTAATCTCTCCGCCGATCGCGGCTACCTGGAGATAAAGCTTCTGATATTTTTTGTTCGGGTGGAGCATGAATGAAGTGCCGCGGTCACCACTGGCGTTATCGAAGAAGACATCCTTGTAATCCTTGTCCTTGAAGACCGTCTTGCCCGGATCTTTGGTGTGATACATGTCGTCAAAACCTGTAGCGATTGGTACGCCCGCTGTCTGCTCCCCCAGAGATATGGTGTTGGTTGCAGCATCGAACTTAACGGTAACTCCCAGCAGATCGGATACGGAACGGACCGGCAGATACGTTGTGTCCTTATAGGAAATTGGGGCAACCACCGCACCGCTGCCATTCTTAAGCTGTACGGGCTGGCCGTTCATCTTGAATTTGATGCTTGGATTGAGATATGCCTTGATCTCCTGCAGGTTGGCTCCGGCGTACACACCTGTGCCCATTCCTCCAAGTACGGCAAATGCAGTCAGTGCAGCAGTCATTTTCTTCTTCATTCGATCATACTCCTCTCCATTTATAACAAATTTGAATATTCCTTATTGGGAGTATAATAAATCCTGCCATCAGATGCAATCATTCAGAACTCATCTCTCCGGTGAGCCGCTTCGTAACGTTCGCGTATCTCCAGATTTTTGGAGTGATTGTACAAATCCAGCGCAATGATTCCCCTGCGGGCAAGCTTCACCACCAGCACAAATAAATATATCCCCATTCCCAGACAAGTCAACCAGAGTAAAAGAGCAAAAATACTGAACCCTCCAGCGAGCAAGGACCCAAAACCTGTCATATACACAGCTTACATCCCCCTAATTCAACATGATAAAAGTCTATATCCTAATCATAACAAGTTTGGCACGTTTGTGTAAGGAATGCAAAGTTCTATTAAATTTCACTGTAGAAATAATCCAATTTTGCTATACTGGCTAAGTATGATTAAACATTTGGGGGAAATTACTCATGTACGAAAAATTATCCAAAATGATTTTAGCTTTTGCTCTTCTAGCTTCACCTGTGATATTGAGCGGATGTGGCGGGTCTGCTGAGGTTACTCAAGCTGCAACGGCGACTCCTTCTGCTGCTCCGACTGCTTCTCCTACTCCAGCTCCAGAGCTGAAGAACTTCTCAGTGAAAGATAAGACGCAGGAATACCTAGAGAACTTCGGTACTAATTCATGGAATATTGAGTCGTCCAAAGAAATCGCCAATAACATCCGGATTAAGGCCCGGGAGGATAAAGAGAATACCTTCACTTACCTGGAGATTGCTGACTCTATTGAGAAAAATGATGTGCAAAATGTAAAGAAGCTTTTCACAAAGATTGGTGGAGTTCTACCTGCTTCCGTTGCCAGCCGCTACCCGGATCCCACACCTACACCCGCTCCAACGGATATAACCTCTGGCGAAGATACGGATATGACCTATGTAGAAGCAGACCAGGAGTTTGGATCAAGAGGACTTAATTTAGCCAAAAGCTATCTGGAAAAGGAGATTACCCAAGAAATTAAAGATGATATTTCAGCATATTTTCTCAGTAGCGTGGATTTTATAATTAAGGAAAATCAAAGCAAATACAAGGAAATGGCCAATGCCATTCAAAAGGATGACAAGGCAACTGTTGAAAAGCTATACGCTGAGCTGCTGCCGTTATACCAAGGGATACCTAGTTCAGCCACATCTGCAGCCGCTACGCCAGCGCCAGCAAAGGACGAAGTTATACATCTCAAAGGGAAAAAGGACCAGGCTACAGAGTTCTTTTATTTGAACAGCGGGATCGCCATAATTGAGGCAACAGACAACGGGGATTCTAACTTTATTATCCACATATATAATGAAACCGGAGATTTCAAAGAATATATTGTAAATGAGATTGGACCATACAAGGGCAAGTCTTTAGTGGTGATTCCCGAAGACGGGAAGTATATGCTGAAGGTAGAGTCGGATAGCTCCTGGAAGGTGGACATCAAGCAGAGCATTCCTGACAATATCAAGAGTGCACCGGTTAAGTTGTCCGGTAAGGGTAATGATGTTGTGTTCGCAAGGCTGCAAAGCAAGCTGACCCGCTTCACATCCAAGCATACAGGTGAATCGAACTTTATCGTCAGATTGAATGATAGCGCGCTGGTGAATGAAATCGGCAACTATTCCGGCTCTACCGCTGAAAAAATCGACACCGACGGAATTTATGTCTTTTCCGTGGAAGCAGACGGACAATGGAGCATTGATATCGAATAAGCTTCCGCAGTTTACCTGCACCCAAAAACGATTGCCACTCTTTAAAGGAGGGCAATCGTTTTGTTCGTTTACAGGCTTAGGTTACTCCGATAGTGCAAATCAAACTTCACCTGGGAATGGGCAGCGTTTGGAAGATAGTTGTATTTTGTACAGCTAAATGACGGCGAATTGGCTGGCGCGCAGGGATAGTTGTATTCTGTACAGCTAAATTTGAGGAAAACGCTCTTTCCCGCCATGAGAGTAACTTATAAGTGTACAGAGTGCAACTAAAGCTCTCCCTGCGCAATATTTGCCCATTTTAGTTGTACAAATTACATTTAGAGCCTAAATCGCAGGGAGAGTGATGTTCTTGCCTCGTTGATGATTTGTTGCTGAACCGCCGCTGATTCCTCGCAGACTAGTTACCCGCAGATTTGCCCTCCCCCTGCCCGCCTGCCCGCGTAAGTGCCTACGCCTTCACTCTCATCTCACCGTCCTGCTCCTCCAGCTCCACAAACACCGGCCGTTCATCAGGCGTCTGATTCGGCGTGTGGATGGCTAGCATCAGCTGACCGCTGAACGTGCGGAAGACCATGGCGTGCCCGCCGTCCTGCTGGTAGAGCGCTTGCTCCTGATGAAGCCAGGGTCCGGTTATCTCTCCGCTCCCGGAACGGGCGATACCCAGCGCGTAGGTATTATTAATGAAGCTGGCCCACAGCAGATATAATGCATCGTCGTCGCTTGACCGGAACAGGAACGGCCCGTCCGTGACATAATTAAGCTGATTCGCATAACGCTTGGATTCAAACGGAGTGGTCCACGGGGCTTCGGATGCCCGGAACAGAACAACAGGTTCCCCAGCGGCACTCCGCAGGTCCTCTGTTAGCCGCATGGCGCAGACCTCGCCGTTCCCGGTCTTCTGCCACTCATGGCAGAAGACCATCCACGGCTGGCCCTGCCGGTCCACATACAGCGTTCCGTCCAGTGAACTCCACTCTTGCGGAGTCACCGGCCCCTCACTATGCGGGATGAACGGACCCAGCGGATGCAGCGATATCAGAACGGCGGTGCCCAGCAGATCATTGTCCTTGCGCCGGAAGGTGGCGAACATGATGTAATTGCCGCCATAACCATAGACCTCCGGTGCCCAGAAATTCCGCTCCGCATAGAAATCCGGTTCCGGCCGGAAGACCGGGAACGGGCCATCCCAGTGCTCCAGATCTGTGCCGGTGTAGGCGTTGAACCCCGTGCCCGGGCCCCAGATATTGCTGTCCGTGCTGCCATATAGATAATAGGTGCCTGCCTCCTGCCCCTCTCCGGCCAGCGGAAGGACATACGGATCTCTGATCTGCAGCTCGCTATTCGTTGTCGTTCTCATCGGGTGGTTCATTTAGACCCTCTCCTCACTTCGCTCTTATACTCTTCCTGATCTACCTGTATTCCGGCAATACCACTCCGATATCGCTGATGCTGACGAATTTGCCGTCTGTATACGCCAGTTGCTCGTTGCCCTTGATGGTGAACGGGAGCGTCTGGCCCTCATAACACAGATTCCCTTCGATCCGGCGGACACTCATGCCGATTAGCCGCAACAGTTGTCCGGATCGGTCCAAGACTACACGTACTCCAAACGGAAAGGTCATATACTCCTCTTCATTGCGGTAGATTACAGAGCGCTCACGCGTAGTAATCAGCTCGAAGACAGCGCCGTCCACGGTCCGGCGGTATCCGGTCTCATGGACGGGCTCACGGCCGTGATCCATGTCATAGGGAAGCAGACCGGTGAACCACAGCTCATCCCCGGCTACCGGCATAATTCCGCATAGCCGTTCCATATAATCCAGCAGGCAGAGAATCGCCGGTGAATAGGATTCCGTATAGCCCTCTTCCCCGGTCCATGGGCTTAACGTCTGCCCGAACCGGGTCATCCGCGAGCACGCTGCCAGGATCGGCAGGATCACCCAGGTCAGCTCAACATAACGCCCGTGCTGCTCGAAGGCATGCGGTGCACGGATGAGGCTGAGGAAGTTCGACGAGCCTCCCCAGGTGTTATAGCTGGAGAAGGGGTCGAATCTGGGATCATCCATCGCAATGGAGGTGAAGGGATATTTGGCGAAGAACTTGCTCGTATTCAGCAGGTAACGGCGGAGGGCTGACGCAAAAAACGCCCCGTCCCCCACCTCGCAGGCCAGCACACGCAGCAGGACATCGGATTGTACACGGACGAATCGGTCCCCGCGATCCCGGTCATAGAAGAATTCATCCTCTTCGTCATAACAATGGCTGAACAGGCTGTGGCTGCTTGCCGCTGCCCGGGCACGCCATTCGTCCCCGCTCCCGCCAAGCTCCTCTGCCATCTTGGAGAGATAGAGCCGCTGGCAGTAGACATTGGCCGTTAAATCCGGAGCCAGAAAAGGCAGCAGCGGCGAATCCGGGTTGAACTGCGCCGCATCCTCCAGATGGGGCGTATCCGGGCTATGCCAGAAGCGAGGGGACAGATCATGCCCGGTATCGAACGTGCAGAACGCTTCCACGCAGCCGGTCCCTCTAGTGTTGCGGTGCATATGCAGCCAACGGTCGAACCGGCTCATCGCCTGGTACATGGCGCTAAGGAAGCTCTTGTCCCGCCCGTTCTCAAGATAATAATTCCAGACGCTGCGGGCCAGCGGAGTCACCATCTGAATCTGCCGGTAGGCCGGTCCCGCAGGCGTCACCTTGTAGGGCATCAGCCCATCCTGCCGCTGCTGATCGGCGAACAGCCGGAAGGTCGCTCCCGCCACCTCCGGCATGAACCGCGACAGCCGTTCAGCGCTGATCGTGCCCGTGCTCTCCAGCCAGCTCCCGAGATAGACCCCGCCTTCATGCAGCACAAGTCCGCCTCCGTCCATCGGTACAATACAGTCCGGCAGCTTGTGCAGCGCAGTGTAATAGACATTCTCCATATTCTCCGATGAAGCCGCGAAGGCCACGCCCGATCGCTTCCACTCCTCCAGTGAATCCCGGTCCGCCGCTTTCTTAAGCACTCCGATCCGGTCGTCCACTGCTATCCCCCGCAGTCTCTCCAGTACACTACCCGTCATTCCATTCCCTCCTGTAACTTTAGTTACTCTCCAGACAGAGAAGCAGACTGCCGGGGGCAGCCTGCTTCCGGGATATGACTACTTGGCTCCGAATAACTGCGTCGCGCCTGTATAGAAATCCTCTACCCCTTGCTTGACATCCTTTTGCTCAAAACCGATCTCCTGTACAGCGGTCTCCGCCAGCTTGGTGAATTCGGTGAAATTCGGCGGGTTATAGCTGACGGCAAACGGTTCCTTCTTCGTCGCTTCCGATACCCGGCTGGTGAAGTCGTATACGGTCTGTTCCAGCGGCGTAGCCTCCTTCATCAGCAGGTCACGCATCTTGGAGGTCACCGGCACGCCGCGGTCACTGCCCAGAATCTGCGCGGCATCGGGATCATTGATCCAGAAGTTCATCAGCTCCGCGACCTCCTTCGGATGCTTGGTCTTGGCATAACCGGACAAGCCTTGGCTGGATTCAAAGACAACCCCCGTTCCCTTCGGCCCGCGCGGCACCTGAATCATGGTCAGCTTATCTTGAGTCAGATTCTGATGAGCGGCGAACTGGTTGGACGGAATCAGGCTCATCGCCACCTTGCCGGTAACGACCAGGGATTTACTTGTGTCTCCCGGAGGATTGGATACCTGCAGGGATGGAGTGACCATTCCGCCGTTCTTAGTGATCCCGTACCAGTAGTTGAACCACTCCTCTGCATCCTGCTGGCCGAAGCCCAGCGCGTCCTTCTCCATATCATAGACCTGCTTGCCGCGCTGCTTCATATAGATGTCCATCCCCTCAACAGTAAAGTTGTAGGTGCCGTAATAACCCTTGCCCAGCTTATCGGAGATTTCCTTGCTGATGCGGGCGTAATCTTCCCAGCTCCAGCCGTCTGCCGGAACCTCCATTCCAGCCTTTTTGAACAGCTCTGTATTGAGCACCATCCCCCGGGCGTTCGCCCCGGCAGAGATATGCACCAGCTTGCCTCCCAGCGTTCCGTATTCCACCATCGTCTGGTCCATATCCGTCAGGTCCAGCTCTTGGCCGACATAGGGCTGTAAGTCTAGCAGCACACTTTTAGCGGCGTAATCAGTTACGTTCCCTCCCAGGAAAAACACATCAGGCGCTGTGCCGGAAGCGAGCTGGGTGTTCAGCTTGTCGAAATACCCGGAGTTCGGAGCAAACTCCCCGACCACCTTAATGTTCGGGTGCTTCGACTCGAAGGCACGCAGCGCCTCGTTCGTCTTATCCGCGCGCTTCTGGTCGCCCCACCACATAATCCGCAGCTCCACCTGATCCGCTGCTCCGGCACCGCCGGAGTTGCCGGCCGCCGCAGGCTTACCGTTATTGCCGCCCGAGCAGGCGGTTGTGGCTGCCAGCAGCAGGACACTCAGCGTAAGACCTAAGCTTTTCTTCATAAACATATCCCCCCAAGAATAATTGTAATCGCTTGCTCATTTCAGGCCGGTCGTGGCGATGCCCTCCAGGAAGTGCTTTTGGAAGAGCATGAAGATCGTCATAATCGGCACCAGTGACAGCACCGACATCGCCAGCAGCGCGCCCCAGTCGGAGGAGCCCGAAGGATCATAGAGCGAGCGTATGCCCAGTTGCACGGTGAACAGATTGATCCGGCTGAGGTAGATCATCTGGCTGAAGAAATCATCCCACGACCAGATGAAGGTGAAGATCGCAGTTGTAATCAGCGCCGGAACCAGCAGCGGAATAATGATCCGGAAGTACAGCTGGCCCTGGCCGCAGCCGTCAATCGTGGCACTCTCGTCCAGCTCCTTCGGGATGCCGCGGATGAACTGGATCATCAGCAGAATGAAGAACGAGTCATGCGCCAGCCATTTCGGCACGATCAGCGGCAAATAGGTGTTGACCCACTCCAGCTTGCTGAAAATAATATATTGCGGAATCAGCACGACATGGTAAGGCAGCATAATGGTCACCAGCATGCAGGCAAACAGCACACTTTTGAAGCGGAACTCCAGCCGGGCGAACGCATAAGCCGCCAGCGAGCAGGTCAGTATGTTGCCGATGACCGACAGTACAGAGATCGTGGCAGAATTGAGGAAAAAGCGGCTAAACGAGATGCCCTGCAGCCCCTTCCATCCGTTCACGTAGTTCTCCAGCGTAAATTTCCCCGGCCACAGCCCCGGTTCCGAAAAGATCAGCGCATTCGGCTTGAAGGAGCTGGACAACAGCCACAGCACCGGATACAGCATCAGCAGCCCGAACAGAATAATGACGCCATGCTTGCCGAGCCTAAAGATCATTTTGTCGTCTGTCATGAATTATCGCCCGTCCTTTCCGTCGCCGTAGAACACCCAGAATTTGGAGGTCACGAACACTATGGAGGTGAACAGGCCGATGATGATCAGCATGATCCAGGCCAGAGCGGCGGCATACCCCATATCGAAGAAGGAGAAGCCTTTGAGATACAGATACAGCGTGTAGAACAGGGTGGAATTCACCGGACCGCCGCGCCCGTCTCCAATGACATATCCCGGAGTGAACACCTGAAAGGAATTGATAATCCCCATGACCAGGTTAAAAAAGATCACCGGTGAGAGCATCGGCAGCGTAATCCGGCCGAACTGGCGCAGCTTCCCGGCTCCGTCCACCTGCGCCGCTTCGTACAGGTCCGCAGGAATCTGCTTAATGCCGGCCAGGAAGATGACCATGGCGGAGCCGAACTGCCAGACGGACAACGTGACGATGGTCGAGAGAATATAGCTGGGATGGGCAATCCAGGACGGGCCTTCGATCCCAAACCAGGCCAGGAAGTGATTAATCAGCCCTTCCCCGTCGAAAATCTGCCGCCAGACGATGGCGATTGCCACACTTCCTCCCAGCAGGGACGGAATGTAATACACCGTTCTGTAGATGCCCAGCGCCCGGATGCCTTTGTTCAGGACGATGGCGACCAGGAGGGCAAAGGCCATTTTGAGCGGAACAGAGAATAGCACGTACTTGAACGTCACGGTAAGAGACTTGTAGAAGTATTCGTCTGCCGTGAAGATGTGCCTGTAATTGTTCAGGCCCAGCCACCGCGGGGCATTGAGCAGGTCGTACTTGGTCAGGGACAGATACAAGGAGCCCAGCATAGGCCCGAGTGTCAGTCCGAAAAAGCCGATCAGCCAGGGAAGCAGGAACAGGTAAGCGGTACCGCTCCTTCTCCACATCGCCGATCTGTGTGCTGTCTTCATATGCGCCTTCTCCTTCTTCATGGATATAGGCTCATTATAGATAGCAACGCTGCTTGCTTGAATGCTATTTCTTCGGCTGTTGACTACTGAATTTTTCAGGTGGATGCTGGCGGAAGTCCGACGGGGAGGTTCCATACATTTTTTTGAACCTGGAGCTGAAGTAGCTTGCATTCGAGAAGCCGGTCAGCTCGGCGATATCCCACAGGTTAAGCGTTGTCGTCAACAGCAGATGCGTCGCCTGGGCCATGCGGATGTCAGTCAGGTAGACCATGAAGCTCCGGCCCACCTTGGCCTTGAACAGCTCCGAGAAATAGGAGGAATTGTAATTGAACCGTCTGGCAAGCTGGGTCAGGTTAAGATCATACATGTAGTTGCTGTCGATATATTGCGTCGCTGTGCGGATGATCGAATCCTCGGCATCGCCGGCCCCCTGCATCATGCGGTACACGGAGGCCGCCCGCTCCAGCAGGAATTGTCCGGCCTTGTCCACCGAATCCAGCTTGTGGACCGTCTCAGGATAGAGCCATAGCTCCTGGGACTGGATGTTGACGTCTGCAGCCTCTGCACCCGCCCCGTCCACGAGCAGGCAGAGCTGGAAGATCAGCTTCACCAGGCAGGAGCGGGACTGGGAGAACGCCTGCTGCAGCTCCTGGCGGATGCTCTGCCCGAAGGCGTCCCATTCCCCCTGGATCAGAAGCCTGCGCAGGGTCCGTGTCAATTCCTCCGTAAGCACCAGTCCCGGCTCGCTTCTTCCTTCGGCCGGCGGCTGGGCCGCATTCTCCGAGAGGTTCCAGGCCAGCAAAGATTCCAGATAGCCTTCCTTCCACCGGAGGAATCCAAGCTTGCTACTGCTGTAGCCGATCACCGGCTTGAAGCCCAGATGGGCGGCGACGCATTCCGCCAGCTCTGCACAGAAGCGGTCCATATCGGTCAGCGCATCCTGGAGGATGAAGTGGACCAGCCCCGGATAGCTCGGGTCCCGCAGCACCTGGCAGCGCTCCCCGGAGCTGCCCGCGAATTCCCTGGTCAGCAGCTCGAACGGCAGCCGCAGCTTGCCCGGCGTACGCTCCGGCAGCGCTGAACCTTTGCCGTGCCCAGGCTCCGGCACCGCCGCCGCCTCCCCCGCACGCTCACGGAGTCCGGCCGTTACGAACCGCACCTCCGTCAGGTCCCAGCCGTCCAGCTCGAACAGCGCAGCGCGCTCCTTCAGCGCATGGACCGGCTCCACTTCCTCTTTGACAAGCTGCACCAGGAAATGCTCCTTCATCTCCTTGTAGTACTGGGACAGCCGCCACTCATTCACCGCCTGCCGGTCACGGTCATTGCGCTCCTGATCCAGCTCGTCCTTCAGCTTCTGAAGCACGGCCGTCAGCTCATCGGCGGCCACCGGCTTGAGCAGATAGTCCCTCGCCTGATTGCGGATCGCTGCCTTGGCGTAATGGAAATCTTCATAGCCTGTAATGACTACCAGCTTCAGCTCCGGGTAGAGCCTGCGGCAATCGTCCAGGAACGATACGCCGTTCATCACCGGCATGTTCATATCCGTAATGACAATATCGACCGCCTGGCTTGCCAGCCGTTCCATGGCCTCCATGCCGTTGCCCGCCTCTCCGGTTACACTGAGGCCCAGCGCTGCAAAGTCAGCCTTGAGCCGCAGGCCCTGGCGGATCTCCGGCTCATCATCCATGATCAATACGCGGTACATGGTCATTCCTCCTCTGAAGGGGCAGGCCCAGCGTGATGCAGGCGCCCGCCTCCTTGCTTGATTCTATGCTTAGGGTGAAGAGCCCTCCGTAATACAGCCGGCATCTGGCCAGTACATTGCGCAGTCCAATCTGATGGGTCATGCTCTGCAATAACTGCTCCGGCTGCTGGCGCATCGCCTGATCCTTCAGCTCGCGCAGCAGCTCCGGGTCCATTCCGATTCCGTTGTCGGCGACGGAGAGAACCAGCCGGTCCTTGTCCGCTCTGACGGTAATCCGTACCTTGGCCTTAGCCTGGTGAATGAAGCTGTACTTCACCGCATTCTCAATCAGCGGCTGCAGCAGGAACTTGACGATCTCCAGATCGTATGGCGCCTCCTCCTCGTCCAGCCGCAGATCAAGACCCGCACCGAAGCGGACCTCCAGGATGGACATGTAATAGCGCACGACCTTCAGCTCCTCGCGCAGCGGGATCAGATCCTCGCTGATCCGCAGCGAGAACCTGAGCATTTTGCCCAGCGATTCTATGACCGTAACCGTCTCCTTCGTGCGCTGCTGGATCGCCAGGCTGCTCATCAGCTCCAGCGTATTGAACAGGAAATGCGGATTGATCTGCATCAAGAGCGCCTTGTATTCAGCCTGCTGGCGCAGGAGCTTCTGTTCAAACTCGGTGCGGATCAGATGCGATAGCTGCTTGACCATATTGCGGAAGGTGACGGTGGCATAGTCCACCTCACTCTGGATTCTGCGCTCCGGCAAGGTAAGCCGCTCGGCTTGGGCGAAGTCGCCCTTCTGCACATGGCGCATGGCCGAGACCAGCCGCGAGAGCGGCTTGGTAATGCCCGCTGAGATCCAGTAGGCCAGCGCAAAGGCGGCCGCCAGCATCAGCGAGGCGAACACTATAATGCTGTTGCGGAGCTTGAACAGATTGGCGTACAGGTCCTGCTCCGAGACGAAGCCGACCAGCAGCCAGTTGGTGATGGCAAGCTTTTTGTAGACCAGAATGTGGGATGCTCCCTGCTTATCCTTCAGATATACTACCCCCTGTTCGTCCCGTGCTGCCCGCACCCGCTCCACCTCCTTCGCCGCCTCCGGATGGGTGCTGTACTCCTGCTGGGACAGAATGGGACTGCCCTGCTCGTTGAGCAGGAAGATGGTACCGCTTTCACCAAGATGTATACGGTTCAGCGGCTCCAGCAGGAAATCCGCCTTGATGTTGACCTTCATCACATTCCTCGCCAGCGAAGGCTCGAAGATCCCGATCGGCAGCAGCAGGCTCACCACCTCGTATGGCTTAGCTCCCTTGATCTCCGCCTCATCGGTATGGGCCGGAACCCAGTGATTGCTGTGTTCGATGAAGTTGCGGTACCACGCTTCCTGCCTAAACGAGCTATCTGCCACCACCTGATTCTCGGCCCCGACCCGCAGCCCCTCCTTGCGGTAGATGTTGACCGAGGAGACGATCGAATAATTATTCGTCGTCTGGGTCAGGAACTTGCTCATGTTGATGCTGGCCAGCATCCGCTGCCCTTCGGTGGAAGCCGGCTGGGTAAGTATCGCATCCCACTTCTGGGTGATATCGCTGTTATAGACCAGAGAGGACAAGTCATAGCTCTGCTGGAGCGCCATATGAATAAAGGACCCGTATTCGTCCATCTTCTCCAGTGCCGACGTTTCGATATAAGAGCGGATAATCGAGCGCGCCTGATTGAACAGCAGCAGCGACATCGTGCCGAAGGACAAGACAAGCAGCACAACAAAGAATGCGATCAGTCGGTTTTTCAGCGAGTAAAAGATAGCCATCCCTCCTTCTCCTTGCTCAAATGCAAAGCGGATGCCTGTATCATGATCTGTTCCTGCCTTTCCCGTGGTACATTTTGTTTACTGCATTTATTTGTAACGCAGAACGGAGAATCCGGCAAGTGGAAACCACTCGAATTCTGAGGCAAAAATATTGCAGAGGACGATTGACCTCCAGCCCGGTTTATTTTACAATAAACTCATAAACGCGCGTTTACATTAGAGGGGGTACATTATGCGAAGCGAAGATATTGCCAAGCTAGCCGGGGTTTCGCGAAGCACCGTATCCCGTGTGATCAACAATTATTCCAATGTCCCTGAAGAGACCCGGGCCAAGGTGCTGAAGGTGATTGAACAGCATCAGTACGAGCCGAACAGCTTCGCCCGGGCGCTGGCCGGCAAGAAGACCGACACGATCGGGCTGTTTGCCATCAGCATGAACGAGAAGGAGAATGCGACGCGGATCTATCAGAATAATTACTTTGCCCCGTTCGTCGATGCTGTGGTAGATACGTCGAATGCCCGCGGCTGTTATGTTCTGATTCACACCGTCTACTCTCCCGACGACTTCCTGAAGGTCAAGCAGGCCTTCCTGCAGAAACGGATTGACGGCGGCATCATTGTCGGCACCCAGAAGGATATCGGGATTGTACGGGAAATGGTCGGTCTCAGCGCTCCGCTGGTGCTGATCGATTATGACATTTCAGAGATTATGTCAGAGCATCTGGACCGCAATCATCTCGCCATTGTGAATTCCAAGGATTATGAAGGTACGGTAGAAGCCATTGAGTACTTAATCGGTCTCGGCCATACGGAGATCGGCATGATCTGCGGACGGATGAATACTTATTCCGGGCGGGAGCGCTACATGGCTTACGAGAATACGCTGAAGCGCCATGGACTTGCCCTGCAGAAGGACTTCGTCCTTCAGGGTGATTTTCTCAAGGAAACCGCCTATCAGGAAGTGAAAAAGCTGCTCAGTTCCGGCGGCCCGCTGCCGACAGCCTTCTTCTCTTCCAATGACGATATGGCTATTTCGGCGATGGAAGCGTTCTCGGAGCATGGCATTTCCGTACCGGAGGATATCTCCATTGCGGGGTTCGACGATGTGCAGCTTGCTGCGCGGATTCATCCCAAGTTGACCTCCGTCCGTCTGCCGATTTATGAAATGTCCAAAGCCGCTGTCGAGAAGGTCATTGAGCTGTGTGATTCACAGCAGCCTACCTTCAGCACCATCAGTTTTCCGGCGCGTCTGATTACCCGAGATTCCTGTCAGCCGCCGAAGAAGTAGAGCTACACTTAGATTCAGACAGATCCAGAAAAATCCCTTGCCCCGAGGGAATTTTTTCTCCGCTCTGTAAACGCGCGTTCACAATCGAAAGGAGACTTGTCTCTCATGAAATTCGGAACTTTTGACGACACCCGCAAAGAGTATGTAATCAACACTCCCAAAACACCTTATCCTTGGATTAACTACCTCGGCAACGAGCAGTTTTTCGGCCTGATCTCTAATACTGCCGGGGGCTACACCTTCTACCGCGATGCGCGGATGAGAAGACTTACCCGTTACCGGTATAACAATATTCCGCTGGATACCGGCGGCCGCTATTACTACCTGTACGATGGCGGGGACTTCTGGACCCCGGGCTGGATGCCAGTGAAGCGGGATCTCGACTTCTACGAATGCCGCCACGGTCTGGGCTACACTTCTATTACAGGCGAGCGTAACGGCATTTCCGTGAATCAGCTTGCTTTTGTACCGATGGGCCATAATGCGGAAGTCCACCGTCTGGTTGTTAAGAACACAGGCGATGTGAAGAAGACCGTGAAGCTGTTCTCTTTTGCCGAGTTCTGCCTGTGGAATGCCAATGATGATATGACCAACTTCCAGCGTAACCTCAGCACCGGCGAAGTAGAAGTGAAGGATTCCGTCATTTATCACAAAACAGAATACCGCGAGCGCAGAAACCACTATGCCTTCTATTCTGTAAATAAAGAAATTGCCGGCTTCGATACGGACCGCGAATCGTTCGTGGGCATGTATAATGGCCTGGATGCTCCGCAGGCGGTTGCTGCCGGTGAAGCTACTAACTCTGTCGCCAGCGGCTGGTCGCCGATCGGCTCCCACGCCCTTGACATCACGCTGGAGCCGGGCGAAGCTCAAAGTTTCATCTTCGTGCTCGGCTACATCGAGAACCCTGAGGATGAGAAATGGGAAGCCCTGAACGTGATCAACAAGAAGCCGGCTCAGGCTGTTATTGATCAGTTCGCTACAGATGCCCAGGTGGATGCCGCCCTGGAGGTTCTGGCTGCACACTGGGATAACCTGCTGTCCAAATACCAGATTAAGAGCGGGGACGACAAGCTGAACCGGATGGTGAACATCTGGAATCCGTACCAGTGTATGGTTACCTTCAACATGTCCCGTTCCGCTTCCTACTTCGAATCCGGCATTGGCCGCGGTATGGGCTTCCGCGATTCCAACCAGGACTTGCTCGGCTTCGTCCACCAGATTCCAGAGCGCGCCAGAGAACGTATTCTCGATATCGCCGCTACCCAGTTCCCTGACGGCAGCGCATATCACCAGTACCAGCCGCTAACCAAGAAGGGCAACAATGAAGTCGGCTCCGGCTTCAATGATGATCCACTCTGGCTGATCTCGGGTACAGCAGCCTATATTAAGGAGACCGGCGATTATTCGATCCTTGATGAGCAGGTTCCTTTTGACAGCAATCCGGATCACACTGCAACCCTGTTCGAGCATCTGAAGCTGAGCTTCGAGCATGTCACGAACAACCTCGGGCCTCACGGCCTGCCGCTGATTGGACGCGCGGACTGGAATGACTGTCTGAACCTGAACTGCTTCTCCACCGAACCGGGCGAATCGTTCCAGACTACGGAGAATATCGCAGGCGGCGTAGCGGAATCCGTGTTCATTGCAGGTCTGTTCGTCTTCGTTGGACCGGACTATGCCGAGATCTGCCGGATGCGCGGACTGGATGATGTAGCCGCTGACGCTGTTGCCAAGATCGAGAACATGAGTGCCATCACGTTGTCCCACGGCTTCGACGGCGACTGGTTCCTGCGCGCTTATGACCACTATGGCGACAAGATCGGCAGCAAGGAGAACGAGGAAGGCCAGATCTTCATTGAGCCGCAAGGCATGTGCGTAATGGCCGGAATCGGTGTAGAGAACGGTGAAGCAGCCCGCGCCCTGACTTCCGTGCAGGAACGTCTGGATACGGACTATGGTATCGTTTTGCAGCAGCCTCCGTATTCCAAGTACTATCTGAACCTGGGTGAAATCTCCACGTACCCTCCGGGCTACAAAGAGAATGCCGGGATCTTCTGCCATAACAACCCTTGGATCATGATTGCGGAGACGGTCCTTGGACACGGCGACAGAGCTTTTGAAATCTACAAAAAAATCGCTCCGGCCTATCTGGAGGACATCAGCGAAGTGCACCGGATGGAGCCTTACGTGTACTCCCAGATGATCGCCGGTAAAGATGCTGTACGTCACGGCGAAGCGAAGAACTCCTGGCTGACAGGTACCGCTGCATGGAACTATGTAGCGATTACACAGTCCATCCTTGGTATCCAGGCTGACTTCGCCGGGCTCAAGGTTGACCCTTGTATCCCTGCAGAATGGGACGGCTTCGAGATTACCCGCGTCTTCCGTGGTGACACTTATGTGATCTCGATCCAGAATCCGAACCATGTATCTAAAGGCGTAGCCAGCCTGACCCTCGACGGCGCTGCCGTGGAAGGCAACATTATCGCTCCTGTGGGCGACGGTTCTGTTCATCAGGTTGTAGTCACTCTCGGCTAATTATCTATCACTCCTATAAAAGCATAACAACCCGGTTGTCCGCTTAGGCGGTACAACCGGGTTGTTCGTTTATGGACAGGCGGCCCCGGAATTACTCCGGTATCCACACCTTCATCTCTCCGCTGCCGCGGTTGCCCCACAGATAGTACGGAATTGCCGTTACTTCCACCGGCTGTACTGCCGCCCTGGTGCTGCCGTAGAGTCCGCCACTCCAGCTCTGCTCCTCCACCCTGTAGCCCTCCGCCCGGATTACTACAGCTCCGCCAAGCAGCTCTTCATCGTAAGCCTCCTTGAGCCTGCCCTCCTTGCTTAGAGATATTGAGCTTAGCGGCTCGCCGTTATCCGCAGATTCCAGACAATAGACCAGCGGCCCGTACTGAATAGCCGTCTTCCCGGCATTAGCCCGCAGTTCCGGGTGGGCGTATACACGGTGCGCTTCCATTGGGAGCATCAGCTCCACGATGTCACCGGGCTGCCACTCCCTGCGGATTACCGCATAGCCCTGCTCCAAAGCATCAAGTGCTGGAAGGAGCCCGCCATTGACGCTGATCCGGACCTTTCCGCTCCACGATGGAATACGCAGGGCGATACCGAACACCCCGGCTTCCGCAGGATCAACCTTCAGTGTGACTATGCCCTCCCATGGAAGCTTGCTGGACTGAGTGATCTTCACCTCTGTTCCTCCAAGTAGGGTTCTAAGCTCACTTCCGATATACAGATTCGTATATAGCGTATCGCTGTGTTCAGTGTAGATATACTGATTCAATGAGGTCAGCAGGCGCGCCACATTCGGCGGGCAGCAGGCACAGCCGAACCAGCCCTGGCGCTGCGCCTTCACATGCTGTTTGCCGGGATTACAGGTGCAGGCCTGCGGCCAGACCTCCAGCGGATTGACGTAGAAATAATGCTTGCCGTCCTGCGCCATCGAGCCGAGTACATTATTATAGAGCGCACGCTCCATCACATCGGCATAACGGCTATCTGGAGTCAATTCCAGCATTCGTCTGGCAAAAAAGATCAGCCCGATCGAAGCACAGGTCTCCGCATAGACCGTATCGTTAGGCAGATCGTAATCAAAGGTGAATGCTTCGCCGTGATGGGTGGAGCCGATTCCGCCAGTGATATACATCTGTCTCTCTGTCATATTGTTCCACAGGCGCAGGCACGCCTCGCGAAGTGCTTCATCTCCGGTCAGGCGGGCCAAGTCGGCCATGGCGGTATACATATAGACGGCGCGGACAGAGTGGCCTACGGCTACCGTCTGCTCACGGACCGGTATATGGGACTGATTGTAGGCCATATCGACATGATCCGTCTGGCCGCCCCAATGTGTAACCCTGCCCCGGCCCTCCCATTCCTGGCGCAGGAAGTTCGGCTCCTGCCCGCGCTGGTCAATGAAGAAGAGGCTGAGCTTCAGATACTTCTCTTCCCCTGTCAGCCGGTACAGCTTCACCAGTGCCAGCTCAATCTCCTGATGACCGTCGTAGCCCTTCAGCTTGCCTTCCTCCGTTCCGAACACAGAGTCGATATGATCGGCCATACGGCGCATAATACTCAGCAGCTTGTCCTTACCGGTCGCTTCATAATAAGCCACTGCAGCTTCGATGAAATGTCCGGCGCAATACAGCTCATGGCAATCCTGGAGATTCGTCCAGCGCTTGCCCGGCTCCTTGACAGTGAAGTAAGTGTTCAGGTATCCGTCGGCCTGCTGTGCTTCTCCTACCAGATCGATCACCTCGTCCGCCTGGCGTTCCAGCTCCGGGTCCCGCCGGATGCTGAGGGAATAAGCCGTTGCCTCCAGCCACTTGGCTACATCGCTGTCCTGGAAGACCATGCCCCCGAACTTACCCTGTCTTCTTCCGGCAGCGATTTCAAAATTGGCAATGGCATGGCTCGGTTCAGCCCCGGCCACGCGGTCATGAAGCGCCTCATATTGATAAGGAATCACTGTCTCCTGCACCAACCGGATATAACGGCCCCAGAATTCATCCTGAACGTACACACTGTGGCCACTCTGATCCGAATGACCAGAATGATCTGGTTGAACGGTTGTCCGAACCTTTGCACCTTCAAATTGACTCATTGTAGCATCTCCTCTTCAGCATTTCGTCCTCGCTAATTGCCATTATAGACGGTACAATATAACAAAAACAGAAGCATAAACAACTCCGTTTTTGTACTATTTCACACAACTTTTATATAAGGCTTAGCAATGTTAATTCAGGACACATGCCTTTCCAAGGAGCTGCTAATGACACTTCATTCTTCCTATATTCATCTGGCCGCACCGCCCTTCCCCTATTTCCTGGAATGCGGCCGTACCGTCTATTTGCCCGGAGACCAGCATCCGAACCGCAGCCGTATGGGCAAATTCGATCTGATCATCGTGGAGCAGGGATGCCTGCACATTGGAGAGGAGCATACAGAATGGGCAGTGGGCGCCGGGCATACCCTGCTGCTGCTGCCTGACCGCTACCATTATTCAGTGCAGCCGTGTGATGCAGAGACGGTCTTCACTTGGGTTCATTTTCACACGGTGGGAGAATGGACGGAATCAGCGGGTGAGCCGGTATATGCGGACCGGGAAACGCATTTCCGGCAGTTTCTTACCCACCCTTATACCATCCGTATTCCCCAGTTCGGACCGCTGCCTGCCCCCTTCGCACGGAGCGGCCAGGCAGGGCAGTTGCTGCAGCTGAACCATAGCAGGCGCTCAAGCGCCGTGTGGCAGCAGCAGCGTATCTTCGAGGAGATGCTGCGGACGATGGATCTGGCCCGGCAAGATACGGCCGGAAGCCAGGCAGACGAGATTGCCGAGCAGACGGAGGCCTATCTGCGGAATCATTATATGGAAGAAGTCACGAATACCTCTCTGGCGGATGCCCTGCATTTTCACTACAATTACCTGGCCCGCTGCATGAAGCGTGTCTACGGGCTTACGCCCATGGAGTACCTGACCGATTACCGGCTGGAGCAGGCCAAGCTTCTGCTGCTTAAGACAGAGATCCCGATCGCGGCAATCGCAGAGCGCACCGGCTTCGAGAGTACAGCTTACTTCTCCCGGCGCTTCAGCCGCAAGGTCGGAATCTCTCCGCTGCGCTTCCGCAAGCGATATTCCCGCTGAGCATGAATGCACTTAGGCGGAACCCGGGGCAAGGATACGGAACTCGTGCAATTCCCGGCAGTAGGATAACCCGCGAATCCGTACGGACTGGGGCGTGTAGGCTCTGATCGGGCCCGCTTCCAGCTGCTGCTCCGGTCCGCTCTTCAGCAACACTGCCACCGGCACCTCCGATAGTGCAGCAGCCAGCAGCTCCATATCGGTCTCCAGTATTTTATAGGAATAACCCATTTCAGACTTCACCTGCTTTATGGTAAATTGATTCGGGCAGCGCAGAAATTTTAGCTATTTTTTTCCAGATAGGCGCATAAGGATTAAGACATGCCTCAATTCCGGAGATGTTGACTATGCGATCCTTCCCAAGCTATATTATTATTCTGCTGGCCAGCCTGCTGATTGCAACAGGAACGAACTTCTTCCTGGTCCCCTATAAAATCCTCGATGGAGGAATTATCGGCATTGCCCTCATTATTAATTATATCTCCGGCACCAAAATCGGACTGTGCATTATGCTATGCAGTCTGCCTATCTTCCTGCTGGCCTGGTTCCGGCAACGGGAGATCTTCTACAATAGCATTCTGGGTCTGCTGGCTTCCTCCCTGCTGATCGAGCTGCTCTTTCCGCTTCAGTATTACTTCCTGTACTATATTGAGCTGGGCTCCATCTCAAGCGCCATTATCGGCGGCTTCCTGATGGGCACCGGACTCGGGCTGATGCTGCGGTTCAAAGCCAGCACAGGCGGAACCGACCTGCTGGCCAGATTCATCCAACACTACCTGCCGCTGAATGTCGGCCTGATTATCTTCCTGACGGACTTCCTGATCATCGGCGCTGGCGGAATTCTGATCTCCAAGGAGACCTTTTTCCATTCAATTCTGACGATTGTTTCAGGAGGGGTCGCTACGGGATTATGCACGCTGGAAGAATAGACGGTATATATCATCCCGCCCGGAGCATGATTTCTGCGCTATTTCTGATAAAAACCCGGAATTTGCCGGATGCTATGGAATAAAGGTTGAAATTTTCAGACTTTCAGGCGACAATCGAATAGATAACATTCCCGGGGAGGATCAGCGAAGTTGGATAGTACAAGCACGAATAGCAACACTTCCATACATGACATTGTCGATCTGTGCCTGCTGGCAGGCAAGATCATGCTGCAGAGCGGTGCAGAGACCTACCGTGTGGAGGATACCATGAGCCGGATGGCGGCGGCACTAGGCTTCCCCGGTGCGCATAGCTATGTCACGCCGACGGTCATTATGTTTACCACCAGCCGGACGGAGCCGGTGAAGCTGTTCCGGATCGCCGAACGGACGACAGACCTGCAAAAGGTATCCGAGGTCAATGACATCTCCAGGCGGCTGACCGAACGCCAGCTGACAGCCGCAGAAGCGCGGGAGCGTCTGGGCATCGTCGATGATGCGGCGCATGCTTACCCGGTATGGGTACAGATCGCAGCGGCAGCCTTGACCGGAGCCTGCTTCACGGTCATGTTCAAGGGCAGCCTGCAGGATGCTCTGCCGTCGCTGCTGATCTCCGGTACAGGCTTCGCAGCGGCCACTTATCTTCACCGTCTGGTGCAGTTTCGCTTCTTCGCGGAATTCATTGCTTCCTTCATTATCGGTCTGCTGGCCTTCTTCTCCGTCAAGCTCGGTGTGGGACGGGAGATGGACAAGATTATTATCGGCTGTGTAATGCCGCTCGTACCGGGGCTGCTCATCACCAATGCGGTCCGTGACCTGATGGCCGGGCATCTGGTATCCGGCATCTCCAAAGGGGCCGACGCCTTTCTGACTGCGTTCGCCATCGGGACTGGCATCGGGCTGGTCCTGTCCATTTTTTAACACCCACTTGAAAGAGGTCGTCCTGCCATGATTTTGCAATTGATCACCAGTTTCATCGCTGCCTCAACCTTCTGCATTCTATTCAATGCACCGGTGCGCGCGCTGCTGCAATGCGGCTTCGCCGGAATGATCGGCTGGATGCTGTACCTGCTGCTGGATTACAGTTCCGATACTGTCGTCGCAACCTTTGGTGCTACCGTTGTGATCGGACTGATCAGCCAGTTTTTTGCGCGTTCCTTCAAGATGCCGGTCATTATCTTCAGTGTCGGCGGCATCATCCCGCTTGTGCCGGGCGGTCTTGCGTATGATGCCATGCGGAGGTTCGTGGAGAATGATAATAACCTCGGCATCCAGTATGGGGTTCAGGCGCTCCTGCTGTCCGGAGCCATTGCGGCCGGTCTGGTGCTAAGCGAGGTGCTCGGACAGATGTTTTTGCGTATCAAGAAATTGCCCAAACAACCGTAATGCTCCATTCCACAGACAAGCCCGCTTGCAGTAAGGACCCCGGATCCCTGCGCAAGCGGGCTTTGTATATTGTATCAGGTAAAATATATTGCAACACCGGCGTTCTAACGGTCTAATCCTCCCAGATTGAGGTTTCGAGCTGGTCGACGAACCGCCGCAGCCTGCCGGCAATCTTAAGATTAATTGCCCCGTTCTGATACATCTCCTGTACAGTATTCCGTTGCTCCTGAATCGCCTGCAGCTTCAGCTCCAGCTTGTCATCATCCAGTACGCCGTCATTGCTCCAGCCTTCCCCCTGCACCAGCCTGGATTCCAGCCGTTCGTACTTGTCGATGACCTTCTGTGAGGCGAGCCGGTTCTCATCACTCATTCCTGCACTAACGGCGGATACTGCCGCCTGGCACATCGCAATCTTCGCCGTCCGCGCACTTTCGGCATTCTGCAGGGCGAGCTGTCCTTCTTCCCCGCTGAGCTTACCTGAGAACAGTCCAGAGAACAGCCGCTGAATTTCTGTTAAAGAGAATTTAATCTGTGTATTCAGCCGTTTGCACAGCAGAGACTCCGTATGATCCAGCAGCTCCTCCATCTTCACGGCAACAGGCTCCGGCAGCGCCCCGTTCTCCATGATCCTCCGCAACTCCGTGCGTTCGGCTTCGAGCGCACTCTTACGTGCCTCGACACCCAGACGGAGGAACTGCTCATGGGCCGGGTCATGATCCGGTCTTGCAGCACATAGTCTATCAACCTTATCTGTAAATTCCAGCAGCACAGGCTGTGTTGAGCGCTCCGGGCTCTCAGAGACCAGGCTGCGCAGCATCGACATCCCGGCATCAATGACCACATTTCTGGCCGCCAGCTCCGTATTCCCGTATACAGCTCCGGCGCTCTGAACTACGGTCTCTTCACTGTCCGCAAGCAGCGGAAGGAAGATGCTGGCGATGACCAGCGACATTAGAATCACACCTGCCGCCAGCGCAATAATGAGATCCCGCTCCGGAAATGGCGTCACTCCGTCCCCAAGCACCAGCGGAATGGAGAAGGCACCTGCAAGGGTTACAGCTCCCCTCACCCCTGAGATCGAGGTAATAATCTGTGACTTCAGCGGGGCCTTCTCTGCCTTCAGCCGCTTGCTCTCCCATAAGGAGTAACCATAGACCCACAGAAAACGCAGCACAATCAGCAGCGCTGTGATCGCCAGAACATAGCCGGCAACCATGAAGTTATTCAGCGTCTGATCCCGGTAAATCACCTCGATCACATCCGGAACGGACACACCGAGAATCAGGAAGACCAGCCCGTTCAGCACCAGCAGCAGCACTGACCAGGTACTGGCGGATACCAGCTGAAGCTTATATTGCGGAGAGACGGCCCGGTCCTTCTCAATGGCGTACATGACACCCCCTGCCACAACGGCCAGAATGCCCGAGACCCCGATCTCCTCGCTGATCAGATAAATAATGAACGGCGTAAGGATCTGCAGCAGCACATGGATGGTCACATCCTCCATACCGAACCTGCGGATGAACACGCTGAGCCGGATCAGCAGGAATGACAGCACTGCACCAAGCAGCAGTCCTCCTGCGGCAATCAGCACAAAGCTAAACGAGGCCTTAGGTAGAGAGAACACGCCGGTAACCATGGCTGCAATCGCAAATTTAAAGGCGACCAGGCCGGAGGCATCGTTCATCAGCGATTCTCCTTCGAGAATCCGGTGGATGCTTTTGGGAAGATGAACCCGTCCAGCCAGCGCGCTTACCGCTACCGCATCTGTAGGAGACAGAATAGCCGCCAGTGCGAAGGAAGCTGCCAGCGGAATCGAGGGAATCATCCAGTTAATCGCATAGCCCGCCACAAATACCGTGACAAATACAAGTCCCAGCGCCAGCAGCAGAATCGGTGCCCTAAGGTTCCACAGCTCACCGCGTGGCGTCCGCCGCCCGTCATTGAAGAGCAGCGGAGCAATGAATAATACAAAAAACAGCTCAGGCTCGAAGTGCATATGTATTCCCGTCGGAATTAGTGCAGCAATGATTCCTAGTCCGATCTGAATCAGGGGAACCGGGACAAACGGAATGAAGCGGTTCAAGATATTCGATACGGCGATTAATCCAAGCATCAACAGCACAGCCAGAAAAGTCTCCAATTCCATCATCTCCCCGTCTGATAATCAATTATATTATTGCAATGACCCGGCTAACGTCAACAAACGGAAGGCACAGCGGAAATTACAATCTCCGCCCGTACCTTCCGTTGCCTTATCATTCACGGCTTCCGCCGCTGGTCTAGCAGTAAATAGTAACACGATGCTGTCCGCTCTGTTATTTTAGCGTTTCACTAGCAGCTGTATGCCTATATTCCACGGGTCCCTTAGAGTGATGATACCGCCCTCTTCTTCCACACGGTATCCGGCACGCTTCACACGTTCAGCGGCTTCATGCACATCCTGAATGTCCGGGAGCAGCAGTGTAAAATAATCGATGCCCGCCGCATTCGCCGGAGCCGCCGGAGCCCCCTTGCCAGCCCAGGTATTCAGTCCCATATGATGATGATAGCCTCCAGCCGAAATGAACATGGCCGCATCGCCGTAATGGGCGGTCACCGTGAATCCAAGCGCATCCACATAGAATTTCTTGGCCTCTGCCAGATCACCCACATGGAAGTGAACATGACCCATTACAGTGCCCGCAGGCAGCCCGGTCCAGCTCAGGCCCTCCGATGCAGCCAGCAGACCGTCCACATCCACCGGATCGGTGGTCATGACCACATTGCCTGTTGCTTCATACTTCCAGGTGTCACGGGGCCGGTCGCGGTACAGCTCGATTCCGTTATGATCAGGGTCTTCGATGTATAGAGCTTCGCTCACCAGATGATCCCCCTGGCCCACCGATATCCCGGAATCGATCAGATTGCGCAGCACCAGTCCCAGAGAAGGCCGATCCGGCAGCAGAATCGCAAAATGGTACAGTCCGGCCACCGAGTTCCGGCGCAGCACCTGAGCCTGCTCAATCTCCCGCAGAACCAGCAGCACCTGCTGGCCGTCCGCTGTCAGCTCTACCACGCGCCCTTGCTGCCGCAGAATCTTCAGTCCGATTACATTCTGATAAAAGCTGAGCGAGCGCTCCAAATGACTTACACGGATCTGTACAAGTCCAATTTCCAGTTGTTGCGGTAATATAGCTGTTGCTGTCATAGGAATCCCTCCTGAAATGAATATAGGCTAATTCAAATAAAGTCCCCGGTACCAAAGCGCGCACAATAACGGTTAGTGTTAACTGTTCCTGTCATGTCCATGCAAAGGTAATTTCAATTTCCGTTACACATTAACTTACTTAAGTATAGTAGCGATCTATATGTTTGTCAATTACTTTTACAATACACATCATGTCCAACAAAAAAGCCCAGCCGACAGGCCAGACTCCGAAGCATTCATTCCATATACTTTGGTTCCCCAAGGAGCTCTATCGATACATCCTGTGCAGTAATTCTTAGTTCACTTGGCGGGGAATCCATTAGAACCCGTAGCTCAAACCCCTGCTCCACGGCATAAATCTCGTCATACAGCCAATATTTCTTTTCAAGTGGTTCAGGCAAGCGTAGTCCGCTCACACCTTTGAACTTTAGCTTGATCTCACATTGGTAATGCATCGCCCCGCTGCAGTCCAGAATCATCTCCAGCACACCTTCTGTAGCCATAGTATAGGAGATTACTCTGGCGTCATGCAGACTCTTCTCGACTAACTGTACGGCGCTCTCCGGGAGTTCATGCTTAATGGCTTCGTACCCTTCGCGGTATTCTCTGAAGATCGCCTGCACCCGTTCATCATATTCCCCGCCCCACTGCAAGGCCCGTTCCTTGAAATCAGGCGCAGGATAAGTGGAATTTATGGTTCCGTCATATATTGAAGCGTGGAAGTACCCGGGTAGATATTTCAGCAGATCTTTTTTCATATATTCCAGAAAATCCTTGGCCCGCTCCTCATAGCTGATTCCCTCCGCCACATGCCAGGCCACCTCCTCCTGCCAATCCTGCTCCGTTTCCGGGAAGACCATGAACCCGCGCACCTGCATTTCTTCATACCAGGGTATAGTGAAAAATTTCATTCTGAAGCTTCCTCCACTCTGTAGCGATCCTTAATTCCCGGCCAGCTTCTCTCCCGCGTATACCCTGTGCTCCTGCGTAGCGGCCAGAATCCAGACCGTCAATTGCTGCTTATTGAACAGGAACTCGTTATCTATTCTGAGATAAGGGAGCTTTGTCCCCTCGAAGGGTCCGTCATTACGCAACATTGCATTCTCCGCCTTCATAATATTCTTCACCTGATCTTCACTCAGACGCAGGAACTGTGCAGTCTCTGCAAGTGTCATCAACGGATGGTCCTCAGCTTGGCGTTCCGTCTGCGCTCCGGCAGGTGTCAGCAGTTGCATCTCGTAGCCCGCTCTAATCCGATCTCCGATTACGAAGCTGCCGGCAACCAGACACAGGCCCAGAATCAGAGCAGCTCCCAGGATGGTATAATGATTCTTCATGGACAAAATCTCCTTATATGTATGCTTGAATCAATGTGCAGGAGTATAAGTAAGGAGCCAACAGTCCCTCCACTCCCCTTCATGCAGTTCATGCTCCGGTAATAGCTTGCTGCGTACAAATCCAATTTTCTCATAGACTCTGAGTGCCCTGTGATTCCAGCACTGCGGGTCCATGACAATGAGGTCTGCCTGCTCTGCTTCGAGCAGATGCTTCACCATCCCACCTACCAGTAGCGAACCTATCCCCTGGCTCCATAGCTGCGGCTCACCAATGAACTGATCCATTCCGTAGACCTTTCCCGTATAATCTGCGTAGCCGTACTCCGTCAGCTCTTCCCTGCCAACAGGATAGAACTGGATATAACCTATATCCTGACCCATGAACTGCACGATCCCACGGTATAATCCCTCTTCTTCACTTTCATAAAAATGCGTCTGTACCCGTTCCAGATCATGCGGACAGTCCCGGCCTTCATAATACTCCAGCACTGCCGGGTCCGAGAGCCATCGTACGAGCAGCGGTGCATCCTCCTGTTCCAGCCTGCGGACACTGAGGTCCCCGTTCTGAAAAAGAATCATAATGAGATCACTCCTTATATTCCTCTAGTCCTGTCACATATGTGTCAGTCTAAACGATAGAAATTGAAGTGTAAAGTCAGCACCAAGCAGCTGCTCATCAAAAAAAGTGGCCCCGCCGGTAACCGGCAGGGCCAAAAGTCTATTGTAAGGGGGTCATGGGTCTACTATACTGAGCGAAGCTTAAGGCCAGATGAAAAACACATAAAGGTTTAATGAAAATAGACAGAATTCCGCAAGGATCAAAGAAAGACCCTGCCGAGGCACGGCGGGGTCTTCCACAAATGGTTCCACTGGGGGGTGGAGAACTTCACTATACTCCCCGAACCTTAAAAAAACATAAAACGGGGCTGAAGGTTTCCTTAAATTTACGTACATCAGATCCTGTCTCAAGCCACAGGAAGCTGATGTATGATCTGATCCAGGGTGACCTCCTGCAGCACATTCTCCATCGCCTTCTGTGCAAGAGAGAACACTGGAACAATAGCGCCTGCAATGTTCTTGCCTACCGGACACTCCGGGTTCGGATGCTCATGGACAGAGAACAGGGAGTCCTCTTCCACCGCATTCACCGCCTTATAAATCTGCAGCAGCGTAATGTCAGCTGCACTGCGGGCAAGCTTCGCTCCGGCCACACCGGGACGAACCTCCACAAGTCCTGCCTTATTCAGCATACCCGTAAGGCGGCGAATCACTACGGGGTTCGTATTCACGCTACCGGCGATCCACTCGGAAGTGCTTTTGCCGTCTTTATTGCTGTCGATTAAGGTTAGAATATGAATAGCCACCGCAAACCGCGTGCTAATGTTCATGTCAATCACTCCTTCACACTGGCCGGAATGCTTCCGCCAGATGCAACTATAATAGTTACATTTAGGGCAATTGTCAATCCCATGAGGAGTTTGCAGACAACAGAACACTATTCACTGTCATACGCCTGCAATGCCACCGGCAGGGCTTGAATCACCACATTACCCACTGCCGGAAGGGGCAGCAGCACTGCGCTGATGATCTCATCACGGGTTGCGCCTAGTGCTTTGGCATGCTTAACATGAAAGGGGAGCCCGCTCTCCAGCCTAACCGCCGCGAGTACAGAGATATAGGCAATCTCCTCGGTTTTGGCATCCAGGCTGCTTGCGGCATCCAGCTTCTTCACAATTTCGCCAAGGGCCTTTTGCTGCTCCGGCGCTTCCTTCATAAATGTCATAAAAGCATGACTGACTTGCGGTACATTATCCACTTTAATTAACCCTCCGATTCTGGAAACAGATTCTTGCATTCCATATCATAACATCATCTTTAGTATGAGGGTTTCTTGCGTAATGCATACATTACAACTGTTAAATATTCCTATATATAAGATGCACTTAAGGTCTGCACTAAAAGCTGGGTCGTCGCTGCGGTGAACATTTGGCCCTCCGGCCGCTGTTGTGTTTGGATTTCTTCATACAAACCGCTCCTCGCGGTAGAAATCCAAACACAAAGGCGGACGCTATCGCTCCTCCAGTTCCAAATTTCCCCTCCACTTCTTTTTGCTTTTTGTTAATAGCTTTAGTGCGTCTTATATATCTTCACGCAGTAGTCAAAATAATCGGCTTGCCCTTGGTGACCACAATTGTGTGCTCAAACTGGGCCACGCGGCTATTATCGGCAACGCTGAGTGTCCAGCCATCCGGCTGCTGCTCTACGAAATCAGTGCCTGTGGACAGAAACGGTTCGATGGTAATGACCTGGCCTTCTCTCAGCACCGTCGTTACACGCGGATTATAGAAGGGCAGAATCTCAAACGGCTTCTCATGCAACGCTTTGCCAATGCCGTGGCTGCAAAGGTTACGCACGACTTTATAGCCGCGCTTCCGTGCTTCCGACTCCATAACCCGGCCGATCTCGTTCACCTTCATGCCCGCCCGGAGATGATTAATCACGCTCATCATGGTCTCTTCCGTACTCCGGCAGAGGTGAATCAGCTTCTCATTATAAGGAGGCAATTGAAACGATACCCCGGCATCGCCAAAATAACCGTTCAGCTCGGCGGAGACATCAATATTGATCAGATCTCCGGCCTGAATGACACGTTGTCCCGGAATTCCATGCGCTACCTCTTCATTCACACTGATACAGGTCGTTCCGGGGAAGTTGTAGGTTACCTTTGGAGCAGATTTTGCGCCAAAATGGTTGAGAATCTTCGCCCCCACCTCATCCAGCTCCGCAGTCGTCATTCCGGGAACTACACTTTTCTTCATCTCAGCGATGGTGTGGCCTACCACTGCACCCGCCGCTTTCAGCCCTTGCATATCCTGGAGCGTCTCGCTCGTCATCCCTGCTCACATTCCTCTCGTTATCAAAGCTTCACCTTGAGTATGTATCCTACAAGTATAACAGCCTTGTTACGCAGAGTGAAATCAACGTACCTCTTAGCTTATTGCACCTACGGCCTTCATCCAGGCATCGGCGATTAAGGCATGTCCGGCAGGCGAAGGGTGTACCCCGTCCGCCGCCCAGTAGGCAGGTTCAGCCTTGACGGATGCCGCTGCGAATAAGCCATCCAGCGGCACCAGCACAGCGCCGTATTCACGGGCCAGCTCACGGACTACGTGGATTTTGGGGTCCAGATCCTGACGCCAGCCCTTGCGGTCTTCCGGCACCGGCAATACGAACGGCTCCACCAGCACCAGCTTGGCATCCAGATGCTGCTTGGTCCGTTCAATCAGATCACGGTAGGACGACTCGAATTCAGCCGCTGTAGTCTCCTGCCCGGAATCATACCACCGCCAGGTATCATTTATGCCAATATAGATAGACACCCAGGTTGGCTTCAGTGCAAGACAATCCCTCTCCCAGCGCTCCTGCAGATCGACCGCCCGGTTGCCGCTGATTCCGCGGTTCAGGAACGTAAGATTCTTCTCCGCATACTGAAGGCCAAGCCGGGCGCCCGCCATCAGCGCGTAACCTACACCCAGCGATGAGGCATCGGCGTAATTGCGTCCACAATCTGTGATACTATCCCCCTGGAACAGGATGATATCGTTCTTTTGAAATGGCATGCCTGAAGTCCTCCTATGAAAACATCTATAGTATGTAAACATGATCATTATAGCAAATCGGCTTTCCTGCGGACACGTTTTCATTGAAAATTATTCCTAAAACAGAAAACCCCCTGGGACTGCCATATGACAGTCCCAGGGGGATCTTAGAATAGAGATTTAATAGGCCAGGCTGAACAAGCCATGGATATGAGTCAAGTAACGGATATTGCTGGCTTCCTTCATCAGCGTTGCGGGCAGCCCCTTCAGCGGAGTGGAGTTACCGCCGACAATGGCTACCCCGTCTTTGCGTCCGAGGCTGGCGAGTGTGCCGGAATTAACCGGGCTGAAGGCTTCCTGCGGCTTGTCATTAAGATAAGCGAACAGATTGTAGCCAATCAGCTCACCCATCTGCCAGGCGATCTGTGCCGTTGGCGGATAAGGACGGCCATCCGGTGCGAAGACAACAGCGCTATCTCCGGCAACAAATACATCAGGGTGTGAAGTAGACTGCAGGAATTCATTCACCGTGGCCCGGCCGCGGTTGACTTCAAGACCGGATTCGCCAACCAGCGGATTGCCCTGTACCCCGCCGGTCCAGACGAAGGTGTTCGCCACAATCTGCTGCCCATCCTTGAGATCAATCTTATTATCGGCCACCTTCGTAACCGGAAGACCCGTCAGGAATTGCACCCCGCGCTTCTCCAGGCTGGCTGTAGCGCGCTCAATCAGATGATCCGGCAGGACAGGGAGAATCTTCGGACCCGCTTCAACGAGCAGAAGCTTGATCTCAGCAGGATTCACTCCATATTGCTTCGTCAGCTTAGGCAGAATATCGGCAATTTCGCCTACCAGCTCTACGCCAGTCAGTCCGCCGCCGCCGATCAGAATTGTTGCATCTGCTGCGTTGCGGGTTTTGGAGTAGTCACGAATCCGGTCTTCAATATGACGGCGGATCCGCAGTGCATCTGCTGCTGATTTCAGCACCATGCTGTATTCTTCAAGTCCCGGAATACCAAAGTATGCGGTGGTGCTGCCCAGACCGACAACGAGAGCATCATAGGTCAGCATGACGCCGTCCGAGAGAATAACCTGCTTGTTCTCCGGGGAGAACGAATTGACCTTGGCGATTTTCAGATCAATATCTTTACCGGCGAACAGCTTCGCCAGCGGCATGGCAACCGCCTGTTCAGACGCACTGCCCGCTGCAAGCCGGTGCAATTCCGTAATAATCTGATGTGTCGGATACTGATTGACTACTGTTATTTTGGCTTCCGCTTTGCTCATATATTTACGAATGGTTAAGGCACTAAGCAGGCCGCCGTAGCCTGCACCTAGAATCACTATATGTTTTGACATGATAATTCCTCCATCATTAAGTATTACGGGCTTATTTGCCCGATTGACGTTCACCGCTGACCTGCAGATAGGCATTCATGAACCGGAGAGCCTTCTGTACCTGCGGGTCCTTGATCATCTTCATCATGCCGAACAGGCTGACTGTTTCGCTGCTTGCCTCCGCGCGGTCTTTCGCTTCAATAACAGTAGCCGCCAGATTCTTGGCAGTGCCCACCACAGGACCCGCCATTTCCTTAATCGCACCGACTGTATCATTCTTAAGTACTTCATCCGTGGCAACCGACTGCACAAAATCTAGTGATTTGGACAATACACTGACCATTTGTGTGATCTGCGGCAGCTGCTCTACCAAAAGAATCAGAGATTGCTGCACCTCCGGCTTCAAAAGCTCTTTCAGCACATCCTCTCTGGGAAGAGCTGCTTCTGGTATTTCTTGTTCAGGCAGGGTTTGGGTAACGGTTTCTGACATATCGAAGTCTCCTTTTACAAATCGTATTCTTGCACAATGACATCCAGGTGAAACTATGTGACTATTATAACACTCTATTTGTTATTATTGTCACAATCTTTTTACCTTTGCAACCTATTTTTGTGATTTTAATCACTTCCTCATCGGTTTTATCGAACTCAGTCGTTTAATCAGGTTAAATTTACAAATTATTATGTTTTTCCTCATTGACGTATACAAAGAGTCGTGATATCTTAAGCAAGTAACTTAATGTAAGTTCATTAATTAATATCAGCAATTGATTATTACTAAGCAGCATACATATTAGATGGAGGTAATGACTTATGAGTACTTTTTCCGAATTGGTGCAGTCCCGCAGATCGGCTAATAATTTCGTGGAAGGTGTTACCATTCCGCAGAGTGAGCTCGAAGAGATGTTCTCCCTGGCCCGCCTGGCTCCCTCGGCTTATAATCTTCAGCACACCCATTATAAGGTGATCAGCGATGACAACGTAAAGGAAGCCATCCGCAAGGACGCGTATGGTCAATACAAGATCCACACCGCATCGGCTGTTATTGTGGTACTGGGTGACAAGAATGCCTATCTGCAGGCTCCTGAAATCTATAGCGGGCTTAAGCTTCTGGGAGCGATGAGCGAGGATGCATACGAGCAAACCATTCAATCTATCAACGATGCTTATACCGGGAATGATGCGTTCCAGCGGGATGAAGCGATCCGCAATGCTTCTCTGTCAGCGATGCAGTTCATGCTGATTGCCAAGGATAAGGGCTGGGATACCTGCCCAATGATCGGCTTTGATCCGGAGGCTGTGAAGGCTACCCTCGGTCTCGGCGACCATATGGTTCCGGTGATGCTGATTACAATCGGCAAGGACAACCAGCATAAGATCAGACCGCGCGGCTACCGCAAGCCGGTTAATGAGTTTGTTGAATTCATCTAATAAAAAGGGTCTTCCGGCTACTATGCCGAAAGACCCTTGTCTATATCATCCTGCCGTATTCTCAATCCATGCTCACCGCGCATACTGCAAAATCGCCACAGCCGCACGCTCCTGCCGCTCTACATCCGTGCTGTTCAAGGCTGCCTTCAGGACAGCCAGCGCCTGCGCTACTGTAGCTTCATCCACTTGAACCGGACAGGCACCGGCGGCATTCCCGCCATCCCCTGCCTGATTCCCCAGCCACAGATCGATTCGGGCTGCGGGCAGCACTCCTGAATAGGCAGTTATTCTGCTGTCAGAGGCAAGCAGCCCTGTTACAGCCGGATTAACCGCAGCGAGTGGCAGACTCTTCAGCCAGGTGACACCGCGCCGGTGGGCTGTACGATCCTCTGCGCCGCTGTGCCGGGTATCATAGAAGTAATCGCCAAGGTCCCCGAGATACACCCATTCTTCATCGGCGATCAGCACATAATCCCCATCCTGCATCGCATTAATGAAGGTATCCAGAGTATGGGTTGCACCCTCCAGCTCCTGCCCGTGATAGCCGGCGGCAGCCAGCTTGCTGATGATCTCTTCTCTGCTATGCTTCTCCAGATCTCCCGTACCGGAATAGCCTGCACATATATAATTATCCTCCAAAAAGGACTTCAGCAGCCCGCTGCCGAGTTCCTCAAGCTTCATTGCATACAAGCCCATTTCCGTATCCTCTCCCTCCAGGCAAAGCTGCCGGAGTCTACGCAGCATTGAAACCATCCTTTTCATTATACAGCAAAGGCAGCGGGATTTGAATTCGGCAGATTCTAAGGAAAACGCAGAATAATAGCGCTTACAATACCTTTTTCCAAACTGGGAGTGCAAATTTAAAAATTTCGGCTTTTTACTATTCCCCGCACGGACGGTATAATTCAGGTATCAGCTCAAGGAAACAGACACTGCAGGAAGAACGTAAGCCAGGACAGAATCTCCGGCAGCTAATCTTAAGCAGCGCTCCTCCTTGTGACTGAGACTATATCTTTGATCCTGACATTCCCGCCTGAAGTGAGTCCCTGCACGAAACGGTATGAGCTTCTTAAAGCTCACAGGCTTCACAATCCATCCTATCGTGGTTAGCGGATCAGTTTTGAGCAGTTTGAATGTGCAGGATAGGCAAATATACTGCCACCTCGGACCATTTCTACCCGGCTGAGTACAAAGGATAGGATAAGGAGTCTGAGACTAACATGGGTATAGTGGTAACAATATAAACCTCTATTGTTGATGTACTGATCAACGATAGAGGTTTATATGTGTCTGCACGGTCTTTCCGCCGCTCTAGGTTAACGCAGGCCTTCCGCCACTTTTAGCAGCATCTCTCTGGTGACTTCAGGCGATCCGGTCCCTACCTCATGCATTATATTTCTCTCCTCGTTCTCCCGAACCTCAATCCAGCGGATGTACGCATAATAGCCGTTGCTGTTATTCTCATAGGCTTGGCGGTTTTCAACATACAAGGCTTCCTGAGATTTTACCTTCAGATGCTTAACCTTTGTATCCGCCCAAACATCAGATGTAAGCTGTGCCCACGGAGTAAGCGGGGAATAAGTAACGGAGATGTAATCATTTTCTCCCTTAGGACCTTGGTACACCAGCTCAGGACTGACCGTCCCGGCCTGTTGGTTGGGCACATTGAAGCTCTTGATCCAGGCGTAATGCTCACCGGGCTTCAGCCGCTTGGTAAGGACATTGGTGTATTTTTTAACCCAGGAGCTATCTGTAATGCCCACTGTACTGTCGGATCTTCCTTCGGCAAAATGGTATTCTTCCGGCATTCTGCCCGGCACGGCCAGCTTACCTGTGACAGGCTCTGTAGCCTTCTTCCAGCTTTCGATATCTGTGAATATCTGCGGACGGTTGATCATACGGAGCTCCTTCATCCCGTTTGATCTAGCAATTAACAGCATAGCCGATTCATTATCAGCAAGCTGAGACTGAATCTCTGTAATCACCCGCCGGGTCTGGTTGGCAAAAGCTGTTGACTCATTAGCGCCCTCATGAATATCTACTTCCAAACTGGTTGCACCATAGGTAACCTGCCATAGCCGCTCCGCACCATAGACCACGCCTCCGAAGAGCATCAGTCCGCAGAGTACCAGGGCGATCCTCGCTGTCCCGCGCGCGCGCACGGGCCTATTTCCTCTCTGCTGCGGCTGCTGGAATTGCTCAAAGCTCGCTGCTAACCGCTGCTCCAGCGACTCCGGCATCGTTGTATGTTGTTTATACCTGTTGAACTCCTGCTTCAGTTGATTTCCGACAGACATGTCCATTCCCCCTTCATCTCATCGTCCGCTGTAAATACCGCATTCTGTCGCAGCTTGCGCAGCGCCTTATGGTGCCTGGATTTGGCGGTTCCCAGCGGGATGCCCAGGGCCGCAGCAATCTCGTCATAGCTGCACTCTCCGTAGTAACGCAGGACAATTACGCTGCGGAGCTTAGGCGGCAGTCCGCTGACCAGCTGCATCAGCTCTCCCTGCTGTTCCTGGACCAGAAGCTGCGTGTCCGCCCCCGGATACAGACTCTCAGATGCATGCTCCCGGGTGCGGTTCATGAGCCGCAGCCTGCGCCAGCTTCTGCGGTTCCAGTTGCTGCATTGCCTGACGATCATACCGTTCAGCCAGGCTCCGAAAGGCCGTTTGCCATCGTACTGCTGCAGGCAGCGGAATAGCTCGATGTAGATTTCATTGACTACATCAGCCACATCAGCCTGCCGGTTCACCAGCAGGCTGACGGTTCCGTACACCTGCTGCCTAATGGTGTTATGTAGTAAGGTGAAGGCTTCTTTATCTCCTTGTTCCAGCCTTTGCAGACATTCCCGAAGCTCTTCTTCTGTCATCTTCCTCTCCCCTCTCTATCTTGCTTACACTCTATATTGGTCCGCTGGCGGTGGAAGGTTCCCTTGATATGCAATTTATTACATCCTGACATATCAAAAACCGGCTGCCCATGAATTTCATCATGTGCAACCGGTTCTTTTGCTGCCGCCGGAACCTCCCTGGCTATGCGTTACAGATTACAAGGGCTCATTCCCCCATACCAGACTGCCGGAGATATAGGCAGGAAGCTTGGCCCAATCCGCAGGAGCTGTGCCTGTAGAATTAAAGGAATAGTCATCGGACTGGTTATAATTGGTCCAGTCTGCCTTGGAGGCCCGCATCTGAATATCTATGCTGGCTCCCGGAGCAAGCGAGCCTGCTGCTGCTGTGAAGCCCAGCTCCAGGTAATGATCCGCGCCGCTCAAGGCTGCCGGAAGCTTCACGAACGTCCCAGTCACATTGGCGCTCCCTACCTGCGACCAGTCACAGAAGAAATTCTGGGCCTGCTCGCCATCACTGGTGTAATAATATCTGAGCTTCACATCGGAGAGGGATACCGCAGCCGTGCCGGTATTCACCAGCTTGATCCGCGGGCTGAGGGCATTGACAGCATTAGCCGTGCTGCTATTGAACATCTGGACCTTCAGACCGCCATCCACTGGTGCTGTCGTATCGGCTATTGTAACCGCCAGCGTCTTCGCGGCTCCGGCACTGAACTGGAAGCTCAGCGTTGTTGTCCCCAACGGCTGTGCCGCCAGATAAGCTTTGTGGATCGTCACAGCCGATCCGCTCACCGTATAATCCGTTCCGGCGGTTAACGCCGCCGAACCATTTTTAATGGAGGCTAAGGTGTTGCCGTTCAAGGTCATCGCTACTTCGATGTCATTCTGATTCGCTGTCTTCTTATCGAAGCTGGCCGTGACCGGTGTGATGGTTGAATCATTAGCCGTTGTTGTCGTATCCGCTACCGTAACCGTTAAGGTCTTCGCAGCTCCGGCACTGAAATGGAAGCTTAGCGTGGTTGTTCCCACAGCCTGTGCCGCCAGATAAGACTTATGGATCGTCACTGTGGAACCGCTCACCGTATAATCCGTTCCAGCGGATAATGCAGAAGCACCATTGGTAATGGAATCCAGGGTATTCCCGTTCAAGGTCATCGTCACTTCGATGTCGTTCTGATTCGCTGTCTTCTTATCGAAGCTGGCCGTGACCGGCGTGATGACGGAGCCTGCTGCCGGAGGGTTCACCGGATCAGCATATAAGGTCCCGCGGCCATTGGTCCCGAGATAGACGCGGCCATAGACGCGGGGATCTCCTGTAATCGCCATATTAATTCGGGCATACTGGTGGGCGTCATCGTTAATCCGCACCCAGCTGGCTCCGGCGTCATCCGAGCGGAACACTCCTCTTACTCCGTCAATCTGGGCAACAGTATATAGGGCCATATAATTCTCACCCGGCGCGGCCTTTCCGAACCCGATCAGGTCCGCTTCTTCCACATTGCTCAGCTTGGTGAAGCTTGCCCCGGAGTTCGTAGAATGCCATATGCCATACTTATCCTGCGGATGTCCTCCGGCAAACCAGATATCGCCTTCCACGCCCGGCATGGCCTTCAGGCTCACTTGCGCCTGGCTCGGCTGCAGGCCGTTCACGTTATTGGCTGGCAAGCCGGTCGCAGCCGTAGCTGTGAAGGTAGCTCCGCTATCTGTACTGACATAGAGCTTGCCCTCATAGAAGCCATAGAATTTATTCGGATTCACCCGGTCGGATGCTATCTTCGCTCCGGCAGGAATTCCGCTGCTCGCCGTCCAGGAGTTACCCCCTGACTTGGAGTAAAAGACCCCGATATCCGAGGTGCTCCACAGAAGCGCATTCCCACTGGCAGATACAGCTACCTGACCCTGCCCTACCGTGGTACTGCCTCCTTTGGAGGGTTCTGCATTCGGCATGTACCAGTTATTGCCATTGTCATTCGAGATCCCAATCGACTTACCGTTCGGATATTTCTCTTTGTCCACACCGCCGACACGGACAACATAGGCCGGGTCCAGCTCCGCATAATCGATACTGTTCGTGCTGGCCCAGGAAGGGCTGGTCTGGAACTTGACTGGTGCCGCTGTTAGATCCTCATACCGGAAGCCGGATACATCGCCAAGCGCGGTAATCAGGTGGGCACCCGCTGGCGGGCTGATCAGCCCAAGCACTGCGGTCTCTTCTACCCCTTTGGCCATCACGGATATCTTAACCTTGCCGCCGGTGTCCCAGGCTCCGAGGTTATTCGTACCATAGATCGTAGCACCCGTGCCGTACATCATCCGGTCCGAGTTGAACGGATCAATCTCCAGGTCCCCCATCATCCAGCCCATCTTCGGTGCAGGATCAAGCGAGCTCGAAGTCAGCCCAAGATTAAGCCACGGCGCCGCCGTGATATCCATCTCGAACTTGTAGTTGCGCTCCGGATAGAAGCCCCAATCCCAGATCCGGCTCCAAGTCTCCCCGCCGTCCTTACTGCGGAAGATCACCTCGTCCGGCCACCAGGCATTGAGGCTGGCAACCATAAGCGTACCCGGATGCTGGGCATCCAGCGCAAGCCCCCCGAAGCCGTAGAAGTTGTCCGCCCCTGTTGTTGGACTGATGTTTTTCCAAACGCCGCTGGTTGTGTTATACTTCCAGACCTCGCCTTTGCGTCCGTCATACGGCCCGACCCCGTCACTATAGGTAAGGTACAGATCGCCGGTTGCCGACAGTTCCCCATGATGCGGAAGCAGGCCTACCGGCTGTCCCGGCAGCGCTGACCAGGTTGCACCTCCATCCGTACTGCGGAACACACTCTTCGCGGTATCCGCGACACCGACATAGATGGTCTGGGTAGCTTGTCCTGCAGAGCCCGTGCTTTTATCAAAAGTAATCCAGGACAAGCCCACGATATCACTCTGATACTCATTCCCCGGATTCTGGACGTACGTCCCTACGTTCGTAAAAGAGGTGACCTTGGACCAGGTTACCCCGGAATCCACGCTCTTCCACAGGCCGTTCCCGCTCCGCGCCCCGAAGAACAGGATACTGTTCTTATTCGGGTCAATGACCAGCCGTTCCCCGGCTGAACGTCCAGGCATATTGCCTCCAACCTTGAACGGAAGCGGCGAAGATTGCCAGGTATCCCCACGGTCGCTGGAACGCATAATTTGACCATTGCCATCCCAGGAATTCGTGTACGTCCCGGTTGCCATATACACCTTGTCCGGATCAACCGGATCGGTAGCCAGCGCATCGACACCATTCTTGTTCCAATCCGCCCACCCAACGCTGTCCGTCAGCGGAATCCAGCTCCCGTCCGCCTCGTTCCAGCGGTAAGCCCCGCCAATATCCGTCCGTGCATAGATCAGATTCGGTTCCGTCTGGTTGAAAATAATCCCCGGCACAAAACCGCCTCCCGCACCGGTAACCACACTGTTCCAGCTGTAGTCTTCACTGGCTGCGGCATGGGTTACAGCGGGAGCAACGTTAAACAAAGAGCCTGACATCGCTGCCAGCAGGACGAGTATTCCTAGTCTTCGGATACGTTTTCGACTCATGATCCTAACCTCCCCAAACATACTTTGGTAACGCTTCCATTATAGAGCAGGTTTCGCCCGTTCCGTGAGAGAAAATGGTTGATTATGCGGGAATTTTGTCAGCAATTAGCGCACCATTTTCACACTTGACGAAATTGGGGATTAGGGTAGTACGTAATGGACAAAATCATCATTACGGATAACTAAAATTACCTTTGCGCGAGCACAACGTATACTGTTTTTCACATACATTCAGGCCGTATGCCTGCTTGCGAACACAATGTATACTGTTTTTCACATACATTCAGGCCGTATGCCTGCTTGCGAACACAATGTATACTGTTTTCCACACACATTTGTTCCAACACACCTTCTCCAAGGCAGCAGGAAACTATAAAAAAACCTCGCGATCAGCAATCGCAAGGTAGTTCAGAGCTAGTTCTCTGTTGGCGGCGGCAGCACAATTGGCTGATAACCTAGCGCAGCATCAACAATCTCCTCCGGCGTCAGCTCCGGATCATGCCAGAAGATCAGATCACTCACACCGGGATGAGGCACATTGCTCGCTACGACCTCCAGCCACTCGTCCAGCTCCGCCTCTGTTCCTTCGGCGTTCACGATCTTGTTTACGAGTGTGATCAGTTGTTGTCGGGATAGGGACATTTTGGGGCCTCCTTTTATGTGTTAAATATCCATTTCACCACGTTGTGGCTGTGGAGGATCATCTTATTCCTATCGGCATCGTAGTCTACCACCACTTCGACGCCTAATGCAGCAATAAGGAAGTCATTCACCAGTTCGGAAGATAACAAAAGGTTTGATAGTGCATCATAGACTGGCTGGTTACGTTCGTTCAGCGTATCGTCTAAGTAATCTAAATATTGCGTATTGATTGCAATACTTGTTAGATAGATACCTTTCGACTTGCTCAAAAACACCACAAATCTGTTCAGCTTGGCCTCTCCTTGTATCCAAATAATCCTTCCTTTCTCAAGAAGAGCAGCAAAAGGGGCTGCCAGCATTCCCTGAATCGTATGGGTGCTCGAATCTTCATATTCCCAGTTTTTTATTGATTCGATATGATTGATAACAGGTTCAAAACCCTTGTCTCGCACAATTCTCAACAACCTGTCTGGGTCAATGATGTCCCGGGAATATAGAACTATATTGAAGTTAGCGGCTATGGAGATCACCTCGCTCAATAGATCTGTATTAGTTAAATTAAATGAGCCTGCTGTAAAATGAGCTTATCATGATCGGTTAATTGTAGCTTAATTTCAGACAGCATTTTGTTAGAGAAATAAAAACCAATATTCTCTCCCACTTGTACAATTTCGTCAGGTTGACTTGCATTGAATAAGCAATAGATGCTGTTGTCTTTATAAGCCACTGTTAACTCGCCTCTCTCCTGAACAAGAAAGTCATGATCTATCCCTTCTACTGTTGTTAAAGATAAAGCGGGAAGCCCCGAGGTTCTTATCTGCGGATTCTGTACAAATTTATTTGAGAAGGAATCGACAAAAAATGTTAACTCATTAGGGAGCAGCACTTCTTCACTTGTATAAGTTTCCCTGCTTTTATCAAAGTATATAATGAGAGGTTCAGCTTCACCATAAAAACACCATACCAGTCTCCCGTAATAATCCTTCACCTTGTCATAGTCAAATACTAATTTCACCAAAATAAATCTATCTGATATTTTCTCCAGACTAAAGCAGCTTCTTTCTACACGTGCCCTCTTCCATAGTTTTTCTAGTCTTAATTGTATCTTCAACCCCTCCTAGTTCCCTATATACATTACAGATAATCAAGTGCCAAAGCAGTTCCTACAATACCCTGCCGGTTAATGAAGTCAAGCAAATCCGTTATAAACTAGTATTAATAATTTGAATTAACTTAACATAAATAGAATTTTTGTTTAATTGATATATTTTCTGAAAAAAATCAATATTTGATCCTCATGTTCTAATATAATAATGGAAAATCAATTTCCTGCGCTTCTAGTTCAGTTAGTTGTTTAGGGAAAACATCTAAGATTCCTAAAAAAATTTGTCTGCTTTCTTTGAATTATCTAAACCATATTCGTGATAAAAATTACTAATATATTTTTGCTATTCATTATTACAAACCTCCATATTAAACCTCCGGATATTTTTATCCCTTTATCCCATTTCTGAATGTAATTTCCCAAAATAGAAGTAACAAAAATAAAAACTCATTAATTTCTATTTTGTTTAATACCATACCGTCCTACCCTAGTCTTTAATTACTATTTTGAAATGTTTGAATAAAGAAAGTGGCAACTGAGAGTAGATATTCCCAGTTACCACTATTTATAATATTTATATAACTGTAATATTATTTATTTTTGTATTTCCCATCAAAAAACTACCCAACTAAAGGTATAACCATTTTAGCTAAATAATCATTTTCGTGTGAAATTATTGTACCAACAATCATTCACTTCGCTCATTCAGTCATAATATAAAAAATCAATAATTTCACCTTTTCCTATTCTTTGCACTCCAATTTGAATAAAAAATCCACCTCCAATATTTACAAGATGGCCGACTGCTTTCATAGCATCTTTTTCAATCGTGTTCATCTCAATTTCCACCTCATACCATTCACCTTCCGCTAATGCCTCTACAGCATTTAATGGTATAACTGAACCAGAAAAAATAATATTATTTCCAAAATTAAATCCTGGTCTTATTATCGATTTAGTACTGATTTCGTTACTTAACTTATCAAATAATATTTTCGCTTTGAGTAAAAGCATTTGTAACCTCCAAATTATAAAGCATGGATGATCTCCTTAATCATTTTATTGAAATCCCCTAACTTCTCCAGTGTTATTGTTACAGTCCCACTTTTAAATATAAAAGGATCAACACTTGTAAAGTCTCCTAATTTTTTTAGAGCATTTTTAGATATTCTAACTTCAATAATTGCTGCATAATCTTTAAATTTATTAGCAAAAGCCAGGGTCTCCTCGAGAGTATAGCCAAATTGTTTTGCTTCAAAACCACTACCACCTATTTCAAAGGTTCCTGTTTTAAAGATTTGATAGAATTCTTCAGGACCGACCGCTCTAAACAAACTTATCGAGCTTTTAGAAAATCCAACTGCTCCTCCAACAATGAGATCAGAAGCTGCAGTCACGTATCCAAACTTCTTATCATAACTATCTTGTGAAGCCTCAAGGGCATTGAGTAATTGGCCTTTAGCCCATGAAGCATTACCCGCAGAGTTTTCGTAAGGGCTTGTCTGAGTTAATAAGCCATATAAATATTTAAAAGTGTTTCCTCCATCATCATAAACATTACCATATAGTTTCTGTAGATTATTTTTATACGATGAATTACCTTTCATTGAAGCATTAAGAAGCATTTCTATTTCGTAATACGACTCTGTTTTTCTATGACCTGTCGGATCACTATAAATCAATGGATTATTTTCCACATACGTATACAAATTCATACTCAACGGATTATCAATCTGCCCCTCAACCGTATCCTCATTCAAAAACCGTCCCATACTCGGATCATAGTAGCGTGCCCGCAGGTAATACAGTCCGGTCTCTTCGTCATAGATTTCGCCGGCATACTTGAATGAATTCGAGATTTCTTCCTTCTGGCTGGTGATGTTGCCCCACTCATCGTATACATAGTTGTTGACGATCTTGCCTGTGGTATCCACGATCTGGACGACATCGCCATGGCCATTGTACAGATAGTAGTAATCTTTACCTGTCTTCTGTTCCTTCTTCACCAGCACCCGGTCGCCGCGCACGTATTGGGACAGTTCCGAGGCTCCGTTGCTGCTCTTCACTTCCGAGATGACTTCACCGTTGAAATTGTAGTTATACACTGTTTTCTTGGCACCGGTCGCTTTGGCTACACGCAGCCCATTGGCATAGTAAGCGAACTCGGTCTTCTGCGCCCCCTTGGTCAGTCCTGTCAGTGTATTCTCCAAATCGTACTGATAGCTGGTCTCCGTTGATTCTGCACTCAGCGTGGCGCTGCTTTCCAGCGTCAAGCGGTTTCCGCGCACATCATACGTATAGGCCTCACGCGCGCCATTGGATTGACTTGAGGTCAAGAGACGGTTCAATGCATCGTAGGTATAGGCGGTCACCCGTTCATCCTCATTTAGCCGTTTCTCAGTTACCTTTATGATGTTGCCGTTGTTGTCATAATCGTAATCAAACTTTGACAGGACCGCACCGCTCTTCTCGTTCGTTACCGTTTCAACCCAGTTCAGTGCCTTGTTGTATGTGTATCGCGTGACCAGGCGGCTGCCGTCAGCGAGTGTCGGATACGTTATGGACTCTACCAACCCATTCGGATAATACCGGTATTCTGCGTTCGCCGATGCCGCTTCATTAACTGTGGCCGCACCATTGGTCTGAACCTTCTGCAAACGGCTCCGCTGGTACTGGTAATTCGTAGAGAACGACAGACTGGCGTCCTTCACTTGTGTGTATCGGCCTAAGCGGTCCAGAGTGTTCGTGATATTCGCATAATGAACGGCACCATTCCAGTTCACTTCCTCATACATGCCCCGCGTCCGGTTCAGGCTATCATTCCATTGTGTATGTGTCGCTTTTACCGGACCGCCATTTTTTTCTGTGACGGTATCCCAAATATTCCTGCCGCTAATGTAGAACCTGGTTTCCAGACTTTGCTGAGCTGCTGCTCCAGCGCCCGCCAATTTCACTGATTTGGGTTGCCCCCACTCATCATAGTCATAAGTAAACGACGTCCCATTCCGGTCGGTACGGGTAGCAAGCTGTCCAAGTTCATTATAGGTCAGGTTTTCCTTTTGAGAAGAGGGGTCCTCTTTCATCGTCATTTGACCCAGCCCGTTGAATCCTTTGCTGAAAATCTTCTGGGCTACGCCTCCTAACGCCTGGATCGACGCCTCCTTAATCTGTCCTGTCCCGTCATAGGTGTACTGGGTGGTCTGATTAAGCGCATCTTTAACGGATTTTAACCGTCCCAGCGCATCATAACGATAAGAGTTGGTTACCCCTTCGTTGTTCCGGTTTTTATTCGCATCGGTGTACGCTGTTATATTCCCATCCAGATCGTATTGATAATCTTCAGTCAGAGGCTGCGTATTCTGCGGCCAGTCTTTATACGTCAGTTGCTGGATCACATGGCCTAATGGGTCATACTGCTGAAGAATATAATTAAGAGTGCCGCTGCCATCGGCTGGAATCAGGTAGCTGGCATCCTGCCGGGCTTTCAACTGATATTCTGCAATCATGCGGTTGCCGAAGGCATCCGTAGATACATTTGGACGGCCCCAGGCATCATAACCAACGGTTACTGTATTTCCTTCCGGGTCCATCATGTATACCGGGCGTCCTTGATCGTCATAATGATACTGCTTCATGATTGATACTGCGCCAAAGGCATCCCAGTTACTTTCGAGAATAGGCAGTCCTAGCCCATTGTAGTACACTTCTCCGCTCGTGAACGACTGCTTGCCGGTTGCCACTTCGGTCAGTTTGGTGCTGGTTCCTACCCGCAGAGTGGGGGTACCTGCATTGAACGCATCCAGTCCGTCTGGACTGGAGTACATGTAGCTGTATTCTTCCGTCCGGGAGTATCGGCTGCCATTGCCGTTTACCGCCTCGGGATACGTAATCTTGGTCGGGCGACCAAGCTCATCATATTCATAGGAGGTTTCACGGTTCAATCCATCTGTCATCTTCCACAATAACCCGGTTCCCATGTAATAGCTCATCTTAGTGATGACTTCATGGCTACTTTCCGCTCCGGGATTCAGCGTTTGACGCTGTTCGGTAGGATATGCGTTGTTGCTTTCCGGTCCATACCGGGTAACGGTGACCGCGACAAGCTGGCTTCCTGACCAGATTTCCGCTTGCACCTGAACGACCTTGTTCGAGTCATAGCTGTAGTTATAACGGGTTTCTTCCCCCAAGGCATTGACGGTGCGGGCTGGACGCCCGTCTCCAGTGTAAGTATACGTCTCGCTGCGCGGTGCAGCATCGGATGCATTCTGATACCACGTCTTGGCACGGATAAATTGATAATTAGGCTCATAGTCATAAGTAGTAGTGTAATGTTCTTTGACGGCTGCGTTGTTCAACTGTTCCCAGGTTAGCGGTAATGTCTCCTTGTGAACAGAGCCCCACTCATTGTAGACAGTTTCAGTGTACAGGTGATTCGCCGTTTGCTCACTGTCGCCTGCTCCGTAATCGGATAGAGTGGTCTTTACCGGCCGATGGATAAAGGTAGGATCGAACGCAGTGTTGTTGACTACTTTCTTTTCTCCATTCGGCGCTTGAGTCTCGGTCCGCAGCAGCTTGTTATCTTTATCGAATACTCTCAGTGCTGTCGTTCCATTGCTTGCTGAGTCACTGATCTGGATGACACTGGTGCTGTATTGATAACCGTCAGGGAGATGACCCGGCCATTGGGTGAAATGTTCTCCCGTATAATCTTTCCAATAGGTGTATTTATACTGGTTATAGTCTTTGAGTCCAGTATGATCGCTCCGGGAATTAATACGGAATTCTTCTACCGAATCTTCATAAGGAAGATTGCGTACGACTTTGTCGTAGCTATATTCTGAGCTTGAATTCGGAAATTGAATCTTCTTTAAGAGTGCATAGTAATTCTTGTTCTCATAGTTGCGGTTAATGCCCTGCGGATTGTATCTGGCCAACTCGTGCTGATAGTCAAAATAGATTTTATCCCCCTTTTGATTGGTCACCTTTTGCAGAAAGGGTACATAAGTTTGAAGTTCGTTGACTTTAATCGCTTGCCGGCCCTTGGTTAGCATGACTGATTCACTGGGACGTCCGTTCTCGTCGAATACTTGAATACTTACATTTTCCCCATTAAAATTGCTGTTCATCAGGTTATCTTCGTAGGTAAACTTCACTTCTCTACCTACGGAATCCACAATGGAGGAGAGCTGCCAAGAGTTCGGTCCTTCATATTTGAAGGTAATGGTATTGCCGAACCGGTCTTTGATCCCGAGTAACTTCCCATCGCGGTCGAAGTACTCTTTTCTTTTGTCGGCATATTCAATATAGTGCTTGGAGCCAATTTTACCGTTGCTGAATTCATTCTCCCAAACCGAGGTTTCCCAGATGTAGCGCTTGTCCTTGCCCTCATAATTTATCAGTTGGGTGTAGCTCGACAGTCCACCCCCATCACCGACAGGGTAGACACTACCGTTGCCATCGTGATAGTAATAGTTATAATCCCCAATCTTCTGAATGTACGGGAACTGGAAGGACCAGCCTGCTCCCAGAACAGACGAATTATATAGGCTAGTTGTCACATCGTAGCTGTTGAAGTTAGGATTATAGTCGCTGGACGTATAGAAGGCCATAGCTTCGTTGGAGCTATACCTTAATCCAATATCCAGATCCAGGCCGTCTCTTCCCGGCAGATGAATCTGATTCTGCTTCCAGCTCAGGGAGCCAGTAACGGGGTCCACGAATTCTCCCGCATTGTAACGATCTCCATATTGAGGCTTGCCGGTCTGATTAATTTGAGCCTGCAACCGGTTTTTGGTGACGTTGTCCACATCATTATCAAAGGCTCTCATGCTCACAGCCGCAAAGCTTAAACTGTTCTTGGACACTTCCAGCGAATTATATACCTCTGAAGTTACACTTGCCGGACTCCAATCCTGTGCCTCTTCTTGATATACCTGAGAGGTTACGTTTCGCTTCAATTGAAATGAGGAAGAAGCTGTGAATAAGACCGGGTTGTTGTAGATGGTCTCCCAATCAAAACCGGACTCTTGCTTCCAATCCCATACCTTGGGCAGATTCCAATCCGGGTGGTCTTGAAACAATAGGTTCAGCCAGTAAAATTCTAGCCTGGTAGCCCCCCGCAGATCCAACTCCTTGATCACTTCGATGGATAAGTTCTTATCGGACGCCTTGGAGATATTCGCATCGGATAATCCCCGCTGCATGGAAGCTCCGTTAGCCGGTAGAAGACCTTGCTTTTCCAGCGTTTTCGCTTTTAGCTTCAGAATCTCAAGTTGGGTCGGGTCTGCCGAGTCATAGGTATCTGCTACAACAGAGTTTTGGCGCAACGCCGTATCTGTGCCCTCAGCCAACGAATCATCATCAAACTGAGGCAGCTCAAGGGGTGTTGGTTCTTCAATCTCCTGCTTCGTCAATGGTTGACCGTTATCTGCAGGCTGCTGGGGATTCCTCATACTGTCCCATGGGTCGATGTCTTGTGTCTGTCCGGATTTCTGTTCTATCACTGCTTTGCTAGTTTGCGCAAACATAGGCTCATTTGGCAATATTAAAACAAAACACATCAAGAACAATATAATTTTTTTAGATAAATATGATATTTTCATTAGTAACTCTCCTAATCTTCGCTTTAAATAAATTTAGTTATAATGCTTCTTTCTTAATCAGTGATCCATTTTTATCATATTTTAATGCGACAATTTTACCATTAGTCAGCAGCACATATTGAAGCCTGCCGTTAGCATCATAGAAGTAGCGTATTTGATTTTGATTCGGTATATCTATTTTCCATGCCGCTGGATTTGCAACTCTTTTCAAAGAAACTTGATCAACATCCAAATAAGCTTTCTCTTCTCCACCTACCGCAAAACGTATTCGTATGTAACTGGTCTGATAATTAGGAGTAATTAAAACTGAATGATAATGCCATTTCCATCCACCGTTATTCATACTTCTTCCATACTCATTAACAACACGATCATTGCTATCCACTTCTATAATTGTTATTTCCGCCCAACCTTCTGGTAAGGTATATCTCATAAAAGCATTCATGTCATATGAAGATCCAGCACTAACAGGGATTGGGTCCGATAGTGAATAAACAAAGGATTGCGGATCTCCTGTCCCACTGTACATTCTTAAATGGGAGGTGCCTTCAATAGGCTCATAACCTGGTTTAGAGACACTGGATTGACTACTTGTTCCATTTCTCCATACTGTTTCCCAGAAATCAGGTAGATTATTGTTATTCAGGTCATCCTCAAAGCTTTCATTAATTTCAATAGAATGAATATTGACCTTATCGATATCTAAATAGGCTTTTTCTTCTCCGCCTACTTCAAAGCGGATTTGTATGTATTCTGTATTGTCCTTGGGGGCTAGATATATGGTATTATCATGCCATTGCCATCCTCCGTTAGAGAAGGAACGATTGGATTCATATACAATATTCTTATAACGGTCAGTTTCTATGATCGTTATGCTTGCTCTTCCAACAGGGAGAGTATATCTCATAAAAGCATTAATTTTGTACAAATGGTCTTTTTCGATAGTAACCGGATTCGATAAAGCATACATATATGATTTTTTATCTCCACTACCATTGTATAATCTGAAATGATATTTTCCTTCAATGGGTTCGAAACTTTCTTTTGAAGCGCTGGAGCCGACGCTAGTTCCATTTCTCCAAACGGTTTCCCAAAAATCAGGAAGGTTATTGTTGTTCTGATCCTGCTCAAAGCCTCCATTGATGTTCTCATTGATGGGATAAGCATAAGCATGACAAGCACCTAAAGTTAATAAAAATAGAAATATCAAGAAGATCCTTCTCAAATAAAAACACACTCCTATCTAGAATTAAGTATTAAATAATAACTGCTCCCTCAATCAATATATTTGATTAGTCTCCACCTTTGCGAGCTTGTTCCGTTATCCTCATATATTTGGAGGGGTGTACCGTTTTCATTATTTCCATTGGTAATATCAAGCAATTTATTACTGTTCACATTGATGAAACTAATTGATCCGTCTCCATTTTCTCTAAATTTCCATTGTTGTGATGTGGTACCGTTATCTGTCCAAATTTGAATAGAAGAACCATTATTTTCACCACCACCAGCCACCTCCAGTGCCTTGCCGCTATTCACATTAATTAACTTATAGTTACTGTCCCCTGTATCATAGACTCTCCATCTTTGGGATGCGGTGTCGTTATGGGTCCATATCTGAATAGGAGTACCGTCTGCAGTATTTCCTCCTGTGACATCCAAGGCTTTTCCATTACCAGCATTTAATATTTTGTATTCTGTTCTATTACTTATCGCTTTAATGAGTCTCCACTTCTGTGCAGTTGTTCCGTTAGAGGCCCATATCTGTACAGGGGTTCCACTTGCTGTATCACCATTTGCAACATCGAGAGCTTTATTGCTATGTATATTTATTAGTTCATATGAACCGTCCGCTTGTTCAACTACGCGCCATATCTGAGCTTCGGTTCCGTTATCATTCCATATCTGAACCCTCGTTCCATTGGATGTTTCTCCACCTGCTATATCGAGTGCCTTCCCGCTATTAACATTAATCAGCTTAAAAAGGCTATTTTCGGTTGTACAAAGCAACCACCGCTGTGCATCTGTTCCGTTATCTGTTTCTATTTGAACTTTGGTTCCGTTCACACTATTTCCTGCGTATACATCAAGTGCCTTATTGCTATTCACATTCAATAGTTTATATTCTGATGGTTTGCAGTTTAAGTTTTTCTTTCCAATTAAGTTACCGTTGTTATCATACTGAAAATTCATATACCTCTCTTCAGATATTCGTATCAGGTTCAATCCACCTGTTCTGGAGTAAGTGTATTTCATTGCGGTGGCAGTCTGAGAGCTAATAAATAAAGCAAATGCTAATAAAATTAGTACATATCTTTTTATAAGTCATACCCCCGTTTATTGAATATTCCATTGTCAAAAACTATAGTGAGCGCCTGTTCAATTGACTAAAGCACAACACTGAAACAGTCATTGTATAGTTGGTCCCAAAGAGAAACAAGACGAATCCATGGTGTGAAATTGCGTTCTACTGTAGCTTACGAAACAGGAATAGTAGTATGGCAGGAAGATGAGCAGTATACAACAAAACCTTTCTGAGCTTTTTGGGAAAAGTTAAGCAAGCTTATAAAATCCCCAGTGGACCTCTTATAAATCTATAGCTGAAAGATATTAAAGGATGCTACTTTTGCAGTTTTTTAGTAACTTTAATATCATCAATAGAAATAGCTCCACCGTTACGCATCCCGAAGTTCAAAAAATAATCACTGTTCGCTCCAGTCACAAACTCTATCTTTTTACTCCCCTTAGTTCCGATGGCCTCATTCCAAGTCAGCCAGCCCACATCATCCTTTCCATTACCGGTTAAGCTCCTTACAAAAAAGTCAAAATATCCTCCATTTGCCGGTTTATCTATTACTTTATAGTTGAACGTCACACTATATGGCGTATTCGGTTCGAGTTTGAACGTATTGAAATCTGAAATCATAAATACTGTCCATTCCACATTCTTTTCCCCGACCCCATATGCTGAATATGCTCCACTTACAACCTTGTTTGGCTCTTGGGTCATCGACAGTGTACCTATTAGAGGCATATACTGGGTTGCTGTAATGTCCCCTTTTTCAAAGGATTCCGCTTCCTTCGTGACTTTAATATCATCAATAGAAATAGCTCCACCGTTACGCATCCCGAAATTCAAAAAATAATCACTGTTCGCTCCAGTCACAAACTCTATCTTTTTACTCCCCTTAGTTCCGATGGCCTCATTCCAAGTCAGCCAACCCACATCATCCTTTCCATTACCGGTTAAGCTCCTTACAAAAAAGTCAAAATATCCTCCATTTGCCGGTTTATCTATTACTTTATAGTTGAACGTCACACTATATGGCGTATTCGGTTCGAGTTTGAACGTATTGAAATCTGAAATCATAAACACTGTCCATTCCACATTCTTTTCCCCGACCCCATATGCTGAATATGCTCCACTTACAACCTTGTTTGGCTCTTGGGTCATCGACAGTGTACCTATTAGAGGCATATACTGGGTTGCTGTAATGTCCCCTTTTTCAAAGGATTCCGCTTCCTTCGTGACTTTAATATCATCAATAGAAATAGCTCCACCGTTACGCATCCCGAAATTCAAAAAATAATCACTGTTCGCTCCAGTCACAAACTCTATCTTTTTACTCCCCTTAGTTCCGATGGCCTCATTCCAAGTCAGCCAACCCACATCATCCTTTCCATTACCGGTTAAGCTCCTTACAAAAAAGTCAAAATATCCTCCATTTGCCGGTTTATCTATTACTTTATAGTTGAACGTCACACTATATGGCGTATTCGGTTCGAGTTTGAACGTATTGAAATCTGAAATCATAAACACTGTCCATTCCACATTCTTTTCCCCGACCCCATATGCTGAATACGCTCCGTTTACAACTTTGCTTGGCTCTTGGGTCATCGATAGCGTACCTATTAGAGGAATGAAGCTGGTTGCCGAGATGTTACCTTTTTCAAACCCTTCAAACTCCCTATGTATTTTATTTATCAAGTTTCCGTTCCGATCATAGTAAAAATCTAAATATGAATTGTCTTCTGAATAAATAAAGTCCAATCGATTCTGATTATAAAAGTATTGAAGTTCTTGTTTCTTACCATTATCAGCAAAAATCAAATTACCATTTGAGAAATAGCCAATAAGAAAAAATACAAATACAACAATTCCCCCAAGTGAACTCTTCCTATATCTCATTCTTTTTCCCCACCTAATTTCATTTATAATCAAAGCTAGCCGAATCAAGATAGAACGTCCCCGCCCCAGAATCTCCTGCAGATCTGATTAGAAAATATACATTTGCGAATACAGCTTTACTTGGGATGACCCCCTCATTCGTCAGTAACACATACTTTCCATTCGCTTCAGTGGTGTCTTTAATACTGCTGGAGACGAATGACCCATCCATAGCATAAAAGTCAATATACATCTGCACTCTGGATTGATTCAACATGCTAATATTAACTTTTCCTGTAACCATGTAAGACTTATCAGGAATTACACGTAGAGTCTGAGAGATGCCAACAAATTGATTAACCGGAATCCCGAATCCCCTGACTTCCACTGACTTTTGATCATGAAATGCCTCTAGTGTACCTATCACCGTTGATTTCTTCGTTAAATTTCCGTTCAGATCATATTTGTAAAATGTATTATAAGTCTGGGTTCCTTGTACAAGCGTCTGATTAAGCAAACGTCCCGCTGCCGAATAAGAATTAGTAGTTACACCCTTAGCCGGACTATTCTCAATCAACCGAATTCCATCCTCTACTCCTAGAGGCTTATAAATGGTCCAGTTCAGCGGCGTTTGCGACCCGTAATTACTCACTTCAAAGTCAGGGTTATCCAATAAGTTGGAGCTATAACTGAATCTCATATCATCTACATAAATACTCGCTGCCCCGCCTCCACTAGTTGCACGTATAATAGCGTAGACACGGACGTAATCAGTATTAGAAGGTACGGTTCCAGTATTAGATATTGTGATATATCCCCCTTGAGTGGTAGCAGGCAATTCTACGATATTCGCATCAATAAATGCACCTGAGCCTGTAAAAAAATCTGCATACAGCTGTACTTTGGCATTGCTGATACGATCCACCTTTAATCTGCCGCTCATCGTATACTTTTTAGCAGGTACAACTTTTAACATCTGACTTATTCCAACATACTCATTAGCTTTTATATTAGATGCATCGATTTGCTGAACGGTATTCCCGTAGCTTTCCGAAACTAATCTGTAGGTATGGTTATCATTCCCGTAACTGGGCAACCACCCGCTTCCCAAGCCGTTAGAACCAGGTGCTTCGAAGTTCCCGTTGTTAAATAGATTGGGTTCATTCGTATAATGAAAATTCAAAGAGTCCACATACATGCTTCCTGAACCATTGTTCCCTGTCCCTCGAATGATTACGTATATAACAGCATAAGTGGTATTCTTAGGAATTTGACCTGTATCAGATAATGTCATATATATGCCATTGGTCGGTTTAGCATATTCGAGAATAGTCGTCCCCGTATAATTTCCAGAGGAGCTCATAAAATCAATATAGATTTGCGCCTTGGCATTCGCTAGACTTTCTATTAACAATGCACCACTTACTTGGAATGACTTACCCGGAACTACTTTAATTTTTTGCAACATACCCGCATATCCGTTAACCGGGAGAGACGAGACTTTGATTTTCTGGGCTCTAGCTCCACTTAAAGATGGATAAGCAACGGAACTAAATGATGGGTTATAGGAGGTCGTATAATCCCAATCGTCTGAGTTAGCAAGCGTGTTTGAAAAGCTCTCATAATCTGAATTAGCAACTAGATTGCCGTCATTAGTATATTGAAAAGAGATATTATCCGTAATGAAAGCACCGGAATTGACATCAGAACTAGAACGAATCAAAGCATAAATGACAACTGATGTAGCTCCCTCAGGCACACTGCCTGTTCCCCCTAAAGTAACGAATTGTCCTGTAGCCTGATTAGGCAATTCGTAAACCTTACAATCCACAAAAGCTCCAGCATTAAAAAAATCTGCGTACAATTGCACTTTAGCATTGGAGATGCTCTCAATGTAAAAACGTCCGTTCATATTATACGGTTGCCCAGGATTCACCGATAAGGTTTGGCTCACACCAGCAAATTGATTCATCGGTAAATTACTAATGGAAACCTTCTGTGCTTTGCTTCCTCCAGAGACCAATGAGCTGGTAACTTCGAAACTCCCAATCCCATGTGAGACCCAGTTATCGGCTATGCTACTGCCATTAGTGTTTATTTCAAAACCAGAATTTTTAATTATATTATCTGTACCCACGCTTGCATCCGCCTTAATATAATCGGAATTGAACATGCCAACTAAATTAAAGACTAGACTTAGGGCAAGAGAATATATTATTTTCTTTTTTATCCTGAAGCTCATAGAAATGTCTCGCTCCTTATTCCCGCCTATTTTCATTTTTAATCAATTAGCACCAGATAAATAATCCCACACATACCAAGAGTCATCGGTAGTAATTACTATTGCTTCCAAACGGCGATCTCCGTCAACGTCTGCCAACCGGTATAATTTTGAACCGACACCACTAAACTCCATAATCCAAGGTGCATAGCCTGTAAAGCTGGTTCCAGTTGATGATGCTACATACCAATTTCCACTATTAATAATCACAGCATCCGCTTTTCCATCGCCATTCACATCGTCCAGAAGCTGATCTGCTGAACCAACGCCATGGCCTTCTATCCACTTTTTGTACCCTTCGAAGCCATTGCCATTGGATAATGCTATGTGCCAAGAACCTTCCTGCTCATAAAATACAACGGCATCTGCTTTCCCATCCCCATTTACATCTGCCAGGAACTCTTTGGAAGCTCCTACACCGTATCCTTCAACCCATCTACTGTAGGCCTGAAATCCTTGACCTGAAGAAAGTGATACATACCAGCTTCCGCTATTTTCGATAACTGCATCTGCTTTGCCGTCTCCATTCACATCTGCCAGAAATAAGCCACTGGCCCCAGCTCCATGCCCAGCCACCCATAATTTATAACCTTCAAAACCGCTCCCATTGGACAATGCCACATACCAGCTTCCGTAATTCACGATAACCGCATCCGCTTTCCCATCTCCGTTCACATCCGCTAACAGTTGAGCATCCGATCCCACTCCATGGCCGGTAATCCATCTCTGGTAACCCTTAATTCCTTGACCATTCGACAGAGAGACATACCATGTTCCTGTATCCTTAAAAAAGAGAACCGTATCCGCCTTCCCATCACCGTTCACGTCAGATGTAAATTGGGTGTGAACCTCTGATCCACCTTCCAGTGACCAATCCTTATTCTTCAGAAAGCTGTAACCATTAGATAAAGATACGCTCCATTTCATACCAACCTCACTATATTGAACAACGTCAGCATTGTGATCCCCATTGATATCAGCTAGCCAATAAGTGTTTTGCCCCACAGCACCTTCTATTGACCATTTGGTATATGCTTTAAAGTAACTACCTCCTGATAAGGCTACATACGTATTCCCGTAATTTATTATTACAGCATCTGCTTTGCCATCTCCGTTCACATCAGCCAGAAGCTGATCCGCTGAACCAACACCATGGCCTTCTATCCACTTTCTATACCCTTCGAACCCCTTTCCATTGGATAACGCTACGTACCAAGAACCCTCTTGCTCGTAGAAAACAACGGCATCCATCTTACTATCCCCATTTACATCAGCTAAGAACTCTTTGGTAGCTCCTACACCATATCCTTCAATCCATCTGCTGTAAGCCTGAAATCCTTGACCTGAAGAAAGTGATACATACCAGCTTCCGCTATTTTCAATAACTGCATCTGCTTTGCCGTCTCCGTTCACATCTGCCAGAAATAAGCCACTGGCCCCAACTCCATGGCCGGAGACCCATAATTTATAGCCTTCAAAACCGCTCCCATTGGACAATGCCACGTACCAGCTTCCGTAATTCACGATAACTGCATCCGCTTTACCATCTCCGTTCACATCCGCTAACAGTTGAGCATCCGATCCCACTCCATGGCCGGTAATCCATCTCTGGAACCCCTTAATTCCTTGACCATTCGACAGAGAGACATACCATGTTCCTGTATCCTTAAAAAAGAGAACCGCATCCGCCTTCCCATCACCGTTCACATCATTGATAAAACGAGTATTGGAGCCAAGACCGTTTCCCAACTGCCACTGTGTCAGGCTTCTCGCCACCGACTTTCGGCTTACCATGTTACCATTCAAGTCGTATTTGTTTCTGACAACAGCATTAAGGGTTTGAGTCTCCGTTAATCTTCCAGTCGGATCGTAGTTGTATATGGTTCCGCCTTTATCCACGGTTCTAAATACTTGATCTACTGAGGCAGCCGTACCCTGTGAAGGCTTTACTATAAGAGACAAAAATACAATGATACAAATTAGAATTTTTAAATCCCTTCCAATTTTCATGTTATCTATTTCCTCCACTCCTTTATCATTTCAATAACGATTAACATTTACTGTAACTCCTCCAACAGGCCGGCTGTTTCCGTATCCATCACTGGCATAGAGATGTGTGATATAAATCCCAGTTTCATTCCCATGATTAGCAAAAGGAATCCGAACTTTCCATTTGGACGAACTCTCCCGTTCCCCTTGATACCAAATGAGATCATCTTGGCCATTCTGATTCGTCCACGTCGGAAATTCCATGCGGGTTACGTTGGCTGGTATTCCTTCAATAGAGACTTCATAGTAACCGTCACTGATCTTAGCATTTACGGGTGCTTTCAATACCTGTGAATTAGTGACATCATATTCCCAAGCTCCAAGAATACGACCGCTGGAATAAATATGTGTAATATACCTGCCGGTCTCTGAATGGTGTCTGGCGTACACGACTGTTGCTTTCCACACGCCGTTCCCAACTTTCACACCTTCAATCCACTCAATATCATCCTGATTATTGTTCGCCGTCCATGTTGGAAATTGGACACTCTGGATAGACGGGTCTACCCCATAGATGAATACGTCATACGAAACACCGGACAGATCGGTCTCTTTAGATCCCCCTGCTCCGCCTAACACATTGACTACTTTGCCGCCCACTCCTGTTTTGTTCCCATACCGATCAAATGAATAAATGTGTGTAATATAATTCCCCATTTCAAAGTTGTGTGTACTGAACGGTATTTTAATTCTCCAAGATCCGTCTGCAAGTCTTTCACCTGTTATCCAGGGATTGACCAAGTCATCTTGTCCCATATGCTCTGTCCACGTAGGGAAGCGCACCTCTTTGATACTCTCCGGTATACCATTAGCCTGCACAGTATAGAACCCGTCAGCCAGCGAAGCTTGTTCAGGTGCTGTAATCGTCACTCCGTTGTTCCGGACTTCTGCACCTACATCACTAACCATTTTCCCATCCGCATAAATATGTGTAATATATGTACCTGTCTCTCCACCATGTCTATTAAAAACTACAGTTCCTTTCCAGACTCCATCGGCCAGTTTTTCCCCTACGATCCACTCCACATCATCCTGGTCCTTCCAGGCAGTCCAAGTTGGAAAATGTACTTGCTGGACATTAGGCTGAACCCCGCGGATATAAATATCATAGGATACTGAAGATAGATCGAATACGTAGGGTGATGTGGAAGAATTCGCGCGACTGCGCTTGATCAGATTTCCGTTAGCATCATATGTATATTGATTAATCGTACTGTCTTGTAGAATCTCCGTATCCAACCGCCCTTGATTATAGGTATAAATACGCTGTGGAGATGAACCAATGACATCAATAACGATATGGTTTGTACTGGATGCCTCAGCATAAGCAGATGAAGCAGCATATCCTAAGAACAGAATAAAGAGAAGGCAGATATGTTTAACAAGTTTCACTATTTTCGCAATCACGATAGTACACGCTCCATTATTCACTATATTTCAATATCATTTGCTTCACATAAAAGGTTCCGCTCCCACCCGCTGCAGTTGCTTGTAATCCTACATGGACCCTTGCACTAACAGCGTTGGAGGGAGTTTTTTCTGTTAATGACAGCGTAGAGAATTTCTGTAGCACTCCCGCAGGGTAGTCAACATACTTCTCTGAGAGTAAAGAATCATTACGATCGAAGAACTGTATGCATAAAGAAACTTTTGTCTGCACCACTCTCTCGACTAAAATATTTCCTTTGAACTCGACTAACTTATTTCCGCTTACCACTACATCCTGCAGCAGCCATGCTGCTCCGTTCTTTTTCATGTTGGCACTAGTAAACTTCTGTCCGTAGGTATTTGCCGTTTGAAGAGGTCCCATAACTTGAAAAGTATGATTCCCGGAGTCGGACCATGTCTGCCAGCTATCTGCCGTACCAACATTTGCTGTGGAGTTAGCATCAAAGCTTGGGTTAGATAACATGTTTCTTTGCGGATCACGATTTAAAGCCATATGATCAATATAAATGGACCCGTTGCCTCCTTCAGCGATTGCCTGAATCCCCACGTGTAGCCTAGCTCTTACCGAGTCTGCTGGGGTTATTGTGTTTAGAGATAACGTCATATACTTTTGGAGCATGCCTGTGGGATAGTCCACCGATTGCTGACTTAAGAACTTATTCTTTTCGTCAAAAAATTGGATAATAATATAGACTTTCGCGGATGTAAGCTGATCCACAACTATATTTCCGCTTGCTGAGATCGGGACATTGGGTTGAGTGACTACATCTTGAAATAACCAACTGGCACCTCCAGTCTTCATGCTTGGAGTTGTCAATTTTTGAGCTCTTACACCTGAAGTCACAGGGGAAGAGACTACTTGTAATAGACTTCCTCCTGAGTCGGACCATCGCGACCAGCTTTCAGCAATTTCCTTTTGGCCGGATAGATTATTTTCAAAGCTAGGGTTATTTAATATATTGCCTGCAGTATCATATCTAAATGCCATGTTGTCCACATAAAAAGCACCGCTTCCTCCCCCTTCTTCCGTTCTGATCCCTACATGGGCTCTGGCACGAACCGTGTTAGGAGGAGTGATATCTGTCAAGGATAAAGTCATATAACTACTTAGAGCTCCAGAGGGGTAATCAACCGTTTTTTGAGACAGCAGCGTATTGGCTGCATCGAAATATTGGATACATAAGGACACCTTGGCTTTGTTAATGCTCTCGATACTAACATCGCCATTAAACAGAACCGGCAAGTTCCCCTTAACGGCAACATCCTGAAATAGCCACGCTGCAGTGCCAAGCCTCATCCCCGAGGCTGAAATATTCTGCGCCACACTCTGAGACACTACTGACGCTGGAATTACTTGAAACAAGGCACTTCCGGTATCGCTCCATTTGTCCCAACCACTGGCTATGTCCGTTGCTTTACTAGCATTCAACTCAAAATTCGGATTTACGAGCATATTATTAGTTCTAAACTTCCGCTTTACATTTCCATTTAAATCATACTGATATTCCATAATCTCATTGGAGTGCAATGCCTCGTTTACTAATCTCCCATTGGTATCATAATAGTACGTCTTTCCTCCCGCACCCATAGCCACAGAGTCGCTAATGAATAGTGTAGAAATCATCAATAGTGTTAAATAGAAAGTTATTTTAGGTTTGCTGCTCAGCATTATAATTCCCTCACTCTCTTTTCTCCAAGAACTTCCTCAACCATCATAAGGGAGATATGCAACGTTGAGAACGGTTGTAATTTGTCGAGATACAACTTATTTTGTCGATTTGGTATTATTTTAGTCACATTTAATTTCAGACTAGACATTTGGAGAGGAGAGCATACTATTCCAATTCAAAAAAAACCACATGGATTAGATACTCCCATGTGGTTCGGTGTTAAAAACATTCACATTTTCCAATCCTTTAATAGAAAATGATTTACTAGACCTTCACAAATCACACTGCCCAACTCTACGAAGGTCTGATATAGTGCTTCAAACATGTTTGAAATTTCAGCCTTGGTCATTACTATAGAACTTGGTTTAGGTAACCAATCAGTGCGACTACTACAAGTGATTTTAATAAAATCCATATCATCTTCAAATAGTAGCCGTCTTTCAATTCCCTGTTCGAAAAAATCTAATTCGAAGGAATATATACCCACTCTTGTTCTCATTAATATATCCGGCACTTGTTCAATAATAGTACATAGATCCGTTCTGCAATCAACAGGCCAAACATCTTGCCCAAAACCACCAACAACGAATGATACAGATTGAGATATTTCAAACGCTCACATATACATGTTAAAACAACCAGCGAATCATCAAGTTCTAAATCAGGTATTAAGTATTCACTTTCAGGTATACTTTCCAATGGCTTCTCAAATGTTAACTTCATTTTGAAAATATATGGTCAGTCCTTTCAGTAGAATTTAAATTCAAACAGGGAGTTATATTTTCAACAAAGAAGATAATTTATCCAAATAGTCAGCTAGAACATATTTATTCATATTTGAATATTCATAAAAGTATTGGACATGTTTCTGTTTTTCAAGTAATTTATTACTCAGCTCTTTAATGAAAACCTGTTCTTTAATCAAACTTTCGGCAATCAATAAATCAACATATTCAGTAAGATCCATCTTATCTATGACTGCAAATAACTCTTGTTTCATCATAACTAAAAATTCTTTATCACAAGCTGGGATGAAAAATGCAGAAAAATAGTGTATAAAGCTCGAGTCCTTCTTGGATAGTTTAAGAAATGGGACAATACCTTCTCTTATTTCAATTAGTGTTTTTTGAATTTCTAACGCTTCTGATAATAGCTGAGAATTTTGCAACTCATCCAGTGTGTCAATCATAGCTGCAATATCTAAATCATTGTATTTTTCCATGTATTACAATCCTCCTTTCTTTTGCACCCATTTATCATAAGAGCCAAATATTTTTAACATTTCGGTAGTATAAGCATTCCAACTTCCTTGAATGTTATAATTGTACGAATCTCGTGCAGCATCTCCAGTATTCGGTCTTTGCGAAGCCCAATAAGTAAGTCTCCCATCTAAAGGCACAACTGAAACGTGATTCTTCCCGTCAATAATTGCTACAAGTAATCCAGAAGCATTAATATCTTCGGCCGTAGTTTCAATATAAGCACCAGAGGAAGGACGAGTTAATAAAAATGACAAACCTGTTGTCCCATCTTTTTCTCTAGGTGTCAAGTTCCATGGGCTATCACTCCCTAGTCTATAGATTTTTGTCGGTTCTTTTTTTTGCTTGTCATTATTTGGCTGAGATAAAGGCGGAGCTTTGGGTCTAGGATTTGATTCCGGTTTGTTACTATTATTACCACCTGGAATAACTTTTAGTTCTGGTTTTTTTGGAATGGATACACTCGGTACCTCTTTTGGAGCAGTAGCCCACTGATAAATCTTATACCCTCCATATACTAAAATACCTGCACCAGTAACAACAGCCAGTACCTCTCCAAACCCAGGAATTAAATATAGTCCTCCTGCTGCCATTGCTGAATGACCTGAAGGATCAATGTATTTCAAAGGGTTGTTTTCCACATACGTATACAAATTCAAACTCAGCGGATTATCAATCTGCCCCTCAACCGTATCCTCATTCAAAAACCGTCCCAGGCTTGGATCATAATACCGTGCCCGTAGGTAATACAGTCCGGTCTCCTCGTCATATAACTCTCCAGTATATTTGAAGGAATTAGAGATTTTCTCGTCCTGGCTGGTGATATTCCCCCACTCATCATAGGTATAGTTGTTCATGACGGTTCCGCTGGCATCTACGATCTGTACGACGTCACCGTGGCCATTGTACAAGTAGTAATAATCCTTAGCCGCCTTCTTGTCCTTCTTCACCAATACCCGATCGCCGCGCACAAAATTCGCTTGCTCTACAAAATCACCATTGACGAGTTTCTCTTCCGAGATGACTTGACCCTGGAAGTTGTAGTTCACCTGGGTCTGGATATTGCCCTTGGTCTTCATAGACCGCATTCCATCTGCATAGTACTGGAAGCTGGTGCTGGCTCCGCCCTTGGTGACGCTCGTTAAAGTATTCTGCAAATCGTAGGTGTAGCTGGTATCCGCAGAATCCAGGCTTACGGTACTTGTATCGGACAACGTTAGGCGGTTGCCCCGCACATCATAAGTATACGTCGTTTGTCCGCCGTCTGGGCGGCTGATGGAGATCAGCCGGTTCAGCGCATCGTAGGCGTAATTCGTTGTTTGGGCAGAGGCTCCGTTGCGCGATTCACTGACAGCGACCCGGTTCCCGTTGTTGTCATAACTGTAGCTGTAACTGGACAGGCTACTGCTCCCTTTGGTATTGGTCATCCGCTCCGTCCAGCCCAGTGCCGGGTTGTAGGTGTATTCTGTCTTCAGTGTGCTGCCATCCGTCAGGGTCGGATAGGTGATCGACTTCACTTGATCATTGCCGAAATAGGTGTACTGTGCATTAGCTGATGCTGCCCCAGTCACTGCGGCACTCCCGTTGGTCTGTACCTGAGTCACCCGTGACTGCTGATACGTATAGTTGGTGAAAAAGCCCATGTACTGGTCGCTAATCTGTGTCATTCTTCCCAGCACATCCACCTCGTTACCAATCGCTACGTAGTGGCTTCCAGAACGCCCATAGATCGAACGGGCTTGCCCCAAGCTATCGCTCGTCAACGTCTGGTAAGCCGTCTCCGCCTGATTGAGCAACGTTTGGATCGTCTGCTTCTTCGGACTTTCATCCCCCGTAATCATGACGGTCTCCAGCGTTTGGGCTACGTTGTTGATCTTCCCTTGTATCGTGCTCTTCTTCAGTTGACCCGCTTCATCGTACAGATACTCAAAGCTGCTTCCATTGCGGTCAGTTTTAGCCGCTAACTGCCCGGCACTGTTATATGTGTAGCTCTCGCTTTGTGAGGCACCATCCTGCTTGAGGCTAGGCAGACCCAACTCGTTATAGGTTTTGGTGTTTAGGGTTTGCGGAGTACCGCCTTTGGCTTGGATCGTAACCTTGGTGACTTGGCCGTTCCCGTCATAGCTATAGTTGGTCGTCTGATTCAGTGCGTCCTTCAGGGCAGTCAACCGGCCTAAGGTGTCATAACGGTAGCTAGTGGTTACTCCATCCTCGTTCAGATTATGATTCGGATCGGTATACCCCGTCACCTGTCCGACAATATTGTAACGATACGATTCGCTGATGGGCTGCTGCTTCGTTGGCCAGTCTTTATAGGTGGACGCAGACAACTTGTTTCCTTTAACATCATAGCTCTCCTGGACATAGTTCAGAGTCTGGCCAGTAGCCTGGTCCTGAATATAACTGGTCGCGGTACGAGACCCCAGATCGTAGTCGCTGACCATCACATCCCCACTCGGCGTTGTGGCCCGGTTCTGCCGGCCCCAGGCATCGTAGCTGGCAGTCAGTGTATTTCCTGCAGGATCGATGGAATAGACTGGACGTCCCTGGTCGTCATAATGATATTGCGTAAACATCCATTTTCTTGCATTTTCATCATAATGCTCTTCCAGCAAGGCGAGACCTAATCCGTCATACAACACATTTGCGTAAGTTTTCATATAAGATCCACTGGCAATATGAGTGACGGTTTTAATGGAATCCACCTTTAGCACCGGAGTATCCGCATTGACCGCATCAAAATACGGAGAAGTCTCTTTGTAGTAATTGTAGTCCACAACCTCCTGAATCTGCTGCCCCTTGGTGTTCGTCTTTATTGGATACGTTTCTTTTTTCAACCGCCCTGCACCATCGTATTCATAGGTAACAGTCTGGTTATTGGCTTCGGTTTTCTGAATGACTTGGCCATTGCCTTTATTGTAGACCATTTTGGTCGTAACGGCTTTTTCATCAGCAGTTCCGATATTGAACCATTGCTGTTGCTCTGTGGGATACGCATAGTTGTTCTCACTGCCATAGCGCACCACCGATTTAGCAACCCGCTGATCATTTGCCCACGTCTGGGCAACGGCCTGTTCCAGCTTGTTTTGTCCTTTGTCGTTCACATAGCTGTAGTCATACTTGGTTTGCTCGCCCTTGGCATTCGTTATCGTTGCTGGCCGGCCTTCTGTAGTGTAGATATAGGACTCTATCAGCGGAGCAGCATCATTTTCATCCTGGTACCACGATTTAGATGCCAGAAACTGATACGTAGGCTCAAAGGCATATGTGGTGGTGTAATGCTGTTTCAATGATGGATTGCCCACTTGTCCTGCGGTCAGCGGCTCGGTTTGGGCAACAACCATCCCATAGTCGTTATAGACCGTTTCGGAATAGAGACTATTGGCTGCACCGCCCGCGCCGTAGTCTGTAAGCGTCGACTTCGTTGGAGAGTAGATAAAGGTGGCATCGAATGCAGTGTTCTGAGATACCTTCCGCTCTCCATTCGCAGCAGCTGTTTCAGTTAGTATTAATCTTCCATCCCGGTCAAAGGTTTGGGTTGTTGCCAAGTTATTGCTCGCAGTACTGCTGATACTCTTGGCTGTGGTACCATAACGAAAATCATCGGGAAGATTCTTCGGGAAATGTTCAGGTAAGTTGCCCGTGTAATTGCCGTTATACTTGTAATCGATCTGGTTATAAACTTTATTGTTTACAATATCACTTCTTGACTCTATTTGGTAATCTCCTACTATATCGTAAGGTGCATAATGTCTTACTGTCGATTGATAGTTATACTTGGTCGTTGACCGGGGATAATCTATTTTTTTTAATAGAGCATAAAAATTTAAATCTTGCGGTCCATCGTAACCAACATCCGGTTTATATTTAGCAAATTTAAAGTCATAATCAAAAGTGGTAGTCTCGTCGTTATTTTCTATCGTCCATAAGTAAGCCATATTTATTGGACTAAGGTTATCATCTTTCCAGATCATGCTTTGGGCGACTCGCCATTTTTTTAATGTGACCTTTTTAACCTCCTTCTGCCCTTCATTCACACGAATAACTATGTTTTCCCCGTTAAATACTCCAGTTGTGTTCAGATTTCGATCATAACTAAATGTGACTTCTCGCCCGACGGTATCCGTAATGGATGAGAGTAATTTTACGTAATCTCCATTTAATCTTTCTGTTTCTAAATACTTAAATGTAATGGTGTTGCCAAATCTGTCTTGTATCCCAATAATATCTCCATTGTTCGAAAAATATTCTCTTCGCTGGTCCAAATATTCAACGCAATAACTTGATTTTTCCTGTCCGTTAGAAAAGTTATTACTATACAATAGCCGCATATTCCGACCAAAGTAGCCTACAAAGCCCGTGTACTGAGCTAATCCATAAACTTCATCCTCTTTAATAGTAGTTAAAAAAGTCCCGCCCTTTCCATCATGGTAAAAGACTCCTGGCCCGGTATATTGTAAAGAAGGAAACTGAAATGACCAGCCTGTGCCAATGTTGAATTTAGTCATATTGTAATTATTTAAGGATAAGTAAGGGCCATGAGTGGCGCTGGTATTCCATTTAAATTCAGCAATCTGACTGGATTTATACATGAGACCAATATCTAAATCAAGTCCATCCCGGCCGGGTAAATGGATTTGATTCTGTTTCCAGGTTAGAGCCCCGGAAATAGGATCTACGACTTCATTCGTCAGACTCCGGTCTTCATACTGACGTTTGTTCGTTTGATTAATTTGCGCCATTTTGTAACCATTAATGACATTGTCAACAGCCCTGTCGAAGGTGGTAACGCTTGAGGCCGCCCACTCCAATTGATCTTTACTGAATTTCTCCGCTTTTCCAAGTTCATCAAGATATACTTCCTGAGTTACTGTACGGAATGTTTGAGGGAGCAGGATGAGGTCTTGCAGATAGACATCTTTACTTACCGTAGGGTTCTCCAAGAACCCTGAGTGGCTGCCACTCTCTTGAGATTGGATCTCTTCCCATGCTATTCCTCCTTGATGCTGTTTCAAAAGTTCAAGTGGCATCAGGTCTGGACGATCCAACTGAAGCAGATTGATCCAATATACATCTTCCTTTGAAGCTCCCGCTGCTATCAATTGTTCAATATCTTTTTGCTTTAAATCCTTAGATGATGAGGTCAGGGATTTCTGCTGCATCTGCTTTTGAAGAGTGGGCGACTGGAGCAGGAAGGAGGTATCCAATATTCCCTGTTTCTCTAAGGTTTTCAGTTTAAGCAGGGGGATGACCGACATCTCCTCCGGGCCATAGACTTCCTGAACTACCGGAAGTTTCGCCTCAACCGGGGGAGTTTCCGGGAATAATGGTGGTCTTGACGTCAGCTCTGCTGGTCTTGCTGTAGGTTCAAGCTCTGCAGAACGTTCACTGATAGAACTTGGCACTGGCGACGCACTTGGGCTTGGCGTGAGACTTTCTTGTGAGACCGCTCGCTCTTTAGAGCTACTGCTGGCCCCCTTTGCAGCCACCGTTGAATTCATTGGAGGAATACAGGATAGAAGCATGGTGGTGGCTAGTAGAGTGGTTATGAAGGGCTTGATCTTTTTCGTAAATTTCAATATAAACTCTCCTGTCAATATGAAATAGAAATAATAGTTTGTGTAGAAATCAATTGGTTCGAACCCGTTTTTTAATCAGATTCCCATTCGCGTCATAGTCATAGTAAACGGTCTGCCCTGAAGTAAGCTTTACCGATTGAAGTCTTCCAGAAGAGTCATAAGTATAGGTATTGGTTTTAGAAGGATCAATAACCGTAACCGACTTCACCAACGTTTCTCCAAACCAGGTCACGTATTCCTGCAGCATTCCCCAATCGGTTATATAGGTTCCTGGTACAGCAGGAGCTGTCATTGTAAAAGCAAAAGTATATTCTTCACCCGGTCTAATAATGGTCCCGGGAGGCAAATAATAACGTCCTTGTGCAAACGGGTCATTGTCCCCTGCCGCCCCTAATCGGTACATTCCTGGAGCAGTCCCCTCCTCATACCAGGAGGTCTCTCCCTCATTGCGCATGGTAACAGTCACATTATAGGACTGTCCTAATTCCATGGTAGAAGGAATCGAATGTGTGACCACCCTCGCGTTCCGCGTCCCCTCTACAACTTGGACATTTTTCGTGAAAGTCTGACCGAACCAGGTGACCCCGTCATGAACCATTCCCCAATCGGTCATATAGGCTCCCGTCTCAGCCGGCGCCTGCATGATAAAAGTAAAGCTTTGCACCTCTCCTGGTTTCACTCTTCTTCCATCAGGAATAATTTGCCGGGTATTGGCAAATGGATCTTGGTCCCCTGCACCGCCTAAACGATACCACTCTTCAGGTGACCACGTATCTCCGCCATCGTTGCGGAAGGCCAGAGTGACTGGATACTTATGCCCTTTGGCCATGACAGACGGGATATTCTCATACATCAATGTGGCCGAACTGGATGGTATCGATGAGACAACAGAGACATTCACGGTCACCGTATCTCCAAACCACTCGACATTCTCCTTCACCATTCTCCAATCAGTAATGTAGCTTCCCGTTGTAGTTGGAGCTGTCATAGTGAACGAAAATGTGATGGTTTGTCCTGGAGAGACAATTTGTCCATTAGGGATAAACTTCCTCCCATAAGAAAGCGGATCGCTGTCCCCCACATCACCCAGCCGAATTAGATTTTGCTCTGACCAGACTTCTGAACTATCATTACGGACCGTCACACTCACTGGATATGTAACTCCCGCTTGCATCATCGACGGAATCGTGTGGTGTAGAATGGCCGCCCCTCTGCCTGAAGCATGAGTTGTTGAAGGAACCAGCACCGCCGGGAAACTAAGCAGCAAGATGAACAATAGACTGATTTTATTCCAATACTTTTGCATATTACCTCCGTCTTTACCTAGTTCATTCTTTAGTAAAAGTAATCTTATCTACTACAAAAGTGCCTCCTGATGGAGAATCACTGTGAAAATGAATTCTAGCGGACACAGACCCTGCTGGTGGTTTTAATATTTCGCTTACTGTAGTCCATGCATTTAAACTATTTACATCCGCCAATGTCACTCCACTGATCAACTTTCCAGATGCATTAAAGTAGTTAACAATTACTTTTACTGTTTTGCCGGGTCCATCACTGATATTAACAAAACCGCTCAATTTGTAATTTGAACCTGGTACTATAGCTACTTCCTGATATATTCCACCTATACCAGTGATAACAGCTTTTTGCGCTTGAACCCCGGAAAACACAGTCGCAGCAGTCAATTGATAATCACCATAAGCTCCATATTTTTCCCAACCATCCGCTACACCACCTATTTGAGATCCCTCAAAATCCCCGTTAGCCAGCATATTTCCATCTTTACTCTTTTTAAAATTCATCATGTCTACTACGAAATTGCTCCCTTGAAGGGATGTTGTATGAACATGTATCCTTGCTACCGCTGCTCCATTTGGAGTTTTGATAGTTCCACCAATGGTAGTCCATACATTTAAAGTGTTAATATCCCCAAGACTTAACCCACTGATTGCCTTCCCGGAATTGTCAAAAAAATCTATGATTAGCTTTACCGATCCATCTTTCGAATCACTTATGTTTACACGGCCATTTACGTCATACAAGGTATTCCCGCTAATCATCACATCTTGATACATTCCGCCAGGACCCGTCATCGATAGACTCTGGGACTGTTTGCCGGAAGTAACCCTTGACTTTGTAAGCTGGTATTCTCCGAAAGCCCCATATTTCGCCCATCCATCAGCAACACCGGCGATCTGGGAAACTTCAAAGTCCCCATTTGCTAACATATTTCCGTCCATACTTTTTTTCAGAGTAAACATATCTACCAATACTGCACTGCCAGAAGATGAATCTACTTGAATATGGATACGTGCTATCCGGGCGTTCAACGGTGTTTTTAAGGTCTCGCCAGCAGTAGTCCACTTTTGTGATGCTCTCACTTCAGCAATGCTTGTACCACCAAGCATTTCTCCTGAAGCATTAAAATAATTAACGATGAGTTCTACCTTTCCACTTAACAAACTTTCTGTGTTTATTCGGCCGTTGAGGTCATATAGTGTATTCCCATTTACAGCTACATCCTGATACAAGCCTCCTATATTTGTCATCGTAAGCTTTTGAGAGTGTGTACCAGAAGTTACATTGGAGGATACAAGCTCATATTCACCAAAGGCTCCATATTTTCTCCAGCCATCCCCTACTCCATCTATATGAGATAACTCGAAATCTCCATTTTCCAGCATATTACCGTATGTACTCTTATACATTGATACCATATCAATTAATAAGGTAGCCCCAGAAGATGAGTCCAAGTGAAAATGCAACCTTGCCATTGTTGTTCCTTTTGGAGTTTTTACTGCCCCTCCGATCGTGGTCCATGCATTTTGAACACTTATTTCAGCAAAAGTATCATCACCAATAAAATTACCAGAAGCATTATAATAATCCACCTTCATCGTTGCGGTTCCACTATCTTTAACGCTTAGATTTATTTGTCCTTTTAATTCGTATACGGTTTCATCAACTACTTTTATATCTTGATATAGCCCTCCTATCCCGTTAGTTATTATCTTTTGAGCTTGTTTTCCACTTGCAACTGCCGTAAACTCCATTTCTCCCTTGGGCTGTTGATAGCCAGGACCATTGTAAGTGTTCCAGTATTTCGCAATTCCGCTACTCTCATCAGACAATTCGAAATTTCCATTTCTTATAAAATTACCATTTGAATTCTTCCTGATTAAATTTCCGTTTAAATCATAAAAATAATCAATAGCATTACTCACAGACTTCATTGATTCTAATTGTCCATTATTGTTATAAAAATATTCGTAATCATCGGCATAGGCATTATGAGGCAAAATAATCATTAAAACCAAAGTTAAAATAACTAATGCTATATTTCGCAATACGTTCAACTCCAAAATATGAATTTTTCACTCAGCTCCTTCAAGCTCAACTTCCATTTATTATTCGGATCAGATTCCCGTTAGCATCATATTCGTAACGGAAGATACTACCATCTGAGAGACGCATAGAATTGAGTCGGCCATTGGAATCATAAAGATACTCCACCGGAGAATAGGTAGGGTATGGCAGATATAGCTGGGACTGTGGGACAATCTCCTTCATTTGGTGCTCACTGGACCACGATAAGCCAAAGGACGCCCCACCATCATTCTCAAAATATTCAACCCTAATCTCATAATTCTGCCCTTCCAACAGATAAATCGGAAGACTCGTTAATTCACTGGCCTGAGGAATCCATTTATCAATAAGCAACTGACCATTTACCCATAAGCGAACACCATCATCTGAATTCGCGTAGAATGTGTATGTCCCGCTAGATGAAGGGCGGATTAACCCCTGCCATCTGACTGAGAATTTATCTGCTGCCATGCTCGAATCTGGAGACTCATTTCCCCATCCGAAACTCAACACTCCATCTGTGCGTGTTAGCTTCAGATCAGTCAAATTTATGTTGCCGTAATAGTCGCCTTTCAGACCCACACCTGAGCTCTCAATTGGCGGATTTAACTGACTTTGGGGAACAAACTCCTTCGCTTGGGTAGGACTCTCCCATAATAGTCCAATCGCTGCTCCGCCCAGGTTCTCGAAATACTCAATCTGTATGTCGTATTGATTACCTGCAACCAATGGGATAGAACTGCTGCGGAATTGATCTGACTGGTTAACCCAACGATTGAGAATAAGTTTGCCGTCTATCCATAAGCGCACCCCATCGTCAGCATTAAGATAAAAGGTATAGGGCTCACTGTACCTTGGCTTAATGGTTCCAGTCCATCTGACAGAGAAGGTATTCGGCCCGATCTGGCTGTCCGGCGAACCCTCTATCCAATTGAAGTTAACGGTTGCATCGGTACGGGTCAGCTTTAACCCATTCATCTCCAGATTATCGTAATATTCACCTTTTAACCCTACCCCTTGGACCTCCGGCAGATAATGCAATTGACTTTGCGGCACCACCTGTTTCACTTGACTGGCACTTGACCACTGTAATATTGCAGATGCTCCCCCGCTGTTCTCGAAATACTCCAGCCGGATGTCATAGTTGTGCCTTGTGGTTAAGGTAATGGGCTGGCTTGTCAGTTCACCAGCTTGGGTTATCCACTTATCAAGGATTAAGCGGCCATCCACCCATAATCTGACCCCATCATCCGCTATTACCTGGAATGTATATGCTTCGCTATATTTGGGTTGAATAGAGCCTGTCCACCTTACCGAGAACGTATCCGGTCCAATGGAGGCACCAGGCGAGCCTAGTCCCCAGTTGAAATTTACGTTGGCATCTGTACGTGTCAGCTTAAGACCGGTAAGGTTGATATTGTCGTAGTACTCCCCTTTAAGACCCACTTGAGACGATTTTACAGGTGGAGTAAGCTGTGTCTGCGGCACGACCTGTTTCACCTGACTGGCACTTGACCATTGCAATATCGCTGTTGCTCCCCCGCCATTCTCGAAATATTCTAGACGGATATTATAGTTTTGCCCGGCACGAAGTGTAATGGGTAGACTTGTCAGTTCACTGGCTTGGGGTACCCACTTATCTAGGATCAGGCGGCCATCCACCCATAGCCGCACACCATCATCCGCTATTACCTGGAATGTATACGCTTCGCTGTATTTGACCAGAATTGAGCCTGTCCATCTTACCGAGAACGTGTCCGGTTCAATAGAGGCATCGGGTGATCCAACTCCCCAATTGAAATTTACGTTGGCTTCAGTCCGCGTTAGCTTATGACCAGTAAAGTTGATATTGTCGTAATACTCTCCTTGTAGCCCGCTGGTACCAGCCGCCGCTGCAACAGAATTACTTTTGTCTGGGGAATACACTAAGCTTTCTCCTGCATAATGAATTAATGTGAATACGACGAAGGATAGCAGTAATCGTTTTAGTATTTTCAATCTGGCCATTCTCCTCTCCATGTGTAATAAATTAGAATCTTCAATCCACGATAGTCTTCACCATATTCCCGTTCCTGTCATATGAATACCGCACCACACTATTATCAGGGGTTCTGACCTGCATTAATCTTCCACTACTATCATAGCGATACGTTGTTAACTGCCGGACGATAATATCATCTATGGAAATTGCTCCGCCATTGCGGACACCCCAGGTCAAGTAATAATTATCCTGCTCTCCAGTAGTGAAAGTAACCGTCTTCACTCCGCGTGATCCGCTACCCTCGTTCCAGCTTGTCCAGTTCAGGACTTCAACATTGTCCATCCCCCGCGCCAGAAAATAAAAATGCCGGTTAGAATTTTCAGGCTCCATATCAATCGATTTATAAGCAAAACTCACCGTATACGTGGTGTTCTTCTGGAACTTCAACCGGCTGGAATCACTCACCATCAGATTTGCCCATTCTATCGTTTGTGGAGAATTCAGGTATGCCGAATACATTCCGTTCACTACTTTGGCTGGATCATTGGTGAGAATGCCGGATGCAGGTATATAATCCGTTCCACTATAGGTGCCTCTCTCCAAAGATTCACTATCTTTATGAATTGTAATATCGTCTAGCGAAATCGCCCCACCCCCACGAATTCCCCAGATCAGATAGTAATTATCCTTGTTCCCGGTCGTAAACGTGACACTTTTTCTCTTGGTGATTCCGCTGCCTTCATTCCATGTGGTCCAGCCTTTATCCTCTTGGTCATCCATGCTTCTCGCCAGAAAATAAAAGTAGCGCCCATTATTCATTGGGTCCATATCCATCGGCTTGTATGAAAAGGTTACGGTATAGGTCGTATTCTTTTCGAAGCGGTATGTATTCGGATCTGTGGTGAGAATAGTCTTCCATTCCTCATTCTGTTGGGACGCAAGATAGGCGGAATATTGCCCGCTGATGACTTTTTCCGGGTCCTTGGTAATTACACCAGAGCCTGCCGTAAACTGGGTATCGGTAAATGTACCTTTTTCGAAAGATTCACTTACCTTTGTAATCTCAATATCATCAATTGACAGTGCTCCTCCTGAATGGATTCCCCAAATCAGATAATAATTTTCTTTATTAGCAGTAGTAAAAGTCACCGTACGGCTTCCCCTGGTCCCATTCGCGTCATTCCAAGTGGTCCATCCTTTGTCTTGTGTATTATCAGTACTCCTTGCCAAGAAATAGAAGTACCGATTGCTGTCTACAGGCCCCATATCAACAGATCGATATGAAAAAGTGACTTGGTATGTTGTGTTTTTTTCAAACTTCACTTTTTGGGCATCCGTGTAAGAAAATTCTTTCCAGTCCTCGCTCCGCGCTGAACTCAGAAAAGCCGAGTATTGTCCACTCACATTTTGGTTTGGATCACTAGTAATATGACCGGACCCCGGTAAAAAATCGGTTTGATTGTAGGTCCCCTTTTCAAAGGTTTCGCTTTGCGTTGAGATTGCTTTGACAATCTGAATATCATCAATTGCCAAGCTCCCGCCAGCATGAATCCCCCAAATCAAGTAATAGTTCTCCTTGTTTCCGGTAGTAAACGTCATCGTCCTGATCCCTGTATTTCCGCTGGCATCATTCCAGGAAGTAAAGCCCTTATCCTCCTGACCATCCGTACTGCGGGCAAGAAAATAGAAAAAACGGTTGGAATCCAGCGGTTGCATATCAATGGATTTATACGAAAACGTTACCTGGTATGTAGTGTTCTTCTCAAATTTAACTTGATTTGAATCGGTATAGTTAAACTCCTTCCAGACGTCCGACTGAAGTGAACTCAGCAGTGTTGAATATTTCCCATTTACCACTTTTTGCGGATCTCTTGTAATCGTTCCCTGAATGGGCAGGTAGTTCGTCCCCGCATATGTGCCGTGTTCAAAGGACTCGTTGGCCACTATAATATTCTCTGAAGCGGAAACCCTGCTTGGACTAAATAAAACTGTGAAAATCACAAAACAGATAAACAAACTGTAAACGGAATATTTGACGCTTTTCAACAAATCCACTCTCCCCCAATAAACTTCCTCACCCATCATAAGGGAGTTAACCAACGTTGAGAATGGCTGTATTTTGTCGAATTATAACTTTTTTTGTCGATTTAGTAATATTTCAGCCACATTTAGATTTACACAAATCTTTATGGGGAGAAGGCTCATATACTTGCATTAAAAAAACCACATGGAGTGGATGCTCACATGTGGTTCGGTATTAAGTTTGATTATCCATACAAAATAAACTCTCATCGCTTAAGCCATGGTAGCTGGCCATGAATAGCTCTTTCGGGCATACTTCAGTGCCTCAGACACTATATAGGGCACTGTACTTCTTATATTAACCTGAATTTCGAAAGTGAATTAAACAAATCCAGATAGGAAAAGGGATAGACCTAGTTTTTCCTTCACCCATTTGGTGCAAGCTGTTTCTAGCAAGAAATCCCTTAGTGTAGTGCCTTATTGATGATTTGTGGATGCTTACTTTCGAAATTCAGGATTAATTCTGATTTGGGTAAGGTTATGTATTTAAATGTTTTATAACCCTTTATTTTCTATCAGTTAGTTTCCGGTCCAAAATATATGGTATTTGCCCAAAAGCCATATGTCTTATGGTAACTCATATCATATTCTTCATCAAAAGGACTTTTCCAGAAATCATTAACTCTACCCCATGCCTCTTCCTCGCTTATATTAAATAACTGAATCATCTCTATCACAATGCATTCACAAAATTCTTGCGCTTCTTTTGTTGTTGCTAAGCTAAATTTCTCCATTTTCTCTCTCCTTTAATATAATTATTAATTTTCAAATCCAGCAAAACCTTTAAACAACCAAACAGCCATTTTTGTAGAACGAATCGCAATTGGTTTCCCTTTGGGAATTGGTGTCTCACCTTTACGAACATCGCCTGAATTTGCTACAAATGGACCAGCTACATAATCATAATTGTCTGTTAAATTCCATTGTCGCCCCAGAGTCACGTACCGCTCCCAGTTTCCATTAGCTGATTTAATAACCAATCCCTTAAAGAGCGAAAATTCTTTGGCATCAACAGTAAATTTCATTACAAGTCCAGCATCACCCAATAATTTTCGCGCCCATACTTTTGCTTGTGCTGGATCACTAGTCACGTAAAAAACTTGGCCAAAATCAAGCTCATCACTTCCATACGTTACATGCGGAGCTTTGAATAAAGAAGGTAGCACCATACTCATACGGATAGCCCACAAAAAAGAAACCTTGAACGGCATGAAGCCAATCAAGGTAGGAAATGATTATTTCTTTGATAACAAATCTCTAATATAAACTGCACAGCTTTCAGTTTTGTAATGGAGATCTACTAAGTCACATTCAGTTCTTACAATTGGTTTATCCCAATCAAAATCTTTAATAATATAAATAATAAATTTATTAATTCCATTATACCATCCAATGTCTAAGATGAAATTATCAGGATAATTTACTTTAAACATATCTTCCTTTAATCCATCATCGTCAAAATCAAGCGGTTTATTAATATCGATATCAAAATCATCGTATGTCACTTTACCGGGATAGAAACTTATTTTCTCGAACATCTTTATGCCATTCTCCTTATTTTATATACTTTTTATACTCTTGTGGTGTTATTGGATGACTATGAATAGTTCCATCTGGACTTATTTCCACCCTAATATAAGGAGTTTCTATACCACTTTTAGCACCAATAATATCATCAAATTCATACACAACCCAAGGCTTTCCATTATTAACAAAGACACCTTGTTTCAATGCCTCTCTTTCAAGTTTCTCAACATTTGTCCCGTACTTAAATTTTGCAGGTCCACTTTTCGTTGACTCAACAACATTTTTCCAAGTAACATTTTTTTTGGCAAAATGCTTTGCATCATAAATTATGAACTTAAACTTGACATCACCCATTACCTCATCCATGACTTGAGAAGCTTTCATCTTACTAAAGCCATGCGATTGCATTAATGCAAACAATGCTAGTTCTTGTTCTTTAGTTTGGGGAGTGAAATTTTTTGAGTAAGTATTATAACCTTTATAATAATCAGCATCTCTTTCTGTGTACACTTTGTCCCAAGCATAGGTCCATAGACCAAAGGTGAGATCATCCGAAACACCATTTAAGAAACCAGAGAGTTTATCTAACCAGTCATGACCTGTAGGATCTTTCCGAATCAAAGGATTATTCCCCACATACGTATAAAGGTTTTGACTCAAAGGATTATCAATCTGCCCCTCATACGTATCCTCATTTAAAAACCGCCCCATGCTCGGATCATAGTAGCGGGCACGCAGGTAATACAGTCCGGTCTCCTCGTCATACACCTCTCCAGTATATTTGAAGGAATTAGACGTTTTCTCATCTTGGCTGGCGATATTCCCCCACTCATCATACACATAGTTGTTAACAACCTTACCTGTGGTATCTACGATCTGTACCACATCACCATGTCCATTGTACAGGTAATAATAGTCTTTGACAGTGTTGTCCTTGACGTTCTTGTCCTTCTTCACCAATACCCGATCGCCGCGTACAAAATTCGCTTGCTCTACAAAATCACCATTGACGAGTTTCTCTTCCGAGATGACTTGACCCTGGAAGTTGTAGTTCACCTGGGTCTGGGTATTACCTTTGGTTTTCATAGACCGCATTCCATCTGCATAGTACTGGAAGCTGGTGCTGGCTCCGCCTTTGGTCACACTCGTTAAAGTATTTTGCAGATCATAGGTGTAGCTGGTATCCGCAGAATCCAGGCTTACGGTACTCGTATCGGACAACGTTAGACGATTGCCCCGTACATCATACGTATACGTCGTTTGGCCACCGTTCGGGCGGCTGATGGAGATCAGCCGGTTCAGCGCGTCGTAGCTGTAATTCGTTTTTTGAGCAGCGGCTCCGTTGCGTGATTCGCTTACAGAGATCCGGTTCCCGTTGTTGTCATAGCTATAGTTGTAACTGGACAGGCTTCCGCTTCCCTTAGTATTTTCCATCGATTCCGTCCAGCCGAGTGCTTTGTTGTACGTATATGTGGTTATTAACTGGCTTCCATCCGTCAGTGTCGGATAGACAATCCGGTGAATCTGATTATTCGCATAATAACTGTACTGGGCATTTACAGAAGGGTCGCTATTTAAGGTCGAGCTTCCATTCGTCTGAACTTTGTCCAGCCGTTCCTTCTGGTATTGGTAATTTGCAGAGAACCCCATATAGTTGTCTGTAATCTGTTTCATTCGCCCTAAGACATCGAGTTTGTTACCAATCCATGCGGTATGTGCACCCGACTGTGAATATAAACTGCGTAACTGCCCCAGACTATTCTGGGTTTGGGTATGTGAAGCGGTCTGTACCCCATTCATAAAGGCGATGACCGTTTGTTTATCCGAGCTACCATCGCCGTAAATCATTTTGGTTTCCTGTGTTTGCGTTACATTATTAATATTTCCTCGAATCGTGCTTGTTTTCAGCTGACCGCTTTCGTCATATACATACCCGAATGAACTGCCGTTACGGTCGGTTTTGGCGGCCAATTGCCCCAGATTATTATACGTGTAGCTCTCACTCTGCGAGGCACCATCCTGCTTGATGCTAGGCAGCCCCAGTTCGTTATAGGCCTTGGTGTTCAAGGTTTGCGGAGTACCACCTTTGGCTTGAATCGTAACCTTGGTTACTTGGCCGTTCCCGTCATAGCTGTAGTTCGTTGTCTGGTTCAAGGCATCCTTCAGGCTGATTAACCGGCCTAAAGCATCATACGCAAAGGAGGTAGTTACCCCATCTTCATTCAGATTGTGATTAGGGTCAGTATACCCTGTAACATTCCCCATAATATCGTACCGATATGATTCGGCGATCCGTTGCTGATTTGTTGGCCAATCCTTGTAGGTAGCCGCTGACAGCTTGTTCCCCCAAGGATCATAGCTCTGCTCTACGTAATTCAGCTTTTCTTCGTTAGTATGATCCTTAATATAACTAGTGCTGGTACGCGTTTTGAAATTGTAGTCGCTGATCATCTGATCATCATTGGCATTGTTGGCACGGTTCTGACGGCCCCAGCCATCATAGCTGGCGGTAAGCGTATTTCCCGCGGGATCGATGGAATATACCGGCCGGCTCCATTCATCATAATGGTATTGCGTTTGGGTATACCTTTCTACATTAGGATCATATCGTTCTTCGAGCAGAGCTTGTCCCAGTCCATTGTAAAACACAATACCGTACGTCTTGACAGTGTTTCCATTAGAGGTTTGGGTCACACTGTGAATGGTGTCAACAACGAAACTTTTCGTTCCGGCATTGACAGCATCATAGTTTGTAGAGACTTGATTATTTGTGTATTTATACTCTTCCGTCTCACTGTAGCTTATTCCGTTAGTATTCGTATAATTGGGTTTCGTAATCTTCAACAATCTGCCTAGCTCATCATAAACATAACTTCTAGTTTGATTATTCCCATCCGTTTCACGAACAAGCTTGCCCAAACCCAGATCATACCCCATTGTTTTGCTTATGATTTGCTGAGCCGGTTGACCAATATCAATATAATCCTCTTGCTTTGTTGGGTAAGCATACCCGGTTTCTGCTCCAAAAGTCGTTGCGGTTTTACGGGCTATCATGCCCCCCGCTGTCTTAAGAATAGCAGTCATCTTATGGAGGCTACCCGATCCATCCCCTGCGTTCTCATAGACATACTCTGTCGCTTCACCCAACGGATTCATCGTATTTTGTAATCTGCCTTGAGCAGTGTAACTATACGTTTGGCTTTTTGGAACGGAATCACTCTCATTTTGATACCTAGACTGCGAAGCGATAAAATGAAAGCTCGGATCATAGGTATAACGAGTCGTGTACTTTTCTTTTAGAGCCACATCATTTCGTTGTACCACATTCAATGGAACCGTTTGAGAAGTTACATACCCTAGAGCATCATAGCTTATGTCTGTAAATAGTTGATTGGGATTGGGATCCGCATCTCCTTGATACTCTAGCTGCTCTATAGAAGTAGGGGTATACTTGAAATTGGGTTGGAATCCTGTGTATCGTTCCACCTTGCGTTCTCCTGCATTTGCTCCCGCAAGAATTGTTTCATCCACTGATACCATTTGCCGTTCATGATTATATGCGGTTGTCACTTTCTCGATTTGTTGTCCGGATTTGTCTAATTGAATGGCCGCACTGGAAAAGGTATATCCATCAGGAAGTACCATTTCGTTTCCTTTTTCCACTAGTAATGTCGGAAAACCCGAATAATCCCCATTATATTCATAATTGATTCTATTGTTAATTTCTTGCACGCCATTTTGTTTTAAAATCACATCATACCGGCTCATAATTCGGCTTTGCTCGATTAAGCCTTCATTCCCAAGATTATGCACCGCTTTCTCCGGTACATACACGGTCTCAGAGGTAGAATTATACTTTACTTTTGTTAAAATAAGATTGGCTGTATACGTCGAATACATGGACGGAATGCTACGATGATAATAATCAAAATTATACATGGCCCCCTGATAATTAAATTCTGTGACGACTTTCCCTTCTATATCAATTTTCGATAGGGCTGAAAGCATTTCTCCAGTTGAGGACATGAATAGATTATCTTGCGTATACGTGATCCTTTGCACGGCACGTTGGCTCGGATCTTTCACCGTAACAATAAGAGACTCTAAAACTGGTTTTGTAGGTGTCGAGTATACATAGTCAAATTCCAGGGTCCGTCCGATCGTATCCGTTATTTTTTTAAGTGCCCGTTCTCCATTCGTTCCCTCTAACATACCGTATTCATAAGTTATCTTATTTCCAAATCGATCTACTTTTTGGTATAACTCTCCGTAGTTACTCGGCCAAGTATCACGCATCGTATAGTATTCTCGTGAATGATCCGAACGTTCGACATAGAGTTCTTCATTCTGCGAAGAATAATATACTTTAGCGTCTCCTTTTTGATAATCTTTTAAATTCAGAAGACTGTATCCATCTGCTCCAAATTCATTTGTTTGCCTAAGTTCATAGACTCCTCCTTCCCCATCATGATAATAGATTTGACTATTGTCCGTATCAACATAGGGAATTCGGAAGGACCATCCCAGTCCCAACTGATTTCGCCTCAGATTATATTCATAAATTTCCCTGGTATTCACAGGAGTTCCATACTCATTGGTGGCATTAGGAAGATAAGGACTGGCTTGATTGGAACTGTATACGACCCCCAGATTCAAGTCAAGGCCATCACGTCCAGGAAGTGAGAGTTGATTACTTTTCCAGGTTAAGGTTCCTGTAGCCGGATCGATTGCTTCATTGGTTTCGTAATGATCAGAATATTGTTCTTTAAAGGTCTGATTAATCACTTTCATTCCATTGCCATTAAGTAGACTTGCAATATTCTGGTTTAGTTTATATAGAACACGCTGAGGAAGATCCGAATCTGTCTCGTTATATACCGCATCGATAATACTTGCACGCTCTCTATGTAAGGAGAACGTACCAGATTCTATTGGATATACGTCTTCTGTTACAGTTTTTGAACTGGATGAACCTGACATCTTCGTTGTTAAACTGGCTTCAAGCTCAACCCAAGACATTGATTTCAGTTGTTGTTCTTCCCAAAGCTTCAGAGGAGGCATATCTAATAGATCTTGTAAAAAAGCTATCGCGTACATATCTTTGATACGAGCACCGTCTGCAGCAAGTTCTTCGACAATCTCTGTACTCAAATAAGGTTCTTGGATGCTTCCAAACTGCTCACTATAATGAAGAGCGAGCAGGCGAAGCTCTGGCTCCTCTTCTAAGATGTTAAAAGGTTTAGGGGGAGTAGGATTTCCGTCTTCTGTTAAATATACATCTTTCATGACGGAAGCCTCGGAAACCGTCTGCTTGTAGGAGAAATCAGTCCGCTCTTTGAAATCTACTGAAGGTGCAGTTGGCTGAGGTTCAGGTCTTTTAGAAAACTCTGGACTTGGTGTAGCAGAAGGTGTGGGAACAGCAGCAACTTTTGAAACCGCAGGTGAGTTTTGTGCCCCTTCAGCATATGCTGATCCTTGCAAGGGAGGAAATGAGCTCCATACTAAGGAAATAGATAAAATAATAATCAACCAGCGATTGAGTGACGATTTAGTTCTCATGGATGAGTTCTCCTGTCGTAATATATTTGATTAAACTATTGCAAAGTATAATTTATAGATGGAGTCCATTTGGTAGCATCGTACCCATAATTACCATTTTGGTTGACGATAAAATAGATGGAGTCTCCCTTTGTCACATTAACATTAATGTCTGTTGTCACTCCTATGGCATCATCACCTTTTATACTTTGCCAGCCATTTGAAGGCCACACTTGTGTATTGTTCTTCATTATCTTTACACGAACTCCATCCCCTTGCAGGTTAACCGGGTGTTTGGCTACCCTTCCTGCGATACGTATAGAACCGGTTTGGGGCACAATCCATTTAAGCACAGCATCATTACCTTCTGGATGCATCCAATCCTTGCTGACGATGTTCCAGTTTTGTTCCCCTCTCCATCTTAATTCAGCCGGGTCCCATGTCATGTCCTTATACTGGGTTCCATTCCATTGTTGGTAGTACCAGTTGTTCTTTCCCTGCTCAGGGCCAAATGCGGATGCCATCTTCTCAATATAGGCAATCGACGGATTCCATTTAGTCCCATCATAGAGCTGATCACCATTCTGGTTGACAACAAAATAGAGGGAGTCCCCCTTTGTCACATTAATATTCAGGTTCGCCGTCACTCCGATAGCATCATCGCCTTTTATACTTTGCCAACCTGCTGAGGGCCAGATTTGTGTACTGTTTTTCAAGATTTTCACTCGAACCCCATCCCCTTGCAGATTAACCGGATGTTTGGCTACCCTCCCTGAGATACGAATGGAACCGGTTTGGGGGGCAACCCATTTAAGCACAGCATCATTGCCATCCGGATGCATCCACTCCTTACTGACAATATTCCAGATTTGCTCCCCTCTCCATCTTGATTCAACCGAATCCCATGTCATGTCTTTATACTGGATTCCGTTCCATAATTGGTAGTACCAGTTGTTCCTTCCCTGCTCAGAGCCAAATGCTGTTGAAGCTTTTTCAATATATGTAATTGACGGTGACCATTGAGTGGCATCATATCCTATGGTTCCATTTTGATTAACAATGAAATAGATAGAGTCCCCATTGGTCACATTAATGTTTACGTCCGTTGTCACTCCGATCGCATCATCACCTTGTATACTCTCCCAACCTGTTGAGGGCCAAACTTGTGTGGTGTTCTTCATAATCTTTACGCGAACTCCATCCCCTTGCAGATTAACCGGATGTTTGGCTACTCTTCCTGCGATACGTATGGTACCCGTTTGAGGCGCAACCCATTTAAGCACGGCGTCATTGCCATCCGGATGCATCCATTCCTTGCTGACGATGTTCCAGTTTTGTTCCCCTCTCCATCTTGATTCAACCGGGTCCCATGTCATATCCTTGTACTGGACTCCGTCCCATAGCTGGTAGTACCAGTTGTTCTCTCCCTGTCTGGAACCGAAGGCTGTCTGCAATTCAAAATACGGTTCTCCAGAATTCTTAGATACTAGATTTCCATTGTTATCGTAGAAGTAGCGTTCCGTCTCTCCGGTCAATTCACTTTTTTGTGCCAATCTACCATTAGCATCATAATAGTAGAAGGTAGCGGCAGACGCAGAATTCAAAATAGTGAAAGAAAGCATTAAGAGAACAACTGTAAAAACAAATGGATTTGCAGATAAAGATTTTCGCATTAGACTCCTCGATTCTTAGGTTAAATTAGATACTCTTGTACTTGTATGATTAGGATTTATTGATCCCGAACTCACTAAGTTGAAAATAAAAACCTCCGTTATCATCGGTACCCAGTTTGGTCGCATATACACGTACATACCGTGCCAAAATGGGAGCATTGAAGGTGAACGTTTTAATATTCCCATTGTTAACATAGCCGGTGTAAGACTGTCCCTTTACGTCTGTCCAAACTTTACCGTCTATGCTGCTCTGTATTTTAAAATCAACCGGAAAACCCAATGTTGCTCTTGGAATCAGTTGAATGCCAGCAATTTTTTGGAGCATACCGGAATCTACAGCTACCCACTCTGTACTTGTTGACGGATAGCGCGCAATACTTGACCACATGGTTGAAGTGTTTTGGTCTACCAGCCTTGATGCGGACCAGCCATTCAGTGCAGAAGAGACAGATACGGTTGACAATTTGACCTTAATCTCAGCAAGCTGGAAATAGTATCCTCCATTGTCATCCGTACCAAGCTTGGTAGCATATACCCTTATAAAGCGGTCAATAACAGGAGCATCAAAGTTGAACGTTTGAACAGATCCATTGTTGACATATCCTGTGTAGGACTGCCCCGGGATATCTGTCCAAGTCTTAGCATCGCTACTGCTCTGTATTTTAAAGTCAACCGGAAAGCCCAATGTTCCCCTTGGATATAAATGAATTCCTCCTATCATCTGAATACTCCCAGAATCTACAATGATCCACTCTGTACTCAACGCTGGATAACGCGCTACACTTGACCAGGTTGTTGTAGCATTCTGATCCACGAGTCTGGACGCAGGCCAGCCGTTTATTTCAGAAGACACTGCTACAGTTGACAGATTGACCTTAATCTCAGCAAGCTGAAAATAGTATCCCCCATTGTCATCCGTTCCAAGCTTGGTAGCATAAACCCTTACATAGCGGTCAATGACAGGAGCATCAAAGTTGAATGTTTGTACAGATCCATTGTTGATATAACCTCTGTAGGCCTGTCCCGGGATATCTGTCCAAGACTTAGCATCACTACTGCTCTGTATTCTAAAATCTACCGGAAATCCCAATGTTCCTCTTGGATATAGCTCAACTCCTCCTATCATCTGTATGCTCCCAGAATCTAAGACGATCCATTCTGTACTCTCAGCCGGATATCGCGCTATGCTTGACCAGGTTGTTGTAGCATTCTGATCTACCAGTCTGGACGCAGGCCACCCCCCAGTTGTGGATGAAGTCGCAACCGTAGAAGGCTTAATCTTAATTTCAGCAAGCTGGAAATAAAATTGTCCGTTATCGTCCTTTCCCAACTTCGTGGCATATACTCTTATGTATCTTGCAATTACCGGTGCTTCAAACTGAAAAGAATGAGTCGAACCGTCATTGACAAAATTGCTGTAGGTCTGACCAGGGAGATCTGTCCAAGCCACTGCGTCGTCACTAGACTGTATTTTGAAGTTTACCGGAAAAGACAGCTTCCCCCTTGGAGTTAATTCGACTCCGCCTACAATACCACTTTTGCCTAGGTCAGCAGCTACCCATTCCATATCGCCTTCGTTACCTCTATTTACACTTGACCATACTGTTGCCGAATTGTTGTCCCTAAGTTTGTAAGGCTCCCAGCCCTCTATACTAGAAGAAGTAAAAACAGTGTATCCTGTAGAAGCAATCTTTCGTTTGAGATTCCCGTTACGGTCATATACATAATAGAAACTATTGTTGTTTGAATCTATTGTGTAATCTAGTCTGCTCCCCCCAGAATCATAATGATAGATTGTCGTGTTAAGATTATTAGATGATTCAGCATTCACAGAGATGGAGGTTAAAATAAGAATTAAAAACATCAAACCCATTATTTTATAGCCTTTCATTTCAATCTCTATCCTCTCTTAAATTAGGTTTTTTGAACCATCGAGATAAAAGATATAAATCATTTCTTCTCCACTTTCAGTAAATTACCGTTCTTATCATATGTATATTGGATTGTTGATCCGTCTGGCAGGATAGTACGCAGAAGCTGGCCTGCTGCATTATACTCATGCTGAAGTTGATTAAAATCCGTACTGACTGCAACGCGTACAAAACCTGCTTCCCGGCCGCTTCCCTTAATGATCAAGTCCCCTCTTCCGTCGCCACTCACATCGCTGAACCATAAATCATCACTATCAATCATTCTACTGCCAGAGTTCCAGGTCCAGTAAGGATAGCCACTTCCAGTACTCAAGGATGCATACAACCAGCCATCGTTATATCCCACATTTTTACCAACCGATATCATATCGGCCTTACCATCGCCATTAATATCTGTGAACCACATGGTTCCGCTGTCGTCGATCATTCGTTTGCCGCTGTTCCATGTCCAGTAGGCATAGCCTGCTCCATTACTTAATGAGACGAACACATATCCAGCATTGGCTGTGCCAGGCTGACCTTTGGAGATCATATCGGCTTTGCCGTCTCCATTGACATCAGCAAACCACTGAACATCGTTGTCATTAACCATTCGTACCCCCGATGTCCAGGTCCATGGATTATAACCGCTCCCGGTGCTTAAAGAGACATACATCTGACCAGCATTGATTGCGCCCGGATGCCCTTTTGCGATCAAATCTGCTTTACCATCGCCATTCACATCTGCAAAACAAGCTGTATCTAGGGGATTGAGCATTTTGATTGAGGACGTCCAGGTCCAAGGCTGATAACCCGAACCCGTGCTTAATGACACGTATATGTATCCCTCATTCCAGGCACCTGCCTGTCCGACTGAGATTAGATCTGCCCTGCCATCTCCGTTGACATCCTCAATCCATAATGGACTATGATCATCAAGCATCCGAATGCCAGAGTTCCAGGTCCAAGGCTGGTAGCCGTTCCCAGTACTCAAAGAAACGTACACAACCCCCGCATTCCACGCCCCTGGTTCCCCTTTAGTGATAAGATCTGCCTTACCATCCCCGTTCACATCAGCGAACCACATCGAGCTATGGTCATCGATCATACGGGTGCCGGAATTCCACGTCCATGGCTGAAATCCAGTTCCGGTGCTTAAAGCAACATAGACAACTCCAGCATTCCACGCCCCTGCCTCACCTTTGGAGATCAGATCCTTCTTGCCATCCCCGTTCACATCCTCGAACCACATTTGACTATTGTCATCGATCATACGGCTAGTTGTGCTCCAGCTCCATGGGTGGTAACCAATATGTTTATTTAGATTGGTGGTTCCGGCTGCAGAAGAAATTGTACTGATACTACTTGAACAAAGTATAGTGATGATGGCCAGAAAAAAATTTTTGTATTTTTTGAAATTCATGTTAGTTTTAAGTCCTTTCTTTAATTGATTGACTTCCTCACTCATCATAATTTACCGCTCCGCACATTTAAACGGTTGTATTTTGTCGAAATAAAACTTATATTGTCGATTGCGTACTGTTTTAGTCACATTATCAGAATGGAGACTTCTTTAATTTACAGAGATTGCCGAAAAGGCTATAATCCTCTAAGAATTTATTTAGGGGGATTAAGAGGAATGGGTGTAATCGTAAATAAATATTGTTCAAAATTTATTATGTTTGTGTTGGGAATGCTTCTTTTTTTGATATGGGACAACGACGTGTCTTTAGCAGTTCAGTATAATTACAAAGGTTCTACGGGACAGCTCAGCAGTGTGACTTATGATGATGGAACGGTCATTATTTATAAACATGACATGAATGGTAATCTCACCTCTAAAAGCAAACTTAAAACACCTGTAGTTCAAGCACCCGCAGAAGCGACTTTATTAGATAGCTCCTATGAGGTATACGCCTATGGGGTTAAAAAGGAAGCCAAAAACGTTACCTTTCCTACTTGGACGGCTTTTAATGGTAATGATGACTTAGCTTCTCCCTGGGTAGCCGGTGAAAAAGTTTCGGATGGTATTTGGAAAGCTGTCGTTCCTTTTAGCAAGCATAATCAGGAGTCTGGATTGTACTACAATGATGTCTGGGTTGATGGTGTATATTTTGGAGGAACCACTACAGTTGTAAAAAGAAATAAGGTTACACTTCCAGATAAGGTGAATTTTAAGGATGGAGCCTATGATATTATCGTTGAAGGAGTAAGTGAAGCAATAACTAATATGACCTTCTACACTTGGACTGAAGCCAATGGTCAGGATGATTTGAAGCAAAATAAAGGGCAGAAAGTATCGCCAGGAGTATGGAAAATGACGGTTCCGTTAAGTGATCATTTTTTCGAGACAGGTATATATACTACCCATATCTATACAACTGACTTATACGGAAATAGCACTGGAATCGGTGTTCAGACTCAAGTCCATTCCTCTGTAATTGCTCCCTCTGAGGTATATCTATTGGATAGTTCGTATGAAGTCTACGCCTATGGAGTCAAAAAGGACGCCAAAAATGTTTCCTTCCCCACTTGGACGGCTTTCAATGGTAATGACGATCTAGCCTCTCCTTGGGTAGCCGGTGAGAAAGTCTCCGATGGCATTTGGAAAGCTGTCGTTCCTTTGAACAAGCATAATAATGAGTCCGGGTTGTACTATAACGATGTCTGGGTTGATGGTGTGTATTTTGGAGGGATTACCACCATTGTTAAAACCAATACGATTATCATTCCAGATACAGTTAGCTCAAGGGCTGGTTCATACGAAATAACAATAAAAAACGTACGTGAAGATATTTCTAAACTTACCTTCTATACTTGGACCGAGTTACATGGTCAAGATGATATAAAACAAAGCGGAGGACAAAAAGTATCACCAGGAACATGGAAGATTACCATTCCTCTCAGTGATCACAATTACGAGACTGGCACTTATATAACTCACATCTATACCACTGACCCATTTGGAAATAGCTCTGGAATAGGTGTTAAAACCATTGTAATCAAATGATATTCTCATCTGAGCAGCCATTGGATAAACAGCACTTACTACCAACCACAAACAACCCCGCAGCAGATTTCACATCTGCTGCGGGGTTCTTCCATACAAGTCAACCCGCCACTTACGTCCAGCCTACTCCGTGCGGCCCCGAAGCAAAGCGATCGCTGCCAGCAGGAAGGAGACCAGCGAGATGCCGAGGGTAATGTAAACCATCGGCGAGGTGCCGGTGCTGGCGCCTTCCTTCTCCACAATGGCCTGATGCTCGTCCATGGTCATGGTGCCGCTGCCGGACATGTCTGCGGCACCGTGGCCGTGGCCGCCATCGGCGCTGCCGGAGGCTTCAGCGATGGCGGTGATGGAATGCGGGGATTCCGAGCCGGGTTCGCCGGACCATTGCACCAGGCTGCCATCGGCATAGTGTTGATAGGCATCCCAGGCGATATTGCCTGCGGAGTCGGGGTTCTTGGCCGTGAAGTAGAAGCGCTGGAACTGTCCGGCCTGAATTCCGCCATCCTTGGCAATCCAGCTCACTTTATTCCCCTCAACCGTTACCTCCCAGCCGGGAGTGGCTTCATATTGCTTGAATTCCGCGCCTGCCGGCATCCGCAGATCCACCTGCACGGTGGCGCTTTCTTTTTCAGACGGCACTTTCAGGGTATACGTCTCCCAGGCCCCCGTGCTGGACTGGGCTGGACTAACGGTTACGTGGGCACTCGCCACGGCTGCGAACAACAGTAGTGCGGCGGCTGCCGGTGCGGCCAATGCTGCTATTTTGCGAAACATTCTATTCAATGAAATCTCCCCTATTCTCTAATAATGGATATTGGGCCTGTCTACGCTATCTTAAGCTCTATCTCTTCCCCGGAAAATCCCGCTCCCGCGAAGCCAACCCCTGCTCCAGGGCGTACCTTGTGAGCTGCGTGCGGTTCTGAAGCTGAAGCTTCTGCAGAATGTTCTTCAGGTGATTCTTAACCGTATGCTCGGAGATCCCGAGGGTGGCGGCAATCTCCTTATTGGTAGACCCGGAGGATACACAGCCCAGTATCTCCTTCTCCCGAGCCGTTAATGCCTCCCGCTCCTCCTTGACAGAGGTGACGGCGAACTCCTTCAGAATCTGGAACGCCAGCTCCCGGCTCAGCGGAACCTCTTCGCTTACAATCGCCAGCAAATATTCGATCCAGGTAGACGGAGCCAGGTTCTTCAGGAGATACCCCTGCGCTCCCTGCTTCAGCGCTTCGAACAGATAAGAGATCTCATCCGACACGGTGACGATCACAATCCGGACATACGGATATTCCAGCTTAATGCGCCGCGTGGTCTCCAGACCGTCCATTCCCGGCATTTCGATATCGATCAGGATCAGGTCGGGCATCCATTGCCCGGTCCAGACGATCGCCTCCGCTCCGCTGGCCACCGCACCGATCACTTCAAACCGTTCATCCAGCCCCACAATCTCGGTCATCGCTTCGCGTGCATGCGCATGGTCATCGACGATCAGCACCCGGCAGCGTTCCATCCTGCGCACCCCCTTTTACAATTTCTACAGTGGTTCCGTCCGCTCCTGAGTGAAGCCTAAGCGCCCAGCCCATACTGCGGGACCGTTCCCTCATAATCTGCAGGCCATAGCTGCCGCTCACCGCAAAAGGATCATCATGCTCAATCCCCGCACCGTCATCTGCAACGGTTACACGCCAGCCGTGCTCATTCCCTTGACCTGATACGGACACCCTGCCCGCACGTGTGTGCTTACGCACATTAATAATCGCTTCACGAATGCAGGACAACAGCTCTGCCTGTTCCGCCGCTGTCAGCGCCCGCTCTTCCAGATGCCAGTCCAGCGATACCTCGATCATGACTTCTCCGGCTATTGCCGCCAGCTGCTCATGGATAGAACGCTCCAGCGAGAAGCTCTCCGCGCCGCTCAACGGCACCTTCAAATTGGCAATGGCCTGACGTACATAACGGTTAACCTCGTGAACGGTCTTCTTGATCTGATCCACACTGTCCGCGCTGATGCCGCCATCCTTGCGGCCGTGCTCCAGCCGGTCGATCCGTACAGAGAGCAGGAACAGGGACTGGGCCATGCCGTCATGCAGCTCTTTTGCCAGTGCCTCCCGTGCTTCCATCGCTCCGGTTGCCGCCCGCTCCTGCTCCAGCTCCCGCTGATTGCGCTCCATGAGGCGAAAGAGCGGCAGCAGCAGAATAATACTGAAGAGAAATACCAATACAGGTGTTAAGAAGTTGCCTGTGTCCATAGAGATGTACGGCATCAGGAACTGATGTCTCACCCACTCCCAGATACCCACCATGACCGTTGGAATCAGCAGAATAAGCACTTTAATTCGGGTATACGTCACAGTTCCCTCCCTAATTTCTGTTCGTTATTTTACCATTTCCGGGTGATCTCCGGCATGACTCTTTCGGGCTATACCCGTCCACATATGTTACAGAATTAAGTATTTAAAATATTAAATAAGAAGCACTAAAGAAATTAACAAAAAGCAAAAGAAACGGAGGGGAAATTTGGAACTGTAGGAGCGGTAGCGACCGCCTTTTTCACCGGATTTCCACCGCGAGCAGCGGAATAAATCAAGAAATCTGGGGACAACAGCGGCCGGAAGTCCAAATGTTCACCGCAGTGACGATGAAGCTTCAAGTTCAAAAATCTTAAGTGTTTCTTATATAGTCGTCCTATCATAACAGTTAGCGAAACAATATCCGATAGGTTACACTAGGAATGACATTTAATCAAGAATACATTCATACTGACACTACAGGAGAGATATTGAAATGAAACGGATTACGATTCTAATCGCCGACGATGATCCCGAGATTGCCGATCTGATCGGACTGCATTTGGAAAAAGAAGGCTACCACCCCATAAAGGTTACAAACGGCCCGGCAGCAGTGCAGGTCATCCAGTCCAGGCATATCGACCTGGCGATTCTGGATATTATGATGCCCGGGCTGGACGGGTATGAGGTGACCCGGCAGATCCGGGAGCAGCATGGGCTGCCGATTATTTTTGTGAGCGCGAAGACTTCGGATCTGGATAAAATCACCGGACTTGTCATCGGCGCCGACGATTATATGACCAAGCCCTTCAATCCCATGGAGCTAGTAGCCAGAGTGAATGCGCAGCTCAGACGTTCCATGAAGCTGAACCAGCCGGTTACCGAGCAGAAGGCCGTGGTGGAAGCCGGGGGACTGATTGTTGATCCGGACCGCCGTTCCGTAACCTTATACGGACATCCCGTGGAGCTGACGCCGAAGGAATTCGATATCCTGTATTTGCTCGCCAGCTACCCGAAGAAAGTATTCAGCGCCGAGCAGCTTTTTCAGCAAATCTGGGGTGAGGCTTATTATGAAGGCGGGAACACCGTGATGGTCCATATCCGCACCCTGCGCAAAAAGCTCGGCGAAGACCAGAATAAAAATACATGGATCAAAACGATCTGGGGAGTAGGGTACACGTTCAATGGCTAAACTTGTCCGCAGCTTCCGCTTCAAAATGATATCGCTGCTGGTACTCAGCATGATTTGCTCCGGTGCTATTACCTTTGTACTCTACAAAAGCCTGCAAATGTATTATACCTCTCAGGTGAAGTATGAAGACAAGCTGACCCGCTTCCGTTATCTGATTGCCGATTTCGGCGACCTGAATTTCTTCCTGATCTTCTTCATCCCGCTGGCGCTGCTGTTCTTCTTCCTGTTCACCAAGCCGTACGCCCGCTATTTCAAAGAAATCTCGCACCATATCCGCCTGCTGGCTAACGGGGATTTCAAAAGCCGGATTCAAATTAATTCTAACGATGAGTTCGAGGATATCGCCGCTGATCTTAACCAGGCCAAAGACAAACTCGAAGAAGCGGTGGAACGCGGGGACTTCGCGGAGAACAGCAAGGACAAGCTGGTGCTGAATCTGGCTCATGATCTGCGGACTCCGCTGACCTCTGTGCTCGGCTACCTGGATCTGGTGCTGAAGGACGGGGAGTTAACCGCTGAACAAGTGAAACATTACACCACGATTGCCTACACCAAATCACAGCGGCTGGAAAAGCTGATCGACGAGCTATTCGAGATTACCCGTATGAACTACGGCATGCTTACCGTGGAGCAGCGCCCCCTGGATCTGAGCGAGCTGCTGGTCCAGCTGAACGAGGAATTGTATCCTCTGCTGGAGAACAACGGGCTGACTGCCCGCACCCAGGTCACTCCGCAGCTCAAAATTACCGGAGACGGGGAACTGCTGGCCCGGGTGTTCGAGAACCTGCTGACCAATGCGGTGCGTTACGGCAAAGACGGCCGTTATGTCGATGTCCGCTGCTATCCGGAGGGTGAGACCATCGTTGTCCAGGTCATGAACTACGGAGATAGGATTCCGGCAGAGGACCTGCCTTTTCTGTTCGATATGTTCTATACAGGTGACCGGGCACGGACCCATCAGGAAGGCAGTACCGGGCTGGGATTGTTCATTGCCAAAAATATCGTCGAGCAGCATCAGGGGACGATCTCCGTACAGAGTGACACGATCCGCACGCTCTTCGAGGTCCGTCTGCCGGGTCTGATCCACTAGTCTGATCCAGCTATAGCAGTGTTGCCGTCCTTTTAGAAGGACGGTTTTTTCATTTGGCATCTCAACCGCGCGTTTCAGGTGGAAACGGCTTTAGTTTTATCTTTTAAGAAAAACTTTATCTTTCCCCCACTTCTATTTAAACACACTCCTCTATGCTTAAGTCATTGAAACAAGGAGGACGAGAACATGAAGAAATGGTTATTGTTAATTGTGATTGCCTTGCTGATCGGGTATGAGTGGATGTCCAGGGATAAAGAGGATGCCAAGGCAGACCTGAATATTAAGACGGTACGAGTCTCTGCAGATAATGGTTCGAAGACTCTGACAGTGATCCCGAAGGGCCAAATTTATCAGGGGAACCTGCTGCTGGTCAACAAGGATTACCCCGTTCACGATACAGGAGTCAGCCAGGACATCGTCCGTCTGCTCGATCATGAGGAGCTGACTTCCGGCTACCTGCTGCTGGATCACAAAACGCTGCTCTCCAGGCAAGTCGCGGAGAAATTCACAGAGATGGTACATGCTGCAGCCGGGGAGGACATCAACAGCTTCCTGATCAGCAGCGGATATAGGGACAATGACAAGCAGCAGCAGCTATACGATGAAAGAGGGGCCGACTACGCTCTTCCACCCGGATACAGCGAGCATAACCTGGGCTTGTCGCTAGACATCGGCTCCTCCCAAATGGCCATGAGCCATGCCCCTGAAGGGCAGTGGCTGCGTGAGCATGCATGGGATTACGGCTTCATTCTGCGCTATCCTGAGGATAAAACAGACATCACCGGCATCAAGTATGAGCCCTGGCATTTCCGTTATGTAGGAATTCCGCACAGTGTGATTATGCGCGACAAGAACTTCACGCTTGAAGAATATCTTGAATTCCTAAAGGAGCAGAAGTCGATTGCCACTACCGTTAACGGGGTTGAATATCAGATCTCCTATATCGAAATTAACGGGAACACTCCTGTTCCTACCCCTGACGCCCAGCACGTTGAGTTCTCCGGCGACAATATGAACGGTGTGATTATGACGGTCTATCCTTAACGACTAACCCATATAACAGTACAATCTACAGAAAGCGGTGATGTAAAATGAATCAGGCACACAAGCAGACAAAGTACGGTTTGCAGGTACTGTTTACCGTCTACGTGTATATTTTGTTTAAAATCATTTTGTTCAAATTCGGGTCGATGGATCTCCCGTTTCTATGGCAGCAACTTCAGCACGGAGCTGGAAACATAGCCGCCAGTCTGCAGACTGGAAATCTGGTTCCGTTGGCCACCTTATCCAATACCTATCACCATATCAGCACTAGCACCGTCGTTAATTTCTTGGGAAATATCGCCTTGTTTATCCCTTATGGCATCTTCCTGGTGCTGCTCAACCCGAATGGAAAAGGCAGCGGCTCCTTCACCGGTGTCCTGCTGTGGTCCTTCGCGTTAAGCGCGGTGCTGGAATGCTCGCAAGCCGTCTTCTATATTGGAACGTTTGATGTGGATGATCTGCTGTTGAACACCTTCGGCGGGATACTGGGATACATGCTGATCCGTCCGATGATGACGATCTATATGTCAGGCAGACAAGGCTCCTCCGTCACCCAGAAGTAACGGGGAGCCCTGCTGTCCGTTCGCCCTGCTCACAAGGGAGAGATATAGCGGCCATATTCGATGGCTAGCTCTGTGAAGCCATTGCCTTCCTGCTTCAGGAAAAAGCTGTTCACACCCTCCGCTCCCCACCAGTTCAGCCCAAGCAGTAGTCCCTCTGCCGATTGTGCCGCGAATAGCAGGGAGAACATCTGCGGGTTCACCTCACCGCCGTCATCGACACGCCAGACTGAATATTCATTATCCGTAATCTCCGCAGGATAGTCCTTGAAGCTTAGATTCCCGTCTTCCTCCAGCACAAGGCTAAACAGCATATCCTTATCTTGTCTTACAAATTGCACCAGATAGAGCTGTCTGTCCGGGCCAAGCCCGGCCAGCTTCCAGGCTGCCTGGATCTTCCGCCCTTTGGCAGTTTCTACACTCTTACGAAGCGGATCACCTGCTGCAAGCTGCGGGCCTGCCGGGTCAGCGGGCTGAAGCTCCAGCAAGGCTGCCTGCGGAAAGACCGCAGAATCAACCAGAACATAGGTCTCATCCCGCATCGCTGCGTCACCCTCTACCTTGAACAGATACCCGGACAGATTCGGAATATTATTCGCCAGCTCCCGTCCGTTGTTGTTCTCGTTACCCGTCTGCCATTTCTCCAGCTTCACAGCCAGCACCTGGCCTCCGTTCCCGATGGCAGTGTTCAGGGACTTCATCTGCTCCCCGGCGCCCTCCTCTTCCCTGGTGACCATGATATGACTCCCGGTCTCACTCGCGAATCCGAAGACTGGCTGCAGCTTGGCAGGGTCGAGCAAGGCAGCCGGGGCTGGACAAGCCGTAGCTGACGATGATGCTGTCGGAACCGCACTTGGCGGGCTATCCGTCTGCTGAGCAGCTGGCGATGGACTGCCGGTAGACGGCCCGGCCGATGCTGCTGCACTGCTGGCAGCGTCATTGCTATTCGTTCGGGCACACCCGGTCAGGCTAAAGACTATGGCTGCTGCAAAAATAAGACTTCCGGCCGCTCTTACCCCGTGCCGGAAACTGTGCTTCGCTTGATTCATAACGGTCCTCCAATATGATTTAGTCGAAAATCCCCATGCTGAGGTAACGTTCTCCGGTATCCGGCGCGATACATAACACCCGCTTGCCCCGTCCCAGGCGCCGTGACTCCTGCAAGGCCGTCCAGACTGCGGCTCCTCCGGAAGGTCCGAGCAGAATCCCCTCGGTACGGGCCAGTTCTCTTACCATCTCCAAGGCATCCTCATCGGATACCTGCACGATCTCATCGTAAATGCCGGTATTCAGAATTGCCGGCACGAAGCCAGGGCTGGTCCCCACCAGCTTATGGGGCCCTGGCTGGCCGCCGGACAGCACCGGCGAACCCTGCGGCTCCACGACAACCACCCGCAGCTCCGGCAATCGTGCGCGCAGCGTCTCTCCGGTTCCGGTAATGGTGCCGCCTGTCCCGGAAGTGGCAACGAAGACATCCAGCCGCCCCTCCATCTGCTCCAGAATCTCCGGCGCGGTGGTGGTGCGGTGAATGTCCGGGTTCGCCTGATTCTCGAATTGCTGCGGGATGAAGCTGCCGGGGATCTCCCGTCCCAGCTCCACCGCCTTGGCAATCGCGCCGGGCATCCGCTCCGCCGCCGGAGTCAGCACCACCTCTGCCCCGTAGGCCTTCAGGATATTGATCCGTTCCTTCGTCATATTATCCGGCATGATCAGGATCGCCTTATACCCCTTCGCTGCCGCGTTCATTGCCAGCCCAATCCCGGTATTCCCGCTGGTCGGCTCGATAATCGTCCCGCCCGGCCGTAGCCGTCCGTCCAGCTCCGCCTGCCGGATCAGATTATAAGCCGCCCGGTCCTTGACGCTGCCGCTGGGATTGAACATCTCCAGCTTCACATACAGCTCCGCGTCCTCCGGTCCGGTTACCCGGTTCAAGCGTACAACCGGCGTGCCGCCAATCAGCTCTGTAATATTATTGACTACCCGCTTCGTCATGGGTGTGCCTCCTTTGTTTCGGTCCTTGTCCTATGCACGATATAACACCCATTGTATAGTTACGGGATAGCATTTGTCGATTTTAAAGAATTGCAGCCACGATCGGTCCTGTGACTTGCAGTGTTGTACATTGTGCAGGATTTCCAGCCGCCGAGTAGCTCTGATCCCCGATTGTTGCACATTTTGCAGGAATAATCAGCAGATCGGGAAGTCTGAGTCCACATTGTTGTAATTTGTGCAGGATTTCCTTTTTGGGTGCTATGAAGAGACTGATTTGTTGCAAAAGATGCATGATTTCCTATGGCCGGGCGGGATGAGAAAGCAAAAAAAACGCCTCCCGGACACACGAGGCTCCTGAAAAACTAGCCGTTCTTAGAAAAAGTAAAAAAACGTATCAAAAAGACGACGCTATTCGGTCCTCCGAATGGACGTCGTCTTT
>NZ_JAGGLV010000022.1 GCF_017874735.1 Paenibacillus silagei
TCTCCAAATTGGTATTTAGAAAGAGCGATTGCTCATTTTGAAACATCTGACGAGAATTTACATTCTCATTTTTGGATCTCACCGAAGTGATCTCCGATACTCACTCGTTGTTCAGTTTTCAAAGATCAAGCTCGTTGTTAGTGTCGATGTTGTCGTCACCAGCAACTCTTATAATATATCACGTTCATCTGAGCAATGCAAGCTTTATTTTTGAAATCACTTATTTAAGTAATCTCTCATTTCCTTTGCCGCTCCAACAACGCTTATTTATAATAACCTATCCTTCTATTAAAAAGCAACCTTTATATAAATAAAAATAACCCGCTTAATGACTAAGCGGGTTATTCTCAGATAATGCTGTAGTTACAGCTATTCTTAGTAGAATTTCGCTGCAGTATATTTGCTTGCTGATTTGATCAGTTCTGTTGATGCTGTTTTCTTACCCAGACCTGCATCCACTGTAGTATCAATCGTCACCCATTTGCCGTTCAGGAACACTTCGTTCCAGGCATGGTATGAAGTTACATAGCTTGTATTCCCCATAACCAACTTGGTTGGAATCCCTTCACTGCGGAGCATAGTAGCGAACAAGGAAGCGTAATCGTAGCAGATACCTTTGTTGGTAGCCAGTGTGTTGTCGTTGTTCGGAATATAATCTGTGCTTACACTGTTGGCCAGAGAGTAGTCATATTTCACGTTAGCTACGATGTAATTATAGATAGCCTTAACTTTGTCTGCATCTGTGGTCAGACCCTTTGTAAGCTGTGCTGCCTTTTGAACGGATTTATCGGAAGAACTCCACTTTACATTCTGTACAGAGCTCAAATATACGGCATTCACATTGCTCATTGAGAGAGATACAGTCTCGGAAGATAGTACTTTGTATTTGTTACCGGTAGTATTCTCAAGAACGGAGACCTTGTAAGAGCCATTACCTTGTTGCAGCGGGAACGTCTCGGTCGGTTTGGAAGTGTATAAGTTGTAAGTATAGCTGTTATTGTCCTTGGTAATCATGAGCTTCATCTTCTTGTCCTTAGGAACATCGTACGAAACCCCGATAACTCCTTGATCAAGTTGTCCAACATTTAACCAGCTTGAATCTGCATTTGCTGCTTGAGCAGTGCCTGTCTGCACGGAAGTGACGATCACAAAAAGTGTAATCAGCATTAAATAAAACTTCTTCATGGATAAAACCCCTTTCGGTAGCTGGCTGCCATTCTTACGGGAAGGCCCTTTAGCTTTGCGTCCCTACCTTTCGATAGGTTTGCCGTTATCGTATAAGCTTTATCTGTCCAATCTACTGCCACATAATGACAGATTCAGAATGAAAACAAACAAAAAAAGCCTCTTCATTCGGTAACTGGCTGCCATCCATGACGGGAAGGCCCTGTAGCTTTGCGTCCCTACCTTTCGATAGGTTTGCCGTTATCGTGTATTAGCTTTCATAGTTATAGCTTACCATATCTCAATCTATTAGCAAGACCCAAATCACTAGATTCCCGCAAAAATAGACTAAAATTTTATGTTTTTTGACCTTTCTCAGCATTGCCCTATAACAATCAGGTCAACTTTGCATGAATGATGAGTCTGTGGGTCGGGTTGACAAGCGGATCACAGGTAATGAGGGTCAGAATTTTATCATCATCCTTACCCTTCAGTACTGAAATATCGGTAGGCTCTACAATAGATACATCATATACAACATATTTGTATTCCTGTCCGCTTGTAATAACAGTAATGGCATCCCCTTTACCGACCTCATCCAGTCTGTTGAACAGCCGCCCTGCCGTTCTTGACCGATGTGCCGCAATCGCTGCATTGCCTACCGCGCCAATCGGAGCTGTCTCCTTCATATGTGCCGCCGCATGCTTCATATTGGTCTTGGTGGCGCCCTCCAGTACAGGCAGCTTCAGATCGATTTTATCGATTTCAATAATAGCGGTGATTTTGCCTCCCACTTCAATCTCGGGCGCTGTAGTGGGCACCGGCTCTTCCGCACCAGACTCTTCAGCCAGCAGCTGGGTGACTTCTGCATAAGGCTTGCTCAGATCCTGGCTGGCAGGAGCCGTAGCCGAAGGAACGATTTCACTATAGGCCTGTTCAGCCTCTTCCAGCAGCTTCTGCTGCTGACGGTCCTCGTACCATTCGCTTCCTTTGGGGTAGAGCATAATCAGGACCCCGGCAAGTATAATCAAATAGGATAACTTCCGCATGACAATCGCCTCCGCAACATAGAATAAGTGCTTTCCTCCACAGAATACGGGGAAGATATACGCTCTCTTTAAAATACCCACTTCCGGCTTCCAAAGAAATTAATGATTACTGTAACAAAGGTAACCAGCACCTTGGCCATCAGCACCTGGACGCCCAGCCGGTCAGTCAGCAGATGAATCAGCAGCACCGAAATGCCCAGCACCATCAGATTCAGGACAATAAATCTCACCAGCTGCATCCGGTCAAAGCCGCTATTCCCGCCTCTGTTCCCGCCCTTGAAGGTCACCTTCTTATTCCAGAAAAAGCTGTTGGCCGTCCCGGCACTGTAGGAAATAATCTGTGCAGGGGTGTTAAGCATCCCCAGGGAATGAAGCAGGGTAAATACCGCAAAATCTATGAACGTGTTAAGCAGGCCCACCGCATTGAATTTCAGAAACTGGATCATCCCTGCCCGCCAAGCCTTATCTTGCATAATCGCTTGCCTTCCGCGTGTCTTCGGCCTCTGCCTCCGGGTAGCCTCGGGTCTCGCGTACGATATAAAGCGGTCTATCCTTAGATTCATCATAGATCCGTCCGATGTATTCCCCGATCACGCCCAGCAGCATCAGCACAATGCCGTTAAACAGCAGGTTCACCCCGACAATAGATGCCCAGCCCGGCACAGTCCAAGAGGTGAAGACTTTCTGGAATAAGACCAGGAACAGGTAGATGAAGCTGGAGAAGGACAGGAAGAAGCCGACATAAGAAGCGATTTTGAGCGGCTTGTGCGAGAAGGAGGTGATTCCGTCGAGCGCAAAGCGGATCATTTTTTTGAGCGGATATTTCGTCTCCCCGGCGAAGCGTTCCTCCCGCACATATTCCACCATGGTCTGCCGGAAGCCGACCCAGCTTACCAGCCCCCGTACATAACGGTTCTTCTCCTTCAGACCGCGCAGCACATCGCAGACCTTACGGTCGATGAGCCGGAAGTCCCCGGTATCTGTGGGAATCTCCACACTGGTCATGCTGCTGAGCAGACGGTAAAAGATTTTGGCTGTCACCTTCTTAAAGAAGGTCTCTCCGTGGCGCTTCAGCCGCTTGGCATAGACTACCTCATAGCCTTCCTTCCACTTGGCGATCATCTGCAGGATGACCTCCGGCGGGTCCTGGAGATCTGCGTCAATCACCACAACAGCCTGGCCTTCAGCATAATCCATACCCGCCGTAATCGCCACCTGATGGCCGAAGTTACGGGAGAAGTCAATCAGCTTGACATGCTCATCCCTATTACTGATTTCGCGCATAATCTCAGCCGTACGGTCCCGGCTGCCGTCATTGACGAACACGAGCTCATAGGAATCCCCGCACTCATCCATTACTTTTTTGAGCCGTTCGTAGGTTATCTGAATGACTTCCTCCTCATTATACATGGGCACAATTACACTATATCTGGCCTTCACAAGGGTTCCTCCTCAATTTATTGTAAGCCACAGCTTCCTTGATGCGCTTCATCAACATCAGCTTTGAGCAACTATGCGGCTCTTACAGCTCCCCTCCTAGAATACCCAGGAAGGGAACCAGCGAAGTACATGAATGATATAACTGCTGTTCACCTGCATGCCGGACAATACCGGATAGAACATTACAAACAGGATGGCGGCGGCCGCAACATAGGCGTACCGCAGATATTTGGCACCCTGGAACCTGCCGTCAAGCAGCTTCAGGATGTACACAATGGATAGAATCATAAACGGCACCATCGCAAAGTAATGGTACAGGAAGGTCTCACGCGGCACAAGCATCCACGGAACATATTGTGAGAAGAAGCCGATCCAAATCATATACAGGCTCTTGTCCCGGCGCTTCAGGGTGAACCATACAGCAGCCAGCATCGTGAAGATTCCTGTCCACCAGATCAGCGGATTGCCCATCGTTACTATGCTGCTCGCCTTGCCTGCAGGCAAGCCTTCGCCGCCGCTGAAGAACCACACCGGACGCTTCATGAACGGCCACTCCCACCAGGAGGAGGCGAACGGATGTGTAGCTACAAGCTGACTGTGATAGTTGTACATATTCTTCTGGGCATCAATCAGCCCCTTAACGGTGAAGCCCTCTGCCGACGCAGATAGTGAAGGAATGAAGGACAGGCTGTATATGATTCCCGGAATGATGACGAAGAATCCGATGCAGCTGGCCAGCGTGATGATCGTGTTCTTCCAGAAGGACTGATCTGCAGTCCGGCAGGCGGCTTTGAGCTCCTGACCGCTCAGCTTGCCTTCAGCCAGCAGGCGTCCGGCAGCCTTGTATTCTCTATAGCGTTCAATGAGTACCAGCGCAAGCATAATAGCAAGTCCTGCGCCTCCGTAGATCACGATCCACTTCGAAGCAACCCCGATGCCGAAGAACAGGCCGGACCAGAACAGCGGAGCCAGTGTGGTCCTCAGCGGCACCCGGTAGAAATTCATCGTGAAATACCGCTGCATGAAATAGAACATCAGCATAATGAAGAATACACCGTACACATCGATGGTCGATATCCGCGTCTGGGTGAAATGCATGAAGTCCAGAGCGAATAATCCCGCTGCCAGTGCAGCATAGGTGGTCTTACGGAACAACCGAATCGCCATGATATAGATCAGCGGCAGCATCGCAATCCCGAACAAGGTGCCGATGATCCGCCAACCGAACGGATTGACGCCGAACAGCTCCATCCCTACCCCGATCAGCAGCTTGCCAAGCGGCGGATGCGTGTTCTCATAAGGAACAATATTATGATAATGCTCATAAGCTGTACGGGCATGATAGATCTCATCAAAATACGTACTGTTCATGAAATTAGAGTTCCCCGGTATGACGGACTGCTCGTCAAACAGATTGGCCGGCGTTCCTCTTTTAGCTTCTGCTCCCGAATCGGGTGTCACGCTTGCTATCGTCAGAGGAACCTCCGGTGCCCCCTGCTCATAGAAGGCCATCTCATTGAGAGTGAAGCCTGGAGACGTAACCGAGAGCTTGACATATCTTGCAGATACGTTAAGCGGCTGGCTTTTCCAGATGAAGACATTGCCCACATCCTCGCTTACCTCAAGCGGGCTGCTCCAATTATCAGGGGTCTGGCTGAATTCCAGCTGAAACTTCCCTGTTCCGACACCGCCGAACACATTAACCCGCTCCAGTTGATGGGCCTGCCCCAGATCCACATAGAAGCTCTCGCCGCTGGCTGCTGGCTCCCACAGAGTCTCAGGTGCCTTGTTATCTCCCAGATGATAGAGGGCAAGCGCCCCGTATAGCACGGTGATACCGAGCATCCAGATCCAGTCTCTGCGCTTCAGCTTCAGCGGAGAACGGCGCTCAGCAGGAGCAAGCGGCTTGATGCCTTCTGCAAGCAGCAGATCTGCTGCGTACGCCTCCTTGGGGGTAACCGGCTCAGGAAAAAGCTTCGCAGTTCGGCGGATATATACATCGTATCCAATATAGAGCAGATATATCGCAAGAATGATAGTGGTAATAGCTGTAACCAGAACAATGCCGTCAGCCGGCGGATTTCCGCCGGTATTCAGATACGCCAGTGTATAACCAACATTGATGTACTGGGTCAGGGAGAACCCGAGGAACAGGGTCAGGAACCGCCGGTCCCGGCTCTCCATGAAGGCGAATAAGGACAGAATCAGTACCGGATACAAGTAACGCTCATGCATTTTGGTACCGAATACGAAGACAATCGTGATCAGCACCATAGCGATGAAGTAGGACTTGGAGAGATCCTTGCGGTCCTTGGTATTGAAGGAATAATAAGCAGCAAGTGCTACTGCCACCAGGATGAAAATAAAGCCCCATATACGATACGGTATGCCGAGCCAGGTCACATCCAGCGCCGACCACATCGGGTCAGTCAAGGCATACAGATTGAATGCATTCACTGTGGAATACGGATAGGAGGACAGTGTGCTTTTGTAGAGGTTAATCAAGCCTGCAAAACCGCCGTTGTTCCAGAAGAACGGGGCTGCGAGGACAAGGAAAATCCCCAGTCCGTACAGGGCGCCCAGCGCAAGCTGCTTCCAGGCCCGGTGATGGTAGAAGGCAAGCAGCAGCACAGGTGTGAAAATCAGCGCCTGCGGCTTGATTAATGTAGCGACGGCAAAGAAGATCGCTGCACGTACGAAGCGCTTATCAACAACCCCGATCATACTGAGCAGCAGAAAGATGAGGAAAAAGGAATCCGCCTGCCCCCAGGCTGCCGAATCCATCAGCACAGCCGGATTGAACAGGAACAGCATCATCAGCCCCATAGCCAGCCGGGAGCCGAGCCTGGTTCGCGCGCTCTTATAGATAATCCAGCCAAGCACCAGATCCGAGAGCATCGCGGGCAGCTTGAAGAGAACCGTCTCGGCACCTGAGCCGCCCGCAAAGTTAAATAATCCGCGCAGCAGGCTAAGCAGGTATAGCACATATAAGTACCCCGGCGGGTAATCGGCGAAATAACCTTCCTCATAGAATTTGCCCGGTCCAAGGTCGGTCAGACGCTGGCCCCAGGCCATGAAGGTGTTCATATCATTCTTATAGCCCTGTGCCGTAAGGCCGATCCAGATCCGCAGGATGAATGCCGCCCCAAACAAAACGTACAGCCAGCGGGTGTAGATTACATCCTCCTGTCTCAGCAGACGCTCACTGCGGAAGGCTCTTGTGTACAGAAAAGCAAAGAACAGGCAGAATACTCCAGAAAGCAGCAGCAGCTTGGCCGGAGACACCTTATGCGGCACTTCCTCCGGCTTGCTTCCGCCGTCCGCATCTGCCGGGGGAGCCTGGGCGCCGCTGTCCAGTGAGATGATATTCGATCCCTCCGGTACTGTATCCAGCTTCTCTACGGACAGATCATCGAAATAGGCCTTACCCTGAATCAGATTGGCATAGCCGCCCAGCGCAGCGCCGATTCCGATCTCGGTCTGCTCCTTGCCGGTCTGGCCGATGAACTCCAGACGCTGCCATTCACCGCCGGTATCGCTGGTAGCGGGATAACCGCCCCCAATGCCTACCGGGAAAATATTGGCCCCGATTCCCCCGCCTGCGGTGCTGGCTATTTTGACGTATCCAGAGATTCTGTAATAGCTATCCGGCAAGACGGTAACGGTCTGCACCCACTTCAGGTGATTGGGCTCCAGATTCTCAATAACCGCCGCTTTGCTGCCGGAATGAACCTCTTCCGACTGAACGGATATGGAGCCCGCCGCATCTCCGGCAATCCACATGTCCTTGGTCCAGCCTGCCGGTGCCCCCTCTTCGCCTTCTTCAAAGCCCGGGTTCTGCAACAAATTCCCTTCGGCATAAATGCTTGTTACAGGAAGAATAAATAATAAGAGCATTAGTATAACGGTTGCCGCTGCACGTACCTTCTTGGTCATCGTTCTACCCTCACCTCGTCAATGTTAATCCAGCCATTACCGCCGGTTATGTATACTTCTGCCTGTATCCCCTGCTCCAGAGTGACCGCAGGAAGTGTGACCTGTTGATAGGCTTCCGCCGCAGGCAGCTCTGTCTCTGCAAGCAGCTTACCGGCTGCCCGGATGCCGATCTTCCCGCCGCTGCCGCCGCTACTGGACATGACGGTCAGTCTGTACTCACCGGCTGGTGCAGTGAAAGCCTGCGAAACGATGTTCTCCGTTCCGGGATCAAGATATGCCAGCTTACTCCCGGCGAAGGGGTTGTTGACAGCAACTCCCGTTCCCGCAGAGAAGGACCAGCCTGCCGTCCCTTCTTCAAATCCGCCATTCACAAATTCAAATGCAGCAGTCTTGGGTGTATCTTGAGGCCCGCCATTCTGTTCACTGGTGAGCATTACGCTGTAGTTGGCAAAACGCTTCACTCTGGACCCGGCGCTTGCCGCAGGCGGCGCAGCAGTATTCGCATAAATATATGCGGCATTCGCAGGCACCCTGTTCAGATCATCAAACCTGTATCTTCCAAAGGAAGAGACGCGCTGAAAGGCCTCTCCCGGATTGGCATACTGAACGGACTTCAGGAAATCATGCGGGCTGATCTGTTCATAGAACAGCACATAAATATAAGGCATATTCACCTGGTTCGTAAGATAGACTTCACCGGAGCTGTGTTCCGAAGCATACTGCACAGCCTCCCCTAAGGATTCATAGAAGACTGGACCGATTCGTTCAGGGAACTCGCGGAAATACGTATTGGAGAATAAAATGAACATCATGGCGAACCCGGCCGCGGCCAGGATGGCTATCCCTTTGACTCTGCCTGCCAGCCAGACGAATCCGGTGCTTACCAGCATAATGAACGGATAAAAAATAATATTAATCCGGTTAATATTCACAGTTGTAATCAGCGCCATTAGCACCGCCACCAGGAACCATAGCAGCACGGCTCCCCTACCAGCGCTCTCCCTCTCCCGCCGGCTTGCCCACCAGGAATGCAGGAGAACGGTCAGGCCGAGCAGTGCAAAAGGCAGCGCCAGCGGGTACGCATACCCGTAAGGAGAGATGGAGTTCCAAGCCAAGCCGTCACTTCCGCTCCACATCAGCTTGCTGAACGCAGTGAGGTTATCCGCAGCCGCCTGCCACAGCCTGCCGCCGAATACGGATGAAATCTCCTCCACGCGCGGGGTCGTGAGCTTCGGAATTGTGAACAGCGGAGTGGCTATATCCTGCATAGCGTAACGGTTAATGATAATAAATAGTAATATAGGCAGCGCCAGTACCGCAAACCATACGAAATTCCAGACCAGGGCACGAGGTCTCAGGACCTTGCTATATAATAGAAGAATTGCCGTACCGAGCGCAAATAGCGGGACGAAGAAGTAAGCTGTTCCATAAGCATACAGCGAGAGGGCCAGCATGCCGGTAAAGGCGTACAGCCACCTTGGATTCGCAAAGGCGCGCAGCAGAAAGTATACGGATATCAAAATCATTGTAGGAAACAGATTCGATTCCAATGCCCACCTGGACATCATAATATGCCACGGGTTAATGGCGATAAAGAACATGGCAGCGGTCCCGGCTCCAGTCGAGGCCGACAGTCTTTTCATAATGAGATAGAAAAACAGCATGCCCAGTAGTCCCATGATCAGGCTAAGCGCCCTTACAGACAATGGCGTTAGACCGAACAACAGAATGAACGGCATGGACAAGTAGGCATATAGCGCATTCTGTCCGCTCCCCCAGGCGATCAGGTGAATTGGCAGATGAACACCATTCCGGTCCATCCCGTAGTGCAGAATGGCGTAGGCATCATAGCCGATAGAGGCTTCGTCCTGGTTCAGTCCCGGTGGAATAGAAGTTATGTATAGAATACGGACTATTGCCCCAAGCAGGAACAGCAGCACCGGCCAGGGCTGGCTACGGAAGAACTTGTACACTCGATTGAATACACCGGACACCATTTATCACCTCTTCAACAATATAATCTAAATATTGGTTGATGAAAAGGGTAAAACCCAGCTTGTCCCGCGCGGCTCCCCCCTTAAAAGAATAAAAAGAAAACGGCCCCTTCATATAATGAAGAGACCGCAGAATGTAAGTCAGAATCCGTGGAGCTTATTAGCCTTGGCTGCCGATCAGAACATAACGCAGGATGATCAGAATCGCCAGCACCCACATCATCCAGTGGATATCATATTTCTTCTTGCCGGCGATATTCGCTACACAAGCCAGAATCACGTAAGTAACAATCCCGAACGAGATCCCGTTAGCAATGTTATACGTAAACGGCATGATCACGAAGGTCAGGAAGGCCGGAATCGCCAGCACCATGTCCTGGAAGTCGATCTCACGGATCGATTGAGCCATCAGAACACCGACAATAATCAGCGCTGCCGCTGTGGCCGGACCAGGGATCAGAGCGACTACCGGAGCCAGGAACAAGGCAAGCAGGAAGCAGATCCCTGTAGTTACTGCAGTCAGACCCGTACGTCCGCCTTCAGCTACACCGGCTGCACTTTCTACATAAGCGGTAGTGGTGGAAGTCCCCAGCATCGCACCGCCCGCAACAGCTACCGCATCTACGAACATGGCATTGCCGACACGCTTCTTGCCTTCTTCAGGGTTCTTCATAATTCCGGCACGTTCAGCAGTACCTACCAGCGTACCGAAGGTATCGAACAGTTCTACGAAGGTAAAAGTGGCAATCGCCGATACGATACCTGTGTGCATAATGCCTTCCCAGTCGAATTCCCAGAAGTTGAGCTGGGTGAAGTCAGGAATCCATGGTGTCTGCGGATTGCTCAATGAACTGAAATCCACAGCCCCCATTAGGATTGCAGCCACGGTAGTCCCGAGAATTCCGAACAGGATGGCGCCGCGAACGCGCAGTACCATTAAGATGGAGATCAGCAGCAGGCCGATAATCACGAGCTGAACATTGGTGTTCTCCAGGCTGCCCATATGAATTACAGTTTCAAAAGAAAGAACATCTGTAAATTTGTTAGCGGCGATATCACTTCCGGCTTCAACGCCGATGGTCATCAGTCCGCTGTTCTTCAGGCCGATAATGGTGATGAACATCCCGATCCCGACAGTAATCGCATGCTTCAGGCTATCAGGAATAGCAGTGAGGAGAATCTGCCGGACCCTGGTGATCGTGAGCAGGATAAATACGATCCCGGAGATGAAGACGGCGGTCAGCCCCATCTGCCAGGTGAACTGATGCTCCGTGGTGGCGGAGGATAAGACGACGGAAGCGAAATATGCGTTAAGGCCCATACCAGGTGCCAAAGCGACCGGGAAGTTAATGAATACCCCCATGGCAATGGTGAAAATACCGGCTGCCAGTGCCGTCGCAAGGAATACGGAATACCAGCCCATATCAATGCGGCCGAAGGCAGTCAGAGTGCTTGGATTAACCGACAGAATATAAGCCATTGCCATAAACGTGGTTATACCGGCCATGATCTCTGTACGTACTGTGGTGCCGTTCTCTTTCAATTTGAAAAAGCGGTTCAAATCGTTCTCCCCCTAAGGTTGTATGTTGTGCCAATACAGCAACACAAAAGCCGGCATCTGGGAAGACACCGGCCCGAAAAAGAGATGGCTGCCGGGAATTCCGGACAATCGCCGGAAATCCCAGAACAAGTTGCTCTTCTTAATCGTAGCCAGGTCATTACGGTGACCTCGTAGAGACTTCCGGGCCGATCCCCGGAATTATACGAATATATTTGCTGTAGCGCTTTATCATTTTAGGGGGAGATGACAGCTCTTGTCAATGGTAAATACGAACATTGGCCGTCAGGTTTACACAAATGTTCGTAAATTGAACATTTCTATGACAAATACTGCTTGGTTCAGGGAGAATCCGCCAAACATTGCAGCATAAATGCGGATAGTTCCGCACTAAATTAACTATAATCAAACTCTACATGGATTTGCATACCAAATCTATGTTAATCTGAATGTGCTTAGCGATAAGCATTAAATTTCTAATCAAGTTCCTTATCCGAAAGGGGATGTTTTGATTGGCTACTACTTATATGGTGGTTTCCGTTTAAAACTGCATAGCAGGCATACATCTTAAAAATCAGGCGAACGCCTGGATTATTTGGTATGCCATCCCAAGTAACCTTTCGTGAATATTGCTGTTTGCGGGATACGATGAAGGTCGTATCTTCTTTGCATCTTGATGCCGTAGAACAGCAGCTTCTTATTGAGGCTGCTGTTCCGCGGCATTTTTGCGTCCACCAAACAACAGATAAGGAGCTAACCCAAAACCATGATGGATCTAAAAACCTATGGATACACAGAAATAGAGGAAATCCCATCCGGATTATTGCCTGGCAGAATTACAGAGCTCCGGCGGGAGCGCTTCACGGTAATCACAGAGCGGGGCGAGCTGACCGCTGTACTCAAAGGCGCGTTCTATCACAGTGCGGAATCGCGCGGGGACTTCCCGTGCGTCGGCGACTTCGTCCTGCTGCGTCCGAACGAAAGCGGGGAATCGCTCATTACAGCGCTTCTCCCCCGCCGCTCCAAGTTCTCGCGTGCGAATTATTCCGGCCATGCCGCAGAATATACCAGAACCGTTCTGGAACAGGTCGTAGCCGCCAATTTCGACTATGTATTTATTTTGTCTTCCCTGAACAAGGATTTCAATGTCACGCGCATGATGCGTTATTTGACCCAGGCCAGGCAGAGCGGCGGCCAGCCGGTCATCATTCTGACGAAGGCGGATCTCACAGAAGACTACAGCCTCCCGCTGGCAGAAGTCCGGCAGAGCATGCCGAATGTTCCCGTGCACGCAGTGTGCAGTCATAACGGTCTCGGGCTGAATGAGCTCGATGTCTACCTTGAGCCAGGTTCAACTGTCGTCTTCCTTGGCATGTCCGGAGTCGGCAAATCATCGCTGCTTAACGCCCTGATGGAACGGGATGTTATGAAGGTCAGTGCCATCCGGGAGGAAGACAGCCGGGGACGGCATACGACGACCCACCGCCAGTTGTTCATGCTCCCCTCGGGAGCAATGGTAATCGATACTCCCGGGATGCGTGAGCTTGGATTATTCGATGCTGACGAAGGCATCTCTGCAGGCTTCAACGATGTGGAGGAATGGTTCGCAGGGTGCCGGTTCCATGACTGCCGCCATGAGTCCGAGCCGGGCTGTGCGGTACTCGCCGCCCTGGCGGACGGTTCCTTGCCGCGTGAACGCTGGGAGCGTTACAACTCACAGCAGCAGGAGAACCGGTTCGTCCAGGACAAAACACACTATCTCAGGGACAAGGATGCCCGCAATCAGTCAGCTGCAATGCAGCGCAAGCAAATGAAGAAAAACGGAGGACGATACAAATGAAGATAAACCAAGATGCTTTATATATTGCTCTATCTCAGCTTTTTAATACAACGATTACCTCTGCAGATTACGAAACGCTACAGTTACACGGCGGAACTGTGGGGGATGTGCAATTGGTCACCGGAACCGCTGCAAGTGCTGCCGGGGAGAGCCTGCCGTTCCGCATCGTGCTGAAAATTCAAAAGAAATGGGAACGTTACAATGACCCGGATTCATGGCGGCGGGAATATGATCTCTACGCTTCTGAGCTGGGAGCGACCTTCAATGATACCTTCCGCTGGCCGGTGTGTTATCACGCGAAGATGAATGATGAAGAGAATGAGTACCAGCTATGGCTGGAATATATCAACGGTATATCCGGCCTGGACCTAACGGGTGATATGTACGAACAGGCGGCAATGGAGTTGGGACGGTATCAAGGGAAGTTGTACGCGGAGCAGCCTGAGGTGCTGCAAAGTCTGACCAACCTGAGCCATGCAGACCTCATGAAGAATACGTATCTGCACTACCGGTCTTGGCCGGTTGTCTACGACTATATCCGTTCAGAGGAATGCGGATTCCCGCAGCATGTGCGGCAAATGCTCATTGACATCGATGAGCATTCGGACGATATTTTTGCCCGGATTGAAAGCCTGCCTCTGGTGTTATGCCACCGGGACTTCTGGGTAACCAACATCATCTATACTGGCGGGACCATCGCGCTGATCGACTGGGATACCAGCGGCTGGGGCTACCTCGGCGAGGACATCGCCAGCCTGATTGCAGATGAGGTGGATCTTGATCACATGATTGAATACTATCAGCGGTGTGTCCCTGCTTATTACCGGGGCTTCACGGAATATGCGGGAGAGATTGCCCCGCTTGCCGGCCACTGCGTCTACGAATTCATTCTGCTCGTCTTCGGATACCGGCTGGTGGAGGGATATCTTCATGCGGAGGATGATGATAAGAAGACAGAGTGTCTGGATACGCTGGAGAAGATTTATGAGTTGAAGAGCTTGTAGCTATCCGCCTAAGCGGGAAGAACTCCAAACCATAATATAGGGTTTGGAGTTCTTTTTTGTCATAACCGTTTCGGCAAGTGGAAACGGCTTTGCCGTCCTTTTAAAGGACGGTACCGTTTCAGCGAGAAATAGAAGGATAAGTTATCGTGTGCAACATATAAGTTCTTATATTTCGAAAAAAACTCTCTCCCATCAGCAAAAATCGCCGATAGAAGAGAGTTTTTATTTTATCCTTGATCTATTCCCACTCGATCGTGGCAGGTGGCTTAGAAGTAATATCGTAAACAATACGGTTCACGTTATCTACTTCGTTGACGATGCGGACCGAAATTTTCTCCAGCACATCCCATGGGATACGTGCCCAGTCAGCGGTCATGCCGTCGATGGAGGTTACCGCACGAATGCCTACGGTGTAGGAATAGGTGCGCTCGTCACCCATTACGCCAACACTCTTCATGTTAGGGAGTGCAGTGAAATACTGCCAGATCTCGCGGTCGAGACCCGCCTTGGCAATCTCTTCACGCAAGATATAGTCGGAATCGCGAACGATCTGCAGCTTCTCTTCGGTCACTTCACCCAGCACACGAATCGCCAGACCCGGACCCGGGAAAGGCTGACGCCACACGATCGCATGCGGCATGCCCAGCTCTTCGCCCAGCTTGCGGACTTCATCCTTGAAGAGGGTGTTCAGCGGCTCGATCAGGCTGAATTTCATATCTTCCGGCAACCCGCCGACATTGTGGTGCGACTTAATTGTCTGCGCCGTTGCTGTACCGCTCTCTACGATATCGGTATACAGTGTACCCTGGGCCAGGAACGCGAAGTCACCCAGCTTGGCCGATTCTTCGTCGAAGCAGTAGATGAACTCGTTGCCGATGATTTTACGTTTCTGTTCGGGATCGGACACACCGGCCAGCTTGCCGAGGAAGCGGTCACGAGCGTCGATTTTGACAACATGGATATCGAACTTGCCGACAAACGTCTCCATGACGCTCTCCGCTTCACCTTTACGCAGAAGGCCGTGGTCGATGAACATACAGGTCAGCTGATCGCCGATCGCACGGTGAATCAGCATCGCCACAACAGAGGAATCCACGCCGCCGCTGAGTGCGCAGAGCACCTTCCGGTCGCCGACTTTATCACGGATGTCCTTAACAGCATCCTCGATGAACGACTCCATCGTCCATTTGCCCTCGCAGCCGCAGACCTCGTACAGGAAGTTCGAGATCATCTCATTCCCCTTCACGGAGTGGCGTACCTCAGGATGGAACTGAACGGCGAAGAATTTGCGTTCATCATTACTCATGGCTGCAATCGGCGCGCTCTCTGTACCGGCATCCAGCTTAAAGCCCTCCGGAAGCTCCACTACATGGTCGCCGTGGCTCATCCAGACGGTCTGTTTGCTATCAAGGCCCGCTGCCAGCACGGAGCTGGGTGCGAATTCCACATCGGCTTTGCCGTACTCGCGCTTGGCGGAGCGCTCCACCTTGCCTCCCTGCTGCTGTGCCATCAGTTGCATCCCATAGCAGATTCCGAAGATCGGCAGCCCGAGCTCGTAAATCGCCGGGTCGACATGTGGTGCATTCTCCGCATAGACACTACTTGGCCCGCCTGAGAATACAATACCTTTGGGTGATAAGGCCTTAATCTTCTCCATCGGTGTATTGTACGGCAGAAGCTCGCTGTATACCCCCAGGTCACGAATTCTGCGCGCGATAAGCTGGTTATACTGTCCCCCGAAATCCAGAACAACGATTATTTCATTTGGCTTGTTCATTACTTGCCTCCCTTGATTATTGGATTCATTATACTCATGGTTAATTCTCAGCGTCAAGGAAATGGGGTCCCTCTGTTTCAAGGTTTTGGGCTGGCTGTGGTAGGGGTGGAGGGAATACCTGCATGGGGCAAAGATAGCGGAAACAGGCTCGCGGCCATGACAGTAAAGAATACCTGCAGATGAGCAAATGTCTGCCGATTCACTGGTGCCGGGAGCCGGTATCTATGTTATGGAAATACAGTCAAAAATTATAGCCCTGGCTGGGGGTGGATAGTATCTGGCATGGGGAGCGTGGATTTAAATGTAGTCGGTTTTTCGATTACATTTGGCCCAGGTGCCCACGCAGCGCCGAATGTAGTCGGTTTTTCGATTACATTTGGTCCTCGTGCCCACGCAGCGCCGAATATATAGTCGGTTTTTCGATTACATTTGGGCCACGTGCCCACGCAGCGCTAAATATAGTCGGTTTTTCGATTACATTTGGTCCTCGTGCCCACGCAGCGCCGAATTTCGTTTTTCGATTACATTTGCCCCTCGCCGCCCCCCCAACAAATTGCATTCGGTTGTGAAAATACGCTAAACAGATGAATGGACGATAGCACGCTGCTCTTTTCATGCTGGAGTTGTGCCTTGATTGACATGTATGTTTTCGCCTACATTTGGTCCATTATATGTACCTCTATCCGGGGCAGACGGAAGTCATGATTCCCTATATGAAAAGACGTCCGCTGCAAATGCAGGGACGCCGCTTCTCGATCAAGTTAGATGGAAGGTGATCATCAGGCACCGGGCCATAAAAGCCGCTGCGTTCGTGGCATCGGCAGCGCTGGGGGGCTCGGGGGGTGACGAGGGCAAGGAGGGCGACATCCGCGCAGAGTGCGACAAAGGTAAGGCGCCTCCGGTGGGGACCGACGCCGCTGAAGGCATGGCGTCTCCAGCGGAGCCCGACGCCGCCAAGGGCGCAGCACCGCCACCAGAGCCCGACGCCGGCAAAGGCACGGCGCCTCCAGCGGAGCTCGCGGCCGCTAAAGGCACGCCGCCTCCGGCGCCGCCATACGCCAGGGTCTCCCATTGGCGTACAAACCCCCGGACGGCGGCGCGCAGCCGCCCGTCCTCGATAGCCAGGGAGTCTGCGTACTCCCTGGCGGTAACCCCGGGCAGCGGCGGCCCATAGCGCGCCGCCAGCCCGTGCCAGGCCGCAGCGGCGGCGCGCAGCTGCCGCTCACGGCCAAGCCTGCCGGCGCGTCGCACCGCCGGCAGCAGGGCCAGGCTGCGCCGCCAGCGGATGGCGGCAGCCAGCACCAGCGCCGCCAGTGCGAGCGGCGCAGTGTCCGGGCCGCCCGCCTGCGGCAGGGCGGCGGTGAGCGCGTCCGCGTGCAGCGCAGCGGAGCGGCGGGTGTCCGGCGGCGCGGAGGCCGCCGCCGGGTCCGTAGCCGCCGCGCCGAGGGCAGCGGCGGCAGCGGCGGAGGGCGTGGGGTCGAAGGGGACCCAGCCCGCGCCGGGGAAATAGACCTCGACCCAGGCGTGGGCATCGCCGCCGGTCACGCTGTAGCGCTGCGGCACAGAGCCGGGCACGGCGGTTCCCGGGCCGTAGCCCTGGACGTACCGCGCCGGAATGCCGCTGCTGCGCAGCAGGACCGTCATCGCAGTGGCAAAATGCACACAATAGCCCTGACGGGTCCCGAACAGGAAATCATCGGTGAAATCGGCACCGGACGGCGGCACGCGGGTCTTCAGCGAATAGGTATAGCCTTCCTGAAGATAACCGGCTACAGCTACGGCGGCATCGTAACGGCTCGCCGCAGCAGCAGTAATATCGCCGGCCAGTGCACGCACTCTGGGCGGCAGAGCAGCGGGGAGCTGCAAATACTGGCTGCGGACCCCGTCAGGATCACTCCCCCTCAGCTTCCGCAGCACTGCCGGATCACTTGGCGGCAGAACAGACTTGACGGTGTACTCCGTAACCCCTGCGGAGCCGTAGACTTCCGGCAGGCGGAAGCTGAGCCTGTCCGGGCTGGCCAGCACGTAACCCAGCTGGCTTCCGTCCGCAAGCCGGATGTTCTGTACGTCTGTTATAGCGCCTGCGCTGAACAGAGGCACACCTCCAGTGGAAGGAGCAGCGAGCTGAATCCGCTGGGTGAGGGTCTGACCCCCGGCCGATGAAGCATTCGCCAGAGCGGGCAGCGCCCCGGACAGCCGGGGCAGATTCAGCGCTGAATACGCGGCTCCGCTCCTGATCCAGCGGCGGCCGTCATAATACGCCATGCTTTCCCCCCGCAAGTAGTAGGGACGGGAAGCAGTGACCGTGAAGGCCGCCTCCCGGCTGGGAGTCAGGGGCATGCCAAGCTCTCTGTCCTCCATACTGTAGCCGGTGCTGCCGGTGCCGGGTACGCCTGCCTCCTCCGGTCTTTGCGCCGCTGCCCAGTGCTCCAGCTTGTCCAGCACCGGCTGCAGTGTAACCGGGGCAGCCGGGCGCGCGCCCAGCCCTTGCCCGGCCATCCAGGCGGCCAGCGTTACCAGTACAGCTGCCGAGAATGCCCTGGCTCCCCAGCGGGCGTATGGAAGAACAGGCCTTTCTGTCCTCTCTTGCAGGTGGAGCAGCCCGCTTAAAGCCCGCAGCCATAGGATCAGCCCCGCAGTGACCAGGACATCCCCGGAAGTATTAACAGCATAGCCCATATCCAGCACCAGCAGATACACCAGCGTTACACCGGTGAACAGCGCAATACTTCCCCTGTACAGCGCGAGCTGCTGGACGGAGGACACCAGCAGCCCCCAGCCCAGCACCAGAATCAGCAGCCTGCTGTCCTCGCTTAATGCGGAGATCCGGCCAGAGAGCAGCAGCAGGGCATCTTGTCCACTTTTCTCCATGGCATAGACCTTCAGCCACCCGCCCCCACCTCCCGCTGCAGCACAGAGACCATACCAGGTCATGAAGATTAGCAGAAGCTGCCCGCTTGCCTGGACAAGACGGGGCAACAGCAGACAGCCCCATGCGAGAAGTGCTGCTGCCGAGAGCATCAGGAGCCTCAGGAGCTGTGTATGGTCCGCTGCCGCAGGCAATCTGTAGAGCGGCAGCAGCCACAGCCCAAAGACGCCCATAATCGCCAAAGAGAACAGACCGCGATAATACAGAGGACTGTTCTCTCTTTTACCAGCGGAGCTGTTCTCTGCAAGGTCTGATTCCACCATCCCTGCCGCTGTAAACATGATGCTTCCGTAGCGGCGATGCCCGCTGTGGGTTGAACCCTTCGGACTGGCGCTATCCGTACCCGCACTAGCAGGAGGTGGAGTTATCCGGGAATCCATCAGGCTCCGCCCCCTTGTACCCTTGTGCAGGAGCAGCATAGCCCAGACAGTGAATCCTCGCGCCAAGCCGCATCAGACTTCCCGCAATCGTATCCGAGGCAGGCGGTCTGCTGTTCCCGTAAGCTGCGGGATCATGCTGCCCGGTTGTTTCCCACCCCTCCGGTGCCAGCCTGCTGCTGCGGGATAGCTCCGGTAGCGTCCCCGCTGCTCCGGCCGGGCTCCGCACAGGACTACCCTGAGTCCGGCTCGGAGAAGGCTGGTCCCAGACATAATACAGCTCCACCCTGATTCCTTGAACCAGGAAGCGGGCCAGCGTTCTCGCTGACTCCTCCTCCAGCCTGCCGGTAACGACCGATACCGTCATCCCGGGAATCCAGCTCTGTGACGCATCCTCCAGCAGTCTGCTGAGACTCTGTGAACCGGATGGGGCAATCTCTGTAAGCAGATCCCGGACCCTCCCGGGGATCTGGCCCAGTCCCTCATGTCTGGCCATCCCTTCCGGCCAGCCGCCGCTGAAGAGCTGGATGTAGCTGCCGGTACGCTCGGCAGAGAGCAGCAGCCCCATCGTAGCCGATACCGCCTGTTCAAAGGCCGGGATCACCGACCTCCGCTGGCTGCGGGGAGGGTGCGCACCGCCGGGAATCTCGTAATCCGCCGGACTGCTCGCAAGCACGATGCAGGTCATCTGCCCCGCTTCACGTTCCGGCACTCTGCTCTGCAGATTGCCTTTACGGGCGCTGCTCTTCCAGTGAATCCGGCTGAACGGATCACCCGGCGCATAATCACGGATATCCGCTGCTTGCGGGCTGCTGTGGTTCCCCCGCCCGGACACACGGTCTCCCGGCAGCAAGCCGGTATCCGGCACAACTGTGCCCATATATAACGCCCTTGGCAGCACTTTGAAGTCCGCCTTGCCGCCCGGCTGGCAGCCGCCGGTGAACAGCCCCGGCAGATCCCCCCAAGTTATACTGCACCCATGAAGCTGATGTACACCCCTGGGAACGGACAGCAGCTCATAAGAATATTTGAAGGAACGCCGGAAGCCGGGAAACAGCAGCTCCTGATGGCTGCCCCCGCTCCAGTAATCGGTCACAATCATCCAGGGCAGCGGGATTCTGGCGGCAAAAGAAATTTGAACTTCCACAACGGCGTCATCCCCCGCAGACAGACGCGCAGGAACAATCGTGCGCTGGACACTAACTCTCCGGGGACCGCAGAGCTGCATCAGCAGGCCGCCGGACATGACCACACCGCCCGCTGTCAGCAGCAGCAGGAGCGATTCTCCGCCGCGCCACATATACAGTCCTCCGGTAACTGCCATCAGGAGCAGCATTCGCCCCCACTCCTTCGCTGCGCGGCGGACGCGCTTCCGGGGGAACCCGGCTATCTCTGCATTCCCGTACCTGTTCTGCTGTGAATACACCTGTGATTTTGGATCTGTCAATGATGATGAGGACAAGGAGGACACCCTTCCATGGTCATAGACTAGCCCCCTGACAGCCTGTACTTTCTCTGGCTATACTATTTGCTGAGGCCTGTTGCTATCTATTCTTTCCACGAAAAAGGGTGCCCAGACATTCAGCAGCCGCTTTTCCCGCCAGCCCCCCTGCCGTCCCTGTCGTATCCTGCCGTCCCCTCCGTCCAGCCCTCCTCCAAAACGGATATCCGCCTTAAGCTGCGGTAACCCTGCGCTCCTCTGCATTAACAAAGGCTTCCGCACCCGGATGACCTGCCGCCTCAAGCAGCATACGCAGGGGTACCCAGAGGTAGGAGCCTTGGAGCTGCACCTGTGCCGCCCTGTACTCTGCTGTACCGTCCGGCCAGTGAATGCCAACCTCCTGCTTCTGTGAGTCTAACGTCATGCTGCGGCCGTTCCAGCTAACAGCTGCGCTGCGGGTATCCGCATCCCAGCCGACCCGCCCGCCCAGCCGTTCCACGGTGGCGCGTAGCGGAACATAGTACTGCCCGTCCTGGAGACGGTACTCTCCGGGCTTCAGCTTGATCTCCATCCGCCCAATCTCAAGCGCAAGCGCCTTGCCTGGTGCAAACAGCTCCGCATTCGGAGCAATATTGGCCGATATCCAATCCTGTGACGGCTTGCTCCGCTGAAGCGAGGCTGCCTTGGAGGACACCCTGAACTGTACGGGATCACTCTGCGTATCCAGAACGCCGAACTCATAACCGGCCGCTCTGTAGCGTTCAATAATGGCAGGCAGCGCCTTGGCACTCTGTTCATGGCCTGATCCGTCATGCAGCAGCAGCACCACACTGGCGGAGTTCAAGTCAGCCACAGATGCCTGCACAATCTCCGCAGCGGGCACTCCCCGGCGGCGGGAATCTCCGCTGTCCACAGTCCAGTCCATCACCCGGTATCCTGCCTGCTTTAGCAGATTGAAGTATGTACTGTCGAAATGGCCGAACGTGCCGCCCGGCGCACGGACCAGTTGCGGACGGACGCCTGTGATCTCACGTACCGTTTCCTCCGTCTGCTTGATTTGACGCCAGAATTCCGTGAAGCCGCTATATAAATCATGATAGTTATGATTATAGGTATGGTTGCCGATAGCATGCCCCTGCTCCCAGATGGCATGGATCAGCTCGGGACGCCCTGCGGCCTGATCCCCCAGCACGAAGAAGGTCGCCTTAACCCCCTGCTCCTGCAATATGCTAAGCACCTTGGGAGTAACTGCGCTTGGCCCGTCGTCAAAAGTCAGATAGACCACCTTCTCCTTACGGTGACCGGCTGCTGGAGCAGCTTTCCCCGCAGCAGCAGCAGCTACTTGTTGTATAGCGGGAGCAGGACGCTCTGCATCTGCCTTAGGGGTTGAACCGCCCGAAATATGCGGCTGCCGTGATTCTGCGGTTGTCATTCTGGCCGCTGCCGGAGGCAAATCTTGCACCGGGACAGCCGGAGCATTATTCTTAGAGAGTAGAGGTAACGCACTGCCTGCTTCAGCCTGCAGGGAGTACGTAATCCGCGAACCGGAAGAATTCCCCTGCCCTCCATAGGCTGACACACCCAGACTCAGCACAACAGCAATAACAAGCAACCCGCAGATCATGATGCGGCGGATAGGATTTTCCAGGTTGTTCTTCATCTTCTCTACCTCCAGCATTCTATTGGCGCACCCGCACCATTTGGTAGATTGTATGAAGACAAGCTTCAGAATAGAATAGGCGCGCAGCCTTTGGAGAGTGAAGAATCTATGGATATGCTGAAATGGATACAAGAATTGTTTGCGAGCTATGGTTATAGCGTATTGTTTTTCGGGCTTTTGCTCGAATTTATCGCCCTGCCTTTTCCCGGGGAGACCACGATGGCCTTCGCAGGATTTCTCTCTTTCACGGGGAGGTTGGATTTCTTCACCCTGGTGATCGTAGCCTTCTTAGGGACTACAATCGGGATGACCATTACATATTTCATCGGGCTCAAGGCCGGTCTGCCCTTTATCCAGCGGTACGGCAAATGGTTCATGTTCTCTCCGGCCAAGCTGGAAAAGACGCAGCGCTGGTTCGAGAAATACGGCAGTGTGCTGATCTCCATCGGCTATTTCATCCCCGGCGTCCGCCACTTCACCGGCTATTTTGCCGGGATTATTGCCCTGCCCTTCCGTAAATTCGCTATGTATGCCTACGGGGGCGCAATATTCTGGGTAGTGTTATTCCTCGGAATCGGCAAAATCTTCGGCCCGCAGTGGATGGGCATCTTCCACCTGATCGAATCCTACGCCCTCTGGATTGCGGTCGGCGTGCTGGCCATCGCCGCGCTGATTGTCCTCTACCGTTACCGGGCAGCCATTTCTCTGCGGCTGCGGCGGCGCAAGCCGGTAGCTACGCTTGATGCCAAGGTCCAAGTGAAGGTTAAAGAAACCTCCAAGACCCGCTGACTAAAGCCTCAACTAACGCCCGAAAGAAGGTATCCCTGTGAAAATAGACCGTCTGCTCTCCATCGTCATTCTGCTGCTGAACCGGCCGCTGATTCAGGCCAAGGAGCTGGCCGATATGTTCGAGGTCTCCGTGCGTACGATTTACCGCGATATAGACAGTATTAACAGCGCAGGCATCCCTGTGGTTACCTATCAGGGCGCAGGGGGCGGCATCGGCCTCATGCAGGGCTACCGGCTGGACCGCAACGTATTATCGCAACGCGAGCTGGCCGATATTTTCAGTGCGCTGCAAAGCGCTTCCTCCATCGGAGGAGAGGGCCATCAGCTATTGATGGAGAAGATCAGCAGCGTTGTCCCTCCCTCCCAGATCTCCGCCTTCCGCAGCAAAACCACGCAAATGATCGTCGATTTCTCCCCCTGGGAGCTGACAGCTCCGCTGGAGGAGCGGCTGGACCTCCTTAAAGAAGCCTTAGAGGAGGAGATCATGGTCACTTTTGAATACATAACTGCCGAAGGCAGGGTAAGCCAGCGTACGGTCGAGCCCTATACGCTGGTCCTCAAGGGACAATTCTGGTACTTATACGGGTTCTGCGAGGAGCGTCAGGATTTCCGCCTTTTCAAGCTGCTGCGGATGAAAGCGCTAGTGAAGAAGAACAGGCACTATATCCGCCAGGATATTCCGCTTACAGAGCTGCCGTGGAGTAGTAGCTGGAAGGAACCGCAGAATCTCACACCGGTCAAGCTGCGTTTCACGCCGGAAGGCAAGCATCTCGCCGAAGAATACTTCGACTGTGAGACGCTCCAGCAGGATGATACCGGCGGATACACCCTAACGCTCCAGTACCCTGAGAATGACTGGCTATACGGCTTCCTGCTAAGCTTCGGAACCGTCCTGGAGGTGCTGGGACCGGAGCACATCCGCCGCAGATTAGGCGAGGTGGCCCGCGGCGTCGCGGCGGTATATTCATCAGACTTGCCGGAGCGGCAATAAAAGCCGACCCTAAGCATTTTCAATTCGCCATCGCATGACCTCCTTTCCACCCCACCCGCATTCAAGCATGTACAATCTTTTTCCATCCGCTTCCGAACCTGAATCCATGTTGTCAGGTTTGCCGGTTTATACTCTAAGGGAGAAGCCGGTTTTTGACTGGGAGACTGGGGAGGATGAAGGACAGTGGGGCAATTCCACCCTAGTTCGCAGACGCAAAAAGACGACCCGGCAACCGTTAACGGTTATATCGGATCGTCTTTTTGTACTATATACAGGATTATGCTCTCTGTGATTTCGTCAGGCTCGGCTGCGGCTGTCCGCCTTCCGCTTCTTCCGTCTTCAGGAAGTCGGGCTGCGGAGAGGTCTTGCGGATGAACAGCGCCAGCACCAGGGCAACAACAGTCACCCAGGTTGCTACAGCGAAAGCATGGGTAATCCCGTTAATCGTTGCTTCCTGTGTAAGCTTCAGCATCGCAGCCTTATCGGTCTTCGACACCGCACCGCTTACCAGTGCATCGGTAATGTTGCTCTTCGTACGGTTGGTCATCAGGCTGACGAACAGGGCCATCCCCAGTGCACCGCCCACGGTACGCAGGGTGTTGGACATGGCTGTACCATGAGAAGCCAGACGCTGCGGCAGCTGGTTCAGACCGGCGGTGACGATAGGCATCATCAGCATCGACATCCCGAACATGCGGGCCGTATACGTCAGGATCAGATGAGTATAAGTGGTAGTGGTGCTGATCTGGCTGAATTCCCAGGTCGTTACAGTGGTGATGGCAAGGCCGATAACCGCCAGCCATCTGGCTCCGATTTTATCAAATATAATTCCGGTGATCGGTGACATCACGCCCATCAGAACCGCACCCGGGAGCAGCATCAGTCCGGATTCCATCGGTGTAAAGCCGCGGATGGTCTGCAGATAGATCGGCAGCAGGATCATCCCTGCATACATAGCCATAGTGACGATAATGTTGATCACGGTAGTCAGGGAGAACATGTTGTAGCGGAAAATGCGGAACTCAAGCAACGGCTTATCTGTGGTCAGCTCACGCCATACGAACAGCCCCAGAGACACGATACCCAGGATCAGGCAGAGAATAACAGTCGTGCTTCCCCAGCCGTCTGTTCCGGCATCACTGAAGCCGTAGAGCAGCCCGCCGAAGCCCAGTGTAGACAGAATCACACCCGGTTTATCCAGCTTCGGAGAAGTCAGCTTACCGACATTCTGCATAGTCTTCATGCCGAGCAGCATTGAGAAAATGGCCAGCGGAAGCACGATGTAGAACAGCACGCGCCAGGAATAGTTCTGCACAACCCAGCCGGACAAGGTAGGTCCGACAGCCGGAGCAAAAATCATCGCAACCGCCATCAGTCCCATCGCCTTGCCCCGTTCTTCAATCGGGAAGATACGCAGGAACACAATGTTCATCAGCGGCATCAGAATTCCGGCACCTACAGCCTGAATGACTCTGCCGACCATAATCATCTCAAAGCCTGTTCCTATTGCACAGACCAGTGTACCTATCGAAAATAACATCATTGCCGTCGTAAAGAGCTGGCGGGTCGTAAATTTCTCCACCAGATAGGCGCTGATCGGCACGAGCACACCATTAACCAGCATGAACCCTGTCGTCAGCCATTGGGCCGTATTGGCGAGGATATTCAGATCCTCCATCATTTTGGGCAGCGCCACATTCATCAGCGTCTGATTGAGTAGCGCCACGAAGGCGCCGATCAGGAGCGCTGCGATAATCGGGCCTCTGCGGACCGTCTTGGACGGTGCATTACCGGCTGTAATTGTACTCATAGCTTCTTGTTGTCTCTCCCTTGTTCTAGAATTCGGATAATTTCACCATGCAGCCGCAGCAGCTCCTGTACATCCTCCGCAGGAATGTCTGCCAAGGGCTGCAAATGTCTTCGGAGTGACTGTCTGCTGAGCAGACGGATCTCCTTGCCCTTCTCAGTCATCGCCAGCTTAAATATTCGTCTGTCGCTCTGCGAGCGTTCTCTGGTAATCAGTCCGGCCTTCACCATCCGGTCCACTACACCGCTGGCTGCGCTGTTGCCCAGATGCAGAAGATCGGCCAGCTCCGTGATCCCGATATCGGGATGCAAGGATAACTTACGCAATACCATCAGCTGGGTAGATGTGATGTTAAGCTCCTCTGCATCCTTCCACAGAAGCTGCTGGAAATTATGGGTGATGCAGCGGAAAGAGGACAGAATATCGTCCAGTTGCTTTTCCTTTTCTTCCAAGCCTTATCCCTCCACAAGCATAATGCACAAATTCACAATAATACTTCGCATGCGAACTATTTTACTATTTACCTATTTATCCGTCAATGATTTTCTTACAGAAATTTTCTGAAAAATTACGGAAAGCGAGGATTAAACATGAATACAGAACAACGAAATCACTGGAACAGGCAGCATAAAATGTTGTCCAGGATCATCACCAAGCCGGAGGCGCATACTGAAGCAGTCGCTATCATTCTGGAGCTGCATACCTCCCTCTACGCCTCTGAAGAAGGCAACGGGGAACAGGCAACCTATGAGGATGCCTTATGGGACCAGCTGCTGGAGTCCACCGCGCGCAGCTACCCGGTGCAGACACCCGGCAGCCGTAATTCTATAATCTGGCATCTGTGGCACAGTGCACGAATAGAGGATATCACCATGAACATCCTGGGGGCAGACCGTGAGCAGGTGCTATACTCCGGTCAGTATGCCCGGAGGCTGGGGGTTCCTTACGTTCATTCCGGCAACGGAATGAGTGAACAGGATGTTGCTGCACTCAGTAGAGAGGTGAATCTCGGAGCGCTATCCGAGTACCGGCGCGATGTCGCCCGCAGAACACGTTCCATCCTATCCGCTCTGGAGCCGGGACAGCTCGGGATGAAGGCAACTCCGGCGCAGTTCGAGAGAGTCCGGGAAGAGAAGGCCGTGTTGGACACCGAGCAGTGGCTGCTGGATTATTGGGGCGGCAAGACCTTTGCCGGTCATGTGCTGATGCCGGCTACCCGCCATAACTTCGTCCATCTGAACAAAGCGATGCGGGTGAAGCTGCTGCTGCAGAAGTGACTCCGGGGTATCCGGAGGATTTGGCCCACGTCCTTCACGTCTGCTCCATGTAGTCGGTTTTTTGACTACATTCGGCCCACATGCTCCGCGCCTGCTCCATGTAGTCGGTTTTCCGACTACATTCGACCCATGTGCTCCGCGCCTGCTCCATGTAGTCGGTTTTTCGACTACATTTGACCCACGTGCTCCGCTCCTGCTTCATGTAGTCGGTTTTCCGACTACATTTGGCCCACGTGCTCCGCGACTGCTCCATGTAGTCGGTTTTCCGACTACATTCGGCCCACTCACCTCACACAGATCCAATGTAGTCGGTTTTTCGACTATATTCTCTCCACTTGCCTCCTGCGGGCCCCATGTGTTCGGTTCCCGCACACATGGGCGTTGAGCCCTGGAAGGCAAACAAGCGGACCGGAGTTTCCTCCGGTCCGCTCTTCATCTATTCAACCGCTGCTTATCCGCAGGCGGCTTGCTCTACCCCTGACAGCCCATACTACCGGCCAGGACTGGCACCAGCTGTGCCAGATCATCCGCTGACGGCTGGGTACCGGCGGCGAGACCGCTGGCAATCGACATCATCAGCTTGATCCGGTTGGCCTGATTGACCACGCTGACTCCGGCATCATAATCAATAGCGACGATGTTCGCACCAGGATATAGATCCTTAAGCCCTTTAATCATCCCGCGCCCGGTAATATGGTTCGGCAGGCAGGCAAACGGCTGAATGCAGGCAATATTATTCACGCCGTTATCCAATAGATCCATCATCTCAGCCGTCAGGAACCAGCCTTCGCCCATCTGGTTGCCGACCGACACGAGGCGGCTTGCCTTCTCGGCCAGACCGTAGATATTCTCCCGGCCTTTGGATAGTCCAGCCTGCTCCAGCGCTACCTTGACCGGCTTGCGGTAGATTTCGAGATAGGAGATCAGCATGGGATTGATATAGCCCAGCCGCTTGCTTTTGCCGAATTGCTCGGCCTTGTAGATCGGATTGTAGACACAATAGAAAATAAAGTCCAGGAAATCAGGCATCACCGCCTCTCCGCCCTCCGCCTCAATCATGTCAATGATATGATTGTTGGCATCCGGATGGAATTTGATCAGAATCTCCCCGACAATGCCCACCTTGGGCTTATCCGCTGAGATAACTGGCAGCCGCGAGAACCCGGCAACAATCTCACGGGTCAGCCGCTTGTATTCGCGGAACGAGAAGTTCGACAGGCTTCCCTTGCAGCGTCCCATTCCTTGGCGGAATAAGGCCTCTGTGCTTCCCGGCACCGCTTCATACGGTCTGAAGCGGTGCAGCAGGCGCATCATCAGATCTCCGTAGCAGGCTGCGGCGATCAGGCGGTTCGCCAGCTTCAGGCTGATGCGGAAGCCCGGCTGGTTCTCCATCCCGGAGGCATTCAGGGAGATCACCGGGATCTGCCCCAGATCGGCATCCTTCAGCGCCTTGCGCAGCAGAGAGATGTAGTTCGTCGCCCGGCAGCCGCCGCCGGTCTGCGACATGATTACAGCCGTCCGGTCCGGGTCATAATCGCCGCTCTTCAATGCCGACAGCATCTGCCCGATCGTTACAATCGCCGGATAACAGGCATCATTGTTGACGTACCGTAGGCCTTCCTCCGTCTCCTGCGGACCGGTCGATTCCAGAATTTTCAGCCGGTAGCCCGCATCCTGGAAGACCCGTTCGAACAGTTCGAAATGAATCGGCGACATCTGCGGGGCAAGGATGGTATAGGTATCCTTCATTTCTTTGGTGAACGGCACATTGGCTTGCGGCTTGTAGAGCAGCTGCGGCTTAACCTCACCTCTCTCGCGCTCACGCATTGCGGCCTGGAGCGAACGCAGGCGAATCCGCGCGGCTCCGAGATTGCTGATTTCATCGATTTTGATGAGCGTATAGACCTTGTTGTGACGCTCCATAATCTCCTGAACCGCATCGCAGGTAATCGCATCGATCCCGCAGCCGAAGGAGGTGAGCTGGACCAGCTCCAGATCACTTCTCCCCGCTGCCAGCCGGGCCGCACGGTACATCCGCGCATGGTAGGTCCACTGGTTCACTACGCCAACATCCCCTTCGCTGCGGTCCAGATGGCAGATCGAATCCTCGGTCAGCACCGCAAGCCCCATACCGGTAATCATATCGGCAATCCCGTGGTTGATCTCAGGGTCGGCATGATACGGATGTCCGCAGAGCAGAATCCCCTTCGTACCTGTCTCCGTGAGGAAGACCAGCGTCTCCTCGCCCTTGGTGCGCACATCGTTCTTCGCCTGCTCCGCTTCCGCCAGTCCTGCCTGGACAGCAGACGCAATCTCCTCCTTAGGCACCTCGGCGAAGGTTCGCGCCAGCACCCGGGTCAGCGCCGGAATATCGTCGAAGGTCAGGAACGGGCTGACCAGCGGAACCCCCTGCTCCTTCAGGCCGTCCATATTATTGCGGATCACCTCGGGGTAGGAGGCAACCACCGGGCAGTTGAAGTGATTCTGCGCCGCATCATCCTCCTTCTTCTCATACACCACCGCCGGGTAAAAGATGAAGTCCACGCCCTGGCCGATCAGCTGCTGTACATGCCCGTGGGCCATTTTGGCCGGATAGCAGATGGATTCCGAAGGAATGGTATCCATTCCGCTCTCATACAGCTTCTTACTAGACTTCGGAGACAGCACGGTCCGGTAGCGCAGCGAGGTGAAAAAGGTATGCCAGAACGGGTAATTCTCGAACATATTCATTGTGCGGGGAAGTCCAACCGTTCCCCGGAGCGCTGCCACTTCAGGCAGGCCCTCATACGCGAAGAACCGCTCATATTTATATTGCATCAGGTTCGGCAGCGTGTTCTTCTCTTTCTTGCCGCCTGCGCCGCGTTCACAGCGGTTCCCCGTCACATGGAAGCTCTTGTCCGGGAACCGGCTGATGGTCAGCGCACAGTTGTTGGCACAGCGACTGCAGCGGCCTGGAGCGACTGAATACTGGAAGCCCTCCAGCTCCTCCGGTCCGAGAATCGTGCTGATTCCTTCCGGGGCCGCCTGTTCTTTGGCTATCAGCGCACAGCCGTAAGCGCCCATCACGCCGGCGATATCAGGTCTGACTACCGTTCTTCCGGTCAGCAGCTCAAAAGCCCGCAGGACGGCTTCATTGTAGAAGGTGCCGCCCTGGACGATAATATTCCGGCCCAAATCCTCGGGATTACGGATCTTGATCACCTTTTGCAGCGCATTCTTCACTACGGAATAGGCCAGCCCGGCCGAGAGATCAGCAAGGGAAGCCCCTTCCTTCTGGACCTGCTTCACCTTGGAATTCATGAATACAGTACAGCGCGAGCCGAGATTCACCGGTCCCTTCGATTCGAGTGCCACAGCGGCGAACTCCTCTATGCCAAGCTCCAGTGCGGAAGCGAAGCTCTCCAGGAAGGAGCCGCAGCCCGCCGAGCAGGCCTCATTAAGCATCAGGCTGTCGATCGCTCCCCCGCGGATCTTGATGCACTTCATGTCCTGTCCGCCGATATCGAGGATGAAATCGACCTCCGGCATGAACCGGGAGGCTGCCTTGTAATGGGCCACCGTCTCTACTTCTCCGCCATCCATCCGCAGCGCCGCCTTGACCAGACCCTCTCCATAACCGGTTGCGTAAGCTCCCGCAATGTAGCAGCCTGAGGGCAGAATCCGGTAGAGCTCCTTCAGCGCGTCCGTAACCGACTGCAGAGGATTGCCTCCATTGCTCCCGTAAAAGGTATGCAGAATCTCACCCGCCGCTCCGGTAACCACCAGCTTGGTCGTGGTAGAGCCGGCATCAATGCCCAGATAGACCGGCCCCCGGTAGGCAGCCAGCGCGGAACGCGGTGCTGTAGCCTGACTGTGACGAAGTCTGAACTGTGCCAGATCATCCGGCGCTCTGAACAGCGGCGCCAGCTCTGCATCCTCCGCGCGGTCCTGCGAGAAGTCTACAGCCATGATCCGGGCAATCCAGCCGCTGAGCGGCAGGAATACGGGATCTGACCCGGCAAGCGCCGAACCGATGGCGACGAAGTATTGCGAGTGCTCCGGGAACAGCACCTCCTCCTCCTTCAGTCCAAGCGTCTCCGTGAACCGGTCCCGCAGAGCGGACAGGAAGGTCAACGGTCCCCCGAGAAAAGCAACACGCCCACGGATCGGCCGTCCGCAGGCCAAGCCGCTGATCGTCTGGTTCACGATGCTCTGGAAGATCGAGGCCGCCACATCCTCACGCCGCGCCCCTTCATTCAGCAGCGGCTGCACATCGCTCTTGGCAAATACCCCGCAGCGCGAAGCGATGGGATAGATCCGCTCATGCTTCACCGCAAGCGCATTCAGACCCGCAGGGTCCGTCTGCAGCAGAGAGGCCATCTGATCGATGAATGCCCCTGTACCGCCTGCACAGGCTGTGTTCATCCGCTGCTCAATGCCGCCGCTGAGGTAGATGATTTTGGCATCCTCTCCGCCCAGCTCAATCGCGGTATCACATTCCGGAATCCGTCCGCTGATCGCCCTCGTGCAGGCAATGACCTCCTGGACAAACGGAATCTCCCCGAGCTTGGACAGGGACAACCCGGAGGAGCCGCTTACGGTGAGCGCCGCTTCACTGCCGGGGAACCTATGCTGCACCTCTGAGAGTAGGGTAACCGCCGCTTTTTTTATATCACTGAAATGACGCACATAATCCTGATATATAATGATATCCCGTTCCATAACCACCAATTTGGCTGTAGTTGATCCGACGTCAAGCCCAATACGCAGTCTCTTCATGCCATCCCCCATACCTTGCTCCAAATTTGAAGTAATATGAGGCAACTATATCACGAGTGAGCCTGACTATAGCTGTTAGAAAAGTAACAGACAAATACAATTAATTCCCAGCATACTTAATTATTTCACGATTTGTTCTAATGCAGCCTCCACATGGCCCTTCACTCTGACTTTTCGCCACTCCGCTCTCAGAATTCCTTCTTCATCAATCAGAAAAGTAGAGCGCACAATCCCCATGAATTCCTTACCGTAGAGCTTCTTAAGCTGCCACACCCCGAACAATTCGCTCACCGTATGCTCCTCATCGGATAATAACGGAAAGGGCAGGCTATTCTTCGCAATAAATTTGCTGTGTGAGGCCAGCGGATCGGCACTGATTCCAAGAACAACGGCCCCATTCGCGGCAATCGTATCGTGGGCATCACGGAAATCGCAGGCCTCCTGGGTGCAGGCCGGGGTACTGTCCTTAGGATAGAAGTAGAGCAGCACCTTCCTGCCGCGGTAATCGCTCAAGCTGATGTTGCCCCCTGTTGAGGCAGGGAGTGTGAAGTCCGGAACCTTGTCACCTACTGTGATACTCATTTATTATTCACTCCTCTTAATGTGGTTGTTGATTTCTGAAATTGCGTGTCTTCCCAAAAGAAATTATAATGTAGAGAATGTGAACTGGAAAGGACGAACGAAATGCCACCAAGAAAGAACCGGCACGCCAAAGCCGGCAAGTCAAAGAAGAAAACGCTGCTCTGGACTCTGGCAATCATACTCCTTTTAATTATCGGAGGTCTGGTTTACTATTTCACTGCAATTTACAATCAGCTCGATAACCTCCACAAGACAGGTGAAGATTCTCCGTTCGCCAATGTTCCTACAGCCTCGGCGGAGGCGATTAAGCCACCTGAATGGGAGGGCACAGAGCCGGTTAACATCCTACTCATGGGCGTGGACGGCCGCGGGGTGAAGAAGGGCGAAGTGCCGCGTTCGGATACGATGCTGGTGGCCTCTCTGGACCCGGTGAAGAAGAAGTTCTATGTCTTCTCTATTCTGCGCGATACGTATGTTGATATTCCAGACCACGGGACCCAGCGGATCAATGCCGCCATTACTTACGGACCCAATACGGCGATGCAGACGGTCAGCGACCTGCTCGGCATTCCGATTCAATATTATGTCTATACCGATTTCCAGGGCTTCATTAAGCTGGTGGATGCCGTGGGCGGTGTGGACTACGAGGTCGAGAAGGACATGCGCTACACCACCAAGGCAGACGGGCCTGAATACGACATTGATCTCAAAAAAGGCTTCCAGCATCTGGACGGCAAAATGGCGCTGCAATATGTACGCTTCCGCCATGATGCCACCTCCGACTTCACCCGGACCGAGCGCCAGCGCGGCTTCCTTAAGGCGGTGGCGGACAAGGTGATCAGCACCACTTCAATTATCAAGCTGCCGAATATTCTCGGTCAGGTTACGCCTTATATCGACACGAACCTTGACGCGAGCGACATGTGGAAGCTGGGCGCTGTAGGTTATGACAGCTCTATGGGCGGCAGCGAGCAGATTCCGCCGATGAAGCTGATCCGGGAGAAGACCCTCAAGGACGGCTCCCAGGTGATCGGGTTCAGCAGCGAGAAGGCAATGAAGCAGTTCGTAGAGGATACGCTCACTGCACCCGAACCATCGCCAACTCCTGGAGCAGAGGCTTCACCGGGCAGCAGCCCTTCCGCTTCACCGGGAACAAAGTAACATCCAATATAACCATGCTTGGCACACGGGGCGGGCGGACAGCGGGAATCAGCCGCGGTTCGCCCTTTCCCATGGACGCAAGCCAAGAAGAAAGGAACATTAGCTATGAACCGCAGCACATCAGAACAGTTATACGAGGAAGCTCTCCAGCATATTGTCGGAGGCGTGAACAGCCCCTCCCGCTCCTTCAAGGCCGTGGGCGGAGGCGCCCCTGTCTTCATGAAACGCGCCGGAGGCTCACGCTTTTGGGATGAGGACGGCAATGAATATATTGATTATCTGGCCGCCTATGGCCCGATCATTACCGGACATGCCCACCCGCATATCACCGCCGCTATTACTGAGGCCGCGCAGAACGGACTGCTCTACGGAACGCCAACCCGGCTTGAGATCAAGCTGGCTAAGATGCTGAAGGAAGCTATTCCCTCGATGGACAAGGTACGCTTCGTCAACTCCGGTACAGAAGCCGTCATGACGACCATCCGCGTCGCCCGCGCCTACACGAAGCGCAGCAAAATCATCAAATTCGCCGGCTGTTATCACGGCCACTCTGACCTTGTGCTTGTAGCCGCAGGTTCAGGTCCATCGACGCTGGGCATCCCTGACAGCGCAGGCGTTCCGGCCAGTATCGCCCAAGAGGTCATCACCGTCCCCTTCAATGATCTGGATGCCCTGCGTGAAGCATTAGAGAAATGGGGCCAGGATGTGGCTGCTGTTATGGTCGAGCCGATTGTCGGCAACTTCGGTATGGTTATGCCGGAGCCAGGCTTCCTGGAAGGCTTATGCAAGCTGACGCACGAGAACGGCTCCCTGGTTATCTATGATGAAGTCATTACCGCCTTCCGTTTCCACTATGGCTCCACACAGACCTATGCCGGTCTGGCGAATCATGAGGAGATCATTCCCGATCTGACTGCCCTTGGCAAAATCATTGGCGGCGGGCTGCCTATTGGCGCTTACGGCGGCCGCAAGCATGTCATGGAGCAGGTCGCTCCGCTCGGTCCTGCTTATCAGGCCGGCACGATGGCCGGTAACCCCGCCTCGATCTCGGCAGGGATCGCCTGCCTGGAGGTGCTTAGCGCGGAAGGCGTCTATGACGAGATGGAGCGGCTGGCCATCCGCCTGACCGAAGGACTTCAGGCGTCCGCTGACCGTCACGGTATTCCACTAACCATCAACCGCATTCGTGGTGCATTCTCCACACATTTTTGCAGCCATCCCATTACGAATTATGAAGAAGCGCAGGATACCGATGGTGAAATGTTCGCCAGCTTCTTCCGGCATATGCTGAGCCGGGGCATCAACCTGGCCCCGTCCAAATATGAGGCGTGGTTCCTGACCACAGCCCACACGGATGCCGACATTGACCTCACCCTGGAGGCGGCAGAGGCTTCGTTCGCGGCTATGGCTGCTGAGAAGTAGTCGCTCAACTATAAGAATAGGCTGTCCCAAGAGTCAGATAATGACTTTGTGGGACAGCCTTTTGTTTACTTAAGATCCATGTGAAAACAGGAACACTCAGTGATAGGTGTATTTTGTACAATTAAAAACGAAAAAATGGAAGGGTTTCCTCTTCTAATTGCAGTCTGTACAACTAAATCTGTCCGAATGGGTGAGAACCCCGGCATGAAGACTTTTTAAATGTATGAAATACAACTAAACGGATTATCGGTGGAATATCGGATGATTTAGTTGTACGGAATACATTTATGCAAATCGATCGTACCGTAGTCGGGGCATGGCCAAATCTCAAAATGCGATGCCCTACCGGCATTAGTTGCGCCGTCCATACACAAACAACGCTGCCACCGCAAGCGGGGTCACCAGCCGAACGGCAAGCGGCATGCTCCCGCCCGTGAAGGCGACAACTACATAGCTTATCACAATAGCTGCTTCGGACATCAGGTGCTTGTGAAAAGTTCCTTGTCTACTTGCTCTTCTGCTCATACAGGCTGCGGATCTCCACATCCTGCGGAAGCTTGAACGGGTTTTGCGGATTGATCCGGTCATAGAACATCATTCCGTCCAGGTGATCCATCTCATGCTGGATGATGATCGCCTGATAGCCTTTGAATTTCTGGGTTACCACCTCGCCATTCAGATCGAAGCCCCTGACCTTCACAGACTCATAACGCGGTACGAAGCCGTGCACCGGCCGGTCCACAGACAGGCAGCCCTCGCTCTCCGGCAGATAGACCATCGCCAATGAATGGCTGATAATCTTGGGATTCACCCAGGTATATTCCACATTTTTTCCATTATCGTCCTTCAAAAACATGACAAACATCCGCTTCGATATTCCGATCTGGTTAGCGGATAAGCCTACCCCTGAACGCAGCTTATACTTGGCAGACATTTCGGCATCCTGACTGTTCTTCAGGAACTGCATCATGCTCTGCAGTACACCACGGTCTTCTGCCTGCAGCGGCAGCTGTACGGGTTCCGCTACCGTACGCAGGACAGGGTCGCCTTCCCGTATGATATCCTCCATCGTGATGATGTAATCAGCATTATACTTTGTACTAGACAACTGGGTTCATCCACCTTTTCCACTACGGGACTGATTTGATGATGCTATGGTTAGATTATGCGCGATTAAGGATTAATGAAAGCTGTCCGCAGCTTGCTGCTGTAATTCACATCGAAGCCCAGTCCGGTAGCGAGCGCGGCGAGCGGAAGATAGGTTTTATCCTCTTTGCCAACCTTATGCAGAAAAGCTGGAGTATCAATCGCTACATCCGCACCGTTCACCTTAATGGTCTTCGAGCCGATCGTAATAACCACCGTTCTTCCTCCGTAAATTACAGTGGCACTGGAGGTTTTGTTATCCCATTTGCCATCCGCACCCACTGCATTCAGAATATCCTTCAGCGCCAGAAAGTTCTGCCCGTTCTTCAAAATGAGCTTATTGGGCGTATTCAGTTCCTTCCCCTTCACAACGATGGACATCGGCGCTGTCTCCGAAGCCATCGCCGTTACTGCCGGCGTACGGTATTCCCCCCATTGCATTTCAGCGAATACAGTGGCAATCCGTTCATATCCAAGCTGCGTAGGATGGAAGTCTGCCGCCCCGGCTCCGATGATATGAGTTAGCGATCCCTCTACCCCGGCGAACTTTGCGGCTACATGAGCTACCTTAAGCGGAGCGCCTGCCTGGTTCAGGGTAGCCGCGATATTCTCAGCCGCGATGGTGAACTGTGCAGCCGCATTCATCAGCTTGTCATACGAAGCCCCCAGGGCGATTTTCGGAGCAGGCTGATACTGGTCGGCCAGCAGAATGGTTGCCTGCGGATTCACTTCCCGGATATTCTTCAGCAGCGCTGTTACATTACTGCTGTATTCCGTCAGACGCTCCGCAAGCTGGGAAGCGAAATCGGCATCGGTCAGCGTCTTGTAATTCAAGAACAGACTGCTGACATCATTACCGCCGATGGTAATGGTAATCAGATCCGCCGCAGCGAGTTCCGTTCTAATCTGCGGGGCCAGCGCAGCAAATTGCAAGGTACGCGGATCAGACAGCCCCGGCTGAATGGCCTCCGGCGTAATTACCGCGCTGTCCTTAATAGCTCCGGTATATTGAAGGAGTCCCGCTGTCTTAAGGCCCAAAATGCCATAATTCTTAAGCTCACTTCTGCCGTGGTACCAGCCCTGCTCCAGTAATCGCTCAGCGTATCCGTACGGCTTCACGGAGGGATCAGTCATCCCCGGCTCATACCCGGCAGTAATAGAATCTCCAAGTGCCACGATGCGAAAGACATCCTGCTCCGTTCCTTGCGCCACGGCTGCTGCAGCGGCAACCGCCGGACCTGCATGCACATTGATTAATACGGTGAACAACAGCAGTCCGCTAGCAGAAGCTGATATTAACCTTCTCCATGTCTTCAGCATCGTATTCCTCCTAAATTAGTATAATTCTATTCTAACATCCCGCCCAGCTCCTGTGGAAACAGCTTTGCCGTCTTTTTATAGCAGATAACGTTTCAACAGCTGATCTTTGCGCAAAAGAGCGGTCTCCCGATAATTCGGAAAACCGCTCCTGTGGATAACAGCAGCTTATCGCTCTCCGCTGCCGGATTCTGAAGATTTCTTCGGTTCGCTAGTGCTGGGCGGACCGCTTGCCTGGTCTGAGCGCTTCACATATTTATCATACCGGTCATCCAGCTCATAGGCGATTTTGCGGTAACGAAGCGTCTCTTCGACTATGGGGTCAAGTGTAGTCTGTATGCGGATCTCATACTTGGGCGAAATCTGACGGATCTCCTTGGCCTGCCGGTCCGCCTGCTCCATCTCGCCGTCCTCCAGAAGCTCGCTTAGCCTCCGCTCCAGATCTTCATTCTCATTCATAACGGTGTAAGCCCTCCTACTGCTTCTTGAAGCCTGTAGCATCTGCGGCCTGCAGGGACGTAACCAGATAATCATGAATTCGTCCATTGCTTGCGACTACATGGCGTGTGCCGATATCGTAGGGATCACCCAGCGTATTCGTGACCTTGCCGCCGGATTCCAGCACCAGTAGCACCCCCGCTGCGCAGTCCCAAGGGCTCAGTCCAACCTCCCAATACCCGTCCACTCGTCCGGCAGCAACATAAGCCAGATGCAGTGCCGCCGATCCTCCGGCACGAATGCCGCGGACCTGCGGCATAATCTGCTGCAGCCCGGCCATATTCGCCGGCTGGGCCACCACGCGGTCCGGCGGGAAGCCCATGGCGATCAGGCTGTTGCCCGGCAGAGTCTCAGCCGATACCTTCGTAGGAATCCCGTGCATGTATGCGCCCTTCCCCTTCTCGGCCACGAACATCTCGTCCCGGATCGGATCATAGATCACGCCTACCGTAAGCTCTCCCTTAACAACCAGAGCAATCGATACACAATAGAACGGGAAGCCGTGCACGAAATTAGTCGTGCCGTCTATCGGATCGACGATCCACAGATACTCATGCTCCCGTGCTTCATCCAGCGCGGCCGTCAGTGCCTCCGCACCAGGCTCAACACCCTCCTCGCCAAGGATGGCATGGTCGGGATAATGGGTCAGGATCAGCCGGCGGATCATCTGCTCCACACCCTTATCGACCTCCGTGACCAGATCCTGGGCCGATGTCTTACTGCCCAGCTCCTTCACCTGGCCTTGTCTGCTCTTGATCCATTCCCCCGCTTTGGCCGCAGCATTGATGGCTGCCGCCGTATGTCCCTTGCTTGTAACTACATAGGGCTGCCGTTCATTTCGGTTATCAGGACTTACAGGACTCATCTCTTCACTCCGCTTTCTTTGCGCATGATTGTTCTCCCGGGGACCGCTGTTTCCGCAGGATACCCTTTCTCTGCCTTAGAACATGACTGCTCAACTTTCTTTCAACGTACCTCATTTCGGCCGGTTTATCAAGTCATGACTGGTGCCGCTCACGGGCCTGGCCGGCAAGTTTTTTGCCAGTTATGGTTCTATATTCACACTCGCTCCGTTTAGTACCATAATTCCATTCCCGCCTTCCGACAGTCCCTTCATCTCCTCCATCAGACCGAACAGGGCCCCATCCTTGAGCTTCGCCTCAATCATCACATCTACGGCGGGAGTATCCGCAGCAATCCGCTTCAGAAAAGCAACCAGCGGTGCCGGCTCCACCCCATCGGCATGGCTGCGCGGATCAGACGGGCTGCGCGGGCTGGACACATGGATCTTCGGCGGCAGCTGCCCTCCGGGCGGTACATCCTTCAGTGCCAGAGGGCTTGTCCATGTCTTCAGGATCTCCGGCCACAGCTCCCAGGGAAGCTCACCTTCATTGTTGACCCATTGGTGATGGATATCCAGCACCATCGGCAGCTCCATTCTGCGGCAAACCTCCAGCGTCTCTACCGCGTTGAACGTCTTGTCGTCGTTCTCCAGCGTCAGCCGCTCTCTAAGCGCAAGCGGCAACGCGGAGCATTGTACGCAGAAGCGTTCCGCAGACAGAGGCTTGTCCCCGTAAGCGCCGCCGATGTGGATATTGCTCTTAGCCGTCGCCGGCAGCCCCATCGCGTCCAGCATGTCCGTATGATGCTGCAGATCACGGATCGAGCTTGCAAGCACCTCCGGCCGCGGCGTACTCAGCACCGTGAAGTGATCCGGGTGGAAGCTGACACGCAGCCCGTGCTTCTTCACATAGCTGCCCACCTCAGCGAATTCCTCCGCAAGAGCAGCCAGCGGATTCCAGTCCGCCAGATCAGGGTGGGTGGCCAGCGGAACCAGCTTGGAGGTGAGCCTGTAGACCTTAATATCCGATCCGACATTATGCTTCAGCAGACGGAGCGTATTATGCAGATTCATCCGGGCGATGGATTCCAGCTTACGAAGGCCCGCCTCCCGGTCGCCCAGCTTGTTGAAGCTTGCCATCGTCATCGTTTTGGAGGGAGAACAGTCAGGGATCACCGTAGACATGGCAACATAGCCGAAGCGGACAATCATCCCTCTTCCCCGAAGAACATCTCGTAGGCAAGAGCCGTCTGAACGCGCGACTCTTCCTCATTCAGCTTCCGGACCAGATCCATTTCCACCGCCGTAACCTCATTGCCCTGAAAATTGATTTCAGCAATCGACGCAGAAATTTTGACAATGGCCACCGCTACATTCTCCGGGGTATAGGCGATCACCTTCTGGCCGGTCGGATAGACACGGAAGCCCTGCTTCACCATCTTGGTACGTCCGTACTCCAGCAGCTCGTACAGCTCCTGCTCATTCTTGAACTTGCACACCGAATTGAATTCTGATTGAAACCCCATGCTTCTCTCTCCTTCCCGGCCGGAATGCTCCCGCCGATCAACGTGGTTTATTCATTATCGTACTTCAGGCCCTGTCTGAACCGGTAACGCTCCAGCGCCAGCCCGATCATACGGTCCAGCAGCGCTTTATAGGACACACCAGTCTCACGCCACAGCAGAGGATACATGCTGAACGGGGTGAAGCCTGGCATGGTATTCACTTCATTAATAAGAATCTTGCCGTCAGACTTCCGCAGGAAGAAGTCGGCCCGGGTAATTCCGCTGCCCTCAATAGCCTTGAAGGCCAATATCGCCGACTCGCGCAAGTGGTCCGCTACCTCGGGATCGACAGGTGCCGGGATCAGCATCTGTGATTTGCCGTCCGTGTATTTGGCCGCATAATCATAATATTCACCGGAAGAGACGATTTCACCCGGAACCGAGGCCTCCGGCTCCTCATTGCCGAGTACCGCCACCTCCACTTCCCGCGCATCCACGAACTCCTCAATAATCACCTTCGTGTCATAACGGAAGGCATAATCCACAGCCTTGATCAGACTTTCCTTGTCCGTGGCCTTGGAGATTCCTACGCTGGAGCCCAGGTTGGCAGGCTTGACGAATACCGGATATCCCAGCTTATCCTCCAGACCTACAATCAGCTCGTGCTTGCGCTGTCTCCAGTTCGCAGCATTGAAGTAGCAGTAATCACATTGATCCAGCCCCGCCTCGCCGAACAGCTTTTTCATAACTACCTTATCCATACCCGCCGATGAAGCCAGCACCCCTGCACCGATATACGGGATATTCGCCATCTCGAACAGTCCCTGAATGGTGCCATCCTCGCCGTTCGTACCATGCAGCAGCGGGAACATGACGTCTATTACCTGCTCGCCTCCGCTGAGCCCGCTGAACAAGGCATTCAGGGCTGTACCCATGTCACCAGCCACCCCGGAGAGCTTAAGCTGCTCAATCGCGGGGAAGGGAGCCTCCAGCACTGCACCTACCTTCCATACCCCCTGCTTGGAGATATAGAACGGAATAATCTCATATTTATCGTAGTCAAAAGCGTTCATAACCGCATAAGCCGTCTGCAGCGATACCTCATGCTCTCCGGATTTGCCGCCGTACACCAGTCCTACGGTAGTTTTAGCGTTCCCCATGCCCTAACCTCTTTCTGATCTATAAATAGTCATTGATATGAAAAAAACGATATGCCGTCCGGTCCGTCCAGGCGTAGGAATCCTTGTAATCCCAGAAACGGTGACGGCTGCTAACCGTCCGCGCATTCACCAGCGGCTGCCCGCCAGCATCAAAAGCGGTAACGATCGTGCTGTGCTGATAATGTCCGTTGCCGTCCCAGTCATACTGAATAATGTCGCCCAGCTGAAGCTGCTCCGGCCGCTCGACAATCTCCGCCCGCAGCCCGCTGCTACGGCTCCCGCTCAGATAACGCTTCAGGCTGTCGGAGACCGCCCAGCTGAAGCTCCACCATTCCTGGGCTCCATTATAGCCCTTGTACCACCAGCCCGTTTCTCTTTTACCAGTATAGTTGATAGGCGCTCCCCCTGCAAAGAGACATTGGGAGACATAATTCGTGCAGTCCACCTCAAAAATCTCAAACTCCGGATTCCCCTCCTTCCACCAGAGGTCGGCATAGGCTGCAGCCTCCTCCCTGCGGTACCGCACCTCCCTTACGCCGCTTGCGCCCTTCAGGACACGGCGGTTCAGCAGCGGCTGGGAAGGACGCGGATCGGGCAGAGCCTCCCCCCATTCCGAGAGCCGCAGTGCCGGATCTTTCTCCACCACCTTGCGCACCCCATTCCGCTCAGGCACGCGGCGCTCCACGTTCACAATCTCCCAGCCGTCTTTTTCACGTACAAAGGTCAGTCGCTCCGACTCCACCACATCCTCACGGTGTGTCATCCCGCCCTTCTCATAATAGAAGGCGCTGTGCAGCGCCACATCGGCGACCACCTCGGCAGGATTCTGCCGCACGGTCCGCAGCGTCCGCACCCCCGTCTCCCCGCGCAGCGGAGTAATGCCCCGGCGGGTGTACCACTGGGCGATCCGGCGGGAACGCGTGCGCTGTTCGTCCAGGAACCGGGGGTCCCTAATTGTGGTATGGCGCGGTTCGGCGCCAGGTGCAACCCGCCCCTTGTTCAGCTGGTCCACATAGACATAGAGACTTTTCTTCCACTGCTGCTCCATTCATCCTCCGCCCTTTCGTTCACAGATAAGAATGTATATGATGTAAGCTAAGAATATTCCTTCACGGTTTCACCGCCACAATGGCTGCTGTCCTATGTATATGAAGGATTGCTCGCACCTATACGGAAGCGGGAGCGATTTAACTGCAAGGAAGTCAGGGAGCCGGCGGTTCTATGCATCCGTGGAAACCCTGAATATACCTTACATCAAGGAGCAAAAAAAACTTTACTCCCCCCATTGTAAACGTTATACTTAAAGTATAGGAATTATGAAATGTAGTTTCACCAGATGAAACGAGGAGGCGCATATATGCCAAGCAAGGACCATTTTTCATTGGCCAAGAACCTGAAATCAGGTGGCAAAACTTATCGCTACTATCATTTGAATGCTCTGGAGGAGCAAGGTGCAGGCGACATTTCCTCCCTGCCATTCTCCATTAAGGTCTTACTCGAAGCGGCTGTCCGCCAATATGACGGACGGGCAATTACTGAAGAACATGTCAAGCAGCTGGCCAACTGGTCCGGCGGCATTGACCGCAATAAGGAAATTCCGTTCATTCCTGCCCGGATTGTCCTGCAGGATTTCACCGGCGTACCTGTAGTTGTGGATCTCGCCGCTATGCGCGATACCGTTAAGAAGGCGGGCGGAGACCCGAAGAAGATCAACCCGCTTGTACCGGTTGACCTTGTCATTGACCATTCCGTTATGGTGGATGCGTTCGGAACGGCCGATGCCCTTGAATATAATATGAACGTAGAATTTGAGCGTAATGAGGAGCGCTACCGCTTCCTGCGCTGGGCACAGACCGCCTTCAATAATTTCCGTGCGGTTCCTCCGGCAACCGGAATTGTGCATCAGGTGAACCTGGAGTATCTGGCTTCTGTTGCGGCCACCAAGACCATTGATGGAGAGACGGTTGTCTACCCGGATTCCCTGGTCGGCACGGACTCCCATACTACAATGATTAACGGCCTTGGCGTAGTAGGCTGGGGCGTCGGCGGAATTGAGGCTGAAGCAGGAATGCTTGGACAGCCGCTGTATTTCGTTACCCCGGATGTCGTTGGCTTCAAGCTGACCGGCAGTCTGATGGAAGGCGCTACAGCTACCGATCTGGCCCTTACCGTTACCCAAATGCTGCGCAAGAAAGGCGTGGTCGGCAAATTCGTCGAATTCTACGGTCCGGGTCTGGCGAACATCAGTCTGGCAGACCGGGCGACAGTAGCCAACATGGCTCCTGAATACGGCGCAACCGTCGGCTTCTTCCCAGTAGATGAGGAGACACTGGCCTATCTGCGCAGCACTGGACGCCCGGATGAGCTGGTAGAGCTGGTAGGGGATTATTATAAGGCGCAGGGTATGTTCCGCACCGCAGAGACACCGGACCCGACATTCAGCGATGTCATTGAGCTGGATCTGGCTTCTGTGGTTCCCAGCCTGGCCGGACCTAAGCGTCCGCAGGACCGGGTAGAGCTTACCCATATGAAGGAGAATTTCGAAGGCATTATCCGTACACCTGTCGACAAGGGCGGCTATGGCCTCAGCGACGAGAAGATTGCCGAAGAAGTTGAGATTCAGCACAAGAACGGAAGCACTAGCAAGCTCTCTACAGGAGCGGTAGTCATTGCAGCCATCACGAGCTGTACGAACACCTCTAACCCGAGCGTAATGCTGGGCGCAGGACTGCTTGCCAAGAAGGCTGTAGAACGCGGGCTGACCAAACCGGGCTATGTCAAAAGCAGCCTGACTCCCGGATCGCTGGTCGTTACGGAATACCTGCAGAAGGCAGATCTGCTGAAGCCGCTGGAAGCGCTCGGCTTCTACCTGGCCGGCTACGGCTGCGCTACCTGTATCGGCAACTCCGGTCCGCTGCCGGATGAAGTCAGCGAAGCCATTACAGAGCATGATATGACGGTTGCCGCCGTAATATCCGGGAACCGTAACTTCGAGGGCCGCGTGCATGCCCAGGTCAAAGCCAACTATCTGGCTTCACCGCCGCTGGTTGTCGCCTACGCACTGGCCGGCACGGTGAATATTGACCTGAAGACCGAGCCGCTGGGCTATGACCCGCAGGGTGAGCCTGTCTTCCTGGCCGATATCTGGCCGACTACAGCCGAGATCCGCGAAGCCATAGGGCTCTCGCTCAGTCCGGAAATGTTCCGCAGCAAATACGAGAATGTATTCACAGCCAATGAACGCTGGAATAACATTCCGGTACCGGAAGGCGAGCTGTATGAATGGGATAACAACTCCACCTACATTCAGAATCCGCCATTCTTCGAGCACCTGGCTGACGGTATCTCTGACATTAAGGACATCAAGAGCTCCCGTGTGCTTGCCCTGCTTGGCGATTCCGTCACTACCGACCATATCTCGCCAGCCGGGAATATCTCCACTTCCGGTCCAGCCGGGGAATACCTGCGGGGTCATGGCGTGGAACGCGCTGACTTCAACTCCTACGGATCGCGCCGCGGGAATCATGAGGTGATGATGCGCGGTACCTTCGCTAACATCCGTATCCGCAACGCAGTGGCTCCTGGAACAGAAGGCGGCGTAACCACCTTCCTCCCGAGCGATGAGGTCATGTCGATCTATGACGCCTCCATGCTGTACCAGTCGGCCGGACAGAACCTGATCGTTATCGCCGGTAAAGAATACGGCACAGGCAGCTCCCGCGACTGGGCTGCTAAGGGGACACTCCTCCTCGGAGTCAAAGCCGTCATCGCTGAGAGCTTCGAGCGGATTCACCGCAGCAATCTCGTCGGCATGGGCGTGTTGCCGCTGCAGTTCCAGGAAGGCTATGGCTGGAGCAGCATGGGGCTGACCGGACGCGAGACCTTCGACATTACCGGTCTTGACAACCATGTCCTTCCCGGACAGGAGCTGACAGTCACTGCTACCCGTGAAGACGGCACCCAGTTCGACTTCCCGGTCATTGCCCGTCTCGATAGTACCGTAGATATCGACTACTACCGCAATGGCGGTATTCTGCAGACAGTCCTCCGCCAGATGCTGGCAGATGCTACAGCTTCGGAAGCGGCTCAGCCGGTAGAATAATTCGGCTTCATAAGGCTAGATCATTATACAAGCTGCGCCGGTATCAGATTTCAGTCTGATACCGGCGCAGCTTTTTGTCATATTCATGTAGGCCCTATTTGACCGACAGCAGGCTGGTCGCAATGAAATCCAGCTGCTTTTCCAGGGAGATCGGATCATTGTACGTATCGGCAGCCGGATTCAACTGGAATACATTCCCTGCCTTGACAGCAGGAAGCCCCTTCCACAGCGGATTGTCATAGACAATCTTCGGGTCTGTAGTATCCCCTGACCACGGGCAGGTGAAGATAATGTCTCCGGCAAAGTCCGGCAGCTTCTCCAGAGAGATGGAGGCCCAGCCTGTTCCGCTGTCGATGGCCTCCTTCTGCGCTTCTGCGGGAGCCTTCAGCCCGAACTCCCCATACAGAATCTCACCGCCCCGGCCATAGTTATGCCCAAAGACATACAACCCCTTGGCATATGGATTCAGGATAGATACCGTCTTATTGCCAACAGCAGCCTGTACCTGCGGCTTCAGCTCAGCAATGCGGGCCTCCCACTGGGCGATCCAGGCCTTAGCTTCATCATTCTTGTTCACCAGCTTGCCGTAGTCGAGCATCTGATCCTTATAATTCTTGGCGCCATATTGAATCTGTACCACAGGCGCAATTTCCTTCAGCTTATCAATGCCTTCTGTTCCGGTATACACAATAATCAGGTCAGGGTCCAGGGACAGGATATTCTCCGGGGTGACATCATCACCAAGCCCTTCTGCACCTTCAAGCATGTCTGCAAGATAGGGACTATCCTTGGCTCCTTGCATGACTCCTACCGGCTTCACACCCAGCGCCAGAAGATATCCTGTATAAAAGGCTGTAGTATCCACGATTCTCTGCGGATTCTTAGGCACTTGAACCTCACCTGCGCTATCCTTGAAGGTAACCATCTCTGCTTCAGCGGAGGGTTTATCAGTAGCCGGAGCAGCAGTGGGTGCTTCAGAAGCTGCAGGTGCAGGAGCATTCGCTGCCGTCCCGGAGCCAGAGCCGGAATTACCCGATGAACCGCAGGCTGCCAGCAGGACAGCCATGACGAGAGTAAAGACAATCAGGACAAGACTTTGTTTAGAGTATCGCAAGATAATCCCCCTATGTATATGTGATATTGATAATCATTATCATTAGTAATATATCACAGAGTAGACAGGCTGACAACACTCCGGGAACTTTTTTGTAGCCGGTTTCGCATACGTTTTGAAGTGTTTCTTCCATCCGGGCGGTGCTCCGCCTATCTCTTGCCAATTCCGGGCTTTCTCTCTCACCGACCACTTGCTTGGAGCCGCATTGTTGCACATCTTGCAGGATTTCTCTAAAAATGTTACTGGCTGTGATACATTGTTGCATTATTTGCACAAATTTCGGTGTTTAGAGCAAGTTAACGCTGGATTTGTTGCATTTCTTGCAGGATTTCAGCATAGAACGCTTCTTTGGGGCAGTATTGTTGCACTTTTTGCAGGATTCCTCTTAAAATGTTACTACCTGTGATGCATGGGGCCATTCCCTCCGCGCAGCGGCACCCATTGTATTCGGTTTTTCTGTGAAAATACGTCTGGCACTGCGATAAACACACGACCTACACGGCACTCCCAGTCCAATTGCGTTCGGTTTTCTGTCGAAATATGGTACATAAAAGTATGAAAATGTAATATCCAAAAAAACCGTCCTTAGTAAGGACGGCTTCGTTTCAGCGAGAAGTAGCAAGATAGGTTATGGGCATAAGCAAATGAATAATCGTGACTCCAGGAGGGCTTTCAGGACATCTCGATACGCTCGGAATCAAATATTCTTTTGTAGACCAGTGCTATGATCTGTGAGCGGTCTGTTACGTCCATTTTATTAAAAATACGGCTCAGATGATTCTTGACGGTATGCTCGCTGATAAACAAGGCGCTGGCAATATCCTTGTTCGTCTTGCCCAGAATAATCAGCTCCAGCACTTCCTCCTCGCGCGGCGAGATTCCCCATTCCTCCTTGGGCGTCTTCAGTGCCGTACTGTTCAGCAGCTTCCCTGCCGACACGCCTCTTTTGGCGGACATCGCTTCTGAGCGGCTGCGCAAGAAGGATTGGAAGGTAGTGCGCGGCTCACTGTACAGCTCCCCGACTACATGATCATCCAGGTTGAAGCGGGAGGGGTCCAGCCACTCCAGATCCGAGTCCGCCAGCAGCTCCTTATCCGCACCCTTGCCTGCATGATGAAGCACCAGCGCGAGCAGTTGGGCAGTGACAGAGACCGAAGGCTTATTGATCTGAAAATAGAACGAAGCAAACTGGTCCACCTGCTTCAGCAAAGAAAGCTCCTCCGGGTAGAACCCGTATCCCTGCAGGAAATCCAGCCTGAACGGAGCCAGCAGAGCAGCCGTTCTCATCTGCTCTGACTCCCGCTCCGGCAGTCCTGTATAACGGGCAAGCTCATACGCCATGGCAGAAGCCTCTGCCGACAGGCGGTGCAGCTCGGGATTACTGAGCCGGAGATAATGAAGTGTCTGCCCGGTGAAGACCCCTGCCTGCTTCATATGTCTGGCTTCCTTCTCGATCAGACGGATCGAAGTACTCGCCAGACTGGCGAGACAGCCGGTTAAGGACAGCCACTCCTCGGCTTCGCTGCGGCGTCTGAAGCCCACAGACAGAATGCCCTTGAATACCTTCTCGGCAATCAGCGGACATTCGAGCAAGACCTGCCCCTCGGCCTCCCCGTTGATGATCGCAGAAGAGAGAAAGGCCTGCGAGGAGTAACGGGACTGGAGGTCCTGGACATACGGCGCAATCTCCTCCGGCCTCCACCCCTTGGCGTAATGGGTATCCCCCGGCTGCTCCTCGAAGAATATGAGCACCGATGACGGGAAGAACGGCATGCCCATTACCATATCCAGCAGCACAGTGCCCAGCTCCTGAGTGGATACGGCCTGCGGCAGCAGGCGGGCAGCCTCCTTCAAGCGCTGGGTGGCTTCCCTGCGCAAGGCTTCGCGCTGCACCAGCTGCTCTCCCCGTCCGGATAAGCCCAGGAGCGCAGCAACATTCTGCTCATACTGGGCATAATCCTGGATTGGACGGCTCTTCCCAAAGCCTACAGCAAGCAGCAATGCCCTCTTCCCGCTGTGAATTCTCAGCGGATAGCATGACAAATATTCCGGCTGCGTCATTGCGCGCTGAGTGAAGAATAACGATCTAGGATCTTGGGCAATGTCCTGCCAGTGCCGGGGCTCCCTGCCCAGAACTGCCTGTCCCAGGAAGCCGTCTCCCTGCTGGAACCCGGCATTCATGAGAAGTCCTGCTTCTTTGCCGGCAGAATATTTGACCTTGAACTGTCCGGCCTCCTCCTCTTGGGCAAAGGCATACAGCTCTGCGTCAGATAACGTACCAGCCATCTGCTGCAGCACAACCTCTATCTTCAGGAACTCACTCTCCAGATTGGACAACAGCTGGGAAATCACCAGGCCCCGTCTCTGTTCCAGCGGCTTCACTGCGCACCCGGCCAGCAATTTGGAGAGCACATTCCCGAGCACACTCAATTTCCCCCTGATGCTGACGATTCCTTCCCGGCTAAGCTCAGGCATGGCGGCCAGTACATCCTTCAACATCTCATAGTCGGGGTGTTTCCGCATCTTGGCCTCGAACGCCTGCAGTACAAGCCCGCGGGTACCTTCTTCCATATATAAGCCGGACCATAAATAGTACGTCTGCCCATAGTCAGGAACCAGCGGACTGACCACATACTTCAGTCCGGGGACCCATTCCTCAAGTACGGCAGGATATGATAAGGGGCCCATTCTGAGCAATGCTGGCTCGAAGGGCCGCTCTATGACCTGTAAAGATTTAAACATCTTCTGATAGAATATTCCGGAAAGCGTCGGGCGGGTAACCACATTCCCAGCCTGATCCGTAAGCACAAGCGCCTGGCCCGTAACAGAGCCGAACGTATCCTGGAGCTCTTGAATTTCTCCCATCAGTGAATCGGGTATAACTACTTTCATCCCATCACCTCGTGCCCCTAGATTCCTATTATTTCTTCACTCTTAATTTAGCTAATCATTACTAATGATAGTTCATTTTAACTAGATATACAATGAATACCGAAGGCTGAATAGCCTGTATTTCCTAATTTTTCCCTGCACAGATCTGCTGCCGGAGGCCTCAGCTCAGCCCATCATTAGGCCCATTTCAGCAGCAGCCTCAGCCAAAATGACAGCATATTCCTCCAGGGTCTCCCGCGACAGACGGCTGACCGGGCCGGACATCGAGAGCGCTGCTACCACGCCCCCGGCCCGTCCGGCGATGGGCACAGCCACGGCTGCCGCTCCCGGCTCCCGTTCCTCGAAGCTAGTTGCATAGCCGCAGCGGGTGATCTCCTTCAGCTGCTCCAGGTACTGGCTGCGGTCTACACTGTCCGGCCATGCGGGGTCGGCCAGCAGCCGAACCTGCACTTCCGGCGGCGCGTAAGCAGCCAGAACCTTGCTTGATGCGCCTACCGAGAGCGGCAGCCTTGCGCCGATCTGGGCTACCCGGCGGATAGCCTGCCGGCTCTGCACCGCCTGAATGCGCACACGCTCCAGATTGTCGCGCAGATACAGGCTGACCGTCTCTCCCAGGCGGTCACGCAGCCGCTCCATGGCGGGCAGCAGAAGCACCGCTGGCTCGTTCAGCGTCGGGAGATGCGTGGACAGCTCCCAGATGCGGATGCCAAGGCGGTATTTGTCCGTCCCCTCATCCCGCTGCAGGAAACCCTTCTCCTCCAGTGTGGTCAGCAGGCGGTGCACTGTGCTTTTATGCAGGCCGATCTTCGCAGAGATCTCCGTCAGACTAAGGTCGTAATCATCATTATCCTGAGTAAAGCACAGTAATATATCCAGCGCACGTTCTACGGCGCGTACAGTCAGCTTCCGGTCTTCCACCCCGATCTCCCCTTCACATGTTTCACCTATTGAAACCCGGTTACATAATTATTAAGATATCCCTATCTTAGTGCAAAAGCCTAAATAAAGTCCAGCAGATTCCGTATCCATAATCAGCCGTCCGCAGTTTACAGTTACATTACAAAAGAACCATTTCCATTGACTTTGTAAGGGCATAAATTTACGATTAAATATATGAACTATTCATGCTCTGAATCTTGAAACTTTCCAGGAGGGGACCTTATGAATCTGGCAACTAGTCATCCCGGCGCGCCGGTCTCCCGTATGCCTAACGAGGGTAAGCCCGCTTCGTCACCACTAATTCCACTTCGGATGATACGCGTCAAGCACATCATTGTGGCCCTGCTGTTATCCGTATTCTTCTTTTTTGTATTCTGCTTCATCGCCCTGCATGCCTATATCGCCTGGGTACTCTCGAATCCTACCGTAGCCCCGCTCTACTCCAATCCTTATCAGGCCAAGGGGCTCGCCTACGAGGATATCAGCTTCCCTGCCAAGGACGGCAGCCGGATGATGGAGGGATGGTATATTCCTTCCAAAGGAGCCACCAAAACTATTGTTTTCAGTCACGGCTATGGCGCGAACCGCGAGGAGAGCTGGGTTCCCATGTATGATCTGGCCCACTACGCGCACAGCCTGAGATTCAATGTCGTCATGTTCGACTACGGCTTCGCCTCCAAGACCGACAGGGATATCGCAACCGGCGGCAAAAAAGAATCCCAGCAGCTGCTCGGAGCCATTGAGTTCGCCAAGGAGCAGGGGGCAGACCAGATTGTGGTCTGGGGCTTCTCGATGGGCGCAGGCACCGCCCTGCAGGCTGGACTTGTAACCAAAGATGTGGACGCGATGATTCTGGACAGCACCTTCCTGCTGGAGCCGGACACCCTGTACCATAACATCAAGCAGAACATCAATCTTCCCCGCCAGCCTTCGCTGGAGATTATGGAGATGCTCTTCCCGGTGCTGAACGGCACAGGACTGAATCAGATTCCTTACTCCAAGGTCAAATCGGAGGATTATCCGTTCCCGGTACTGTTCATGCACGGCACCAAGGACGATAAGGCACCTTATCCGATTGCCGAGGAGCTGGCAGCGAACCAGAGCAATCCGTATTCGGATTCATGGATCGTGGAGGACAGCCATCATGAGCTGCTGTTCCGCGAGCACCCGCGTGAGTATCTGCGGCGGGTATCCGCTTTTCTCGGGAATGTGCAGCTGGCCCAGATCAGCGGGAGCCAAGGCAACCCCACCGCAAGCAAATAGCATCTTATCGTTACCTACGGCATGTGCAGATGTATCCTGTGATACATTCTGTGCATGCCTTTTTACTGTGCGGGGTACAGGACCTCCAATCCGCCGCAATTCCCCTCACAGGCCAGTCTCATAAGCTGTCCCTCTCCGGCATATAATGGACCGATGAAACTTTAGGACGGGAGGACTGCATGTCATGCCATATGTATTCGTTGCACCGCCGCCAGTACAGATTCTAGGGGAGATTGCCTTCTGGAAAAACCAGGAGAAGGAGCATGCCGAGGTCCTGATCCAGATCATCCCACGCCTGGAGGAGCCTTATGTAAAGCTGCTGGAGGACTGGGCCATTGTCTTCCTGGCTACAGAACAGACGGCGCAGCAGCTGCTCGCTAGTCCCCAGGCACCGGACGCAGGCGGTCCGGGGAGTCCATCTGCCGAAGCCGGGCTGCTGCTGCACACCGCCTGCGACCAGTCCGCCGAATTCATCCGGCACCTGAAGGCCATGAAGGAGGCCAGCGCCGCCGTCAATGCCTTCCCCCTGGCGGGAACCACGCTGCTGCACTTCATCCGGGAGTCCGAATACTTCCTCGCTGTACTAGCCGCTCTGACTCCTGCGGACTACGGACCCGGGTTGCTGCGGATGAATCCGCCGGAACAGGGTGAACCCGCTCCTTCACCCGCTCCTGCTGCAGGCGGAGACAGTCTCCAGGGAACAGGAAGCTTCGCAGTTCCGTTATGGGAATCCCGCGAGGCAGGCTCGGTTCCCATCGGCGGGCATACGCTTCCCCCTCTGCCTTATGCCTATAATGCTCTGGAGCCGTATATTGACGAGAAGACGATGATCATTCATCACGACAAGCATCACCAGAGCTATGTAGACGGGCTGAACAAGGCCGAGAACAAGCTGGCGGAAGCGCGCCTGAGTGGCGACTATGATCTGGTTAAGCATTGGGAGCGGGAGCTTGCCTTCAATGGGGCCGGACACTATCTGCATACGATCTTCTGGAATGTCATGTCCCCGCAAGGAGGCGGCCGCCCCTCCGGCGCCCTGCTGGACGCTATAGAACGCAGCTTCGGAAGCTATGATGCCTTCAAGGCCCAGTTCACTGAGGCCGCGGGTAAAGTCGAGGGCGGCGGATGGGCTATTTTGGTCTGGAGCCCGCGCAGCCGCAGACTGGAGATTCTGACGGCTGAGAAGCATCAGAATCTGTCCCAATGGGATGTCGTTCCGCTGCTGGCGCTCGATGTGTGGGAGCATGCCTATTACCTCAAGCATCAGAACAACCGCGCAGATTACATCCAGGACTGGTGGAGAGTCGTGAACTGGCCTTATGTCGCCGAGCGCTACGGGGCTGCCCGCAAGCTGGTCTGGCAGCCTTTCTGAGGCTCTGTGGTGTATTCGTTTTCCGCATACAACAAGCCCGCGCACCTTCAGCGCGGCACATTGTATTCGTCTTTCGCATACGTTCTGATGAACTTCTCCCTCTCATGGCGGCGTTCTGCGCATCTCTGCGTATCTCTGCGTATCTCTGGCCAATTCTGAGATTGTTCACTCTCACCGGCTGCTTGTATGGAGTAGCATTGTTGCACTTCTTGCAGAGTTTCTCTAAATTTATTAGAAGCCGTGGAGTATTGGGTCACACACCTTCGCGCGAGCACAATGTATGCTGTTTTTAACATATATTTGGTTCATATGCCTGCTAGCGAGCACAATGTATACTGTTTTTCACATACATTCGGTCCGTGCGCCTGCTTGCGAGCACAATGTATGCTGTTTTCCGCATACATTCGGGCCACATTGCCTGCGCGCTAGCAAATGTATGCTGTTTTCCGCATACATTCGGTCCGTGTGCCTGCTTGCGAGACAATGTATGCTGTTTTTCATATACATTCGGGCCACATGCCTTGCGCGCTAGCAAATGTATGCTGTTTTCCGCATACATTCGGGCCACAAGCCTGCGTGCCAGCAAATGTATGCTGTTTTTCACATACATTTGAGCCACGCACCTTCGCGCGCAAAAGCCCGCCGCCACTGTTGAAGTGGCAGGCGGGCTTTTGCGCTTGCAGGGCCGGTCCGGCAAGCTTATCCTTCCCGGCTCCGGCTTTATTCCTTGATCAAGGCCAGGAATTCGGCCCTTGCCGCAGCGTCCTCACGGAAGGTGCCGCGGGTGGCCATCGTAACCGTCTTGCTGCCCGGCTTCTTCACACCCCGGGCACACATGCACAGATGCTCCCCTTCGACTACAACCATGACACCGTGCGGATTCAGCACCTCGGTCATGATGTCGGCGATCTGGGCTGTGATGCGCTCCTGCACCTGTAACCGGCGGCTGACCGCTTCCACGAGCCGGGCCAGCTTGCTGAGTCCGGCAATGCGGCCGCTGGGCACATAACCGATATGCACCTTGCCGAAGAATGGAGCCATGTGATGCTCGCATTGGCTATAGTAGACAATATCCTTCACAATGACCAGCTCTTCATGAGACTCGTCGAAGGTGACGCCCAGCGCTTCACGCGGGTCAACGGAATAACCGCCGAAGATCTCTTCATACATCCGGGTCACTCTGGCCGGTGTTTCCAGCAGGCCTTCACGGCTCGTATCCTCACCGATTAATTCCAGAATCTTCTCTACATGATACTCAATCTGCTCACGGTTTACAGAAACCTTCCCGTTCTTGTACTCCTTGATGCCCCCCATGAAAACTCCCCCCTTCCGCACCTGCAGCTGACTCTTATCTATTTCATACGATCATCATTATTACTTCTTGCGGGACTGTCCTTTGCCCGCAGCGGGACGCCCCGGCGGATTGCCGTTCTTCATCATCTGCTGGGCTCGCTGCATTTGCTTCCCGTTCAGGTTATACCCCATTTGCTTGGCAACCTTCTGCAGCATTTCAGGATCATTCTGCATCGTTGTCATCTGTCTGCGCAGATAATATACACCGATGAAGAATCCGCCGATCAGACCTACCACAAGCGTAATAATAGGCAATGCAATATTCATCTGTAATCCACCTTTGTACTCTATTGTCTGGCGATAACCCTGTTCAGGCACGCGAATCTATCATAGCATTTCAACAACTGGACAGCAATTGGCAAATCCCGCTGGCAGCCGGTTCATTTCCCGTCCGCTGCTCTCTGCTCGCGCAGCTTGCCTGCGGCCCGCTCCAGCATGTCGCGCACCGTAGCGTCCTCTTCGCTCTCCAGCGCCTGCTCGACTGCCGCAAGCGCCTCTTCGCCGCCGATACGGCTCAGCGCCCAGGCAGCCGTCCCGCGCATCACCGGCCGCGTCTCCTTCAGCACAATCTCAGTCAGCTTCGGCACGGCCGATGCCTCCTTGAAGTTGCCCAGCGCGATGACCGCATTGCGCTGGATCGGATTCTTGCCTCGCCAGGCGGCGGAGCTGCTGCCGAATTTCTCCTTGAACCCCCGGTTGCTGAGATCCAGAATCGGCAGCAGCAGCGGCTTGACCACCTCCGGGTCAGGCTGGAGCTGCGGGCGGTGATTCCAGTTCTTGCCGCGGTTCTGCGGACAGACAATCTGGCAGGTATCGCAGCCGTAGAGCCGGTTCCCGATCTTGGTCATATAGTTCTCGCTCAGGAAGCCCTTGGTCTGGGTCAGGAAGGAGATGCAGGCCTGGGCATTGAGCTGTCCCGGTCCGACCAGCGCGCCGGTAGGACAGGCATCGATGCATTTCGTGCAGTCACCGCAGCCCTCCTGCACCGGCTGGTCCGGAGGGAGCGGGAGATTCGTCACCATCTCCCCCAGATAGATCCATGATCCCCACTTGGGAGAGATAATCGCACAATTCTTGGCGCTGAAGCCGATCCCTGCCCGCTCCGCTACTGCCCGGTCTACCAGCGCTCCCGTATCCACCATGCTCTCCAGCACAGCATCCGGGACACGCTCACGGATGAAGCTCTCCAGCTTCGCCAGCGCTTCACGAAGGACATGATGGTAATCCTGTCCCCAGGAGGCGCGGGCCAGAATACCTCTGCGTGCACCCGGCTCGGATTTGGGCGGATTCTCCATCTTGGAGGGGTAGGCCACGGCAATCGCAATGATGGAGAGCGGCTGCTCCCCGGACTGGAGGGCGGGAACCGTCCGCTTGTCCAGGTCAGGCTCCTCGAAGCCGGATTCGTACCCCTTGTCCCGATGCTCCTGAAGAATGTTCTTCAAATATAAAAACGGCTCCGCAGTGGTGAACCCGATATCATCGATACCGAGCGCAGCTGCAGCCGCCTTAATCTCAGCCTTAAGTTCCTCCCATTTGGAAGGAGGCGGAGCGTAGCCTTTCTGGATGTTGAGGTGCATATCCGCCTCTCCTTTATAGATTGACTAAGGTTGCTCTACAGGGCCTTCATCTTAGAGAGAGGCCACCAGATCAGGGAGACCTTACCCACAATACTCTCCCCTGCGACAGCGCCGAAATAACGGCTGTCCTTGCTGGCTCCGGCATGCCGGTTGTCCCCCATGACGAAGTAGGTCCCCGCCTGCACGGTCAGACTGCTGAAATCGGGATCTTCTATAGACGTATCGATATATGGCTCATCCAGCAGCTTGCCGTTGAGATAGAGCTGCTGGTTCCGTACTTCAATAATGTCGCCGGGAATGCCGATCACCCGCTTGACCAGATATTCCTTGCGGCTGGGTCCCGTACTGGGATCATGAAGGACGACAACCTCCCCGCGGCCCGGATTCCCGAAGCTGAGGGCGATTTTATTAATAATCAGCTTCTCCCCCTGATAGAGGGTAGGCTCCATGGATTGGCCGATTACAGTTGACACATTGAACACATAGATATTAAGCAGCGACATCACAGCGAACACAATCCCCGCCGTAATGATCCACTCCCGCATATCCTTGATCCATGTTCTTCGGGACTTCTGTCTGGACTTGTTATGCGTCACTGATCTGTATCTTTGTCTGCGGCTCCGCATGAAATCTTCTTCAAGCTCCCGGTTCATAGGCCACCTACTTGCTTCGATTGGGTTATCCGTTCCTTAACAATAGAAAAGCATATCTCCCGCCCATTTGCAATGGACATAGGGAAGATATGCTTTAGTATAATGAAACAGACTATGCAGGAATACCCATATTCAAAGTATCCGCCCTGCAACAGTTCTCTACTCTGACCTTTGATTCCGCTTACAGCAGCGGTTCAACAACAGTTACCCGACAATGCTCAGCTTGCGCACGGATTTGAAAATGTGGTTCTCGTCATAACCCATGGCTTCATATAGAGGCATTGCAAAAGAATTGTGTTCATCGACGGCAACATAAATGCCGCTGACCTTCCGCGCCTGAAATCTGCTCTCCATAGCCGTTACAAGACTCTTACCGACTCCTCTGCGGCGGTAATCCGGATGGACGGCAATGCGGAAATAACAGCCGTGATTCTTCTCAATCGTACCAATCAGCGCACCGATGATTTCTCCTTCATCCTCAGCAACTACAATGAGATCAGAATCCCATGACAATTGCCTGGAGAAAGGCTCGATCGTGCTCTCGAAACATTCTTCCGATAATGCGGTCTGCAGCAATTCAGTCACTGGAGTTACATCGCTTAATTGAAAGGAACGAACGTGCATACTTTCAAGTCTCCCTTTTCTATGGCTTATGATTTTACAAAAAGAAGGAGTTTCCATAACAGCATAAAGTGGAAAAAAGCATCAAAAACCGAGGAATACCTGCTTTTGTCTCTATTAAAGCACACTTTTCTCGCGTTATCATCATTTTTCTTTTGAAAGCGCTTGATATGAAGCGTTTACATTCAATATAGTTTCATATTTAACATCTATTAGGAGATTATAGTAGTCAAAACGTCCCGGTTACGAAGCCTCACTAGTTTAACACAGCCTTAACACTTTCAGTGAGCTGGGGACGGGAAAATACTTTTTAAACATTTTTGTTTATTTAATGTTGCATTATTGTTCCAGATGCGTTTTAATAATAGTATCTCAACGGATATATACCCAAACCAACATATAATCAGGAGGGATTTTTCCATGGCTTTTCAATTACCGGCACTTCCGTATCCGAACAACGCACTTGAACCACACATCGACGCATTGACGATGGAGATTCATCATGACAGGCACCATAACACTTATGTGACGAACCTGAACGCCGCACTGGAAAAGGCACCCGAACTGCAAAACAAAAGCATCGATGAGCTTCTGACCGACCTGAACGCTGTACCGGAAGCGATCCGCACAGCGGTCCGCAACAACGGCGGTGGACATGCCAACCACACCCTGTTCTGGGAAGTGATTGGACCGAATGGCGGCGGCGCACCAACCGGCGCACTGGCTGCTGCCATTGACAGCGAGCTGGGCGGCTTCGATAAATTCAAGGAAGACTTCGCGGCTGCAGCTACTACACGCTTCGGCAGCGGCTGGGCTTGGCTCGTGGTGAAGGACGGCAAGCTTGCCGTAACCAGCACACCGAACCAGGACAACCCGATCAGCGAAGGCGCAACTCCAATCCTCGGCCTCGATGTATGGGAGCATGCCTACTACCTGAACTACCAGAACAAACGTCCTGACTACATCAAGGCGTTCTGGAACGTAGTGAACTGGGAAGAAGTCGGCAAGCGTTACGAAAGCGCGAAATAAGCATCTGCCTTCAGCATGATGCTCTAAGCAAACAGGTTCACCTCTGCCGTAATGGCAAGGGTGAACCTGTTTTTATTTAAAATATAAGAATTTATATGTTCCACACGATAACTTATCCTTCTATTTCTCGCTGAAACGGTACCGTCCTTTAAAAGGACGGCAATGCCGTTTCCACTTGCCACGCTAAGCCAGGCTGAATTCACTGCCTGAACTTGGCGTTCAGAGCGTCGTACTCACGCCGGGTGACCGGAATTACCGTTCCATGGCGGGGGCTGGCCGGCAGCTCATAATCAGTGGATACCGTCCACTTACCCGAATCAAGATCTTCCGTCTCCAGCGGGATGTACCCTCTCCCTCCGAATTCATCCACAAACAGATACCACTTCTTCTCTGTATTGGATTTGAACAGGGTTGGCCCTTCAATGCCCTTTAGTCCGCCGACACTCCCGCTTAGCAGCTTCACCTCAGGCGCAAATATTGAATCCAGGGACTCCTGGAACACCATTTTGCCAAAAGGGGATTCCGGGCCTTGCTCGCGCTCATCCTTGGTGAATCGGTAAATCTTCCCGTTATATGCCGCCATAGTGGTATCAATGATCGAATACCCGTAGTCCATATAGACCTGCGGCTCTGTGAACGCGCGGAAATCGCGTGTCTTGCTGTACAGGATCGTCTGGTAGGCGTCCCCGGTGTGAGTAGAATCGGCGTACATCCGCGAGGCCCAGAATACGATATATTTCCCGCTCTCCTGGTCATAGATCACCTCAGGTGCCCAGGTATTCCCTGCTTCCTCCGGCGAGACCTTGGCTTCCCAAGGCTCCGACCAGTCCACGAGATTATCCGATTCCCACACGATGATCGACCGGCTGCCCTGTGTCTGGGCTGCGCCCCAATCCCAATTGCCGTTGATCTTCAGATCGGTGGCGATCAGATAGAACTGTCCACCTTCAGGTGAACGGATGATGAAGGGATCTCTGACCCCCTTGTTGCCTAAGCTGGACCTAAGCACGGGCTTCCCGCTATTCAGCTCCTTCCAATGCAGCGGGTCATTGCCTTCGCTGAGGGCGAAGTATACCTGCTCGCCGTCCCCGGTCCCTTCGCCTGTGAAATAGCTGAACAGATAGCCCGCATAGTCCACCGCCACCGGAATGTCCTGTGCAGCTTGAGTCCCGGTAACCTGAGTTCCGGCAACCTCACCCGGCTGGCTTGCCTCCTCCTCAAGCTCCGGCCCGCCTGCCACCAGGGTCACCACCGACTTGCCCGGAATCAAGGCCTGGAATACCTGCTCCCCATCTGCTGTCCCATCAGCAGCTACATCAACGGCCACATCCTCGCCGCGGGCCAGATCCAGCTGCGCATTGGTTACATAGGAACGCAAGGCCGAAGCCTTCAGCCCAAGCCCGCTCAGCGTGAGCTTCACCTGCTTCTCCTCCAGGCTGTCATTCACCAGCACCGCCGTCATGCTCTGCTCCTCCTCATGTACATAAGCCGAGCCGAGCAGCTCACTTCCGGCTTCCTGGCTCAGACCGGAGAGCGCAATCCGCACCGCTCCGGGGCGGATGAACTTGCTGTAGTTGCCGAGCGACCAGAGGATCTTCGAGGTCAGGATGTTCTGCTCGTCCCCTGGCTGAGTATAATCGGTGTACAGCAAACCGTCCTTGTAATCCACCTTGGACACTGCCGTCCACCATTGCCATGCGGCTGCATCTGCCTCGGTCAGATCGAAGTGAATGGTGCGCGCCACCTGCAGCGCGGGCTCCATCCCCAGATCCCGTCCAGGGCCATAGTCGCCCATAATGCAGTATTCGGTGACCCAATATTTGGCCTGCGGATCATATTGCTTCAGATTGCGCTCCAGCAGCCTTCTTAGCTTCACCAGCCGGTCGTCGCCAGAATGACTGTAGTCGGACCAGTAGGAATGCGAGGCGATCTTGTTGCCTACCGCTTCCTTCAGCACAGGGTCACCCAGCAGGTCCTTAATGTATTCCCGGTATTTTCCCAGCCCCAGGCTGTTAGCCCCGCTGGAATAGACGCCGCTGCCCGTGAATTCCCGGTAGTGTTCATCATCCAGCAGAGAGGTAATCTCCACCCCGTCCGGGGCACTGATCTGCGCTTCCAGCCCGCTGGCACGGAGCTGGGCATGCAGCTCCAGAATCACCCGCTTCAGATCGTCATTGTTGTACCGGCTGGCTTCCTGCTGCGCATGATTCCAGTCCCAGGTCGGCTCGTTAACGGGGCTGATATAATCGAACGCCAGCCCTTCCTGCTTGAAATGCTCCAGCACCTCAATCAGGAAGGAGGCGAAGGCCGCTTCAGAGCCTTCCTTCAAATTACTGGAGCCTACCTCCGGATCAGGCTGGGCATGGCCGTTGCGGGTCATCCAGACCGGCGGGCTGTTGACGAAGGCAATCAGGGATTCGACTCCGCGCTCCCTGGCCGCCCGCAGGAACCACTGCTGGCCTGCCTGCCTGCTCCAGTCGTACGGCCCTTCCTCCGTTATTTTGAAAGCTTCCGTTCTACGCCACGGATCTGGAATGATTGCCTGATCGGTCTCCGCCGAGCCTGCGCCTATATTGAAGCGCCAGGCCGACAGCCCGATCCCTCTGCTGCGTGAGAACAGCAAATCTGCCACCTTGTTCTTATTCTCTTCGGTCCACTCCTTCCCCAGGGGGTCCATGGACCAGGCGTCGGACGCGCCAAAGTTATCGATAGTCTGATAGCGGAGCTTGCCGTCTATCGTCACTGCCGCATCCGGCGGTTTCTGGTGCTGCACAGGGATTTCCTCCTCTTTCCTATTACTGAACAGAACTACAACAACAACAACACACACTAGAACAACGCCGGTAACCGCCATAGCTGCCAGCCACTTCATGCTCCTATCCTCCTCCTAACCGACCAGACCGGAACGCTCCACACTCTCTACGAAATGCCGCTGAACGAATACATAGAGAATAATTAGCGGCAGAATCGCCATCAGCACACTGGTATTCATCATCATGGACATGAAGAACGGGTCCTGAACGAGCGAATTCGCCGCCTGTCCGCCGCCTGTCATGTAGGTAGCAATGCCGTAGCCGGCCGATGACATCATCGATGACATGACCTTCGGTTCATTCAGATACATATTGGTGAAGAATGAGTCATTCCACTGCCACACGAAGGAGAACAGCATCACCGTTACCATAGACGGAATGGCATTGGGCAGAATCACCCGGGCGAAGGTGGTGAAATAGCCTGCTCCGTCCACATAGGCCGCTTCCTCAATCTCCCGTGGAATGCCCTTGAAGAACTGGCGGAAAATATAGACATACAGCCCTGTCTTAACGCCCATCCCGAGCATTGAAGAAATAATAAACGGCCAATACGTGTTAATGAGATTCGCCGGCTTCCCCGTGAACAGCTCAATCAGGCCGAACAGGTCAAAGTTCTTGAAGTGCAGGTACAGGGGGATCATGATTGTCTGGGAGGGGACAAGAATCGTAAAGATCACTGCCGCGAACAGCAGCCCGCTCCCCTTGAACTTAATCCGGGCAAAGCCGTAACCGGCCAGCACACAGATGATGGTCTGAAGCACCATAACCGCTGAGGACAACAGCATGGTATTCCGCAGTACTGCCGGATAGTTCATCGCCTTGAATACGAGCCTGAAGTTCTCCAGGGTGAACGCCTGCGGTACCCAGATCACGGTGGAATCATACAAATCGTCCATACTCTTGAACGCAATCGACAGCTTCAGCAGGATCGGATACAGAATGACGAACGATATGCCGAAGACCAGCACAAAACGGGCGATCACCCACAACCATTTTTTCGAAAATTCCACCCAATAGGCGGCCGAAGCCAGCCGGTTCAGCTGCTCTTTCTTAGAGCGGTGCGGCATTGCTGCGGTCTCTGTCTTCATGAATGCTCCTCCTTCCAAGCCGCTAGTCTTGATAAAAGACTTTACGTGAGATCAGCGCCGTCGTTACCCACAACAGCAGCGCGATGATAGCAAAATACATCCAGGACATGGCTGCGCTCAGCCCAAAATTGAAGCTCTTGAACGCTGTATCCACCACCATCCGGCTGGTCTGGTCGCTGATGAAGCTGTCGATGATGGTATAGACCAGATTCGTCAGGATCAGCGGGCCGATCATCGGAAACGTAATTTTCCAGAACGCCTCATAGCCTGTGGAGCCTTCAATCTTCGCCGCCTCATACAGGGAAGGGGAGATCGATTGCAGCCCCGCCAAAAAGATCAGAATCTGCACGCCCGATTGGCTGACAATCTCATAGATCCGGCTCACCGCTCCAGTCAGATACTGCACCACGGTGGGGCTCAGACCGGATTCGATCAGCAGCGTGGTCAGCTCCAGATTCTTGATCACCGACAGGCCTCCGCCCGTGGAATCACTGGCGCTGCGCACAACAGACTGCATCAGATCCCCGTTCTCAATGCTGGCAATAATGCCCGAGGCCAGAATGACCGGCAGGAAGAAGATGGCCCGGGCCAGCACCCTGCCATGGAACTTCTGATTGAGCAGCACGGCGAAAAACAGGCTGAAAATCAGAATAAGCGGGGTGTTCAGCACGATATTCATCACGGATTCCGTTAATGTCCGGACATAGGATTCATGGGAGAACAGCGCCTCCCGGAAGTTCGCGAGTCCGATATACTTCAGCGTGAAGCCTTCATCATTGACCTGCAGGTTACTGAGGCTGAACCGCAGGGAAGACAGCAGCGGCGTCAGGAACAGGAAGCAGAAGCCCGCGAACCAGGGAAGAATAAAGTACAGGCCGTAATATCTGTTTTTTTGCTCCAGGGACAGCTTCTTAAGCTTCATTATGGCTGCTCACCTCCTACCCGGTAATTCCGTCCGTCTATGGTTACTCCGCCCACAGTCACCGGTGCACGGTTATAATTCACTATAATTGCGGTACCCGCTTCATAGGTCGTCTGATAGACACCGGCCGCAAGCTTCTTATGCTCCTTGATCGTCTGGGACTGGACACTCTTCAGTACACTGCTCAATGCCTGATACTGCCCGGCTGCCTGATCAATCCAGCTGCGGTAATCCGCCGAGTAGAGCCGGTCGAATCCCGTCATTTTAATCGCGGAAGGATCTGCATAGAACCAGGTATAATAAGGTGCGCTCCCGGTCTCCAGCGCCTTCAGCAGGCTGAGTGATGCATCCTGATCGTCAGCCATATTCCAGGCGGTTCCGGCATATTGCAGATAGCCGTGGTACACCATCTGGAAGAAGGGGATGCTCTCATCCGTAATATTGAACCCGCTGCTCTGCATGGGCGCAGCCACTATATGACGGGCGAAGGGCGCCGCGTACGCATTGCCGCCTTCCACCATCAAGCGGGGCACCGAGCTGCTCATGCGCTCCAGCTGCTCCTTGACGATTCCCTCGGCCCGCTGGCGGTCCACCAGATCCTCCGCATTGAAATCGGAATTTAACCCGCTGCCGAGATCCCGCAGGGACAAGCCGTCCACTCCAAGCGCTGCATAATCCCCGAGGAAGCCGTCTACCACACCCGGCAGTACCCGGGGGCTGACGACATAACCGGAGGGCTGCTTCACATCCAGCTTCAGCATGGAGAAGTCGAAGGGGTACGTATGCGCCAGCTTGCCCGTAATCAGCCGGGAGGCCTGTGATTTGCGTAAGCCCTTGGCTTCCGGGAAGGTCTGCAGGAACGAAGCATCGGGATACAGTGTAATTCCCTTATCCTGTGCGTAAGACTGCAGCTCCTGAAGCCCTTTTGCCCCGCCAAGCTTGCTGTCCACCGATACGCCCTTCGGGTAATTATGGTTGATGCCGCCATTGAACCATCCGGTATACCGCAGTTGAATGTCCCCGATCCCCTTCTCCTGCATCTGCTCCAGAATGACCTCGGCCTCCTTGAAGGAAGTAAGCGGCTCATAAGCACTGTAAGGAATGCCCAGGAAGAATTTCTTCTTCGGAATGCCGCCGATCAATTCCAGGTAGAAGGGAACGTCCTCTGCATCTTCCAGCCTTGCCATCCCGGTATGTTCGATTAAGTACTCCCGGTATTGCGCGGCCATGCCTGAATAGCTGGCTTCTTCCTGATCAAGGAAGCTGTATGCTACAGTGATATCTCCGGGGAAAATACCTGCCTGAAATTGCTTCACCGTACTGGAGCGCCAGCCGTTGGTCAGCGTCACTTCCTCCAGACTGCCCAGCGTATAGCTGGAGAAGACATAGTTATACTGATTCAGCCGCCCGCTGACGTCTGCCTCCACGGCTGCAACCGCATCTCCGCTCTCGATCACCGCCAGGAAGCCGCGGTCCTGAACCTTCATGCCGAATACAGGCAGCCGTGCGGTCTCCTCCTTCTGCACTTGCCCCAGCTGGGTCAGCGCAGCATCCGGCCCGTACATCGCGGTACGGTAAGGGGTTGCATAGAGCTTGTTATTATTGAAGTGTATCAGCGACCCGGAGCCGTCAGGCACCAGGCTGTAGCCTTCATCCTTCGTCCCGCTCGCCCCAAAAAACGGAAGCAGCGACAAACTCTGAATATGCATATTATCCGGATAACGGACCTTATCGCCCGGGATGCTTACCCGCAGCAGCTTCCCGTCCAGCCGGTATTCCAGGGGAAGCGTCACCAGAGAGGCTCCGTCCTCCTCTTCACCGTAGGCCGCCTTATCGATGGCGATTTGCGCCTCATCATAGCCGATCTGCCCGAACAGGGAGGTCACCTTCTTCAGCCCCACTCCCTTGAAGGAGGTATCCCTTCTTTCATACCGCTTGTTCGGCTCATCGTACCTGAACCGCTTCTCAATCTCCTTCTTGTCACTGTCCTTCTCAAGGCGCCCGATGATCAGGGTACGGAAGCGTTCTTCACTGATGTATTTGGGAATGCCGTCGATATTGCTCTTGACCTCCCCCAGCGTGTACACGATATTCAGGCTGTCGCCCGATTCCTCGATGGTGAACTGGCTGCTCTGCACACTGTGGGTGTAGTTGTCGTAGTTCATCAGATTGCCCTTGCTGTCATAATAGGTCAGCTCCACCTGCACATTCAGCTTGGATTTGTTATATCCAGTGGCGACAGCATCCTGTTCGCGGTCCTGCGGGTTAGAATACCAGAGCGCTCCGCTCTTCTTATCCTTAACGGCGATCTCCGTGGTCATCTGATTCAGATACAGGGTCAGATATTCATTGTCCAGTGCCTCCTTCATGTCTGCGGATAGCTCCGGCGATTTCGGGGTCGGGGTGTCCTGCACGCTCTGCGCTGAGGATTGTATCGCTGCTTCGGATGGTCTCGCTGCTTCAGACTGTACCGCCGATTCAGCTTCAGGTGCGGATTCGGCCAAGTCCGCGTACGGCAGGACGGCTGCGCCGCTGAGCATAAGCACAATTGCAATGATGGTTAGCTTCTTCTTCAAAGCCTGGCTCCTCCTTTCTTATCCGCGAAGTGAAAGCTCCTGGTAGACGGTGTAGACAAAACTGACAATTTGCTGGATCAGATTGAAGAACAGCAGGCCCAGGAAGATGATAATGCCCACCACAGCCAGCGTCAGCAGCATGGTTGTAATCGTTTTGAGTACCGTGTACTGATGAACCGTCATGGTCCCGATGAACAAGAGCCACACGAACCACAGCGTGGCCAGAGCATCCAGCAAATGATAGAAGGAAGCCTCCCGCAGTGTAATCACGTTGCTGAGCAGGATATTGGGGATGTTGATCAGAATCAGCGGAAGCAGGGCGTAGCCTGTCGTAATGACGATCTCCGCGAACTTCCCCTCCCCGTCCATCAGCGTCGTCAGCGACCAGTTCGCCAGGCACCAGAGCAGGAACGGGAAAATAATATACTTGAGCTCATTGATGCTGTTCAGTTCAAGCGGGTGATTATAATTGACCACATAGCCCACATACTGGCGCTTCACGATCATGGTCAGGGTAAGGGCGAGAAGAATGCCCAGTGCCATACGCAGCTTGCCCTTATTCTCGTATTTCAGATCCCAGAATCCGTCGAAGGGGTGCATTGCTACATGCAATGAATATTTAATGTCCTTAAGAAACGGCATCCTGAACCCTCCCTTCCTTTCTCGGCCGCTTCACCAGGCGGACGATCACATAGCCGCCCAGCAGCATGGCTATCATTCCGGTCATATAGATGCTGAAGTGATCGCGCATATACTCCCTGCGGTATTTCCCCAGTGCCTTGGAGTAATATTCACGGTCATTGCCCAGCTTCAGAAAGGTCATAGCCTCCTTGTATTCGCCTTGGCGGAGCAGAGATTTGCCGATGCCAACATACGCCATCTCATAGTTGGCATCCAGCTTCAGCACCTCCCGCCACAGCTTCGCGGCTTCATCATGCTTGCCGGAGCTGTACAGGGTGTTGGCTTCATTCACCATGCTGCCGAACCGGGTCACCGTAAACTCGGTAATTCTCCCGAGATCACGGTCCAGCACATAAATCGCATTCTCATAGCTCTCCACCGCCGCCGGGTTCTTGAATGTGCCGAGCTGGCTGCCCAATTGGCCGATTACATATAGCAGCTTGCCGTCCTCATTGTAGGTGAAGATCCGCCCGCGCGTGGCGTCCAGTGCCCGGTAGACCCCGTTTCCGGTCACATCAATGTCAATGAAGGCGGAGCGGTCCTTACTCAGATCTCCGATCGGTGGAATCTCCCCGCCAACCCGCAGGACATCGATGCCGGAGGGATTCAGTCTTTTTATCGGAGAGAAGGTCTTCTTATCCACTGTAGTGGTATAGATGAAGCCATCTTCATCGACATCGGCATTATTGAATTCCAGCGGAATGAACTGCACCATCTTCTCGCGCTGCTCCTTGGTCGATACCGACTTCCAGAACAGATCCACAGGATCAAACTGCACCTTGTTCGTGCCCATGAAGCCTGTGAACTGCCCGTCGCTGTCGAACTCGATCAGCCCTTCATAGACCCCTCTGCCGACCACATAGATGCGGCCTGCCTTATCAACAATCACTTTCCGCGGAAAATACTCAAAACCCGCTCCGATCACATCCGCCTTCGGCGCTCCGATCTCCCGCACGAAGGTCCCTGTGCCGTCCAGCTCGACCAGCCGCCCATTCTCCGTATCCGCCACGTAGATCCGGCCGGCGTCCGTAACGAAGAGACCTTCCGGGTTATTGAAGCTGTCCTTCTTCTCCCCGTTCCGGAAGCCTTCGATGACACGGAGTGTGTTCCACTCCTTATCCAGCACCACAATCCTCCCGTTCCCGGAATCAAGCACATAGAGCATCCCTTCCGCTGAGACAAACAGGTCTCCCGGAGCGGTCCAGGCTCCCGTCCCTGCCTCCAGCCCGCTGATGGCCCTCGAAGGAAGATAAGCAATCGGCGACTGAACAGCGTCTCCCCAGTAGGAGTAGGTATATCCTTCATACGGCGCAGCCCGGGCCGGCCTAGGACACAGGCTCACAAGCAGCAGCACGGATACAAGCACCAGTATCGATGACTTTATTCTCAACCCCAACGCCTCCATCGCTTCAGTCCTTCATGCCGGACGAAGCCATCGTCTGAATCACATTGCTCTGTGACAGAATGAACGTCACAATCGGCACGGTCATCATAATCACCGCTACCGCGGCTCCGACTCCTGCACGGGCGATCCCGCCCTGAATAATCTGGCCCATCGCGTAATGCAGCGTCTTGAGCTGCTCGCTGTAGATGAAGCTGCCCCCGTCCGTGCCCCATAGCATCTGCATCATCAGAATGAGCAGCGTCAGCCAGGCCGGCTTCACCAGCGGCATGACAACCTGCCAGAAGATGCGGTATTCACTTGCCCCGTCTATCTTCGCCGCCTCCAGCAGCGCATCCGGGATCTGCTCCATAAACTGCTTCATGAGATAGAGTCCCAGCGGATAGGCAAAGGCAGGAACGATAACCGCCTGGTAGGAGTCCATCCAGCCCAGAGCGGACATAATCATATAGTTCGGTATCGCGGTGACATGCGGCGAGAACATCAGCGACAGGACAACCACGGTGAACAGCACCTTGGAGCCGCGGAATTTATGCTTCGCCAGCGGGTAAGCCGCCGCCGAGGCCAGCAGAATATGCCCGGCTGTACCGGCAGCGGTAATGAATACCGTGTTGAATATATATCTGGAGAACGGCACCCAGGAATTCTTCATCACCTGAAACAGATTGGCGAAGTTCTCAAGCGTGGCATTGCGTACAAACAGCGTAGGCGGGAAAATAAACAGCTCATCCAGCGGCTTGAACGCATTGTTAATGACATAAATTAACGGAACCGCCATGAATGATCCGAATCCGGCCAGGGCCAGGAACAGCAGGGCGTCGACCTGCCAGGAACGGTTTACTTTTTTGTTCAGACGTATCGCCAGCTTCATCCCGCTTATTCACCCACCCTCTTCAGCAGCTTTTGAACAATCAGATTGCTGCCCAGCATCATCACGAACAGCACGGTGGCAATCGCCGAGGCATAGCCCATCTCGAAGCGGATCGTACCGTAGTCCACCAGATGGGTTACAATCGTATGCGCCCCGTACTGCACACTCGGGAAGCCTGCCAGCGCCATAGCTACATCAGCAACTGCCAGCGACGCAGTGATCTGAATAACCGCGCCGAACATCAGCTGCGGGCGCATGGAAGGGAGCGTAATGAACCACAGCTCCTGCCAGCGGTTTTTGACACCGTCCACAGCCCCTGCTTCATACAGCGTCTTGTCAACGGTCTGCAGTCCGGCGATGAAGGCCAGGAAGCTGGTCCCGAGGCTTAGCCAGAGCTGTACCAGCATGATAATCCCCAGCATATACTTAGGGTCCTGCAGCCATTGGATCGGCTCATAAATTACGCCAAGCTGCATGAGAAGTCCGTTGATGATCCCGTAGGAGTCACTGGAGAAGATAATCTGCCAGATGAAGAATACATTCCCCGAGATCGACGGCGCAAAAAAGATCAGGGTCATAAACGCCCGCAGCTTGGGATTCAGCTCATTGATCAGCCAGGCAAACAGAAAACAGGCGATATAGCTGACCGGTCCGGTAACGACCGAGAAAATCAGTGTATTCTTGACCCCGATCAGGAACACATCATCGTTCCAGAGCAGCTTGGAATAATTCTCCCAGCCGATCCAGCGCGGCATCTCCAGCATATTGAAGTGCGTGAAGCTGAAGATGATCGAAATCGCCACCGGCAGTACGGTAAACAACAGAAACAGCACCATATATGGAGCCAGCAGGACGTACAGGTGCTTATCCCGCCGCACATCCTTGCCGAACAATGCCCAGTAATTACGCAGCCCGGAAGGGGACAGCCGGGGCTGAATCAAGGGTTCGGCCGTATTTTTCACTTTCTGCACAAGAGTCCCTCCCTATTCCCTTCGTTTCAAATCGAACTCTGCTCTCTTCTGATCAATCTCATAGTCGATCTCCTGCACATAATCGTACAGGGCATCAGCGGTGTTCGTTCCATTGTTGATGACCTCGCGCAGCGCATTGTCCAGATGGCGGCCTGTGAAGTAACCGCCCGGCACCTCAGGCACACCCTGCACCCATTGCCACTGCTCCTCCAGATGGCGGTAATCGCTTGTCGGCCACGGCAGCTCCTTAAGCGCTTCAACGTTGGCGGTCGGATACCGCGCAGCCGCACCCATGAGGCCCTCCATCTCCCGGCCGAAGCGGACCTGCGAATCCTTGTCTACCCACCACTTCATGAATTCCCAGGCAGCATCCTTGTTCCCCGCCTGCTTAAGCATCAGGGCGGCGGTGCCCCCGCTGGCAACATCCCTGCGGATACTGCCGTCCGGCTGCTTCGTGCCCGGAACCGGAATGAATTCCCACAGTCCCTTAATCTCCGGCGCAGATACGCTCAGATAGTTATAGAAGGTATAGTCCTGAATGCCGACCGGCATCTCGCCTGTGCGGAACCGCATCGGGAAGTCGAAGATCAGCGGCAGCTTGTAGCTGGTATAGAAATTGGTCCAGTTCTTGAAGGCAGCCAGCCCGGTCTCTGTATCGAGTCCGCTCTTCGCTCCGTTATTCAGATAAAATGATCCGCCCATCTGATAGAGCAGCATGGCATAGGCGCGGTTAACCTCCAGCACCGGCACGCCTGTCGTCTGCGCGAGCGGCAGCGCCATATCCATCCGGTGCTTCTGCAGCACCGGAATCATCGCGTAGACCTCATCCCAGGTCTGCGGCGGCTCAAGATTCAGCTCCTGAAGAATATCCTTCCGGTAGAACAGCATGTTGAAGATCTGCTGCTCCGGCAGGGCAAAGACCTGATTCTCGAACCGGTACGGCACGAGCGCACTGTCTCTGAACTGCTTCACCACATCCTCATAGCCGGGATACTTCGACAGATCCTCTGCCGCTTGGCGCATCCCGAAGTTCACCGGCATATCATTGCCGACCTGCATCGCCACATCCGGGCCTTCCCCGGCCAGCGAGGCGCGCAGCAGCACATTCGGACTCACCAGCTTCAGATTGACGCCAATGCCGGTGAGCGGGGTAAATGTATCATCAATCATTGCCTTCAGCACCTGCGCCTGGTCGCGGCCGGTTCCGATCCATACATCAATGTTCTCGCCGTTCTCCGTGGTATTGCCAATCGTGTTGTAATCCTCGAAGAACGAATGGGTGAAGGACGACACCTCATGCACAAGCTTCCTGAACCCGGAAGCATTCGCCTTCGGCAGCTTCACATCCGGCGAAGAGAGCAGCAGGTAATCAATCTCCAGCGGCTGCTCCCGTACCTCCAGAATCCAGGAGCCGACGCTGCCGACATTGATTTTGAACTGCGACAGCCGCTTCTGCACCGTTTCCGGCTTGTCGGCCATGTCCGCCAGCTGATAGGCAGTTTTATTCAAGGTTGCGGTTTTATCACTCTTTTCCCCTGTAAGCCGGACCAGTTCTTCCGATACGCCATATAGAATCTTGCTCTGCTCACGGAAGACCGCCGTCATATCCGGGATTTGCTCCTCCAGCTTATAATCGCGGTACGGATCAGGCACATTGCCTGTAATCATCAGGATTTTCCGGTACATCGCATTAATGTCCAGCACACTGGCCTCCACCTGGCGCAAGAGCGGTGCAATGGCCCCTAGGCTGACCTCCAGCTGTAATTCGTGTTTTCCTTTGCTTAAATAGAATAAATAGGGCTCCTCATCGTTCCCCAGCCGGTTCATCTGCCAATCCGAATCATAGTAGAACGGAACCTGCAGCATTTCCCGGAACGGAATCTCTCCGTCAATCCGCATAGAGCGTGTGGAATAGATCCCTCTTAGCAGCTCCTGCCGGCCTTTGATGGTGATGTTGTACAGACCGTCCTCCGGCGCTTCCACCTCCCAGGCGATCCATTGTCCTGGTACCCGCCAGTTGTTGCCGCCAATCGTGTTCATTCTGATCTTGGACACATCGTACGGCTCTGTTGAAGGGCTTGAGCGGTCTGTAATCGGATACAAGGTCGGGGAGGATTTGTAAGCAGCGTCTTCCCCCTGCACCTTAACCGAGTGGCCGCTGGTGGCCTTATACCCCTTAGCTTCGTAGCTCTGCTTCACCTCTGCGTAGGCAGCGGGTGCATCGTAGCTGTGCAGCTTAATATAGTCGATGACCATCGGCTCTCTGCTGGACACCATCGTCAAGGTGTGCCGCCCGGCCGACAGATAGAATTGGTACGGCTCCTCATAGTAGCCTTCCGTATCTCTCAGCAGGGTCTCCTGCCAGGCCGGGGCCTCAATCTGGCGCGGCCGGAGATCATTGTCCCGGTTATCCTGCTGGATCTCCGGGTTCTCATTGACCCAGATCCGCCCGAAGGACAGATTGCGGGCGCTGGTGAACGGCAGCTTGCCGTCGATCAACAGCTCACGTTCAATCGCCGAGCTTTTGCCCTTCACCGGATAATACCGGACAGAGATGTGATACAGCCCGGACTTCGGCACATCCAGCTGCCACTCTACCGAACCGCTCTCCTCCGTTCTGACGTATCTTCCCGTCTCCCCGCCAAGCTCCGTCAGCACCTCCGGGCTCATCCCCTCGGCCCCTGTATAATCGGCTCCCTTCAGCATGATTTCTTCGCGGGGCTGCTCCTCGCGCTCGTATTGCTGCAGATAATGCTCATAGCCGCCCTCAGGCAGCTGCCGCACCTCCTGCCCGTTCCCCGTCACACCTTGCGCCTGGGCAGCAGGCAGCTCTGCGCTTGCCGCTGGCAGCGCCATCATGGAGATCAGCATGACGGTTACAAGTGTCCGGTTCATCATCCGCCGGGATAATGATATTCTCACTCGGGTTCCCTCCTCTAGCAGACTTGCATATTAAGAGTGATACAGGTGGTGCAGAATAGAAGGATAAATAATTGTGTGAAACATATAAATCCTTATAATTCAAGCGCACACGGCTACGCCGCCCTATAAGGGCGGCTGCCGATTTTGCAGACAAACACAGCAGGTATTGCGCAAGACAAGCAGTTATTACCCTTGTTATGAGCTGTCCAGCTACCTATTTCTTCTCTTTATCCTGCTCACCGCTCAGTACTTTCTTGGCTGCGGCCTGCGCCGTTCCAATCACTTGGGCCACCCCGGTGGACGGTGTAATCTCGCCCTTCAGGAATTTCTCAGTCACCTTATCCAGCTGATCCTTGACGCCAAGACCGCCGTAACGTCCGCCGAAGACCCGCTCCACCTTATCTTCATCATTCATCGCATTGGCGATAGAGGCTTCATCCGGCAAAATATTCTCCATCGACAATCTGCGGTTCTCCTGCCAGCTGTCGAACGGCTGCAGATCCTCCCAGATCTTTACGATGGTATCCGCATCCTTAACCCCTTTGGGAATGGCATAGGCTGCTGTCTGGCCCAGCGGATCGTAGTACTTATCGGCCTGCGGGCCTTTTGGAATATAGACATATCCCCATTCATCCTTCATCTTGCCAAGAATACGCCCCTCGATTTCCCAGAGACCGCCCGGATACATAGCCACGGTGCCTTCTCCAAAATACTTAGCCGGGTCTTCCCAGTCATTGCCCTCGTTAGGCTTGAATACCTTATCCTGCGTGTACAGCTTATGAAGGAAGTTAAGCGCTTCCATGGATGCCGGTGAATCAAAGACCGCCTTCTGAGTAGCTTCATCGTAGATTTTGCCGCCGTTGCTGGCGATCAGCAGCTCCGAGATCACATAATGGGCTCCGGCCAGACCGTACTGGTCCATCTTCCCGTCCCCGTTCTTGTCAATCGTCAGCTTCTTCGCCGCATCAAGCATCGTATTCCAGTTCCAGTTATCCTCATCCATGAGCTGTTGCGGGTCCTTCAGGCCTGCTTCCTTGAAAATACGCTTGTTGTAGAACACGCCGCTGTCGTTCGGGCTATACCAGCTTTCCAGGCCATAGACCTTATCGCCGCCGAAGCGCATGGAATCAATCACACTCTGATCGATGAGTGAATCCTTCAGATAATCATCCAGCGGTGTCAGGAAGCCGCCATGCATCAGGCCCCAGATGAAGCCGTCAGGCAGCCGGACAATCTCGGCAAACGGATCGCTCGCCATAACGGAAGAGGACAGCTTCTCGGCGGTGGACCAATACTCTGTATTCAGGTATTTAATCTTGACGTTGTATTTCTCTTCCACTGCTTTGATCCGCTCGCGGGCAAGCTCATCTGCCTCTGAATCCCCGACAGGAGTGGCATCCCACCAGTGGGAGATGCGGATCTCCCGCCCGTTCAGATTAGCAGCCGGCTCCTTCGGCGCTTCCGTTGCCGCTGCTGGCGTTTCACTGGCTGCCGGAGCCTGAGTCGCCTCCGCCGCCGGTGTTGTTGCCGGTGCAGACGCGTTATTCCCTCCGCTGCAACCGGTTACAAGTGTAACTACGGCTGTCAGCAGCATGAACCACGCCGAGCTTTTCTTCTTCAACTGTTTCACTGTTCGCCACGCTCCCCTAATTTCAGTGATGTTAAGCTAATCCAAGATTAAACTGATTCAAGATTAAACTGATCCAAGATTAAACTGATCCAAGATTAAACTGATCCAAGATTAAACTGATCCAAGATTAAACTGATTCAAGCATGTCTGCGTCCGTCCCCCGCTCCCTTCCCGATGTCATATTTATATAGTGGCGTATGCCAGCATATAAGCCCTTAAGACTACCCTTGAGATGATGAAAAGAAAACTTGGAAATAAATGAACTTGGATACGGTTATTACCGCCCCCTAAGGGCGGTGCCGTATAAGCGAGAAAGATAAGGAGCATTGCATGGCCGAATCGTCCCTTTAAGGGCGGTGCTGCTCCAGAGGGAAGGATTAGGATTGTTGTACGGCCCCTGCCTTCCCCTTAAGAGCGATACTGCTTCAGAGGGAAGGATAAGGATTGTTGTACGGCCCCTGCCGTCCCATTAAGAGCGATACTGCTTCAGAGGGAAGGATCAGGAGCAACTGTGCACGGGCCATGCCGTCCCTCTGAGGTCGGCACCTCTCTCGCGGGAAATATCCGGATGAGTGGTGGGTTACGGCTGCGAATTCTTATACTTTTCAAATTATCAGTAAATTCGTAAAATCTCCTTGTCCCATATGTACCGCCAGAGTAACCGCTTACTCAAACTCTAAAAAATAATGAAATGGGTTTCATGAAATCCATTTCATTATAACTTCTGGTTATCCCCTGGTCAATCCTACTTTACACAAATTTCATGCTTCAATCCAAAAACTTTCCAGAATACAGGCCCCCTCGTGCTGACGCACTCCACATACGCCTGGAAAGTTCTTGACCGGCCCTGGATGAACATACTTGAATGCGTGCACAGCAGACTTGTCTGGTAAGCAGCTTCCGTTAGGCTACTATGCGTGCTAATGCGCGAGCTATTCTGCGGTATTTTTCGGACGGCCCGTGCTGTCGCGTACCACCAGCTTTGGCTGGAGCACCGTACGTTTCTTGGGATTCCTGCCGCTGATCAGCTCATGAAGCATCTCTACCGACAGCTCCCCCAGCTGGTTGGTGTTCTGCGACACCGTGGTCAGCTCCGGAATAACCGCTCTGGACAAGGGCGAATCGTCGAACCCGACGATCGACAGATCTTCCGGTATCTTCAGCCCATGCTGGGTGGCTGATTTCAACGCGCCAATGGCTGTAAAATCATTCACACACAGCACCGCTGTCGGCCGGTCCTCCTGCTCCAGCATCCGGTCCATCAGCGTCCGTCCGCCCTCGATCGAGAAGTCGTGGAACATGACCCAATCCTTGCGCAGCGTAAGCCCCCGCTCCTTCAGCTTCATCCTCACAGACTTCAGCTTCACCTGGGTCGTGGAGGTCTCCTCCATTCCCCCAAGGAATCCGATTCTCCGGTGTCCCAGGTCCAGCAGATGCTGGGTGGCCAGTGCCGCCCCTTCTTCTTCATCGGTGTAAATGCGGTGCAGGCCGCTCCGGGGCAGATTGCCGTTGACCAGCACGATCGGCACATGCTTCGACAGCTCCACGACCTCCTGGGACAACGCCGGCGGACACTGATTCAGGTTAATTCTGCCGCCCAGGAAAATAATCCCGTCCACTCTTTTCTCCCGAAGGATGCTAAGGTACTCCGACTCGCGGCTATGCTCCCCCGCCGTATCGCAGAGGAAGAAGGTATAATGCTTCTCTCTGGCTACATTCTCGGCTCCCCAGAAGACCTCCGGGAAAAAGGGGTTGGTGATGTCAGGCAAAATCATGGCGATCGTGCCAGTCTCCTTCTTAAGCAGACTGCGGGCCAGCGCGTTCGGCTGAAACTGATGCTTCTCAATCACAGCCATGATGATCTCCCGGGTGCTCTCCTTGACCGGAGCTGTATTGTTGAGGACACGGGAGACTGTGGCTACGGACACCTGGGCCTCCTTGGCGATATCATATATGGTAATCGTCTTCATCCTTTACCTCCTTGGTCTCGCGTTCCTGGCTTATAGCAACTTACATCCGGGGCGGATGGGTGCGGGGGGGGTGGGGTGGGGTGGGGTGGGGATTGGGGTGGAGCGGGAGTTGGCAGGGGGGGCAGGGCGTGGGTAGAGTTGGTAGGGCGCGAGGAGATGGGGTGGTGCTTAGTGGCCCTTTATTCGTGCCAGCCGCCAACTGCTCCTCACTTCACTCAACCACTAACTTTTGGCCAATTCAGGGGCATTTCTGCTCCTCATTTCGTTCGACCCGCCCACTTTCGGCCAATTCAGGGGTACTTGTGCTCCTCATTTTGCTCGACCCGCCCACTTTTGGCAATTCAGGGGTATTTGTGCTCCTCATTTTGCTCGACCCGCCCACTTTCGGCACATTTAATGGGATTTATCCCTCTGATTCCGGCGCGGTCAGTGGCGCACATATACTATACTTTCGGCTGTTGAGGTCAGGTAGTACTTAATTCCAGTTTGTCCACAACCGAAGCACCCTACATTTGCTCAACAGCACACGGAAGCGGCGGCACTCTATTGAGAAGGACGGCAGCCGTTGCAGCGTTGGTGAGAAGATGAGAGAAGCACCCCCGTCTAGCACCAAACATACTAATCTTTACACTGCAATCGGCAGCAGTGATGCTTGTCCGTTGGGTGATCTGTATGGCTCAGCAGGGATTAGCATAGCGGTAGCAGCTTGGAGCCTACGTCCCTTGCTCATCGAAATAGCTGTTCAGCAGCTTGAGGAACACATTCGGAAAGGCGTAATTTTTCATGTCCTCACGGTTGATCCAGCGCTGCGCTCCGCTGTCTGCTGCATCAGCTGCGGCATCCCCGCTGTCGAACAGCGCCAGCGGTGCGTCTTCCGCCGGCTGTGCCCCTAGCGCGCCATCCGCGCGCTCCGCTTGCGCCGCCCCGTACACGGCGCGGCTCTCCGCTGCCAGCGGCAGCGCCGCCTCTTCCCTGCAGCGGTACACCTGCAGGGTCCAAACAATATGGCTGAATGTATGCTCCGCAGCCATCCAGTGCCCCTCAGGCCGGGCGTGAATCCCGGCCTGGCTCATGGACCGGCGCAGCCGGTCCAGCGCTGCCGCTTCCGGCAGCAGCGCACCGCGCGCGCCGCCGGCCTCAGCAGGCGGCGCAGGCCAGTGCGGCAGCTCCCACATGCGGGCCAAAAGCCCGCTAGTCGGCCGCTGCCGGATCAGTACCCGGCCCGCGTGCTCGCCGCGGCCCTCCACTAAGGCAGCCATCCGCTCCTCCGGACGCGGCGGCTTCGCCTTGGTCTTGACGGGCAGCGAAGCCTCGCAGCCCGCCAGCCGCGCGGCGCAGTGCTCCATCACCGGGCACGGAAGGCAGCGCGGTGATTTCGGCGTGCAGATGAGCGCGCCAAGCTCCATCAGCGCCTGATTGAAGCTGCCCGCCTCCCCTTCGGGAATGAGTTCGGCGGCGAGCTTTTCCATTTTCACACGGGTCGGGCCTTTGGCAATGTCATCCTCAATCAGGAAATACCGGGATAAGACGCGCATCACATTGCCATCCACCGCCGGCTCCGGCCGGTTGAACGCGATGCTCAGAATAGCACCGGCTGTATACGGGCCTACGCCCTTGAGGCCGAATACGGCATCGCGGTCATCCGGCACCAGCCCCCCGTACAGCTCCTTGACCTGCTTCGCGGCATGCTGGAGATTCCGGGCACGCGAGTAGTAGCCAAGACCCTCCCAGCATTTCAGCACCTCTTCCTCCGGTGCATCTGCGAGCGCCTCCACGGTTGGAAACTGCTCAATAAAACGGTTGAAATAAGGAATTACCGTATCCACCCGGGTCTGCTGCAGCATAATCTCCGAGATCCAGATGTAATACGGATTGCGGTGGCGCCGCCACGGCAGGTCCCGCTTCTGGAGGTGGTACCATTCCAGCAGGAAACGGCTGAAGAATAACTTGGCTTCCTGCTGCGCTTCTATGTGCTTCTCATCTGTCGTCATCGTTATTCTCCTTGCCGTTCATAATTATATAGTTACAGGCTGTGGCCGGTCGTCCGCTCTACCACCGCGAAGGCCGAGGCCAGTCCGCGGCTGTGCGTAATGGTGAGATGAATGACATACTCCTGCTCCGGCAGCCCCAGCCGGGCCCAGGCCTCCGCCGACAGTATGGCTACTGGCTTGCCCAGCGCATCCGGCAGAATCTCAATGTCCTGAAAACCCACCATCTGACCGATTCCGCAGCCCAGCGCCTTCACAACCGCTTCCTTGGCCGAGAATCTCCCGGCGGTGAATTCCGCTGTCTTCGCGCCTTTGCCTGCGGCCAGCACCCGCTCCTGCCCGGTCAGAATTCTCCGTGCGAACCGGTCGCCCAGGCTGCCCTCTGCAATCCCGGCAACCCTGCCGATTTCCAGCACATCATGCCCGATTCCGTAAATCACACTCCCACACCTCTCCTGGCTCTGCATTCCTTAACCCTCTTATATTACCTTCTATCCTTACCCTGCGTCTAATGATATGATCTTGCTAGGACTCCACAGATCTCTTGTAACAGTGAAGCCTGTCAGCTTCTTGACCAAGTATTATTAATAATAGTCTTAGCGTCAGCTTTCTGCTATCTTAAAAGAAAAAAAACTGAAAGTCTATCACCCGCAAATCAGGTATATCTGGTAAAGAAGTACAACCGCCAGTTCCAAGAGATGAAGGAAAGGAAGAATACCTTATGTCCCGTAATTTTGAATTACCCGCAGGAGAGGATACGGTGCTTCGCTGCTCCCATTTTCCCGCTCAGGGAGAGGCCCGGAGTGTGGTGGTTATCGCTCACGGCTACAAAGGCTTCAAGGATTGGGGGATGTTCCCGTATACGGCACAGGCGCTCAGCGACGAGCATGAAGTGATCAGCTTCAACTTCTCCCATGCCGGCATCGGCGAGGATCTGCAGAATTTCACCGAGCTGGATAAGTTCGCCCGCAACACCTACCAGCGTGAGATCAAGGATATGGAGATCCTGCTCTCTTATCTGAGCCAGCACCACAGGTTCGGCAGCCTCCCGCTTTTCCTGCTGGGCCATAGCCGCGGCGGGGGCGACTCACTCCTCTACGCACTGGATCATCCGGCAGAAATTGCCGGGGTCATCTCCTGGAACGGGATCACTAACCTGGATCTGTTCACAGAGCAGCAGAAGAGTGAAATGCGGGAAAAGGGCCGGACCCATGTGCTCAACGGACGGACCGGCCAGCAAATGCCGCTGGACGCCATCATTATAGAGGATCTGGAGCAGCAGGCGGAGCGTTACCAGATTCTAGAGCGGATGAAGCAGGCCAACTTCCCCGTTGTCCTGATTCAAGGTAGTGAAGACGGCGAGCATCTGCGGCGCGGCTCCGAGCAATTGGTCCGGCTGCGGCCGGATATCGAATGGGTGCAGATTCCCGGCGGCAATCATACCTTTGGCACCGTTCATCCTTTTGCCGGAACTACCCCCCAGTTGGAACAGGCGATATCCGCTACCAGAGGGTTCATCAACCGGGTACTGGCGAAGTAGACCATCCATTTATAATGAGCCTCACATACCTGGCTGCCTAATTGTATTAGGTTTTCCGCATACATTCGGCCGATGCACCTTCGCGCCACACAATGTATTCGGTTTTCCGCACACATTTGGCCGTTCGCCCTCGCACCAGCATACTCTTACACAAAAACCGCCGGAGCGTCTGCATCAAGCGCAGCGTCCCGGCGGCTCCGGCATAACCTGTCTAGATCCCCGGAATACTATCGCGCTTATGCGCCGTTCTCCGGAAGAAGCGCTCCAGCTTCTCAGCCGCTTCAGGGCTGACGGTCTTCCCCTCCAGATAATCGCTGTTCTCCTCATAGGTGATTCCAAGCTCAGTCTCATCCGTCTGGCCCGGCCAGAGTCCGGCCGTCGGCGCTTTGGTTACGATATCTGCCGGCACGCCAAGCGCCGCAGCCAGCTGCCGTACCTGCCGTTTGTTCAGGGAGGACAGCGGTGTTATATCGACGGCGCCATCGCCCCACTTCGTATAGAATCCGGTAATGGCCTCAGAGGCATGATCGGTACCCACCACCAGCAGATTGTTCTCAAAAGCAAGCGCATACTGCATCACCATCCGCGTTCTCGCTTTTACATTCCCCTTGCCCTGATGGGTAATATGCTTGTGCTGGCCCAGGGCCTTCAGGCTATGCTCGACCTCCAGGGCGATCTCGTTCACCGCTTCTTCGATATTGGTCTCCACCGTATGGGTCAGCTCAAAAGCCCGGGCCACCGCATAGCTGTGCTCAATATCCTCCTGCTCCCCGTAAGGCTGGAACACCCCGAGTGTCATATACTCCTTGCCTTCCTCCGCCGTCAGCTCGTCCGTAGCCAGCTTGCACAGACCCGCAGCCACCGCGCTGTCCACACCTCCGCTAATCGCAATCAGCAGACCTCTGGCCCCCGCCTGGAGCGCATACGCTTTCAGGAAATTTACACGCTTACGGATCTCCGCATCCGTATCAATCACCGGTTTAACTCCCAGCGTAGCAATAATCTCTTCCTGCAGACTCACAGGACCACCCCGTTTCTTAGAATTGTAATCCCTACCCTTAACATTAGAAAAAAAATCCCGCATGAGCCAAGCCCCCGGCTGACGGCTGGCTGATGCGGGATCATTACTTATTCATGCTGCTGCCCTCAGGCTGCAGGACATTATTACTGGCACACGCGGTCAAAAACTTCCTTCAGCTCCGCAGCAATCTCGGCGGCCGAACGGTCTTCCACACCGTGACGTTCGATGAAGTGAACCAGCTCGCCGTCCTTCATCAGCGCGATGGAAGGAGATGATGGCGGATACGGTGCGAAAAATTCACGCGCCTTGGCGGTAGCTTCCTTCTCCTGACCGGCAAATACGGTGAACAGGTGATCCGGCAGAATCTCGTTCTGCAGCGCCTGGGCTACCCCTGGACGGCACTGTCCGGCGGCACAGCCGCATACGGAGTTCACAACAACCAGCGAAGTTCCCTTGGCTGCCGGAAGGGCTGCTTCCACATCCTCCGGTGTTAACAGCTCCTGAAATCCGATGCTTGTCAGATCGTCGCGCATAGGTTGGATAGAATCTCTCATATATTGATTAAAAGACATGGACATTTCTCTGCACTCTCCTTCATCACTTGAATTGAGATAAGGTCAGAACCCGGATAACGTTACCGCGTTCCAGCACTACTTGCTAACTTTATTATACATACATACTCTGCGAAAGCAAGAGACGCAGCCTGCCGCTGCACAGCCCCGAAACGGTGCCGTCCCCGTGAAATCTGCTACATATATACAGGGCTCTGGACCGCTCCCTCTCTGGACTCCACCGGAAAAGTAACGATGACCGAGGTCCCGGACCCTACCTCCGATTCTACCCGGATCGTTCCGTTATGCCGCTCTGCAATACTAAGACAGAGCGGCAGACCAAGACCTGTCCCCTGGCTCTTGGTGGTGAAGAACGGAGTGAACAATTGATTCAGCTGGCTCTGGGGCATGCCTTCTCCGGTATCCGTAATAATCAGCAGCACGTTATCCCCATGCTCATAGGCAGCCAGCGTCAGTACGCCCTTGGCCTCCATCGCCTCCATGGCGTTGCGGGCCAGATTCAGAATCAGCTGCTTGATCTCCCGGATATTCAGCTGCAGCAGCGGCATCGTCGGGCTGATTTTCAGCTCCACACTCTGGCCGCGGAGATTGGCATCCGCCCAGATCAGCGGCGTAAGCTCCTCCAGAATATGCTGGAGCCCGGCCGGCTCCTTGTCCGATACACGGGTCTGTGCCAGCGACAGAAAGTCATTGATGATGCTGTTGGCCCGGTCCAGCTCTTCCATGACAATATGATAATAGGAGTGGAGCTCCTCCGGGCTTTTCTCCCGCATCAGCTGCAGGAAGCCGCGAACTACCGCCATCGGGTTACGGATCTCATGCGTAATGCCCGCAGCCATCTGCCCGACCAGCGACAGGCGCTCGACATTGTCAAGCTCACTGCGCATTTTCTCCTCTTCCGTCAAATCCTGAATAATCATGACGATGCCGCCCGGCAGTCCCGATTCATGCTGGAGCGGCGCGGTAAAAATATGATAGGTCATCGAATCGACCCTGATCTTGGTATTGGAGCGCTGTCTGCTCCTCAGAACCGCCTGTAACCGGTCCAGGGTAGCCTGATCCATGCTTTTGCCGAAGATATCACTAGCCGGCCTGGACAAAATAAACTCTCTGGTCAACAAGGGACAATGACGCTGCATCAGGCTCAGCATATATTCATTCACCTCTGTCACATACCCGTTGTCATCGAACTCCATAATATTCAGCGGAACCACATTTGTAATCTGCTGCAGCTTCTCCGATTCCCACTGGAATTTCTCCGAGATTCCCTGCATTTGGACCCTAACCTGCAGCTTGTCCCACGCCTTATCGATATAGGTGATGAACAAGGCGCCCAGAATTAAGGCCGTTAATCCGTATAGTCCGGCGAGGGCCGCTTCGCTGGTAGGTATATCCATGACGTTCCTGCCCTGTATATTCGGTACAATGACTATGAATAACATGCTCGGGAAAAGTGCGCCCCACAGGATGAAGATTTTGCCGGGTATCGCAGATTTCTTGAACATCCCGGACATACCGAAGAGCAGCGGATACAGCAGCACCCCTGTATTCAGGAAGAGATGCTCCAGACCTGAGGGCACCGAGAACAATGCAGTACAGAAGAAGAAGTATAGCGCGAGGTAGACGCTGGAGCGCAGATTACCATATAAGATCCCAATATACGCCGGGAGAATAGCCAGATTCAAATAGACCAACCCGAACATCGTGGCCGACAGTGCCATGCACAGCGTAATCCCCAGCGCGCAGCAGATCATCAGAAAGGTCTGGTCATCCGGAAACCTGATGTTCCTGCGCAAGGGATGGCCCCGGTCCAGCCTCCACTGAAAGAGAAACAGAAAAATGCAGGCAGCCGATATTTGCAATAAAATATCCTTTACCGCATAAATAATTGCAATCACTCCTCAAATTGGTTGAAATTCCTTTTCCACTTAGATTAAAGCATAACCGAGCATTCCTGACAACGATAATCAGGTTTCGGTCGCTTAGACCTGGCTACACTCCGCCTGGAATGGTATGATGCCGTTAATAGAGTGTCGCAATAAGCAAAAGGAGCAAATGAATGAGTAACTACGATGTAATCGTCATTGGAGGCGGCCCGTCCGGGCTGATGGCAAGCGTAGCCGCAGCCGGACACGGAGCGTCCGTACTTCTGATCGACAAAGGGGCTAAGCTGGGCCGCAAGCTGGGAATCTCGGGCGGCGGGCGCTGCAATGTTACCAATATAAAGGAGACCTCGGAGCTGATCGCCCATATTCCGGGCAACGGCCGTTTTTTATACAGCTCGTTTGATCATTTCAACAACCGGGATATTATAGATTTCTTTGAGGGGCTGGGCATTGCCTTGAAGGAGGAGGATAACGGGCGGATGTTCCCTGTATCGGACAAGGCCGCAAGCGTAGTATCCGCTCTGATAGGCAAAGTGCGGAGCCTTGGTGTGCAGATCATGACGGACAGCCCGGTCCGTGAGGTTCTCTACGAGGAAGGAGCCGTCCGGGGCATCCGCCTGGAGTCAGGCCAAGCGTTCGGCGCGAAGGCTGTAATCATCGCCACTGGAGGCAAGTCCGTGCCGCAGACCGGCTCTACCGGCGACGGGTACCCTTGGGCTGCCGCCGCCGGACATACGATCACGGAGCTGTTCCCGACCGAGGTCCCCATTCTCTCCCGGGAGGCGTGGATCAAATCCGGGGAGCTGCAGGGCTTGTCCCTCCGCGATGTCACGCTGAGCGTCTGGAATCAGAAGGGCAAGAAGGTGATCTCCCACAGGGGGGATATGATCTTCACCCATTTCGGCTTATCCGGCCCGATTGCGCTGCGCTGCAGCCAGTTCCTGCGCCAGGTTCAGCAGAAGTCGGGAACCGATACCGTGGAGATGTCCATCGACCTGTTCCCGGACCTGTCCCTGCAGGAGGCGGAGTCTATGCTCCAGAATAAGCTCGATCTGGAGCCGAAGAAGGCGATCCGCAACTCGCTGAAGGGTCTGCTGCCCGAGCGCCTGATCCCGCTGCTGCTGGCGAAGAGCGGGCTGGACGGGGAGATTACAGGCCATCATCTGCCCAAGCTTGGCCTGGGGGCGCTGGCTGCCCTGGTGAAGCGGATGCCCGTTCAGGTTCACGGGACACGTTCCCTGGCGGAAGCCTTTGTGACCGGCGGGGGAGTTGCGCTCAAGGAGATCGACCCCAAGACCATGCAGTCTAAGCTGACGGCAGGCCTCTATTTCTGCGGTGAGATTCTCGATATTCACGGGTATACCGGCGGCTATAATATTACCGCTGCCTTCTCCACCGGCTATACGGCCGGTAAGCATGCGGCGGAGCAGTAAGGTGGATAAGCAGCGCCTATAGTTAGCTTCTTCTGTCTGGCCTGCGATCTGAGAAACATCCCGGATGCTGCCAGTGACAGCCAGAACAGCCGTAATAGCAAAAAGCCTTCCCCCCGGCTTGTGGAGGAAGGCTCTTTGCTATTATCTTGCAAACCTTATGACACTGAAGATACGGCCGATCCAGATTCCGGCGGCAGCCCCGACAGGGATAAAGATCAGCAAGCCCCACCAGCCGTAGGCCGGAATGCAGAGCATAGCGGAGCACAGGACGGCAAAGGGCGTCAGCAGAATGGGCATCGCCTTGGAGCCGGCGTCCGCCTTCTGCTCCTTGGTGAACGGCAGAATGCCGATATAATCATCCCCGGAGAACAGATTCCAGAAGGAGGTCAGCCAGTAGGCCATCAGGCAAGTCAAGATGGCGTACAGCAGCCATTTCAGCACTACCGGCACAATAAGGATGGCCACCAGCGACACCCCGGTGAACTGCAAATACAGCTTGAGATGGGCCGGATTGCGCAGCAGTGCCTTCATCCCTGCGGCGGCGAAGCGGCTCTCGGGCAGCTTCGAGGCCAGCAGCGGCTGCGACTTGCGGAAGATCCAGGGCTTATAGCGTGTCGGCCGCGGCTTATCCAGCACACGGCGCAGCAGAATCGCTGCAATTCTCATCCGCTGCTTGTAGTCTTCGCGCACATCATTCATGAACGTGCCGCGCAGACGCAGGCGGGCTCTGAAGGCCAGAACGGTCACTACCGCGTAGGCGGCTGCCGCCAGGAACAGAAGGGCCGGGCTGTCCTTCCAGAAGAGCGCGAGACGCAGGTAGATCCCGCAGGGTACGGCCACCGCCAGGATCAGCCACAGCCGGCGGCGGAAGCCCTGCCGCTGCACCTTGACGATATGGCCCAGCAGCTTAACGGCCCAGCTACAGGTTATGGTCAGCGCCAGCAGGCCATAAGCGCTTGCCGTGCTCAGATCGTAGCCGCGGATCAGAAACGGCAGCAGAATGACGTACACCGCCGCCATCTTCAGCGCAGTTACCGCTAGGCTATAGACCATCCCGCCCTTGAGGATCGTGCTGATCCAGTTCTGCCGCTGCCGCAGGAACAGCAGATCGCCTTCCTGGAGCAGCAGTACGATACCTCCGGTAGCCAGCAGAATGGCCAGCAGCGAAGGCACGACCACAAAGGGTACATGGCTGAACCAAGCCGGGAGATTGCCGTTCCAGTAGCCATAATAGAAGCGGCCGCCGAGAAGGCCCCCCGGGATGAGGATATACAGCAGGACCGTCCAGTCTACAGCCGTACGGATAATAGCACTCTGCTCCCGGAAATGGGAGAACAGTCTTCGTCTTAAGAGATTCCTTGCAGCCGGGAACGCAAATGAATTCCGGCTCATGTTAATTCGTCGAAGCAATCAAACAGCGATCCCTCCGGCAGCCCCGCTTCCCCGCGTATCGCCGCAAGTGTCCCCTCAGCGGCAATTTTGCCTCCGGAGATCAGAATGAAGCTGTCGCAGATTTTCTCCGCTGTATCCAGAACATGCGTGGACATCAGCACCCCGGCGCCGCGTTCCCGTTCCGCCTCCAGCAGGCGCAGGAAATCCTTGGTGGCCCTGGGATCAAGGCCGATGAACGGCTCGTCCACAATATAGACATCCGGCTGTACCAGGAAGCCGAGCATGAGCATCATCTTCTGCTTCATCCCCTTGGAGAAGCCCGCCGGCAGATCATCGCGCACATGGGTCATGCTGAACTGTACCAGCAGCTGTTCCGCCGTGGATTCGAAGGCTTCATAGCTTAAGCCGTAGGCAGCGGCAGCCAGATCAAGATGCTCCCACAGAGTAAGGTCCTCGTAGAATACCGGCTGCTCCGGCACGTAGGCGTAGGACTGGTTCTCGCCGCCCAGCTTCACCCGGGCCTTGGCATGCTTCAGCAGACCAAGCAGCGTCTTGATCGTAGTGCTTTTGCCGGCCCCGTTCGGTCCGATCAGTCCCAGCAGCTCGCCCTTTCTCACCTGGAAGGAGATTCCTGAGATGCGGATATCCCCTGCCTCATAGCCTGCTTCCTCAATTACCACATCAAGCACGGTATCCTCTTCATCGTAGTCATCATCGTCGTCGTAATACTTGTTGATCCGGTCCTCCGTCTGCTTCGGAGCCTTCTGTTCCTCTGAGCCTTCTGTCTCTTCCATATCTATCTCCATCTCCTGTATCATCATTCAATATAATGCGATCATAGCACCATAGACGGACCTTTGCTGCAATAATTTTCACCCTTTACCCCTCCTTCAAAAGATTGTTCAATTTTTTATAATTAAAAGTGTGCTTATTGTGACAAATGACATGTTTTTCAATCTTTGTTTGACGTATTGTAAAGGCTAGATATCCGGAAGGAAGTATTCCAAACCGTGCGGATAAGCCCGTACGATTAACAATAGAGGTGGAGAAGCATGATACAATCCTATGAACGCGATACTCAGTTGACCCTGCATTTGTACAGAGTTTTTGCCAAGTCCTTCAAGAGCATTAACGAGCATGCTGTAACCGGCAGCAAGATCGAAGGCTTCAACCCGACCGCCTTCGCAGTCATGGAGGTTCTCTATTACAAAGGTCCGCAGCCGATCCAGCAGATCGGTGCCAAGCTGCTGCTGCAGAGCGGCAACGTTACTTATGTGATCGACAAGCTGGAAGAACGCGGCTATCTGCAGCGCAAGCCTTGCCCTAGTGACCGCCGTGTTATTTTTGCCGAGCTGACTACCGAGGGCGAACGCCTGATGAACGAGATGTATCCGAAGTACTCGGAGCGCCTGCATCTGGCCTTCAGCGGACTCAGCGACGAAGAGAAGGAACAGATGATTGTGCTGCTGAAGAAGATGGGCCTACAGGCCGAGAAGCTCTCCCCGCTGCCGCGCAAATAAGGGTAGTTGAGGAATCAGCGGTTGTGAATCTATTCACTAATTGAGCCAATTATCAGAATAGGGGTTGTTCCAAAAAGCATGAACCTGCTGCTTGGAACAGCCCTTTATTTTGAGCAGAATCAACATAAGCACTCGAGTGGACGCTGCGTGAACGGACCGAGGTTTGGGTCGCTGTGCTCGTGAGAATTTTTTTCATTCCCTTTTGCGGTAAAAATCCCGAGACTGCTAATGCTTCCGAAGCGAGCTTTCCTGCGGAAAGCTTTCAGGCGAACGCTATCGCTTTTCCACATTCGTTCCGTCCTCTCCGTTGTTTAAGCGGGATGCGAATACCTAATTTCAAACTACACAAGCGGAAACGGCTGCGTACACGCACCGTATACCTCGTTCACGCATATTGTATGTGGTTTTCCACATACATTTGGCAAATCTACCTCGTACACGCATATTGTATGTGGTTTTCCACATACATTCTGGCAAATCTACCTCGTTCACGCACATTGTATGTGGTTTTCCACATACATTCTGGCACATCTACCTCGTTCACGCACATTGTATGTGGTTTTCCACATACATTCTGGCACATCTACCTCGTTCACGCACATTGTATGTGGAATTTCGCATAGGTTCAGCCCGATGACTTTTCCCCAGCGCTATGCACATATATGATTCACAACAGACAAGGAAGGTCCCCGTCCATCCCCAATCGAGCGATTTCTTTTCCGTGCTAAGACTTGAAGCTTAACGCTTCGATGGTGTATTTACTTCCTGTATGGAAGGCACCCCTTGGTCAAGACGCACCGAGATTACCAGGGAGATCACAGCGAACACTGCCATCACGATGAACAGGGAGTGCAGACCGCCCTCCAGCGCACCTTGCAGACTGCTCCAGGCTTCCTTAGGCAGCACGCTTCCGCTATGCGGGTTAAGCAGCTGGTTAATATCTGCGCCGGAGGCGGCTGCCCCCGGCTGTTCCGCCAGGCTCCGGTCAATACTGAAGTTCAGCCAAGAGCCGAAGATTGCCACCCCCACCGTCTGCCCGAGCGAGCGGGTGAAGGTGTTCAGTGCCGTAGACGCACCGCGCTGCTCATGCTGCACCGAGGACTGGGCGATAATGGTGAAGACGGTCGAGGCATAGCCGAAGCCCACCCCGCAGAATAGCATCAGCACCAGAAGCAGCTGCTGCGAGGAGTCTGCATTCATCAGCGTAAGCCCCACGGCTGCGATAACAATCAGCGACAGGCCGAGCATTCCCGTACGGCGCGTGCCTGCACGCAGAATCATCCTCCCGCCCGCGATGGAGCCCAGCATCCAGCCGACCGACATCGGTGCCAGGAGCAGGCCCGAGAGGGCGGCGCTTTTGCCGAAAACGCCCTGCACCCACAGCGGAACATACGTAGACAGGCCGATAATGAGCGTGCTGACCAGCAGATTCGCACCTGTAGAGACTGCAATATTACGGATGGAGAACAGCTCCAGCGGCAGCATCGGCTCGGCGGCCCGGCGCTCCACGAACAGGAACACCACCAGCAGCAGCACAGCCGCCAGGAGAATAGCCAGCAGCAGCGGAGAATTCCAGGGCAGACTCTGCCCCCCAGTCGTCAGGCCAAACAGCAGCGCCCCCATTCCCGCAGCGAACAGCAGCACTCCAGCTACATCGATCTTCGTCTTGCGGCGGACCTTCTCTTCCTTAAGATAACGCGAGATGAAGATAATCGACAGCAGGCCGAACGGCAGATTGAACACGAATACCCAGCGCCAGCTTAAGTAATCCACTACATAACCGCCAAGCAGCGGCCCGACCAGCGAAGAAATCCCCCACACTGAGCTAAGCAGCCCCTGCGTCTTCGCCCGTTCCTTCAGACTGTAGATATCTCCGATAATAGTAAAAGTCATTGGAATCAGCGCCCCCGCACCGATCCCCTGAATCCCCCGGTAAATAATCAGCTGCTGCATACTCTGCGAGACTCCGCATAACAGCGAGCCTGCGAGGAAGACTAAGGCCCCGCCTATGAACACGGGCTTCCTCCCGATCAGATCACTCAGCTTGCCAAAAATAGGCGTGGTCACTGCCATCGCCAGCAGATAAGCTGTAAAGATCCAGCTCAGCCACTGCATCCCCTGGAAATCCCCTACGATAGCCGGACCCGCCGGACCCGTTACCGTCCCTTCAATCGCTGCCAGAAATGTAGCCAGCAATACCCCTGTCAATATTAACTTCCGTTGCTTGTCCCCCAGTGAACTCAATGAATCCATACCTTCTCTCTATGTTCTCTATGTTCTCTCTCCTGCGCCCGTATCTTCTTGCAGCAGGGAATACATCACTACATCCTGATAGCCCGATGCTGTATGCCGGTATTGCCGCAGCAGGCCTTCCTGCCGGAAGCCAAGTCCTGTGAGCAGACGCTCTGCCCGAAGGTTGCCCGGATGGCACAAGGCTTCCAACCGGTTCAGCCCCATGCTCTGGAAGCCGAACGCAAGCGCAAGCGTAAGCGCTTCCTGCATGTACCCCTGGCGCATGGCTGCCGGTGACAGCTCGAAGCCGATCTCTCCCCGGTAAGCGCCTTGAAGCTGCCAGTGGTTATAGCCGCAGCTGCCGATGACAAGGCCTTCCGGCCCCAGGATGCTCCAGCGCAGGCTCTCTTCCTCCACCGCCCACTCCGCCAGCAGGGCAATCAGTGCTTCCGTATCCTCCACAGAGGACAGAGGCGGGCCATCCAGCCAGGGCGCTACTTCCGGATGGCTCCAAATCGCGAACAGCGCCTGTGCGTCCGCCGGCAGCATCGCCCGCAGACGTACCCTCCGTCCGCTTAATTCCGGGATAACCCCCCCGCACACATACATGTCCCCGTCCCCTTTCAACCCTATCAGTATACATCTTATTCTGCCCGGACGGCGTATTTACCTGTCACTCCCGCTTATCCATCACAAATAGCGTCTGCCCCCATGGCTTGCCGCCACACGGTCAGACGCTGTACCTTATCCCTAATGTTATATTCCATTCGGTGCAGCTACTTTCAGACTTAACCAGAAGCACCCGCTGCCTTAACCGGCTTAAGCACTTCGGTGCACAGTACACCAAGCTTGGCCTGAATGGCTTTGAACTCTTCGATTCCTGTTCCCGTGACACTATAAGCGTCGCCATGGGCGGTGAGGAAATTCTCCTGGGTCAGCCGTTCCAGCTCCTGTTTCACTTCGCGCTCCGCCACCCGGTACCCCAGGTTCTCCAGCTCCGGCAGCATTTCCGTTAGTGTCAGATCCTTCTCATGTGCACAATATAGCATATGGATTCCAATAAACAAGTTCTGTACGTCGGCGCGCATGTTTCACTCCTTCTGGCTACTAGCCTGCTGTATTTATAAAAGCATTACCCTGCCCTGAGTTCCCGGAAACATCCCCGCTTAAGTAATCCTTGCTTCTTCCTCTTCTTCCACTAAGCGGTAAAACCTGTTAATCCCCCGTTAATGCTTGACGTATAGCGCTTCACTGTACTATCTTGATAGTTAACAGTTATGGGATTCATACTGACTCAAGGTACAGGAAGGTGATGCTTCATGTTTCAAGCCATGCCTTATGATGGCACTCGCAGCGAACGGTTCGAAGCCGTTCTCAGCCAGCTCGGGGCACTGATGGAGGGTGAACCGAACGCCATTGCCAACTTGGCCAACGCTTCGGCGCTGTTAAAGCTCTCTCTGCCGGACACCAACTGGACCGGTTTCTACTTGTACGACGGCACAGAGCTGGTGCTCGGCCCCTTCCAGGGACTTCCGGCCTGCATCCGGATTCCGCTGGGCCGCGGTGTCTGCGGAACCGCAGCCGCCGAGCGCCGCACGCTAGTGGTCGGCGATGTTCATGCCTTCCCGGGGCATATTGCCTGCGATGCTGCCTCTAACAGCGAAATAGTTGTTCCTCTGGTCAAAGGGGACACCCTCTATGGCGTACTGGATATCGACAGCCCGCTCAAGCACCGCTTCGACGACGAAGAGCGCCGCTTCCTCGAACGGTTCGCAGCCATGGTATCCGAGGTGCTGTAAGGCTAGCCTTCATCATCAGCAGCAAGTAAGTTCTGAACCGCAAAATACCCCCACAAAGTGGAGCTTAGCTTTGATGATGACTCAGGTACTTTGCGGGGACCCCAAAACATATCAATTCTTATGTACCAAAGAAGCCGCCCCACCGCAGGAATGATTCCTGGATAGGGCGGCTTTTGCTTTGCTGTTCTGATTATACCGCCTGGAGCTGCGGCTATGAAGCTGCAGCCTGTACCGATGGCGTTACAGCCGGACCGGATCGATATGCCAGATCTCGGCGGCGTAGCGGCTAATCGTATTGTCGCTGGAGAATTTGCCGGAATGGCCGATATTGATGATGGACTTCTTCAGCCATTCCTTCTGGTTCCGGTAAGCCAGGTCAATCTTGACATGGGTCTCCACATAGCTGGCGAAATCCTTAAGCACGAAGAATTCGTCATTGTTATCAATCAGCGACTGAAAGAGTGTATCGAACTCCTGGGCATGGGAGATGAAGGGGCCAGGGACGATTAGCTGATCCAAGACTTCTTTTACCCGGCCGTCGCCATTATAGATATCGCGGGCGTGGTATCCGCCGTACTGGTAATAATCAAGTACCTGCTCTGCCCGGAGGCCGAACAGGAACATATTATTGTCCCCTACCATCTCATGCATCTCCACGTTAGCCCCGTCCATGGTTCCAATCGTCAGCGCACCGTTCATCATGAACTTCATATTGCCGGTACCAGAGGCTTCCTTACTTGCCGTGGAGATCTGCTCGCTAACATCGGCGGCCGGAATAATCTTCTCCGCCAGCGATACCGAATAATTCTCCAGGAAGAAGATACGGATCTTCCCGTTAATGTCAGGATCTCGGTTCACAACATCAGCCACCGTATTGATCAGCTTAATGATCCGCTTGGCCAGATGATAGCTTGGAGCAGCCTTGGCACCGAAGATGAAGGTCCGCGGCACGATATTAATGGATGGATTATCCTTGATTTGATTATACAAATGCATAATATGAAGCACGTTCAGCAGCTGGCGCTTATAGGCATGCAGGCGCTTGACCTGTACATCGAAGATCGAGTCGGGATCTACCGCAATACCATGCTTTTTCGTGATATATTCAGCCAAATGCAGCTTGTTGCGGCGTTTGATGGCGGCCACCTGCTCCTGGAAGGAGGCATCCTCACTGTATTTGATCAGTCCGATCATCTCCTGGGGCTGATGCATCCAGCGGGTGCCAATGGACTCGCTGATCAGTCCGGCAAGCTCGGGATTGGCATGCTGCAGCCAGCGGCGGTGCGTAATGCCGTTGGTCTTGTTATTGAAGCGGTGCGGATACATCTCATTGAACAGCCGCATCTCACGCTTTTGCAGAATCTCCGTATGCAGCGCCGCTACACCGTTCACACTGTGGCTGGCGACAATCGCCAGATGTGCCATCCGTACCTGATCGTCATGGATGATCGCCATCTGATTGATCCGGTCCTGGTCTCCGGGATATTTACTCATCAGCTCGCCGCAGAAGCGGGCGTTAATCTCCTCAATAATCAGGAAGATGCGCGGAAGCAGCTCTCTGACCATGCCGATCGGCCACTTCTCCAGTGCTTCGCTCAGAATGGTATGGTTGGTATACGACACCATCCGGGTAGTCATGCTCCAGGCCTGATCCCAGCCCAGATGATAGACATCCATCAGGATGCGCATCAGCTCAGGGATCACCAGCGTAGGATGAGTGTCATTGATATGCAGAGCTACCTTGTCAGGCAGGCTGTCAATCGGCAGACCCGTCTTAGCGAAGGTCCGGATAATACTCTGCAGGCCGGCACTGCACATGAAGTACTGCTGCTTCAGACGAAGCAGCTTGCCTTCGTACTGGGAATCATCGGGATACAGGAATTCAGAGATAGATTCCACCGAACGCTTGTATTCCAGGAACTTGTGATAATCCGTACCGCCCTGAGCGCCGAAGACTCTCGATGGCTGGGTGATGGACTCAGCACTCCAGTTCCGCAGCGTGTTCACATGTCTGCGGTCTGCACCGATAACCGGAATATCATATGGAACCGCCCGTACGGCTTCATAATCTCTATGCTCGAATACAAGCTCTTCGTTCTCCCAGCGGGTGTCCACATGTCCCCAGAAATGCACCTCGACCTGTTTGTCCTCGCGGCGTACTTCCCACACGTTGTCATTCTGCAGCCAGTAATCGGGCAGCTCCACCTGATAGCCGTCTACAATCTTCTGCTCGAACAAGCCGTATTTATAACGGATACCGCAGCCGTGTCCCGCATATTGCAGGGAAGCGAGCGAGTCCAGGAAGCAGGCGGCCAGGCGGCCCAGCCCACCGTTGCCCAGACCGGCATCGGCTTCCACCTCTTCGATATCCTGCAGACAGAAGCCCAGATCCGCGAGGCCCTCACGGACAACCTCCAGCACGCCCATATTCAGCAGGTTATTGCCCAGCAGCCTGCCGATCAGGAATTCCATGGAGAAATAATATACCTGCTTATCCTTATCGATCTTGAACTTCTGATTGGTGTCCGCCCAGTCCTTACCGGCACTCTCCCGGATCATGTTGCCGAGAATATTATAGATGTCGGCGTTCGAAGCTTCTTCAAGCGGCTTGCCTAATTTCCCGATGAGTTTCTCACGGAACACTTGTTTGAAAGTCTCTTTATCGTTGAACAACAGCAGGTTCCTCCTTACAGATGCATGTATTGGTTGAAAATAGTGCCTATTACAACACTGGATCAGAAGAAATGCCCCGAAGTGGCACATTCCCCCTGATCCAGATATTATATCTTGCTGCTCTTGGCTATGACAAATGGACGCCTGCTGTCTCCAACGAGTATCCGGTCTTTGCTGAGATGCACATCTTTGTCCATGATCACATTCTCAATCACGGCATTCTCTTCAATCACGCATTTCTGCATAATCACAGAATTAATAATTCTCGCACCCTTACGAATCTGTACGCCCCGGAAAATAACGCTGTTCTCCACCGTCCCGGCGATTACACAGCCGTTGGCCACCAGCGAGTTGCTGACCGACGCACTATCCAGATAACGGGTAGGCGCCTCGTATTTAATCTTGGTCTGCACCGGATTCTCTTTGAACAGGCCAAAGTAATTCTCCTGCTTCAGCAGCTCCAGACTGTTCTTATAGTAACTCTCCAGCGAATTGATAACGGCATGGTAACCCTTATATTCATAGGCGGAGATTTTGAATTTGTGGCGGTTCTTCTGAATGGCATCGCGGAAGAAATAGCTCTCGCCATGGGCAATGCAATGCTCCACCTGCTCCAGGAACAGCTTCTTCTCCATAATGAAGATGTCCAGATACACATTCGGATGATGCTTCTCATGGTGAATATTCGTAACGAGGTTGTCGTCATTAAGCTCGACCCGCAGACACGGATCATGCTCCGGCTGAAGCTCGTCAATCTGCTTGTAGACCATCGTTACATCCGCGCCCTGCTCCAGGTGATACTGATAGAGGTCCTGCAGATCCACCGTGTTAATGTGCTGGCTGCCGGAGAAGACGATGTATTTGGCTGAAGCCCTTTTGAAGAAATCCAGATTGTTATGATAATGCTGCAGGTCTCCCAGGGAGGTGTCCGTAGGGTCATTCCAGTCTGGCGGCAGGATGAACAGTCCGCCGTGCTTACGGTTCATATCCCACGATTTGCCGTCACCGAGATGATCCATCAGCGACCGGTATTTGCGGCGGACGAACAGTCCCACGCTCTCCAGCTCTGCACGCATCATGTTGGATAAGACGAAATCAATCAGCCGGTACCGGCTGGCGAAGGGGACCGCTGCCCCGCAGCGGAAATAGGTCAGTTCATTTAAATTATCCAATTCATGATCAAGATTAATTACACCCATAAGCTCTTTCATCGGAATCCCCCGCCCTCTTGTGGTTATATGGTTTTGGCTGCTACAGATTTGAGCTTCTTGCTTCGTTTGTCGATCAGCAGAATTTCATTCTCATTCTCCCGGTCGGCGCCGATTTCCATATTATCCTCAATGACCGTGTTCTGACTGATGATGGCTTTATGAATTCTCACGTTCTTGCCGATCTTCACCTTGGGCATAATGACAGAGTCAGTGATGACACTGCCTTCGCCCACTTCAACCCCGTAAAAGAGGACTGAGTGCTTCACCTCGCCATGCACGATGCAGCCCTCATTAATGATGCAGCTCGATACCTTGGCTCCCGGTGCCACATATTGTGCGGGCTGATTCGGATTACGGGTGAAGATTCTCCAGCCGGTATCGTTCAGATTCAGGGGAGGCGTATCGCTCAGAAGATCCATGTTCGCTTCCCACAGACTGTCTACCGTACCTACATCTCTCCAGTAGCCTTCAAAAGGATAAGCGTACAGGGATTGGCCTTCACCCAGCATCATCGGAATAATGTCCTTACCGAAGTCATGGGATGATCCGGCGTTCTCCCCGTCCTCAAGCAGATGCTTGCGCAGAACATCCCATTTGAAAATATATACCCCCATAGAAGCAAGTGTGCTCTTAGGCTGGGCCGGCTTCTCTTCGAACTCGTAAATCTTCAGATCATCTTCCGTATTCAGTATGCCGAAGCGGCTCGCTTCCTCCAATGGAACGTCAATAACCGAGATGGTGCAGTCGGCGTTCTTGGATTTGTGATATTGCAGCATGGCATGATAATCCATCTTGTAAATATGGTCTCCCGACAGAATTAACACATGCTCCGGATCGAATTGATCCACGAACTTAAGATTGCGGTAAATGGCATCCGCCGTTCCCCGGTACCAGCTGCTTCCATTCTCCCGTTCATGCGGAGGCAATACGAATACGCCGCCATCCTTGCGGTTCAAATCCCAGTCGCTGCCGACTCCGATATACGAATGCAGCACCAGCGGTTCATATTGTGTCAGCACACCCACGGTATCGATGCCCGAATTCGAGCAGTTACTTAGGGGGAAGTCGATGATCCGGTAGGTTCCTCCGAAATAAACAGCCGGTTTGGCAATCGATTTGGTCAAACTTTTTAATCTTTTCCCTTGGCCTCCCGCCAATAGCATGGCTACCATCTCTTTTTTCTTCATGGAAGAGCCTCCTTGACTTATGGGTAATGGAACATGTAATAAATTAGGTTAAATGAGTGATGCTGTGAAGTTAGACCTAAGTAAATACCCTAAAAAGAAGTGTTGTGAAAAGATGTAGCCCAAAAGAAATGCAGAGACAGGATGAATACGGGTGATACGGGGAGGAAAACAGCTGATCGGGACATATTACCGGTTAAGCCGAATCAAAAGCAAAAACCAGGTTGTATCCTTTATTCTAATAGTGTTCTATACCCGCCGTCAAAACCCTTTATTGCCCGCCTTAAACTGAGTAATTTCTAACTATATTTCATATTCATGGCGCGATAAATCACTATAATTAGATTAATATGATTAACCGCAATCAGCGCGAATGAATCGAAGGTTTGGCTCCAAAGACCTATTTTCAGCAAACCTTCAACCTGTGGCTTCAAACTATGGACATACTATACTTACTTAATTACTGGATATGGAGGAATTGCTAATGAAAGCAGCCCAAGGTGTCCGGCTACTCCTGGTGGATGATGAGCCTCATATCCTTCAGTTTCTGGAGCTGGGCCTAATTAACGAAGGCTTTGAGGTACAGACCGCCGCCGATGGCGCTGAGGCCCTGGCAGCAGCGGCCGACTTCAAGCCGCATGTCGTCATCCTTGATGTGATGATGCCCGGCATGGACGGATTTGAGGTCTGCCGGTGCCTCCGCGCTGAGGAAGCAGAGGTGGCGATCATCATGCTTACTGCCAAGGATGAGGTGGACGACCGCGTCACGGGCCTGTCCCTGGGCGCAGATGATTACATGGTGAAGCCGTTCAGCTTCGAGGAGCTGCTGGCCCGGATTCAGGCCCGGCTGCGCAACCAGTTCCCCGGCCTGCTCGGCGAGGTCCGCTGCGGCCCCTTCCGGATTGACGGCCGCCGCAAGGAGATCCGCCATAAGGAGGAGGTGCTGGAGCTGTCTCCGACCGAATATGAGCTGCTGCAGTATCTGGTGATCAACCACGGACTGGTCCTGAGCAAGCCGATGATTCTGGACAAGGTGTGGGGCTATGACTTCGGCGGAGAGGAGAATATCGTGGAGGTCTATATCCGCTCCCTCCGGGAGAAGCTCGGCGACAAGGAGCACCGGATCATCCGCACCCTGCGCGGGGCGGGGTACCGGGTGGATCTGGTATGACTGCCCGGACCCGTAGATTCACGGGCAGATTCCATGCTCCGCGTTCCCTGCGCAAGCAGCTGCTCGTCACCTCGCTGCTCATTCTCTCAGGATTGCTTATACTGATCGGCACACTCCAGTATGTACTCATGCGAAATTTCATATACAGCAACCGGGCAGAGGCGATGGAGACCCAGATACGCTCTGTGCCATTTGAAATCTTCAATAATGCAGGTAACAGACGACCCGGAGGAGACCGTCGTCCCCTGCTGCTGGACGCCCATACTACCCTCGCTATCTACAATCAGGATGGCGGCTTCATGGATTTGAAGGAAGAGACTCTGTCCGCTTCACCTGCACCGAGAATGAGTAATGAGGCCTATGACCAGCTGTTGAAGCTCCCCCAGGACAAGAGGGGCGGGAATTACCAGTTGATTACCGCCGGGGATGGCAGCGGACATCTGGCTGTCTTCATGAATCTGGGCAGGCCCGGTGCTGCCCGGATGCTTCTGCAGATGACAGTGGAGACCGGACCGCTGAGGGATGTCATCCTGCAGCAGCTGCTTATCTTCGGCGCATTGTCGCTAGCGGCTCTACTGGCCGGGCTGCTGCTGTATTTGCCTACGCTGCGCAAGACGCTGGTCCCCTTATCCAACATGGGGCGTTCGGCCCAGATTATCGATGCCGGCAACCTGAATGTGCGGTTCCCCGAGGAGCAGGGCCAGCTTGAGATCGACCAGCTCTCCCAGTCCTTCAACGGCATGCTGGAGCGGCTGGAGATTTCGTTCAAGAATGAGCGGGAGGCGAAAGAGCAGATGCGCCGGTTCGCCGCCGATGCTTCCCATGAGCTGCGGACGCCGCTGACGTCCATCTACGGCTTCCTGGAGGTGCTGCTGCGCGGAGCTGCCGATAACCGGGAACAGCTCTACAGCGCGCTCAGCAGCATGCACGGTGAAGCCAAGCGGATCAACAAGCTGGTGGAGGACCTGCTTCTGCTCGCCCGGATGGACGGCGCACCCCGGCTGCAGGTCAAGCAGGTACTGCTGGGCGAGCTGATTGACGACATGCAGGCGCAGCTGCGGGTACTGGCCGGAGAGCGGCAGGTCGTCTTCGACCTGGCCTACGGCATCCGTTGCCTGGTTGATCCTGATCAGATCAGACAGGTCCTTCTTAATCTATTCCACAATGCGGTTCAGCATACCGATGCGGTCAAGGGCATCATCCATATATCTCTGCACGCCGCAGGAGAACTGGCAGAGCTGACCGTGAAGGATAACGGTTCCGGCATCTCTGCGGAGCATCTCCCGCATGTCTTCGACCGCTTCTATCGCAGCGATTCCTCCCGCACACGCAAATACGGCGGCTCCGGGCTTGGGTTATCGATTACGAGGTCCATTGCAGAAGCGCATCACGGAGAGGTGACGGTATCCAGCGCTCCGGGTGAGGGCGCTGCCTTCAAGGTCTCCCTTCCATGCCTGCAGGATTAGCCAATGAGCTGTAAATAGCGATATAATAGTAGGCAGGAATGAAGTGAGTTTTGCGAAGTGGTTCCATGAGGTTTATGCTATCAAAACTTTTAGGAGGGTATCTCATGTACGAAATCGCCATTATCGGTGCCGGTCCTGCCGGTGCAAGCGCCGCCCTGTTCGCTGCCAAGGCCGGCAAAAAAACACTGCTGATTGACAACGACAAAGGTATGACCCGCAGAGGCTGGTATGAGAATTATTACGGAATTAGCGAGATCGGCGGACCTGATCTGGTAGAAACCGGACATAAGCAGGCCGTGAAGTTCGGGGCCGAGCTGGTTGCCGGACAGGCGACCTCACTGGAAGCCAGCGGTGAGGGCTTCGTCATCGGGACAGAGAGCGGAGCTACTTATGAAGCTAAGCATGTCGTGCTGGCGACAGGTGTTCTGACGGATCTGGCTGCCGCAGCCGGGGTAACGACTAAAGAAGGTACGGAGCCAAGAATCAAGACGGTGATTGCATCCACACCGGAAGGCAGAACCAACATCGACGGAATCTGGGCCGCCGGAACTGTGGCCGGGATGAGTGTTCATGCAATTATCACTGCCGGGGACGGCGCCAAGGTTGCCGTTAACGTTATCAGTGAGCTGAACGGCGCACGTTATGTCGATCACGATTTGCTGAAGGCTTAGCAGATACAGCTGTTACATAAGAACCGCCTTTCCTTTTTGGAGGAGAGGCGGTTTTTTGATGTGGAAGGAATATGGTTATTTGTTGAGACTGGCGACTCTCTGCTCCTGCGCGCTCTGCTGCGGCCTGCCGCTGTAGAATTCCTGAACGATGTAGAGGGGACGGCCCTTCGATTCATCATAGATCCGTCCGACATACTCCCCCAGAATACCCAGCATGAGCAGCACGAACCCGTTGAAGGTCAAGGTGATCCCGATCATCGATGCCCAGCCCTTCACGGCCGCATCCGTAAAGAGCGCCAGATACAGCACATACATCAGGTACAGAAACCCGGATACGGACAGCAGTGCTCCAAGAACACCCGCCAGCTTCAGCGGCTTATAAGAGAAGGAGGTAATGCCGTCCAGCGACAGCTTCAGCATCCGCCCTAACGGATATTTGGTCTCTCCGGCCAGCCGCTCCTCCCGCTCGTATTCTATCGCCTTCTGGCGGAATCCGACCCAGCTGACCAGACCGCGCACGAAGCGGTTCTTCTCCGGCAGACGCTTCAGCTCATCGCAGACTCTGCGGTCCATCAGGCGGAAATCACCGGTGTCCACCGGAATGGAGATATCTGTTGAATAACGCAGCACCCGGTAAAATAAGCTGGCTGTCCACTTTTTAAACAGGGACTCTCCATTTCGCTTGATCCGCTTGGCATACACGACCTGGTAGCCTTGCTTCCACTCCGCAATCATCTCCGGAATCAGCTCGGGCGGGTCCTGGAGATCCGCGTCAATGATCACGACCGCATCGCCCAGCGCATAATCCATACCTGCGGTAATAGCGACCTGATGCCCGAAATTGCGGGACAGATCGATCAGCTTCACACTTTCATCCCAATAGCTGTATTCCTCGATCATCTGCGCGCAGTTGTCCGTGCTGCCGTCATTGACGAAGATCAGCTCGTAGGGCTCGCCTGTTATGCCCATTACTTTTTTGATGCGCCGGTAGGTCTCCTGAATAACAGCCTCTTCATTGAACATCGGTATTATAATGGAATAGCGCACTTGAACACTCATGGGCAGCTCCTCCTTAAAAGTAGTAAGGAAGCGCGCCGGCACACGGCCGGATATACGCGCTTCCTGATCTCCTGCTCATGCAGGTTAGTTCAGGGTGATCTCGTACAAGGTTCCGGCATTGCCGCTGTTCTGCGTTCCCTGCCAGTCTGCGGCCGGAACCTCCGTCCCGTTCGCGGTAATCCATTCCGTAATCTCCGAGCTGCCGCCGCCCCGCATCCCGCCCATGCCGCCGCTGGTGACCAGGAAGTACTTCACTTGCCCGCTCTCTACAAGCTCCTTCAGAGTGGCTGGGGTGTAGGGCGTATCTGACGCATTGAAGCCGTTCAGGATGACGACCTGCTCCCCTTCGTCGATGATATACGGGCCTGCCGTTCCATAATCCATCGCTGCGAACAGATATTTCTCGCCGGTATTATGCTCCTTGAGATAGGTCAGCAGAGACTCATTGATACCGGCAGCGTTATTCCTTCCCCCCATGCCGCCCATGTTGGCTATGTCGGGCATGTTGGCTATGTTGGGCATGTTGCCCATTGCCCCCATCCCGAAGGGGCTGCCGCTATCCGGCCCTGCTGCTGGAGTCATGCTATTATTTCCATAGACAATCGGTGTGAATGCCCAATAGATCGGGCCAATCATCAGCACCAGGAACCCTGCTGCCGCAGCGGCATGTAACCAGGAATGCTTAGTCCGTACCGCCTTCAGCAGCCGCAGAATTATTAGCACTACTGTCATTGCAATACCTGCTGCCAGTATGCCCACGGACCAGCCGCTGCCGATGGTATCGTTATACGGACGGATAATGTACACCTCAAGCACCGTTGTAGCCAGCACCGCTGCGGGCAGCAGCCACGACAGCCAGGTCTGCCGCTCCTTATAGTAGCTCCAGAGCTGAGACCAGCCTGCACCTGCCAGCGCCGCCACCGGCGGAGCCATCATAATCAGGTAGTACTGGTGGAAGAAGCCGGCGATGCTGAAGAATCCCATGACCGGGACCAGCCAGGCCAGCCAGAAGAGGGCTTCCTTATGCTGCCGGGTGAAGCTCCTGCGACGCAGGCTGGCCAAGATCCCGATGCTGCCAAACAGCACGAACGGCAGCAGCCAGCTCGCCTGGCCGGACAGCTCCTGCTGGAACAGCCGCAGCGGACCGGCAGTGCCTGTGTTGAACATGCCGCCGTTCATCCCTCCGCGTCCGTTCGGGCTTCCGAACCCGCCGAAGCCGCCGTCCGCTCCTTCACCGCGCCGTCCGCCGTCCTGACCGCCCGGCACCATTCCGCCACCGCGTCCGTCCTGGCCTGGAGCAGTCCCGCCGCTGTCACGGCTCTGATTGTCCCCGGCGGCGGAATCTCGGCCGTTCATCGTCCCTTGTCCGTCCGCGCCCCCTTGTCCGCCAGTTCCATCCATGGGCGGGAATTCACCGCTAAAGTCCGGCATTTCCCCGTTCATTCCGTTCATTCCGGGCATGCCACCGCCGCCGAAGCCCCCGCTCCCGGCTCCTCCAGTGCTGCGGTCACCGGTCAAGCGGGACACACCGTTATAGCCAAAAGCCAGATTAAGCACAGAATTGGTGCCGCTGCTCCCGATGTAAGGCCGCTTATCTGCCGGAATGGAATCGACAATTACAGCCCAGGATAGAGACACTGCCAGCAGTACGGCAGTGCAGGCTGCAAGGGTGCCGGTCTTCTTTTTCCAGTTCACCTGGGCTGCCAAGAGATAGAATAGATAAAAGGCCGGAAGAACCATATACGCCTGCAGCATCTTCTCATTGAAGGCGACACCGATAAGCCCGAAGGCGGCGAGCAGGCTACCCGGCCGGTGGGTCCGGGTGCCACTGAAGAGAAACCATGCTGCCAGCAGTAAAGTGAATACCAGCAGCGCATCAATATTGTTCGTCCGGCTTACCGCCGCTGCTACCGGGGTGGCCGCCATAACGAGCGCTGCAAGCCGTGCCGCCGCCTGTCCGAAGGTTGGCTTCACCAGCAGATAGACTAAGAGTACCGAGCCTACACCGCCGAGCACCTGGGGGAGAATGACACTCCAGCCATGCAGGCCGAAGACCAGTGCACTTAAGGTCTGCAGCCAGAAGGTTACCGGCGGCTTATCAACTGTTACAGACCCTGCTGAATCCAGGGAAGCGAAGAAGAAGTTATGGAAGCTCTGCAGCATGCTGCCCACTGCGGTTGTATAGTACGTATTGGCATATTGGTCATTCCAGATTCCGTATCCGTACAGGACGGCGGCCAGCAGCATAATCATTACCAGTACAACATCGGTACCCGGCCTCTTCAGTATTTTCATCGTTTGATCCACTCCGATTCGTTCATTTCTTAGGTGTATTATGGCATCCGTACCTTAACCGGCAATGAATGCCCGCTGAATGTTTGCTGAACGTACCGGACACGCCAAATACCCCACCAAGAGATACATCCTGGTGGGGTATTTGGGAGAGCTACTATTTCCTTTACGGCTTACGGGCCAGCGCTGCTACCTTATTCAGGGTGTTCCAGTTGCGCGCGGTAAGCACCGTTCCCAGCAGCTTGTCGAATGACACCTTGAACAGCGGCGACTCGCTCACACTCACTTCATAGAAGGCATACAGCTCCCTGCCGATCACCCGCACCTTATCGGCTCCATCCTCATAGGGACGGAGCTTCTCCAGTGCTTCAGCGGCTGGCTCCGCTGCCAGAAACGAGACGTACAGGCGCTTGTAGGCTTCCGGCTCACTCTGCGGGAACGGGTTGCCGGCAATGGCCGCCTCCAGCTCCTCCAGAGAACGGATGATTACAGGCACCTCAAAGCCGAAGGTCTCCTGGATCCGCTGGCTGATGGTCCCGGCAAGCCCGGAAGCGGAGGCTCCTTCACTCTCGAACACAACGTTGCCGCTCTGAATGTAGGTGCACACATGCTCATATTTAAGCGCTTCGAACATCGCCTTCAGTTCTTGCATCTTAATGATTTTGTTGCCGCCGACATTAATGCCGCGCAGTAAGGCAATGTATGTATTCATCTGCGTTCCGCCTTCTCTATATCATCTATTATTCTGTTGCCCGCAGCATTATGCTCTCAGGCGTCTGCGGATCTCGCGGACCAGCAGCTCCTTCTCGGGAACCGGAAGTCCTTCAACCAGCCGTGCGGCTGCTACCGGCAGTATCCACGGGGTGATATCTGCAAGCGTCAAGCCTGACAGCTTCAGATACCTGCGGACATATTGCGCGGTAAGCCGCTTCCTGGCGAACCCTAAGAACCCCTTAGTGAACACAGAAGCCGACTCAGGCATGGACCCGATACTGAACATGATTACCGACCGTGCAACATCTGCTGCAGGATTGCCGCGGACGCCGGTCATCCAGTCTATCACCCACAGCTTGCTGTCCATCAGGATGTTGTCCGGGTGAAAATCGCCATGGCACAGCTTCTCCCCGTCCGGCAGCCGGGCAAGCCGGTACAGAATCTGTGTCTTCTCCTCTGTCTCAAGCATGGGCGCCGCGATAATATGCTACTCCAGCCGCTTCTTCTGCGCTCCTGCTTCGCCCATGCCATCGAGCTGGTGAAGGCTATGATGCAGTCCGGCCATCTGCTTGAAGCCGCTGAAGTTCAGCCACGGCTTCCGGTTCATTTGCTGTAACAGGGTAGGACCGGCGATCTGCTGATACACAATTCCCGGTCTGCCCTCTACCACTACCCGCTCATGGGGCTGCGGAGTAGCAACACCTTGTTCATAGACCCATTTACTGAAACGGTATTCTAAGTCCACATGCTCTTCCGGAACGTCATCGCGGTACAGCTTAAGAATCTTTCCTTCCCCGTACTCCAGCACTTCCGCCGTTCTGCCTTGACCGATTACCTTCCCCTGCATATCAAGCCCTCCAGGCTAATCCAGACTGATCCGCGAGTAAATGCTCTCATCTCCCTTTATAGTGAATCGCGGAAAAACTCATGATAGAAATTAATAATAACCAGCAGCACAGCCAGTGATTCGTTGACGCTATCCACTTCCAGAGCGTGGTTGGCATCGTCAATCCTGTATACCCTTACCTGCTTCATGCTGCTAAGCTCGGCAGGATGCTGCCCGGTGAACATCGGGTCACTCCCGCCATAAATTACACTACCCCGGCTCTGCCGGATGAACGGAAGGCTCTCGGGAACAGGTGTAAGGAACAGATGCGAGACCTTCTCGCCCACTCCGGGCTCCGACGCAACCTTACCGGCAATAATCGTCCCCATACTCTTGCTGATGAACAAAAGCTGCTCGTAGTCGGGAAGGGAAGCAAGCGCAATCTTGCATTCCTCGGCAACAATATCAATCTCCTCGCGCTTGAAGGATACTCTCGCAGCCTGGTAGCCGTATTCAAGCAGCAGCAGGTCACAGCCGTATTCCCGGGCCAGCTTGCCCGCATAATCCAGCAGCGGCCGCTCGGCGGAATAATTCTGTCCCGGAAACACCACAGCCAGCATCTTGGAGCCTTGCGTAATAAGCTTATGTCTGACCTCTCTGCCCCAATGTGAGGACATTACAATGCTGGATACGCTCATCTATCATCCACGCCTTTCCTACCTGTTCTATAAGATTCTCTCTTGCCTCTCATTATAGCTAACTTCAGCACAGGTTGAAAACCGGACAGCCCCGCAGGGCGGGGGGTGAATAGCTGACAATAGCTGACGCTGCTCTATGAACCTTCCGGCTGCTGCTCTGGAAGGGCCTTGTGTCTACTGTTCCTTCTGCGGGCAAGAAGCTCGGCTGTAAGCCATAGTACCACAGGAATCACCACTTCGAACGGGAGGGCATATACCTTGTAGATGTGATAAGCGAACTCCTCCATTTCCATAATATTGGAATATATGAAGTCCGACAGATAGATCATGATCAGCCCCATCTGAAGCACTACAGACCGGTAGCTCCCCAGCTTGAATACCTTCGCTACCCCGTTGCAGGTTACATACAGGCACAGACTGACCTTGACGAAGAGCGCCGTAACAAACACAATGGCCGCCGAGCCCTCGATCCGGGTAACGAAATCGCCTATGTTAATCCGGCTGACCGCCACGTATGAGGGGAAGTACAGACTGGACAGAATATCAGGGCCGAGCATCAGCAGGTTGCGCAGCGTAATCATAATAATGATCCCCCCTGCAATCAATGTGCTGCTGACCAGCACCCGCTTGGCAGAGCCCTTGGCCGGAATAGCGCTGAATGCGCCAAGGAAGACTACAATCTCGGCAAAAGGGAAGGTGAACGAGCCTGCTGTATCTGCAAGAATAAGGTTGAATCTGGTATGGAGTAGCGGCTTCAAATGATGGTATTCAAATTTGGGTACGGAGAGTAGTTGTAAGATCACAATTACAATCAGCGAGAACAGCAGCAGGAATTTGGCGCTTCTTCCAAGCACCTCGATCCCGGCGTGAACCACCCACATACAGAGCAGGCCAATCATAAGCATGGGTGCGAGCATCGGAGTTGCGGTTAAAGCCACGGTCTTGCTGAACTCCCCGAAATTGCGCAGCACCAGCGCGCCCAGATGTAAAGCATACCAGATATACAGACAACAGAGCATCCGTCCCAGGATGGAGCCGAACACTTCAATCAGCATGTCGTACAGATCCTTGCCCGGAAACAAGACATGGAGCCTCGCATAGACCAGCATCAGCGGGAGCGCCAGCAGAATCGCCAGACACTGGGCAATCCAGCTGCTGTTACCCGATTGTGACGACGTTCCCAGGAACAGGGAAGCGCCGGTGATAAATAATACAGCGATGCTGATCGACTGGCCAGCCGGAATAATCTCTTTGCTCACGCTTTCCCCCTCCTTCAGCAGTGCGCTCTAATATAGCTTTTTCACCCAATCCACAAACAGCGGGGACGGACTGGGAATCTCCCAGTGCATCGACAAGGCGAAGGCCAGCGCGAAGGAGATCAGATACAGGGCGCAGCAGACCATGAAATCCCGCTTCATTCCCTTCTTCCGCAGCCCATACGGATCAATGACCGCTATCAATGCGTAGATGAATACCACGTAAATGACCATGCTTAATCCCCCAGCCGGATGGCCCGCGAAGTCTTGGCACTGCTCTGTATCGTCACCTTGGACTTGACGCTCACTTCAAGACCGGCAAAGACCTCAGGCCAGCGGTCCTTCACTTTGTCCCAGAGCTTAGGCTGGTTCTCGTACAAGCTCTCGCCAAAGCCAAAAATATCAGCATCGTATTCCTGCTGCATCTTATGAATTAACGCAAGAATATCTGCCTGCAGCTGCTCGGCTGCCCTTTGCTCGATATCCTGAAGCGTCTCATCCTTAAGGAATCCATCCGGTGTCATCACCTCATCCAGCGCTGTCTTGGTTACAGTACGAATGTCTATTTGGAGCTTGCCATCCACCATTTGGTGCTTCAGCTTGGTCTGATTGGAAATAATCTCCAGCGAATACGCGGGATTCCCCCGCTTATCATCTACAGCCAGCACCCCACCCTTCAGTACATTTTTGACGATAAGCATCGTCTTCGTCTCATCGCCGCTCAGCTTGCCCACCATCCGGTCCTTCACGAATACGGCGGTACCTACCACCCTTTCGCTCTCCTCACCATTTTTCCGGTGAATATGAATGATTGGAGCCGTCGCATTAATCCCCGAAGTCTCCAGCTTGTCGATGAAATCCCAGATCTCCACAGTCGGGGCGGTATTCGTATACCTCTCGTCACGCATCATCTGGGCCAATTCAAAGGACAGGATCGCTTCCGTGGTACTGTTCAGATTGAGCACCTCGCGGGCCGTCTTCTCTCCAGACACGAAGATGAACACATCCGACCGGGTCTCGGTGTCCCGGCTGTACCAGTCAATGACTTTGACCAGCCCCTCTCTGGCCGCTTCCTCACTGATGATGATTGCCTTCGCATGACTCCAGAACAGCTTCTTGCCTGTCATAGAGATCATATTGCGGACAATCTCAAACATCGTATCCCCGCTGAGGCTGACCATCTTGTAGCCCGCTTGGGCCTTGTCCGCCGACCCGCCTGTATCCACTACCTCTGCTGTAAGCAGCAGCTCCCCATCCTCATTCTTATCAATGGCCACTCCGGCAACAATCGCCATATCATCCACCTCGGCATAATTCCAGCAGCCGGTGAGTCCCAGGCTCAGCAGCAGCAACAGTGCGATAAGAGAGGTACACCTTCTCAGCAGAGATCTCATGACCGCTTGGCCGGTCTCTTGGCCGGCTTCCGTCTCCGGTTGCGCATGCCAATCACCGCAGGGCGCAAATTCATATCCCACCAGGGCGCCCGGACGGTTGTATCCTTAATATCCTGGGGGCGGATCGAGCCTACCCCGAGCATGTATGAGACGCCGAAGGAGCGCAGGCTCATTAGGTGAATGACCAGACCGAGCAGACCGAAGAAATACCCGTAGAGGCCCAGGAAGAAGGTGGTGCCCAGCAGCACCAGTCTGGCTATGATCAGCGGTCCGGTCAGCCTCGGATTGAGCAGCGTCGTTATCCCTGTCAATCCCACCACAATGACCATCGGCGCACTGACAATCCGCGCATCCACAGCAGCCTGGCCCAGCACCAGCGCCCCGACAATGCTTACAGCCTGGCCAATCGATGTCGGTATCCGTGCCCCCGCTTCCCGCAGCACCTCGAAGATGGTCAGCATAAGCAGCGCTTCCACTATGGTTGGAAAAGGCACCGATTGCCTGGCAGTCGCAATACTAAGCAGGAGCAGAGTGGGGACCATCTCCTGGGCATAGGTTACAAGGGCAATATAAGCGGCTGGGATACTGATCGACATGAAGGCTCCCAACACTCTAAGCACACGGTTAAACGATGCAAAATAATAGTTGATATAATAATCCTCACTGGCCTGGAAGTTCTCAACGAATACATAAGGAACGGTCAGCGCAAAAGGGGTGCCTTCGACGAGGACCGCAACCCGGCCCTCCATGATTTTACTCACAATTGTGTCCGGCCGTTCGGTACTTCCAACGGTTTCAAACGGAGAGTAGGGCTCGTCACGGATCAGCTCGGACAGATAACCCGTGTCCAGAATCAGATCAAGCTCCACCTTCTCCAGCCTGTCATACAGCTCCTTAATAATGTCGGGAGAGGCCAGGCTCCCCATATAGCAGATACAGGTCTGCGTCTTGCTGCGTGTTCCGATTTCCGTGAATTCAAATTTCAGATCCGGGTCGCGCACCCTGCGGCGGATCAGGGTCAGATTCACAAGCAGCGATTCGGTGAAGCCCTCACGGGGGCCACGCACCGTTTTCTCTGTAGTAGGCTCTTCTATCGCTCTGGAGTCCCATCCCTGAACATTGATGAGAAGCCCTCCGGCATAGCCTTCCAGCAGCAGCACCGCCTTCCCGCTGACGACCGCCCCGATCAGTCCATCCATCTCCTCGGAGACCATGACATCTGGGGTATCAATGACAGTCAACCGGATTCTCTCCATCAGAACTTTAGGGTCCCGGTGCTCTTCTTCTGCGGGCTGGTAGGCGAGTACCGGCTTGATAATCCCCGTCTGAATCAGATTCCGGTCCACCATTCCATCGACATAGATTAACCCGCAGCGGACGGAAGCGCCCTGGCTGTTCTCTATAATCCTTACTCTTAGTGTCCCGTCGTTATTGAATATCTTCCGCAGCCGATCCACCGTCTCCTCCAGCGAAGGGCTTAGTGGAGGATGCGCTGATAGGGTACCGGCAGCTTCGCTGTTCAGTGCAGGTTGCTTGTTCTTCACCGCTATCACTCCTCTCAGAGATCTATTGCTCTGATTATCCCCCGTCTCTCTAACTCCTATTCGCCAGAATTTGCTGGATAGGAGAAGCAGAAGCCGCCCGGACCTTGAACGGCACAACAAATAAGCCCGCTCTGTAAAAGAGGGGCCGGTTGCGTCCAGGCTTCGTATGATATCGTCAGCCGCTGCTCCACTAAGGCAAATGCTCCTTGCAGCAGCCGCTTTATGTTATGGTTAGTACAGTTAGATAACAGCGGTGGGATTGTTACAGAGAAAGGTAAAAGGAGCACGTAAAATGACACCATTCACGCGAAAAGTTATTCTCATTATTCAGTCGATCCCGGAAGGCTCCGTCATGACCTACGGCGGGATTGCCCGGGCTGCCGGAAGTCCCCGGGCGGCCCGGCAGGTCGTGCGCATTCTGCATTCCATGAGCAGGAAGTACAAGCTGCCGTGGCACAGGGTCATCAACGCCAAAGGAATGATCTCGCTCACCGAAGACGAATCCGCCTCCCTGCAGCAGCTATATTTAACCGGAGAGGGCGTTATCTTCGATGAACGGGGCGTGGTTGACCTGGAGCGCTACCAGTATGTTCCGGCTCCTGAGCTGGAGATGGACATGGAGCTTCCGCCTGAACTCGGCGATGAGGAGGACACTTAACCTCTCTTCCTCCGGCCCTCGGAGTAACTCCTGCGGCTCCCGCCCGCCAGCCCGTTCAGCAGGCAATACATCGTGGCATAGATCACCAGCAGCACAAAGGCGACGAACAGGCTGAAGAACACTGACTGCCGGTTCAGACTGTCCATGACCAGCCGGTAGAGCTGATGGCGGTCCGTCAGCACATCCCAGCTGTTCAGCCGGTAGACTCTGCCAAGCAGGACGCCGTAGCCGCCCATGACACAGGCGAACAGGACGAAGACCCACGAGAGCAGCATGTTGCTTTTCCGGTAGATCACGTGCTGGAACTGGTACAGGGAGAAGAATCCGGTCAGCCAGCCGCTCCAGGTGAACAGGAGGAGGGTGGTCAGATCATACCAGTACCGGTTCTGGATCGTTCCGCCGACGATATACTTGCTTTTGCGGACAGTCAGATGGATCAGGTCAGTCATAATATAAGGCGCATTCGGAAAAAACAGCAGCCAGGCTACGCCCAGCGGCAAAATCAGCAGCCCCCCGATCTTCCGCTTATCCAGCTCATGCGCAGCCATGGAGAAGAAGAACGGCACCCAAGCCAGAAACAGATTCCAGAGCAGAAAGGCATAGAACGTATCTGTCTGAAGCGAAACTACGCGGTATACCGCAAGTGTTGCCGCCGTCATAGCAGCCAGAAGGATGAAGACCTTGGTATAATTCAGTTCTTTCATGAAGGATAATCTCCTAACCTTGATATAGTCCATTTCTGTAATTGTACAAATATGGGGCTGGATAGTCCAATATCGGGGGCAGTAACCGCACGCTGCGCATTGTGTTCGGTTTTCCGCATACACCCTTTCTTAAAGAACAAAATGCCTGCGGTATCCCCATTGTGATCGGTTTTTCGACCATATCTGCCTCACAAACCTCTGCCGCACCAAATGTGATCGGTTTTTCGACCATATCTGCCCCACACGCCTCTGCCGCACCAAATGTGGTCGGTTTTTCGACCATATCTGCCCCACACGCCTCTGCCGCACCAGATGTGGTCGGTTTTTCGACCACACTCCGTCCAGATGACCACGCGCTGGCCATGTGTTCGGTCGGACGAAAATCATAATTTCCTTAACAATAAAAAAGCAGCGCTGCCCATGAGGGTAGTGCTGCTTGTATGACGTTAATAGGCAATGGCGGCGCCTGCGGACTGGTAACCCAGGTTACCTTGTACCCGCGTCAGCCCTGCACCGCGTGGGCTATACCCCGCCGCTGAGCTTGCGGGCCACCGCAGGGGTGCGGCCCTTGAAGGCCGCGCTGCGCGATGAGGATTCCTCCAGCCCCGAGAGGGCGCTGCATTCTCTGAAGGCCGCATGCGCGCAGCCCCGGCACCGGCTCGGATTCACGCTGCCCAGCGCTTCATTGATCGCTTCGCCGGTATGATCATAGAACTGGGCAGCACCGATCCGGTCGTACAGCCCCGTTCTCTTGAGCAGCTCCAGCGGCTGGCTCTGGATGCCTGAGATCATCAGTCTGCCGCCAGCGGCCTGCAGCTCCTTCACCAGCGCTGCCAGATTGGCCTCGCCTGTCGTATCCATCAGCGGCACCTTGCCCATGCGCAGCAGGATAAGCTTAGGCTGATCCGGGCCGAGCTCGGGCATGGTGTGGTCGAAGCGGTAGGCAGCGCCGAAGAACAGCGGTCCCTCCACATTGTAGATTCCGATCTGCGGACAGTCGTGGCTCTCTGTTACCATATGGGCCTCGACCTTGACGGAAGACGGGTCAGGCAGCACCTTGGAGATTCTATGCACCTCACCCATACGCTTGACGAAGAGCACAACGGCCAGGATCAGCCCCACCTCTACCGCCACGGTCAGATCAGCGAATACCGTCAGCAGGAAGGTAATCGCCAGCACCAGTGAATCCCCGGTCTTCAGCTTCAGCAGGTGGAGAAATTCCTTGCGTTCACTCATATTCCAGGCTACGACCATCAAAATCGGAGCCATCGCTGCCAGCGGAATGCTGGAGGCGTAAGGGGCGAACAGCAGCAGGATCAGAAACACCACCACACCGTGAATGATCCCGGAGAGCGGAGAAGCGGCACCGCTGCGTATATTGGTGGCAGTTCTGGCAATCGCACCGGTAGCCGGTATCCCGCCGAAGAGCGGCGCGGCGATATTGGCGACCCCCTGGCCGATCAGCTCACGGTTGCTGTCATGGCGGCTGCCCGACATGCCGTCGGCCACGACTGCGGAGAGCAGCGACTCAATGGCCCCCAGCAGCGCAATGACAAAGGCCGGACGGATCAGCAGCTTGATTTTCTCCCACGTAATGACCGGGAAGTGAAAGCTGGGGAGTGTATTCGGGATATCTCCGTAGGCGGAGCCGATGGTCGTCACCTTGCCGCTGAAGAACAGGGCTGCGATAACCGTGGCACACAACAGTCCAATCAGAGAACCCGGCACCTTCGGGGCAAACCGCAACCCCAGCACCACTACGCCGAGACATACTCCCGCAGTCAAAATGCTGTACAGATTGATTGTGGAGAGATGCGCCCCGATCTCCTTCATATTGTCGATAAAGCTCTCATGCCGCTTCATGTCCCTCAGGCCAAGGAAGTTCGCAATCTGCCCGCTGAAGATAATAACGGCAATCCCCGCTGTAAAACCAATGGTCACTGGCTTCGGAATGAACTTTATCAATACCCCCAACCGCAGAACACCCATCAAGACAAGAATCACCCCGGCCATCATTCCGGCAATCAGCAGATTCTCGTACCCGTACTGCATGGCAATAGCGAACAAAATAGGAATGAATGCACCCGTAGGCCCGCCAATCTGGAACCTGGACCCGCCGAATAAGGAAATCAGTATGCCGGCCACAATGGTTGTATAGATTCCGTACTCCGGCTTCACACCGGAAGCAATAGCAAATGCCATCCCAAGCGGGATGGCAATAACGCCGACGATTGTCCCTGAAATGATATCCTTGCGCAGCGAAGCAATGTTATAGCCTTTGAAACGGCCCCACCCTGTCATCCTATAACCTTCTTTTCTCTGAATATCTGATTATTTGAATATAATACCCACATTACTCCTGCCCGCTGCTCTTGTCAACGGGGTAATCCGCCCCCCGGAGCCCGGGGTTATTCGCTGCGGATGCCTTCAAGCAGGGAAATGGTACTCACCAGATGATTGTCAAAGATCTGTCTGGCTACAGCCAAAAGCTCCTTAATCAGAGGATCACGTAGGGCATAGATGACAGTGGTCCCTTCCTTGACGCTGGTGACCACATTTTTGGCCCTGAGGACGGCCAGCTGCTGGGATACCGCAGAGCCTTCCGACCCCAGGATCGCCTGCAGCTCGTTCACATTCTTCTCGCCTTCGCTAAGCAGCTCCAGAATCCGAATACGCATCGGGTGCGCCAGCGCCTTGAAGAATTCCGTCTTAAATTGTTGAATATCGCTGTTCATCAGACTTCTGCTCCTTATGCTGTTACTTGTTCCAATCTATATTATATTAGCTCATTTGCCTGAAGGTGGCTATGCCGGGACAGGAAATAGTTCGTCCGCCAGGGGCCCTGCGGCCCCTACAGATTCACCGGATACAGCCTCGCTTCACGGGTCCTCAGCTCGACGAAGCCGCCCAGCGCCATCGGTTCCCCCAGGCATTCGAACATGATCAGGTCGCGGCCGATCCGCAGATAACCCGTGCCGTCCTCCTCTATATTTTCCAGCACGCCTGTCAGGATGACCGTGTCCCCTTCGATACGCAGGCCAAAGGCACCGCCGGGAGCAGGCACAATATCGACCCAGCTCATGAACAGCGCCGGCAGCTCCCATTCTGCCACCCATTCCTCACCCGGCTGAACAGGCGGCCCGCACCAGATGGCTCTGGCTTCCCCCCATTGTGCTGCCGCGAATCTGATTTCCCCGGTCCGGGGACCTTGTCCAAGAATGTGTATGTTCATCTTCATTAGCTCCATCTTCGTTCATTGGTATAACGTCATTATACATGACAGGGCGCCGGAGAGGATATCAGGTGTAATTCTGCGTTGCTTTGTTCAGATACGTGCTGGGATGCAGCCAGGGATGCTTGAAGAACTCGTGTTTGTCGGTGATTTTGCGGGAGACGCTGAGGTCATAATCAATCATGTGCTTCACCTTCTCCGCGAGGCTTCTGCCCTTCACCAGCAGGCCCAGCTCGTAATCATGGCAGGCACTCCGTTCATTAATATTATAAGAGCCGTGAAATACCGCCTGCGCTCTGTGGTCGTAGATGATTTTCCAGTGGGAGAAGCGTTCAGTCGCACTATAATCATAGAAGGATACGCCGTTACAAAAGGGAACGTACATGTTGCTGCGCACCGCCGCCCGGTTCGTCGGATGATCATTAACCAGGAGCGGATTGCAGATGGTAAGATGGCAGGCGCGCTCCGGCCCCACTTCACCCAGCCGGTCCCAGAAGGCCTGATCGATCAGATACGGATTCACAATAAGGGTCTCATCGGCCGCATAGGTGATCACATCCAGAATATATTGCTGAATCAGATTCACCGGGTTGCCGGGAAAGCTCGCGAAGAGCGTACACTCCTCCTCCCCGAACGCATAGTCCACCGCAGGACGATAGAAGGGTGACGCCAGGTCAAAGTGATCCCCCCCGAGCAGCAGCCACCTGGAGTGAAAAACAGCGTTCAGCGACTGGGCCACAGCCCCCTGAATGCGGAAGCAGCCGTCATGCCACTCCTCTTCCTTCGCGGGGATACCGAGCGGACGTCCATCCACCTGCTGATCCGGGGCTTCCTCAATGGGGGAGGCGAACGTATACTGGTCCCCGATATTCAGACTGCCGATAACGGAAGTTATTCCGTCTATAATCATGAATTTGCGGTGATCAATCACATTCAGCCCGGTCACCTCCACATCCTCCTGAACCTTATCCTGCAGAAAAAGGATGCTCTCAGGCACGCCCTGTGACTTCAGCACCTTGCGCTTCGCAGCCCATTCCTCTGCACCGTAATAGGAGTGGAAGGTATCCAGGAGCCTCGCACCTGCCTGCTCCAGACGCCCGGCAATCTTGGAGAATTGCCCCACCTCCAGATTCTGGCCGTATCCGAGCGCAGTGACCGTATAATTCACCATGATTCTAACCTCTACCCCGCGCTCAAGTGCATGAAGCAGCTCACTAGCGATAAGGTTCCCTGAATGGTCATTGAAGAACAGCATCACGGACAGATGAATATAACGCTCAGCCTTGCCGATCTCGCCGAGCAGCATGTCCAGACATTGCGGCCCGTTCACATAAGGATCTACCCGGTTATGCCGGGTGGTCTGCGGGGCCAGAGCCCTGAGCTTACCGGAATCGAGTCCTGCTACTGTATCCGCGAGCTGATTAAGCCATTCCTGGCTTATACCCGGCAGTTGCCCGAGTTGCTGCATATCGGTTATGACGCCCCCGTACTCCTGCCGGTAAGCGCGTGCGGTATCATTTTGCAAAAGAGGGGTAAACGCCGGCTCAGCCTCTTCCGCGCCTTCGGTAAGCGAGGCCAGGGAGCCGCCCGAAATATGATAATTCACGTAATCTATGAGATCCTGCTGAAGCTGCCCGTCCTGCTCGGCAGCAGCAGGGATTGAGGTTAACCGGTGATTATTATGTAGATTAGTCATGCTGTCTTCATCTCCTTCGTTCTTCCCCGCCTTGCTTCGTCAGCAAATGACAAGCCAAGTAAGGGTAAGGTAAGATACCCGGCTTGTACGTTTTATAAACGGCATGGCACCTATCAAAATAATCCCACAAAGTGGGGCCTTACCTTCGATGATGACTCAGGTACTTTGCGGGGATCCCAAAACATATAAATTATTCTCTTAAAAAAGGATGCCCGCAGCAGTCATTAGACTGCCGGAGCATCCCGGGATTCCAGATTGTATAGGGTGAACCGCTTAATTCGTAATTATTTGCTCAATTCCTCAGCGCTATACACCTTAACATCAAGCGGTGCGGTCAGGAACTCTCCCGCTTTGGCGGCGAAGCCGGTGAAGTGAGGGCTTGTGTTGTGAGCGGCAACGGCGGCCTGGTCACGCCAGGTCTCAACCATAATATAGAGACTTCCGTCTGCTGCATGCTTATACAGCTCGTAGGACAGGTTCCCTTCTTCTTCGTGTGTGGCGGCAATCAGCGGCTTCGCTGTGGCCAGGAACTCTTCCTCCCGTGCAGGATTCACATGAAGCAGCGCATGGATAATAATCATTTGGATATTCCTCCTAGAATTTCATGGGTATAGAGTATTATTTCCACTGGGCAATCGTGTCAATAGGCAGACGGACGGAGGCGTAGCCCTCTTCCAGTGCTTTGCCGATCGAAATCAGCATGACCGGAATGTAGCGTTCTTTGTCCAGACCGAACATTTCAGCGATCTGATCCTTTTCAAATCCGCCGATCGGATTGGTGTCATACCCGTGTGCGCGGGCGGACAGCATCAATTGCATGGAGACCAGACCGGCGTCAATCATCACGGTCTCTCTGTTCACATCTGCGGGCAGCTTGGCGAAGTGGGCGCCCAGGGCGGCCAGCTGTCTTTCTTTCACCTCGGCAGGCATAAGTCCGCGTTCTACAGCCGTTCCGTAGATTTGTTCAGCGTAATCGAAGTTATTCATATCACCGAATACGGCAATCACCGCTGCGGAGGTTTCGACCTGAGTCTGGTTGAACTTGGCAATAGGGGCCAGCTTGGCTTTGGCTTCCGGGCTTTCGATGATCACAAAACGCCAAGGCTGCATATTCACGGAGGAAGGCGCCAGCGTGGCTTCAGTAAGAATCTCTGTCATTTCCTCTTTGCTGATTTTGACGGATGAATCATATTTGCGGATTGAGCGGCGTCCTGTAATAATGCTGATGTAATCATTGTTTTTGGTAGTGTTCATGATAATTTGCTCCTTTAAAATGGTTTGATTATTGTTTCCGGCTACAGTAAATTAATGTTATATTGCAGCCGGGTAAGCATCTCTGCGAGCACAGTGCGCTCCTGTTCATTGAATCCGTTCAGCAGATCGCTGATGAACTCGGTCTTGTTCTCCCGGTAGGCATTGATATGCTCACGGCCTTGACCAGTCAGGGAGACGAGAGTCACCCGATTATCGGCTGGGTTATTGCGGCGGGCGATCATCCCGTTCTCTTCAAGCCCTTTTAAGTGGCGGGTAACCGCTGCTGCATCGATCTCCAGAAGCTTTTGCAGGGAAATCTGACTGATCTCGGAAATCCGGTACAACTCTTGCAGCAGCCTGAAGCGGGTCGGAGTCATGCCGGCGCAGCGCTCGAATTTGGGGCCGATTTCTTTGTGCAGGGCCTGTAGCAGTTCGAAAATCTTATGTTCATCGGGCTGAACTTCGCTCAAAATTAACCCCCTCACGCAAATAAATTGTGCAAAACCTTTTCGACAAAACATACTTTACACCTAATTCGTTGACCCGTCAACTAATAATTTTTGGAGGAGGCTGCCAGTATGAAAATAGCCCTGATTCAGCTCGATATAGCATTTGGCAAACCGGAGGTGAATTATGCTGCCGCCGAGCGCAAAATTCGTGAGGCTGCCGCCGGCAGTCCAGACTGCATTATTCTTCCAGAGCTATGGACAACGGGATATGACCTGACCCGGCTGGGCGAAATCGCAGATCCCGGCGGACATACCACGGGTGCCTTGATGTCAGGTCTGGCCCGGGAATACGGCGTGAATATCGTTGCCGGCTCCATTGCCGTCAGGCAGGAGAACGGCGGCATTACGAACAGTATGTATGTCTTTGACCGCAGCGGGGCGTGCACCGGGGAGTATAGCAAGCTGCATCTGTTCAAGCTGATGGAGGAGCATCTCTACCTCCAGCCCGGCGCAGCCAAGGGACTGTTCACGCTGGACGGTATCTCCTGTGCCGGGCTGATCTGCTACGACATCCGGTTCCCGGAATGGGTCCGGGTTCATATGGCCGCAGGGGCCGAGATCTTGTTCATCAGCGCCGAATGGCCGCTGCCCCGCCTCTCTCACTGGCGCGCGCTGCTGATCAGCAGGGCGATTGAGAACCAGTGCTACGTTGTAGCATGTAACCGGGCAGGGGCAGATCCGGCGAACACCTTCGCTGGACATTCCCTGATCATCGATCCTTGGGGCGAGATTGTCAGCGAGGCCTCCGGGGGCGAAGAGATCCTCCGCGGCGAGCTTGACCTCGCCCGGGTCCGGGAGGTACGGGGGCAGATCCCGGTCTTCGCGGACCGGCGTCCGGAGTTGTATAGGTAGTTGGGGCGGTGCAGACGTAGAGGCTGATTGCGGGGGGCGGCATCTTTTGCCCCCGCAATCAGCCTCTTGGACCGTCTCAGGCCCGCTCACCCTCGCGCGTGCACATTGTATGCTGTTTTTCACATACATTCGGCCCGCGCACACCCCAGCCTGCACATTGTATGCTGTTTTTCACATACATTCGGCCCGCGCACACCCCAGCCTGCATATTGTATGCTGTTTTCCGCATACATTCGGCCCCGCGCACACCCCAGCCTGCACATTGTATGCTGTTTTTCGCATACATTCAGCCGCGCACACCCCAGCTTGCACATTGTATGTTGTTTTTCACATACATTCGGCCCGCGCACACCCCAGCCTGCATATTGTATGCTGTTTTCCGCATACATTCGGCCCGCGCACACCCCAGCCTGCATATTTATGCTGTTTTCCGCATACATTCGGCCCGCGCACACCCCAGCCTGCACATTGTATGCTGTTTTTCACATACATTCGGCCGCGCACACCCCAGCCTGCACATTGTATGCTGTTTTTCGCATACATTCGGCCGCGCACACCCCAGCCTGCACATTGTATGCTGTTTTCCGCATACATTTGGCCCGCGCACACCCCAACCTGCACATTGTATGCTGTTTTTCGCATACATTCAGCCACCCGTCGCTGCCGCCAGTAGCCACCCGTTTCAGCGGGCGTACCTCTCGCGCAGCATACGCGCTGCTTCAAGCACCTGCGGGTCGCTGTACTGCAGGCTGTAGCCTGTCTCCTGCTGCAGAAGCTCCGCCGGCAGCAGGCGGGTTCCCCGGCCGGCAAGCGCCTGCCGGATACCCGCAGTGAATTCGGCCGCCGAAGACGGGCCGCCAAGCTCCGCGAGCGCGGCAATGGTCTCCGGCCGCACGCGCGGATAGTCCAGGGAGGCATCGCCGTCCGCTGCATCCTGATAGAAGCGGCGGATGCACTCTCCGCGCGCGAGCCCCGTGCCGGACACAATCACGAACGCGTGGACGAAGTACGCGTTGCTCTGTCTGCGCTGGGCAATGCCGCAGAACTTGCGGCCGCCGATCGCCAGGTCGAAGTCACCGGGGCAATACGACCCGGTGACTTCCTCCGCCCGGATCTGCGCCGCTGCCTGCGGATGGCCCGCAGCTACCGCTTCGGTAATCACCGAAGCCAGCAGCCGGAAATCATCGTGGAAGTCCAGCTTGCCCGCAGGCTTCGGCAGCAGCAGGGACACGTTGATCACTCCCGCATCCAGCGGCACCGCAGCGCCGCCCGAATGGCGGACTGCCGTACGGATGCCCTGCTGCTCCAGCGCCTGCATCGCCTCTGCTGCGCGGGGCAGCTTGCTGTCCCGCAGCCCCAGCGCTACTCCGCCGGGGTGGCTCCAGAGATGCAGCACCGGCGGGACCTTACCGGCCCCGACATCACGGCACAGCACCTCTTCAAAAGCAAACGGAATCAGCATATCCTCCGCAGATGCCTCTTCCCCTTCTCCCCCTTCTTCACCGCCGGTATGCGTGAAGAGGATCATCTGCTCCGGCAGCCTTCCCGCCGCCCCGCTCTCCAGTACATCATAAGGTTCACTCCGCATGCTGATTCCCCTTTCTATCTATAAGCTATAAGCCCTGGCCAATCTTAACTCCGTTAACTATTCACATTGTAACCGATCTCTCCCCGCACCGTACAACCGGCAGTGTATGCCCTTACAGATTTGAAATAGCGAAGCGAACCCGTTATCCTTAATGTAGTGAAGAAGAATATACCAGCCATAAGATTCGCGCATAAGCTCATGCTATACACAACCTCTAGGAGTGATGCTGCATGACAACCGAACCACAGGCAAAAGACAGGCAACTAAGCAAATTCAGGCAATGGGAACAGGCAATGAGCAAGCTGTACATTCATTTTCAGGACTACAGCAAGGAGGCTCGCAAAGAGTTCAACGATGAGGATATTCATCAGGCCAGAGTCAATAGCCGCAAGCTGCTGACCCTGTTGTCCATTCTTGATCCGGGCCATACTGCAACGGCAGACTTGTATGACAGCTTCAAGCAGGCCCAGAAGAAGCTCGGCAGAGTCCGTGATGCAGATGTGCTGATTGGGTCGTTTGAAGCCCGGCGCAAGGCAGCGAAGGCTGCTGGTGATAAGAAGACTGCCAAGCTGCTGAAGGCGGTAATCGAACACCAGAAGGATACACGGAAGGCCGCCCGCAAGAAGCTGAGGAAGGCACTGCCCAAGCTGTCCGGCCAAGCGCTCGAAGCGCTATGGACACCTTTTATCGAGACAGGGCTAGAGCCCCTCGCTGCCAAAAAAGACGCCAATGTCGCCATGCGCGAGCTTGAAGTCGCCTTTGAACAGAAGAAAAAAGCCTGCAAGACCTTATTCAAGGGTCCTCAAGCTGAATCAAAAGAAGCCTTTGAAGCTCTTCATGAGCTGAGGATCGCCGCCAAGGAATTGCGGTATACGGCGAATGCGGCCGCTTTTGCGCTGGATCAGAAATTCCATGCCCATGAAGCCTTCTATAAGGACATCCAGGACCAGCTCGGACTCATTAATGACAAGCGGGTATGGCTTGAGACGCTGCAATCGATTGGACGCGAAGAGCTGGATGTCGGCAAAAAAGTCTGGACTGCCTTCACCGATACGCTGCGGGCAGAGGTACTGGAGGCTCTTCATCAGAACGGGGTCGTCCCTGTTGCTGAGGCTAAGCCCCCCAAAATAGGGCATCATACCTGATCATCCCATACATCCTATGAACAAAGGCAGGACGCCGCATGTTATCCAAGCGGTATCCTGCCTTTGTTCATAAGCGCCACGTACTATAGCATTCCGGCAGCCCATAATCCGCCTCTGCGGATCATCCGTCGCAGCGGCTCTGAAGAGAAGGAAGGCAGATGGTGCCCAGGCATCAGATAGACCACCCGGCCTTCGCCGAAGGGATGGCACCATGCCGCCGGTCTCATCGCCCCGTCATGCGGATATTCGGCCAGCACCGTTGTCTTGAAGTAGGGATGCTGCTCGAAATAGTAAGGCTCGTCCTCTATGACAAAATCAGAGCTCCCCTCCATAATCGGGTGCTCCGGCGCAGTCACCTTCATCTGAAGCGTCGTGAACGCCGGATGATGGGTGAACCGGGCACCGAGCATCGCCCCAAGTTCCTGATTACGCTGCAGAGATATGCCGTTATGCACGACAAGCAGCCCGCCGCCGCCAGCCACATAAGCAAGCAAGGCTCCGCTCTGCGCAGCGGGTAACTGCTCCTCTGAGAATTCCGTATAGGAGACCACCAGCCTGCATTCTGCCAGCTCTGCCTGGTTCATCCGTCCGTAATCCTCCGTAGAGACCACCTGAAGCTCCGGCTCAAGGAGCTGCTCCAGCTCACGGTCTACCCCCTCGAAGGGATGATATTTCACTTCAGTATAGCTGCCGAACGCCAATGCTTTGTATGAAGACATGCTACACACACCTCTCTTTTGCCAAGTTAGCCTGTCCTGAATGTTCGTGTCACCAGGGCCAGAGATTGCCGTCCAGATCGATATAAGCCGGTTCTTCGGCCAGATACATCTTGTGGTTATGAACGATCGTCATAATCTTGCCTGCTGATTCTTCAGGAGTTACAGGCGCCTCTGCATCCTTCTCCCCGTTCATATAGGTCTGCAGCCAGCCGGGATGGAAGACCAGCACTTGTCCGCCCATCGCACGCAGGTGATTGTGCAGCAGCGAAGACTGCATATTAAGCGCGGCCTTCGACATACAGTAGCCATACATATTGATCCGCTTGTTCCGCCCGATGCTTCCGGCCTCCGACGAGATATTAACCACCAGACGCTGGCGGCCTTGCAGCAGTAAGCCCATCAATGCATTGCTCACCCTCAGCGCACCCAGCGTGTTCACGTTATAAATCTCCGCCATAGCTTCATCATCCATATCCACGAGCACTGTTGCATCATCAGACTTGTGGATAATCCCTGCGTTATTGATAATCATATCAAGGTGCCCTGTACTTCCGGCAATACTCCGCGCGGCCTCCTTTACGCTCCCTGCACTGCCGATATCAAGAGGAACCAGCTTCAGGCTATCCGGGTATTGCGCTTTCAAAGCTTCAAGTAGCGCAGGGTCCGGCAAATACTGTCCGGCAAACACCATGTATTTACTCTCCAAAAGAGAACGAACGAGGCATAATCCCAGTCCACGGTCAGCACCGGTAACACAGGCAACCCTTTTCATGAGCTCCCCCCTCCTATCTGCATAATTATGCTACGAGCCTAGGTCCATCCCTCTCACATTAGCATGGCTGCAGGCCGTTAACAACATCCTGCAAGGGAGGGCAGGCTAAGCAGAACTTTACTTTTGCTTTAATTTTGAACTATGCTACAATCATGATTAATAGTTGTTAACAACACAATTGTTGACAACAGGTTTCATTAACTCTTACCCAGGAAGGTGATCCTACGATGTCTATTCAACAAATCCACACTAAGGAAGAATTACAGCAATATATCGGGCAGCCTGGCAAAAAACTGCTCTTCAAGCACAGCACCACCTGCCCGATCAGCGCCAAGGCCAACGAGGAGTTCCAGGCCTATACACAGCATTCAGATACTCCTGCAGCCGTGGTCCATGTGATCGAAGACCGTCCTGTCTCCAATCAGATTGCTGAGGATTTCGGGATCAAGCATGAATCCCCGCAGATTTTCCTGCTGGAGGACAGCGAAGTCCGCTGGAACACCTCACACTGGAAGATTACCCAAAAAGCGATAAAGGAAGCAGTGGAACAATGAGCGCGAACGTAATTGTCTATTCAACCTCCGGCTGCGGCGAGTGCAATCAGGTCAAACAGCTGCTGGAGAGCAAGGGCATTCCCTTCGAGGTCCGGGATGTGATGACCAGCTCCGTCTATCAGGAGGAAGTGGAGAAGCTGGGCTTCATGGGCATTCCAGTCACCGTATCCGGGGACCGGGCGGTCAAGGGCTTCAATCTCCCTGAGCTTCAGGAGCTTATGGATGCTGCTGTTCTGTAATATACACAAAGGTGCTGTCCTCAACAGGAGCAGCGCCTTTTTTTTGCGATTCATCGATGAAATAATTGTATATTTATATATATCTGGACAAGGAGGATTGATCCTTTGAAGTGGCTACAGGATGAGCATGCCGCCAAATGGCGTGAAGAAGGACAGCGTTATGTGAGCAACGTCAATCAATTCGTACATAAGGGACTGACGGAAGGCTGGGACAAAGCGGGAAAAGAACCCGCAGAGGATACACGCGGGGGCCTCGCCGCCAAAATCTATAAGATGATTCGGGGAGCCAATGAACACGGTGAGATTGCTGAGCTGCGGGAGCAACTACCGGCGGCAACGTGGCCGCTCTCCGGGCACTTCCAGAAGGAGATGCAGGCGATTCGCGGTATCCATTTCATCAGTGATGATGCTGTGGTGTTCAGCACCGGCTCACCTTGGGAGAAGAATGCAGTTTTGGCAGTACATAAGGATGTTATTTCCGTATTCGACGAGTTTAGCCTGGTTGGGGCATCTCCTGACAATCAGTTCTATGCACTCGCCGGAACTCAAGGCATTACCATTATGCAATCCATGAACAGCACTCTACAAGGAAAAGTTGTAGCAAATCTCTCCTGGCGTGAGCTGAATGGCACGATTCAAGCGCTGGACCCGGAGTTTACTGTTTTGAACATAGACAGCCTGGATCAGGAGTTACCCTTGGAGCAAGTCATTCCTTTTAACGGGGGCCAAGCGTTATTGCTTGTTACGAGCCAGGGGATTTTCCTGGTCCAGCAATCGCAGGAGAAGGAGAAGCTATGGGAGGTGAAGCTGCTGCATCCTGATCTCGAAGAATATAAAGCAGATGAGATGGAGCATATCGAGATCGACATGCCGCATGGTGCCGTTTCTCCGGATGGAAGATGGATTGCCTATGGCAGCCAGGGCAGTGATCATCTTTTATATGACACAACTTCAGGGCAGGTTCACTTATTCAATCCGGAATCCAGTTACCCGCACTATACTATATTTACGAAGGACCAGCATAGCGTATGGTACAATGCCTGCCACTTCTATAATGGCGTTACCCTTGCTGTGTCCCTTGAAGATGCGGAAGCAGGAAAGCTCCCGTCCGATCAGGAATATCCGGTCGTTAACGAGGAAGCCCGGGTATATGCGGCGGCGGCACTGAAGGACGGTGTTGTCATTGGCGATGCCTATGGCTACTTGAGGCTCATTGATGTAGAGGGGCGGGAGCTGTGGCGTTATTACGCCGGAAGCACCATTTCTGGATTAGCTGTCGATCCGGATGAGACCATGCTGGCCGTGGGGACTTATGGAGGGATGCTGCATTTCCTGGACCTTCATGCCACTGAACGCAGCGACTATGAGATTACAACAGGAACCGTTCGTGAGGTGAAGCGGATTATTGCCTGGAAGAATCAGAATGAGCCGCTTTGGTGGTGAGCTGATACATGGAGAACCCTTCTTCCCCACCGTCGTCTGCCAAAAATAAAAAACAGCGCTTGAGCGAGATAAATGGCAGATAATCTGCTACATATAGGTGTTTTGGCTTCCCTATGCACAGCCATTCAGCCATTTGCTGAAAATAAGGCGAATAGCACTCTTTTCCATTTTTACAAACCCCCTCTGAAGAGAGTATGATTCGTGTTGAAAGCAAATGAATGCATTCATGAAAATGAGCATATGCATGCACGCTGAATTTCCGTCATGTGGAAAACGGGGGAACCATCCGGCCGTCAGGCCGACTTGGGGTGAATCCGAAGGAGAATGCCACGCGCAGGTCTCCGGCAGGTAGGGCGACTCTCACCGTCCGAATCCGACAGCTAACCTCGTAAGCGCCAAGAGAGAGCCCTGATCCGCCACGCTTTTGTGCCAGGCGTCTTAAGCCTGTTACCCACAACCGCAGGCAGAGGTCCTCCTCTGCCTGCGGTTTTTTGCGCGCTGGAATGAACTGCACAGTATAGATTCAGGAAGGAACGTGACCACATGCCTGACCCCTTATCGCCCAAACTAACCGCCGCTGCCGGATTCAACCACTACACCCAGCAATATAGCGGTCCCGTCTATGCGCTTAGCTGCCTGCTGCTGGAGCAAGGCGTCCGCGCCGAACAAGCTGCAACCGCCACCTTCGTGGCACTCCATCCACTATGGCTGAAGGGCCGCCTCTCAGGGGACGCCGCTGCTGCGGCTGCCTACAGAGAGTGCATCCGCCAGTGTGCCATGCTCGCCCACGACCGCAGCCGCTGCGCTTCTGCGCCGCTGAGCTGGGACGATCACGTTGCCAGTGCCTTATGGTACGGCATCCAGCTCCCCCTGTCCGACATTAGCCAGATTCTGGAGTGCAGCATCCCCGAGCTCAAGGCCCGGCTCAGAGGAATACGCGAACAGATGGCAGCCGCCCATTCAGCCTTGCCTGCTGTGCACCGCCCTTCGGCAGGTTGAGACTGGGAATAATGCGGGATACGCGGGATATAGGAATGAGTGCGGCGGAATGAGTTGGATGTGGCGGAATTGGTTTCAAATATAACAGCCTCTGTTTGCATTGATTGCGGCAGGGCTTTTTTTGTTTTTCTCTGATACGCAGAACAGTGATGACTTTCTTTCCCAATACTTTTATTATTGAAATTGTTGGAAATACATACTTAATGGGGGTAATCATTTGACGAATGGACAAGCTAAATCAGATCTTGATCACACACTAGAAAATTTGAAGAATGTAGTTCAATCACTAAATTCTAAACAACAAACCCTAATTACCGAATGGCTAAAGCTATACAGCGATTATTTGATCAAGGAACAAACCTTTAATCCTGTAACGGATACCATAAAGTATGAAGCTGGATCCATTGTGTCTATTGAGCTCGGATATAACCCAGGCTCTGAACATGGCGGCAGCCATTATGCCGTAGTGGTTGAAGACAACGCTAAAACTTCACCTATTGTTGTTGTAGTGCCTTTAGGATCTTCTAAACCAACGAAAGCTGTTCACTTTAATGATGTAGATTTAGGTGTTATTCCTGGTATTAATGCCTTAAGTAGGTACCCCGCTGACACTAAAAGTATTGCTACAGTTAGCCAAATTAGAGCCATTAGCAAAATACGAATTAGTGCACCCGTACGATCTGGAGATCAGATTATTTTTGTTCCTACTCCAGAATTACGCCGATTATATGATAAAATTAAACAAAGGTTCACTACCAAAGGATTAAACCGGACTAATCGTTAAGCCTATTTTTCATTCTTTGTTGCATTATATACTATTCCGTAATATAATAATGTACTGTACCAACAACACTGGTTTCGGCTTTATAACTAGCTAGGAACCCATTGCAATTAGCAGTAAACATACACTGATTCCCTTGAGGAGTCCTTAAGGCCCCTGATGCTTGCATCAGGGGCCTTGTCTTCTCCATAAATTAAGAATAATCTTCTGCTTACTCCAAAACATAGAATCCTGTTTCTGTCAGCCGTTCTGTTAAATAGAACTCAGCCCTTGCCCTTACCACCCTTGCCGCCCTTGGCAAACCGCCAAAAAGCCATACAGCAGCCGAGCAGGCCGGCTCCCAGCAGAAGGGTCTGTAACGCCCCCAGCCAAGTCGATTGATCCGACGGGATCAGGCTGCTGATAATAATCAGCAGGATCGAGGCCGCGACCAGCACGGGGGTTTGTCTACTTTTCTTCACAACACTTCACCACTCCTAAAGACTAATACTACTAAGGTACACCATCTCCGGCGTTTTCACCAGTTCACCACGGCTCCGGGCACACCCAGGCGGAAGAACGTATGGCGTCCTTGGCTAGTAATTCTTCACTCCATAGTAGTCAAAATCAGCGAAGGAGTCATGCTGGTGGGCATCAACGGAACCGATGAAATTGAACAAGCCTGTAAATCCTCCAATCTCCCCCGGCTCCCCGTTCACGCCTTCATCCGACAGATAGAGTACATCAATGTTTTCTACAAAAGCTTGCCAATCCCCGTTATCCCCGAAACGGTAAAGGATACTCGCGATGCCTGAATGATAGATAATCTTGAGCTCCGCTGTGTCTTCAGGGACTGGAATGTAATGGTGGACCAGCTCAATGCGTTGCCCCAGCTTGGCCTGAAGTACGTATAGAACGGTGCCCTCTGATTCGGAGTGGGTCAAGTGAACGTACAGCCAATTATTCGAATCATAGTATAGCCCCAGACCGGCCGTTTCCGAGTAGTGATCGGGATGAAATTCCACCTTGGTTTGAACTTCATAATGAAGGGAAGTTGCGCGTGTGGCCATAATCGCCGGATGGATCTGCGAGAACAAAGAATTCTCTCCATGAATGCGTAAGTAACCCGGACGTTCAACCGTATTCACCCATGCCGCTTGCTGGTCCCGGTACGGAGTCAGAAAATGAAGATCATATTTCTCCTGATTAAAATCATCAAATACGTTATGAGAGATTCCATCGGCCTCTAATTCAACACCTGTCATCCCCTCAACTTCCATTTTCGCCACATTCGATCCATCCTTCATTTCCAGCCAGCCATCCTCTGTCCAATGCATTTTTTGAATAGAGGTTTCACGGCCTAATGGATTTAAGAGCGTTCCTTCCACAGGCCGTGACATGAGATGAGCAATATACCATTCGCCTGTTTGAGTTTGCACTAATGAGCCGTGACCTGCTTTTTGCATAATTGAACTTGGATTATACATCTCAAAATGCCCGGCATCCGGATTGCCAAGTGAAAATAGATGCCGCGGCGAGGAGGTGATGATCGGCTCTCCCGACGGATGCGGTTCATAGGGACCAAAAATATTCTCCGAACGTCCCAGCTCAACACCATGAGCATAGCCCGTTCCGCCCGCAGCTAATAAAAGATAGTATTTATCTTTATACTTATAAATTTGCGGTGCTTCAGCACAGCCGCGGCTGGTAAAGCCTTGCGTCACCCGGTGCCATTGTCCAACTATCTTACCCTCATTCAAATCAAATTCAGCGATCACAATATGTCCAGGCGCCTGATACCCTTCACGGGTCTCCCATTCAAGAATGGACACATAGTGTTTGCCATCTTCATCATGGAAGAGCGCCGGATCGAAGCCTATAGATGTCAGATAGATGGGCTCCGACCAGGGTCCATGGATATCTTCTGCCCACATGGCATAGGAATCCGAGTTAAATTCACGGCCTGCCATGTTCAACATATGCGAATAGGCTAACCAATACCGCTTCGCCCTAGGATCGTAGGATAGATGCGGCGCCCAGATCCCGGCCGGAGTATTGGTCCCCCTCAAATTCACTTCACCTTTATTTAATACGGAGGCAGTCAGCTCCCAATTCGCTAAATCGGTTGATTTGAAAATTTGAACGCCGGGATTCCAATGGAACGAGGATGTCGCAATATAATACACATCACCCACTCTTATAATAGATGGATCTGGTGCCATTCCAGGGATAATAGGATTATTAATCTTCGTCATTTCTCTGCTTCCCTTCGCTGTTTAGCCATATTATTTACCCTTTTCTTGGTGTCTATGTATATTATAATAACTACTAACGTACTTATGCGATGGGATGATTACGGCTAGATTTACCCAAATCAAAGGCAGGTGCTGCAAATTGGAACATATGAATAGCTATCTCACAGGTGCACAGACGCTGCTGCTGCCGCGCATTGATTGGAATATACGCTTTTTTGGCGCACATACACAGACCGTTCCTGCCGATTGGAGCATGACTACAGAATCCCACCATGCCTTTGAGATTCTAATTGTGCTGGATGGGGCTCAAGAGACTAGGATAGATCATGAACCATTCATTGTGAGCAGTGATGATATTCTGCTGATTCCGCCTGGGTTCGAGCATACGAATAAATGCATTTCCGCTACATCAATGACCTATTTCTGCGCTCATTTTGATATAGACGAGCCTTCCTTACGGATGAGAATTATGAAGAACTGTGACTGGGTCTATAAACCCTCCCATTTGTATCATAGCCAGCTGAAAAAATGCCTTCAAAAATGGATCGATATTCTGCATGAGCCTGAGTTGTCGTTCACCAAAGCAAAGCTAAAAGCACAAATGGTCTTGTTCGAGTTATTGGAGGTGCTTGTAGATATCCAGCCGGTACAGACGGGGATACATGCTAACGAATCCATGACCACTGCAAAGTATGCCAAAGAAATTGCCGAAGCCATCAAGAGGGCTTTTAAGAAAAATTGCACCCAGGGAAATTCAGATTACACCATTCACATCCAGCCCATCATTGCTTCGCTTGGGATCAGCCCCAACTATGGATTAGAGGTATTTCAAAAAATATATAAAATGTCGCCCCGCACCTATCTATCCGACTTAAAGCTGCAGGAAGCAAAAATACTACTCCAGCAGCCCAGGATATCTTTAAATGAGATTTCAAGTCGTTTAGGTTACAAGAACCTCTCTCACTTCAGCAGACAATTTAAAAGATGGACAGGAATCAACCCCTCCGACTATCGTAAAAATAATGGTGTATAGCAAACACCCATCTGCCTTTATGGGGCCATCAACAAAAAAGCCCACCCGTAATTACGGATGAGCTTGGATTAGCTACAACTTCGTCTTATTCGCTACGTTTCTTAGATTTACCCAGGGTCACAAGCGTCATCATCATCCCCACAAGGCCCATGCCTAACAGCAATCCTTGCGAGAAATCCATTACGTTGCTTCCGTTTGGTTGAATCACTTGGCTGGCAGCAATGGCTGCGAGTGAGGCCAGGAACAGCGTCGATGCCTGTTGGTTTTTGAATTGTTTTTTAATCATGTTAGACACTCCTTAGCAGGTTTTTATTTTGTATATAATCTTAGATTTTATAAGCCTTCATCGCTTTTCTGATCTCTTTGATGCTAGGGCGCTTGCCGTACATCAGGACGCCGGTGCGGTAGATCTTGGCGGCGAGCCAGCCGAAGAGGAAGGTTGTCGCCAGCAGGATCGCCAGCGAGACCATGATCTCCCAGAAGGCGACCTCCCCGACTCCGATCCGCAGCAGCAGGCTGAGCGAAGAGGTGAATGGTACGAAGCTCGCTACCTTCACCAGCAGCGTATCTGGGTTCGAGATGCTGAACAGCGGCAGATAGAAGCTGACGAAGCCCAACATCATGACCGGCATCACGGCCTGCCCCAGATCCTCTGTCCGGCTGACAATGGAGCCGACAGCAGCATACATCAGGGCGTACAGGAAGTAGCCCAGGATATACAGGATGAATCCATAGACAATCATGCTGACATTAAGCTGTCCCAGATTCAGATCGAAATCGCTCAGGATCGTGGAATTATGCGGCAGCATCAGGTTGACGGCGATGGCAGCCGAGATAATGGCGATCTGCATTAGTCCAACGAGGAAGATTCCGATGACCTTGCCGAACATCTGGGTCAATGGTGAGGCGCTGGTGATGAGAATCTCCATAATGCGCGAGCTTTTCTCCGAGGTAATCTCGGCCGAGATCATGTTGCCGGTCATCATCACCGACATGAAGAACAGAATCAGGAGGATATAGACAATCACATAGTTGATAATGGGTTTGGATTGATCCTGATCTGCGCTACCTACAGCCCCGTCAGTACTTAGCTGTGCGGTATCAATCGACACCGGAGCAAAGATCGCCGCCACCTGGCTCTCGGTCAGCTTGTCGCCGACAATCAGGCCGGTATTCACCTGCTGCAGAGCAGCTTGCAGATTCGTTTTTAATTCGCTGTCGATCTCTCCGTCTTTGCTGTGATACGTTACCGGAGGCACCCCTTCACTGCCCTCTGCGGCGAAGGTGAGGTATCCCTCGATCTTCTCATCCTCCAGCCCCTGCTTAAGCGCAGCATCCTCAGCGGAAGGATAAGCGGTAAATACGACTTTATCTTCGGCTTCAGCCGGCGGAGTATAAGCGAGCAGCAGCTCGGCAGGCCGGAAGCCCTGCTCGGCAACGACTCCGATCTGTGTCGCGTCCTTGGTACCGTCTTCTCCGTTGAACACTTTGATTAGATAAGGAATATTCATCCCAATGCTCAGCAGAAGCACCAGGATCAGGGTAGTAATCATGAAGGATTTCGTTCTTACCTTGTTCTTGAATGTGAAGCCGATAATAGTTGCCATTTTATTCATTGGATTCACCCACCGCTCTGATAAAGATTTGGTTTAGCGTCGGTTCCTTAATCTCGAAATGCTCGACCTCGCCTTGAGCCACAGCCAGTTGAAGAATGCGCTGCGCCGCTCCCAGGTCATTGATGGTTAAAACATACCCGCGCTCCTGCCGCTGCACTCCAGTAACTCCGGCAAGCTCGGCAAGTCCGTTCACTTCCCCGGCGGTGCGCAGTACAACTTCTTCCCGCGGATACCCCTTCTTGATCTCACGGATATCTCCCTGAACCACGGTGTTCGAGCGGTCAAGAATCGTGATATTCCGGCATAATTCCTCAACATGCTCCATGCGGTGCGTAGAGAACAGAATGCTCGTTCCCAGATCCCGCATCTCTCTGACGGTATCCTTCAGCAGCTCCACATTGACCGGATCGAGGCCGCTGAAGGCTTCATCCAGGATCAGAATCTTCGGCTTATGGACCACAGCGGCGACGAAGCCCATCTTTTGCTGATTTCCCTTGGACAGCTCTTCAATCTTCTTATTGTAATATTCCGGTACATCGAAGCGCTCCAGCCAGTACTTCAGGCTCTTATCCGCTTCACTCGCGGACATCCCCCGCAGCTGAGCCAGATAGATAATCTGATCGCTTACCTTGACCTTCGGATATAATCCCCGTTCTTCCGGCAGATAGCCCATCAGATGCTGAAGCTCCTTACTATACGGCTTGCCGTTATACAGGATGCTCCCTTCGTCGGGATAGATCAGGCCGAGCACCATGCGCATGGTCGTTGTTTTGCCGGCGCCGTTGGCACCCAGCAGACCGTAAATCTCGCCTTGCTCCACCTTTAGACTGATTCCGTTGACGGCCGTCTTCTCACCGTACTGCTTCACTACCTGCTTCAACTGCAATGCTTCCATTCTTATTCCCCTCTCTTCTGGTCAATCAGAACCGGACGATGTCCCCGGGTCCATAAGCTTAGGATTTCATCCAGCTCCAGGCTGCGGCTCTTGAGTACCTTTACGCCCAAATCGTGAATGCGTTTCTCATACAGATAAATTTGCTGGGTTAAAAATGAAGCTACACCCGGCGTTTCCAGCTTCAGCTCCAGCGCTTGCGGCAGCTCGGCTGCCAGCTCCTGCAGCGCCTGCTCTCCCTCAATTTGAACCCATATTTCACTCCATGAACCAAACAGACTGTCCTTCTCGGTCATTCCCAGCAGCTGCCCCTGGTGCATCAGCACGATATAATCCGCCAGCCGCCGGACTTCTTCAACAATATGGGTCGAGATGACAATCGTGGCCTCGTGTTCATCCATGTATCTCTGCAGCGTCTCAATCATGATCTTCCAGGCAAAAGGGTCCAGGCCCGAAGACGGCTCATCCAGCAGCAGCAGCCGGGGCTTCACCGCGAGGGCGGCGGCAAGCTCGAACTTGCGGCGCTCGCCCTTGGACATTTTACCCAGTCTGGCATTCTCTGGCACTTCAAACTTGCGGACCAGCTCCTCGAAGTAGCTCTGGTCCCAGGAAGGATACCAATGGCTGCGGAAGGCGGCCGCCTCACCGGGTGTCCAGAAGTTCTCCTCAGGCTGGGGCATCTCCGGCACGTAAGCGATGCTCTGGCGGAGCTCCATCGGCAGCACACCGCGGTAAGTCTCTTCATACCAGCGGATCTCCCCTTCATCCGGCAAAATCAGCTGCAGGAGCATATTCAGCAGCGTGCTTTTGCCCGCGCCGTTCTGGCCCACCAGCGCTGTAATATATCCTTGCGGCAGCCGGAGATTCATCGGCCCGATGGTCTTGTTGCGCCGCTTCTTCCATACATCCCGCAGTTCTATGGCTTGCTGTCCCATCAGCTTCCCCCTCTTTCTGCCTGCTTCCCGTATTTGTTCTTCACGATCTCTGTGAACAGCCTGGTTAGTTCCTCTTCGCTGCAATGGACGGACAGTCCCGCCTCCACGGCGCTCTCCAGCGCCTTGCGGACGGTCTCCTGCTTATAGTCCTCCATGGCTCCGGTCCCGATATGGGATACGAAGGTGCCCGTCCCCTGCCGGGTCCGCAGCAAGCCCTCGTTCTCCAGATCCTGATAGACGCGGCGGACCGTTATGACACTGCACTTCAGGTCACCTGCGAATTCGCGGATGGAAGGAAGCAGCGTCCCTTCTGTAATCGCACCTGAGATAATCAGCGATCTGAGCTGCGTCTCGATCTGATGGTACAGCGGCTCTGCGCTGTTCTCATTAATTTGTATAGGTATCCACATCATTTACACCTGCCTTCCAGGCCCGGCCCCCGGATGAACGCCTTGCCCCGTCTCATACGAGATCACGGCTCTTCAGCCGGTGAATCGTCCATCTGGAGAATAGCTGAATCGATAGCATGCCAAGTGCCAGCGCCCCCCACATCAAGGGAGACAATAGGCCCCACTCCTTGGATACAGCGACCGTGGCGAGCAGAATATTGCCTCCCGCCAGGTAGACTAGTCCTGACACGCCCAGCGCCAGCAGCATAACGGCTGAGATGATCCAGAAGTACATGACGCCGCTGACCGAGAACTCGATGATAATGTACATGCCAGCGACAATCAGGCTGTAACCGATCCAGGTAAAAGCAAAAGCCAGATACGAAGCAGGCGGCAGTTCAGCGCGTATTCCGGGGCTGAGCAGATAGATCAGGCTGAAGAACAACGTGCTGTTCATGGCAACGGCGAGCAGGGTGTCCAGCTTTCTTTTACAGAGAATAGCTGCTACCGGTACCGGCAACGCCCGCATATACGCCAGCATCCGGGTATAGGAATCCTCCGAGATATACTTCATTGTCCGCCGGGAGAAGGTGATCGTGAGCATGAGCATCATCGTAACCATCAGAATATCGCTGAGCAACTGCTTGTCATGTCCTGTTAGCGTATCGTCAATGACCATTCCTGACAGTGCGGCAAAATATCCCATGAACAGGAGCGAGAACAGCAGCGCCCACAGCAGCTTCCAGCGGTCACCGTGGAATTCGCTGCGTACGATGACCCACGCTTGCTTTAATGTTGTCATAACTTCTAACCTCGCTTTATTCGTCTTGAACGGCAGGAGACGGCAGATCAGCTAGCCTCAGTGTGTATCTGTGTGTGCTTACTGTATATATCTATATACACAGTATATGACCTGTGTTTTCCACTGTCAACAGAAAAACTCTACTATTCTTAGTATTTCGATTCCACGCACGAAAAAAACCCCGCACATAGGCGGAGGCTCCTGAAAAACTAGCCGTTCTTAGAAAAAGTAAAAAAACGTATCAAAAAGACGACGCTATTCGGTCCTCCGAATGGACGTCGTCTTTTTC
>NZ_JAGGLV010000023.1 GCF_017874735.1 Paenibacillus silagei
GGTGAAGAGCCGTATGCGTGAATTGCGCACGTACGGATCTGTGAGGGGTAGGGGCACAATCCACGATGGAGAGGCCCCGCCTACTTGACCAACTAGAAACAGTGAAACGGAAGTCCTCCCTCTTCTAATTGTAGTCTGTACAACTAAATTTGCCCTAAAGGGCGAAAATCCAGGTATGGAGGACTTTTAGTTGTACGAAATACAGCTAAACGGAGATTTGGCGGCATATCAGACGATCTAGTTGTATGAATTACAATTAAGCCTACCCCTTGCACCTAATCAAGGCGCGGTAAACCCTCTGCAAGCAATATTTGTTGAATAGTGATGAAAAAGCAGCCTGCCCCCTTAAAGGGGGCGGGCTGCTTGAGGTCCGTGTGCTGTGCTGCTTATAGCGGAATTAGACGAACAACGAACGGGAAATGATTACGAGCAATATGAAGAGTACCAAGATCGCACCGGTCGAAGTGAAGCCTACACCTGCACCCATGTCTGATTCCTCCCTTGATTCATGTCTGTTCCCACTTGCCGCCTTAAGTCCGGCGGACCTCCATGGGATAATGACATCATATGCTTATGAACGATTCGTGAACTGGTCAGCAGCCTAAACTTCGTCAATATGGGCTGCCCTGAGCCGCAGACCCTTGGGCAAATGATTCTTGAGCTGGCCGGAGCTGGCTTTGCCCCAGCCTACAGGCAAGCCGTCTACGGTTACCAGCGTCCAGCCATGCAGACTTGGCAGAACCGGCAGACTCTCGCCGCGCAGCCAGGCCTGGATCTCCGTGCCGTCCGCAGGCATATTATAGCTGCGCGCCGCCTGATCCGGCCGGAGTGTCATGGCCAGGGCGTGCGCGGGCTCGATCCGGTTTTTCTTAAGATGGGCAATATGCAGTCCGGCACGCGGCACCTTGAGCCCGTCCAGTATCCCGGTGTGCAGCCGCTCATTGAATGCCTCAGGCAGCAGATACAGGGATTCGCCGAAGAGAAGCGGGACGCCGTGTCCAGCGAATCCGGGCAGCTCTGCCGCCGCCCAGCTCATGAACTGTTGATAGGCCTCCCTAAGCGTAGCACTTGTCTTCGGACCGTCACTGCCGCGTTCACCCCGCTTGCCCCGGCTCTTGCGCGGAGCGGAATCCGCCGGGTCTGCTGAAGCCGCCTTGTGCAGCAGGGCCACGAAATGCCCTTCGCCCCGCTCCAGATGCGGCCACAGCCGCTTCGTAACGATCAGCTCCATATCGGGATAGGTCTGCACGAAGCGCTCCATCGTCTCCTCATTCTCCTGGCGGTTGAAGGTACAGGTCGAATAGACCATATGGCCGCCGGGCTTCAGCATCAGATACGCATCCTGCAGAATATCCCACTGTCTGGCTACACAGATCTCCACATGCTTCGGAGACCATTCATCTATCGCCGCGGGGTCTTTGCGGAACATTCCTTCACCGGAGCAAGGCGCGTCCAGCATAATGCGGTCGAACACCTCAGGGAATCTTTTGGAGAGATCACCAGGAGCTGCGGAAGTAACCAGTGTGTTGCTTATGCCGAGCCGCTCGACGTTTTCGGCCAGGATTTTGGCCCGCTCCGGGTGAATTTCATTGGAGATGAGCAGCCCTTGCCCTTGCATCAGTGCGGCGATATGGGTGGTTTTGCCGCCGGGAGCAGCCGCGAGGTCGAGAACGGTCTCTCCGGGAAGCGGCTTCAGCAGCTCGGCTGCGGACATTGCGGAGGGCTCCTGAATATAATATAGTCCGGCGGTATGATACGGATGTCTCCCTGGGCGAGCGGGGTCTTGGTAATAGAAGCCTGACGGACACCATGTTACCTGTGACAGACCGAATTGTGAGATTGCCTGCTCCGCTGCGGTGCGGCCGGAAGGTACACTGCTTTTTAAAGTATTGAACCGCAGACCCTGGGTCCGCGCAGCAAGATAGCTCTTCAGAAAAGCGTCCGCCGAATCCCCCAGCATCTCTCTAATATTGGCGGTGTAAGCGACAGGCAGTCGTTCTTCATTCATAAATCAATCTCCTCTAGTCCAAGTTCAAGATAAGTAAAGCTGTCATCTTAGTTGCTGTTTCGGGTGGATACCGATAAAATTAGGTATGGAACCTTAGCGTACCTATACCTGTAGCTGTACCCGTTTTTATTATTGTACATATACACAACTATATCATAATTGCCGGCCTTCACCGTAAATAGGGCAATTGTAAAGGGAGATGTACCTATATGAACTTGCTGCAAGCGCTATTCTTCCCGCCGGAGCAGCCCGGTGGTGTATCTTCTATGATTCCTTATCTCCAGGAACGCTTCCGGTCCAGCCGCTGGGAGATGGATTTGTTCTGGCTGCCTAAGCGCATCCGGGGCAAGGGGCGCGAAGACATCGTCTTCGAGACCTTCGACTGGACCGTGTATGGCGAAAGTCCGGTTGTGCAAAAATACATTCAGACTTACCGGGATTACATTTGGTGGACTAAGCTGCGTATGAGCAAAAATTATGACCTGATCCATGCCCATCACCCGATTGCCGGGCTGGCGATGAAGAGAATTTATCCTGACGTTCCCTTGATTCAGACGCTGCACTCCAGCTATGAGCGTGAATTAATCCTGAATGGGGTGATCCGGGAGGGGGGGCTTGAGCATCAGTTCCTGGTCGCGATTTACCGGGAGCTGGAGCATGTGAGTGACCGGCTGATGACGGTTTCGCGTGCTTTTGCCGATTATGTGACTCCTTATATTGACCAGCCGGACAGCATTGGAGTCATTCCTAACGGATTCGATGAGAAGAGATTCAAGCCTGTCCCGCATGAGAATGACATTCCGCAGCTGGTCACAGTTACCCGTCTCGTACCGGCCAAAGGCATAGATATTCTGTTCAAGGCTTGTGCCGAGCTGAAGAAGCGGGGACATGAATATGTGCTGCATATTATCGGGGACGGACCGAGCCGGGCGGAGCTGGAGCAGCTTGCGCAGGCGCTGGGCATCTATAATGAGACTATTTTTTACGGCTATACGCTACATCCTGAGGAATTCATGCCGTTCTTCGATATCTTCGTATTGCCTTCGCGGGCGGAGGCGTTCGGTTCGGTATTTGCCGAGGCTGCGCTGAGCTGTCTGGCGCTGGTCGGGACGAATGTGGGCGGTATTCCCGAGCAGATTGAGGACGGGGTGAACGGGCTGCTGGTGAATCCGGATGATGAGCTGGGACTGGCAGATGCTCTGGAAAAAGTAATCACGGACCCCGGCTACCGCTATGAGCTGTCGCGTTCGGCTTGGGATAAAGCAAAGAGCCTCTACTCCCTGACCCGTGTAGCCAATGAGCTGAAGAAAACCTATCTGCAGTTCCAGCCGGGAATGAAGGGGTGAGGCTATGATTCCTTTTCGTTTCCTGCATGCGGCAGATCTGCATCTGGACAGCCGGTTCGCCGGTCTGTCCCATCTCCCCCAGGATATCCGCTCCTATCTCCGGGAGTCTACCTTCGCCGCCCTCGGGCGGCTTGTTGGCGTAGCCACCCTGCAAAAGGTGGATTTCGTGGTCATTAGCGGCGATGTCTACGATGTCGCGGATGCTTCACTTCAGGGGCAGCTCCGGTTCCGGGAGGCCCTGGAGGAACTTGGACGCCACGGGATTCAGGTATTCCTGATCCACGGTAACCATGATCCGCTGGACGGCCCGCGCCTTAGTTCGGCACCGCCTGCCCATGTTACGGTATTCGGCGGGAGTGAGCCGGAGCGCGTGACCGCCCGCCGCAGGGAAGACGGACGGGAGGTAGCTGTGGTTAGCGGCATCTCCTACCCGACCTCCAAAGTGACAGAGAATACAGCTCTGCGCTTCAGCCGCCAGCCGGGCAGCAGCCTGTTCCACATCGCCCTGCTGCATGGCAATGTGGACGGGGATCTCCAGCATGAGACGTACTCCCCGTGCACCCGGAAGGATCTGATCGGCAGGGGCTATGACTATTGGGCGCTCGGGCATATTCATAAGCGGAGTATTCTGCATGAGCATCCGCCTATCGTCTATCCGGGCAATATTCAAGGAAGAAGCATTAAGGAGACCGGGCCCAAGGGCTGCTATACGGTTGATGTCAGTGCAGAGGGGGGAGTCCGGCTGGATTTCCATGAACTGGACAGTGTGCGCTGGCAGGTCCGCGAGCTCTCTATAGATGGGCTCAATGACGAGGCCGAGTGGACCCTCGCTGTAGAGAATGCAGTGGAGGATATCCGCAGCGAGACCCCGCAGATGATGTCTGTGGTCAGGTTCCGCCTGACCGGACGGGGCGATATACATAAGGTGCTGGCTGAGAAGGGTGCGGCCGATGATCTGCTCACCGAGCTGCAGCGGCGGGAAACGGTGCGCGCGGTGCGCAAGGAATATGCGGGCTTGGTCTGGACGGAAGGCTTCTCCATCGAAACGGGACTTGCGGTTGACCGTGAGCACTTGCTTCTGGAGGACAGCTTCCTGGGTGAAATGCTGCGGCTTGCCGGGCACAGTGGCGGGAATGCCTCAGAGTTGGACGAGCTGGTCGCTACTGCGCTGAGACCGATGATGGAGAATCAGGAGCTGCGCAGGTTGCTATTATCCGTAGGCGCCGAAGAGAAGCAGGAATGGCTGAGAGGTGCAGCAGAGCTGGGAATCACATTGCTGAGCGGACTGGAAGAGTCCGGCGGGACGCCGCAGAATGCTGCGGAAGAAGGCAAGGCGTATTCTGCTGGGGATGCAGGAGATGGCGACGGACAGCAAGGCCGGGAGGTAGAGGAATGAAGATCGATTCATTGCGGATAGACGGCTACGGAAGGCTGGCTCAGCGGGAGATCGGACTGAATGAAGGGGTCACGGTTCTGTTCGGACGCAACGAGGCGGGTAAAAGCACGACCCTGCAGTTCATCCGTGCTATGCTGTACGGCATCCCCGGCCGGGGGAATCCGGCTGAACGGTACGAGCCGCTGCAAGGGGGGACGCACGGCGGGGTGCTGGAAGCAAAGGATGAGTCCGGCGCATTATGGACTATCCGCCGGTATGCATCCGGCGGCGCGGGGCCGGGCAGGGCAGAGAAGCTGCATATTGCACTCAGCCATCCGGATGGCCGTACGGAGGAGCTGAATCAGGCGGAGCTGGAGCGGCGTCTGCTTGGCGGCATCTCCCGGAGTATGTTCCGCCAGCTGTTCGCTGTCTCGCTTGACGAGCTGCAGGAGCTGGGTGCCTTGCAGTCCGGGGAAATGAGCAGCTACCTGTTCCATGCCGGGATGGGCGGCGGCGGAGAGATTATGCGGGCAGAGAAGCGTCTGGTTCAGGAGGCCGAGAAGCTCTACAAGCCGCGCGGTAAGGTCCAGGAGGCGGCCAGGATTCTGCAGTCTATCGGGAAGCTGGAGCAGGAGGTGGCGGAGAGCCGCTCCTATCTGCCGAGATATAACGGGAACACCCTGGCTCTGGAAGCTGCGGAGCAGCAGCTGGAGCAGATGAAGCTGGACCGCGAGCTCGCTGGAGCAAGGCTGATTAAGCTGCGCAAGGCGCAGGACATCCGGGAGCTGTGGCTGAAATGGAGCGAAGGCCGGCTGGAGCTGGAGGAGCTTCCCGTGATTGCGTCGTTCCCGGATAACGGGGCGGAGCGCTGGAGGTCACTTACAGCCGATCTGCGCAGCTTGCAGGGCGCCGCGTTCCGGCTGGAGCGGCTGACGGCGGAGCTGACCGCAGAGCTTGCGGCGAATCCGCCCGACCCTCTGCTTGCGGAGCAGGGGCCTGAGCTCGAAGCGCTGGACCGCAGCCGCAGCAGCTATGAGGACAAGCGGGCAGAGCAGCAGCGGATTGCCGCGGAGCTGACGGCTCTGCGGGAGCAGCTGGAACGCCTGCTGCGCAGTATCGGTGCAGGCTGGGATTCGGCAGCGCTCGCGGACTTCACCCCGTCCGCCGCGGACCGGGAGGCCGCGCGGCGTTATGCCGCCTCCTTTGCCGGGTATGACCGGCAAATGGAGACCCGGGGCGCGGAGCTGCTGAGCCTCCGCGCCCGCAAGGCCGCCGCCGCTGCTGCGCTGCAGGCGGCCGAGCGGCTGCTGGCGCAGGAGCACGCCAGCGGCGCAGCGGACTTCGCGGGCCTGGCTGCGCGCAGCCCGCGTGAACTGGTGCAGCTCTGGGACGAGCTGCAGCAGGCCGCCGAGCGCTGGCGCGAAGCGCAGCTCGGCCCGGAAGGCGGCGCGTCAGCCCCGCGCCGCAGTGACGCCGCCGGGGGCAGCCGCCCCGGCGCGAACGGGCGCCGGGCGGCACGCTACCGGCGCCTCCTGCAGGCGGGCGCAGCGCTTACGCTGCTGCTGCCGCCTGCGCTGTGGCTGACCGGCGCACCGCCGGTCAGCGTATGGTCCGCGCTCGGCCTGCTGGCCGCAGCGGACCTGTGGCTCTGGGCCGCCCTGCGCGCAGCGGGGGCGGCGGTTGCCCCGCCGGAGCCGGGCGGCGGGGAGGCGGGCAAGGCCGCAGCGGAGATGCTGCGGCTGCGCGGGCAACTGCTCTCCGGCGCGGAGCGGGAGAGCGGCAAGGCGTCCAGCCCTGACGCAGGCGGGCTGGAGGCCGGGATGCGCGAGCTGCGCCGGCTGATGGAGGCCTGGGGCACCTGGCGCCAGCGCGTAGACCGGCAGGCGGCTGAGGCCGAGGCCTGCAGGACGGAGTTTGAGCGGCTAAGCGGACAGGAACAGGTGCTGACAGGCGAACTGGAGGAAGCGGAGGCTCGCTTCACAGAGCTGGCGGCGCGCTACGAAGATTGGCTGCGTCAGCGGAGACTCCCCGAAGGGCTGTCCCCGGACAGCCTGCCGGATATTTTCGCCCTGGCAGAGCAGGGCCATGAGCTGCTGCGCCAGGAGGCCAAATGGTCTGCGCGGCTAAGCGGACTGGCGGCGGAATGTGCACTATATGAGCAGGAAGGGATGAAGCTGCTTGCAGCTGCGGAGACCGGACGGGTAAACTCCATTTCCTTTGTAGCTGAGCAGCAATCGCTACCCGCCACCAATCCTACCGCCCAGCATTCACCCGCAACTCCAGCTGCTCCCCGCCACCCCACACCAGCCGCCCTATTAACCTGGCTGGAGCTGCGGAAGCGGGAGTGGGATCAGCTGAAGGCTGAGCTGCTGCGCAGAGAGAGTGTGGAGGCGCGGCTGGCTGAAGTCCGGGAGGAGCTGGCAGCGAATCACAGGGAGCAGGCGGAATTGAACCTGCGCTGCTCGAAGCTGCTGGAGGAAGGCGATGCTGAGGACGGCGAGCAGTTCCTGCGCCGTTCCTCTGCGTGGCTGAGGCGGATAGAGGTTACACGGTCCGTGCGTCAAGCGGAGCTGGCGATGTTCAGCGGATGGGATAACGAAGGCCGGGCAGAGCTGCTGAGTCTGCTGGAGCATCTGGACGCCGGGCGGCTTGCGCAGGAGCGTCAGGCTGCGGAAGAAGCGGCGGCCGAGCTTGAAGAGGAACGCAGCGCACTGCTTGAGCAGCGCGGTAAGCTGCTGCAGGAACGGGAAGCATTGACGAAGCGCGGCAAGGAAGATACTGCGCTCCAGCAACTGGAGGAACAGCGGGCGGCACTGCGTAATCTGGCAGGCCAATATGCGGTAACGGCGCTGGCGGCCGAGCTGATGGGCCGGACACGCAGGATCTATGAGCAGGAGAAGCAGCCTCAGGTGCTGCAGCTGGCCTCCGTGTATTTCTCGAAGCTCACGCACGGGGAATACCGCCGGATTGTAATGACGCTGGGGCATAAGGAGCTGAAGGCTGAACATAAGGATGCCGGACTGCTGGACAGCGGCCTGCTCAGCCGGGGAACCGCGGAGCAGCTGTATCTGGCGATCCGGCTGGCACTGGCAGAAACGATGAGCAGCAAGGTGAATCTGCCGCTGTTCTTCGATGATCTGTTCGTTAACTTCGATGAATACCGGCTTCATGCGGCTCTGGCTCTGCTTGGCGAGCTGTCTTCTTCCCGGCAGATCGTCATGATGACCTGCCACCGTCATGTCGCCGAAGCTGTGGCGGGCAGCATTCCTGCCGCAGCAGTTATTTCCGTGTAGTGCGGATCGCAGGCTTGATGCTGACAATCGTAATCCCCTGCTTCTTGCCGCCCGCTCCTCCTGCGGGCGGCTTGCCATGCCCTGGCGGCGGGGACATGGGGGAGCGCACCAGCATGACCACCCATATCAGACACAGCGCGCCGAAGATCGGGTAGAAGATGCCCAGCAGCGAGCTGAAGCCGAACTGGCTGAACACATAGCAGATTAGCATCAGGAGCGGGGCGACAAGCGCGGGGGCGACCGGGAGCCGCTGCTGGAGCTGTACGCTTACCCCGTAGATACCGGCGACGAAGGTGCTGAAGATTTCCATGAAGATCAGCAGCAAGAACACCATCTGCACCACCGGACCCAGCCGGATGGCAATGCTTCCCATCGGAATCTCGAACTGCAGGATGCCCGGCATCTGCGAGCTCATGGCAAAATGGGCCGCCAGCAGCATGAACCCGATGCCCGCTCCGCCCAGAATCCCGCCGCGCACCAGCGCACGTTCGTCATCCGTATGACGGGCCAGCGGAACCAGCACCGCCTGGGCCATGCCAAGGTTGAACGAGGTATAGAGCAGCGGAGAGATCCATGCGTTGATGCTGCTATAATCGGTGGGCAGGAAGAGGAAGCGTTCGGCTCCCGCAACGCCCAGCGTATTACAGACAAGGATCAGCGACAAAGTAAGCATCAGGGGCACCACCAGGCTGTTGATCTGCAGAATGCCGGAAATACCGCGCTTCAGCAGCAAGTAAGATCCGAGGATCGTCAGAAGCAGCCCCGCCTGATAGGGAAGGCCGAGATGCTCCTTGAAGATTGCCCCGGCGCCTGCCAGCATGATGCTGTTCACCCCGATCAGAATAATCATGGTAAACAGGCTGATGATGGTCCCGGCCTTGGCTCCGAACAGGTGGCGGTTGAAATCCTCATACGAGTCCGCAGAGATTTTCCGGGCGATGATCATCATTTTGGTGCCCAGCCAGATAAAGAGAGCGGCAGAGAATAGAATCGTCAGCAGCGCCCAGTGGCCGTATCTGGTGAAAAAACGGAGGATTTCCTGGCCGGTAGCGAATCCGGCGCCGACAATGGTGCCGATATAAGTGAAAGCGATCTGTAATGTGCGGATATGTGACTTCATGCTTAGCCTCCTTATGAATGCTGCGAAGTTTACAATTGCGGGGCCTGCAAGGATATAGCCTTGTGTAGTCCGCATAGTACAGGTTATGATGAGGAACAGAGGGACATGACTTCCGCCTGGACGAACAGGTGCGATTTCGGTGGAACGTCTATTAAGTGTAATGGAGGTTTACAATGATGGAATTATTGAAACAGCGGATATTGGAGGAAGGGATTGTCGTCTCGGATCAGGTGCTGAAGCTGGACGGACTGCTCAACCACCAGGTAGATCCGATGCTGACGATGGAAATGGGACGGGAATTTGCCCGCAGATTTGCTGAGGCTGGAGTTACTCGCGTAGTGACTGTGGAATCCTCGGGGATTGCCGTGGCATTTGCCACCGCTTATGAGATGAAGGTGCCGCTGGTGTTTGCCCGGCGCAAAAAAACGCTGCTGGCAGATCCCGACGCTCTGTGTGAACGGGTTCCATCTTTTACCAAAGGGATTGTTACGGACATTATGCTGTCCCGCCAGTTCATCTCGGAGGATGACAAAATCCTCTTCATCGATGATATTATCGCCAATGGCGACGCGGCGCGCGGCCTGATTAAGATTATCCAGCGTTCAGGTGCCGAGCTGGTGGGCCTTGGCGTAGTGGTCGAAAAAAGCTTCCAGGCCGGTGCCCGCACGATCCGGGAACAGGGAATCCGTCTGGAGTCTCTTGTTGATATCACCTCTCTTAATGACGGGACGATTGTTTTTGGATAAGGCTGAAGTGACAATAACAGGAACACAGCCTATTTTTGAAACATCTGCTTTTCACCCTATAAGTTTTCCTTTATAATAAAAATTAGACATGAGAGAGGAGGCGTCACAATGGGGAATGAACCGGTGACAGAGCAATTTTTTATTGATAAACTAACCGAGGCTAAGGATCACTTCGAACGTGCGCTGGATTGCAAACACACGGAGTTCGACGATTTGTATCCCTATATGATCGAACATCCTCAGTTTTTCTGGTACAAACGTTATGTTGCTTGGTCAGAGCTTTTGACAATCACAAGTTTGTGTGAAGAGCTGTCGTATAGCTGGAGACAGACATTCACAGAGCATCAGGTCGAATATCTGGAACAACGTGTGATGTCCGCTAAAGTTCTTGACTTCTGGTTTGAGAAGAATGAAGCGCTGATATAGGAACTTCATAAGACATACAGATTGCTTTTGAAAGATAACTAGACCCGGATGATTCTCATTTGGGTCTTTTTCATGACCGGATTCAGGGTTAAATTGGACAAGCTAAGCACAGAGAGGGGACTAAGAATACTATGATAAGTGATGAACAACTGGATGCCTACCGGATTTCCGGTGAGCGGATAAGAGTTGTACGCGACGGGCTGGCGAGCAATGATATCCGGGGAATCGTGCTGGCCTGGGACGAAACCCAGGTGATGATCCGGCGTCCGAACAAGCATGTGGTGAAGCTGGACCGGAGATACCTGTATCAGCCGGTGAGCGAGCCGAGACCGGAAGCCTATACCCCGGAATGAGCGGAGAATGGAGGTCAAGATGAGTCATCATCATAAAATAGCGATAGTTACCGGAGGTGCAGGCGGAATCGGACGCTGCATCACCGAGGAATTACTGAAGGCCGGAGCAGTGGTTGCCTGCATCGATACGGATCTTGCTGCCGGATGCTGGCTGGAGGCCAAGTATGGAAGAGAGCGTCTGTTCTTTTATCAGGGAGACATTGCGGAACAGCCGATGCTGGATGATTTCATCTCACAGGTAATCAGCCGCTACGGACAGGTGGATTACCTGATTAACAATGCCTGTATCAGCCGTAAAGGGCTGCAATCAGAATGCAGCTATGAGGATTTCGAGTATGTGCAGCGGATTGGAGTGACGGCGCCTTATTACCTGACGCTGCGGCTTAAGCCGCATTTTGCCCAAGGAGCCTCTATTGTGAATATCTCCTCCAGCCGGGAGCGGATGTCTCAGCCGGATACCGAGAGCTATACAGCGGCCAAAGGCGGGATCGGCGCATTGACCCACGCCCTTAGTGTAAGTCTTAGCGGCAAAGTGCGGGTTAATGCAATCAGCCCGGGTTGGATTGATACCACCGCTTATCACGGTACAGAGGAATCGGCAGAGCCGGTTCATACAGAGCCGGATCGGCTGCAGCATCCTGCGGGAAGGGTAGGAACTCCGGCGGATATCGCAGGCATGGTGCTGTTCTTGTGCAGTGAGGCTGCGGGATTCATAACGGGCGAGAATATTACAATCGATGGCGGGATGGGCAAGCAGATGATCTACCATGGAGACGAAGGCTGGACCTATCAGCCTGGAGGACAACGATGAAGCTGCCTATAATTAAAAATGCCGGGGAACTAGCCGCGCTGGTGCGGGAGATCGGTTACCTGCCCATGTTCCGCTGCGAGATCGCAGGCTTCTCTCTGGAGGAATGCACTCCTGCGGGCTACTGGTTCGTGAAGGGTGTAGAAGGGCCGTGGGAGTGGCGCGAGGAGATTGCGGCCGGGGGCGAGATCGCTTATGCGAAGCTCTTTAACAAGAAGGCCGGGTTCATCAGCAGAGAATGGTACCCGGACTTCGCCAATTACCGCCGGGACGGTTATGATTTCGATGCCAGATATGATGACGGACTGGCCTCTATGGCCAGCAAACGAATCATGGATGTGCTGCTGGAGCATGAGGCGGGGCTGCTCTCCAGTGATCTTAAAGGGTTGTCCGGCTTCGCGGTCAAAGGTGCCAAAGGCTTCGACACAGCCATGACGCTGCTCCAGATGCAGACCTACATTACAGCCAGCAAATTCGAGTATAAGCAGGACAAGCATGGCCGTCCTTACGGCTGGGGAATCGGGCGTTATGCCGTGAGCGAGCATGTATTTGGGGCAGACTATGTGACTTCGCGTTACAATGATCAGCCAGTGTCATCCAGGGAGCGGATTATGGAGCATACGGCCAAGCTGTTCCCGGAGGCAGGATCGAAGCAGCTGGAGAGGGTTCTAAAGTAAGGACGGGCGTCGAACTGGTGAACGGCAGGAAGGGACCGGGTTGCCGTTTGGGCCAAATGTATGCGAAAAACCGATTACAATTGCTCGCGTGGAGGTACCAGGGCCAAATGTAATCGAAAAACCGATTACAATGGGTCGTGTGGAGGTACCTGGACCAAATGTAATCAAAAAACCGATTACAATGGGTCGTGTGGAGGTACCAGGGCCAAATGTAATCGAAAAACCGATTACAATGGCTCGCGTGGAGGCACCTGGGCCAGATGTAATCGAAAAACCGATCACATTCCGCTCTGCGGAGGCACCTGGTCCAAATGTATGCCGCCTGTACTCCAGACGACAAAGTCTAATCAAACCACTCCCCGTCAAAGTATCATATATTGATCTGCACCCGCACCAAGAGCCTCGTCCAGAATAGGACGAGGCTCTTATGTCAGCAGTACAATCCATTACAAGGTGCGGCTTAGATGGTCATGGCCAACTGTTCGACTTGTTCTTCCCGGGGAAGGACGGAGGCAAGCTCGGCACCCAGTCCGAGGTAGGCACGCATACGCTGCATCATTTCATTACGGAAGCCGGGCCATAGAATATGGATCTCGCCAACATAGCCCCGGCAGTTATACTCGGCGGTAACTCCGCGCTGATCCTGGCGCACAGTGCTGATCTTGAGCTGGCTCACGGTAAGCTCGCGGGTAACCTCCTGCAGCATCAGGGATGTCTTCTTGGTAGCGCTGGATACCAGCTCCATGTAGAGCTGGGGAGTCTTGAACAGACCGCTCTTGCCGATGGCACGGCAGTCCCGTTCAAATACTTTATGAATAAACGTTAGCAGCAGATAGCTTCTGACCAGGGACAATTCATCTTTGGTTATATTCTCAGGGATGGTTGGTGTAGTTAGGGGGTGTCTCTTGGTAATCGCCATTATAAATCACCTCATTTATAGTATGCGAACCTTTGTTCTCATTATACACCGAATCCGCAAATAAAAGCAATATTTTACTTGCAATTTATGGATAGCAATTTACAATAAAATAAACTTGACTCCATAATTCAGGCATGGTAAGATCTATCTTGTGACTGCGAAAGCAAGTCAACTGAATATGCGGTCATGGCGGAATTGGCAGACGCGCTGGCTTCAGGTGCCAGTGGTAGCAATATCGTGGAGGTTCGAGTCCTCTTGACCGCATCATAGGTAACATCAACACAGGTTCTTGTGTCACTTATTTAAGTGATATAAGAACCTGTTTTTGCGTTCAGCAATTCATTTATTTCATTTTAATATGACAGAATGTAGTCATGTTAGGCATGCTATTGTTTTCTAGTCATTTGAAAAGGAGGGACTTGATCAAGTGGAAGAAATGAAGAAGAGCCTGAGCTTCAATGAGATTGTTGAGCGTTCCCTCGTTATAAGAGAATGCTATCACAGACTGGAGCAGCAGCATCACGGGACCCAGTGGAGTGTGGAAGAGGATGCGCTTGCTTTTTTGACAGATGCCGGGTTAGTGGGCCGGTTGACGATGTCTGAGCAGAAGCGTTGGCCCAAAGGCGGCGAAACCCGGTCTGAGCTGCAACATAAGCTTAGCGAGTGTATCTGGTGGCTAATTATTCTGGCGGAGCGGATGGAGGTTGATATCAGTGAATCCATGGAGGTCTTCCTGTCCTCATTCGAAGATCAGAATCCTTCATCAGTATAAGCCGATACCCCTCTTGAATATAAATTCTCCGCTAACTTGATGAATTCTTCTGAGGGTAGATCCTTATCTCTTTGGAGCCAAAGACGAAATAAAGAATGGGTCGTCGTCAGATAGAACTCAATGAAGTACGGCGTTAAGGCATGGTTTTGCGGAAGGTTCAGGTATTGCTCCATGGGGATGTCTTTTTTGTCCAGACAAGAGAGCGCATCTTGTACCGAATGCATAGACAGCTCTTTATCGGCAAGTTCTGTTTTGATGTCAAGGAGCAAGTTACTTTCAACAGCGTCCAGCAATTCGTAAATATCAGTAAAATATTGATAAAAGGTACTGCGGTTATACCCTGACCGGTTGGAGATTTCCTGAATGGAAATTTTCTCAACCGGCTTTTGGCTGTATAGCTCACAAAAAACTTCTATAAATCTTTATCTTGTTTTCTCTGTGATTTGAGGTTGTTTTTTCATGTGTCCCTCCTGCTGGTGTATAAGATATCATCCGACAGATATTAAAAAATTGATGATTGATCAAGGAATCATAAAGCTTTATGATCGCATCATACAACATGTTGTTGGATGATCATACGGAAATATGAATCGGCGGGGTGGTAAGATGTCAGCAAAGCAAGAAAGAATTTTAATTTTCGGTGCAGGTGTGATCGGAAGCATCTATGCAATGAAGCTTATGGAAGCCGGGTTTGACGTTAGCCTGTTTGCACGTTCGGACAGATTCAGATCTTTACAAGAAAAAGGTCTGCAATACCATGACAAAGGTACAGTCAGATCGATTCCGGTGAAGGTTATAGATACACTCGAAAATGATGATGTATACGATTATATTTTCGTTACCGTCCGTTATGACCGGGCCGAATCCGCGTTGTTAGCACTAAAGGATAATCAAAGCCCGAATATCGTTACGATGACCAATAGCTCGATTGGGTTTTCTTCGTGGCGTGGGATTGTAGGGGGTAGACTTTTACCTGCTTTTCCCGGCTTCGGCGGACAGATTAAAGATGGGGTCCTGTACGCCCGGTTCATGCCCAAGTTTCTAGTGGCCACCTCATTTGGCGAAGTGAACGGCGCAGTGACGCAGCGCGTCTTAAAGCTCGCACAAGTATTTCAAGCCGCCAAGCTTCCTTACGTTATCAAAAAGGATATGCAGGCGTTTCTAATCACCCATTCCGTATCCGACATTGCTCTGCTGGGCAGTTTGTACGGCGGAAACGCAGACCCGGCCCGAACCCGAAAGAAGGCACGTCAAATAACAGTTACTCTCAAAGCGTACCTCAGGAAAATAAAACAAGCGGGTGTTGCCGTTGATCCGCCACTTTTCACAATAGTCCCAAAGCTCCCAAGCTTCATATTGGATGTTCTCTTCATTGCTTGGCTACGCACGAAAATGGTTAAAGATATGCTGCTGCCGGATTATGCGAATGCTGCGAACCAGGAGGTTGTGCAGCTGGAGAAGGATCTAACGAAATTTTTATCTATGCAAAACGGCTGATGAATCGATTGTTCCGGTATTGTAACCTGTCTGTTTATTCTTTGCTTCCAGCGGATGGTAAGGTTGAAGGACTGAAGCAGGCGGGAGGCTTACCATGATCACAAGATTAGGGATGATACTGAAAATATCCATATTGGCGGTCTGCCTGGCTGGATGCAGTCAGGCGGCAGAACCGGCAGGTGCGCAGCATGTTCCGGTCACTCCAGCACCACCATCAGAACATGCTAAGCAAGAGGAGAATCTGATTCCGCTCAATACCTCCGAACCTTTTATCGGGCGAATGGAGCTGGATCAGGCGACGGAGGAATTCATCTATGGAACCTGGAAGGTGGACAAGCTGCTGGGATTCGCGAATTCCTATAATGACGCATCTGAATATCCGACAGGGCAGGACATCATTGGAGATGAGATTGTGATTCATCAGGATTACTTCTCCTCCAAGGGACTAGAGGGCTATGAAGCGTACCAATACGAGTTAACCAATCCCCGCTACAGCATAACCCAGAGACATTATAACAGGGATTCCTTTTACAGAGTGAACAAACTGGATCTGCCCATTATCGGAATCAACGATGAAATGACAGTCATTGACATAGCGGAAGCTTCGCCGGGGCTGGGTATACCGCTAGGGTTCCTGGATGTGAATCATAGCAAACTGATCCTGTGGATCGAAGCTGCCACGTTTGAGTTGATAAGAGTGGACGAATCGGGTAATAAGTAGTTTAAGTACTGGAGTTTATAATGACAGGAGTGAGCGCATATGAGCTGGGATGTATTTATCATGAAAGAGAAGTACGATTTTGAAGCGCCGGAGGAGGAGCAGCCCCCAGTGCCTCCCCTGGGACAACGTGATGAAATCATTGAGAAGCTGACCCGTCGTATACCGAATCTGGATTACCGGGATAAGGCTTGGGGCTTCCTTGAGGGCGAGGGGTATTCGATGGAGTTCAACACAGGCGAAGAGGAGCTCGTGAATTCCATCATGCTGCATGTCCGGGGCGGGGGAGCGGTGATGGAGACGATCCGTCTGGTCTGTGAGACACTGGAGGCTTATGCGCTGGATACATCGGATTCCGGCTATATCGACTTTGAGCAGCCTGAGCAAGCGGAGCAATCCTGGGAGCAATTTCAGCGGTATCGTGACCAGGTGATTAACCAGGTGATTAACAAGGATAACTGAAGAATATAGACATGAACAGAGGCGCAGGATGGATTACATCTGCAGCCTCTGTTTTGCGTTTTGAAGTGTTTGGAAATAACATGCAGAAGGGTATTGACGCCTAATGAAGTAGCATGTTAATATTTTCACGTGACAAACTAACATGTCAGTATACATAAATAGCATGTTAGCATGTTAACTCATTTATCCTACTTCAGGAGGTTATTTTGTGGATGTGGCTAATGTTGTAATCGGTTTCATTATGGTCTTATCGTTTTTTGGATTGGTGTGGTATTGCGTCAAGGGGTATAACCTTATGGTCGGCTTCTTCGTCATGTCAGTGCTGTGGACCTCGATTGCCCTGATCGGAAATAGCATTCATCCTACCTCCGTGATGGAGGGCAAAACGTTCATTGACGTCCTGACGAACGTGTTCCAGACGGGGCCTGAGAATTACGGGAAGGCGATACTGGTTAATATTTTCTTCGGCGCCTTCTTCGGAAGAGTCCTGATCGACACCGGGATTGCCGCTACTCTGATTCGTAAGGTTGTAGAGCTTGGGGGAGACAAACCAAGAATTACCATGTCTCTGCTGTGTATCGTTACCGCTGTAATCTTCACATCCATGACCGGTATCGGCCCGGTAATCTCCATTGCCGTCATCGTGCTGCCGATCATGCTGTCGCTAGGAATTCCTTCCCCGATTGCCTTGTTCTCCTTCATGGGCTCAATCATGGCGGGGATCTTCGGGAATATCGTGAACTTTAAGCAATATCAGACGATATTTGCAACAGCCAATGAGAGTTATGCCAGCTACGACTACAATACATACTTCAAATTTGGCATGATTGCGATGGCTGTGTCCCTGATCGTGGTTCTGGTGGTATCTAACGTGATGATGAACCGGAAGCTCTCCCGGGCCTGGGCGGCAACACCGGATAGCGGAGCTACTGTAGATGCACCTGCTATCTCCTGGATCTCGATCATTCTGCCGGTAGTGGGTGTGGTGGTGCTCAAGGTTCCCATCATTTTTGGATTTATCTTCGCCGCCCTGTTCGCCCTGCTAACCTGCGGTAAGCTGAAGGGCGGTTTTGCAAGCGTTTGCAGAATGCTGTCGAAGCAGTTCGCGGACGGAGCCATTGATGTAGCGCCGATGATCGGCTTCCTGCTTACGCTGTCGATGTTCAATAATGCTGCTACCTATGCATCCCCTTATTTCAAAACCCTGCTGGACGGCGCAATGCCCCAGACCGCGCTGCTCTTGTGTATTGTCTTCGCCATTCTGACACCGCTCGGCTTCTTCCGCGGCCCGATGAACCTGGTCGGCTCCGGTTCGGCCATCCTGGCTGTCGTGGTGGCAACCGCTGCCTGGCCGGTACAATTCCTCTATCCGCTGTTCGCCATTACTACAGTAGCACCGCAGCATTTGGACGTTACACAGTCCTGGGTGGCCTGGGGCTTCGGCTATACGAAGGTTCCGGCCAAGGAATACATGAAGATGTCGATTCCTACCGGCTGGATCATCGGGATTATTCTCTGCGCGGTTGTGTTCTTCATGTACGGCAATTTGGTGTAGCGTGTAGCACTGCTTAGCATTAATCAATAAGTAGTACTCAAGTCAATAACGAGAAGCTATAAGGAACGAAGGGGAAATTTGGAACTGTAGGAGCGGTAGCGTCCGCCTTTGTCTGCGGATTTCCACCGCGAACAGCGGTACAAATCAAGAAATTTGCAGACAACAGCGGCCGGAAGTCCAAATGTTCACCGCAGTGACGGTTAGGCTTCAAATTTCACTTGGGTCTACTATTAATGAAGAGAAACGGAGAAATCATATGAGTACAAAGGTTAGAATGGGTATCGATGTGGGGGGAACCCATACCAAAGCAGTTGCGATTGACAACGCGACACATGAGATTATCGGCAAATCGTCCGTGAAGACGACGCATGACCATGCCACAGGCGTAGCCGCAGGTGTGGTGAAATGCTTCCAGAATTGCCTGGAGGAGAACAATATCCGTCCGGAGGATGTAGTGTTCGTGGCCCACAGTACCACGCAGGCAACGAATGCGCTGATCGAGGGCGATATTGCACAGGTGGGCATTATTGGCCTGGCGAAGGGCGGTCTGGAGGGCTGGCTCGCCAAGCGTCAGACCCGGCTTCAGAATATCGACCTGGGCAACGGCAAGGAGATCAAGATCTACAATAGCTTCCTTAATGTTAAAAAAATGTCCGAAGCCTCTGTGCTGACGGTCATCGATGAACTCAAGCAGCAGGGGGCACAGGTGATTGTGCCTTCGATGGCTTTTGGCGTAGATAACGGGCGGCCCGAGGAACTCGTCTATATAGAAGCGGAGAAAAAAGGCATGCCGACCACCATGGCTTCCGACATCACAAAATTGTACGGGTTGACCCGCAGAACGCGGACGGCGGCGATTAATGCAAGCATTCTGCCGAAGATGCTGGATACCGCCAATTCCACAGAGAAGTCTGTGCGGGAGGCCGGGGTCCATGTTCCGCTGATGATTATGAGAGGCGACGGCGGCGTCATGGAGATCAGTGAGATGAAGAAACGGCCTGTGCTGACGATGCTGTCGGGACCGGCGGCCTCGGTCATGGGCTCACTGATGTATCTGAGAGCGTCGAACGGGGTGTACTTCGAGGTCGGCGGCACGACTACCAATATCGGTGTGATCAAAAACGGCCGCCCGGCCATCGACTATTCCATCGTCGGCGGTCATCCGACCTATGTCAATTCCCTGGATGTACGGGTGCTCGGCGTGGCCGGCGGGTCCATGATCCGGGCGAACAAGAGCGGAGTGGTCGATGTCGGACCCAGATCGGCGCATATCGGCGGTCTGGATTATTCGGTATTCACCGATCCGGATAAGATCAAGGGAGCGCAGGTCGAATTCTTTTCTCCGAAGCCGGGTGATCCTGCTGATTATGTGGCCATCCGGCTGGAGAACGGGGAGCGGGTGACGATCACGAACTCCTGCGCGGCGAATGTGCTGGGACTGGTGAAGCCGGAGCACTTCTCCTACGGGAATGTGGAAGCGGCCAGAAGGGCGATACAGGCACTGGCGGATTACTGCGGAACGACGGTAGAGGATATCGCCAAGCAGATTATGGAGAAGGCCTATGCCAAGATCGAGCCGATCATTCTGGCGCTGGCTGAGAAATACAAGCTGGAGAAGGATCAGATCTCCCTCGTCGGCGTGGGCGGCGGAGCGGCTTCGCTGATCGTCTATTTTTCGGAGAAAATGGGCCTGAAATACAGCATCCCCGAGAATGCCGAGGTTATCTCTTCGATCGGAGTTGCCTTGTCGATGGTTCGCGATGTGGTGGAACGGATTATTCCGTCCCCGTCCAAGGAAGTGATTGCCGCCCTGAAGATGGAAGCCTTGAACAAGGCCATCCAGAGCGGAGCGACCCCGGAGAGCATCGAGATTCATATTGACATTGATCCGCAGACTTCCAAGGTGACAGCGATTGCTACCGGTTCCACCGAGGTGAAGACGACTGAGCTGCTGAAGGAATGTGATGAGGCGGAGCTGCGGGAGCTGGCTGCCCAGGATATGCGCATCCCTGTAGAGCGGACGGAGCTGCTGCAGAAGACGCGGTATGTCAGTATTTTCGGCGAGAAAATGGATAAAGCCGGAGAAGCCGGTGCAGTCCGCATCCTGGACACCAAGGGCTTCATCAAGGTACAGAGAGGCCGGGCCATGGCGCTCAAGACAACAGCCGGGGACTATCTCAGCGCGGTCAAACAGCTATGGGAGGCCATGGCGGTCTATCAGACGGAGCTGATTGCCAGACCCGACTTCTACTTATGTATTGGCGCGCGGGTGATGGACTTTACCGCCTCCGACTTCGAGCAGCTGGAGCTGCTGATGGATATTGAGGTATCCACGTTTGAGCCGGACACGGAGGTTATTGTGGTGGCGGCCAATATCAAGCAAAGCTAAGGGGCACGGGAGAGCGTATAGACAGGAGGGACGTATGCAGGTGCAGTCTAAGCTGGAAGAACTGCTGTACCCATTGCTGGAGGTTGACGATGAGGCTTGGGGAATGTATGCCTTCAGGAAGGATATCCTGAACCGGCGGATTCCGCCGGAGGCGCAGCGGGAGATGCTAAAGCGGGCCAGAGCCTGCGGCATAGAATATGCACAGCGGATGATGCTGGAATATGGGACCCGTGATGTCCAGGAGCTTGCCAAACGGATGAACCTGAAGCTTGAAATGAAGGATGCGCTCATGACCGGCAAGCGTGTGCTGTTCGCCGCCTATACCCCTCCGGACCGGATCGAAATCATGGAAGAACCCTTGCGCAGAGCGGCCGGGCAGGTGCGGGAGGCGGGGGCCGGTCTGGTTGAACTTTTTCCGCAAGCTGGTATAATGAATACTATCCTTGGCCACGAAATTTATCATTTTGTAGAAGACCGGTTTGCACAGGAAATATACACCCGGACCGAGCGTATTCTGCTGTGGAAGCTGCTGGGCCTGAAGAATTATTCTACAATACGCACCTTAAGTGAAGTTGGAGCCATGGCTTTTACACAGGAGCTGAACAGACTGCGATACTCGCCGTTTATTCTGGATGTTCTGTTGTATTACAGCTACGATTCAGCCAGTGCGGAGACAATAACCCGTGATGTACTAGGAGTGAGTTCAGGGAAGGTGTAGGGAAGCCGTTGAAGATTATGAATAACAGTAATTCACTGAATGATGTAACTTACAATAGAATAAAAGAAGACATCATGAATATGACGCTCGAGCCAGGAATGGATGTCAGTGTGCAGAAGCTGTCTGAACGCTATGGCGTCAGCCGCACACCAGTGCGGGAAGCAGTGGTCCGTCTTCAACAGTCAGGACTGGTGGAAATATATCCTCAGCGCAAAACGGTAGTCTCCAAGATCGATCTGCAACGGGTCCGTGAGGAGTGGTTCATCCGCACCTCGCTTGAATCTGCGGTGATCGATGAGTTCATCCGCAAGTGCAGCGAGCTGGTAGCAGATACGATGCAGGAACTGATTAATAAGCAGAAGAAATATATGGACAAGAAATACTTCAGAGAATTCTATATTAAGGACAACCGATTCCATCAGCTGATCTTCCAGACGGCGGGGGAAGAATTGTCCTGGTTCACCATCGAAGAGGTAGCATCCCATTATAACCGTATCCGTCTGCTCTACGGGAAGATGGAAGGGGTGCAGCCGTCCGACATCGATAAGCATGTGAAGATGGTAGCGGCTACCCGCAAGCGGGATGTGGAAGGGATGCGCAAGGTCGTGATGGAGCATTCCAATACGCTGTTGGACCGGGTCCAGAGCATGTCGGGGCAGTACCCGCAATTCTTCTGATCATACAAATGACAAGCTTAAAGGCGTATACTGAAGTCTTCTCCGCATGGAGCAGAACTTCCGGTATACGCCTTTTGTTGCGAAAGCACTAAGCTGTCTCTACTTGTGCAGGGCCTTTGCAACAATAGCTATTGCTGCTTGAGCCGCCGGTAATATAGCCAGGTTCGGCCCGCGAACGAGCCGAAGAGCAGAATGGAAAGGAACATAATTGAAGTGTTCCACGCCTGGGAAGCGGTAAATTCATCCCGCAGGATGCTATCTATGAAGGCCGACACATTCAGGCTGTAGAGCAGAATCATGGGCAGGAACAGCAGGGTATAGCTGATAGCGATTTTACGTGCGTGCTTCAGGCGGTGTAACGGATCGCTGTAGAGCTCCGGGTATTCGGCATGCTCCGGGTTCTCCCGGTTCCACAGGGTCCATTTCTGCAGAGAGAAGGGAGAACTGTAGAGTCTGGTCCAGCCTGCCTCCTGATGCAGCTCGAAATACCCTTCACCCGCAACGACCTGATAGTCAGCGTGATATTTCATACGGCGCGGACGGCCCTTGCTGAAATGGAACAATGTTCCTCCGAAGCCTACTTTATAGAGATTCCAGCCGTCCAGCTCCTTGTCCTCCAGCCATTGCTCCAGCCGGTCAGGGGCATACATCCAGCCTAACTTCATCCGCGCCATCGTAGTGCCGGCAGGCTTAGGCGTTGCGGGAGGCTTCTTCATGTCCGTGTGCCCTTGAAGAAGTTCCCTGTTGGCTGCCCGGAGCTTGATAAGCGAATAAATGGCAAGTACCAGCAGGAGTACTGCCAAGGCAGCGGCCGTCCAGGTTGCCGCCCACATTGGGCTAGGCTGAATGCGGATAGGAGCATCTTGATTGAAGGTGAGCCCTAGTACAAGCAGTGGAATAAGTGCAATGAGCAGCAAATACACCAGGATTCCCATGAAAAGATAGGAGATGATGCGGTTACGCCTCAGGACATCCTTACGTGAAGGATAGGCGCTAATCTGTGACGGGGACCGATCATTCTCGTACAGGCTCCACTTTCCTTGCTGCAGCCGCCTGCTCCATCCCTCTGCGGACAGATAAGGAGACATGGATGAATGCTTGGATGAATGATAAGCCAGCTGATAAGTTAGCAAGGCGGGCTCACCCTTCCGGAAGGTAAAGCGCCGCAGCAGTAAGCTCCATTCCTCCAGACGCCATCCCCTGCCGGCCATATCGGCTAACCAGGCTTCTGTCCCCGGCAGATCGTAGCTCCAAAAGGGCCGAAATACAGTTTTCATTGAAATTCCTCCTCACTGGTGACGGCGTTGCGGTGAAGTTCCTTTAATCTGCCGATTTCTGCGCGCATGACTTCCTTCCCCAGCTCAGACACCTCGTACACCGTCTTTCTCTCTTCATCGGCAAATACGGTAATTAGCCCATCCTTATTCATCTTGGTCAAGGTTCCATACACCGTACCGGAGCCCAGCCGTAGCCGTCCTTCCGACAGATCATCCACATGCTTGATGATTCCGTATCCGTGGCGCGGCTTGGTTAAGGACAACAGAATATAGAAGGCCGTTTCGGTCATGGGGACGTACTTTTTTAGAACTTTTTGTGCTGCGGACATTGCGTTCACCTGCTTCGTCAATTCGTTGTGCCAAGTCATGGCTATAAAAGAATATGTCATGCTGTGACTATGTCACAACATGACTATATCACGATGCGACATATAATTCAACCTTAGGTGAGCGAGATGAGGTAGCAGATCTACATTGGCGAAAGAAGCAGAGGCTGACACATGGGCTGCCAAATCTCAGGGACAAGCAGGGGCTGTGAACAGAAGACCGTCTGCAGATATTGGCTGAGAGGGGCAAGCTTGTCCTGGGCCAGCACCTCCTTAATCTCGGACGGCTTGACGGGGATAGCTTGTCCGGTGGAGGACATGAATTCGGTGAGAGGGAGCAGCATGGCGCAGCTCTTGCGGTATGACATGCGGTGCGGGAACCTGGGGGAGCTGCCGGAATCGTATTTGGACAGTCTGATGCGGGTGTAGTGATCAGCCAGGACTCTGCGGGCATCAAGCTTCAGCACAGCGAAGGCCTCGCCCGGCTCTCTGCGCGAATACATCGCAGCCATTGCGAGGCAATCGCGCCAGGTCGGCCACAGGAACACATGACGGTCCAGGCAACGGCGGAACTCTTCCGCCGTTGTCCCCGGAGCCATCGCCTCAGGCGTAATACGCAGATGGGCATTCAGAATCGCGGCTTGCCCGGCGTAGCTTACCCGGTGCGCCGCAGTCCGCCGCTCTCCGGCTGCATGGGCGGGGCTAAGCACCGCAGAGGAATAAATGGCGTCAAGGGCAGCCATGGCGGGCAGATTCACTGCCCGGGTGAAATGATAGAAGGAGGTGCGGAGCGGGCTTTTGGTAATGGCGTCAATCAGGGAGGGGTTCATGGGAGCTTCTGCCCTTTGAAGGTGCTGAGGGGCATACTCTTCACCTTGCGGTTCAGCAGGACCGCATTGATCTCGCCTCCGGCCAGGATGATAAAAGAGCTGATATACAGCCAGATTAGCAGCACGGTTACACCCCCGAGACTGCCGTAGGTTTTGGAGAAATCACTGAATTGATTGACGTATACCGAGAACAGAATCGAGGTCGTAATCCAGCCGATGGTGGTGAACAACGCCCCAGGCATGACCTCCCGCAGCGCCAGTCTCCGGCTGGGAGCGATCCAGTACAGCAGGGTGAAGACGATGAACATCACGAGCAGTGGAATCGCGTATTGGAGCAGATCCCAGAGCTTTTGGAATCCATAGGGAAGATCAACCAGCAGGAAGACCTGCGTCTTGAGCCAGCTGCCAAGGACCAATAGCAGAATGCTGAGCAGTACGACGAACCCGATCGTCAAGGTAGCGAGCAGGGCGATCCCCCGGATTTTCCAGAACGCTCTGCTCTCGTCAATCTCGTAGGCACGGTTCAGCCCCTTGATGATGGCATTGATTCCTTTGGAGGCGGCCCACAGGGTAGCCAGCATCCCGAAGGACAACAGCGTCTGGCTGCGTCCGGCGGACACATCCTGCAGAATCTCTTCTATAATAGAGATGGCTTCGGCGGGCATGATCTGCTCCAGCTGCCCTATATTTTTCTCCAGGGAGATATTCGCATACCCGATCAGGGTCATGATGAAGATTAGAAAAGGAAACAGAGACAGGATTAAATAATAGGTCAGCTGCGCAGCGATGCCCTGGACATCATCGTCGTTGATTTTCACCCATAGCTGCTTGATGAACTTGAAAGTGCCTCTTGTACTGCCGGAAGTGCTGTTCATAAGACCCTCCTTCATGAATTCCCGGATAGACTGACATGGTAGCCAAATCGTTCCATATATATGTATACCCGTTATAATATCCTTTAGTCCGCCGGGGTAGTTTTTATTGTAACATACCGGGATTAGTTGGATCTGAGGCAGGGAAAATTCAAGCAGGAAATTGCCTTTATTATACTGGAAAACTCTTAGAATAGTAGGAAAGATAACAATATAAGAATATAAGGAGAGTGTATATGAAGCTGCTGCTGGAGGAGTATGAGGGAATCAGACGCTGGATGTACCGCAATGCCCGTCCGCTGGACCTGGCGCGATGGAGATTTCACTTTGAGGGCGACGGGGCTGCGCCGATACTGGAAGCGCTGTCCGCCTATCAGAATGAGGATGGGGGCTTCGGCCATGCCCTGGAAGCGGACGCGTGGAATCCGAATTCCACGCCCATCCAGACCGCTACGGCGGTAGAGAGGCTGCTGGAGCTGGAATTTGCAGATAACGGGCATCCGCTGGTGCAGGGAATTCTGAAATACCTGGACAGCGGTGTGGATATGGATGGCCGCACATGGAAGAATGTCGTAGCTTCCAATAACGATTATCCTCATGCGCCCTGGTGGCATACAAGCTCGGACAGTACTTCCCACAGTATGTATAACCCGACAGCTATTCTGGCCGGATTCATTCTGAAGGCTGCTCCCAAGGATAGCGGGCTGTATGCCAACGGACTAGGGATTGCCCGTGAGCTGACGGAGCTTTTCCTGCGTGATCCTGCTATTGAGATGCACCCGCTGAAATGCGTGGCCACCCTGCTGGAATGTATCGCTTGGGCAGAATTGCAGGAGGAGTTCCCTTACGCTGCACTAAGAGAAGCGCTCAAGGTGCAGAGTGTGCAGTTAATCAGCCGGGATGCGGGTGGATGGAACGGGTATAGCTGCAGACCGTCTGTGTTCATCCATTCGCCGCATAGCCCTGAATATGCAGAGCTTGGCGGGCTGCTGCATCAGGAGCTGGATTATCTGCTGGAGACCCGGAACTCCGAAGGAATCTGGGACCTGACCTGGGGCTGGGCGGGGTATGAACGGGAATTTGCCGTCAGTGAGAACTGGTGGAAGGCGCATATTGTCATTGAGAATTTGCGGCTGCTGCGGGAATTCGGACGGATGGCGGAGCTGCCATAGGAACAATAGTTTACAGTTACAAAATAATGCAACGCATGTAAGCCACAGCTCTCCGGATGGAGGGGCTGTGGCTTAATTTCGCACCGGATGCTTGCAATGGCAGCAGACAGTATCTGTTATAGTGCGCTGTTCGTCTGAACGAATTCCCGCTCATATATGGCCTGCACGTTCTTCAAAATGGTGCTGCCGTGCTCAGAGAATTTGAGCGGCGTGACCTGGTTCTTGTGCAGGAACACCCCAGACCTGCCGCTGTGTTCGCCAAGGGCCGCCTGATACAGTAAGCCTGCGCCGTGGGCTGGCGCCGGGAAAAACATGCGCGTAATCGGCCGCAGCCAGAAGGGGATGCCTGATTTTTTGCCGCTGCGAAGGGTGTTATTGCCTCCGGGATCCGCGCTGCGGATAAGGATGCCTTCGGCTGCAAGCTCAGAGGCCACCGCCTCCGTCCACAAGGACATGGCGCGCTTGGTGTCGGCATAAGGGCCAGTCAGCATCTGAAATTTCGCCGGGCGCTCCAGCGAAGCCGGGTCGAAGCTGCGCTTCATCATAAAAGCGTTGGAGGACGTATTCACGACTGTGTGAAGCGTACCTTTTAGCAGGAGCGGCTTCAGCTCCATCGTAATGATATACGGAACCACCGTCTGCAGCTCATAATGCAGCTCGCGTCCTTGCTTGGACAAGAATAACTCGGGAAAGCTGCCCCCGGCATTGTTGAACAGGACGTCAATATACGCTTCGTGGCGGTTAATGTCCTGCAATGCACTCCGCAATTGGCCAAAATCGCTTAAATCCGCCTTATAAATTCGCAGCTGTCTGCTGCTGAGCGCCTGCCCGATAAGCGGATCATCTTCAGCAAAAGCAGAGCGGATCAGCGAAATAACCTCCCAGCCTTCGTTCAGAAGTCTATGGGTCAGGGCCAGCCCGATGCCGTGATTGGCTCCGGTAATCAGCGCGGTGCGCGGGGGATGTGATCGTCTCATATTGGTTACTCCTCTACATGGAAAGTGGTGAATGGTGCTCATTGTATAACTTGGAGCCAAGTCCAAGTCAAGCGATAAAATGTGTCATTGACTTGGAGCCAGCTCCAAGTTATATAATAGAACGAAGGCACCATTAGACCAGTGAAACGGAGTGATTTCTATGAGTCTGGCGGAAGCAGATCTCCAGCAGGGATATTCGATTAAGGAAACGGCGGAGCGGACGGGTATGTCTGAGGATACGATAAGGTATTACGAGAAGATCGGGCTGCTGCCCCGGGCGAAGCGCAAAGGGAACAGCCACCGCATCTATAGCGATTCGGACCTGAACCGGATGTTGCTGGTGACATGCCTCAAAAAAACAGGAATGTCGCTGGACGACATGCGGCCCTATCTGGACTTGTCTCTGGATGCAGACCTGTCTCAGTATCCTGAGCTCCACGTGATGATTCTGAATCACCGGCAGAAGATTATCGAGCAGATCGCATCGCTGCAGCAGATTGTTGATTTCATTGACGTCAAAATAGAGCAGGGAAATCTGGGCCCGCAGACCTGCGAGCTGGCCGGAGACCGTAAGCAGATGCCAAGAGGACGTAAAGCCAAAGCTAAAGCTAAAGCGTGAGGGTTAATGCGAAGCAGGAGGGGATTCAGGTGCTGAAGGCTATGCTTGACGCTGACAGACGGGGAGCTAGAGGAATCGCATAGCTGACAGGCCGCCCGTGCCGTATCCGCATCCCATTGTTAATAATTGCGTAAGCGCTCCGTACATATTTACCCTTCGTGAGCCAAACAATGAGTACAATTGTTCAATCACGAAGGAGGTGTTCCAGTATGAATACAAGCAACCACAGAGTAAAGCGTGTCCTTCTATATCCCTTGGCCGCAGCTGTGATTATGTCAGCGGCGCTAATCCCGTCAGCCCCGCTTGCCGTGTCTGCTGCACAGGCAGACACGGCACTTTCAGCACCCGCACCTGCGGATAGCAGAGGGAGCAGCGTATCGGGCAACCGGACAGCTGGGAATCAGCAGCAGCAGGCGCTCAGCCGTGTGGCGGTCATTATTGATGATTTCGGCAACAGCATGCGCGGGACAGAGGAAATGTTCAAGCTGCCAGTCAAAATCACCGTCGCAGTCATGCCGTTCCTGCGCTCCAGCGAGCAGGATGCCCGGCGCGCCCATGAGCTGGGCTTCGATGTGCTGGTCCATCTGCCGATGGAGCCGCGCCAGGGCAAGCCGGAATGGCTTGGACCGGGGGCTGTGCTGACCAGCATGAATGACGCCGAGGTCCGCCAGCGGGTGGAGGCAGCGCTGGATAATGTCCCTTATGCGATTGGAATCAACAATCATATGGGCTCCAAGGTGACAGGTGATGAAAGGGTAATGGGTATTGTGCTGGAGGTCTGCAAGGAGCGCGGCCTTTTCTTCGTAGACAGCCATACCAATTACCGTTCAGTCGCGGGACGGATGGCCCGGGAGCTGGGAATGCCGCCGGTGGAGAATCATATTTTCCTGGATGATGTGCATTCGGCAAGTCATGTGGCGAAGCAGATGAAGCTGGTGCAGGAGCGGGCCTTGAGCCAGAAGTTCTGCGTCACCATCGGTCATGTCGGCATCCAAGGCAAAGAGACCGCCGCGGGCATCCGCAGCGGCATTGCCGAAATGAAGGACAAGGTACAATTCGTCGGCATCTCCGATCTGGTCCGTGAGGAATGGAAGTGGAATTCCCGGCTTACACTTCCATAAGGTAGGCAGCGATCCCGTTCGCAATGGCTTCTGCGATCTCTTCCTGGCCCTTCGGTGTACAGAGCTTCTCCCGGTCAGCCGGACTGCTGACAAATCCCGCCTCAACGATCACCGTTGTGGCGGTTATTTTGTTGAGCAGGTAGAAGGGCTTGCCCCGGACAGGATCATTCTTCATCCCGTAGAGCTGGTTGAGCTGATCCTGAATGGTCCGGGCCAGCAGGAAGCTGCGCCCTTCCTGGCGGTACAGAACGAGCGGACCATGCTTGGACGGGGATTTCGCCCAGTTAATGTGGATGCTGACCACGACATTGGCCGGAAGCGTCTCTGCCAGTTCCTTGCGCTGGGCCAGATCGCGTAAATGCCGGGATCTGTTCCTCAGCCACAGATTCTCATCGCTGGGCGCATAATCGCCAGTCCGGTTCAGAATCGTATCGAAGCCGTCTGCACGCAGCAGGAGAAAGAGGCGGCGGGAGATGGCAAGGGTGATGTCCTTTTCCAGAATGCTGCCGTAGGAGGTTCCGCCGTCAATCCCCCCATGGCCGGCATCAATCAGAATGATCCGCTGGTCATGGCCGAGCATATGCTGGCGCTGTCCGGGCTGCTCTGCCTGCGGATTAGTGCGGGGTGCAGCCGCGTGAATCACTGCGGTGTCTCCTGCCGTAAGCATGAGCAGAACGCTTGCTGCGGCTATGATCCGCTTAAGCCGCCGCCCGGATCTCAGCACAGGCTGCTCTTTTGAATGATGGGAATGTGTAGCCGTATGGGGCTCTAATGCTTCTGACTGTCTCAAGTGAATAACCTCCCTGCCGGAATAATCAACAGCTACTTGTACTTAATGACGGTTTATACAGGTGTAGTCTTGTTAGATTGTGCCTTAACGGCCTAACCTATACGAAGCTTCGGATTCCGGTTTAGAGATCGGAGGATTGGAGCACACTATAGGCATAAGGTCAAGGGGCGGGAACCCGCCCCGGCACTCACCTGGGAGGTGTATGAGATGGCATCCGGCGGAGATGATCTGGTGAAGTATATTACGGAGAAGGTAGTCGTCTACATTGAGAACCCTCGCGCTGTCCATGCTAGGCGGAAGGCAGAGAAGCAGCCGTGGGCGGAAAAATGGTTCGGCACGCTGCCGCTCGCCTGGTCCGTGTGGCGCAGCAAATGGAGCCGGGGCGGGGAGAGTAAGGAGTAGGAGTAGCACTTCAGCGGAAATCGGTCGCTGTGTGAGCATGAGGTGCATAAATGCACCTGAATTAGAGGAAATCGGGCCCTAAGTGTGAATCAGGTGTATAAATGCACCTGAATTCGGAGAAAGCGGACGCTGAGTAGAATTTAGGTGTATAAGCAAACAGCCTTCCCAAGTGGCGTCGTGCAGGCGGCACCCGGGAAGGCTGTTTCAATATCGAGCAGGAACTGCCAGTGCCAGTCTACGGGCTTGAACGGGGTAGAGCAGCGGATCCCAGCGTGGCTCCCCCGGGCAGTAGCACCGGCAGCTTATGGAAGGTGCCCGCCTTCTGAAGGGCGCTAAGCGGGAGATAGCGGATGCCACCGGGACCAGCGGCGGCATAGACTATGGCGGCTTCAGTGCTGCCTTGGTCCCGGGAAGCACCGGGCTTCAGCCAGCTCTGGCTGCCTGTAATCATGAATGGCGCGCCGAGCGTGTCGTTGTGCCCCGGAGACTGGAAAGCGAGACTGCCCCGCTCCTGAAGCAGAGCGCTTAGGCTTGCTCCGTTCAACGTCTTCAGCCCGGGTGCAGTTAGCCACAGCAGATCGGCATACGGGTCATCCTCTCCGCCACTTCGAAGAGCTGGCTGAGGAGCGCGCGCCTGGCCCGGGCCGGAGGACAACATGGCTGAGGCTTCCGGTGCGGCATTAAGAATATGCTCAGCCTGGCTCTGACTCCAAGGCAGCGTCTCCAGAACGGTAGCATTCAGATACAACGTTCTGTTCTCCGTAGTGATTTTCCAGACAGGCAGCATTGGAGCATAGAGTGCCGTAACCCCGATGGCACCTGAAGAATTAGAGGGTATCAGTCCTTGCTGCGCCACATACTGGCGCAGTTCAGTCATACTATAAGGGAGACCATCGGTTCCGGCTCCGTATTCGCTAAGCAGATAGCCGCCCTGATCCGCAGCCGAGATAATGAGATAGCCGATCCGCTGACCGCTGTGCATCACATTGACCAGCCAGCTCCGTGTTCCCGGACCAAGAGGGTAGACCTCCGTGCCGGCATCCTTCCATTCCTTAAAAGGAGCATCCGCTGAGAGCTGGCTAATCGTCTGACGGGTGAAGGCCTGCAGCGTTTCCGGCGCTGGAATCGGCTTCATTTCAAGTCCCGGAAGAACCTCCTGCGTGACGGCCTGCATCACGGTCGTCCGGTTGGCTTGTGATGCTAGCGCCTGGGGAGAGGCGGCGCTGGCGGCCAGCAAAGTCAGTCCAAGAATCAGACAGAGGAGCATGCGGCCACGCCGCCGGGAGCCCTTCCGTCTTGCAGTGATATTCATAGGTTCAGTCACCTTTCCTGTTTAGAGGGAATTTACGCTTCTTACAGTTCATTGTAGGGGACAAGCCCTGAAAAGGCTGTTGCTTGCTGTCGCGGCAGGCGGCGGGAGTTTCGCTGTTTTTTTGCCTGCTTTTAGCGGACAAGGTCGCATTCTATGTGCTGCGCAGATGAAACAATCCGTACGTTACGGCAGAAACTGCAATCTGCGGCTCATACTGCCACGAGGTCTCCTGGCGGCGGCGGTTGTACTGCTCCAGGATGGCGAGGCGTTTCTCTTCTTCCGGTTCCTTCAGCAGCTCCGCGTAGTAGATGTCCACAATGCTCAGCTCCAGCCCCAGCCGTTCGCGGGCTTCTTCGGCCCAGGTATAATCCAGCAGCGCCAGCTTCGAGGTCAGATATCCCTCCAGCCGGTTGGCCCCGTCCGTAATCCCCAGCTCGAACGGCTGGACATGAATGTTCTCCGGCAGCCGGGGCGTCAGCTCCTTGCCGGCCAGCCGGGCTTCGAAGTCCGGGACGATCAGCCCGGAGGTTAACGACACCGCGATGAAATGCAGCTCCTCCCGCTTCAGGTCACAGGTCATCTCGACCTTGTAGCAGACCGCCAGCCATGGCTCGTAGGCGGCCGAGAACAGCGTGGTCCGCTGCCTGAGGCCAGGGTCCTCGAACAGCTGGAGGCACCGGCCTTCGTCCCGTGCCGCCGACCAGATCTGCCGCAGGCGCTTGCTGCCGTAGGTCACATCCTCGCGGCGGATCATGCCCGGTCCGAGACGCGGCAGCGCCGGAACGATGCCGAAGTACCGCGCGAGGATGCTGTCCTCCGGCGCAGCAGATACCCCGGGCGGCAGCGCGGCTCCCGGCGCCTGCGCTGCGCCGAGCGGCTCCGCAGCAGCTTCGGCATCCGCCGCCCCGGCCAGACCCGGCGGCGCTCCCGCCCCTGCCGGGCGGCTGGCCCCGCCGCGCGGGCGGGCCGCAGGCGCAGCGGCCTGCGCGGCCAGTTCATCGTACTTCTGCGGGTCGAAGACGAAGCTGAAGGACAAGGTCTCGGGATCTACGCCGGTGCGCTCCACGAAGCCCCAATAATAAGGGCGGTCCGTCAGCATCCGGTCCGCGCGGGGGGAGAGCTTCACCGTCACATGCAGCGGCGAGGATTCCAATATGGTGCATTCAGTCGCTTCCAGATAATCCATGACCTGCTTGCGCACTTCTGTAGGCGTCAGCATCACTTAGGCACCCCGCTATCATCCAGCTTGGCGTGGGTCAATTCACTGAGCGAATCGCCGATAGTATCCAGCCCGCTGCGCAGCTCCTCGTCGCTGCCCGCTTCGAGAACGATTTTGTACAGGCTTTTCTCAAGCGAGCCCTTCTGCTCGAAGCGCTCCAGAATGACATCCAGCCCGCCGATGACCATCTCGAACATGTTGATTTTCTCATGCAGCAGGTGGAGGATATGCTCTTCAATTGTCCCTTCGGTGGAAAGGTTATAGATGACCACATCATTCTCCTGACCCAGCCGGTGGACCCGGCCGATCCGCTGCTCGACCCGCATAGGATTCCAGGGCAGATCAAAATTGATCATATGGTGGCAGAACTGCAGGTTAATCCCTTCGCCGCCGGCTTCGGTGGCAATCATCACCTGGGCGCGTCCGCGGAAGAGGTCCATCATCCAGTCCTTTTTGCCGCGGTTCATCCCGCCCGAGTACGTCACACATTGCAGTCCATGCTCACGGAAATACTGAAGCAGATACTCCTGCGTGGCCCGGTACTCCGTGAAGACGATTACCTTCTCGTTCATTTCACGGATTAACTCCATCGTCTTCTCCGCCTTCGTATTCGTCTTGACCGTACGGATCGTCTGGAGCAGCCCCATCATCCGCTCACGCTTCGGCGAATCGGCCGGCAGCTTCTTGATCAGATTCACCAGCGTTACGAACACCGCATCCCGGCTGCTGCACACCTCACGTTGAAGCGTGACCAGGGAGAGCATACTGCTGAGATTGCCGCCTGCCTCCTGATACTGTTCTTTGACAAAAGCGGTCACCCCGTCATACAGTGCCTTCTCCTCAGCGGAGAGGGTGAGGGGGATATTGCGCACCTTGCGCTTGGTGAAATTAACCGGGCCTTCGCCCCGGCGGTTGCGGATCATAACCTTGGACAGCTCGCCCCGGAGCTTACCCTCGTTCTTGGGCTGGCGCTTATCCACTACAAAATTGGTAGCAAAATCACCCTGATTCCCCAGCTGGCCTGGCTTCAGCAGCGTGATCAGATTGAACAGCTCGCCGAGATCATTCTGCACGGGGGTGGCGGTGAGCAGCAGACAGTACTTTTTGCGGAGCTGCTGGACGAACAGATAATTCGTCGATTTCTTATTCTTCAGCTTATGGGCTTCGTCGATAATCAGCATGTCGTACTCCTGGCTCAGCAGCATTTCCTTATGCGGATCACGCTTGGCCGTATCCATCGAGGCGACGACAATGTCATTGCCCCAGGAATAGGCTTTCTTTTGCGCTACGGCAGAGATTCCGAACTTCGTATTCAGCTCCCGCACCCATTGCAGGACAAGCGAGGCCGGCACCAGAATCAGAACCTTGCTTACCAGCCCGCGCACCAGATACTCCTTCAGCACCAGCCCGGCTTCGATTGTCTTGCCAAGCCCGACTTCATCGGCCAGAATCGCCCGTCCCGACATCTCGAACAGCACCTTGTGCGCCGTATCCAGCTGATGGGGTAGCGGAGACAGCCCGGACAGATGCTTCATACACTGCAGCTCATCGAAGCTGGTAACCAGGCCCGACTGCTCTCCCTGCACGGCAAGGCGGGATAACCGCCAGTCGCCCCACGGTCCCCCTTTATCCAGTCTCGATTCCAGATCATGCAGCCAGTTACGCTCAAAAGATAGAGGAACAGGCAGCAGCGGCGCAGAAGTTACCTTCTCTTGGGGCAGGGAATTGCGGAATAATTGCGTCATGTTGCAGCCTCCTCCGTCGCAGTTTCATATCGAAATGCGTAGCAGTAGTATGCTCGTTTCAGAGAGATTTCATAACCAGAGGGGCGTGGAATTGACAGAGGAACGCTGTAATCCGCCTTGAAAGCTTTCAGTTCCAGTGCCTGCAAAAAAGCGAGAAAGAGGGAGGAAATGAGCCTTTCTTTTCCTGTTTTTCCGTTATTCCTGCCTGGGGCTGCTTTTTCAAAAAAGACCTCTATCCACAACATGTGGTATAGTTTAAAAGTTAACGCACACCATATATTGTTACAAAAGCATGAAATTTAGCTGGTATGCGGATTTTTTCGGCTGTTTGTTATTGACAAGAGGAGCTTCCGCCGGACAAGCAGGCTGCGGCTGCCCGGCCGCCGGAAGCATGACCTATTATATCCTGGGAGGTTTTGCTATTGAGTACAGTGGAACACAACAAGCGTCTAGAGGGTCTGAGCGAGAAAATATTCCTGGACCGTTATGCCTGGAAGGACGCGGACAGCAATAATGCCAAGGTAGGCGATGTAGTACTTGTCCTGACGAAGGATGATCCGAAGTTCCCAACCAAGGAGGTTGGCGAGATTGTAGAGCGTACAGGCCGGATGGTTACGGTAAAAACCCGCAGCGGCGAGCTGGTGCAGTCGGATGTGGAAAAGCTGACGTTGAACATCGAGAAGACGCCGGAGGAGATGTGGGACCGTCTTGCGGCAGCGATGGCTTCCGTGGAGAAGACTCCCGGGCTTCAGGAAGAATGGACAGGCAAATTCCGCTCGATTCTGGATGACTGGAAGCTGGTTCCCGGCGGACGGATTGCGGCTGGGGCCGGAGCCAGCGAGGAGCTTACACTGTTCAACTGCTATGTGATTCCATCTCCCAAAGACAGCCGGGGCGGCATCATGGAGACACTCTCCGAGATGACCGAGATTATGGCCCGCGGCGGCGGGGTAGGCATCAATTTGTCCTCGCTGCGCCCGCGCCGTGCCATTGTCAGAGGGGTGAACGGTTCCTCCAGCGGCTCCGTGTCCTGGGGCGGCCTGTTCAGCTATACCACCGGACTGATTGAACAAGGCGGCAGCCGCCGCGGCGCGCTGATGCTAATGATCAACGACTGGCACCCGGATGTGCTGGACTTCATTACCGTGAAGCAGACGATGGGTCAGGTTACCAATGCCAATCTGTCGGTCTGCGTCAGCAATGGCTTCATGAAGGCCGTCAAGGAGGATCTGGACTGGGAGCTGGTCTTCCCGGATACCACCGACCCGGATTACGACACGCTCTGGGACGGCGATCTGGATAAATGGAAGGCCGACAACCGCCGCGTCATCCCTTACCGCACCGTCAGAGCACGCGATGTCTGGCATACGATTATCGAATCGGCCTGGAAGTCCGCAGAACCGGGCGTTGTTTTCATGGAGTATTATAATCAGATGTCGAATAGCTGGTATTTCAATCCAATCATTTGTACCAATCCGTGCTTCCACCCGAACACCCGCATTGCAACGGAATACGGTCTCTTAACCATTGAAGAGCTGTATAAGAAGGTCGGAACGGAATCCTTCCTGGTGGGAACCGATTCGAGACTGGTGGAGCAGGCCAAAGTGGTTGGCGGAAGAAGCTATGAAGTTCCAGGTCTACAGATGAGACGGGCGACAGTGTTCCCAACCGGCACCAGAGAAACCTTAAAGATCTCGCTGCAAAATGGGGTTGAGCTGTCCGTAACGCCTGAACACCGCTTATTTACCGATTCAGGCTGGAAAGAGGCTCAGACTCTGAGTGCAGACGATTGCGTTTATTTGCAGTCTGGTGAGGGAGGGTTTGCGGCTAAGGATACACTTGGTGAGGGTTGGGGCTGGTTCTTGGGCTGGCTCACAGGTGACGGCTGGATTTCCAAACGTGGTGATATCGGTATGGTATTTGGTGAGGCAGACAGTGAAGTTATTCCATTGCTCATTGATGCTGCCAAGAATATCACAGGCGTAACCGCCAAAGTATTCGACAGAACCAACAATACTAAGCAAGCTTATTGGTGGCGTAAGTCGTTCCGTGAACAGCTTGGAGAACTCGGAGTGAAGGCAGTTAGAGCCGCTGAGAAAGAGGTTCCGGCTGCGCTGTATACAGCTTCACGTGCGACGGTTGTGGCATTCCTGCAAGGATTATTCTCTGCAGACGGAACGGTATATGAGAATGATGAGATGCACCGTACGGTCAGATTGACCTCAGCTTCCAAAAAACTTCTTCAAGGCGTTCAATTGCTGCTGCTTAATTTCGGAATTAACAGTTCCATCTATAACCGTCAGAAGAAGAATCAAGCTGTATTTACGTATACGACCATAGCCGGCGAGGAACGGAGCTATGAAGGCAGCGGATTCTATGAGCTGATCTTAAGCGGCAACAACATCCTGGAGTTCAAGAATAAGATCGGCTTCAAGCTGATTACCAGAAAACAAGAAGCACTGGAGCGGATTGCCCGGCCTTCCCGCAAAAATGAAAAGTTTATCTCCAAAGTCGTTGGTATCGAAGTAGGCGAGGTTGTGACGGTATACGATATTACTGAGCCTGTTACGCACTCGCTGATCGCTGGTGGTGTTGTTGCCCATAACTGCGGGGAACAAGGCCTTCCCGGCTGGGGCGTGTGCAACCTGTCCGCCGTCAATCTCTCCAAGTTCTACGATGCGGAGAACCATGATGTGGACTGGGCAGATCTGGCGACAACGACCCGTTATTCCGTGCGTTTCCTGGATAATGTTATCGACAAGACACCGTATCACTTCCCGGAAAATGAAGCCAACCAGAAGCTCGAACGCCGCGTAGGCCTTGGTACCATGGGACTGGCTGAGCTTATGATCAAGTTGAATATCCGCTATGGCAGCCCGGAATCGCTGGAGTTCCTGGACAAGCTCTACGGCTTCATGGCCCGTGAGGCGTATCTGGCTTCTGCTGAGATTGCCGGAGAGAAGGGGGCGTTCCAGGCCTTCGACACCGATAAATATCTGCAGAGCGGCTTCATGCGGAATATCACCGAGGTCTATCCCGAAGTGGGCGAGTCGATCCGTAAACATGGTATGCGTAACGTAACTGTGATTACCCAGGCCCCTACCGGAAGCACGGGAACTATGGTCGGCACCTCCACAGGGATCGAACCGTATTTCGCTTTTAAATATTTCCGTCAGAGCCGTCTCGGCTACGATGAGCAGTTCGTGCCTATCGCCCAGGAATGGCTGGAGGCTCATCCGGGAGAAGAGCTGCCGGAATACTTCGTCACTTCGATGGACCTGTCCGCCAAGGATCATATCCGCGCGCAGGCAGCCATTCAGCGCTGGGTGGACAGCTCGATCTCCAAGACGGCGAACTGCCCGTCCGACTTCACCGTCGAAGAGACCGCCGATCTGTATGAAATGGCCTTCGATCTGGGCTGCAAAGGCGTGACCATCTACCGTGATGGCAGCCGTGATGTACAGGTGCTGGAGACGAAGAAGAAGGAAGACAAGAAGGACGAACCGGCAACGGCTGCCAAGCCTGAGGTGATTAAGGAAACGGAAGCCGCTCCGTCAGCTCCGACAACTGTAGCCGCAGCGCCTGCCCACCAGGCAGCGGCCAGCGGAGTAGACAAGCAATACAAGAAACGCCCGCAGGTTTTGCGCGGCGCGACCTATAAGATCAACACGCCGTTCGGCATGGCTTATATCACAATTAACGATCTTGACGGTATCCCGGCCGAAATTTTCCTGAATGTCGGCAAGGCTGGCTCTGACGTCTTCGCCATGGCGGAAGCCCTGGGCCGCGTCTGTTCGCTGTTCCTGCGCTACGGCGATCACGGCGAGAAGGTCGGCCTGTTGATCAAGCACCTCAAGGGCATCGGCGGCTCCGGCGCCATCGGCTTTGGCGCTAACCGCGTCGAGTCCATCGCCGACGCCGTAGCCAAAGCCCTGGAGACCCATGTGCTGAACAACGCCCATGACGATCATATTCCTGCGCCAATCGCAGCAACGCTGGAGCTTGATTTCAACGAGGCGCTGAACGCCGAGCTGAAATCCACGGTTCCTGCGGCGACTACCAACGACAGCCACGGCGGTCATGACGCACATAGCCACGCTACCGCTTCACGGGATCTCTGCCCTTCCTGCGGCAGCGCCTCGCTGATTAATATTGAGGGCTGTAAGACTTGCGGGAATTGCGGGTATAGTCGGTGTGGGTGAGGATGGACTTGAGTTCCAAAATTAATTATATCTGTATATTTATACAACTTATTTAAGTTCTGAGTAATTAATGTTCAGTCCCGATGAGACTTTTATTTTCATCGGGACTGTTTTTTATTTTTATGAGTTTTCGTTATCAGCTCGGAACATCATTTAAACAAATGCGCTTATCAATTTTCTATAGATGATTACTATTGTATAAGCCACCAAATAAGAAACTAGACTCCAACCAATGTTCCATCCGTTTCCATAATCGACGATCCCTACTGAAAAAGCCCCGTACTCCATTATTGTGGTCAATAGGAAAAGATCCCCTTTTCATAGTTATTTCCTTATGTGCTGCACCCATTCGTGCTAGGGGGTGCATATTGCGAATTCATAACGGGGATAATCAAAGGGAAGAAATAAAAATGAAGCAGTAGCTAATGGGGAAATCCTCCTTTTTACACAGGCTCCCCTGAGGCTTCCATGATTATTCACCGCAAATTGCCTTTACTTTCTCCTTGGGTGACTATATAATTGCAATAATTGTATACGGAGTTAACCGGAGGAGCCTGCCAACAGCGGGCTCTTTTTGTGTTTTTACCTGGAATAAATTTACTGCTGTGGAGGGTTTGAAATGGAAATGAACAATGAGAGCATCATGGTGTGTGTGCATTATGGGCCGCACGGGCAGCGGTTGATACAGCGGGGAGGACAATTGGCCAGATTGCTCAATGCCCCGCTGATGGTACTCACTGTAGATGCATCCGGGGACAATGAATACAACAGGGAGAAGCAGCAGTACTTGTCTGGCTGGGAGCATCAGACCAAGGAGGCTGGCGGACAATTTGTGATCCGCAAATGTAACGGCAAAAAAACGGTTGATGTGATTGTGGAGACTGCAAAGGATAACAAAATTACACAAATTGTACTCGGACAGTCAAGCCAAACGCTGTGGCAGGAGATTACACGGGGAAGCTTCATTAATGAGCTGCTGGAGCGGATGGGTCCGATTGATCTTCATATCGTTGCGGTCCAGCGGTATCCGGAGCTGCTCGAGCAGTCCCATGAGCAAGGGTTCTCTGCTTATTTGGTCAAAGAAGGCGACCGCCATATCCTTATGGATGAACCGGATGGGAATGAAGCCATGAAGGGAGTTTTCTTTCGTGAGCTTGATACAGATTTCAATACCGGCCTGTTCAAAATCGTCAGCAACGGTGAAGCGCAATATTTGAGAATTGTACAGAACGAATGGGTGAAGCCCCGTTAAGAGGATTATACCAAAACTAGAAAGGGGGCTTAAGCCTTGCTGCATATGATTATCCTGCTTCCGTTTTTGCTGGCTGCGCTAATGCTGCTGCTGAAGCAAAATAAACGGTTTCACTTGGGCTGGATCGCTCTGCCCCTTCCCGTAGCTCTCTTTATTTATTTCCTGACGAGAATTTCAGCCATCCGGGCGGGAGAGCCTATTGTGAACAGTATCACCTGGATGCCATCCTTTGGGGTGAATATCTCGCTGGTACTGGATGGGCTCAGCTTGCTCTTTGTCCTGCTGATTACCGGAATGGGTGCCCTGGTTGTGCTTTATTCGATTTATTATCTCGATAAGCTCATGGAGGGGATCCGCCAGTTTTATACATACCTGCTCATGTTCATGGGAGCCATGTTAGGAGTGGTGCTGTCAGATAATCTGATGGTGCTGTATGGGTTCTGGGAACTGACGAGCATATCTTCGTTCCTGCTTATTGCCTTCTGGCACCGCCGGGAAAGATCCTCCTATGGAGCAATGAAGTCCATGCTGATCACGGTGTTCGGCGGTCTGGCGATGCTTGCCGGATTCAATCTGCTATATGTAATGACCGGCACCTATAGTATCCGCGAGATTATTGCACAGGCAGGGACCTTAACAGAAAGTGGAATGTTTATCCCGTCCATGCTGCTTATTCTCCTGGGAGCCTTTACGAAATCCGCCCAATTTCCGTTCCATATCTGGCTGCCTGATGCTATGGAAGCGCCGACTCCGGTCAGTGCGTATCTTCACTCGGCGACCATGGTTAAGGCGGGGATCTATCTGGTAGCGCGGCTCACCCCGCTGTATGCCGGACAATCCGAGTGGTTCTGGCTGGTTTCTGTCACAGGACTGGTAACTCTGATCTATGGGTCGTTCAAAGCCATCCGGCAAACCGATCTCAAGGCCTTACTCGCATACTCCACGATCAGTCAACTCGGCTTGATCATGTCTTTGCTAGGACTCGGGTCGGCGGCAGTCTTCTTTACCGGTACGGGGGATGCGGTTTTCTATACGATGGCTACTACAGCTGCGCTCTTTCATCTCATTAACCATGCTGTATTTAAAGGCAGTCTGTTTATGGTTGTAGGCATCATTGACCATGAGACGGGTACCCGTGATCTGCGCAAGCTTGGAGGGCTTATGTCTCTCATGCCGGTCACCTTCTCTATCGCATTGATCGGGACATTCTCTATGGCCGGATTGCCGCCATTCAGCGGATTCCTTAGTAAAGAAATGTTCTTCACTTCTGTACTCAATATCCGGGAGCTTGACATCCTGAGCTCAGGATACTGGACACAGCTCTTTCCGGTGATTGCCTGGATTGCCAGTGTATTTACCTTTGTATACAGCATGATCTTTGTCTTCAAGACCTTCCGCGGCAAGCTGAGGGAAGACAAACTGGATAAGGTTCCGCATGAAGCTCCACTGGGTCTCTTACTGTCACCCGTGATTCTGATTTCACTTGCAGTAGTGTTCGCTTTCTTCCCTGATCTGGTCTCTGCCACGCTGATTGAACCGGCGATGTCTTCCATTCATACGGGGCTGCTCGCACCGGAAGAAGCCTTTGAGGTTTCTATTCATTTCTGGCATGGATGGACACCAGAAATCTTCATGACCCTCGGTGTTATAGCAGCAGGTACGCTGTTGTTTAGAATCTATACCCGGTTACGTGTTCTAGACCGTGAAGCCGGCGGAACCAATGCGTTGAGCCGTATGTATGACTTCTCGTTAAGACTGCTCGAGAATGGTTCAAGACGCTTAACCGATGCTTATATGACTGGTTCGGGTCGCCATTACCTGCTCTATATTTTCAGTTTTTTGATCATTTCCTTACTCGCAGTTCTGCTGCGGCAGCAGGGCATTAGCTTTGGTATGGATCAGTATGCCTCATTGTCTTTTTATGAATTGGCTGTTGTAGCAGCCATGCTGCTGGCTGCTTTTGCAGTTCCATTTGCCAAGTCACGTGTCAACGCGATTCTTTTCACCGGTGGTGTCGGGTATATGGTGACGCTGCTCTTTGTTCTTTTCCGGGCACCGGATCTTGCACTCACACAGATGATTATAGAGACCGTTTCGGTCATTCTGTTCCTTCTTTGTTTCCGGTATTTACCGAAGCTTAAGAAGCAGAAGGAGCCGTTGCGCTTTAAGCTGCCCAATCTGATTATTGCGGCTGGAGCTGGTATCACGATGACGTTGATTGCTCTGGCGGCTATGGGTACCAGTCCTTTTGAACCGATCTCCGAGTTTTTCTTGAAGGAAAGCTACAACCGGGCTGGCGGCAAGAATGTGGTCAACGTCATCCTGGTAGATTTCCGCGGGTTTGATACTTTGTTTGAAATCATGGTGCTTGGCATCGCCTCACTGGCCATTTATGGTCTGATTCATCTGAGAATGGAGACGGAATTGCCGCCGCTGGAGCCCGCCAAGACAGAACTATTGCCGCTGCGCAGCAATGATGTGATTCTACAGACGATCTCCAAGGGGATTGTCCTTGTCATTCTGATATTCTCCCTGTATCTGTTCTTTGCCGGGCATAATCATCCCGGGGGAGGTTTTATCGGGGCTTTGATGGCTTCTGCTGCGCTTATGCTCATTGCAATCGCATTTGGAATGGATCAGGTACGTAAGGTGCTCCCTGTGAATTATCGGCTGCTTACAGCTTCCGGGCTCATGCTGGCTATTCTGACAGCGTCAGGCTCATTCCTGTTTGACGCTCCTTTTCTAAGTCACACGTTCGGCCACTTCCATCTGCCAGTACTTGGCGATACGGAGCTGGCGACTGCCGTCCTGTTTGACCTTGGTGTATTCCTGGCTGTAGTCGGCGTGACGATGACCATCATTTTATCGATCGGAGGGGAGAAGAAATGGAACTCGTAATGGCGGTAGCGGTCGGAATTCTTTTCATGATCGGTGTTTACCTGATTCTCTCCAAAAGCCTGCTGCGCATTGTGCTGGGAACCTCCTTGCTGACGCATGGAGTCCATCTGCTGCTGCTCACGATGGCCGGGCTCAAAAGGGGGGCAGCCCCTGTACTAGGCAAGGCGGATACCTATGTTGATCCGCTGCCGCAGGCGCTGATTTTAACCTCCATTGTCATCAGCTTTGGGGTCACAGCCTTCTTTTTCGTACTCGCATACCGGTCTTATCAGACGCGGGGTACTGATGAAATGGACAGCATTAAGGAGGACAACGAATGAGCAATCTATTGGTGCTCCCGATTCTCATTCCGCTGGCTACGGCTGTCATCCTGATTTTTCTCAAAGAGAAGATCCGGCTTCAGCGCGTGATTAGTGCGCTCAGCGGTCTGCTTAACATTCTGATTGCGGTGCTGCTGGTTACACGTGTCCACTCCGAGGGCATACTGACCCTGCAGATGGGGGGCTGGGCTCCTCCGTATGGCATTGTATTTGTAGGTGATATGTTTGCTGTATTGCTGGTAACGATGGCTTCGATCGTCAGTTTTGCGATTCTGTGCTACTCCTTCAGCAGTATTGGAGAGCAGCGGGAGCGGTTCTATTACTATACGTTCTTTCAGTTTTTGCTGGTCGGGGTATACGGCTCGTTTCTTACGGGGGATATTTTCAACCTGTTTGTCTTTTTTGAGGTCATGCTGATTTCTTCTTATGCGCTCATCTCACTCGGTGGGACCAAGCTTCAGCTAAGAGAAACGTCGAAATACCTGCTTATTAATATCGTATCCTCGACACTGTTCGTAGCTGCGGTAGCTTATCTCTATGCAGCAGTAGGAACGCTCAACATGGCGCACCTGTCCCAGCGTATCGCTGAAGCGGGACAAGGCGGCGTGCTTAATGTGATTGCTGTTTTGTTCTTGATTGTATTCTCCCTGAAGGCAGGACTATTCCTGTTCTTCTGGCTTCCAGGGTCCTACAGTGCACCTCCGGCGGCTGTCAGAGCGTTGTTCGGTGCCCTGCTGACCAAAGTAGGACTCTATGCAATCATCCGCACCTTCACGTTGTTGTTCGTGAACGATCCCGGCTTCACTCATGACTGGATCGCCTGGATGGCTGCTGCTACCATGATCCTGGGCAGCCTGGGGGCAGTGGCTTACAGGGATGTCCCGCGGATTCTGAATTATAACGTCATTATCAGCGTTGGATTTGTAGCCTTTGGGCTCGCTGCAGGGACTGCAGATTCAATGAATGGGGCAGTCTTCTATCTGCTGCACGATATGCTGGCCAAGGGACTTATGTTTATTCTGGGCGGGATGATTATATCCGCAGCCGGAACTGACCGGCTAGGCAGTATGGGCGGGATGATCCGAAAGTATCCGCTCCTCGGTTGGATGTTTTTTATTCTGGCGCTCGCCCTGGTGGGGATTCCGCCGCTTAGCGGTTTTGCCGGCAAAATTATGATCCTCCGTGGAGCGTTGTCCGAGGGGATGCTGACGCTGTCCCTCATCGGTCTGGGATCAAGCTTTCTGGTGCTGTTCTCCCTGATGAAGGTGTTCAGGCTGGCCTTCTGGGGAAATGAACCCAAGGAAGAGCAGCCTAAGGTGAGCTTGAAGGCTGCTTCGGCTGTGGCTGCCGGCCTGCTGCTGCTTGTGATTGCCATGGGGATCGGAGCGGAGGTTGTGTATACTTATGTATCGCAGGCTGGCGAGGTTCTGGCTTCACCTGCGCTATATATTGAAGCCATAATGAAGGAGTAGTGAATATATGGCCTTACAATTCCTGTTTAATCTGTTGATTGCCTTTCTGTGGATGGCGATAAATAACAATGGCTCTGGCTCAAGCTTCTTAGTAGGTTATCTGCTTGGCATCGGACTTTTACTGTTATTTAGGAAATCCAGGTCCCAGCCCCGGACCTTCTATCTCATACGTATATGGGCTGTACTGAAGCTTCTGCTGATCTTTGCCCGTGAACTTACGGTCTCGAATTTCGTGGTCATTGGCCATATCATCCGTCCAAAACTGGCTATACGTCCAGGTATCTTTGCTTATGAGACTGCCTTGGCCACGCCCTGGGAGGTTACACTGCTCTCGTGCCTGATTTGTCTGACACCGGGAACCCTGACCCTTGATGTGTCGAAGGATGGCAAGACGCTGTACATTCATGCTATTGATATTAAAGATGCACAGCTGCTGGTCACGCAGATTAGAGGCACTTTCGAACGAGCGATCAGGGAGGTGACCCGTTAATGATCCTAGTTATGCTAACCGTGGCCATGATCATTCTGGCTCTGGCGATGCTGGCCTGCCTGTTCCGTCTCCTGAAAGGGCCAACCCGCTCCGACAGGGTTGCCGCACTCGATACGATCGGCATTCATGTACTCGCTATGATAACCGTCTTCAGTATGCTGCTGGATACCCAGGATTTTATAGAAGTCATTCTGGTTATCGGAATTCTGACGTTTATTGGTACTACGGCACTGGCCAGATATATTGAACGGGGAGCCGTTATAGAGGATGGAGGGAACCCCAATGACAGGTGAACTGATTAGCTCTATTCTTGTGGTAATGGGTGCAGTCTTCTGCGGCTTAAGTGCCTTCGGCTTAGTCCGGCTGCCCGATGTCTATCTGCGTTCCCATGCGGCTACCAAAAGTGCAACCTTCGGGGTATTGTGTTTGCTGACAGGAGGTTTCCTGTACTTTTGGTTCAAAGACGGAACGGTTAATGTCAAGCTTCTGCTGGCGATTGTATTTGTATTCATCACTTCACCGGTAGCAGGTCACTTAAATGGCCGGGCTGCCTACCGTTCCGGAGTGCCCTTATGGAAGGGAAGCGTTCAGGATGACCTGAAGGTGCTGGGGGAAGAAAGCAAGGAAACGTCAAAATAATAGTTTGAAGTGAATGGAACGCGTGGAGATCAGCCGGATACCAAACAGGGTGTCTTTCCTTATACTGTAGAATCGCCAGCATGTTAGAATAGATCAATTATGGCCCTGCTTAGATCATTGTTTTGGGGCAAGGGGTCTATTAGAATTTGGGGGTAAGCAACGATGTGGATGTAAAGGAGACGGTAATATGCTTAGAATGGTCAATGTGGAGAATGGCACGGTAAAAGGCTTGCCCGCAGCCGATCCCCGGATTACGAGCTTTAAGGGAATACCGTTTGCAGCACCGCCTGTAGGGGAGAACCGCTGGCGGGCACCGCAGCCTGCCGAAGACTGGGAGGGTGTACTTCAGGCCCACGAGTTCGCACCGGTCTCCATGCAGGTCAGACAGGAGCTGGATGATAACAATATCTATACCCGTGAGTGGGCGGTGGAGCCTGACATTGCGATGAGCGAGGATTGCCTGTACCTGAACGTATGGACCCCGGCCAAACAGGCGGACGAGAAGCTACCCGTCTATGTATGGTATTTCGGCGGCGGGCTGCAGGTGGGCCATCCGGCAGAGATGGAGTTCGACGGAGAACGGATTGCCCGCAGAGGGATTGTTGTGGTGACGATTAACTACCGGCTGAATATCTTCGGCTTCCTCTGCCATCCCGAGATTACCGCGGAATCACCGGAGGCACCTGCCAACTTCGGCAACCTTGACCAGCAGGCCGCTACCCGCTGGGTGAAGCGCAACATTGCTGCGTTCGGCGGTGACCCCGACAACATCACCATCGGCGGGCAGTCAGCGGGCGGCGGCAGTGTCATGAGCCAGCTTACCTCTCCGCAGAACGAAGGATTGTTTCAGCGGGCGATTGTTGAAAGCGGAATCTTCACGGACCTGTATCCGGGAACCCTGCTGCCGCCGCTCCGGGGGACACTGCAGGAGGCAGAGCAGGATGGCATCGAGTTCTTCAAGTACCTGGGTGTATCCACACTTGCGGAAGCGCGGAAGCTGGATGCGGTCTATCTGCGGGACAAGGCAGTGGCGCTTGGCGGGTTCTGGGGCACCGTTGCGGACCAGAAGTTCCAGGTGGGGAATCCGTTCGATCTGTTCGTGCAGAATAGACGCTTGAAGGTGCCGGTTATGCTCGGCCATACCTCCTCGGAGTTCTTCAGCACTCCGAAGGTGCAGTCCTACGGGGAGCTCAAGCAGCTTGCGGCGGACATGTTCGGGGAGGATGCGGAGACCTTCCTGAAGCTTAGCGGCGCAAGGCCGGATGCTGTTCAGGAAGCGGCGGAGCGGGCAGCGGTAAGCGGAATCGAATACGCCATCCGGATCGCCGGGCAGGCGAATGCGGATACCGGAAGCGAAACCCCGCTCTATTACTATAATTTCGATGCGGAGATTCCGGGATGGGATAACCCGGGCACCTTCCACTCGGTGGATCTGTGGTTCTTCTTCGAGACGCTGGCCAAGTGCTGGCGGCCGTTTGTCGGCAAGCATTATGATCTGGCCCGCCAGATGTGCAATTATACCGCCCACTTCATCCGTACCGGCGACCCGAACGGACAAGATTCGACAGGCGAAGCATTGCCGCACTGGGAGCCGTACACCCCGGAAGCACCTTACGGGATGCTGTTCGCAGACAAGGCGGAGTTCTCCAGAGAACAACCCGGCGAGATCATGAATTTTCTGGTGCAGCAGTACTTCAAGAAGACTGGCAGTCCGGTCTGAGGGGATTCTGCTCTTGATAGGATCAGCGGCAGTTTAAGACTTTATTTATTGAGTCTTAGATTGCCGCTGTTTTTATTACTGGACAGTCCCGTAGCATGTTATTCTCTATCAAACAATAGCCCGATAGAGTAGTTTCGGCTGTATTCACCAAGATGTAATAAAGAGTTGATGCTTTCATGAACGTTTGAAGGCAAAAAGGTGACCGGAGCTGATTTAGTTAAAATTAAAGATATAATAATTCAAAATATCTACGATTTTTATAAGGAGGCACTAACGTAATGGGCATCGATACCGTGCTGTGGAGCAGACTGGTGACAGGCTTGACACTGGGATTCCACGTTATTTTCGCAACAATTGGCGTTGGGGTTCCGCTGATGATCGCCATTGCTGAATTCATGGGCATACGCAAAAAAGACCCTCACTATACACTGATGGCCAAGAGATGGGCCCGCGGGTTTGTCATTTCTGTGGCCGTGGGCGTGGTGACCGGTACGGCGATTTCACTGCAGCTGGCCTTGATCTGGCCTAATTTCATGAAGCTGGCCGGTAACGTGATTGCGCTCCCGTTATTTATGGAAGTGTTTGCGTTCTTTTTTGAGGCGATCTTCCTGGGCATTTACCTCTATACCTGGGACCGGTTCAAGAAGCCGTATATCCACTGGCTTCTTACGATCCCGATTGTTGCCGGTGCCGGGATGTCCGCTGTGTTTATCACGACCGTAAACGGGTTCATGAATCAGCCTGAGGGCTTTGCTATGGCCGGAGGGCAATTCACAGCGGTGAATCCGGTGGAGGCGATGCTGAATACAGCGACGTTCTCCAAGGTGTTCCATGTCTTAAGCTCTGCCTATCTGACCGGAGCCGCACTGCTGGCGGGTATCGCCGCGTTTGCACTCCTCAGAAAGGGAGTCTCGGAATACCATAAAAAAGCGCTGAAGCTGATGATGGCTGTGGTGATGGTGTTTGGATTGCTGAACGCTCTGGCTGGAGATACGTCGGCGAAATTTTTGGCTGAGCATCAGCCGGAGAAGCTGGCTGCGGCGGAGTGGCATTTTGAAACGGAAAGCGGAGCCGATCTGATTCTGATGGGGTGGCTTAACGCCGAGCATGAGGTGCTGGGCGCACTGCACATTCCCAAATTTCTCAGCTTCCTCGCCTTTGGCGATTTCAATGCAGAGGTGACCGGTCTGAATGAATTCCCTGCGGATGAGCAGCCGCCGCTCCTGGTTCACTATTTATTCGATCTGATGGTCGGTGTCGGGTTTGCCCTATTAGGCATTTCATTCCTGTACTTCCTGTTTGTCTTCTGGAAAAAACGCAATGAGCATAACAAATGGCTGCTTCGCGCGATCGCGTTAGGCGCACCGCTTGCCTTTTTGGGAGTCGAGCTAGGCTGGTTCTACGCTGAGATCGGGCGGCAGCCCTGGATCTTAAGGGGATACATGCGTGTAGAAGAGGGGGCTACGACATCACCGAGTGTAAGAATCCTGTTTTTCGTATTCCTGTTGCTGTACATCCTGTTAGGCACGGTATGTGTGCTTGTGCTGCGGCGCATGTTCAAGGACAATCCGGCAGAAACCGAGATGGAGAAGTGGAATCAGCATCCCGGCGGCAAATCAACAGTAAAGGGTGAGCACGCAAAATGAGTTATGAGCTGGTTGGAATTTCAGTGCTCTGGCTGTTTTTATACGGCTATTTAATTGTGGCCTCTATTGATTTTGGAGCCGGGTTCTTTGCCTTTTATGCCCGGCTGACGAAGCAGGATCATCTGATTAACCGTTTGATCTCCCGCTACTTATCGCCGGTCTGGGAGATTACGAATGTCTTTTTCGTCTTTTTTTATATTGGACTTGTCGGCTTCTTCCCGGATACCGCTTATTATTACGGCTCGGCGCTACTTGTTCCGGGAAGCATTGCGCTTATCCTGATCGCGATCCGCGGTTCGTTCTATGCGTTCGAGAATTACGGCTCCAAGAATAACATCGTATATCTGTTCCTGTACGGCGCTTCGGGCCTGCTGATTCCCGCGTCCTTGTCCGTGGCACTTACCCTGTCGGAAGGCGGCTTTATCTTTAAGCGGGGAGAGACCGTGTCTCTGGATTACTGGGCATTGTTCACTAACCCGTTATCCTGGAGCATTGTAGGCTTGGCGATTGTATCTGTGTTGTTCATCAGCGCCTCCTTTTTGGCCTTTTATGCTTCCCGGGCAGAGGATCAACCCGCGCTGAAGCTTATGCGTACTTATGCGCTGTTCTGGAGCACGCCGACCATTGTTATCGCGCTGACGGCCTTTATTTATCTGGGCCAGCACAATGAGCGGCATTTTCAAAATATGATGGATTTATGGTGGCTGCTTGCGCTGTCTGTTGCTTTCTTCATGCTTGCCATGTGGCTGCTGTACAGCGGACGCCGTTACGGGTTGGCGTTCATAAGCATCATGCTGCAATTCCTATGCGCCTTCTTCGCTTACGGAATCGGGCAATATCCTTATATTCTGGACCCGTTCATTACGCTTGAGAACAGCATCACTTCACCGGCTATGGGTCTGGCGCTGGTCATTGTGTTCATCGGGGGTATGTGCCTGCTCATTCCTTCCCTGATTCTGGTGTTCAAGCTGTTCCTCTTTGACGCAGACTATGTGAAAGGAAAGAAATAAATGAAGAGCAAAACAAGTCTGATCGCTGAGCAAATGTCGGGGCAACGAAAACGGCTGGTTATGCTGACCCTCCTGTCGCTCATGCTCGGCATTGCGATTGTAAGTCAGGCCGGGCTGCTGGCGGAAGCGGTCCAGCGGGTGTTCGTGGAGAAGGCTTCCTTATCCTCGGTTGCTCTGCTGCTCGCTCTTCTGCTGTCAGTGATGGCGATCCGCACTTTGCTGTTATACGGAAATGGAAGAATAGGCTTGGCTATGGCAGCCGCCGCTAAGGCAAATATGCGTTCATCCGTGCTGCAGAAGCTTACCCGTGCCTCCATGCCTTCAACGCTGCGGGGGCAGACAGGGGGGAAGGTCAGTGTGGCTCTGGATGCAGTGGACGAGGCGGACAGCTATTTCAGTCACTACATGCCGCGGATGGTGGAAGCAGCGATCATCCCGGTTCTGATTCTGGCGGTTACGTTTGTTTTACATGCGAATACCGGCTTCATTCTGCTGTTTACGGCACCGTTCATCCCGCTGTTTATGATTCTGGTGGGACTGCAAACGAAGAACAAATCCGAAGAGAAATATGCGCAGCTTGCAGAGTTCTCCGGTACGTTCCTGGATTCGCTTCAAGGGCTCGTGACGTTGGAAATATTTGGACAATCCCGCCGCCAGCAGCAGCAGATTGAGCGCAGCAGCCTGGGTTACCGTGACGCGACCATGGATATTTTGAAGGTTGCCTTTACGAATACGTTTATGCTGGAATCCATCGTCATGCTGAGCATTGGGATTGTTGCCCTTGAATTGGCTATTCAACTGCTCGTATTCAAATCGATGCCGTTCCACACGGCCTTTCTTGTGCTGCTGCTTGTTCCCGAGTTTTTTAACCTGCTCAAGAATACAGGCACCGCTTTTCACAGCGGGCGGACCAGTATGGGGGCGGTCCGTAAGGTGGAGCAGATGCTTGCGGAAATAGGCGGCGGCACCGGTGCACAGCCGGAAGGGGGCGGGCAGTCCTCAGCCAAGCTTCTCAAGATGCCGCCATCCATAGAGCTGAAGGATGTTCATTTCCAATATGCACCCGGTTCATTTGAGCTTAAGGCCGGCCCCGTCTCCATAGGACCGGGACAGCATGTTGCCATCGTCGGCCACAGCGGCTCGGGCAAAACAACCTTGCTCCATCTCATTGCCGGACTGCTGAAGCCGGTATCCGGGACAGTGCTGGTGAATGGAAGCCCGCTGTCGGAATGGGAGGAAGACTCATGGTTTGAGCAGGTCAGCTATATTACGCAGCACCCCTATATTTTTGCCGGCACATTTGCTGAGAATATCGCAATCGGTGCCGGGCGTAAGGTCTCCAGGGAAGAAATCAGGCAGGCCGCAGAGGAAGCGGGACTCTCAACGCTTGTTGCCGGGCTGGAGCAGGGTTTGGACACTTACGTCGGGGAAGGCGGCAGGGGACTGTCGGGAGGGGAAAAGCAGCGTCTTGCTTTAGCGCGGGCCTTTTTGAAACGTCCGGCTCTGATCCTGTTCGATGAGCCTACGGTGGGCCTCGACTTGCAGACCGAACAAATCCTGCAAAGCTCCATAACCGCGCTGGCTCGAAATGCAACGATGATCACAGTCGCACACCGGTTGTATACGATCCGGCAAGCGGATCACATTTTGTTTATGGACCATGGCGTATTAGCGGCGGCAGGACCTCACGACGAGCTCCTTGAACGAGTGCCTCAATATGCCGAGATGGCCCGTATTCAGCGAAAAGGAGGGTCAGCATGAACGAGCTGGCGATTTTGTCCAAGGCCATGATAGCAGAGCGGAAGGATATACTCCTGTCGATTCTGGGAGGGTTTATTGCCGGCGCTGCTGGTGTGGCCCTGTTCTCCGCAAGCGGGTATCTGATTTCACAGACGGTCTTTATGCCGCCGCTCTATACCTTGATCGTTCTTACCGCGCTGGTCAAGCTGCTGGGTCTGCTCCGGGCGGCAAGCCGTTACGGGGAACGCCTGTATTCGCACAGAGCAACCTTTTCCATGCTTAGCCGTTTGCGTACAGACTTTTTTGCCAGGCTGATCCCGTTAACGCCCGGTATCTTGAACAAGAACCGCAGCGGAGATCTGCTGGCGCGGATTGTCGGCGATGTAGAGAGCCTGCAGAATTATTTTTTGCGTGTCGCTTATCCGCCGGTGATCGTCATCACGGTCTTTCTGGCAACCATGGTGTTCAGTGCTTCTTATTCATTCTGGATGGCCTGCTTGTTCGTAATAGGGATGCTGTTGACCGCATTGGTTGTGCCGGGAATCGTATTGCTGGGCCAGCGGTCGATACACGGCCGCGTCCGTAAGCAGCGGGCGCTGCTGTCAACGGAAGTCACCGAGGTCTTGTACGGCTTCCGCGATCTGAAGGTGTACGGGCAATTGCCGCAGCGGGAGCAGCAGCTCCAGGCGGCTTCGGCAGCACTGACAGCAGAGCAGCAGCGTGCAGCAGGTCATCTGCTGCGCGGACAGGCGATGCACACCTTTGTAACCTTTTTTATTTCCTGGGGTGTACTGACGCTTGGGGCCTATCTAATTATGGAGGGTGCGCTGGCTGGCGTGTTTTTAGCGATGCTTGTGATGGCCGCACAGACGGTGTTTGAAGAAGCTGGAGCCATGGCCACTTTGCCAGCCTATAAGCAAGACAGTGAGCATGCGGCCAAAAGGCTGACTGAAACCGTATTGACTGCCACTGATTTACCTGTGCAGCCGGACCGCACTCTGCCCGCAGGAAATCCGGTTTCGGTGGAGCTGTCCGGTGTTACATTCCAATATGATGACGAGTGGCGGCCCGCGCTGACGGAGGTGTCGCTGCACCTCCCGGCCGGCTCCAGAACAGCCGTGGTCGGACCCAGCGGTTCCGGCAAATCCACGCTGATCGATCTGCTGCTCAAGCTGCGCACGCCTGTTTCCGGGGACATACGTTTGAACGGCATTCCGGTACAAGAGCTGGATGAGTCAGGCATTTGGGAAGCCTCGAATGTCGTCTTACAGCAAGGTCATTTTTTCCGTGGAACAGTCCGTGACAACCTGCTGCTGAATGGAGAAGAAGCATCTGACGAAGTATTGTTAGAAGCTCTCGCTAAGGCTCAACTGCCGGATGTGGCATTACATGATGTGGTATTCGAAAAAGGAGAGAACCTGTCCGACGGGGAGAAGCAGCGTCTGGCGCTGGCCCGGGTCATGCTCCGCAAAGGGCGGTTGTGGCTGCTGGATGAACCGACCTCTTCGCTGGATTATGTAACGGAAGAGCGCGTATTAACCCGTCTCTACGAACAAGCTGCCGGAGATACCTTACTGCTCATTTGCCACCGGCTTACCGGCCTGGAAAGCATGGACAGGATTATCGTCATGGAGCAGGGCAGGGTCATCGAAACAGGTTCATATGCGGAGCTAATGGAGCAAAGGGGCTATTTGTACCGTATGAAGCAAATAGAGCTGCAAATGATTGGAGAGCTATAGGCAAAAGGTCTCTACCGCGAGGCGATTATTCGTGAATTGATTAACAATGCGACCATCGATATGATTATGCTGCTCACCTTAAGGTGAGCCTTTTTTTGGTGAAGAAAGTCACATTTTAATTTTGGGATATATGCTATTTTTATCTTGTTAAATGTAAATATTACCTCCTATACTAATTCTCCCTACTTTATACCTATTCATCCCCTTTAATGGTAATAGTTAATTATCACTACTCTGAAGTCTACCAATCCGTTGTAAAATGCATATTTATGCAAAATAATACATAGTTAGTCAATGGAATTTTTTTGTGATTTACAGTTGTGAATGATAAGCATAGTAAAAGGAGCGAGAGGTATGAATAAGCAGACGGACAAGCTAGTGGCGATTGTGGGGATGGGCTGCAGGTTCCCGGGAAGCGCAAATAATGTAGAACAGTTCTGGGACATCTTGAAGTCAGGCAAGGATACGATTACGGATGTTCCCGAGGACAGATGGAGTATTGAAGAATATTATCATCCTAACAAACAGGTAAAAGGAAAAAGCCACGCCAGGCGCGGAGGATTTATCGATAAGTTTGATCAATTTGATGCAAAGTTCTTTGGGATTAATGCCAGAGAGGCAGACCAGATCGATCCGCAACAGAGGCAAATGCTGGAGATTGTCTGGGAGGCTCTAGAAGACGCAGGAATTAAGCCCGGCAGTCTGAGCGGTTCCCGCACCGGTGTGTTTATCGGCGGATTTACGCTCGATTATAAAATTCTGCAATTTGCTGACGCTGCACAAATTGGAACCCATGCTGCAGTAGGAAGCATGATGACGATGTTATCGAATAGAATCTCGTACATATACAATTTAATGGGTCCCTCTCTATCCATAGACACAGCCTGCTCGTCCTCGGTGGTTTCTGTTCATGAAGCCTGCAAAAGTCTGCACAATGGTGAATGCGATCTGGCCTTGGCAGGCGGCATGGAACTGATCTATGCCCCGGAATATTTCATAGCCGAATCCAAAGGCGGATTCTTGTCGGTGGACGGAAGCTGCAAGACCTTCGACGCTGCTGCGAACGGTTATGTCAGGGGGGAAGGGGGCGGAATCCTTGTCCTTAAAAGTCTGGAAAAAGCGCTCGAAGACGGCGACTATGTGTATGCCGTGATCAGAGAGAGCCTTGTGAACCAGGACGGAAAAACGAATGGTATTACGGTACCTAACGGCGAATCCCAAAAGATGCTGCTGCAGGATGTATATGCGAGAGCAGGGATTGCCTCCGATGAAGTTCAGTATGTCGAATTGCATGGAACCGGAACAGCACTGGGTGATCCCATTGAAGTCAATGCGGTCGGTGAATTCTTTGGAGAGCACAGGACGGAAGATAACAGATGTATCATGGCCTCGGTCAAACCGAACATCGGTCATCTGGAGGCAGCTTCCGGCGTAGCATCGGTAATCAAGGCGGCGTGCATTCTTGATCACAGACAGATTGTGCCGCATATCGGAATGAAAGAGCTTAATCCTGAGCTTGATCTGGACAAGCTGAGGCTAAGAATTCCCTTAACCAATGAAAGCTGGCCGCAGGATGGTAAAGATGCCATCGTCGGTGTCAATTCGTTCGGATTTGGCGGAACCAATGCGCACGTGATTTTACAGGGAATAACGGGTGACAGAACGTACGATGGAACAGTCAACGAAGAACTGCCTCAAGTATTAACCATCTCCGCAAAAACAGAACAATCCTTAAAGGCTCTTGCCGCAGAATACACTGAATTTTTGAATCAAACCGCCGAAAGCTTACCGGATATTTGTTATTCCGCACTTACCAAACGTGAGAAATTCCCGAAATCCCTTGTGTTATTCGGAGGGAATATACAGGAGATCATTCAGGGTCTGACAGATTATCAGCAGGATACTTTGCCGCAGAATGTGGTTGTGGGCAATGAAGGTAAAGACAAGAGACTGGTGTTTATTTTCACCGGCATGGGTCCCCAATGGTACGCGATGGGACGCGAGCTCTATCATGTGAATACGGTATTCCGCAATACGGTCGAGAAGTGCCACGCTGAGTTCTCCCGATACTTGTCCTGGTCATTGATGGATGAATTCCTGATTCATGAGGAACAATCCAGCATGCAGTTCACCGAAGTCTCCCAGCCGTTGAATTTTACGGTGCAGGTGGCCTTGGTTGAGATGTGGAAGAGCATGGGGGTCGTCCCGGATCTGATTATCGGACACAGTGTGGGTGAAGTGGCAGGATTGTATGCTGCCGGTGTCTACAGTTTTGAAGATGCGGTCCGGATTTCGTATTACCGCAGTATGCTCCAGCAGCGGCTGACGGGTAAAGGCGGTATGCTCGCGGTTGCTTTGAATGAAGCGCAGGCCACAGAGCTGATTGCTGGCAATAACGACAAAGTATCTATTGCCGCAATCAACAGCAATACTAGCTTAACCCTGTCCGGAGATATGGGCTGTCTTACAGAGATCAGCAGCAGGCTTGAAGCGGACGGCATTTTTAACAAGTTCTTAAGAGTAACCGTACCTTATCATAGCGTGTTCATGAACGAGATTAAATCGGAGCTGCTGGAAGCCCTGCGCGATATTCATCCGCAACCAACCAAAATCAGAACGTATACCACCGGAAATGGCCAGCTGGCGGAAGGGCCGGAGCTGGATAATGAATACTGGTGGCTGAATGTATCCGGTTCCGTGTACTTTGCCAAGGCCATGGAACAGATTTTGGAGGAAGGCTATTCCTGTTTTGTTGAGGTTGGCCCTCATCCGGTACTGGCGAATTCAGTCAGTGAGCTTGCGAGTGAGAAGGATATAGAAGTTCTGATCTCGCCCTCCCTCCGCAGAAATGATCCGGAAATACCAAGAATGCTTAGAACCTTGTCTGAGCTATTCTGTGCAGGCTATGAAATTGACTGGTCCCGGATCTACAGAGGAACCTTTAAGTATGTAAAGCTGCCGCATTATCAATGGGAGCATGAGAGGTTCTGGAAGGAATCCAAAGAGCATATGAAGAGACGCCTTGGACAGAAAGAGCATCCTTTTATCGGATACCGCAAGAACAGCGTGGTTCCGGCATGGGAAGCGGAAATCAATGATTATATTATGCCTTTCGTCTCAGACCATTGTGTAAATGGCAGTGTACTGCTGGCCGGTGCCCATTTCATTGAAGCCGCGTTCCAAATGCTCCGTGATTATAGCAAATTAAGCATTGATGAGGTATATGGTTTATATCATATCCACTTTAAAAGAGCGCTGTTCCTTGATGAGAACAATGCCGGCCACATGTCTATTAACTATGATCCGCAGCATGGTGTGGTGAAGATCGGAAGCCTGGCAGATGGCGATGTATCTAGAACTACCGAGAATTTCCGCGGGGAATTTGTCAGGAAACAGACCTGGAGTGTCAACCGGACAGCCGATCTGGAGGCTCTTAAGCACAGTGCCAAGGAAATTCTGAATCAGGCGGAATGCTACGGGCTGCTGGAGAAAATGAATTTCACCTACGGCCCTATGTTCCAGGGGCTTAAGAAGGTATGGATTAATCATAATGAAGTCCTGGCTGAGATCTGCATGCTGGACGAGTTAGGCATCCAGGACATGGATAATATTCTGCATCCGGTAATTCTTGATGCTGCCTTTCAGTCGCTTCTCGTTAATCAATTTGATGAGCTGAGAGATCACGGACAAGTTGATATTAAGCTGCCGGATACGGTGGACTCAGTCGTCGTATACGGTAACACATCCGGTCCATTGCGGGTCCGCTCTATAGTGAAGGAATCGGGTAAGGAGTTCATTGCCGGGGATATTGAAATCTATGATGAGCAAGGCAACATTGTTGTCATTGTAGACAACTTTGTGGCCAGATCCGTAGAGAAAAGTCCGGAAGCTGCCGTGCTTAGCGAGAAGAATCTGAAAGAATGGTTCTATGGCATTGAATGGAAGGCTCAGGAGGTAGAGAACGATGAGCAGCTGATCGCAGCTCGACATTCGTATACGAACTGGGTTGTGCTGTGTGATGCTTCCGGCATGGGTGACAGGATTGCCGGGAACCTAAGCGGCAGAGGCTATAACTGCAAACGGTTCTACGCGGATTATCAGAATCCCGGTAACCAGGATGCAGGCAGTGTTATTGTCAGCAATAATCAAGCGGATTATATCAAGCTGATTCAGCACATGGATCAAGAGCAGGAATACGGCATTATCCACCTGTGGGGTATGGACATTACAAGTCATGATCAGATGGACACGGATGCTATTGAGGCTTCCAAGCAGAAGGCTGTCAACAGTATCCGCCATGTTATGAATACTTTGAATGAGCACTCCGTGAAATATCGTACTTGGGCAGTTACCCAAGGGGCAGTCAGTGTTGACGGCAAGGAGCCAGTTGATGTCCTGCAGGGAGCGGCTATCGGTATGTGCAGAGTAATCAGCCACTCCGAGTGCATTGGAAGCTGGGGAGCAAGTATGGATATCGATCATCACCCCGCCTCTGTCGATCTTTTGATCAATGATCTGGAGAACTATACACGTGAAGATCAGCTGGCGTATAGAAACGGTGTCCGTTATGTTGCCAGACTGGAGCATATCTACGATCTGGACGGGAACATCCCGGTAACTATGGCGGACAATAAGATTTATCTGGTCACAGGTGCCATGGGCTCACTCGGGCAAATCACTGTGAATTGGATGTACGAGAAGGGAGCCAGACATTTTGTATTGGTGGGCCGTACTCCGTTCCCTGGTAAAAAAGAAAGAAAAGTGATGGCTTCATCCCATAAGCTGTACAGCCAGGTGCAATTTATCAATGAGCTTGAACGGAAAGGCTGTACTGTTGAAGTAGCCGCGCTGGACATCGCTAATGAAGCAGCAGTCGGGGAGCTTACGCATAGATTGATTCATGAAGAAACCATGCCGGTCGGCGGTGTAGTCCATATTGCCGGTGTAGTCAAAGACAAATTAATGATGCAGATGGAGCAACATGAGTTCGATGAGGTCTATGACACCAAAGTTAAAGGCGCCTGGTTATTGCATAAATATCTTGAAGAGGTTGAACTGGACTTTTTCATCATGTATTCATCCACCGGCTCGGTTGTAACGGCGGTTGGACAAGTGAATTATGCCGCAGCGAATTCCTTTATGGATTCACTGGCCTGCTACCGCCGCAGTAAAGGCAAATCCGCTTTGAGTCTGGGCTGGGGACCATGGGGTGTGGGGATGGTTAAAGAAAAGAATTTGATTGATCATTATAAATATCAAAGAGGCATGAACCCGATCTACGCAGTGAATGGCATGCAGGCTCTGGAAAGAGTGTTCGGACAACAGCTATGCCATGCGGTAATCGGTGAAGCGGACTGGCCGCTTGCGCTTAATAATTATCCGGGCAAGCCGGCATTGTACAATCACCTAGCCGAGCAAAGCGAAGATACCGCAGGGGACGCGCAGGAGACGGACTTATTCAGCATTCTGGCCAAAGCCTCCGGCATAGAAGAAAAAAGTGCAGTTATCATGGATTTCTTCGCTGAGATCATCGCAGAGACCATTCATGCCAAGAAGGAAGCACTTGTGCTTGATGAGCCGATCAGTTCGGTTGGAGTGGACTCCATTATCGCTGCAGAGATCAGAAATAAAATAAATAAGAAATGCAGTATTAACATTTCCATTGTTGACCTTCTGGGCGGAATCAGCATTGCTGACTTGGCCGGAAAACACTTCAATGACATTAACGACTTAATTATTGAAGACGAATCCGAAGCAGACCTCGAAGCATTATTGGACCAGTTAGAGAATCTGACAGAAGAAGAGGCTGCACTTCTATTATCTAAATAAAAACGGAAAGGAGGATACAGAAGCATGGAAATATCCGCTCAGAATGATGATCTTAGAGACCTCGATATTGCCATTATCGGAATGGACTGCCAGGTTCCGGGAGCAGATAACGTAATGCAGTATTGGGAGAATCTGTGCAATGGGACGGAGTCGCTTACCTTCTTCACCGATGAGGAGCTTCGGGCAGCAGGGGTACCGGAAGAACTGCTCAGCAATCCGGAGTACAGGAAGTGCGGCTTCAAAATCAATGATATTGAGCAATTTGATGCGGCGTTCTTTGGATTCACACCCAGGGAAGCGGCTCTGATGGACCCGCAGCAAAGAATTCTCCTCGAGAGCTCTTGGCGGCTGATGGAAAGTGCCGGATACCAATCGGACCAGTATGCAGGGAAGGTTGGCGTATTCGTCGGAACGGGAACCAGCAAGTATTTATTGAAGAATATTATGTCCAGTATGGATCTGGATTCCACTCCGGAGATCAGACAAATATGGATTGGGAACGATGTTCATTATGCTTCGACCATGATTTCCTACAAGCTGAATCTGAAGGGACCGAGCGTGAACGTGCAGACTGCATGTTCCACTTCCCTGACCGCCGTAGTTCTGGGCTGTCAGGCTCTGCTGAATTATCAATGCGATATGGCCATTGCCGGAGGGAGCTCCCTGTCGCTTCCTCAGGATAGCGGTTATCTCTACATCAAAGGAGAGGTTCTCGCGGAGGACGGACATTGCCGGCCGTTTGATAAAGATTGCAGCGGTTCATTAAGCGGCAGCGGAGTAGGAACCGTGCTGCTGAAAAGATTGGAAGATGCTGTGAACGACCGCGATCATATCATCGCTGTCATTAAGGGAGCCGCCTTTAATAATGACGGTTCGGCAAAGGTGGGTTATTCGGCACCAAGCATTGAAGGCGAACGCAATGCGATTAAGAGCGCCCAGATCCTAAGCGAGATAGATGAAGAAACGATTACTTATATTGAGACTCATGGAACAGCGACTCCCATGGGGGACCCCATAGAGGTACAAGCACTTACAGAAGCCTTCTCGGAAGCCACGGACAAGCTGAATTTCTGCGCCCTGGGTGCAGTTAAGGCCAATATCGGACATCTGGATTCTGCAGCAGGTACGGCCGGGTTAATTAAAACCAGTCTGATGCTCCAGAAGCAGAAGCTTGTACCCTGCATCAACTATAAAGAAACGAATTCTAACATTGATTTGCAGAACTCGCCTTTCTATGTCAATACCCGTCTCAGAGACTGGAACCCGGATTGCGGGGTAAGAAGAGCAGGCGTCAGCTCGTTTGGCATTGGAGGGACCAATGTTCATGTAGTCCTGGAAGAAGCGATCGACACCCGCAAAGTCGAGAGTAATGAGGAATTCCAATTGCTGCTGCTATCCGCAAAGACAAAGACCGCCTATGAAGAGGTGGCCGGACAATTGCTGGATTTTGTGCAAAATAATGAAGACATTGATTACCGGAATATCCTGTATACGATGAATATCGGAAGAAAGAGACTGCCCTATCGAGGCGGTCTGGTCTGTAACAGCAGAGAAGATCTGATTCATAAATTGGGCGGCAGCCTTCCTGCCGTGAAATCTCCAAATGAGAACGAAAAGGAAATTGTGTTCCTGTTCCCGGGACAAGGCGTGCAGTATGTGAATATGACAAAACAACTGTACGATACGAAGCCTGTATTCCGGCATGAGCTGGATAAGTGCTTCGAAATCCTTCAGAAGCAGTTGAACTATGATTTAAGACAGCTTATCTTTGCAGATCAAGCGGATGCTAAGGGTGAGGAGACACTCACAGAAACCCGGAATACACAGGTTGCTCTATTTGCCGTTGAGTACTGCTTGGCCAAGACTTTGATGCATTGGGGAATTACTCCCAAAGCTCTGCTGGGGCATAGTGTTGGAGAGTACGTAGCCGCTTGTCTGGCCGGGGTATTCTCACTCGAGGATGGTCTTAGATTAATGGTCATGCGGGGCCGGATCATCCAAAGTCTGCCGGCGGGCGAAATGCTGTATGTGAACATGAACGAGCAGGAAGCGCAGGCCTATATTAACGGGAAGGTCTCACTGGCCTTGATTAATTCCGAGAACCGGGTGGTATTGGCCGGGGATAGCGCAGCGCTGCAGGAAGTGGTCGAACAGATTACAGAGCATCGGGAGTACAGAATTCTTCACACCTCCCATGCTTTTCATTCCTATATGATGCAGGGTGCAGTGGAGGACATGCTGAAGGTGCTCCAGACGGTGACGTTCAACAAGCCGATGATCCCGATCATGTCCAATGTCACGGGAGAGTGGCTGAAGCCGGAAGAGGCGATGAGTGCTGACTATTGGATACAGCATATGCTGGGCACCGTCAGATTTAAAGATGCTGCACTTCATTTGGCACAGAAAAATTATAAATACTTCATCGAAGTGGGTCCGGGAAAAACGCTCTCTGTCTTTATGCAGGATAATTTGAAAGACTACGCAGAGTGCCTATTGTTCCAAACGGTCCGCGGCGTTAAAAATACGATGAATGATAATAAATTTCTGGCGGAGTTCGTAAAGAAGGCCTGGATCAGCGGACTAACCATTGATTTTGCAAAATATTACGAAGATGAAATCTTATTCAGAACCCCTTTGCCGACGTATCCTTTTGAAAGGAAGAGACATTGGATTGAAGCTGGCAAGCAGAAGGCTTATGAAGCGGCTGGAAGCAACGGCTGGGATAGGGAGCTCTCAGCAGACAGTGCTGTAGAAGCGGACACGATAGAGTATAACCGGCCGGATATATCGGTGGAATATGAACAGCCTGACAATGCGATTGAAGAGAGTATAGTGGAAATCCTCCAGGATATTATGGGGATCACGCCGATTGGAATCAACGATAACTTCTTTGAGCTTGGCGGACATTCTCTGATGATCACACAAGTCGTCCTGAGAATTAAGGAACTCTATGGGATTGAATTGCAGTTGAAACTGTTTATCGAAGCACCGACTGTCAAGAATGTAGCTGACCTTGTATTGGAAGAGTTGTCAGAAAGCCTCGATTTGGATGCAGTCTAAATATGGACAGTTAGAGGTGTGGAGAGATGCAGAACAACGAAAGCGGAAGCGTGAAAAACAGAGTCAATGCCTTATCGGACGCCAAGAGACTGCTGCTGGAGAGTCTCTTGGAGGAACAAAGAAAAAAGAAAAGACAGATCATCCTGCAAGACAAAGGGCTGCATAGGGTCAGCAAGAGAGCACCGGAGTTGACAGTGTTGCCTTCCAACTATATGCAAAAGAAAATTTGGTATGTCGAACAGCTCTTCAATGAATCGATTACGTATAATGTTTCGGGTTATGTGAAATTCCATGGAAAACTTCAAGTGGAGCTTTTGCACAAGGCCTTCAGAACGGTGGTTAAGCAGCAGGAGGTGCTGCGTTCCAAATTCAAGGGAGGACAAGGACAGCTTGAGGTTGAGCTCAGCGAAGATACCGAAGAGCCGGCCTTCAGAATGTATGATTGCTCCCAGGCAGGGATGGAAACATCGCCTGACGGTATCAGGCAAAGGATGTACACGGAAGGAATACAGCCGTTCCGGTTAGCTGAGGGCAAGCTTATTCGCCTGATCTGTTACAAGCTGAGTGAGACCGAATGGATTGGACAAATTGTTTGGCATCATATTGTATCGGACGGTTATTCAAGCGGCATTTTTATTAGAGAATTGCTTCAACAGTATGAAGCCTATGAAGGCGCAAGTATGGAACCTGTACACGAACCCGCTGTGCAATACTACGATTATGTCATTCACATGAATGACCGGATTGCCAAAGGCGAGTTCGATCATCAGCTTAAGTTCTGGAGGGAACAATTGTCGGGCAGCAGCATGAGCTGTATGCTTCCAACGGATTACACGGCCGGTCATGGGCTTACCTATCATGGCGAACGGGTAGCTTTTTCAATCCGCAAGGAGATGAAAGTAAAACTGGAAGCTGCTGCAAAAAAACACGGGGTTACACTGTTTGTATTGTTAATGAGCGCACTCAAAATCATGCTGCATAAGTATGTACACCAAAACGATATTATTGTCGGGGTCCCGGTTACCGGCAGAAATGAAGAGGAATGCCAGAGCATCATCGGGTGCTTCCTGAACATGCTGCCGATCCGCAGTAATATTGGTGAAGAGCAACAATTATTCGATTATATCCAGGCGGAGAATGCCCAGGTGATGCAGGCCTTGAAGCATCAGGATTTGCCGTTTGATTTTATAGTAGAGGACTTGAAGGTAGAAAGAGATTTGCTGTCCACCCCGATCTATCAGGTGGTGTTCAGTTATGAGACCAATGCGTTAAAGGATATTACAACAAAGGATTTCTACATAGAGTTCGAAGAACTGGATTTAAAAACGGCCAAGGTTGATCTGGCGCTGGAAGTCAATGATGAAAAGGATGGGTTAAGCGCCTGGTTTGAGTATAAATCGGATAAATTCTCCCGGGAGCGGATTGAAAAGATTAAGGATTATTATCTGAATATTCTGCAATTCATTGCTGAATATGACAATCAGCCTATAAAAAATATTGAAATGATCCCGGAAGAAGAAAAGGATGAGATACTCTACTCTTTTAACGAAAAGATTACGGACTATAAGCCACAGACCATCAAGCAGTTATTCGAGACCCAGGCGGCGCTCCGGGAAGAGGCAGTAGCCGTAGTATGCGGCAATGAGAGGATTACCTACAGAGAACTGAATAACCGCAGCAATCAACTGGCACATCGTCTGCGAAAATACGGTGTGGGCTGCGAGAGTCTGGTTGCCATTATGCTGGATAAATCCATTGAGGCCATCATTGCCATACTGGGGGTAACCAAGGCTGGCGGAGCTTATATGCCGGTAGATTCGGCTTATCCCCGGGAGCGGATGGAGTATATTCTGGAAGACAGCAAAGTCCGGTATATGATAACTTCCGGCATCCATCAGGATTATGCAGGCATTGAGCAGATTTCAATGGGTGACAAGCATATCGATGCCGAGTCCACGGACAATCTTACGGACCACAGTAATCCGGATAATCTTGCTTATGTAATCTATACCTCGGGAACTACAGGTCAGCCCAAAGGCGTTATGGTGGAACACAGCGGTATTGTTAACTTGAGAGATTATTTTTGGGATAAATACAAAGTGACCACGGATGATACGATCCTGCAATTTGCCAATCTTGTTTTTGATGCCTCTGTCTGGGAAATGATTATGGGAATTCTCACCGGTGCAAGACTATGCATCATTACCAAAGAAGTAGCGCTGGATGTGAATCTGCTGGAACTGGAGCTGAAAAGGCATAACGTAACCGTCGCCACCTTGCCGCCGCCATACTGGAATGTAATAGCGGATAGACCCGTCGGAATCCGTCTGTTGATCACAGCGGGATCAGCAGCAAGCGTCAATCTGGTGGAGAATTTGCCAGAGCCGATTGAATATTTCAATGCGTATGGACCTACCGAGACTACGGTCTGTGCGTCGGACTGGCAATACGAAAGGACTGTTCAAATCCCGAATAGAATTCCGATCGGCAAGCCAATTTCCAATATGCAAATCTATATTATGAATTATACTTCCTTATGTGGAAAAGGAATTATTGGAGAATTATGTATAGCAGGAGTAGGCATTGCCCGGGGGTATCTGAACAGGCCGGAACTGACAGCGGAGAAATTCATAGATAATCCCTATGGTCCCGGTAAATTGTACCGGACGGGGGATTACGCAAGCTGGCTGGACGACGGAAATATTGTTTTTACCGGAAGAATAGATCATCAGGTCAAGATCAGGGGACACCGGATCGAAATCGGAGAGATTGAGAATAAGCTCTCTTCTCATAACAGAGTGATTGAGGCGGTTGTTATCCCGGAGATTGACCACAAGAGCAATCTTTATCTGGCAGCTTATTTAGTTGTGGATGAAGCAGTGACTCTGACAGAAATCAGAAGCTTTTTGAACGATGGATTACCTTCGTATATGATCCCATCAGCATTTTATACGCTTGAGGCCATTCCGCTAAATATGAATGGTAAGCCGGATAACAGCAGATTAGCGTCCTTAGGCCAGCCTATGGAAGCGGAGAACGATTTTGCTGAACCGACCACAGAGATTGAAAGAACGCTGGAACGAATCTGGTGTGAGCTCTTAGGAGTTGAGCGGGTTAGTATCCATGATCATTTCTTCGAAATTGGCGGAGACTCCATTATCAGCATGCAGGTTATTGCTAAGGCGGCAGAGGCAGGAATTAAGCTCGAATTAAAGTCTTTTTACGATGATAAATGTATTGAACAAATGGCCTTAAAGGCTGCGGCAGTTGAACACATCTGCTGTGATCAGGGAGAGGTTACAGGTACTTACCTGTTGACACCTATCCAGCAGTGGTTCTTCACCAATAATTTCCCGGAAAATAACCATTGGAATCAGTCTGTAAGCTTTGAATTGAAGCAGACTGTAGATGCTGGGCGATTGAATGAAGCACTCAATGAAGTGTGCCGGCAGCATGATTTGTTAAGAACCCGTGTACTTCCCGGAAAGGCTCCAAGGTATGCGGATATTCTGCCGTTTGCCTACAGCGAACGCCTGAAGACAGTAGAGATTCCAGCTTGTGATGACTATGAACAGCGGATGCAGCAGGAATTGACGGCTTTTCAGCAATCTCTTAATTTGCAAGCGGGAGAAGTATTTAAAGGTCTGCTAATTGTGTCCGATACATGGTCAAGCAGCAGACTGGTATTGACAGCACATCATCTGGTATGCGACGCGGTGTCCTTCAGGTTCATCGCTGAGGATGTATTGAATGGCTATCAAGCCTTAATAGACAAGCGGGAAGTCAGGCTTCCGCAGAAAACCTCATCCTTCATAAGCTGGAGCAACGCAGCAGAAGCATACGCCGGCAGCCATGAAGCAGTGAGCAAAAAAAAGGAATGGACCAAAGAAATTGCGGCTCATTCAAGAAAAACCAAAAGAGGCTGGTCCAGCATAGACAATCTTGAAGGAGAAGCAGAGCACTGCCTGTTCTCCTTATCGGAAGAAGATACCGCCAAGCTAATGATTGAAGTGCCTAAGCATTACAGCATTCAGCCGATTGAGGTCATGATTGCCGCCCTGGAAACGATGCTGCATGAATGGGATGGGGCAGACCATACCTTATATCTGGAAAGTCACGGAAGAGATACGCTTGCGGATCAGGTGGATCTGTCAAGAACGGTAGGCTGGTTTACCAACCTGTATCCTTTCTACTTTTCCGCAAGTGATATTTCAACTACTGGAGCTACGTTAAAAAAAGTGAAAGACAGATTAGCTGCCGTGCAGAAGCGTAAGTTCGAGTTCTTGCTTAGTGATTACCCCCGTGAAGCTATGGATATTGTTTTTAATTACATGGGGCATTTGGATAACAAAACCTCCGAGCATGCACATTTCCGGCTGATTACCGGAGAACCGCTGTATACCAGGGGATTGAAGAATACAAGAGTCAGTCTGCTTGAAGTCAACGGGTATATCCAGCAAGAGCGCTTAACCTTCGAGTGGGGATATAACCCGAATATCCATTCCGGGGAGAACATCGTGCAGCAGGCCAATGCTTTCACGGATACGCTTAGGGGGATGATCAGCTACTGTATTGAATCTGAGGATGATGGAGTTTCCGCTGCAGATTTTGACGATGTGGATATGGAAGATTTAGATTTCATCTTGGCAAAGTTCAATTAAGGTCACTCAGGGACAAGAAAGAGGAGAATACATGAACAAGAGGAACGTTGCAGATATCTATGGATTATCCACCATGCAGGAAGGCATGCTGTTCCACAGCTTGAAAAGTGAAAGCAGCAGCATGTATTTGGAGCAATTCTCGTGCAAATTACACGGGCAGATTAATTTCGAATATTTTTGGGATTCCTGGCAGAAGGTCATTAACGATCATTCCGCTCTAAGAACCGCCTTTGTCTGGGAAGGTGTGAAAAAACCTGTTCAGGTAGTTCTGAAGCAATGCGAATGCAGCTACATTCAGTATGACTGGAGCAATCTGCCGCTTGAAGAAATCGGGCATGATTATAGCACGTTTCTTGAAAATGATCGAATGATGGGTTTTGAACTGGACAAGGCTCCGCTGATGAGGTTTGCTCTAATTCAGATTACTGAAGACAGCTATTATTTTGTCTGGAGCTTTCACCACATCATCATGGATGGCTGGTCACTGCCTCTGGTACTGGAGGAAATGTTCGGGAATTATAAAGCGTTCATGACAGGGGAAGCGCCGGCGAAGAAAAAATCCGCATCATTTAAGGACTATATCCATTGGTTGCATAAACAGGATGCCGAGGTCTCCAGACAGTACTGGAAAGACAAGCTTAAGGGCTTCGAGGAAGCTTTGCCTCTGTATACTGAGTCTGTAGTGGAAGAGCAGAAGGGGGAGACCCGTAAACTCTCCTTACGGCTTTCAGAGGATATACATCATTCTATCGAGCAGATATCTAAAAATAACGGGTTCAGCGCCTATCAACTGTATAATCTTGCCTTTGCCATCCTGTTGAGTAAATACAGTGGAAAAGAAGATGTCGTCTATGGGACGACTGTGTCGGGAAGACCTGCGGAATTAAAAGGTATCGATCAAACCGTAGGCATCTTTATCAATACCATTCCGGTTCGTGTTCAGTTGGATGGTAACCTTACCTTGCTGGAGTGTCTGGAGAACCTCACACAGGATCAAATCAGCCGCAGTCCCCATGAATATATGTCGTTGGCTGAGATCAGCAGCGCCCATAATCTGCCTCAGTTATTCCAGAGTATTTTTGTATATGAGAATTATGCCAACGCTCAGGCTTATAAGGATATCACAGAGTTCTCAATAACAGAGCTGCAATTAAGAGAAGAAATCAATTATCCGCTGGCCTGGGTGGTTAAGCCGGATCACGGAATCCTTGTGGAGACGATCTATAATTCCGCTTATTTCAGCGACAGGATCATTGAAGAATTTCAACGGAGCTTCATAACGATTTTGGATGAAATGGTCCTTAAAATAAATGAAGCTATCCGCACGATTCAACTGCTTCCATCTGAGCAGAATACAGATTTCAAAGCAGGGAAGGCAGTATCCGCCGTTGTGAACTTGCATAACCAGCCTATCCCTCAGATATCAGCTTCCGCTATACCGCGCGTTCTGATTGTTGATACATATGGTCACCCGCTTCCGGATGGATTCGAGGGCAGTGTATGGACGCCGGATCAGACCGCTTCCGGGTATATGGGCCGTTATTATGCAGATGGAACGTTAATGATTAATGAGACCTTAAGCACCAGCATGGTAATTGGCGGAATCAAACGTGATTTGCCTGTGCTGGAGCGTGCCCTAAGAGCGGAATCATTAGTAGAAGACGTGAAGATGCTTCACCGTTATAACAGGAAGGGTGAATCCAAGCTTGTTGTCTATTATGTGGAGCCGGTGACGGATGCTGTAGTGGAACAAGCGGCATTCGATGAAGAGCGAACCGGAGCCATAAGAAGTGCAATCGCCGACAGATTGTGCATCTTGCTTGACTTAAATAAGAAGGATTGTCTGGCAGCAACAGAGTTCGTTCCTGTGTCAAACATTCCTTATTACAGAGATGGCGTTGTCAAAATCAATGATCTGCTCGAACTGGAAATTATTAATGACAACCTCATTCAGCGCTGGAGCAACTTAGTGATCCCGGATGAGCAGAGCGCTATGAGTGATTCTCCTGTGAAGTTCGTGCGCAAGGCTCTAAGAATCAGCCGGGATAACGTGCATATCTCCGATTTGGCCGAGCATTTTTCTTTTATTAAGAAGAAGAGCTCCGGCAAAACGGATAACGTTGAAGTGGTTGAAGCCTGCAAGGAAGAGAGCGGCGCTGACACACAGCTATCACTCATTGTTGGAGAAGAAGTGATCATTCCTGAGAATACCGTCTTTGATCTGGGTTATTACATCAAACGGGCTGCCGATCAAGCTCCTGAGGATTATGGCATCCGGTTCGTTAATTATGATGGCAGCATTGAGTTTGCTAACTATAAGCAGGTCTACAGTGAAGCCAAGGCTATCTGCTGCGGTCTTATCGAAAGAGGATTGCAGCCTGGGGACAAGGTCATCTATCAGATGGATAACAACCGGAATTATGTAAATACCTTCTGGGCTTGTATGTTAGGCGGCTTTATCGGAATTCCGGCTACGGTAGCTGCTTCTTATAAAGAAGATAATGCAGTGATCCGCAAACTGTTGAATGCTTGGAAAATGCTTGAACAGCCTGTGATTGTGACGGATGAAGCTCTGGCTGAAAGTATTCGCAGTGTTCCCGGAGTTCTTGGCGGCGAAGAAGAGTTCACCGTCTATTCCGCTGAACAATTGATGAACAGCCGGGAACTAGAAATCACCTACGAGGTGAAGCCGGATGATGTAGCGCTGCTGCTGCTTACCTCGGGAAGCACAGGAATGCCGAAAGGAGTTATGCAGACCCACAGAAATATTCTGAGACGCACGATCGCCGCCTGCCAAAATAACGGGTTTGGTCCAGAAGAAGTGACCTTTAACTGGATGCCTATGGACCATGTGGGCGGAATTGTAATGTGTAATGTAAGAGACATCTATCTGCATTGCCAGGAGATTCTGGCACCTGTTAATTATATTCTGGAAGCTCCGCTCCGTTGGCTTACGCTGATGAGTGATTTCAGAGCTACGAATACCTGGGCACCCAACTTCGCCTTTAATTTGATTAACAGCCTTGAGGGTGGAATCAAAGAACTGAATATTGACCTGTCTGCCCTGCGATTTATAACCAACGGCGGAGAAGTGGTGGTGGCGCGGACCGCACTGAAGTTTAATGAAATCCTTAAGCCATATCATCTGGATAAGTCGGCAATGATGCCGTGCTTCGGGATGTCCGAGACTTGTTCGGGTTCCATATATTCCACGGATTTCGGTCATGATGTAGTGAAGAAGGAGGATAGCAGTGTAAGTGTAGGCAGACCTCTTCCAGGGAACAGCATCCGTATTGTCGATGCTCAGAATGAATTAGTGCCTCTTTATACAGAGGGACGCTTTCAGATGGCCGGGGTGTGTGTTACACCGGGATATTACAATAACCCCAAAGCAAACGCCGAAGCATTTACGTCAGACGGCTGGTTCGATACGGGGGATCTGGGGATTATAACCGACCGGGGACTTACCATTACAGGCAGGGCCAAAGACATCATTATCATCAATGGTGTCAATTATAATAATTCGGAAATTGAGGCCATCCTTGAGGAGATTGACGGGGTTGAAGTATCCTATACGGCTGCGGTATCAGTCAAAGCAAGCAGTTCACAAGAGGAAGTATTAGCGATATTCTTCCATCCGGTATCTATGGATGCCGTGAAGCTCAAAGGAATCATCAAAGAGATGCAAAAGGTCATCACTTCAAAAATCGGGCTTGTTATTGAATACATCATTCCTCTGGCTAAAAAAGAGATTCCAAAGACAGGAATTGGTAAAATTCAGCGGATTCTGTTAAGAGATTCCCTGCTTGCCGGCAAATACGATGCTGTCCTGAAAAAACTCGAAATCGTCAGAAATAAGAACACCGTAAAGCCATGGATATTCAAGAAAGTATGGAAGCCGCTGAGCTTTAAGCTTGAAGAGGGCACCGTACCCTGCGTCAATATCCTGGTGTTTGAGGACCGCCACGGATTGGCGGGTGAATTCATAGAAGGTATGGGACTGGATGAGACCAGGGTCATATCGGTCAAGCAAGAGGACTGCTTCCAGGTATATGACCGGAATCATTATGGCTGTGATTATACCCGTTATGAGGGCTGCAAAGAGCTGTTTGACTATTTTAAGCAAATCGGGTGGAAGGCCGATCATATGATCTATCTTCCCACTTATCAAATCAACGCTAGCGGAGATACAGATATCTCAAGCAGTAACCAACTCGGTGTCTTTAGTCTAATCCACTTACTGCAGGTATTGGCGGACAATGACCTATGCGCTTCTACAAGCCTGTATGTGGGTAGCAGCAATGTGTTCCAGGATGCAGGCGGTCTGGAAACCCGTTATGATAATGCCGCATTAATCGGCTTCATGGCTACTCTGGATACGGAGAATACGGGTTTACGATCGCTGCTGATCGATTTGGAAGGCAGGGATATCAAGCAGGATGCCCGCTTATTACGCGCTGAGATTATGCACGGAGAGACTGCCGTGAAGGAAATCAGTTACCGTGACGGCAGGAGATTAACCTGGAAGCTCCGGAATGTGCCTTTACGGAAAGCAGAACCCAAGACAAGGATCAAACAAGGCGGAAATTATGTGGTAACCGGGGGCCTTGGGGGCATCGGCACAAAAATCTGCAGTCAGCTCATTGAAAACTATCAAGCGAATCTTCTGATCCTGGGAAGAAGCGATCTGGGGACTCTTGAGGATAATGATAGCAGAGTTCAACATTACAACCAATTAGTTGCACTAGGAACTTCCATCAGTTACCGGCAGGCGGATGTGTGTGTGCTGGATTCCATCGTTCAGGCGGTTGAAGATTATGAGCAATCGAAGGGAATTCAGATAGACGGAATTATACACCTTGCCGGGAATTCAAGCTACCAACGGCATTTTGATAACCGGGATTCATACCTGATTACGGAAATCGGACAGCAGACTTTTGCCGAAGAATTCGATGCTAAGGTCTATGGTGTGCTGAATCTGTTTGAACTCTTGAAGAGCAGAAAAGCTGCGATGCTGATCACTTTCTCTTCGGTGACCTCGCTGCTCGGAAGTGCGACCTTCAGTGCCTATGCGGCAGGAAACAGCTTCCTGGAAATGTTCTGCCAATATGCAGCCAGCCAGTTAGGGTATGCAGTGAAATGTATCTCCTGGACGATGTGGGATAAGATCGGAATGACTGCGGGCAGCCTGCAATCCATTAACAGCCTCAGTGAATCCATCGGGCAGCACGTGATCAGTGAGCAGGATGGCTTGTTATTCTTTGAAGCCCTGCTGAACCTAGGTGACGACATGGTCTATGTAGGAATTGACGAGAATAATGTGCATATCAGCCACAGAATCGATGAGAAAGTGTATGCCAAAGAATATCTTGCTGTCTACAGGCAGGAAGATACAGAGGCTCTTCTCCAGCTTGAGAACGCCAAGGTCCTAGATGATTATGGCGCGGTAAGCACGCTGAAGATGCTCACGGTCAATAGGGATGGCGAAGTGATCGAAGAGGAACAAGCAGAGCCATATGTAGAAGCGTCTACAGATGCTGAGAGAATCATAAGCAACATTTGGTCCGAAGTATTATCCGCCGGGAAGATAGGGATGAATGATAACTTCTTTGAGCTTGGAGGACATTCCTTAAAGGCAACCCAGGTCGTCTCCAGAATTAAAAAAGAATACGGGATCGAATTTGCCATCAATGACTTATTCTATCATCCGACCGTTGGAGCGCTGGCTAAGCTTGTGGAAGAGAGAGTTCGCCCGGTTACGGATTCCAAGGGGGAAAATCCCCTTCCAAAATTATCTGATGAAGAGAAGAAACAGGGCATACCGGCTTCTTATGCCCAGCAAAGACTTTGGTTCTTAAAACAATATGATGAAGAAAGCGCGTTTTACAATATTCTGGAGACCATCAGGCTTAAAGGCGAGCTAAATGTCCCCTGCCTGCAGCAGGCTGTTACAGAAATCGTCAAGCGCCATGAAGGACTCAGAACGACCTTCGACAACATTGAAGGGCAAATTATGCAGGTTCTGCATGATGTGGATGCCGTCTGTATCCCTCTGCAGAATCTAACGCATGTGGAAGAAGAGGCAAGAGAACAGGTAATTACCGAACTGGCAGATGAAGAAGTACATCAGGAATTTGATTTCAAAAACGGACCATTAATCAGATGTAAGCTGCTTAAATTCGCCGCAGATGAGCATGTTATTTTCCTCACCATGCATCATATTATTTCCGACGGCTGGTCTATGGGAGTCTTTGTACATGAATTCGTCGAGCTATATGATGCTTTAGTGAATCAAAAGCCGGCCGAATTACCCAAAATTGAATGGCAGTATGCGGATTATACCCAGTGGCAGAGGGACTGGTTCACCGGAATGGTTAAAGAAGACCAGTTCGTATATTGGAAGAACAAACTCAAGGATGTTGCTACCATGGATATACCGTCGGATTACGACAGACCCAAAGTACAAACATTTAATGGGAAAAAGGACTTTTTCGTATATAACAAGAGCATGATGGACCGGGTGAATGAACTGGCAGAAACTACGGGCGCTACACCCTTTATGATTTATCTGGCGGCGGTCGATGTCCTGTTCGCAAGATATACCGGACAGGAGGATATCGCCATCGGAACTCCGATTGCCAACCGTACGCGGATGGAAACAGAGAATACGATCGGATTTTTTGTGAACACCTTGGTGCTACGCAATGATTTGTCAGGAGATATTTCCTTCTTGGAATTGATTGAACGGGTAAAGACAAGTGCACTGGAGTCCTATGATGCGCAGGATATGCCGTTCGAGATGCTGGTGGACGAATTGGAGCTGGAACGCGATTTAAGCAGAAACCCGTTGTTCCAAGTGATGTTCTCCCTTCAAAATGAAGCACTGCCAGATTTCAAGCTGCCGAATCTTGCGATTACCAGAGTGGAAACAGACAATAAATCAGCAATGTTCGATTTCTGGATTTCCATGAGAGAGCTGGAAGACGGAGTTCACACCTTATGTGAATACAATACGGATATTTATAAAACAGGCACCATACGGAAGATGATGCGGCATCTGGAGAACATTATCAACAGCCTATGCGCAGATCCCTATCAAAAAATCAGGCAGTTCAATTTCATGGATAAAGAAGAAATCAATGAAATCCTCTATGAGCACAATAAGACGGATTATACATTTGAGAATGAATTATTTATCCATGAATTATTTGAAGAACAGGCTGCCTTAAGACCGGATGCACCGGCGCTGAGATTCCAGGGAGACACGCTTACGTATCGGGAATTTAATATGCGGGTGAACCAAGTCGCCCATTATCTGATTGCGCAGGGAATAGGGACCGAGGATTTCGTTGGTGTGTACGCAGACCGGTCCATTGAAATGATGGTAGCTGTCTATGGGATTCTAAAAGCAGGCGCGGCCTATATCCCTATTGATCCAACATACCCCCGGGACCGGGTAGATTATATGCTACAGGATTCTGAGGTTAAGCTGGTGCTGTACTGCATGGACGAGACCGATGCGCTTGCGGGAATCCGGAAGGTGGATTTGCGGGATAAGGAACTGTTCCTGCCGATGAGTACAGATAATCCGGGAGTACAGGTTGAAGGTACCCACGCGGCATACATGATTTATACCTCAGGTTCGACAGGAAAGCCTAAGGGAACGATTAATATTCACAGCGGCATCCGAAACCGTATTGTATGGGGTCAAAGAGAATTTGGGATGCAGCCGGGAGATCGGCAGGTGCAGAAGACGCCCTTCAGCTTTGATGTATCCTGCAGCGAGATTTTTTGGGCGCTTACGGTAGGCGCCTGTCTGGTTATAGCGAAGCCGGAAGGGCATAAAGACGTGGAGTATCTCGCTCAGCTGATCAGGGATGAACAGATTACCATCGCTCATTTTGTTCCTTCGATCCTGAAGCTGTTCCTGGAGCATCCCGGAGCCAAGCAGGCAGGAAGCAGCCTGAGAAAAGTGTTCTGCAGCGGGGAGGCATTGCCGTACCGGTTAAAGGAACAGTTCTTCCAGACCTTCGATGCAGGTTTATACAACTTGTATGGCCCTACCGAAGCCTCCGTTGAAGTATCTTACTACGATTGCAGCGAGCAGCTGGATAAAGAGATTGTGCCGATCGGCAAGCCCATTTCCAATGTACAGCTGTATGTACTGGACGAGTACATGCATCCCGTTCCTTACAATGTGAGCGGAGAGCTATTCATTGCCGGTGTGAATCTGGCCAGAGGATACTACAAACGGGACGACCTGACAGCCGAGAAATTCATTCCGAATCCGTTCAGTAAATATGTGGGTGCACGGATGTACCGGACCGGTGACATTGTCAAATTGCTGCCGGACGGCAACATCAGCTTCATTGGACGCGCTGACAATCAGGTCAAAGTAAGAGGACTGCGCATTGAATTAGGGGAAATCGAAAAGGTGATTCAGTCCCATCCTTCCGTTAAGGATAACGTAGTTATAAACCTAGAGGATGGAAATGATGTAAGAATCGTGTCCTATATTGTCCGTGATGTGAATTATAGAGAACAGGATGTCATGGAGGAGAGCAAGGAACAGGTCACCCAGTGGGAGTCGATATTCGATAATGCGTACAACAAAGAGGAAACGATTCAAGATTTCAGCTTAAATACAATCAGCTGGAACAGCAGCTACACCGGGGAGAAGCTTGGGATCCCGGAAATGGAAGAGTGGCTTACCGATTCCGTAGATCTGATTAAGAGCTTTAAGCCGCGGAGAGTACTGGAGGTCGGTTGCGGTACAGGGATGATTCTGTTCAAAATCGCCCCGTTATGCGAAGAGTACGTGGGTATTGATCTATCGAGGATAGGCCTCGATTATATCGAACGGAATTTGGACCGCTCCATGAATGTCAGACTATATCAGAAATCGGCTGATGAGCTTGGCGAGCTGCAGAATGAGACGTTCGACACCATTATTATCAACTCTGTCATTCAGTACTTCCCGAGCGGAGCGTACCTGAATGAGGTGATTACTACTCTTTTAGGCATGCTGAACAAAGAGGGGACCCTTTTTATCGGTGATGTACGTTCCCTGCCGCTGCTGAAGAGCTATCATACTTCGGTGGAATGGTATAAGGCTCCTGCGGATACCACCGTGCAAGAATTAAACGACCGGATTAAGAATTCCATTACAGCGGAGAATGAGCTGCTGGTAGACTCCAAATATTTCTTGAGTCTTAAGGACTCCCTGGAGCAGGTAGAGCATGTCTCCATTCTGCCTAAAGTAACAAAGTTCGAGAATGAGATGAGTAAATTCCGCTATCAGGTAGTGATTCGGACGAAAGAAGCGGAGCAACTGGACAATATCGTTCAGTTCAGCTGGCGGAATATACAAGCGGAGCAGGGGCTCCAGGATATACTCACCGGGCGGCAGGATGACGTTATTGTAATCCATGATGTCCAGTTCGATAAGCTGGTTCATGAGAACAAGGTTGAGTCGCTGCTGAATGACGATGCGATACAAGCTGCAACTGTCCGTGAGCTGAGAGAAGACGTTAGAGAGCTTCAACTGTATGCTCCAAGCTTATATGATTTGCTCGTGCAGGATGGCGGAAATTACCGGCTTCGCGCTTTGTGGAATGGTCATGGCGAGAGCGGAGATTATCAATTGATCTTGTTCCATAAGAATAAATATGGACCGGACACCTGTGCCTATGATTATGAAGTACCGAATTTTATCCGCTTCAATGAGGACCAAAGTGTATACTTCACCAATCCTCTGGAGTGGAAAGATAACCACAAGTACATTCCTGTCATCAGAGAACATATCAGAAGTCAGTTGCAGGATTATATGATTCCATCGTTCTTTATTGTCTTGCCGGAGATGCCGTTATTGCCAAATGGCAAGCTGAATAAGAAGATGCTTCCGGAGCCTGGAAGGTTAAGAAGAAGCGTAATGAATGAATTTGTAGAAGCAGCGAATGACAACGAAGCCAAGGTCAAGCGAATATGGGAAGCCGTCCTGAATGCCCGGAACATTGGCGTCAATGATAATTTCTTTGATATTGGCGGCCATTCGCTGCTTGTGGTTCAGGTCTATTACAAGATCAAGGAGAGCTTTGATACGAATATTACAGTGGTGGATATGTTCAAATACCCAACCATCCGCAGCCTATGTGAATATCTGGAGGAGACAACGAGCAGCTATGCCGAAGTCGCTTCTGCAAGTGAAGTGATGGAGACAGAGAAGGAAGCCATGAAGGTAAAGAGGAAGCGCCTTAAGGAGCTTTTGAAAAGATAGGTAAGGAGTACTTATATGGAGACTAAGAAGGATAAAATCAAATCCTTATCAAGGGAACAGCTCGCAGGACTAATTACAAAGTCCAGAGACAGCAAGAAAAGTGATATTGAGCGGGTGGCCAGAACCTCGAATGCGTTCAGCCAGTCCTTTTCACAGCAAAGACAATGGTTTATGGAGCAGTTCATGAACGGTGGCGTATTTAATGTCCCGCAGTCCTATCGGCTCAAAGGCGATATAAGACTTGATATTCTGGAAGATGTGCTCAATGCAGTCGTTGAGAAGCATGAAAGTCTTAGGACAGTGTTCAACACGATAGATTATATCCCGTCACAGATTATCAAGCCGTATGAAAGATTCAAGCTGGATATTATTCATTTGGAAGAATACGACGGTGCGGTGAGGGACGCAAAGATCCGGGAGGTTAACAGTGAAATTGCAAGACGGCCTTTTGATTTGACTGTAGGTCCTTTGTGGCGGTTCTATGTGCTGATATTGTCTGCAGAAGAAATCGTCTTAACCCTCTCCCTTCATCATATTATCTGTGATGGCTGGTCCTTTGGTGTAATCATGAATGAAATTGCCAGTGCCTATCGGGACAGGCTTCACGGACAAGTTACCCGTTCATTGCTGCAGGTACAATATGTCGATTATTCGGAATGGCAGCGTAAAAGAATTGAAGGCGGCCAGCTGGATGATCAGCTGGAGTATTGGATTGGCAAGCTTAAAGATGCACCAAAGGCCATTCATTTACCCTACGATTATAGAAGGGGCAGCACGCAGACTTATCGGGGAAGGACGGAATACTTTTTCATTGAAACAGAAGCAGTGAAGGCAATGAGCGACAGATGTGTGCAAATGAATGGCTCGATGTACCATATGATGATGTCCGCGCTAACCCTTCTGATGCATGGCTACAGTCTGGATAATAAGCTCTGTATTGGAACACCGGTTGCCAACAGAAACCAGCTTGAATTGGAGAAATTAATCGGCCTATTCATTAATACGGTAGTGATCCAAAGTGAAATAGCCAGCAGCATGACCTTTGCAGAGTTATTCACCCAGGTTAGAGACCATTGCATGGAAGCCTTTAATCATGCGGAGATTCCGTTTGAACAAGTGGTAACGGGCCTAGATATTGAACGTCAGATGCAGCATTCACCAGTGTTCCAGGTGCTGTATGTTCAGACCGAGGAGTCGATGCTGAGTGTTAGTATTCCGGGAATTGAGGTTGAAGTACTCCCAGTATCGGTAGAGACGGCACAATTCGATTTGTCGTTGTACGCAACCATTCTGAAGAATGGAATATCTGCAGGGTTCGAGTACAATACGGATCTGTTCGCCCAGGATACCATTCTGCAGATGATTGAGGATTTCAAGCTATTAATCCAGTTGATTACTGAGAATCCTGACCGGACCATCGGTGAATTCGTCTCCTCTCTATCGCGTAAGAAAGTAGTGATGACGGTCGTCTCCTCCTTCGAATCCGGGCCGGTAGGAGAGCCGATGGAATTCTGGCTGGATAAGCTCCGGATCGACTATAAGCTGCAATTCGCACCATATAGCCAGGTGTTCCAGCAATTGATTGATGATACGGGACTGTTATGCAGAAGCAGTCAGGGCATCGGCATCCTGTTACTCCGTTTGGAGGACTGGATTCAAGGCATGGATGCTAAGGATGCTAGGCTTGAAGCCGTGCTGACGGACAATGCGAACCGGTTCATCCAATATGCCTGTAGCTTTGTGAACAAGCATCAGTCCAAGGTCATCCTATATCTGTGTCCGGCATCGGATAAAGTCAATCAGATGAATGAAACAAAGCGGCTCATTCAACAGTCGGAGCAAAAAATAGCTGCGGAATGTGCGAAAAACGGGAATATATCTGTACTTCATGGAGACGAAATCGCTGTGAAATATAAGCTTAGTGAGTATAACGACGGTCTTGGTGATGAAGAAGGGCATGTTCCTTATTTAAGAGAGTATTACACGGCGATGGGCACAGAACTGGTCATGAGTATTTACAATACAGCACTGCAGTCAACGGGCTGAATGATGAGAGGATGCTGAAGTTATGACTTTAAAAGAGATTGTTGCGGATATTCTGGCCATACCGGACAAAGAAACGATTCACGAAGACTTGTCACCGCAAAATGCTCCGGAATGGACAAGCCTGAAGCATATCAAGTTAATCACAACTATTGAAGATACCTATAAGGTGAAGTTCTCCTTCAAGGAAGTAAAAAGCCTGAAAAATCTTGCCGCCTTTATAACGGTCTTAAAGAGCAAAGGAGTAAGCAATGAAATCTTTGAATAATGCCATTGCCGGGCAGGCGGTTCTGGCGGGAAGCACTAGTGATCATGATCTGGAAAGAATGCTGTTGATCCGTCAATATGAGCTATCGGTCCTCGGGCTTTTTTCAAGCGGACATGTCACAGGGACCACTCATACCTGCATGGGACAAGAATATATCCCGGTAGCGTTGAATCCGTTCATTGAAGAAGAAGACTTTGTGATCAGCAATCACCGGGGGCATGGGCATTATATTGCCAGATATGGGGATGCCCAGGGCTTGCTGGCAGAGGTCATGGGCAAACAAGGCGCCGTATGCAATGGAATCGGAGGAAGCCAGCATATCCGCAGAGACCGTTTTATATCTACAGGGGTTCAGGCCGAAGGCATAGCGGTAGGCACAGGCATCGCCTGGAGTTATAAATACAAGCAACAGGATAATCTGGTATTTGTCTATATTGGAGACGGAACCTTTGGCAGGGGCTGCGTGTACGAAAGCTTGAACTTTGCCGGCATATGGAATCTCCCGATGGTTATCGTTGTAGAGAACAATGGAATAGCAATATCAACCCAGCAAAGCTACAGCATGTCGGGAAGCATAGAAGGCCGGGTACGTGGGTTCGATCTTGATTATCTGTGCATCCGGAGCAAAGCTGTTAATGAAATAAGAGAACAGACTGGTGACGCTATACACCGTGTCCGCAAGGAATCCAAACCCCTGGTCATTGAATTTATAACAGATCGGGTCGCGTCCCACAGTAAAGGCGATGATACTAGAAGTGCTGATGAGCTTGAAAGAGTCCGGGAGAATTACTGGTACAACCAAATGAAAGCCAGCGATAAGGCAAGGGTAGAAAAGCTTGAAGAAGGTGTCCGGAATCAAATGCAAACGCTGCAGGAACTTGTCATACACAGAGAGGGAGCGGAATGGGCGGACTATGAAACAAGAAAAAATAAATGAGAATTTGAGACATGCCATTCATCAACTGATGTGTGAGGACGAGGCAGTCGTTGTAATCGGGGAAGATGTACGTGAGCCTTATGGGGGTGCCTTCAAAATCAACAAGGGATTATCTGATGATTTTCCGGACAGAGTGATTGGCACGCCGATAAGTGAAGAGGGATTTGTCAACATGGCAAGCGGAATGGCAATCATGGGCCACAAACCGATCGTGGATATGATGTTTTCGGATTTCACTACATTGTCATTTGACCCTTTGCTCAATTTTGCGTCCAAGTCCGTAACCATGTACGGGGACAAGCTGGATCTCAGCATGATTGTCAGATGTGCGAATGGCGGTTACAGGGGGTACGGACCCACACACAGCCAAAGCATGCAAAAATACTTCATGGGCATCCCGAATCTAAGCGTGTATGAGCTGTCTCCTTTCCATGATAATTATTATGTGTTTAACCGGATGCTTAGTGAGAAAAATCCTTGTATTTTTTTTGAAGAAAAAATAATATATTCCCAGTACAGGTATGAAAATGGCGTAATCGATGAACTTTTCAACTATTCCTTTAAAGGTGACCATGAGAACTGGGCAGTCGCCAGTATAGAAGAAAACAGTGTACCGGATGTTCTTATTCTTTGCCCCGGAGGCTTGGCTTCCATGTGCATGAAAGTGGCTGAAAAGCTGATTATGGCGGATGAAATTGAAGTTAAGGTAGCGGTACCTTCCAAGCTGTATCCCTGCGGAATCGAGGCCATTATTGAAGATGCGGTTGCAGCCGGCAAGATTCTCATTGTGGAAGAGGGGACCAGCGGGCATACCTGGGGCGAAGGAATAGCGGTCAAATTATATCCATATCTCAATAAGCAGAAGGATGGAGCCATTGAGCTCTTAAGTTCTTCTGACAGTATTATTCCCGCATCCAAGTATTATGAAAGCCAGGTACTGGTAGGGGAACAGGACATTTATGAAAGTGTACTGAAGCTGATGAAAATCGCTAAAGAAGGATAACGGAGGCGGGTATGAGACCAATTGTTGTTCCACAGTTAAATGCGAATGATAACAGCTGCTTGATCCAGAACTATTATTGCGCTGAGGGCGAATTCATTCATTCCGGTGATCTAATTACCACCCTGGAGACCTCCAAGGCAGCTATTGATATCGAATGTGAAGCAGACGGCTATTTTTATCCTGCGGCTAAAGAACAAACTGATGTGAGAACCGGCGAGGTTATTGCCTTTGTTTTTGAGTCCCTCCAAGAGATGAATACATACAAGGAATTATCCGTGGGCAGTGCCACAGCAGAAAGCACGGCCAGTTACAAACTTTCCAATCAGGCAGAAGCGTTTGCCGCGTTGCACCAATTTTCGCAGCAGGAGCTGTCAGCCTTAAATAAGAAATTGATTAAATTAAGTGACTTGGAAGAGCTGCTGAAGCAAAGAATCGATGGAGATGAGGCCCGGATTCTCTTGAGTAAGAATCAAAAACAGGTCTCTAAAACAGTAGCCGAATCGCATAAGAATATTCCAAACGCATTTTTATTAATGAAAGTATATTGTGATGAAGCTCTAACCGGAATGCGGGAAATCGGTGAGCAGCTTGAGGTCATTGTGGGGTTTGGAGAAGTATTACCGGTGCTGCTGGTATCGATCAAGGATGAATTCCCGTTAATGTACGGAAAGCTGAAGGATGAAGATACATTTATTCCTGCTGCTGAAGTCAATGTCGGTGTGACCATCGATGTGGGGACAGGTCTCTACATTCCGGTAATTAAAGCTGAACATGCTGGAAGGATTGAGCATACTGCAGAAATAATGATGGAATATAAATATAAAGCCTTAAGAAGCAGTTTTGCTGAAACGGATCTGATGAACGGAACGATAACGATTAGTCTGAATACAAGCGCCGATGTTGTCAGCGTCATTCCCATCATTCTGCCGGGACAGACCGGGATGATCTCCGTGGGTGCGGTAATGAAGGAATTGGTCCTGAAGGAAGGGACGGTGGCAGAAAGAAGCTATATCAATCTTGGCCTGGCGTACGATCATCGTGTAGTGAACGGATTCTATGCGGTCGAATTTTTGGCGCGGCTGAAGAGCAAGCTTGAACATTTTGAGATCAATGTGTAAGGTGTGAGCCCGGAAGTGGAGAGTGAAGGAGGAGGATGGAGTGAGTGACATGCCGCACAATATTTATATATTGTCCAGCTTCACTGCTGATTTACTGGAAGACTATCTTGAAGAAGATATCAAGGAACTCGGGCTTCAGTCCAAAATTGAAACCGGACCTTATAATCAGATTATATCCCAGTGCATGGACCCGGACAGCTTATTATTTCAGAAGAAACCGGATTATTTAGTCATCTGGACCCGGTTGGAAGATATTATAGGCCGGAAAGATTTCTATCGGAAAGAGAGCTTTAATTCATGCAAGGCTGATCTGTCAATGTTGATCGAAGCCGTTCTGCAGGCCAAGGCGGCACTCCGCTGCAAGCTGATTTTTATGCTCCCTCCTGTCTATGAGAACAGACCTCTGGGGGTCGGTGACCTGCAAATTATGTGCGGTGCAATGGAAACGTCCATGATGCTGCGAAAGTTTATGATGGATAAGCTTAGATTCGTTGAAGGCATATACCTGGCAGACGGGGAAGAACTGATCCGCAGATACGGCGCAGATCAGAGCTATCACATGGGCATGTATGCTTTTGCCAAAGCTCCTTATGTGAATAGCATCTACAAAGAGGCTGCAAGACAGATTAGCCGAATCATCAAGCTGGATCTGAGCAATAAGCGCAATATCCTTGTCTTTGATGCGGATGTCCTATTGTGTGAGCAAGAGGAACAAGAGGGACACGCAGTTCTTCATCAATTGGATGAGCAAAGAGTGGTTACGGATGATTCCTACCTTTTATTTCAGCGCTATCTGCAGGAACTTGTAAGCTGGGGAAATGAAATCATGCTGTGCTCAAGATCCGCTCCAGGACAATTGAATGCCATATTGGACAGGGAAGATCTCATCCTCACTAAGCAAGAATGTAAGTATATGAGCTGTGAGTGTGAAACGATAACAGAAGCAATCCTGCAAATACATAGAGAACATGGCGTTTCACTGGATCAATTCATTGTACTGGATACGAAAGAGCTGTACCTAAACGGAATACGCCAGCTGCTGCTGCCGGAGGATTCTACACTTTGGATGCAGAGCGTAGAGGCCTCGGGGATTCTGGATTATATATCCGCTGAAGCTTCCCGTTACAGCAATGGCGAAGATGTCTTGGCAGACAACACTGAGGAATACAGTCTGGAGGAATTCCTTCAATCCATCCAGCTGGAAGTGTCTCTACGGGAAATCAATAAGCTGCAGGCCGAACAGATCGAGCATATCCTCCATAATACCAAAGACTTCAACCTGACAGGATTACTATGGACACAGGAGGAAATCATCGGAGCGCTTAACGGGGATAATCAATTGATTTATTCCGTAAAGGTACAAGACAGATTTGGAGATTACGGCATGGCCGGTACCATCATTGGGACAGTTGATAAGAAGAGCTTCAAGGTTGACGCTCTGCTCTTAAATTGCCGGGTGCTCGGTAAAAATGTTGAATATCATTTAATGAAGGAATTAGCCAATAGAATTAGAGAACACCAGTGTGACTCTATAGTGTTCCACTATCAATCCAGCGGCAGGAATGAGAGTGCGGCTCAATTTCTGGCCAGGATTACCCGCACCGACTTGAAGCGTGTTCACACAGGTGAAGCCCTGACAATTTCTTGTGAAAAGCTCGAGGATTATGCGAATGAAGCACTCCACCCTAACAAAGCAGACCAAGAACCGGATATGCCAGACAAACCGCACAAGGCAGACCGCAGCTTTGACCCCTACCAGTTCATTTTCAACAGATGGAATAAGCTGGATGAAGCCGAAAAAGATCAAATTAACGATCTGGTTAGTCATACAAAGTCTATTGAAGAAATAATGAGGGCGATTGCGGATTCGAAAATGAAAACAAGAACAGGCGTTAAGGCTGAATATCTGCAGCCGAGAACGGAAACGGAGCAAAAAATTGCCGCCCTGTGGGCAGATATTCTTAACGTTGACAAAGTAGGAGTTTTGGATAACTTTTTCGAACTTGGCGGAACCTCCATCATGGCGGCCCAGCTCATTGTAAAGTTCAAGAATGCCTTTGATATGATGCTGCCGGTGCGGATTTTCTTCGACAGTTCGTCCATTGAGCAAATGGCGATGTATATTGAAGCGGTCAAAAGCGAGCAAAATAAACAGGATATCAATGAATCCGCCGTAAGTAATTTCCGCTATAAGACCCGGGAATTTTTGAAAAATGAGGTGTGGCTGGACGAGGGAATTACCGGAGCAAAGGAACTTCAAGCGTGGGATCATACCCGGATCCATAACATCCTTTTGACCGGTGTGACGGGATTCCTGGGGGCATTTCTGCTGCAGGAGCTTATCGCTATGACAGATTATCATATGGTGTTGCTGGTCCGTGCGGACAGTGTGCAGAGCGGCTACGACAGAGTTGTGGCTAATATGGAAATGTACAATTTATGGGACGAAGCTTACAGAAGCAGAATAGAAGTCTGCACGGGCGATCTTGCCAGACCTTTGCTCGGCCAACAGCTGCAGGATTTCAACGAATTGGCAGTCCGAATCGATTCCATCTATCATGCGGGCGCTATCACTAATTTCCTGGAGCCGTATAACAAGATTAAAGATGTAAACGTACAGGGAGTTCAGGAGATTTTACGTCTGGCATCCACTCATAAGTTAAAGCAGGTACATTACGTGTCAACTCACTATGTATTCTCTACGCTCTCACACGAAAACGGATATATCGCATACGAGGATAGCATTCCGTCCGATCATGAGGTGCTTGTACTGGGATATCAACAAAGCAAGTGGGTTGGCGAGAGAATAATGGCTCTGGCCAAAGAGAGAGGCATTCCGTTAAGTATCTACCGCGTCGGCAGAATATCCGGCTCCAGTACCACAGGGGCATGTCAAACCAGAGATATCATGTGGCTTATGATCAAAAGCTGTGTAGAGGCAGGAGTATTGTTCGAGGAGAATGTGAATATAGAATTTATTCCAGTGGATTATGTCAGCAAATCTATTGTAGCATTGTCCATCCAAGCGGGATCAAGCAACAAAAACTTCCATATTGTCGCTAGTAAAATGAACACACTAAACCAAGTGTATACCTGGATGAATTCGTACGGGTTCAAAGTTGAAAAAATGCCCTATGAGCAGTGGAAGGATGAATTGGTGGACAGAGTTGCCGAGAATCCTAATCTGAATACCACCAAGGCTATGCTGCCGTTCATTCCGGAAGATATGGGTGAATGGGATGTGGAAATTACGTATGACACTACCAATGTTACCAAAGGCTTGAGTGAAACCACCATCACTTGCCCAGAGGTAGGAGAGGAGGTGTTCAACCGTTATTTGGATTACTTTGTGAAGACAAAGTATTTTGAGTTAACACCCTGAGGGCAAGTGAATGATCTGAAAAGTTAACATTATATGATTTTATAGGAGGAACAATGATGAAGGAACGATTGGATGTAATGACAGCAAAAAAAATGAGCCTGTACACTAGCGGGATGTGGGTCTCTCTCCTCATAGGCTTGCTCTATGTGGGAATAGGTATTCTGATGCCTATTGATCCGGCGGAGAAATACAGAGGAACAGAATTCTATGAGCAAATTGCCGCCCATCCGTTTATTCCGCATTTATGGAGATATATCTTCGTAGCGATCGGTTTCTTGTCCATCTACTGGATATCGGCAGCAGTTTCAACATTGAGATCCAAAAGCTATGAATGGGAAGGCTTTTACAAATGGGTAACCATTGTTGGTTATGGCGGCGCCGGCTTGCTGTCCTTGGAGTGGATGAGAGAAATTTTTATTATGAAGGTTATGACTTTGTATTCCACAGGCAATGAAATGTACCGGGTAGCCTTGGAAGTAGCAGCTTTCCCGCTCGACCCTGACTTTATCTGGATGTTTGGCGGCTTTGGATTATGGTATCTGGTAACTTCGCTGTTGGCCAAAAGAAATCAGGTTTTCTCCTCCAAGCTCAACATCTTGGGCATTATCGTCGGACTGGATTTGATCATCACCATGGTTTTTGCCATGACAGACACAATCATTTATTTCGATGGCGGTCAGATGACTGTTATGCAGATTACGGCTCTCCTCGGCGGTATTATGGGGGCTGTGTATCACATCTGGATGTTCTTTGATATGAGAAAGAATCAAGCGCAGTTCGAAAAAAGCATGACTACCTTGCTGGAGCAAAAAAAGAGTGCGGCATAAACGCATGCAACCCGTCGTAACTAAAAACAGGCTCGGATTTTCTCTCAAGGGCCTTATTATTCTTTTGTTGGTATTGCTTCCTAATCTGCTATTTTACGCATTTGCGATTAACGGAACTGCCGGAACTGCGGCGGTCTTCGCCAACAGGGTTGAAATCATTAGTTATATTGAACGTGTTAGCCAAGTGTTACTTATGCTTGTATTAATTTTCCGCGTAAATAAAAGCTCCCCGTCATTGCAAAGCAGGTATGTGTTTGGAATGGCCGTATTTTTACTGCTCTATTACGCTTTATGGATTCGTTATTTTGCGGGCGGGATGGACTATACCTTGATCAGCGGGACTTTTTTCGTATTCATGGGGATGTCCGTCTTCCCGTCCGTGTATTTCGCTTTAGCAGAGAAATGGCTGGGGGATCATTTGGGAGTGGGGATCGCCATTACCTTTGGGGTATTCCATACCCTTAACACCTATCTGAATTTTGCAGCTTAATGAGAATAGTGGAGGGTAACATGAAACAAGAGGTTAAACCATGGTTTTTTTTCAAAAGAAACGCGGAAAAGTCCGAAATCAGATTACGCTTGTTTTTGTTCCCTCCTGCGGGCGGGGATGTGTCAACCTTCCTGCATTGGGAAGAACAGATGCCGGGAGATGTGGAGACCTGCTTGGTCAGGCTGCCGGGCAGAGGGGCCAGAATAACGGAGCCGGCCATTGATAATGTGGATATACTTACAGATCTATTGCTCCAGGAAATGAAAGAGTACACTGATGTGCCCTACGTGTTGTTCGGTCATAGCATGGGAGGGCTGGTCTCCTATGAGCTGACGCAAAAAATATATAAACAGGGGCTTAACTTACCGGAATATGTAATTATATCAAGCATGAAAGCACCCAACTATATGAACAAGTTCACGGAGAGTCTGACCGAAGACGGAAATGACAAATTATATCTGAAAAGAAACGCTGAATTTATGGATACTATCATCGGTCTTGGCGGAATCCCGGACGCTTTCAGTGAAAACAGAGAGTTTCTGGAATTAATCCTGCCTACCTTTAGAAAAGATATGAAAATGTGTGAAACGTATAATCCTGAGAATGCGCAAGCCGTCCCGGTGTCATTTGATATCTATGGCGGGAACCGCGATAGCATTGCTACTAAGAAAGAACTAGAGGGATGGAAGAAATACACCACCCAAAAATACGCACTCACCCTCTTCCAGGGGAACCATTTTTATTTCATGGATAATCCCAATATGCTTCTGTTCCATCTGCGCAATAAATTAATGGATATAGGGAATAAGCTTACGGATCAAACTCATAGAGAGTGGAGGATGAAAGATGAATGTAATTCAAATCGATAACCTGGTCAAAAAATTTGGTGACTATACAGCAGTAAACGGACTCAATCTGACCATCGAAAAAGGAGAGGTGTTTGGTCTGTTAGGCCCGAATGGAGCCGGCAAGAGTACCACGATTAATCTGGTATGCGGCCTGCTGCATGCGACATCGGGGAACATCAGGCTATTCGGAAATAAGGTGGAGGATGAGAAAAGAAAGCTTGGCTTTGTCCCGCAAAACATTGCCCTGTATGACAATTTCACTGCGTATGAGAACGTTAAGTTCTTCGGTGAACTGTATGGACTGAAGGGGAAAGGATTGGAGAATGGAATTGATGAAGCCTTGGAATTCACCGGCCTGTCCGATGTCAAACGTAAAAAAGCGAAGACATTCTCCGGCGGGATGTTAAGACGATTGAATATTGCCACTGCTTTGGTCCATCAACCGCAGATTCTTATTATGGATGAGCCAACGGTCGGGATTGATCCGCAGTCCAGAAACCACATCCTGAAGTCTGTCCAGCGGTTAAATGAGAAAGGCGTGACGATTGTCTACACAACACATTATATGGAGGAAGTTGAAGCGATCTGTAATCGCATAGCCATTATTGACAAAGGCCAGGTCATTGCTTCGGGTACAAAGAAAGAATTAACAGATCTGATCAGTGATAAGAAATCTCTGCAGTTAACCGTTGATGATGCTCTTGAACTGGATAAGGAAGCGATCTCCCATATTGATGGCGTGGTTAATGTGGAAATCAATGACAACCTGATCCAGGTGGAGTCGTTAAAAGAAAATGATAATTTGAATGCAATTATTGCATACGTAAACAGCAAAAATGTGAAAATCAGAAGTATCGGCACCACAGATGTTACGTTGGAAACCGTATTCCTGACATTGACAGGGCGCAAATTACGCGACTGACCATAGAGTCTAGAGGAAAGGAAGATCATATGTTTCAGATCATAAAGAAAATCATTAAAAATCAAATCAGAAATCCAAAGTGGTTATTATTCTTGATGATATTCCCTATTTTTTTAATGATTCTGATCGGTTCGATTCTAACGAGTGCTTTCTCCGATAAATCAAATCTGACCAAGGTTGACGTTGCGTTGCTCAATCAATCGGAAGGGATGGCAGCCGAGGTTATTGATGCCTTAACCACAGCTTCTGTATCCATCGAAAAAGATTACGGGATCAAAATGGGCTACACCGACTCAGAGAAAGAAGGAAAAAAAGAGGCGCGGGTGAACAAAAAAGTATTCGTGCACCTGGATAAGGAGAAGATCCTGGTCTACGGAAATGAATCGGAGCCGTTAAATACAGCGAGAGTGGTAGCCTTATTCCGCAGCGTGGCCAGCAGCATTCAGACGGTTAAGGAAGCCTATAAAATAGACGGGGAAAAAGCGATTGAATTGATTGGCGCGGATAATGCCACGTATGAAGTGCCTGTAGAGCTGATTCCCTCCAAAAGTGCCATGAGCTCCTATGATTATTATGGAGTGGTGGAATTAACGCTTATGGTGATGTATATGATGCTGATTCCCATTGGGGATCTGTTTACGGATAAAAGAACCAAAATCAAAGAGAGAATTTTACTTACAGGACTTAGCAGGGTAAAGTATTATTTCGCTTCGTTGGCTGCGTATTCCATTTTTGCCTTAGCGGTGTTCATTCCAGCCTTTATCTTCTCTATCACATACTTGGGAGTAAACTGGGGCAATTATTCTGTGCTCATGTACTTGTATATCGTTTTATTTGCCATATTCAATGTGGCGCTCGGCATGTTATTGGCCCAGTTATTAAAAGCCCGCGGCAAAGTGGATGTGATTCTGTCTGTGATTATCCTGCCGATTTTCTCCTTTCTCGGGGGATCGTATACCCCCTTCCCTTATGATATGGGCGGTGTTTTCGGCAAGATCCTGCTGGTCTCCCCGTTAAGATGGGTGAATGTCGGCATTTTCAAAAGTGTCTACGCGCAGGATAGTCAAGTTATCTGGGTAAGCTCTGCCATATTTCTCCTTTTAATATTCATCTGTCTCTTTATTGTGGTTGCTAAAGAAAAGAAGGAGGAATTAAGAGCATGAGAACATTTTATGCATTAATAAAAAATAACTTAAGAATTTCGATAATGCATAAACCGATTTCTTTTCTGTTAATGACCATTACTCCGATCATCGTCCTGATTATTGCCAGTAAGCTGGTCAGCTATTCCACAACCTTTGTTAACGTAGGCATTGCGGATGGGGATCATAGCCGGGCCTCGGAAGCCGTAACCCAAATTGTCGGCGGTCTTGAGGGCATTAAGGTCTTCTATATGGATGAGAATGAAGTGGAGGCTAATTTTCAAAGTAATAAAATCAATGCGGCTTTGGTCATCCGCAGCGGATTCCAGAATGGATTGTTAAATAATTCGATCGAGAAGCTAGTAGTGAAAGGAAATGAAGAGCAGAACGTCTATACCCTGCTACAGGCCATCCTCAAGAATCATTTGTTGAATTTACGTAACTTGGGCAAGATTTCTGGGGGGGATGCTGCTGTATTCGAGAATGCGGTAGGCAATTATATCGCCAGCTCTGAGTTTGTGGAGAAAAACTCTCTTAACGATTTGTATACGGAATACAACAATTCCAATATCTTTGTCGGTTTTTTGATCCTGTTCATTTTCTTCAATTCATCAGCTATAGCGAATGTAATCAATACGGATAGGGAGCGCAATATTTACGCCAGGATCTTCCTCTCTCCGGCCAAAGTATGGATGTATTATCTGTCCAATGTACTCTGTAATCTGGTCATCGTCGCCTTTCAAATCCTGGCCGCAGTCCTGAGCATGGAATATTTCACGAATACCTCCATTGGCGTGGAGCCCGGTGTGCTGTTTCTGATTCTCTTCCTGACGGCGTTGGTGGCGGTCTCCTTGGGGACGTTCTATGTTTCCATTACGGAAGAGGCGGATGCGGCTTCAATGATTTGCAATTTTGCGAACCTGCTGATTGTTATCCTGGGCGGCTGCTTTATTCAGGTGGAGCTGTTTCCTAAATTAATCAATGCCATTTCCTATATTTCACCGGCAAGATGGGCAATGGGAAGTATTCTGGATTTACAGCAAGGATTAACCTTGGGAGATATAGCTGGAAACGCGTTTTTACTTGGCGGAATGGCAGCGGTGATTCTAGCCGTGTCGGTAATCATAACCAGCAAGCGGGAAAAGAAATTCAGAAGTCTTTCCTAAGTGGCAACTAATTCAACTAGACAAGGATAGGAATATAACTATGGCAGAACTCTATTATATGAATATCGAAGACCCCATAAGTGCTGAAGATTATCAGACATTACTGGGCACATGTGCTTCTGACAAAAGGGAAGCTATACACAAATTCAGATTTGAGGCAGATCGAAAAAGAACATTGTACGGGGAAGTGCTGGCCAGATTCATGATCGCGAAGAAAACTGGAGTAACGATGAAAGACATTGAATTTGACAAAAATTCATACGGAAAACCTTATGTAAAGGATCAGAATGAGATATTTTACAATATATCTCATTCTGGAAAGTATGTAGTCTGCGGATTGGATACTGAGGATATTGGAATAGATATTGAAGAAATTCGGGACATTGACCTGGATATTGCTAAACGCTTCTTCCATGTCAAAGAATATGAGGATATCATTTCTCGGGAAATAAGAGAGCAGGCTCATTCGCTGTATGATTTCTGGACGTTAAAAGAAAGTTATATTAAGTTTTTGGGAGTCGGGCTAAGTAAGCCGCTGAACTCATTTTATTTCATGATTAATGGAGAATCCGTACAGCTCTGCTCCCAAGAAGACCATACAGTTTATTTTCACCGTTACTTGCTACAGGATAATTACAGGCTTGCCGTTTGCGTAAGCACACCTGATCATATCCATATGGAAAAAATATCACTTCATGACCTTGTAGCCTACATTAAGAGTGAAAGTTAATGGATAAAATCTGGTAAGGAGTCCCTGGCATGAAGAAAATAGTTGCGATTTCCGGAGCATTAAGCACTTTGTTTTTTTTGATACATCTTATAGTGGCCTGTATCTATTACGCAGGAATCATGCCGTATGGATATATTCATATGACCATCGGCGGCATTCTGTCCATTGTCATGTCCGTCCATATGCTTTCCGCTATCTTCCTGATGGTGAAAAATCGCCAAAGGGATAAACAGGCCAAGCAATATCCGCAGCTCAATATGGGCACTGTAATCCAGTCCGCAACAGGTATTTTCACAGGGATATTTTTATTGGTGCATATCCTGGTGATTGAATTAAGTAAAAGGATAGACGGGACTGTGTTTAATATTATTTATGTTTCAGCAGAGTTTTTGTTTCTCTTAACTGTAGGTCTGCATATGGCCATCAGCGTGCCCAAGCTCTTTATATCCATGGGAGTCATTAAAAAACGGGAAAATTACCCGCTCTTCATCAGAGGGACCTATGTCTTCTTAGCCTTGGTGCTGGTGATGTATATGGGTTCCCAAATTATGTTCTGGGCAGCATAGACAGCCGGGTGAACCTTGTTGTCTGAGGGAGAGAGAGGAGTGTCAGCATTCGGATGAAGAATATACTTGTAATGGGCAGTGGCCTGGCCGGAATGACGGCAGCGCTGAAGCTTGTGGAAGAAGGAGCAGCTGTTACCTTGGTGTCACCGGCGTATTCAGAGAGAGCACAGTCTGTAATGGCCATGGGCGGAATTAATGCTGCTTTGAATACCAAGCAAGAAAATGATTCGGTAGATGAGCATTTTGCGGATACTATGCGGGGAGGCAGTGATCTTAATGATCCTGAAGCCGTGGCTAATCTGGTACAGAGGGCTCCGGAGATCATCCGCTGGCTTGAAGAAATCGGTGTGAATTTCACCCGGGATGAGAAGGGCAGAGTGGATCTACGGAATTTCGGCGGACAAAAAAAGAAACGTACTGCCTACGCCGGTGCGCGTACCGGTAAACAAATTGCCACAGCTATCATAGCTAAATGCCGGAAATATGAAGCTGCTGGCCAAATCAAGCGGCTGACGGGTTGGAGATTCCACTCCCTATTAATAGAGGGTCAGGAATGTGCGGGTGCTGTTCTGTTGCACGAAAACACGAACGAACTGCAAAGCCTGGTTGCCGATGCTGTGATTATGGCCGTCGGAGGGCCGAATGGCGTTTTCGGAAAAACTACCGGCTCCAGATTAAATGATGGCTATGCTGCGGGAATGCTGCTTGAACAAGGGGTCGAATTTTCGAATCTGGAGATGATTCAATATCATCCTACGACGGTACATACCCCTTCCAAACGTATGCTGATTACGGAGGCTGCACGTGGCGTCGGAGGAAGATTGTACGTCATCAGAGAGGGGCAGCCCTGGTACTTCATGGAGGAATGGTTTCCGGGATATGGGGCATTAATGCCGCGTGATGTGGTGAGTCAGAGTATCTATAAAGTGTGCAATGAGATGAAGCTGGGCATTAACGGGAGCCAGGAGGTTTATTTGGATGTCTCTCATCTGTCCCCGGAAATTATTGATGTACAGTTAGACGAAGTTGTCAGCATCTGTTCGAAATTCTTAAACGTTAACCCGTATAAGGAACCCATTCCAGTGGCTCCAGGGATTCATTACTTTATGGGGGGAATCAAGACGGATAAGGATCACACCACGAATCTAGCGAGACTTTTTGCCGCAGGAGAATGCTCCGCTCAATATCACGGGGCCAACAGACTGGGCGGAAATTCGTTATTAGGCGCGATTTGTGGAGGATGGGTTGCAGCTGAAAGCTCTCTATTGGTCGGCCCAATGGATAAAGCTGCCGCAGAAAAAATAGGTGAACAGCAGCTGGAGACAGCAAATCAGGAGCTGCAGCATTGGGAAAAGAGGGCGAATACTTCTATAAAAGGCTATGTTCAGATCAAACAAGAATTATCAGAGCTTATGTATGGCGCCATGGGTATATATAGAAAAGAGAGACAGCTGCTGGAAGCCAAAAAAAGGCTGGAGGAAATGAACAACGACACCGCAGAGTCCTGGTATCATCATCATTTTTATGAATACAAAACATTATCAGCCAATATTTTATTGGCAAGGGGAATGGTTGAGTCGGCATTGGCCAGAAAAGAGAGCCGGGGGGCACATCAGAGAATCGATTATAGTGAAAAAAATGATACACAATTCAAGAAATCTACGAATGCAGTATTTCTGAATAATAGTATCTGCATTGAGTTTAATTAAGAAAAGAGGCAGTACTATGAGTATCAGGATTAATATCAAGCGGCAGGAAAATGGGGCGAAGGAAGCCTACTGGCAGAGCTTTGAATACTCGGGTGAATTACATGTATCCATTGGGACTCTAATTAACAATCTGAATAGTGAAATGCTGGAAAAGGACGAGGGAGAACGGCCAATCCGCTTTGACTGCAGCTGTGAACAGGGGCTGTGCGGAGCGTGTGCAATGGTGGTGAACGAGAAGCCGGTACTGTCCTGCCAATTATTTTGCGATGATCTGGTACAAGAGAACAATGAAATTACGATTCATCCCCTAAGTAAATTCCCGGTCATAAGCGATTTGGCAGTGGACCGGAGTCAAATGTTCGAAGTGATGAAGGACATGAAGCTATGGCTGGAAGAACCGGCAAAGGTTAGAACCGCCAATTTAACGCTGCAATATGAAGTGTCCCAATGTCTGATGTGCGGCAGTTGTCTGGAGGTCTGCCCCAATTACAGCCTGGGTGAGTTATTTACTGGAATGTCCTCCGCGATGTCGATGACTAATCTGACCTTATTAAGTGAGGACAAAGCCTATAAAAAACAATATACCCAAAGAGTATATGATGGCTGTTCCAAATCTCTTGCCTGCCAGGAAGTTTGCCCCATGGACATTCCGATTGTGGAGGCGATCTCCAAAATGAATAGAGTATCGGTCTGGGGAATGTGGAACATGTTTACCAAACTACGATAGCGGAGGACACACCATGAAACAACTCTACATCAAGCAAAAGGTATTCAGCATAGGCGAGAAGTTCACGGTGAAGGATGAGCGGGAACAGGATGTGTATTACGTGGAGGGCAGCTTCATGCGGATTCCGAAGACGTTCTCGATTATGAATGCAGGCGGAAGGGAAGTAGCACAGATTACGAAGAAGGTGTTCAGCTTCCTGCCCAAGTTCTTCGTGGAAGCGGATGGCCGTGAGGTGCTCACCATTAAGAAGGAGCTGTCGTTCTTCAAGGCGCGTTATTCGATAGATTCGGCGGATATTGAGGTGCACGGGAACTGGTGGGATATGGATTTCCAGGTCTTGCAGCGCGGGGCGGTCGTCGGGGAAGTGAGCAAGAAGTGGTTCACCTGGGGCGACAGCTACAGCGTGCAAGTATGGAATGAGGAGCTGGAGGCAATCATCATCGCGATAGTAGTCGCCATTGATTGTGTGAAGAGTGATGAAGCCTCGTCTTCTAATCAGTAGCTATTAACAATCCTTTCAATTAGACCCTCTCCGGGCGGAGAGGGTTTTTGACATGAACCGGCAAGGTGTGCTGCAAGATCACGAGTTCGCACCGGTGCTGGCCAAGTGCTGGCGGCCGTTTGTCGGCAAGTATTATGACTGGTCCGCCCAACGGCCGGAAGCCCCGATAGGCTCTGGAGTTACGGCGGCGAAGCCCCGGCCTTGGCCTGCCGCTGGTAATTTCTCGGTGTATACCCGGTCACCTGCTTGAATTGCCGGCAGAAATGCTCCACATTCGGATAGCCGCACCGTGCTGCGATATCAGCGATGCTCTCTGTGCTGTGGATGAGGTATTCCTTGGCCATGCGGATGCGGCTGTTAATGACATCCTCCATACAGGAGAGTCCGAAGGTTTTTTTGTAGATATTCTGAAGATAGCCTGAACTGATCTCCAGCACACCGGCCATCCTGGCTACGGTCCAGTACTCCCCGGGATTGGTCTGAATAGACGTGCGCAGCTTCAGCAGCTTGTAATATTGCGGGGTAATATTGTCCTGGAAATAGGATTCCCACAGCTTGTTGAACAGTGCGCGCAGGAGCAGATCGATGGAAGAGGCTTTACAGTCCCCGCCCATATGATGCTCGCTGGCCAGCAGCTCAAGCAGCTTTTGGCAATAGTCAGGGTCGCTAAGCGCAAAAGGAATGCCCAAGGGAAGCGGTGATTCCGTAATATAAGGCTCACTTGATTCAAAACGAATCCAGTCATTGATGAACTGGCCGGTGCAGGCCTGGTAATAGACCTTCTGCTGCGGCTGGTAGAGAACTACGCTGTGCGCAGGGTATTGCTTGAGTCCGCCATGCACCCAGAATAGCGCCGGAGTCTTGGTAATGACCAGGAGCCAATGCGCACCAGCTGGAACATCTACAACGAAATTCGAAGCGTGTGTTGTATTGCACTCGACATAGTGAATAAGGGCCATTTCCATCCTCCTCCCGGCAAACATGCTTAATTATAGCATGGTTTTTTTGTGTTTTTGTCAATGCCGGATAAGTGAAGTAAAAATGTGAGCGTTGTAAATAAATAGGTACCTCCCCCATAATGAAAGCGTAACCAAATAAAGACCACAATAATTGAACTGGGGGTTGACTATGAACACAGGTACAAGAAAAGGTCAGAGTTTACTGAAGAGTACTTCCATCCTGTTGTTGTCTGCACTGCTGTTGTCCGCTTGCTCGGGCAAGCTGGAATCCGGTAACGGCGGCAAGGAAGCGGCAGCCGGTAATGATCCGAAGCCAAGTGCAGCTGTAGATGAGAGTCCGCTCGGCAAATACGATCCTCCGATTGAGGTGTCGTTCGTCAGAGATCTGGGCGATGTGGTAGAGAATAACGTGCTTGGCGTATTGAAGGACGAGACGATTGATAATAACCGCTGGACCAAGTTGTATGAGGATCAGCTCGGCATCAAGATCAAATATAACTGGATTGTGAAGGGGAGCCAGACCTCGGATCAATATTTGCAGAAAATCAATGTCACCCTGGCCTCCGGCGATCTGCCGGATGTAACGCCGGTCAACGCCACCCAGCTGAAGCAATTGGCCGATTCGGACCAGCTTGAGGATATGACGGCACTGTACGAGAAGTATGCTTCCCCGTTCACCAAGAAGGTGCTGTCGGGAGAAGGCACGAGTGTATTCGATGCCGCGACCTTCGATGGCAAGCTGATGGCAATTCCGAGCCTGGAATCCTCCATTGAACGCTCGATGTATATCTGGATTCGGACAGACTGGCTGGAGAAGCTCGGTATGCAGCCGCCGAAGACGATGGCGGATGTCCTGGCGATCTCTGAAGCGTTCGCCGATAAGGATCCCGACGGAAACGGCAAGAAGGATACCTACGGCCTTGGCATTACCAAGGATCTGTGGGGCGGGGCGATGGGACTGGAGGGCTTCATGGCCGGGTATAATGCCTATCCGAATATCTGGCTGGATGACGGAACCGGCAAGCTGGTCTACGGCAGTATTCAGCCGGAAGTGAAGAAAGCGCTTCAGGTGTTGCAGGATATGGCCAAGAAGGGGCAGCTGGATCAGGAGTTCGGCGTGAAGGACGGCGGCAAGGTCTCGGAGCTGATCTCAGCCGGCAAGATCGGGATGGAGTACGGCGAGCAGTGGAATTCCATCTGGCCGCTGCAGCTCAACCGTGACAATGATCCCAAAGCCCAGTGGCAGGCTTTCCCGATTGTCTCGGAATCGGGTGACACGCCGAAGGTGCCGCTGAAGTTCAGCACAACCCGCTTCTTCGCAGTCAAGAAGGGCGCTGCCCATCCGGAAGCGGTAATCAAATTGTTCAACCTGCATCTGGAGAAGAACTGGGGCGAGACTGCCGAATTCGATAAATACTTTGCACCGCCGGAAGCGGAGAGTGTCTGGCAGCTGTCTCCGGTTACGCCATATCCGGTCACGAAGAACGTAGACGCGTTCCGTGAGATTGATGCCGCCCGCAAGGCCGGTGACTTCTCGAAGCTGGTGGGGGAAGCCAAGACCATCCAGGAGAAGCTGGAATCGTATGCTTCAGGCACATCGGAAGGCTTCGCCCTATGGGGCTGGGAACGGATCTATGGCGAGCAGGGCTCCATGGGCATAGCTGACCAATATATCAAGAATGACCAGTTCATTCAGGAGAAGTTCGTCGGCGCTCCGACTCCGACCATGGTTGAGCGCAAGACAACGCTTGAGAAGCAGCAGAATGAAATGTTTGTCAAAATCATACTGGGTGATCCTATCGATAAGTTCGACCAGTTCGTGAAGGACTGGAAGAAGCTGGGCGGCGATCAAATTACGCAAGAGGTCAACGAATGGTACGCAGCGACTAAGAAATAAGGCGCTACTGGAGGAAGAAAACGACCTTTTCTTCCTCCATTCCATTCTTGCCTGCAGATGTGGAGGATAACGATGAGAACAAAACTGCGAAAAGAACTGCCGCTTCATTTGATGCTTTTGCCGGGACTGGTGATGATCATTCTGTTCTCCTACGTCCCAATGGCCGGTGTCATGATTGCATTCCAGAAATTCATCCCTGCCAAGGGCTTGTTCGGGGATCAAAAATGGGTGGGCCTCGATAACTTCGAATATGTGATGAACCTGCCAAGCTTCACACAGGTGCTGTGGAATACGCTGTTTATTTCGAGTCTCAAGCTGATTCTGGGCCTGATTATTCCGCTGGTATTCTCGATTCTGCTGAACGAGCTGGCCAGTAATGTAATCAAGCGTTCCGTACAGACAGCGATCTATCTGCCGTATTTCTTGTCCTGGGTCGTGCTTGGCGGCATCTTGATTGATATTCTGTCTCCATCGGGCGGGATTGTGAATGAATTCCTCGGATGGTTCGGTGTCTCCAAGATCTTCTTCCTCGGCGACAATGACTGGTTCCCCTTCACGCTGATTGCTTCGGATGTGTGGAAGAACTTCGGTTACGGCACGATTGTATATCTGGCGGCTATAACGGGCATTGATCCCGGGTTATATGAAGCAGCTACCATTGACGGTGCGAACCGGTGGCACAAGACCTGGCATATTACCATTCCGGGCATACGCATGGTCATCGTCCTGCTGTCGGTACTCAGTCTGGGTCAACTGCTGAATGCGGGCTTCGATCAGGTCTTCAATTTGTACAGTCCGCAGGTCTATGAAAGCGGGGATATCCTGGATACCTTCGTCTACCGGATCGGTCTGCTCGACGCACAATACGGCGTAGCGACTGCCGTCGGCTTCTTTAAATCGATCATATCGCTTACCTTAATTTCCAGCTCGTATTTCCTGGCTTACCGTTTCGCCAAATACCGGATTTTTTAGAGGAGGGAGTACCCTTGCAGCAACCGCTTACGCCTAAACAGACAGACATCACTACTGTTCACCGTTCAAAAAAGTTCGACGGGATATCGGTGCTGAACGCCACCTTTCTCATTCTGGTCTCACTGCTCTGTATCCTCCCGCTTATTCATATTATAGCGGTGTCCTTCAGCTCCAGCGCGGCCGCCTCCGCAGGGTATGTCAGGCTCTGGCCGGTAGATTTCACCTTCGCCTCGTATATGTATACGATGAGCCGCACAGAATTCTGGCAGTCAATGCTTGTATCACTGACCCGGATCGGGATTGGGACGCCGCTGAACTTGTTGCTGACGATCCTCGTGGCCTACCCGCTATCCAAGGAATCACACGCTCTGCGGTTCCGCAGCGTCTATGCCTGGGCCTTCTTCGTCACGATGCTGTTCAACGGCGGGCTGATCCCCTGGTATACCACGCTCAAGGAGTATGGCCTGCTGGATTCCATCTGGGCGCTGGTGCTGCCCGGCGCAGTTCCTGTGTTCAGTGTGGTGCTGCTGCTTAACTTCTTCCGGGAGATTCCGAAGGAGCTGGAAGAGGCGGCGCTGATTGACGGGGCCGGCCACTTCCGGACGGTCTGGTCTATCTTCGTGCCGATCTCCAAGCCTGCGCTGGCTACACTGGCCTTGTTCTCAATGGTGGAGCACTGGAACAGCTGGTTCGACGGCCTGCTGCTCATGGGGAATCCGGCCAACTATCCGCTGCAGAGCTATATTCAGACGATAGTGATCCAGCAGAACCTGTCGAATATGTCGCGTGATGCCATGCTTGATCTGGCGCTGATCTCGGACCGGACGCTGAAGTCTTCCCAGATCTTCCTCGGCTCCCTGCCGATTATTCTGGCCTATCCGTTCCTGCAGAAATATTTCGTGAAGGGAATTGTACTCGGCAGTGTCAAAGGTTAACCTCCCGGAAGTTATGCATATGCCTGCGTCTCTCCCCGGATTCAGGCTATAATGGTGAAAATGATTGCTGGGGGCCTGGGACTGTTGTTCAAAAAGGATTACTCACTGCGCAATACGATATTTCTGCGGCTGATTGTGACCTTTCTGCTCATTATGCTGCCTATTCTTGTCTTCGCCGCTTATCTGTATCAGTGGATTGTGCAAACGGCCAGCAGCGATATCCGAAGCTCGGCCAGTGCGCAAACCGTCTTCTACTTAAATGATATGGAGAATGAGATCGAGCGGATGAAGCTGCTGCAATACAGTCTGCTGGAGGATGAGGATCTGAACAAGCTGGCTCTGACCTGGGAGACGCTGCCGACCATTGACCGCACGGAGAATCTGAATTCGCTGATGAAGCGGCTGTTCATCGTGCAGAACAGCAGCACGTATATCAAGGACGTCAGGGTTCATATCATGACTATAGGCCGGACCATATCATCAGTTGGCGGCGTGCGTGAGATTGAACTGAAGCGCTTCCGCGAGATCCGCTCGGTCTTCGGGGACCGCCGTTCCCAGGTGATTGAGTGGGATGGCGGCCTGTACCTTAGTGCGATGAAGCAGCGGGGCATCAAGGGGGCGGAGCCGCTGCTGACGGTCGAGATTGAGCTGGACACCCAGGAGCTGCGGGCGGCGCTGGGCCAATTCAATACGTATCCCGGCAGTGGAACGCTGCTGCTCTCCGATAGTGCGAGATTCGCGCTCTACAGCATGACCGGCGAGCTGTCGCAGGCGGAACCGTCCCAGTATGCCCGGGATATCCGCGCGGTGGCCTCCGGGGATAGGCTGAGGATCGCAGGTGCGCCTTATTATATCGTCCAGACCGGCTCACAGGAGCTTGGCTTGTCCATCTACCGGATCATCCCGGAGGCTATTATCAAGAATCCGCTGAGCAAATTCTATACCTGGGCCTGGGTGTTCGCCGTGGCTGCGCTTGCCATCATCATTGCTTTTGCACTATCGACCTACAAGTTCATTCATAAGCCGATGCTGACGCTGGTGAAGAGCTTCCGGAGAATGGAGCAGGGTGATCTGGACATTCATATCCAGCATGAGTCGAAGGATGAATTCCGTTATCTGTACAGCCGCTTCAACCAGATGGTGAGCAATCTGCACTCCCTGATCGACCAGGTGTACAAGCAGAAGATTATGGCCCAGCGGGCAGAGCTGAAGCAGCTGCAATCACAGATTAACCCGCATTTTCTGTACAACAGCTTCTTCATTCTGAACACAATGGCGAAGACCGGCGATACCGAGCGGATCGAACAGCTTACAACGATGCTGGGGGAATACTTCCAGTTTGTCACCCGGAACGCTTCCGATCTGGTGTCATTGGAGCAGGAGATTCACCATGCAAGGATGTATACAGAGATTCAGGCCATGCGCTTCTCCCGCAGAATTGGGGTCCGGTTCGATGCCTTGTCGGAGGAGCTGAAGAAGGTGCCCGTTCCGCGGCTGATTGTGCAGCCGATTATTGAGAACGCGTTCAAGCACAGCCTGGAAAAGAAAGCCATGGAGGGCCTGATCATTGTCCGCTTCGCGCAGGAAGGCCCGGATATCCGCATTATCGTTGAGGATAACGGGGACCGGCTGAGCGATGACATGCTGGAGCAACTGAAAGAGTCCCTTAATGTCTATCAGGAGCAGGCGGAGACCACCGGCCTTGTGAACATTCACCGGCGCATCCGCATAACCTTCGGGGAAGAGAGCGGCTTGCTGGCGGACCGGAGTGAGCTGGGCGGACTAAGGGTAACCATCCTGCTTAGAGCTGGAGGTGAGAATGCTGATGTACAGGATGCTTATCGTTGATGATGAAGAGATTATCACAGATGGACTGGCGGTAATTTTCGGCAAAATGGAGCTTGAGCTGGACATCTACAAGGCTTACTCGGGCCGTGAAGCGCTAAATCTGCTGCACCGTACCCGGGTGGATATTGTCCTGTCTGATATCTGCATGCCCGAGATGGACGGGCTGGAGCTGATGGAGCATATCCGCCGGAGCTGGCCGCAATGCAAAATCGTCTTCCTGACCGGACACAGCGACTTCAATTATGTCTACCAGGCGATTCAGGCTCCGGGCGTCCAGTATGTGCTCAAGAATGAAGGTTATCCGAAGCTGATTGAAGCAGTGATGCGTGCGCTACAGGAATTGAACGACACCATGCAGGTGAATGATCTGATCCGTGAATCCAAGGAGCAGCTGAACACGCTGGAGACCTTGGCACAGGGCGATTATTTCCGCCATCTCATTCACAGCGTCAAGGCGGATCAGGATATGGCCGGGGACTTCGTCCGTCTGAACATTCCGCTTGATGCTTCGCGGCCGGTGCTGATCGCTCTGGGCAGCATCAGTGATCCTGAATCCTCGCGCACGTATATGGACCGCCGGGAGACAGCGCTTGCGGTGAAGTTCTTGTCGGAGAAGCTGCTGAAGGAGCGGACGGTCAGCCTTGGGGTTATCGACCGGTACGGTGACCTGATCTGGCTGATTCAGCCGGACGGGACGGGAGAGGCTTCGCAGCCGGAGGATTTGGAGCAAATGATTAAATTTCTGGAAGGCACCTTCGAGCTGATTCAGCAGTCGTGCAGGGAATCGCTGGAGGTCGGGATGGCCATCACTCTCAGTGCGGAGGAGTCTGCCTGGTCCAGGCTTCAGGTAGTGTACGATAAAGCGAGGCAGGTTCAGCATTACCGGGCAGGTGACGGAGAGCGGATGGTGCAGAAGGTGCAGCTGAATGAAGCGGCGGCGCCGGATACCATGCGTGACCGGTTCATGCAGGGCAAGGTGGAGACTCTGGCTGCACATCTGGAGGCGGGCCGTAAGGAGGAATTCCTCCGGCTGTTCAGGGAGATGGCTGAACCTGCGGGGCAGGAATGCACGCGGGGCAACCCTTATTTGACTGAGCTGTATTACACCATTGCTCTGATGCTCATGTCGTATACGAACAGATGGGAAGCGGACCAGGAGATCGGGGCAAGCGGGCTGATGCAGCTGGAGGTCCACCGGACATGGGGAGAAGCCTTCCGTTATCTGGAGGACACCGCCGGGAATCTGTTCTCTGTCCGCAGGAGCGGCGAGCAGAAGCGGGCGGCGGGTGTTATCGACCGGATCTGCATATATATAGAAGAGAATCTCGACCAGGACCTGTCGCTGGTCCGTCTGGCCGATGTGATCCACTTCAATCCTTCCTATCTGTCCCGCCTGTTCAAGCAGGAACGGGGGATCAATCTGTCCGAGTATATTGAGGATATGCGCGTCCGCCAGGCCAAGGAGCTGCTGCGGAGGGGGGAGCTGAAAGTGGCGGAGGTCGGCTCGCTAATCGGCTACGTCACCCCGCAATCCTTCACCCGCGTATTCAAAAAGTGGACCGGAACCACGCCGCAGGAATACCGTATGGATGTGGTTGGCGGGTAAATGTCCTGCGCTCGTGGCTGGCGGCCACGAGCGAGGGTGGAGCAGGGGAGAGATAACGGGGAAGGTCCATTGGGTGAGAGCGACAGGATGAGAGACGTAAGAATGAGATACATTGGATGAGAAATATTAGAGGAAGATATAGTCGCTCCTTCGGGATGGATGGCGTTGCCTCCATCGTCCGGGGGAGCGATTGTTCGTTGAGGAGAGTAAATGAAAGGGATAAATCCCATTAATGCAACTGAAAGTTGACTGGATGGGGAAATGAAAGGGATAAATCCCATTGATGCAGCCAAAAGTCGGCTGGATGGAGAAATGAAAGGGAAGGTATTAGAGTAACGAGGAGCACAAGTGCCCCTGATATCGGCAGAAGTTGGCTAAATGAACAAATCAGGAGCACAAGTGCCCCTGATATCGGCATAAGTCGGCTAAATGAACAAATCAGGAGCAGAAGTGCCCCTGATATCGGTAGAAGTTGGCTAAATGAACAAATCAGGAGCAGAAGTGCCCCTGATATCGGCAGAAGTTGGCTAAACGAACAAATCAGGAGCACAAGTGCCCCTGATATCGGTAGAAGTTGGCTAAATGAACAAATCAGGAGCACAAGTGCCCCTGATTCCAGCAGAAGTCGGCTAAATGAACAAATCAGGAGCACAAGTGCCCCTGATATCGGCAGAAGTTGGCTAAATGAACAAACGAGGAGCACAAGTGCCCCTGATATCGGCAGAAGTTGGCTAAATGAACGAACGAGGAGCACAAGTGCCCCTTATATCGGCATAAGTCGGCTAAACGAACAAATCAGGAGCACAAGTGCCCCTGATTCCAGCAGAAGTCGGCTAAATGAACAAATCAGGAGCACAAGTGCCCCTGATTTCACTCTACATAGTCCATCTGCCCCGCCAGAAGTAGGCCAATGGAGGACAGTGAGGCCAGCTTTAGTTAGTTTCTTTTATAAGTAAATCCGATAATTCCCGCTCAGCGCCAGCATGGTGAAGAAGTATAGACAGTTGTCGTAATACCGCCGTTCTCCGGTGCGCAGCGGGGTGTCCCAGAATAGCTTGACGAAATGCCCGGCATCCGGGCCATCGGCGGCAAGCGAGGCCATGGCCAGAGTGGATAGCAGGCCGACCGGATGCAGCGAAGGCTCGTCGAACGGCTGACCGTCAATGGTATACCGCCGGTAATCAGCCGGATCGATATCGCGGAAGAAAGCCTGAATGCGGTTAGACTGCTCTACCTGCCAAGGATCGCAGCGGAACCATTCATAATCCAGCCCAATGTTGGCGGCGACCCGGTAAGCATCACTGAAGAAGTGGCGGAAGTCGCCATGCGGTTGAGGTTCCGCCGGAGTTCCGTCATAGTTGGCGTATTCCGGCGACAGCCCGGTAACCGGGTGGCAGGCCAGATGCAGGTAATCCCGGCTCCGAGCAGCGGCATCCTTCCAGAACGCCCGGTCTGCTTCATCCGCTTGCAGCGCAAACAAATCATAGAAATGCGGCAAATGATAGGAGGGATCGCTGAACGGAGTCTCCGGGATGAACTTGATCAGCCGGGTCTCCGGGTCCCACATCGGCTGGCCTTCCCCGTCTTCTCCTTTGTGCACACAAGCGCGGAGAATAATTCTGGCCTGCTCGGAATAATTGAACGGCGCGGCTCCGTCACCCCAGCGGCGGGAAGCGAAGAACAGTGCCATCGCGAAGAACTCCTCTCCATCCGGCGCGGGACCGGGAGACAGCCGTGTACCGTCCAGTTTACAGTGCCAGGCGAAATAATCCTTGTAACGGCCTTCCGTATGCTGCATGAATACCTTGGCGAAATTCCAGAGCCGGTCGAACTCCTCCTTTTTATCCATCTGAACCGCCATCATCATCCCGTAGGACATGCCCTCTGTGCGCACATCGGTATTGCCTGTATCTACAATATAACCCTTATCCTCATCCATAGTATGATAGAGCCGGACATCAGGGGCGCCGTAGAACATTTCGTTCCAGGTATCTTCCAGCCGCTGCTGAATCGCCTCCGGACGCAGTCCGTTCTCAAGGAACAGATTTCTGTACTCCCCTGTGTAAAAAGAGCCCTCTGTAGTATTCATCATAACATCCTCCAGGTGAATTTTATTTTGCCCAAGTATATCATAAGCGGCAGTATAGAGATTAAAGCGTTTTCCAGATATTTTATAGAGGATTCCGGCTCCGGCCCATAATCTAAGGATAGATCAAGCTTAGGTGTCTATATGTCATGGACTTCACGCCAAAAGCTTCTCTATACTGATAGGACATGCTGCAAGATGAATAACAAGGTAAGGGTGATAGAGCTATGAATGAGGTGGCAGAGCTAATGAAGCTTACAGTCTACACGCGCATACCGAACCAGGATTACACCGGGTCTCTCGCCAACAGTGTCCATATGGCCTGTGCAGATGACCCTAACGAATTTCAGCCGCTGAACCGGAACTATGGCCTATTATTTGCCGTGGCCACCGTGGATGAGAACAATGTGATTCATGAAAAAGGACTCAAAAACCCCTATCTGTTCCGCACACAGGATGGTGCTTTCGGGATGATTGCGGTAAGGATTGACGCCTCGGGGGAGGATGACGGGGAGAGCAGGGGGCAGATTCTGCTGTGGACCTCGCCGGATCTGGTGACCTTCGATGCCCAGCGGCTTGTCCGGCTCGATAATGAACGCTATGTAAAAGAAGCAGTCTGCGCACTGGACAGCACTGGCGGATATGAGATCCGCTGGCAGGACAATGACGGCAGCTATTATGTGAACCGGCTGGCCGATCTGCGGAAGCCGGAAGGGATCTCGCCGCCGGAGCCTGCGGAAGCTTACACAGTAGAGCGGCCCGCTCAGCCGCTGCCCGGAACCTGTCCGGGGAATGTGCTGACAGTAGACGGTCCCGCCGGCCGCAAGGTTCAGGCGGCCTGGACCCCGGTGCATAACACCGGTATTCGCGTGGAGGAGCAGGTCAGTGTCCACTCCGCCGGCGAATTGACAAAGGTCAGAGCCACAGCGCTATATTCTGACGGCTCCACTGCCGATAAGCGGGTGGCCTGGGATACCGCAGGGATTGATTTCACCTTGCCGGGAACACATACCATACATGGCAAAGTGGTCACTTTTGACTTGCCGTTCCCGTTAGCAAGCGGTTATGCAGACCCGGTGATTCTCCCCTGGAACGGCAGGTATTACTTCCTGGCTACCAATGACAATGTCAATAATATCGGCATCTATGTCCGCGTGGCAGATACTTTACAGGACTTATTCGCTCCGGGCTTCCAGGAAGCCGTTATACTGGACCTGAATGAGGAGCTGAACTTCATCCAGACCTTCTGGGCACCGGAATTCCATGTCATCGGCGGGGAGCTGTACATTCTGTTCGCTGTTGGCGGCAAGGTATGGGGACCGCAATGCCATCTGATGAAGCTGAACCCCGGCGGCGATATTATGAAGGCCGGGGATTGGAGCACGCCGGTCCGGGTGAAGCGGATGGACGGTACTCCATTGGCCGCAGACGGCATTACGCTGGATATGACTTATTTCAAGGCAGACGGCACCTCCTGTGTAGTCTGGTCTTACCGCAAAGGGATCGGAACGCCGCTGGATACCGGCTCCATGCTATACATCGCCACTGTAGATGAAGCGAACCCGGCGGTATTAACCAGTGAACCAGTGCTGCTGTCGCGTCCTCTGCTGGGGTGGGAGAATGTTCAGGGCACGATTAATAACGAAGGCCCGTATCCGCTCCTGACGGAAGATACCGTGTATATTGCCTATTCCGGCGGGGCGGCAACGGGATATACCTATGCGGTGGGCTGGTTAAGCATTCCACGGGGCGGCGATGTTCTGGATGCCGGTGCCTGGAGCAAGGCGGGCACGCCGGCACTTTCTTATTATTCGCTGGACGGGGTGTATGGCCCGGGGCATAATTCCTTTTTCCAGGATACAGATGGTACTACGCTAGTCCTCTACCACGGGGAAGAGCAACTGGTGAAGCATGGAACGAGATGCTCGGCGATCCACAGAGTGCATTACAACAGTAACGGAGTTCCACTGCTCGATGTGGCCGGGGAGAGAGATGTACATCCGGATTACGCCGACTGCACGATACAGGTGACAGTGCTTGCTTAGTCTGGAGTCACGGCCATCCCAGAATGAAAAATTAACAACGACAATCTATATAACAAATGGAGGATGTTAGAATGACACAACAACAAGGATTCAACCCCTATCTGCCTTCCTGGGAGTACGTGCCGGATGCGGAGCCTTATGTTTTTGAAGGAAGAGTATATGTCTATGGCTCGCATGACCGGTTCAACGGACACGCCTTCTGTCTGAACGACTATGTCTGTTGGTCAGCGCCGGAGGACAATCTGGGCGATTGGCAGTATGAAGGGGTGATCTACAAGACGACAGATGACCCGCTCAACCCGGAAGGCAGCATGTGTCTATATGCACCGGATGTGACGCAGGGACCCGACGGGCGCTATTATCTCTACTATGTACTGGACAAGGTTTCTGTCGTATCGGTAGCGGTCTGCGATAAGCCGGGCGGCAAATATGAATTCTACGGTTATGTAACCTACGGGGACGGCACGCGTCTGGGCGAACGGGAAGGCGATGAGCCGCAGTTTGACCCGGGGGTATTGACCGAAGGAGACACCACTTACCTGTACACCGGCTTCTGCGGATACGGCGACAAGTCCAGACACGGCGCGATGGCTACCGTACTGGGTCCCGATATGCTTACGATTATTGAAGAGCCTGTGTTCGTTGCACCGAGCCAGCCTTACAGCCAGGGAACCGGCTTCGAGGGCTATGAGTTCTTCGAGGCCCCTTCCATCCGCAAAAGAGGAGATATCTATTACCTGATCTATTCCTCCATCTCGATGCATGAGCTGTGTTATGCCACCAGCAGTCATCCTACCCGGGATTTCGTGTATCAGGGAGTCATTGTGAGCAACTGTGATCTGCACATCGATACGTATAAGCCTGCGGACCGGACGATGTATTACGGCGGCAATAACCACGGCAGCATCGTGGAGGTTAATGGAGCGTGGTATATCTTCTATCACCGGCATACCAACGGGACCGCGTTCTCGCGCCAGGGCTGCATCGAGCCGATTACGTTCCGTGAAGACGGCACCATCCCGCAGGTGGAGATCACAACCTCCGGCCCGAACGGCGGCCCGCTGGAGGGACGCGGAGAATATCCGGCTTACCTGGCCTGTCATTTGTTCACGAAGGATCAGGAGATGTATACCGGAGGGTTTGGCAAGGTGGGTGCGTGGATGGACAGCCGGTTCCCGAAGATTACCCAGGACGGCAGAGACGGCGACGAAGAGGTTGGCTATATTGCCAATATGACGGAGTCGGCGACCGCCGGGTTCAAGTATTTTGACTGCAAGGGAGTTAACCGGGTCTCCATCAAGGTGCGGGGATATTGCCATGGGGAGTTCCAGGTGAAGACGGCTTGGGACGGACCTGCGCTTGCTTCTATTCCGGTAGGCTTCACTAATGTCTGGAAAGAATATGCTGCGGAAGTGGAGATTCCGGACGGCGTGCAGGCCTTGTATTTCACATACACCGGAGGCGGCGGCGCTCAATTTGCTTCATTTACACTGGAATAGACCGGAGGCATCAGACCAGGCATGACACAGACAGCAGGACCAGGGAGCGTGTTCCCGGTGCTGCTGTTTTGTCGTTCACATCGTAGAGCGTACGCTCTCAGCCTGCTGCTACACGCCGGAAGAATACCGGGCCTTGTACTCTGAGGGCGTCATGTTCATATAATGCTTGAACCATTTGGAGAAATAGCTGACATGCTGGTAGCCTGACTCCAGTGCAGCCTCCAGCACATTGTATGATCCGCTGCGGAGCAGACTGGCCGCCTGGCTGATGCGGATATAATTCAGATACTCCATCGGGCGCATCCCTGTCTGAGCCTTGAAAAACTTGCAGAAATGCGAGCGGCTCAGCGCTACCACGGCGGCAAGCTGATCCAGCTCCAGCCTGTCGCGGGAATGCGCCTCCATATAGCTCAGCACCTCCCGGATCTGCCGGTTATATTCCCGGCCGTGCCGGGTCTCCGCGGCCGGGTTCAGCCTGGTCAGCCCGTATTGATAGCTGTCTGCGATGAACAGCAGTAAGAGCGCCTTCAGGCTCATTTCGTATGCCCCGGGCTTACGCTCATAGCGGCTTAACAGCTCCCTGATCAGCTGAAGCAAGGGGGAGTGGGCGGCATCTGCAGCAGATAACAGAGCGGGAAGCCGGACCTTCCCTTGCAGGACGGGGTCCAGGAACAGCTCCTGTACCCGGTCGGGCTGCGGCGAAGACAGCCAGGAGCCTTTGAACACGATGGAATAATAACAGGTGCCGCCCATTGCGGTGTCCATGCCCGAATGAAGCTCACCGGGATGAACGATCAGGGCATCTCCTGCCTGGATGGCGAACTCGCGGCTCTCAATATAGAAGGTAGCGCGGCCTTCCGCCAGATAGATCATCTCCATTTCGTTATGCCAGTGCACGGGAAGAATGGAATGCACGCGGGCCTGATGCTCCACCCGGTAGATATGCAGCGGGAATTCCGGCTGGCCGTGCAGTTTGTTCTCCCGGTAACGGTGTTCGTACATGATGCCCTCCTCTGAATCGCTATATTGTGATGATATCGCGCAAATATATGTTAGATGAACCGTTATCAATAATAATATCATTATAACCAGAGGAAGTCATAAGGAAGGGTGGAACCATAATGAAACTGATAACTGTTCAATCCGGCGAGGCTGGCGTAAGGCTGGAGACTAGTGAGGGAATAATGCATATCGGCTGGTGTACGCCGGGGATTGCCAGAATCCGCTATACGCTGAATGCTGAGCTGAGCGGTAAAGAGAGTCTGATGGTGGTAAGCCGGCCAGAAGCCGAGACCGTACCTTACACTATCACAGAACTGCCTGGCCATCTGCAGATATCAACGGCGCAGCTAACGGTTGAAGTGGATAAAGAGAGCTGTGCCTTCAGCTACAGAGCTGCGGACGGCACGCTGCTGACACGGGAGCCGGCCAGAGGCGGCAAAACCCTGGAGCGCACAGAGGTCTATCATACGGTATTCGATGCTTCGGCAGACACGGTAGAGACCGGACAGGGTGCGGATGGGCTGCGTGCCAGAGCGGAGGGCGTCAAACGGAGGCTGGACCGGGAGGCTTTTCATACAAAGCTGGAATTCGAATGGCAGGAAGGGGAGGCCCTGTACGGACTCGGCTCCCATGAAGAGGGGATGATGAACCTCCGGGGACGGCAGCAATACTTGTACCAGCAGAATATGAAGGCGGTTGTACCGGTACTGGTGTCTACACGCGGCTACGGGATTCTGGTAGATTCGGGATCTTATATGACTTTTCATGATGATGCCTTTGGCTCGTACCTCTGGAGCGATGCGGATGAAGAGATGGATTATTATTTCATTTATGGTCCGGAATTCGATCAGATTACGGCGGGAATCCGCTACCTGACCGGAGAAGCACCAATGCTGCCGAAGTGGTCCTTCGGGTATGTACAGTCCAAGGAAAGATACGTCTCTCAGGCGGAACTGATCGCCATCGTGCAAGAGTATCGTGAGCGTTCGCTTCCCCTCGACTGTATCGTACTCGACTGGCAGTCCTGGACGGGCAATCTGTGGGGGCAAAAGACTTTCGATCCTGAGCGCTTCCCCGATCCCTCGCAGATGATGAACAGCCTGCACGCTATGAACGCCAAGCTGATGGTATCCATCTGGCCGATTATGGGCGCGGGCGGGGAGAATCATGAAGAGATGAAGGCAGGCGGTTTCCTGCTCGGCAATCAGGCGACTTATGATGCCTTCTCGGAGGAGGCTCGTGCGCTGTACTGGAAGCAGGCCAACGAAGGGCTGTTCGCCCACGGCATTGATGCCTGGTGGTGTGATTGCACCGAGCCGTTCGAAGCGGACTGGAAGGGCGCGGTGAAGCCGGAGCCGGAGCAGCGGCTGCTGATTAATACGGCAGAATCGAAGCGGTATCTCGATCCGGGCTTGATCAATGCTTATTCCATGCAGCACTCCAAAGGGATCTATGAAGGCCAGCGCGCAGCAACCTCAGCGAAACGGGTGATCAATCTGACACGCTCCGCGTTCGCAGGGCAGCACCGCTATGGCACGATTACATGGTCAGGCGATATAGCCGCCAACTGGGGGACGCTGAGGAAGCAGATAGCAGACGGCCTTAACTTTTGCATGACCGGTTCGCCATACTGGACACTGGATATCGGAGCGTTCTTCGTAAAGAATCCCAAGGAGCAATGGTTCTGGAGCGGGGATTATGACGAAGGTGTTGCGGATCTGGGCTACCGGGAGCTGTATGTCCGCTGGTTCCAGCTCGGAGCCTTCCTGCCGATGTTCCGTTCCCATGGCACGGATACGCCGAGGGAGATATGGCAGTTCGGCCAGGAGGGTGAGCTGATGTATGACACGCTGGTGAACTATCTGAAGCTCCGTTACAGGCTGATGCCATACATCTACTCCCTGGCCGGAGCTGTGGCACACCGCAGCTATACTATGTTCCGTGCGCTGGCTTTCGATTACCGGGAAGATGTGCAGGTCCATGCCATCGGCGACCAGTTCATGTTCGGTCCGGCCTTCATGGTGGCTCCTGTGACAGAGGCCATGTATTACGGTCCCGGCTCCCGTGAGCTTGAGGGGGTTCTTAAGCAGCGCCGGGTCTACCTCCCTGAAGGCGAATGGTATGATTATTGGAGCGATGAACGGCTGGAGGGCGGCGTGACGATTGAAGCCAAGGCGGATCTGGAGACGCTTCCCCTGTATGTCCGTGCCGGGTCCATTGTTCCGCTCGGCCCCGATGTTCAATATACGGATGAACAGCCGGAGGCGGTGACGAGGCTCAAGGTATACGGCGGCAAGGATGCAGCCTTCACCCTGTATGAAGATGAAGGCGATAATTATAATTATGAGACCGGCGCCTATGCCATGATTGAGCTGAGCTGGTGTGAAGCGGACCGCAGCCTGACTATCGGGAAGCGGGCCGGAGACTATGCCGGAATGCAGGCGGTAAGGCAATTTGCTGTAGAGCTGGCCGGTTATGCGGGAAGCCGCATTGTCACTTATGAAGGGGAAGCTGTAATTGTCCGTGAAGCGGACCTTCAGAGATGAGACTTCATTCGATGTGTGACTTATTGTACGCTTGATAGAGAAGCTCTACTAGGCTCTGTTACTCTTGCGGTAGGCGGCGGGTGTCATGCTGGTGATTCTTTTGAATGTACGGTAGAAATGGGGCAGGCTCTCGAAGCCGCAGGCCATGGCAATCTGCTCGATGGTATAGCTTGATTGCAGCAGGCTGTCCTTGGCGGCGAAAATCCGCTTCGTCGCAATATAATCCGTCACATTCATGCCCAGACGCTGCTTGAAGACCCGGCTGAAGTGGGCCGGTGAGATCGACGCCCGCGCAGCCAGAGAGCTTAGCTCCAGCGGCTGATCCAGATGATCATTGATATAGCTGAGCGCCTCACGGAACCACTCCGGCAGCAAGGGACTTGAAGCGACAGGCTCAGCGGCTTGCGGCAGACAGTAGCGGTTCAGATGCAGCAGTGTAAGATGAAGCAGCAGCGTAAGCGCCTGCCCGCCGTCCGGCTGATTCTGCTCGCGTTCCCGGTGGATCGCATCGATATCATTTTGCAGAATTTCAGCATGCTCTGGAGACAGGGTATACTTGTACTGCTTGTTTGTCTTGGCAGCGTCGAACAGCTTCAGATAGGGATAAGACTCACTGTAGGTATGGTTATGGATCAGAGCCGGGCTGAAAAAAAGGGCGGAGGAGGTCACCGGCTCCTCATTATCGGGAAATCCCCGGTGTACCGTGTTTCCGGGAACGACAATAATGTCACCCGGATGCATCTCATAAAAGGTCTGATCGATGAAAAAGCTTCCTTTGCCGCCGTATACGTAAATGAATTCGTACCAGTCATGCTGGTGGTCGGGCAGCTCGCGCTGCGGACTTTTCGTTTCCTTATAGTCCAGCAGCAGCGTAACCGGCAATTGATGGTCAAAATGCCTGCGGATCGGTTCCATGAAGTCGCCCCCTGAGTTAAATCTCTGCATTCTTACCCACATCATATCAAAATAAGGTATAGATTTGTTTGTTTAAGCTATTTTTATTCCTTTATCGGATGTTTACAATAAGGTGGAATGGAGGCGTTATCATGTATATTGATGCTCACCAGCATTATTGGAAGATAGACAGGGATGATTATGGATGGATTACGCCGGAGATTCCGGTGCTGTTCCGGGATTATCTGCCCGCTGATCTGGAGCCGGAGCTAATGAAGCACGGGATCAGCCGTACGATTGTCGTACAGGCTGCGCCTACGGTGGAGGAGACGGAATATATTCTGGAACTCAGCGGGCAGGCGGAGTCTGTCGCGGGCGTGATTGGCTGGCTGGATCTAGCAAGCCCTTCCTTCCAGGCCGAATTCGAGCGTCTCAGCAGACATCCGAAGTTTACCGGGCTGCGGGTGATGATTCAGGAGATGGCGGACCCCGGTGTGCTTTTGACCCGGCCTTATATAGAAGCGCTCTCATACCTTGCGGAGCGGGATGTGCCGGTGGACCTGCTGGTGCTGGCCGATCAGCTTCCGCAGCTCATTGAGATGCTGGAACAGGTTCCGGGACTGCGGGGAGTCATTGATCACCTGGCCAAGCCGCCGATTGCTTCGGGTAGCCTGGAGCCGTGGCGAAGCCTGATGGCGGAGGTTGCCAAGCATCCGGGAATTTACTGCAAGCTGTCCGGGATGGTCACTGAAGCAGATCCCCAGGGCTGGACGCAGGAGGATTTCACGGATTACGTACATGCTGTGCTGGAGCTGTTCGGACCCGGGCGGGTGATGTTCGGCAGCGACTGGCCTGTGTGCCTGATGGCGGCAACCTATGAGGAGGTTGTGGGGATTCTGCGCACAGCACTGCAAGACCGCTTGTCCGCGGAAGAGATGGAGCCGGTATTTGGAGCGAATGCTGTTAGATTTTATAAGCTGGATTCACTAATTATAGGAGGTTGAGCAATATGAAATACAGAAAGCTGGGCAATACGGGACTGGATGTCTCCGCATTAAGCTTCGGGGCCTCTTCGCTGGGCAGCGTGTTCCGGGAGGTTCCGAAGGATGAGGCTATCCTCACGGTTCATACGGCGATTGATCTGGGGATTAACCTCATTGACGTCTCCCCTTACTACGGCCTGATGAAGGCGGAGACAGTGCTGGGTGAGGCACTCCAGACGGTACCGCGCGACAAGTATATCCTGAGCACGAAGGCCGGACGTTACGGCGAGGGGGAATTCGATTTCTCCAGAGAGCGGATCATCCGCAGCGCGGAAGAGAGCATGGCCCGCCTGGGCACAGATTACCTGGATATTCTGCTGCTGCATGATGTTGAATTCGGCTCGCTTACGCAGGTGATGGAGGAGGGGATTCCGGCGCTGGAAGAGCTGAAGCAGGCGGGCAAAATCCGTTACTTCGGCGTCAGCGGCCTGCCGCTGAGTGTGTTCGAAAAGGTGCTGCCGCAGACCAAGCTGGATGTCATTCTGTCCTATTGTCATTATTCGCTCAACGATACCACACTGCTCCGGCTCCTTCCGCTGCTGGAGGAGAGCGGAACGGGGCTGATGAATGCGTCTCCCATCTCGATGGGGCTGCTCAGCAACCGTAAGGTGCCGGATTGGCATCCGGCAGGAGCGGAGATTCAGGCCGCATGTCAGCGCGCCGCTGAGTATTGCAGGGACAAGGGAGAAGACATCGCCAAGCTGGCAGTTCAGTTCTCCACCGCGAACGAGCAGATTCCTACGACCTTGGTCAGCACGGCGACACCAGCCAATATCCGCAACAATATCAAGTGGACCGAAGAGCCGATGGACGAACAATTACTGGCAGAAGTGCGCGATATTCTGAAGCCAATTGATGGGGCTACTTGGCCGAGCGGCCGGGCAGAATGGAACGAAGCACCAGGCCGGAACGGGGAGCGCTTATAATGAAGGGAATTATTTGTGAGGAGATCGGAAAGTTCGTATTCAGGGAAGATCTGCCGGAGCCGGAGCTGGTGGACGGGGAAGCGGTTGTAAGCATCCGCCGGATCGGCATCTGCGGGACAGATCTGCACGCTTACCGGGGCAACCAGCCTTATTTCACTTATCCGCGTGTGCTGGGGCATGAGCTGTCCGGGATTATTGAGCGCATTGGCGACAACCCGCAAGGGCTTCGCGCTGGGGACCAGGTCAGTGTAATTCCGTATCTGCATTGCGGAGAGTGCCGGGCCTGTCTGAGCGGTAAAACGAATTGCTGCCAGAAAATGAGAGTGTTCGGTGTTCACCTGGATGGCGGAATGCGGGAACGGGTGAGTCTGCCTGTCGGCAATCTGCTGAAAACAGACGGGCTGACGCTGGATCAGGCGGCCATGCTGGAGCCGCTGGCGATCGGTGCCCATGCGGTGCGGCGCTCGGGTGTCGGTGCGGGGGAGCAGGTGCTGGTGATCGGGGCCGGACCGATCGGACTGGGCGTGATGGCCATGGCCCGGTACGCTGGGGCGCAGGTCATTGCCATGGATGTCAACGATGAACGTCTGGCCTTCTGCAAGGGCTGGGCGCAGGCAGAGCATACGGTAAGCGCCTTGAAGGAGCCGAAGGAACAGCTATCGGCGCTTACAGACGGCAATTTCCTGCCGCATGTCATTGATTCCACCGGCAACATCTCTTCTATGGAAGGGGCTTTCGGATTGGTCGGGCATGGCGGTACGTTGACTTATGTCGGCTTGGTCAAAGGGAACATTACCTTTAGTGACCCCGATTTCCATGCCCGTGAGATGACGGTGCAGGGCAGCAGAAATGCGACCCGCGAGGACTTCGAACGGGTGATTAGTGCCATTAGGGATGGTTATATTGATGTGGACCGCTATATTTCCCACCGCTGCTCCTTCGGGGAGATGATAGGGCAGTTCGAGAGCTGGCTGAATCCTGAAACCAAGGTGATCAAGGCGCTGGTGGAACTGGATTAACGGATGAAGCTGGACTAACGGGTGGAACTGACTAACTACGAAGGAGCGGAATTGTAATGAAAAGCAAGGAACACAGCCAGCGGTTATGGTATAGTGAACCGGCACAGAATTGGAATGAGGCGCTGCCGATCGGCAACGGCCGGCTCGGGGCGATGATCTTTGGCAGGGTGGCTGAGGAGAAGCTGCAGCTTAATGAGGATTCCGTATGGTACGGAGGTCCGCGTGACCGCAACAATGAAGATGCGCTGCCCCACTTGCCGAAGCTCCGCCAGCTGATTCTGGAAGGCAAGCTGAGGGAGGCGGAGGAGCTGGCGGCCATGACGATGGTGGGGCTGCCGGAAGCGCAGCGCCATTATCTGCCGCTTGGCGACCTGCTGCTGTCATTCAGCGGACATGAGCAGCCTGCTGAGAATTATCAGCGGGAGCTTGATCTCGAATCCGGTATATCCCAGGTGAGTTATTCCACCGGCGGAGTGCGGTATACCCGTGAGCTGTTCGCCAGCTTCCCGGATCAAGCCATCGTGGTGCGGATTACCGCTGACCGGAAGAACGCAATCTCCCTGAAGGCCAGATTCAACCGCCAGAACTGGAGAATGCTGGAGAAGACCGAGAAATGGAATGACAGCGGACTGGTGATGGGCGGGGAATGCGGCGGGCGCGGGGGCAACTCGTTCGCTGCTGCATTGAAGGCCGTCACAGAAGACGGAACCTGCCGCAACATCGGCGAATATGTGCTGGTGGAGGGGGCAAGCTCGGTTACGCTGCTGCTTGCTGCAGGAACCACGTTCCGCCATCCCGATCCGGCGCTGTATGCCAAGCGGCAGTTGGAGGCCTTGAGTATGGTTCCTTATGAGGAACTGCTTGCCCGTCATGTCGCTGATTACCGCAGCCTATACGGACGGACCACGCTGACGCTGCCGGAGAACCCGGAGCTGAGCGGACTGCCGACCAGTGAACGGCTAAATCGGTTCCGGCAGGGGGGAGAGGATCACGGGCTAATTACAACCTACTTCCAGTATGGACGTTATCTGCTGATCGCCTCCAGCCGTCCTGGCTCCTTGCCTGCGAATCTGCAGGGCATCTGGAATGACAGCTTCACCCCGGCCTGGGACAGCAAATTCACGATTAACATCAACGCGCAAATGAATTACTGGCCGGCTGAACTCTGCAATCTGGCGGAATGCCATGAGCCGCTGTTCGATCTGATCGAACGGATGCGTGAGCCGGGACGGGTGACCGCGAAGGTGATGTACGGCTGCGGCGGCTTCACGGCACACCACAATACAGACATCTGGGCAGATACTGCTCCTCAGGATACGTATCTGCCAGCCTCGTTCTGGCCGCTGGGAGCAGCTTGGCTGTGTCTGCATATGTGGGAGCATTACCGGTTCAGCCAGGACCGCCAGTATCTGGCGAATGCCTACGATACGATGAAGGAATCGGCACAGTTCCTGCTGGATTACCTGATAGAGGATGAATCGGGCCGGCTAATTACCTGCCCGTCCGTCTCGCCGGAGAACACGTACCAGCTTCCCGGCGGGGAATCGGGCGTGCTGTGTGCCGGAGCCTCTATGGACTTCCAGATTATTGAGGCGCTGTTCAAGGCCTGTATTCAGAGCGCGGAAATCATCGGACGGGATGAGGCATTCCGCGAAGAGCTCCGCTCAGCGCTGAACCGCTTGCCGGGGCCGCAGATCGGTAAATACGGCCAGATTCAGGAATGGATGGAGGATTATGAAGAGGTAGAGCCGGGGCACCGTCATATCTCGCATCTGTTTGCGCTATATCCGGGGGATGCCTTCACAGTGGAGCATACACCTGAGCTGGCGGCAGCTGCCCGTACGACGCTGGAACGCAGACTTGCCAGCGGCGGAGGACATACCGGCTGGAGCCGGGCGTGGATCATTAATTTCTGGGCGCGGCTCCAGGATGAAGGCAAGGCTTATACGAATGTACGGGCGCTGCTGGAGCATTCCACCTTGCCGAATCTATTCGATAACCATCCTCCGTTCCAGATTGACGGGAACTTCGGAGGAACAGCGGGCATCGCGGAGATGCTGCTGCAGAGTCACACAGATAGGATCAGATTGCTGCCTGCATTGCCTGCGGATTGGAGCGAGGGCAGTGTCAAGGGACTGCGGGCAAGAGGCGGCTATACGCTGGACTTCTCGTGGGCGGACGGACATGTTACTGAAGTGATTGTTACTTGTACGGTATCCGGCACATGCCGCCTGGAAGGCCCGGGACTGGCTCCGGTATCGTTCGCTGGAGAAGCGGGCAGTTCGTATACCTTCACCGGGTAGATTAATATTAGGCTGGCTAGTTGACGAATAGGATAGTATAGTAATGTGGGATTGGCGTATTTGCGCCAGTCCTTTTTGCGTGCGTGGTTGGCTAGAACGTCGAGCGGGCCGGATGTAATCGAAAAACCGAACACAATCGGACCAGGGAGCGGAGCGTAGGCCAAATGTATTCGGAAAGCCGAACACAATGTGCTGGGGGACGGAGCGTAGGCCCAATGTAATCGAAAAACCGAACACAATCGGACCAGGGGGCGGCGCGCAGGCCAAATGTAGGCGAAAAACCGAACACAATGTGCTGGGGGAGTGCGCGTGGGCCAAATGAAGAGCACAAGTGCCCCTGAAATCGCCGAAAGCGGGCCACCCGAGCAAATGAAGAGCACAAGTGCCCCTGAAATCGCCGAAAGTGGGCCACCCGGAGCAAATGAAGAGCACAAGTGCCCCTGAAATCGCCGAAAGCGGGCCACCGGAGCAAATGAAGAGCACAAGTGCCCCTGAAATCGCCGAAAGCGGGCCACCCGGAGCAAATGAAGAGCACAAGTGCCCCTGAAATCGCCGAAAGTGGGCCACCCGAGCAAATGAAGAGCACAAGTGCCCCTGAAATCGCCGAAAGCGGGCCACCCGAGCAAATGAAGAGCACAAGTGCCCCTGAAATCGCCGAAAGTGGGCC
>NZ_JAGGLV010000024.1 GCF_017874735.1 Paenibacillus silagei
TTCGCGGTATGAGCGCCAAAGGGGCAAATGAGGGGCACTAATGCTCCTGAATTCGCGGTATGAGCGCCAAAGGGGCAAATGAGGGGCACTAATGCTCCTGAATTCGCGGTATGAGCGCCAAAGGGGCAAATGAGGGGCACTAATGCCCCTGAATTCCTCGAATGAGGGCCGAGGGAGCCAATGAGGGGCACTAATGCCCCTGAATTCCTCGAATGAGGGCCGAGGGAGCCAATGAGGGGCACTAATGCCCCAGAATTCGCGGAATGAGCGCCAAAGGGGCAAATGAGGGGCACTAATGCTCCTGAATTCCTCGAATGAGGGCCAAAGGAGCAGATGAGGTGCACAAGTGCCCCTGAATTCGCCGGATGCCCCCGACAGCGGGCAAATATAGCCGTATGAGCTACAGCCCTAAGTTCTTACATTATCCATCCGCAGGTTGATTCTGTTCTTTACACTACCTAAGCCTTAAATGATATTATACGTGAAATTGTGCATCCTATGAGGAAGCTTGTAGGCCGTTGGAAGCAAGGAGGATACTGGACTTAAGCCCCTTGGCAGGAGCTCTTAAATGTTGTCAACAATGTTCATGCCGAAACCGTGTTTTCAATTTGGTGACAAAGAAAGCGCTTTGATTTACGATGTGTTCAAAGGGAAAACACCTTTCAGTATGCGGTGCGGAAGGTTCCCGTTCATTACAATAAGGGGGCATCTTAAATGGCCACAACGGCAACGAAACAAACTTCATCCGGCGGTGCAAGGGTGAAGGTTCAACAATTCGGACGTATGCTCAGCGGTATGGTTATGCCGAATATCGGCGCTTTTATCGCATGGGGATTGATTACAGCATTATTCATTCCAACGGGCTGGTATCCCAATGAGAGCCTTGCAGCTCTAGTAGGCCCAATCATTAACTACCTGCTTCCTCTGCTGATCGGGTACACCGGCGGACAGATGGTTCACGGCAAACGCGGTGCTGTCATCGGCGCGCTGGTGACCATGGGGGTTATCGTCGGCTCGACGATTCCAATGTTCCTGGGTGCGATGATTGTCGGTCCGCTGGCTGCCTGGGTGCTGAAGCAGTTTGACAGAGCTGTGGACGGCAAAATCAGAGCCGGGTTCGAAATGCTGGTCAACAACTTCTCGCTGGGTATCATCGGCGGCGCTTTGACGCTTGGAGCCTTAAAGGGCGTTGGACCGCTGGTTCAAGGCTTGACCAATATCCTCTCGAATGGCGTGGAGTTCCTGGTGAACCATAACCTGCTGCCGCTCATCAATATCATCATTGAGCCGGCCAAGGTATTGTTCCTGAACAATGCAATTAACCACGGGGTACTGGGACCGATTGCGCTTGAAGAGTCCCAGAGAATCGGCAAATCCATCCTGTTCATGCTTGAATCGAATCCGGGTCCTGGTCTGGGTATCCTTCTTGCATACTGGCTGGCGGGCAAAGGTTCTGCCAAATCCTCTGCACCGGGCGCTATTATCATTCACTTCCTGGGCGGGATTCATGAGATCTACTTCCCTTACATCCTGATGAACCCTCGTCTGATTCTGGCGGTCATCGGCGGCGGAATGTCCGGTACATTCACCTTCCAGATGCTGGGCGCCGGTCTGGTAGCTTCTCCTTCACCAGGCAGTATCTTTGCCTATTTCGCAATGACGCCTAAGGGCGGATATCTTCCGATGATTGCCGGGGTTGTCGTGGCTACCATCGTATCGTTCCTGATTGCAGCTGTGCTTCTGAGATCTTCCAAGAGTAATGATGAAGAGGAGATGGATCTGGAAGCGGCAGAAGCCAGAATGAGAGACATGAAGTCGGCCGGTACAGCAGCACAGACCGCCGCAACTACAGCTGTAGCTTCCAATGTCCGCAGCAAAGCCAATGTGAACAAAATCGTCTTCGCTTGTGATGCAGGGATGGGTTCCAGTGCCATGGGGGCCTCGGTACTGAGAAAGAAACTGCAGAACGCAGGGGTCAACATTACGGTGACGAACTCTGCGGTCAGTGAAATTCCGGCGGATGCGGATATCGTGGTCACCCAGAAGACGCTTACCGACCGGGCGATTGCCAGCAATCCGAAGGCAGAGCATATCTCGATCGATAACTTCCTGAAGAGTCCGAAATATGATGAACTCGTAGAACGTTTGAAGTAAGCGGCACAAGTGTAAAATCTAAGTATATAGTTCTCGCTGAAACGGATACCGTCCCTTATAGGACGGTATATCCGTTTGTACTTGAAATATAAGAATTTATAGGCTTCGCTTTATAAATGATCCTTCTATTTTTCGCTGAAACGGTACCGTCCTTAAAAAGGGCGGCAAATCCGTTTCCACTTAATGCAAGGCGGAGGGTTAGCGGAAATGACGAAAATTACCGCCAGACAGCGCCAGATCCTGTGGCTTCTGCTTGAAGCCAGCGGAGAGATTACCGCTGTAAAAATTGCCGAGGCTACCGGGGTAAGCGTAAGGACCGTACACCGGGAGATGGAGGATATAGAGTCCGCGCTTGAGGACTTTGGTCTTGATCTGATCAAAAAATCAGGCAAAGGCATCCAGTTGAGCGGCCCGGAGGCCGGTCTTGCGGAGCTGCGCCTATTCCTGCGTGAAGAGAAGCCGGCGGATTATTCCGGCGAAGACCGCAAGGTATTCGAGCTCTGCGTGCTGCTGGAGGCAGAGGAGCCGGTGAAGCTTTTCACACTTGCGCATTCCCTCAAGGTTACAGTTGCTTCTATTAGCTACGATCTGGATGAACTGGAGCAATGGGTCCGTAAGTTCGGCCTGGAGCTGGTTCGTAGACGAGGCTACGGCGTAGAAATCACCGGCAGCGAGATCGACAAGCGCCGGGCGATTGGCCGGTTAGCCGCAGAGCATCTGGATCTGTCTGATCTGGTCGGCCATGGTTCTCTGGCTGAGAGCAATCCGGCTTTTCGTATGCTGTTGACTACAGTCGGTCAGTCCAACCTCATGGAAGTAGAGAACACGCTGTGGGATATGGAATGGAAATGGACGGCGGAGCTGCCCGAAATTGTCTATATGGAAATGCTCCTGGCCCTTGCTGTCACTACCCGGCGGATTGAGCTTAGCCGGAGTATCGACAGCGGGGCGGAAGCGGGCTATTCCAGGGTGTCCGATCACCGGAACATTGCCGGAGCTGAGCGATTTGTGGGGCAGCTCGCAGAGGTGCTTGAGCTGAAGATTCCCCGGGTAGAGATTCTATATATTGCCGGGCTGTTCGACCGGGTTCAGGATTCCTTCTCCTCGTCGGGCTATGCCTATGGCGACATTGAATTAATGGAGATTGTCTACAAGCTGACGGAGAGTGTCGTCAAGCGGACAGGGCTGCCCTTCCAGAGTGACCGTACTCTGCGCGAGGGGCTGCTGGAGCATATTGATCCGGCGCTGAAGCGGATCCGGGAAGGCACACGCATCCGCAACCCGCTGCTCGGCCCGATCCGCAGGGATTACGAATATCTGTTCAACATCATCCGCGCAGCCGTGGAGGATATGCAGCTGGAACTGGAGATTCCGGATGAAGAGATCGGATTTCTGGTCATGCATTTCGGAGCTTCCGCAGAGCGGCTGAACCAGCTAAGGCGCAACGTAAGAGCCATTCTGGTCTGTGCCAGCGGCCTTAGCTCCTCCCGGCTGCTAGCCACCCGGCTGACCAAGGAAATGCCGCAGATTGAGATTCTCGGCAACATCTCCTGGTATGAAGCGGCACGCCTGCCGGATGAAAGTTACGATCTGATTATATCTACCATTGATCTGCCGATTGATAAGGAGCGTTACATCAAGATCAGCCCCCTGCTCACAGCGGAGGAGATTGAGAAGCTGCTGAATTACATCCAGAATACTACCCTGCGGGAACGAGGGAAGGGGATGTCCGGTGAACCGGAACATGCGGCGCGGGAGGAAGCCTCGCTTGAACGGCTCAGGAGCTACAAGGGTATTCTGGATGAGATCGTCAGCTTGCTGGAGCGGTTCCGCTTCCATCCGATTGATAATAAGGGGATGGATTTGTCAGCGACGATAGTGGAGATGCTGGAGACACTGAATGGAAACGGCGTGGTCGGGGATGCCGGTATTGTGCTGGAGCGTCTGCTCGAACGGGAGCGGATGACCAGCCAGGTGATCCCGGATACCGCATTGGCGTTATTCCATACCAGAAGCAGCCATATTCACCTGTCATCGCTGACCCTGTACCGGCTTGATCAGCCCGTAATTCTGGAGGGGGATACAGAGGTCAGAGTCATTCTGCTCATGCTGGCTCCGCGCAGACTCTCCAAGGAGAGCCTGGAGGTGCTCAGCGAGATCAGCGCACTACTGCTGAATTCCGAGCTGGTTCAATTGCTGGAAGAACGTTCAGAGTCAGAGATCCGGGGGTATTTGTCCTCGGAGCTGCTTCATTTTTTCCAAAATAAAAGTTGAAAGCGGGAGAAACCATATGAGTATACTGTCAGAAAATAAAGTGATTATGCACGGTGCGGCAAACGATAAATACGAAGCCATCAAGATGGCGGGCAAGCTGCTGGTCGATGCAGGGCATGTAACGGAGGAATATGTTCCCAAGATGCTGGAGCGCGAGGAAGTGGTGTCCACTTATATGGGCGGCGGATTGGCTATTCCGCATGGTACCAAGGAAGCGCGTCCTTTTATTAAGTCAACTGGGTTGTCTATCATCCGCTTTCCGGACGGGGTGGATTTCGGCGGCGATGAGCCGGCGTTTGTAGTCATCGGCATTGCAGCCGCAGGTGACGGGCATATGGAGGTTCTGACGAACGTGGCGATGATTTTCACCGAGGATGATGCTATTGACCGCGTCATGAACGCCCCTACGGCTGCTGATGTTATTGCAATCTTCGAAGGGGGACTGGAGTAATGAAGGCGGTCCATTTCGGCGCGGGCAATATCGGCAGGGGCTTCATCGGGCTGCTGCTGTCGCAGGCGGGCTATGAAGTTACTTTTGTGGATGTGAATGAGGCCTTTGTTACCCAGCTCAAGGAACGCGGCGAGTATCCGGTCACGCTGGCCAGCGACGGTCAGGAAACGGTCATCGTGAAGAATGTAACGGCTCTTAGCAGTGTCACGCATGCGGATGAAGTGGCGGCCGCCATTGCTGAAGCCGATTTGGTTACAACCGCGGTCGGCGTGTCAATTCTGAAGCACATTGCGGGAACGGTGGCGGACGGCATCCGCCGGAGAGTAGCTGTCTCCTCCGCACCGCTGCATGTTATTGCCTGCGAGAATGCGATTGGCGGCAGTGCACAACTCAAGGAGCTGGTGTACGCGAAGCTCGATGAAGCTGCACGTGAGAAGGCTGAATCTTCTGTTGCTTTTCCTAACGCGGCAGTGGACCGGATCGTTCCGCTCCAGCAGCATGAGGATATTCTGAAGGTGGTCGTTGAGCCGTTCTATGAATGGGTGGTGGACGCCTCGCAGATGATCCCGGGCTATACGCCGGTTGAAGGTGTGCATTATGTAGAGAATCTGGAGCCGTATATTGAACGCAAGCTCTTCACTGTGAACACGGGGCACTGCTCTGCGGCGTACCTGGGCTATCTGCAGGGCTACGAGACCATACAGCAGGCTATGGCGGATGAGGCGTTAACGGCGAAGGTTCGTGAGGTACTTGAGGAGACCGGCGCAGTGCTGGTCCAGAAGCATGGCTTCGATGCAGCGGAACACAGTAAGTATATCGATAAAATCCTGGAGCGCTTCCGCAATCCGGCGCTGACTGATGAGGTGTCCCGTGTAGGCCGTTCGCCGCTGCGCAAGCTGTCGCCAAATGATCGTCTGGTATCCCCTGCAACGCAGGCGTATGAGAGAGGGCTAAGTTACACCGCGTTGACACGTTCCATGGCCGGTGCGCTGCTGTTCAAGGCAGGCGATGACCCGGAAGCGGTGGAGCTGCAAGCCGCAATCGCGGAGCTTGGAGCAGAAGCAGCGCTGACGAAGTATACGGGTCTTGCTGCGGATCACCCTATTCATCAGTCGGCGATGGAGCAATACGCGAAGCTAAGCTAAGAACATATGAGCTAACAACATAAAAATACAGCAGCAGGGAAAGCCTATAAGCTTATCCCTGCTGCTGTTTGCGTTAGTCTGTGAGAGCTAAAGCCCCACTTTGTGTGGGCTATTAGCTGTTCTCCAGAATCGTCTGCAGTGTCGTGCGGTCCAGTCCTTGTACCAGCTTAATCAGCAGCTCTTTGGCTGCCGCATAATCATCACTGTGGATGATCGAGGTTGCCGTGTGGATGTAACGGGAGCAGATCCCGATCACCGCTGAAGGAATACCGATTCCGCTGAGATGCACCTGGCCCGCATCCGTTCCCCCCTGGGAGACGAAATACTGGTATTTGATCTTATGGGTGTCAGCTGTATCCTGCACATATTCAATCAGTCCCCGGTGGGTAATCATCGTCGGGTCAAAAATACGCAGCAGTGCGCCCTGGCCCAGATGGCCGAAGGCCTGGCGGTCACCGGTCATATCGGCAGCGGCGCTGGCATCCAGCCCGAAGAAAATATCCGGCTGCAGCAGATTGGCAGCCGTCCGGGCACCGCGCAGCCCAACCTCTTCCTGAACGGTAGCGCCGCAGTAGAGCGTATTCGGCAAGGCTTGTCCGTGCAGTTCCTTCATTAATTCAATAGCCAGGCCGACACCGTAGCGGTTGTCCCAGGCCTTGGCCATAATCTTCTTCGGATTGGCCAGCGGTGTGAACGGGCAGACCGGCACGACCTGCTGTCCCGGAGCTACACCGAAGCTCTGCGCCTCTTCCCGGCTGTCTGCGCCGATATCGATGTACATCTTGCTGATCTCCCCGGCCTTGCCGCGTTCATCCGCGCTCAGCAGATGGATAGGTGTACTGCCGACCACGCCGTTCAGCGTACCCTTCGGTGTAATAATCTGCAGGCGCTGTGAGGCCACGGCCGAAGCGAGCCATCCGCCCAGCGGTGTGAAGCGGATCATCCCGTTGTCTGTAATGCCGGTAACCATGAAGCCTACCTCATCGAAATGGCCGGCCACCATAATCTTGGGACCGTTAGCTTCACCGCGCATCACGCCGAACAGGCTGCCCAGTCGGTCCTGTACAAATTCGTCCGTATAAGGCGTCATTGCCTCTTTGACATAAGCGCGCAGTTCGCGCTCGAAGCCGGAGGCTGAGGGGAATTCAGTCAATGTCTTAAATAATTCAAGTGTGTCTGTATTCATACATATATCGCTCCTTTATGTCATCTAGTATGAACATTGTTGCGCCTCTTGTCCATGCTGGAAGGGCAAATGAACACAGAGGCTCATTGTGCGAATACTATACGGTAAGGGCTCTGCAGGCAGGGGCCGGAGAAAGGAAGCGAGGAGAATGTGGCTCTCGGGGAGCGTAGCCCAGGCAGGCAGCCGGAGCGGTTTCCGGAAAGTGCCGGTCCGCAGGCAGGGCTTGCCCAGGCGGTACCGCCGCCGGTACGGGCGGGAGAATGAGGCAGTGCTGATTCTGGTGCTGTTTCTGCTGCTGATTGTTGTGCTGTTTTATTTTTCCTGAGCAGGAGGGACATAACGGGGCCGCCTGAAGTGAACAATAAGGAAAACTTAATTCTGCATAGCACGAAGGAACGGGACTACAGCTTACCCGCTGCCCGTTCCCTTTCGTATCCAACAGTTCAGGGGGTGTCTGCATTGCCGGCAAAAACAAAAAAGTCAGGCGTCAAGCTGAACCTTGACGGTCTGACCCCGAAGGCTTATCAGGAATTGGCCAAGCCTTACGTGCCTTCTCGTCCTGTATTCAAGAATTGTATACGCGCCTTCCTCTCCGGGGGACTCATCTGTGTGCTGGGACAAGGCATCCAGGAAGCATTCATGGCGATATTCGATATGACCTCAAGAGAGGCGGCAAGTCCGACCGTGGCCATTCTGATTCTGCTCTCCGTCATACTGACCAGCTTCGGGGTATATGACAAGCTCGCCCAGTGGTGCGGTGCAGGCACAGCGGTACCCGTCACAGGATTCGCCAACAGCATGTGCTCTGCCGCACTGGAGCACAGGGCTGAAGGGCTGGTGCTGGGCGTGGGCGGGAACATGTTCAAGCTGGCCGGTTCGGTTATTGTGTTCGGTGTCGTTGCCGCTTTTATCGTGGGAGTAGTGTATGCCGTTATGGGCTGGGGAGGTGCGCATTAAACGATGAAGCAGCTCGGCAGTCAGACCTGGGAATTTACGAACCGTCCGGTGATCCTCGGAACCTCCGCTGTGGTGGGGCCTGAAGAGGGAGAAGGGCCGCTGGCCTCAAGCTTCGACTTCGTCTATGATTCGCTGGAGATGGGCGAGAAGACATGGGAGAAGGCAGAACGCGCCCTGTTCGAAAAAGCCGCCAAGCTCGCCCTGATGAATGCGAATCTCGAGCAGGAGAAGCTGGAGTTCTTCGTCGGTGGGGATCTGATGAATCAGATCATCAGCAGCTCCTTCGCCGCGCGGAAGCTCGGCGTGCCTTACTTGGGAGTGTTCGGTGCCTGCTCCACCTCGATGGAGAGCCTCGCCATCGCCTCCATGATTGTGGATTCCGGCGGCGGCAAGTACGCGCTGGCCGGCACATCCAGCCATAACTGTACAGTTGAGAAGCAGTTCCGCTACCCGACAGAGTATGGCTCGCAGAAGCCGCCCACCGCCCAATATACCGTTACAGGCTCCGGCTGCGCAGTGGTAGGAGTGAACGATGGGACGGTTCAAGGGCCGCTTGTGGTGTACGCAACTCTTGGGCGGATCATGGACCTGGGGCTGAAAGATCCGTTCAATATGGGAACGGCCATGGCCCCGGCGGCCGCCGATACCATCACGGCACATTTCCGCGATACGGGGCTGTCGCCTGGTCACTATGATCTGATTGTTACGGGCGATCTGGCTTCCGTCGGCTTGCCGATTGCCAAGGATCTGCTGGCCAAGGAAGGCATCCCAATGGAGCAGACGGTCTTCAATGACTGCGGCCTCATGATGTACGACCTGGACAAGCAGAAGTATGTCATTGCCGGGGGAAGCGGCGCGGGCTGCTCGGCCACAGTAACCTACGGTCATATTATCGGCCGGATGAAGAAGGGTGAGTTGAAACGGGTATTGATCGTGGCGACTGGAGCGCTGCTCTCGCCGCTGTCATATCAGCAAGGGGAGAGTATTCCGTGTGTAGCCCATGCGGTAGCCCTGGAGATCGGAGGTGAGGGAGCATGATTTATTTATGGGCTTTTCTGGTCGGAGGAGCGATCTGCGTGATCGGCCAGCTGATGTTCGATGTGCTGAAGCTGACTCCGGCCCATACCATGAGTACGCTGGTGGTGCTTGGAGCGGCTGCCGATGCTTTTGGCATCTACGATCCGCTCGTGAAATTCGCCGGAGCCGGGGCCAGCGTACCCATTACCAGCTTCGGGAATTCGCTGGTCCACGGCGCGTTGACTGAGCTGGAGCGCGATGGCTGGGTCGGTGTCGTCACCGGGATCTTCGATGTGACCAGCGCCGGGATTTCCTCGGCGATTGTCTTCTCTTTCCTGGCGGCGCTGGTGGTCCGGCCGAAGGGGTAGCGGACGGTAGATGGAGCGTATATAGATATGTTGATTCCGGGATCGCCCATGGCGGTCCCTTTTTATATGAAGGAGGCTTACTCCGCCTGATGCGGGTTTCTTTTGGACAAATCTAGCATGTGACTCTACAAATTCACCTGGCCTAACATGTACTTTCGGTACTCCTATCATGTAAAATGTATATATTACTGCTTATTCTGATATAGGAGGGTTTAATATACATGCCCGTACGTCAAGAATCCACGCAAATTATGAACGCTGTCCGCACTAATCTGGAATCCTGTATTCTCGGTAAAAGCTTTGAAATAGAACTGCTGCTGACTGCACTGTTAGCAGGCGGACATGTCCTGATTGAGGATGTTCCGGGGACTGGCAAAACCCAGCTTATCCGCGCGCTCTCCCGGTCGATGTCCGGCGAATACCGGCGCATCCAGTGTAACCCGGATATTCTTCCGAGTGATATTACCGGCGTATCCGTCTATCATCCGCGTGATGAGATGTTCCACTTCCGTCCGGGCCCGGTGATGACCAATATCCTGCTGGCCGATGAGATCAACCGGGCGACCACCAAGACCCAGTCCGCACTGCTTGAGGTAATGGAAGAACGCAATGTTACGGTCGATGGAGAGACCTATCCTCTTCCGCATCCGTTCATGCTCTGTGCGACCCAGAATCCGATAGATTTCGAGGGAACCTATACCCTTCCCGAAGCTCAGCTGGACCGCTTCATGCTGCGGATCAGCCTGGGCTACCCCGATGCCGATACCGAGAAGAACCTGCTGCTAACCCATCAGCAAGGCCAACCGGTGGACAGGCTGGCTCCCGTAACCAGCATGGAGACGATTGCTGCCATTCAGGAGGAGATCCGCGATGTGTTCATCAGCGAGCCGGTGCTGAACTACCTGCTGGATGTGGTCCGCCAGACACGGGTGCATCCGCTGGTGCTGCTCGGCGCAAGCCCCCGGGCATCCTTATCATTCATGATGGCCTGCAAGGCCTACGCTTTTCTCCAGGGACGGGATTATGTGCTGCCTGATGATGTGAAGACCCTGACCCCGTACACACTGGGACACCGTATCCTGCTGCGGCCGGAATCACGCCTGGATAACGTCAGCATGGACTCCCTGCTGCAGAAGCTGCTCCAGAGCATTAACGTGCCTGTAACCATGAGGCAATAAGATGAGGGCCTTACTTACGCGGGCTGCCGCTGCGGTTCAGCTGAGGAAGTTCACGGGCGTTCTGGCGATTTGGGTAATTACACTCTTCTACGTGCTGTTTCAGGGCGGCAAAACCTCGTTCATGCTGTTCATCATGGTCTCTGTTCTTTTTCTGTATCTGTTCATTGGCGGTCTTGAAGGGGTCCGGCGGGCCAGAGGCGCACGCAGCTTCTATTCCGAACAGGATAAGCCGGATCTGCTCTATGCCGGGGGCTTTTTAAAGGTGAAGCTGGAAGTGACCATTCCGGGATTTCTGCCTTTGCCCTACGTGGTGGTAAGAGAAATTCTGAAGCGCCATAACGGAGAGTCCTGGGTGTTCGAGGAGAGCCTGATTCCAAACATGGGCGGACGGGGTGAGCTGCTGTTCCAGACGCCGCTGCTGGAGCGGGGCCGTTATTCTTTTGAGAGTACGGATATACTCAGCGAGGATATCTTCGGTCTGATGGAGCATAAGGGGACCTTCAAGGCAGAAGGCCAATTCCGGGTGATGCCCCGGGCCGTCGTAGTGCCGCGCTGGCAGTTGTATGAGCGCAAGGCGCGGCTGTCGGGGCCGCAGGTATCGCTGCTTCAGTCACGGCGCGAGACCACACAGATCAACGGTGTCCGTGATTATGTCTACGGGGACCGGCTGACGCGCATTCACTGGAATGCAACGGCGAAGACTGGCGAGTGGAAGTCGAAGGAATTCGAGCATGAATCCGTTCCCAGAACCATTCTGGTGCTGGACGGAACCTCCAGCGGCTATTACAACTCCGCACAATTCGAGCTGGCAGTCTCGGTCACGGCTTCTCTCCTCGGCTTCGGCATCCGGGAGCGGATCGGCATCGGCCTATGCTGTCTGGATAAGCACAATAAGGTGTTCAGTCCGGCGGAGGGCAATGCCGAGCGGCAAAAGATGATTCAATATTTAATAGACATCAACGCGGAAGGCAAGGGGCCGCTGATTGACAGGCTGGAGAGTGTCCAGCGGATGTTCCCCAAGGGATCGTATTTCGTACTGATCAGTCCGCAGAGCGGCAGAGCAGTGCTGGATACGCTGCGCTGGGCGGAGAACCGGGGGATGACCCCTTCCCACATTCATGTTCTTCATCCTTCCGGGAAATACCGGGCCGGAGAGTGGCAGAATATTCTGCACTCGCATGGCGTTACCGGACATAGCATCAGCACACTTCAGGAGCTTCCTGCGGTACTTGGAGGTGATTCTGTCCGATGAAGCACTGGTTCCAGGCGATACGTTCCTCATGGCATCACGGGCTGACGCTGCTATGGCTGAGCATTATCGCTATGCAGTGGGTGTCCTATACGGTGCCCTTCTGGCTGCAGGAGACCACCGTTTCTGTGGCGCTAACCCTGCTGGCTGTTACAGCTATTGAAATCATTTTTCCGTTCAAAAGAGTGTACCGCATTGTGCTGGAAGGCGCAGCAGTGGTACTTATTGTATACAACGTGATTATCAGCTACGGGATTTACATTCCCGATCCGCTGCTGCCGGCATTTCTTGACCGGCTGCCCGGGATAGCGGTATCGATGATTCCTTACATCTGGTTTGCGCTGGGGGCCTGGGCGCTGCTGCTTGTGTCCGCCTGGTGGGTGAACGGCAAGGCGCGGATTCTGATGTTCATCGCGGCGAATATCACGGCCTTCGCCGCGCTGGATTCATTCACGACAGCGGTAATGTGGCAGGAGGTAGCTTGGACGGTCTTCGCCGGTATGGGCTGGCTGGTCACCCGGCATCTGAGGAATTTCCAGCTGCATTATCCGCGCGGCTGGACCTATATGCTGAGGTATCCGATGAAGGTTGCCTTGAATATAGCGATTATTTTCTCACTGGTTATCCTTGCCGGGGTGAATATGCCGGGCGTGCGTCCCACCTTGACCGACCCTTATACCGCCTGGCAAAAGTGGAATGGTAACTCCGTCTCGTCCAGACCCTCCTCCGGGAGCGGGGATGCTGCAAGCGGCGGGTCAGCGGCGAACGGGACGACCTCGGGCTACAGCCTGAATGATGACAATCTGGGCGGGGGCTTCAACTTCGATTATTCGCCGGTCATGCAAGTGACCTCCGATCTGCGCACCTATATGCGCGGCGAGATCCGCAGTGTGTATTCGGGCAAAGGCTGGACAGATGATGATACCTCCGGCCGGGGACCGCATAACGAGGTGCAGGTGGGCGAGCCGCTGGAACGTGCTGCCGCCTCCAAGACGGAGACCCGTACGCTCAAGCAGACTGTCAAGCTGCTTGGGGGGAACAGCTATCCGGTTCTGTTCGGCGGCTATTCTATCTCGGGGGTAGACTCGGTGGATGGTCAGGAGCAGAGCAGCGGCTTATCCTGGAGGAGTAAAGACAGTGAACTGCTGTGGAATCCTGGAGGCAAGACAAGGGCTTATCCGCAGACCTATGTGGTCACCTCGGAGGTACCGATCGTTCCCCTTCAGGAGTTAAGCAAGCAGACCTTCGAGCAGCTCTACGGGAACAGGGATATTGACCCGCAGTACCTTCAGCTCCCGGATAACTATCCTGAGCGGGTGAGCGCGCTGGCCAAGGAGATTACGGCGAGAGCGCAAACGCCTTACGAGAAGACGATTCTGCTGCAGCAATATCTGCAAGCTTCCTTCCCTTATACGAATCAGCCGGATACCTCACGGGCCAGAAGCAAGGACATGGTCGAGAGCTTCCTGTTTGAGATTAAGGAGGGATACTGCGATTACTATTCCACGGCGCTTGTCACCATGGCGAGGTCACTGGATATACCGGCCCGCTGGGTGAAGGGATATGCTCCCGGGGAGCAGGCCGAGATTCCGGATAGCGTAATGCTTCAGCAGGGCGCTGCCGGTTATGTGAATAACAACTACACGATTACCAATGCGGACGCCCACTCCTGGGCTGAGATCTATTTCGGCGATTACGGATGGGTTCCAGTAGAGGCAACGCCGGGCTTCGATGTTCCGGTGCTGACGCAGAGTGAGCAGGATAATCCGGACCAGCCTGAAGTAGAGGTTGAGGAGCCCGAGGAGCTTGAACCGGCGGCAGCGGGCCAGACGGACAAGTCCTCCGGATTCCATCCCGGCACCTGGGCCGTGGCTGGAGCAGCCGCTGTACTCCTGCTCTGGATCACATTCCTGATCTGGCAGCGCCGGCTGAGCCTGCGCTTCCTGATTACCCGTATGCGTCTCGGCGGTCAGCCGAGTCCGGCGCAAAAAGTTGTCGCAGAAACGGAGCGCTGGGTAAGGTATATGCGCAGGAAGGGTATGCTGAAGAAAGAGCATGAAACCCTGCGCGAATCCGTGGCACGGTGGAGCGTGGAACGCCCGCAAGCTGCAGGCAGTCTTGCTGCGCTGCTGAAGATGTTCGAGCGGGCGAATTACAGCCCTGAGGTTATTGAAGACAAAGACTGGCACAGCGTGTATACTGAAGCTTTGCGGCTGCGAAAAAGCATGAAGTCCGGCAAGTAATGCCCACTGGTGATGAAATGCTGCCGGACCCTGGGGTTTTTGCAGTCCTATAGAGCCGGGTTACAAGTTTCCTGTATGAAAATGAGGTGAATGTATTGTTTGAAAGATTAGTCCCCAAGCTCCGGGTAAACACGGTGTTTGATATCGCTCTGGAGGAGCTGTACCGCCAAGGCTACCGGGGAATTATTACGGATCTGGATAATACGCTGGTCGGCGCCAAGGCGCCGCTGGCTACTCCTGAGCTGCTGCTCTGGTTCGCCAAGGTGAAGGAGCTGGGCTTCAAGCTTGTGATCGTATCCAACAACAATATGGACCGGGTGTCGCGTTTTGCCACCCCGCTGAATATTGAATTTGTACACCAGGCCAAGAAGCCCAGCAATTCCCCGTTCCTGCGGGCCATGAAGCTGATGGAGCTGGGACCGGAGCAGACGATTGTAGTCGGCGACCAGATGCTGACCGATGTATACGGCGGCAACCGGCTGGGTCTGTTCACGGTACTCGTGCTGCCGATCTCCGTCAAGGATGAGGGAATAGGAACAAGAATTAACCGCAGAGTGGAGCAGATTGCCTTGACCCGTCTGCGGAAGCAAGGATTGTGGCAAGAGGAGGATAAATCTTAATGAATGCTATGAACGATGGAACAGCGCGGCCTGAGAAATGCAGCGGCTGCGGCATTAAGCTACAGAGCGTAGACAAGGAGCTCCCCGGCTATATCCCGGAGGTCGCCTTCGAACGGGAGCCGGTAATTTGCCAGCGCTGCTTCCGGATCAAGAATTACAATGAAGCCTCTTCCGTATCGGTGAATCAGGATGAATTCCTGAAGCTGTTAAGCGGAGTAGGCGAGAAGAATGCACTGGTGATCCATATTGTGGATCTGTTCGATTTCGAAGGCAGTCTGATTTCCGGGCTGCAGCGGTTTGTCGGCAATAATCAGGTCATTCTGGCGGTGAACAAGATCGATCTGCTGCCGAAGGTGACCAACTGGAACCGATTGCGCAACTGGATGCAGCAGCGTTGTAAGGAAGAGGGATTGCGCACGGCGGAGATTGTCCTGGTCAGCGCGAAGCGCAATCAGGGCTTCGACCGTCTGCTGGAGGCCGTTACCGAGCTGCGCGGGCAGCGTGATGTATACGTTGTCGGGGCTACCAATGTAGGCAAGTCCACCTTGATTAACCGGCTGATCTCCGATTACAGTGACCTGGAAGAGGAGCTGACGACCTCCCGTTATCCGGGCACCACCCTCGATATGGTCAAAATCCCGCTGGATGACGGCCATTCCATCATTGATACGCCGGGAATCGTCTACCCGTGGCGCTACAGCGAGCTGGTCGAGCGCAAGGATCTGGGCGCAGTGATGCCCGAGAATCCGCTCAAGCCTGCGGTCTATCAGCTGAATGAAGGCCAGTCGCTGTTCTTCGGCGGACTGGGACGCTTCGACTTCATTCAGGGGGAACGCCAGTCCTTCACCTGCTTCATCAGCGGCACCCTCAAGATTCACCGCACGAAGCTGGAGCGTGCAGATTCCCTGTATCAAGACCACCGGGGCGAGCTGCTGTCTCCGCCGGGGACTGCCGACATAGACAAGCTGCCGCAGTGGCAGCGCCATGAATTCCGTATCGCCAGGAATAGTGAGACCGACCTGTTCATCTCCGGTCTGGGCTGGATCAAGGTGAACGGTACAGCCGGAGCAGTAGTAGCTGTCCATGTGCCGCGCGGCGTCAAGGTGCTTACCCGTCCTTCGCTGATCTAATTGTACAGGAGGAAGGCGACATGACTGAGACAAACAGGAATACGCAGAGTCACGGGGAGCTCCTGCTGGGCGTAATGGGCGACCCGATTGCCCAGTCCAAATCCCCGCTGATGCACGGGGCAGCGCTCCATGCGCTCGGTCTCTCCGGCGCTTATGTGCCGTTGCACATTACGCCGGACAAGCTGGGCGATGCGGTGCAGGCGATACGGACGCTTGGCTTCCGGGGCGTGAATGTAACGATCCCCCACAAGGTTGCCGTGATGGAGTATCTGGACCGGCTGGATTCAAGTGCGGTGGATGTCGGCGCAGTCAATACCATCGTCAACGACAATGGTATACTGACCGGCTTCAATACGGATGGCATCGGATATGTCCGCTCACTGAAGACAGAGGCTGCGCCGGATCTTACCGGCGCCCGCATCCTCGTGATTGGAGCCGGCGGTGCGGCCAGAGGGATTGTCTCGGCGCTGCTGAAGGAGCAGCCGGCAATGGTCCTGATTGTGAACCGAAATGAGGAACGGGCCCGTCAGCTGGCAGATAGCTTCAGCAGCCGGGGCAGCTTAACCGGAGCAGGGATGGATGCCGTTCCCGGCGTGCTTGGCAGCATGGATATTGTAATTAATACAACATCCGTAGGCATGTATCCGCATATGGAGGACATGCCGATCGATCCGGCCGGGCTGCATGAAGGGATGATCGTCAGCGATCTGATCTATAATCCGCTGCATACCCGGCTGCTTACAGAGAGTCTGAAGCGCGGCTGCACCGTTCACGGCGGGCTGGGCATGTTCGTCTACCAGGGAGCCTACGCCCTGGAGTATTGGACGGGGCTTGTGGCTCCCGCAGCGATTATGCGGCAGACTATTGCGGATTGCCTCGGCCAGGTGCCGGGCAAATGATTTTCACTGAACAGGGTAATAATATATGTTAATTAAGGAGTTTTCACATTTATGTTAACAGGCAAACAAAAACGTTATCTGCGCTCTTTGGCTCATCATCTGGATGCTGTATTTCAGGTTGGCAAAGGCGGCGTAAACGATCATCTGATCCGTCACATTGAAGAAGCTATTGAGAAACGCGAGCTGATGAAGATCAGTGTACTGAATAACAACGCTGATGATCCCAAGGAAATTGGTGCCGCGCTTGCCGAGCAGTCCGGTTCGGAGCTTGTTCAGGTTATCGGCAAGACTATCGTTCTGTACAAGGAATCACGCGACAACAAAACGATCGAGCTTCCAAGATAGGAGGTTGACCTCTTGAGAGTAGGCATAATGGGAGGGACCTTCGATCCTCTGCATATCGGCCATATGATGGCCGCTGAGACGGCGCGCGAGAGCTACAGTCTGCAGGAGGTCTGGTTCATGCCTTCGCATATTCCGCCTCATAAGCATGAGGCCGGGGCAACCGGTGAACAGCGGCTGGCTATGGTGGAAGGAGCGGTGAAGAATCACCCTTCCTTTGGCATTCTTGACTGGGAAATCGTGCGGGGCGGAGTATCCTATACGCTGGAGACGGTGATTAGTCTGCAGGAGGAGTATCCGCAGCATGAATTCTTTTTCATCGTGGGTGCGGATATGGTTCAGTATCTTCCCAAGTGGCAGGGGATTGAAGAGCTGGTGCAGCGGTTGACCTTCATCGGTGTCGGACGTCCGGGCACTCCGCTAGATCTTGGTCTGCTGCCGGAGTTCATTGCCGGTAAAGTGCTGCTGGCGGATATGCCGCTGGTCGATCTCTCCTCCACCATGCTCAGAGCCCGGGCCGCCGAAGGAAAGTCGATCCGCTATATGGTTCCGGATGCTGTATATGAATATGTTCAAAGGAGTGGATTGTATGGAGTACAGCCGTGAAGCGCTGATTGAGGCGGTCTCCGGCCAGATGCCGGACAAACGCTGGAAGCATACACTCGGTGTGATGGAGTCTGCTGTGAAGCTGGCGCAGCGGTATGGCGCTGACCCGCAGCGGGCCGAGACCGCCGCCATCCTGCATGATGTGGCCAAATATTGGCCGGTGGAACGGATGCGGGAGATCATTGAACAGAACGGATTATCCGCTGAGCTTTTGAAATATGACAAGCAGCTATGGCATGCTGAGGTTGGTGCTTATACCGCCGAGCATGATTATGGCATTACGGATTCTGAGGTACTGGACGCAATCCGTTATCATACCTCGGGACGGGAGAACATGGGCCTGCTGGAGCGGATCGTCTGTCTGGCTGATTATATTGAGCCTGGACGGGACTTCCCCGGTGTGGACGAGATCCGCAGGCTGGCGAAGGTCAGCCTGGAGGAAGGGCTGATTGCCGGACTGGATTCCACTATACGGGTGCTGCTGGAGAAGCGCCGGATCGTATTTCCGCTTACGGTGCTGGCGCGCAACGATTTAGTAAGAACATTGGAGGATAAACTATGAGTGTACAATCAAACAAGCTGTTTGAACTGGCGCTACACGCCGTTCAGGATAAAAAAGCAATGAATGTGGTGGCCCTCGATCTGCGCAGTGTGTCGCCGATCAGCGATTATTTCATCATCTGCCACGGTAATTCCGATACCCAGGTTCAGGCGATTGCCACTGAGGTGCGCAAGGTTGTTCATGAAGCTGGCGGAATGATCAAAGGCATTGAGGGGATGGATGCCGCACGCTGGGTACTGATGGACCTTGGCGATGTAATCGTCCATGTCTTCCACCGCGATGAGCGTGAATATTACAATATTGAGCGTCTGTGGTCGGATGCCAAGGTCGTGGAGACGGTATGAGTCTGATTGCAGGAACTACGGTTACGCTTGAAGTGATGCGGGAGGTATCCCCTTACGGGTACTTCCTGAGCGCAGGCGACCAGGATATCATGCTTCATTACACCGAGCTTGTGGGCAGCAAGCCGAAGATCGGCGACAAGGTGGAGGTCTTCCTCTTCTTCGATACCGAGGACCGTCCTGCGGCTACGATGAAGAAGCCATATCTGACGCTTGGCGAGATGGCGCTGCTTGAAGTGGCGGATATCCATCCCCGGCTGGGCTGCTTCCTGGAGATGGGGCTTGGACGGCAGCTGCTGCTGCCGCTCAGCGAACTTCCCGAGCTGGTGGAGCTGCGTCCGCAGATTGGGGACAAGGTCTTCGCAATTATGGAGCATGACAAGCAGGGACGTCTCCGTGCCAAGCTGGCCGGAGAGCAGGAGCTTGCGCCGCTGGCCTTGCCTGCACCGGAATCGTGGCAGGGGCAGACGGTCACTGCCCGGGTATACAAGCCGCTGCAGATGGGCACCTTCGTGCTTATAGATGCCGGTGTGCTCGGCTTCGGCATCATCGGTATGGTCCACTCCTCTGAACGCGTTCGCTTGCTGCGTCTGGGTGAAGTGATTGAAGCGCGCGTGGCCCATATCCGTGAGGATGGCCGCGTCAACCTCAGCATGGGCCACCGCAAGGAAGTGGGCCGTGATGTGGATTCGGCGGCTCTGCTGGATTTTCTGGCTTCCCGCCCAGGCGGCGGAATGCCATATTCGGATGCTACGCCTCCCGATATTATCAAGCAGCGCTTCGGCATCAGTAAATCAGCGTTCAAGCGCGCGCTTGGCAAGCTGATGAAGGAAGGGCTGGTTGTCCAGAAGGAGAACTGGACCTATCTGGCTGCCCGCGAAGAGGAGCAGGCCGGACCGGACAGCGATTCTGACAATCAATAGTATAGAGAAAGCGGTGTACGCAGTGTCTTCCTATGGCAAATTTGCTTATGTATACGATGCGCTTATGGCGGATATGCCGTATCCGGATTGGCTGGCCTTTGCCGAGACCGCATGGGGCAAATACGGCAAGCCGCGCACGGTAGCCGAACTCGGCTGTGGAACCGGCAGCCTGACGATTCCTCTAGCCGGGGCAGGGTATCACATGACGGGGATTGATCTTTCATCGGACATGCTGTCCGTTGCCCAGCGTAAGCTGGAGCAGCAGCCGCAGGGACGGCGCTTTTTGCGGGAGGGCAGTGTGCAGTGGGTTCAGCAGAACATGAAGGAATGGGAGCTGCCGGAGCCGGTAGACGCCGTCATCTCCTTCTGCGACTGCCTGAATTATGTGCTGGAGGAGCAGGACATCCGGTCTGTGTTCTCCAGTACATATGACGGACTGAAGCCAGGCGGGACCTTCCTGTTCGATGTGCATCATCCGAACACGCTGATCCGCTATGAGGAAGAGCAGCCTTTCGTGCTGGATGAGCTGGATGTATCCTACATCTGGACCTGTGAGCTGGATGTGCCGCGCCGGGAGATTGAGCATCACCTGTCCATCTTCGCCCGCGAGGAGGGCCGTTCAGACACGTACCGGCGCTTCGAAGAGACTCATACCCAGCGTGCCTATGACCCGGAGTGGATGAAGCAGGAGCTGCTTGCCGCCGGATTCAACGAGGTGTCGGTGTATGCGGACTTCGAGTGGGTGGCCGCGGATGATTCGGCGCAGCGGCTGTTCTATGTGGCTGTGAAATGAAGCTAGAAAAGAAAACTTGAAGCGTAATCGTCACTGCGGAGAACATTTGGACTTACGGCCGCTGTTGTCTGCAGATTTCTTGATTATATACCGCTGTTCGCGGTAGAAATCCGCAGACAAAGGCGGACGCTACCGCTCCTACAGTTCCAAATTTCCCTCCGTTCCTTTTTGCTTCTTGTTGAATTCTTTAGAGCTTCATATATGGTTGAGGTTGTATTGGAGGTCCTTACCTGAATTAGGTAAGGGCCTTCTTTGATCTTGATATGGACCCAATGTATGTGGAAAACAGCATACAATCAGCACAACTGAGGTGTATGGACCAAATGTATGTCAAAAACAGCATACATTCGGCGCGACTGAGGTACATGGACCAAATGTATGTGGAAAACAGCATACAATCGGCGCAACTGAGGTACATGGACCAAATGTATGTGAAAAACAGCATACATTCGGCGCTGCTGAGGTACATAGATGCAGGCGCGAGGTGTGTAGCCGTTCCTGCTTGCATGACATAGCAAACCGGACCCTATCCGAAGGATACGGTCCGGTCATCTTTCAAGCAGGCTTACCGGTGTTCGAACAAATCGATGGTGCCGAGTACAATATGCGCCAGACCAAATCCAAGAATGCCGGTTGCCGCGATCTTATATCTGCTCCCCAGAAAAGCTGCACTCGAAGCAGTAACTACGGTCCCCAGTACGGCGGGTATCATCCCTTCACGCATTCGAAACACTCCCTCACGGTAGTTTGAAAGACATTCGTTAGTGTGGGTTACGGAGGGAACAATTATACTTAGAGTTTATGCCAGCGGCGGCAGGGAGGCGGCTATCTGTCATAAACAGTCAATCAGCCACTCCTGCGGTGGTCGCCGGCCGGCCGGCCGGATCTTCGACCTCATGCACATTATAGAGCACACGCGCCAGCAGATCCTGGCTGTAATTGCCGAAGTGCTTGCCGTAAATGGTCAAGCCGCGTTTGTTAACCGGCTTGTCGGTGACGGCAATGCGGAAGGTCAGCTCGCTTTTGTAATCCAGCTTGATGTCGTCAAGGGTAATGTCTGAGATGCGGCAGCCGTCAATGAAGCTGCCCTCCTGGTTAATGCGGATCAGCTTCAGCATGCCATACTGGTTAAGGTGGGGTGGCCACCAGTCCGGGTTGAAGGTGCCGCGTGCATCGCCGAAGTCCCCGGGGCTGGTCCAGAAGCCGATTTCAATTCCGTTCACATAGAAGTACAGATCCGAGGGGTAATTGTCGCTGAACCCGGGAGCCTCGGAGCCGATCTCCATGGAGAACTGGATTTCCCGGAAGGTCTGGTTGGCTTTGAGATAGTTAGGGATGCGGTACTCCAGGAAGCCTTCGGCCATCCAGATAATCTCGGAATCGATCCGCTGGGGATCGGCGAAGTAACGCGGCTCGTCGAAGTCCCCGATGATGCTGTCCTTGGTGGCCAGACCGCAGGTTGGAACGGCCTGATAATTACTGTAATGGCCCACCTGAATCTCGACCTCGTACAGATTATCGACATCCTTGCTGCGCAGATCCACCATCAGCTTATCTTTATTCAGGTAGCAGACCTTTTGAATTCCGTGCTTGCCTACGGCCGTATTAATCTCAATTAAGCCGCTCTCCTCCAGCTTCTTGATATGCATTGTGATGGCCCCGTTGCTGAGATTCAGCTTCTTGGCAATTTCGTTGAGATTCAGGGCCTGATTGGTCGCCAGCAGCTCAAGAATCTGGATGCGGATTTCCGAGCTGAGCGCCTTGAAGATATCAATCCCGCTCATCAGATCTTTAATATAAATCATATTTAGAATACCTTCTTCCACTGAGGTCATGAGAATCGAAACTATTTTATAAAATTATAAACTAACCCACCCTAAAAGGAAAGTATTCTGCCTTTATTTGTAGAAAACGATTAAATTTAAGTTAAAAGCAAAAGTTTAAGGCTGTTTGTTTTAAATAAATATGAATAGTTAATGCGCGGTTAAGTCAATATTAAATGATTTTTTTCAGTAAAAAGACAATAAACAACGTTTAGTTTGAATTTATTTAAAAAGATTTATACTTTTATATTTACACTCCGCTTTATATATGCTATTTTATACCTGTAAGCGAATACATTCAATTGTTTCTCAATTATTTGATTAAAGTGTGAAATATAGTACATCATGCGGTAGCTTGAACTAACAGAGCCGGTGAGGTTCCCTAGTTCTTCTATATAGATTGTATCAATCGAATTGCTCAGCAAATCCTAGGAGGGGTTACAGTGTTAAAGAAAAAGGGCTGGTTCACACTGCTGTCGTTAGTTCTGATGGTATCGGTTGTACTTACAGGCTGCGGCGGGAAGAACAATGCATCGTCCGGGGGCAATAGCGGAAGCGAAGCTACGGCGAATGCCGGGAGCAAGGATTCCAAGGAAACCAAGAATCTTACCTTTATGTTCCGCGGGGGAACCGATGAGCAGAAGGCTTATGAGGGTGTAGTGAAAAAATATGAAGCCGATCATCCGAACGTCAAGGTTAAGATCGTTGTGACTGCGGCAGATCAATATGCGACTAAGCTGAAGGCCTCTATTACCGGGAACAGCGTTCCGGACGTTTTCTATTTTGAATCCGGTGACCTGAAGGCGTATGTGAACAGCGGCGTGCTGCTGGACCTGACCAGCTATGTGGAGAAGAACCCTAACATTGATTTGAATAACATCTGGAAATATGGCGTGGATCTGTACCGTTACGACGGCACCATGGCAGGGCAAGGCAATCTGTACGGGATGCCCAAGGACGTAGGCCCTTTTGCACTCGGCTATAACAAGACTATGTTCGAAGCTGCGGGTATCCCGCTGCCGGACAAAGACAAACCGTACACCTGGGATGAATTCATCAAAGTCGCCCAGCAGCTGACGATTGATAAGGACGGGGACGGCAAGCTGGATCAATTCGGCGCAGGCTTCAACGTGCAGTGGGCCTTGCCTTCCTTCGTCTGGAGCAACGGGGCGGACTGGTTGGATGCTACCAAGACCAAGGTTACTATAGATGACCCGAAGTTTATCGAAGCCCTGCAATTTTTCACTGACATGCAGCTTAAATACGGAATTACGCCATCCACAGAACAAGCTCAGACTCTGGATACCTACCAGCGCTGGATGAAAGGTGAAATGGCCTTCTTCCCTGTAGGTCCTTGGGATATGAGCACTTACGAGAAGCTTCCCTTCGATTATGACCTGATTCCATATCCTGCCGGCTCTACAGGCAAATCCGCCACATGGACCGGCTCACTCGGTATCGGTGCTTCCGCCAAAACCAAGCATCCCGATGAAGCCGTGGATCTGATCAACTATCTGACGGCCTCCAAGGAGGGAATGGAAGCGCTGGTGAAGGCTAAGGTGCAAATTCCGAACCTGATGGATATGGCTAAGGAATGGGCTGCTGATACTACGACCAAACCGGCGAACAAGGAAGAATTCCTCCAGGTCGTGAATGAATATGGACGGGTTCTGCCTGGCCACTACACGTACAATGCTGAATGGTATAACCTGTTCTACACGGACATCCAGCCAGTGCTTGACGGCAAGGTTACCCCTGAGGAGTATGTGAAGACGGAACAGCCTAAGATGCAGAAGCTGCTGGATAAAGCGGTCGAGCAAGAGGCGAAATCCAAGAAATAAGCGGTACGCATCGTTCTTATCCAGCATACAAAGTGATGTCCGGTCTCCTGTAACAGCGGGCCGGCATCACTTTATTCTGAGATGAACTTGTATATATTTTGAGGACCCCGCAAAGTATCTGAATACTCATCGGAGCTGATGCATCACTTTGTGGGGAAAGTTATAGACTATCCGAATTTGAGGTGATTCTAATGAACACTAAGCTGGGTCTGTACCGCAAGGAGAAAATCTACGGATTTCTGTTTATCCTGCCTCCGCTGCTGGGACTGCTGATTTTTACGTTGTATCCGATGATCTATTCGATCTATGGCTCATTCACGGATTGGGATGGGCTCGGCCAGATGAACTTCATCGGCCTCGGCAACTTCAAGGATCTGTGGTCGGATGAGCTGTTCCATAAGGCCTTATTCAATACTTTGTTTATGATGCTTGGCATTCCGATCGGCATTACGCTGGCGCTGCTGCTGGCGCTTGGGCTTAACCGGGGTGTGCCCGGGACTACAGCGTTCCGGGTCATCTATTATGTTCCGGTCATTTCTTCTCTGGCCGCAGTATCGATCATGTGGAACTGGGCCTATAACGGTGATTATGGTCTCGTCAACCAGTTCCTTGATCTCTTCGGAATCAGCGGGCCGAACTGGATGGCGAATAAATATACGGTTAAGCCGGCGCTGATCATTATGGCGGTATGGAAGGGCCTCGGGTATACGATGCTGCTCTATCTGGCGGCGCTGCAGAGTGTCTCCAGATCTTATTATGAAGCGGCAGAGCTGGACGGAGCCAGCGGCTTCAAGTCCTTCTGGCATATCACCTGGCCGATGGTGCGCCCGGTAACCTTTTTCATCATCGTGACCAACATTATTGGAGGATCGCAAATTTTTACCGAGATGAACATTATGACCCCTACAGGCGGGCCTGAATATGCTTCAGCCTCCGTGGTGTTCTACATTTGGCAAAAAGCCTTCGGCAACTTCCAGATGGGCTATGCCTCTGCTATGGCGGTATTCCTCGGCGTGTTCATATTTGTTGTGACTCTTATCCAATTCCGAATGAACGAGAAGCAATCGTTCGATGTCGATTAACTGAAGAGGGAGGAGACCATAAATATGACGAGCAGAAGAAGAGTTACGCATAGCATTATCTTTGTTCTACTTTTAATCGGCGCGGTGTTCATGATCGGCCCGTTGCTCTGGATGCTGTCCACCTCATTCAAGGATAAGCAGGATGTGTTCGCCCTGCCTCCGGTGTGGATTCCGCGGCCGTTCCATTTCGATAAATATAGTGAGATCTGGGAAGCGGGTCCGCTCCTGAGCGGGATCAAGAACAGCTTGATTATCGCCGTCACAGTAACGATCGTGGGTACGTTCACCTCCAGTCTTGCGGCGTTTTCGTTTGCTAAATTGCGGTTTCCTGGTAAAAATAAAATATTCCTGCTGATGCTGTCATCCCTGATGATTCCGTATCCGGCAGTCATGATTCCGCAGTTCTTCATGTTCTCGAAGCTGGGCTGGATTGATACGCTGCTGCCGCTGATCGTGCCGGGCTTGTTCGGCAATATCGTCATGATCTTCTTCCTGCGGCAGTATCTGAGCAGTGTGCCGAATGCCATTATCGAAGCGGCCAAAATCGACGGAAGCTCGTACTTCCGCCTGTACAGCTCGATTACCTTCCCGCTGATCAAGCCGGCGGTTGCAGCGCAGCTGATCCTGTGGTTCATGGGCATCTGGAACGACTACCTGTCTCCGATTATCTATCTGAATTCACCGGAGAAGCAGACCCTCCAGCTGGTTATCGCCAACTTCAATGCGACCTATGCGATCCAGACGGACTATCCGCTGATTATGGCGGCTTCGATTATTGCCCTGCTGCCGATGCTGATTATCTTCCTTGTTTTCCAAAAGCAAATTATTGAATCTGTTGCCATCTCCGGAGTGAAGGGCTGACCCTTCCTCCGGAATACCAAATTACCGGCTGAGCACCGCCAGCCACCAGTTCAAGACCAAAGGAGAAACCATAATGAATACAAATAGAGAGTACACTAATCCGCTTGTCGAACAGCGTGCAGATCCCTGGGTATACAAGCATACCGACGGCTATTACTATTTCACCGCTTCCGTGCCTGAGTACGACCGGATTGAAGTACGCAGAGCGTTAACGATTGAGGGACTTCGGGAAGCACAGCCGGTAGTCGCCTGGCGCAAATATGAGAGCGGCCCGCTCAGCGCCAATATCTGGGCACCCGAAATCCACTACATCGACGGCAAATGGTATATTTATTTCGCTGCCGCCCGGACCACCGAAACGAAGGAAGGACTGTTCGACCACCGGATGTACGCCCTGGAGAATACTTCGGCCAATCCGCTGGAAGGGGAGTGGACCGAGAAGGGACAGGTGAGAACCGCCTGGGAATCCTTCGCCCTGGACGCTACAGTGTTCGAGCATAAGGGTGTGCATTACTACGTATGGGCGCAAAAGGACCCTGACATTGACGGGAACTCCAATCTGTATATCTCGGCCATGGAGAACGGCTGGACCCTTAAGGGGCCGCAGACCATGATCTCAACGCCGGAGTATCCTTGGGAGGTCATCGGCTTCAAGGTAAACGAGGGTGCTGCCGTGCTGAAGCGGGGCGGCCGGATCTTCATGAGCTTCTCGGCCAGCGCTACCGACCATAACTACTGCATGGGGCTGCTTACCGCAGACGGGGACAGCGATCTGCTGGACGCCGCATCCTGGACCAAGCATCCGGATCCGGTGTTCCAGACTAGTGAGGAGAATGGGCAATACGGCCCGGGCCATAACAGCTTCACTGTGGATGAGCACGGTGAGGATGTGCTGATCTACCATGCCCGCAACTATAAGGAGATCACCGGCGACCCGCTTTACGACCCGAACCGCCACACCCGTGCCCAGCGCCTGCGCTGGAACGCGGACGGCACGCCGGACTTCGGCGTGCCGGTGAGGGATGGCAGGGAGTAGGGCAGAATTCAGTCGGGAATAGAGTGGGATAGCACGCTGAACTGCGGAGTTCCGTTGAAGGCCGCTCCGAAGGTGGGCTATCGGCTGCATAGAGTGAAATGCCAAAAGTCCCGCAACCCTTTGAAGGGGAGCGGGTTTTTTTTGGTGCTGAGCTGCGGAATAGGATATAGGAACAGTGGGGCTGTAACTGTACCTTACGGTTGCAGTTTGTGCAGGACTTCCGCGCTGGCAGCTTCTATTGAGCTACATTGTTGCACTTATTGCAGGAATTTTCTACACTTGTTACTGGCTGAGGCACATTGCTGCACTTTTTGCAGGAATTTCATCAATTCGGTGCTAGTTTGGGCTACATTGTTGCATTTAGTGCAGGATTTTCGCATAGGCCGCTTCTATTGAAGTGCATTGTTGCAATTTGTGCAGGATGTTGGCGTGACTGGCGTCTAATGAGTTGCATTGTTGCATTCCTTGCAGGATTTCCGAGCTGGCTGTTCGCTAGTGCTTTATTCTGCACGAATGCCCTTACTTTTCCCCTAGAGGAACCGGAATAGTGTGTCTATAGAACTTAATATAGTGGAAGCCGTCCATCTCCAGGAATTCCGGCTTCTCTGTGGTCTGGAAGGAATATGTGCGTTCCCAGAGGATATTGCCGTTCTTGAGGTCCCACGGGCGGGAATCGGATATCGAACTGACGGGAACGGCGGCTCCTCCGGCTTGAACCGCCAAAGTATCCTTATCCAGCATAGTGAACTGCTTCCCGGCGACCACAATATCATAGCCGTCAGCAGTCCGGGAGACGCTGCGAATCCAGAGCTTCTCCTGGCCGACCGTAACGGAGTGATCTGAGGGTGAGGCCAGCGGGATCGGCTGCCCGACCTTTTGATATCCGCTGAAATTATCCAGTACAAGTTCAACACTTTGCAGCTTGTCTGTTGGCAGCACATCGTATTCAATTATAAATTCCGGGGTTCCCTTTTTGCTGGAATTCGTACCCCGCATCGACCTGGAATTCATTTCCGTCCCATTCACATACAGTTTGGTTACAGCAGAGAATCTTGGATTTTCTCCATTATCCATCTTATAATGACCCTTTACGATGGTTGACGTAGGAGAAGCCGTAATCGTGTCATAGTAGACGGTTCCCTGATCCACCGGTACAGCCTGGTCAATATCCGCAACGAGCAGGCTTTTCATAGCAAGATTCGGGTCATATTTGAAAGAGATAGGGAATTGAACCAGTTCTCCGCTTGTCAGCTTTGCATTGAAATTCACGGTTAAATTTCTGGAAAAAGGGCTGACCGGCTCAAATTTGTAAACACCCTCGTACCGGGTCCTGTCCGGGCTGTAATCTCCGCCGCCTCCGATAGGATCAGAGTCAGTAAACAAGCCTTTAATATTATTGAAGGAGTAATTCGAGAAGGCCGTCTCATCAAACACTCGGCCGGCCGGAAGCTGTATACTGTAAAGCATCAGCAGATTATTATCGTCTGCAATCACACCTTTGACGGTGAAGACGGTCCCGTCCTTAAGTGTTTTGCTTTGGTTGACCGCTTGTCCATAACCCTGCTTAACCACTTGAGCGAAGTTCACTGTATTCAGATCAGTCTGACTGAACAACTTCCCGCCATAATAAGCCAGCGCAGGATACTGATAGACCCCTACTGTAAGTAACATGGCTGCTGCTGCTGTAGCCACCCAGGTCCGTGTCCGTCCAGCCCGTGATTTCCGTCTAGCCGGAGCCTGCTCCAGCGCTTTACGCAATCTGCCTTCAAGTTCTGACGGCGTCATGGTCTGCTGATGCTCCTGTAATCTCTCCTCGATCGTTCTCATAACGGTCACCTCCAATCATAGCTTTTAGTTTCTGTATTCCCTGCGAAATTCTGGACTTAATCGTGCCGACCGGCGCTTCGGTGATATCGGCAATGGTCTGATACGGCAGATCGTGAACATAACGCAGTTCAATCGCTTCCCGCTGCCGGGGATTCAGATGCGCGAGCAGGACGGACAGATCCATTTCAGATTCGGTATCGCGGTACGGGTTAGTTGCAGTCCATGCCTCCATTGCAGGCTCCGGCGCCTCTTCCTCCTCCAGGGGAACGAACCGGTTCTGGTTGCGGAGGACCGTTTTGCAGCGGTTGACCAGAATGGTTTTGCTCCAGCTGTAGAAGGCCTCGCTCTTCTTCAGTTGCTCCAGCTTCTCATAGAGCGTCACGATCATATCCTCCATTACATCCATCGCGTCATGCTCATTCCTCATGTAGCTATAGGCAAGACGATAATAAGCGTCCTGTTCGGCTAGGATTAGTTCTAATAATGCTTCTTTGTTACCGCGCTGTGCGGCTCTGACAAGACGGCTTATATTCATGTGCTCACCCCTTTCACAGATAAGAGTGCGTAGCCGCCCGGAAAGTTCATTATGCTCTCAAAAAAATATCCACAGCCTATTCCAGAGAAATCGTTAGTCTCTGGGTAGGCTGTGGAGGGAACGAAGAATAGGCAGGAGCTGGCGGATGCTCTCACGCTCATTCATAGAACAGCAGGCGCTTGGCATAAGCGTTGCGGAACTCGGTGGGAGTGAGGCCGACAATTTTTTTGAACGATTTCATGAAATTATGGCAATCCTTATAGCCTAGCTGCAATGACACTTCGCTGACGTTCTGGTTGGTGTCGGTCAGCAGGAATTTCGCCAGCTCCATTTTCTGCTGCAGAATATATTGCTTCAGGGAGATCCCGGAGATGACGGTGAACAGATGGGAGAGATACTTCTCGTTATAGCCGAAATAGGCGGCGATCTGTGATACCTTAATATGCTCGCTGCGGCTCCATTTGATGTAATCTACAATATCGTTGTAGAGCTGCTCCTGCTTGGTTCTTTTGAACGGATCGGCATCGGTTGGCAGGGTCTGGCTGTACAGCTCGCACAGAATAACGGTAGACATATAGTTGCCCAGCACCGTCTGATTGTAGCTCCGCACCGAGTCCTGGAGCTGCTTCATCATGACGATGATTTTCTCGACATTCCGCAGGGTTCCGTATTGAGGCAGGTGAATTACATATTCTTCCTTGTCGTCGTTTGACGGAGGGGGGCCCGCAGTCTGACTACCGTTCGCAGCATGAAAATGCAGCCAATAAAAGCTACAGTCTGAAGACTTGTACCCGTATTGTCTGGTAAGCGGAGGCAGGAGCAGGAACTCGCCTTTGGAGACGGTGAACTGCTGGTTGTCACCCGCCAGGTAGAGCACGCCTTCGGTCATAACTATCAGCTCATAATCCTGCAAAATCCGGCTTAAGTGAATCCACTCCGCCGAGGGGGCCACGAATTTGCCGGTCATCTCCAGATGTACCGGCTTATCTACCAGCAGTGTGAATGCAGTCATGTCATAATCCCCCTCGTTGTGGAAATAGTCTTATTCTATTACCATATCAAATAAGGGCTATCTTGAATACAGCAGAAGCTGCATCCGAGATAACCCTTGAGTGGAACAGTGTATTGCATTATGCCAATTGTTATTCTTTCACAATCTGAAGCTTATATTCCTGCACCGTAACATGATCCTCCGCCTTAACCGTGAGCTTCACCTCAGTGCGGCTATGTGGCAGCTTGATCTCGCGCGGGAGTGAATCCTCAATCAGAATCCCGTCTGCATAGACCAGGGCATTGTGATGGTGTGGTGTAACGTTCAGTTGCACCTGGCTTGCCGTATGCGGAACGCTCAGACTATACGTGGTTATGCCGCTGCTGAAGGAAGTAGACAGTGTTCCTTCACTGAAGGCGAGCTGGCGCAGTCCAGCATTGTGATCATAACCGGTCATCATGCGCAGCAGGTCGAAGATGCCATTTTCCTTCTCCGGAACCACGAACTTGACTTCTACCTCAGTCTTGCCGCCAACCGCTTCAGCAGGAATCAGATAACTCCGCTCGTAGAAGCTGCGGGCTTCATCCGTATGCAGCACCTCGCTCGCAATCCGCTCCCCGTCTACATAAATCGCTATTTTCTTACCATTATTTCCTGAGAAATAAGTGACCGAGAGGTAGTTGTCCGTGCGCGGTGCCACCTTCATCCGGTAGCTGAACCAGCCGCCGTTCTCCGCTTTGCGGATGTTATATCCGTCCCAGGTGGCTACAGAGGTGTTTTCTCCCTCAATGCCATGCTCCAGCTCATACTGGTCATTGCCGACAGGCAGGCTGTCCAAGGTAGCATCCTGCACACGCTGCCTGATTTTGCCTTGTAAAATATGCTTCTGCAGCTCAGCCGAATCGGTCTCGACCAGACGCCAGTAGATGCCGTAACGCTCACTATGCTGCTTATAATGCGGGGTGAAGACCAGCCGCTGATCCTCATCCGTTCCCCGCAGTGCAAAGGCAAGTTCATCCTGCTCCAGCCGGACTGCGCGGTCCGCAAGCTGCGCCAGCCACTCCTGCGGGCTCTCGTTCACCGTCGTGATGAAGTCCTTCACCAGCATGTTGCGGGTCGGGACACTTACAGCCACTCCTGTAGCAGACACGGACAGGTCACTCTGGCCCAGAGCGGCGCTCAGCACCACCGGCCCATACTTGAACGCGACCACCTGGCGGGCATCCGGCAGGCTGAAATGTGTCAGCTTCATCGGCAGCTTGAGCTGAAGCGTGTCGCCGTCTTCCCATACTCTGCTCGCCAACAGGTAACCTTCACTGACCGCTGAGTTCACAGGCTGCCCATTCAATAGAAGCTCAGGTTCTCCAGCCAGCCAATCCGGCAGACGAAGCTTCAGCGTGGTGGACTGAGCCTGGGGCTGCATCACTGAGATCTTGAACTCTACAATATCGCTATAAGGCAGATTGGCCGACTGGATCAGCATCAGGCCGTGCGCGGCAGAATCCAGGGTAGAGCTAAGGTACTGGTTGACCACTATGCTGGCCGCATCATGGAAATACAAGCTGTCATTCAGCTTGGTGAAGCTCTCCATGCCGGTTCCCGTACAGCACCAGAAATGCTCAAACGGCGAGCTGTAGACCTTGAAATACCCGGTCGCCATCGGCTGGAAGTACATCGTCATCCCTGTATGCGGGTGTTGTGAGGACACAATAGCATTCAGGTAGGTGTTCTCATAGAAGTCGGCGTAACGGATATCGCCCGTGATTTTGAACAGCTCGCGGGTCAGCTTGAGCATATTGTAGGTGTTGCAGGTCTCCGCTGTGAAGTTGGAGCGTTCCCGGTCCAGCATATCCGGATCACCGAAGTGCTCCCATTCGCTGTTCCCTCCGGTAATGTAGCTATGATGATGGACAACCATCTCCCAGAACTGCACCGCCGCTTCCAGATAAAAGGCTTCGCTCTTCCCAAGCGTCCGGTAACGGTTCAGCGCACCGAGGAATTTCGGAATCGTGGTATTGGCGTGCTTGCTCTTGAGAATATCCTTGCCCTCATGGACAGGAGTGAACAGCGTCAGCTCGTCAAAGCTATGTGCGGCGCTTAAATGGCCTGCTTTTCCGGTGATTCTGTACAAGTCGTACAGGCAGTCATTCATCCCGCCGTATTCCACCGATAATACACGCTGATGAACCTCGTCAGACCAGGAGGCTGTGCGGCGGTAGACCCAGTCACCGAGCTTATCCGCCAGGGCATAGGCCGTTTTGCTGCCGGTGGCAGAGTAGGACGCGGTGAGTCCGGCGATGATTTTGTGCATCGTATACCAGGGGACCCAGGCCGGCTGCTTGTTCTCTACATGATCGAAAAGGCGTTCCTCGAACGCGGACAGGTAACCGCTCTCATGCTGGCACAGGGCCAACTCTTCCAGGAGATAGTTCAGCCGGAGCGCCAGCCCGTCATCCCGGGTACATGCATAGGCCTGGGACAGCGCCGACAGATAGTGGCCCAGCGTGTGTCCGCGGATCTCCGTGTTCTCCCAGCCGGGATATTTGTCGGCACGCTTCGGCAGTCCCCGGTTCTCGCGGAAGCCCGCCAGCAGGCGGTCTGGATCATAGCTGGTCAGATATTCGATCTCCTTGGCAAAGGCGTTCGCGATATACGGATCGGACACACGGACCTGGTCCATGCGGTATTCCTCGTACAAGAACTTACCCTGAATCGGGGCCGCCAGAGGCTGATGGGGTGTAATTGTCATTTTGTATCCTCATTCCTATGGATTCTGTAGGGTTACTGCTGGATGAATATCCTATATTTAAGCTTATAGATAAAGGGCTTGGGGGTAAATAGTGATAGGATTGAATATGTGTGAAAAGGTTAGATATCTGTATTCCTGAAAATTTTAATTATAGGGAATACTGTGAGGGGGTATTTTTTTGAATTTGTTTGAATAAAATAAATACTTGAGAAACATAAAATACTTATTCGGTAAAATTACTTGTTAAATGTTTTATCAAGGAATATAATAAGGGGGTCAATCATGGACGAGAATCTAATTGAAAACGGAACAGGAAAGGAACGAAAAAAAATGCCTACCACAGTTCTAAAACCTTCAACCATAGAAGCGAAATCAACAATTAGTAGAGCTGGACAAATAACTTTCCCTGCAAAAATCATGAAGCAGCTTGGGCTGAAAGAAGGGGATCAGCTTCGGTTTATCTTAAATGCCAAAGGTGAGATTAGAGTAGAGCCTATTTCTTTACTTACGGCAGAGGAGCTATTCGGAATATTTGATCAGCCAGGAGACAACGACAACTTTCAGCTGGATCTGGATTCAGCCAGAGAGGAGAGGGCAGGAATAATTATGGATAGCAGCCATACTGATGGAGGGAACAGAAGTTGACAAGGAAGAAAACGGAAATTTGGATTGATACCAATATTATTATTTATGCTTTACGAACCAATAAGGATTTTTCACCTCAAGCCCGGCAGTTGATTACAGCAGCTGCCGAAGGTGAATATATGCTTAAAGTTTCTCCGATTATTGTTAGTGAATGTGTTTTTGTACTGATGGGTAAACAATTTAATGTAAAGAAAGCGCAAGTGAAGGAAGCCTTAACTTCATTTATTAATTTAAAAGGGATTGAGTGTGAAGAAAAGGCAGTTATCGAAGAAGCCTTGGATCAGTTTAGCAAAAAAGGAATCGATTTTGTGGATGCTTATTTAGCAGCACATGCCAAAGCAATTACGCCTGCTCATGTGATAACGCTTAACGTTAAAGATTTTTTGAAGCTGGGAGTAACTGTCCAAACGCCCATTGAATTAATGGATATTAAACCTAATACATAGCTGAATACATCAGCGCTTTGACTTCACTTGAAACTCTTTGCGGAGGGCGGTACGCCTTTTCGCAAAGAGTTTTTTCTGGTTGCCTGAGAGTAATAGTCAACAAAAAAGCCACAACCGCTGCTGGGCAACAGGCTATGGCTTGAGGTTATTTTATGGAAGGGATTAAGATAGCAGCTCCTTATGGAGTGTACTGCTGCACGATCGATACAATTTGGCCATCCTTGATCGTGAGGTGATAAGGCGAACCGCTTAGATCGAATACATCCGTCTTGGCGAATTCATGAATGAACTGCTTCAGCGTGAGCGATTCGTTCCAGTTAATATCCAGGTCTTCGAGCTTGCCGGTGCGGTCATAGATCTGCATGGTGACCTTGGCATCCGGAGCTACCGTATAAGTGGTCAGCGTGTCGCTGTCGTTCACGATATAGTAACCGTCCGGGGCACCGCCGATTTCGGCTGCGGATTCCGGCTCCCGCTGGGCGAAGACCGCGTCGGCGGCTGCACCTTCATACCATTCGATCTCATCCCCGGTAAGGGTCGTCTGACCGTTATGATTCTCTAAGGAATGTATATACACCGTCAGATGCTGGGTTGACCCCTCGCTCTTAGCATCAGCGGTTTTTATGGTTGTGCTTGCCGTAGTCACGAGGGAAAGGAACAACAGGACCAGAACAGGAAGCAGGTAGACGTTTTTGTTTTTTAACATTATGAATTTCCCCCTTGGCGTAATCTTACACGGCGTGAGTCTACACTCTTTATTTACCCTGCCGAAATATTCTCAAACTTGTTTATACCCTAATAAACGTTGGATCAGCAGAAATGTTGCAAAAGATTTTTTAACTGGGTATATATAACAAATATTCCGTCTTTGTCAACCTCTTTTGAACCGTTCAAACCAGATTGACCTGCCTAATTAAGGGATTTATGATATAGGAATATCTGGATTTTTACTAGAATATCTGGTTCTTGAGGGGCGGTATTGGTTTGCAACAGCACACTACAATTCAAACAGAACTGGCTGCTTTTCTTAAAAAAGAAGGCCAGACAATCAATCAGTTCGCAGGAATCTCCGGTGTCAATTCGGGAACGCTCAGCAGCATTATTAATGGTAACCGTCCTATTGCCATGCAGCAGCTGGACCGGATTACCGCCGGAATGGGGCTTCCTGAAGGAACATTTTATGAGTTATATATAGATGAATGTGTCGTACATTCCGCACCCGACTGGCGGCGGCTGGGACCCTTCCTGCACCGCTGTGCGGAGCTGGACAAGCTGGAGTGTATCCGGCAGGTGGTTCAAATCATCATGGACAATATTACATATGCCCCGCTCCTGTTCGATACGGCGGAGGAATTCTACGGGCAAGGCAAGCTTCAGGCAGCGGCTCTGCTGTATGAAGGGGTAGCCGACACTGAGAAATATCAGCATTCGGAGCGGCTGGCCCTGTGCCAGTACCGGCTGTTCATGATCCGGATCGGACAGAGCCCGGAGGCGGATTTCCGTGCGGCGACCCGGTTTGAATATTTCGTAGAGCGCCTGGAGGAAATAGACCAGTTGGAAGCGCTTCGGCAGCTGGCGGATATCTATATTGCTCTACAGCACTGGGAGAAGGCCAGATTACTGGCAGAGGAGCTCCGTCATAAGACATCTATCCAGTACGAAATCAGATTCTACAAAACGAAAAAGAAGAAGGAGCTGAGGCAGGCGCCCAGACCTCTTTGCTTCTATATACTGTATGCTTACTGGCTGCAATCCAAGGTATGCGAGGAATCCGGTGAATATGAGCGGGCGCTGGAATATGTGGGCCTTTACACTGAAATGAGCTGGATTGTCGAGGAATCGGAAGAGGTTCAGCAGATCCGGGCGCAGTTCAGCAGGCTGGGGACAGTCTACAGGTCTCTATACCGCCTGATGTGCGGTGAGCTGGAGGCTCTTCCCGAGGTGATGGAATCTATCGGCACCCCCGGGCTTGGACTGCTGGACGGGCTGCTTAAGGCAGTTCAAGCGGCTAACCGGTATGGCTGGAAGGTAGATGAGCTTATCAGCCGCTTCCAGCCGCTGCTTACGCCGGAGGGAACGGCGCTCGGGCAAGCCGAAGGAACTCCGGGCAGGGAGACGCCGGAGCAATATCCGGTACTGCTCTATGAGCTGGCGCTGTACTCTCTCAAAGCAGAGAAGATAGAGCAGGGGATACGTTATATCTTCGGGAGCCTGGAGGCCTCCGCCGCACTTGGCAGCATAGCCTGTGTGATCCGCTGTGTAAGATTATTCGAGCAATTCCGGCCGCACGCTTCAGCGGAAGAGCAGGATCGGTATAAGCGTCTGATCAATAAAGTCCAGCTGGCCCACACCGGAGGGAAGAGGACCACAGAATCCCTGCGTGAGTAACGAAGTATCTTTTTCATCCCATCCAATTCCTTCCTCAGCCTATTTTTGTGGATTTTGCAGGTTGTTGCTGTGTTTTTTCTGTTATGATAAGGACCAGTCAAGTTTATGGTAACATATTTAGGTTTTGGAAATGGGGTTCTGGAACGACGATGCAGATGAACGATACCGGCAGTTCGGCGATTCGCAATATAGAGGATGCCGCAGACCGGATGATAGAGCTGTTAAGCCAACTTTTCAAGTCAAACACGATTCTGATTTCGGTGCATGGTGTAAGCTCAGATCCCCTGCTGCGGGTGTTCAACCGGGAAGAGCTGTTGGGGCCGGATACACAGGGATCTGTGTTGTTTGATGCTATTGGCAGTCTGATCCTTCTGAATGACAATGGACCGTTACTGGTCTCTGATACGCATAAACAGCCCGCGTCCCCTGCACTTGACTTCATACACACACAGGGAGTACATTCATTCATTGGCGTTCCTCTGCTTACCGAGGATGGCGAATCTCTGGGAACGATCTGCCTGCTGGACCCTGCTGCCGGGCGGCATACGAAGGAAGACCTGGACCTCTTAAGCGCTATGGCTTATTTTTTCACCTATATTATGAACTTGGAACGGAAGCTTGAAGATTTGGAACAGCGGAGACAAACGAAAATGGATCTGTTCGCCATGCTCAGCCATGAAATCCGCACCCCGATGAACGGCATTATCGGCATGACCGATCTGATGATGACGACTGAGATGAACGAGCAGCAGCAGTATTACATGGAGATCATTGAATCGAGCAATGCCAAGCTGCTGCAATTCCTGAACGATGTTCTGGATTTCAGCAAGATGGAAGCGGGCAAGCTGCTCATTGAAAAGGAACCGTTCGATATTATCACCGCACTGGAAGAGAGCGTCTATCTGTTCTCCACCAAGGCTTTTGAGAAAAACCTGGAGGTTATTCTGAATGTGGATTCGGAGATTCCCCTGTATGTTCTGGGGGATTCCCCCAAGATACGCCAGATCATCATGAATATCGTAAGCAACGCCCTGAAGTTCACCCACGCCGGGGAAATACTGATTGAGCTGAAATCCTTGCCTGTTCACCGTGAAGAAATAGGGATTAGGATCACGGTTACGGATTCTGGTATAGGTATAGCGCAGGACAAGCTGAAGCTGCTGTTCAACAAATATACCCAGGTTCACCAGAGCAACGAGCTGCATCATTACGGAGGTACCGGACTGGGGCTGGCCATCTGTAAACAGCTGGTGGAGCTGATGGGGGGAGAGATCTCAGCGGAAAGCCAGGAAGGGACAGGGACGAAGCTGGAGGTCACGCTGTATCTTGAGAAATATACAAGCCTGCCCTCGATTCCCTTTGAGAAGGATGTGCTTGACGCAATTAAGATTCTGGTTGTGGATGATAATCAGACCAGTCTTGATGTCATCTCTTCGGTACTTGAGGACTGGAGCGTGGCAGTGTCTTCTGCCCGGACTGCCGGAGAGGCCCTGGAGCTTCTGGCGGCCAATAACGATTATGATCTAATCCTTATGGATAAGGATATTGCGGGGACAGAAGCCACAGAGCTTGCCAAGCACATACGCCAGCTTGTTCCGGGCAGGAAGCTGCCCGTTATTCTGCTTGCTCCCCTGGGGACGAATCTGGACGAGGAGACCAAAGCGCAGTTTTCCTCCATCATTATCAAGCCCATCCGTAAGGTGCATCTGCTCAATAACATATTGGCTTTGCTGAAGCATAGTAAGCCGGAGTCCTGATGGCGCATACTCCTCCTGGTGTTCTGCAACCAGTGAGATATTCATAGCCATACTTAATATAGCCTGTTTGAAGCCGGTGCCTGCCGGAATTCAAACAGGCTATTTGGTGCAGGCGGAGAGGGAGGCGGCAGGTTGCCCTGTACATACGGTAGATCCATGCTCCGCATACGGTGAATTCACTATTTCATTCGCTGCGTATTGTCGGACCGGACGTTCAGGTGACATAATCGAAGAGCAGGGCATCTGCACACAGGAAGGCGTGAAGGACTTGAACTATTTCCGGAAGCAATCATTCCGCAGCAAATTAAAAACTGCATTCTTAGCCGTGATCCTCCTCTCCGTACTGATGACCGGGGGATTGTCGTATTCCATCTCGGCGGCGACTCTGGAGAAGAATGCGCTGAAGCTTACCCAGGATAACGTTGTCAAATCAGCGCAGATCATCGATGAGAAGCTGAACAAGCTGATGCTGATTATGATGACCTTCATGATCAGCCAGCCTTTTCACGATATGATGCGGGATGTTGTCACCGGGGATACAGGCCGGTATTATACTCATCTGAATGATCTTGATAACGTTTTCTCACAAGCGCGGATTGCGGAGCCGCTGATCCATTCGATCTATGTGTCCACGCCGATCGGGGAGTTCTACCCTTCCTCGATGAACCGGAACCGTCTGACGGAGTTCAAGGATACCTTACTATATGAGCGGATTGAACAGGAGAAGAAGAATACATGGGTTGAAGGCCATGAGGACATGCTCTTCTCCGGGAAGGAACGGGTTATTTCACTGATTCTGGAGCCTATATTTGATACAGCGGTCCGCGGGGTCTATATTATCGTCAACATCCGTGAAGACGGCTTCCGCAAGCTGGTGAGCGGGGATACCGGCGGAGGGGCGCGCAGCTTCCTGCTGAACGCGGCAGGCAGCCCCGTCTATTCTGTGAAGGACCCGCTCGTTCTGCAGGCGGTGGAGGGCAGTGATCTGACCGGAATGATCAGCAGCAGCCGGAATCTCAGCAATACCTTCAAGCTGGGAGGCGAATCGTATCTGCTGAACTATGCGCATCTGGGTATTGCTGATTGGACGATGACCACGATCCAGTCCAAGTCCGGTGTGCTGAAGGATATGATCTATGTGAAATGGCTGCTCGTGGTGGTAGCCCTCTTCGCCTTTACTGTTACCATGATGGTATCAGGAGCTTTTACCCGTTATCTGCTGCGTCCGCTGCAAGGTCTGATGAAGGTGATGAAGCGGGTGGAGAGCAATGATCTGACGGCAAGATTCGAGAGCGGGGGCGGAGACGAGCTGGCCCAGGTCGGGATGCGGTTCAACCAGATGCTGGAGCAGATCGTAGTGCTGATCGGAGAGGTCACACAGGCACAGACCAATAAGCGCTCGGCAGAGATCAAGGCCTTGTCGGCGCAGATGGACCCTCATTTCCTGTACAATACGCTGAATACGATCTACTGGAAGCTGAATCTGAAGCAAGTGAAGCAGTCGCAGAGCATGGTCATGTCGCTGTCCCGGCTGTTCCAGCTCGGGCTGAACAAGGGGCAGGAGATCACTACGCTGTCTAAGGAACTGGAGCATGTCCGCATGTATCTGGAACTGCAATGCAGCTGCTATGAAGGGCTGTTCCGTTATGAGATTTATGTCGAGGATGAAGCGCTGGTTACCCTCCCGATTCCGCGCATTCTGCTGCAGCCGCTGGTGGAGAATAGCATTCTGCATGGCTTCCGCAACCGGGAGAGCGGGGGGATAATTGATCTCGAAGTCTTCGATGAGGGAGCACGCTGGTGTATCAAGGTCAGCGACAATGGAGCTGGTATGGACGAGGAGGCGGTCCGTGCATTGTTCCGGCGGGAATCGGAGAAGGGCTATGCCGTATCCAATCTGATCCGCAGGCTGCAGCTCTACTATGGGGACAGTGCAGCATTACGGGTGGACAGCGGGCCGGGCCGGGGGACGGCGGTTATTATATCTTTACCCAAACGGGAGGAGCATCAGGATGGACGATCATAGCGTAACCCTCTGTATCATTGATGATATTAAAAGCGTGGTGGAAGGCCTGACCTGCATGAACTGGGCGGAGCACGGCATCCGGGTGGCAGGGACGGCGTCCAATGGTGAGGATGGGCTGGACCTGATCGCAAGGCTGCGCCCGGATCTGGTCATTACGGATATCCGCATGCCAAGGATGGACGGCCTGGCTATGCTGCGTGCTGCACTGGAACACCACCGGGACTGTAAAATCATTCTGGTCAGCGGGTACGCCGACTTTGAATATGCGCAGCAGGCAGTACAGCTTGGCGCCTTCGACTTCGTGGTTAAGCCTTTTACGGAAGAGGAGATCATGAAGGCGGTGCTGCGGGCAAAGGCGGAGATTATGGAGCAGCGTTCCAGGCTGGATACGCTCCGGGAGATGGAGAACAAGCTGCGGGAGAGTCTGCCGGTGCTGCGGCAGGAATATTTCGCCCTGCTGGTCAGCCACCGAACGTCGTGGGAGCAGGCGAAGCCGCGCTGGGAATTCTTAGGCATCGATCTGAACCCCAAGGGGTTCGTGGTGATGCTGCTGGAGATCGATCACTTTCAGGAGCGGGCGGCAGAGCTGTCGATCCGCGAGGTGGAGCTGATCCGTTTCTCCCTGCTGAATATCACCCAGGAGACCATTGCCGGGCATACGCGCTGCGTGGTGTTCCGGGCCAAGCATAACCGCTATCTTGCGGTGATGAATGACTGTGGTCCGGCCAGTGCAGTGGAGATTGCCGAACGCTGCTGCAAGAACATTGAACGCTATACCAAGTTCACGGTATCTGCCGGGGTAGGAGGCCGGGTGGAGGAGACCAGCGAGCTGCCGGATTCCTACCGCCAGGCGCACCGGGCGCTGGCCCACCATCTGTTCACCGGAGGCAATGCGGCCATTATGTATGACGATGTTCACCAGAACGGCAGCCAGGAGCCGCTGGCACTGGAGTACAAGGACGAGCTGTTGCTGGCGCTGCGCTCCGGCAATGTCAGCCGGACAGGTTCAATCCTCTCGGCGATCTCAGAATCGCTGCAGAATCTGAGCTCCGGGCATAATCCCGATTATCTGCTCGTTCTGTATGAGGAGCTGGCCGCATCAGCGATCCGCACCTTCTATGAGCTGGTTCCGTACGGGGAGATTCAGCCGCTGATCCAGCGGTTCCGGGCGGTGCAGGGAACAGCGGGGCTGCCGCTTGCTACTCTCCAGCGGATGCTGCTGGATCTGTGTACAGAGGGGGCTGCCCTGGTTCGCAGGAGCAGTCTGTCCGAAGGGCAGAAGGTGATTTATGAAGCGGTAGAGTATATCAAGGGCCGCTTATCCGAGGATATCACTGTCGGTGAATGTGCGGCCCATGTACATCTCAGCACCAGCTACTTCTCCAGCCTGTTCAAGAAGGTGAACGGAGTGACCGTTACCCAGTATATCACCGCAGAGCGAATTCACCGGGCCAAGCTGCTGCTGGTGGAAGGGGCGCAGGTGCAGGAGGTGGCCTCCGCTGTGGGGTATGAGGAGCGCAGATACTTCAGCGAGATGTTCAAGAAGATTACCGGCCAGACACCGTCAGAGTTCAGGGCGGGGTACCACCCGGACCGCCAGGAGGAGCCCTACCGTTGACAGCGTCCGATCCGCACCGGTGCAGCATCCTGTATGCCAACTATTTCACACATACCCAGCCTCACTCCGTTCAGTATCAGGACGGCTTATCCTTCTATCTCTTCAGACTTCAGATGGAAGGGACCTGCCGTGCTCTGGTAGACGGAAAATACGAGACCATCATCCCCGGGGATCTGCTGATCTATGCTCCGAATCAGCCGTATGAGCTGATCGTACAGCCCCGCAGCGCTCCAGGCTCTGGGGGAGTTCAGCCCTCTTCGGATTATTTCCTGATCGGCAAAGGGGAGTGGCTGGACTCCTGGTGGCAGGACCGCAGGCTGCCGGCCCGGACGAATATCGGCTTCGACGATACGGTCATTACCTTATGGAAGCATATTGCCGGCGAGAAGAGGAAAGTAATGCAGCATCAGGAGGAGCTGATGGATTATCTGCTTAGAACGTTCTGTCTGACGCTGGAGCAGATCGTTCAGGCACGGCGGCGCACCAAAGGGGCGGAGACCGCCTACAGGCTGAAGCAGTTCATTGACAATCATGCCCATGAACCGCTCAGCCTGGAGCAGATCTCCGCCTCCGCCGGGTTAAGCATCTCCCGCGCTTCCTCCTTGTTCAAAGCCGCTTTTGGCCAATCGCCGTTCGCCTACTGTATTGATGTCAGGCTGAAGTCTGCCGAGCAGCAGGTGCTCTACAGCACACTGTCACTGGAGCAGGTTGCCGACAATGCGGGCTTCCAGAGCTACGCCCATTTCTGCCGGATGTTCCGGGAACGGTATGGCGCTCCCCCGGGAGAGTACCGGCGCAGCTTCGGCTTCCGGTTCAACCCCGGCTGAGTCCGGTGGTGTACAGCACCTGATTGGACTCAAGCAGTACCGCTTGCAGCTGTCCATACTCCACATCCTGAACCATGCCGTCCGCCTCAAGCGCCAGTACAGCAGCGGCTGCCGCTGATTGACCCAAAATCATAAAGACCGGCTCCATCCGGATGGAACCGTAGGCCGCATGAGTGGCAGACAGGCAGACCGGTACGATCAGGTTGGTGCATTCGCTGCGCTTCGGCACCATCGCCCGGTAGCTGATCGGATAAGGCTCGGCCAATCGGATATAGAATCCGCCCTCCGTGCTGACATGCCCGTCTTCGTTCACATAGTATTGCGTATGATGCGAATCCATGGCGAAGGAGCCCATTCCGGCCGAATCCGGCACCGGGTGCTCCCGCCTTACATCATGCTCTGTCACCACATAATCTCCGGTCATTCTGCGGGACTCCCGGATGTAGAGCTGAGACGGCCAGTGGCCGCTATCGGTAAATTCGTCAAGCGGCAGGCCCCACGGCTTGTAGGCCTCCCGGATCTCCTCCGGCACCCGCGGATGGTTCTGGATCGTCCAGACAACCCCCTGCTGGTAGATGCGGTGGGCCTCCCATATCTTGTCCCGCGCCGCATAATCCGCCTCCGGATAACTGTGGTTCATGCCGTTAAAATCCGTAGAAATGCCACTGTTGTTATTGGAATCGGTCTTGTCCGCAGTGACCCGGTTCAGCTTAAAAAAGCGTGAGCGCTGCCCCTGCTCAATGGCCCGGAACAGAATCTCATAATCGGCTTCGTTATAGCCCTCAGGCTTGCTGATCATCAGGCGATTGCCCGGATTGTCTGTCAGACACATGCGGAAGTTATAGGCTTGCAGCTTACGGTCTCCCTCGCCGGCATCGCCGCCACGGTCCGCATTTACACGCGGGAGTAGTCCGCTCGAAGGCATTCCTTTAATGACATAGGGGTCAATTCCCGGAGGGAGCTCGTTCAGTTCAGGGCCGGGCTGAATGCCGTTTAATGTCTCCCCATACCGTGCGTTCGGCTCCCGGCCGACCACATAAGACACACCGGAATGGCCCATCAGGTCTCCCTCGTAAGAGGCGTCAATGAACATTTTGCCGTGATAGACCTTCCCGGATTCCATAGTAATGGACGTGATTCTTGAGCCTTGCCGGGTCACCCCATTCTTAAGCTCCAGCCTTTCCCCGCAGACGACTTCAAGGTTATGCTCCGCCACCCAGTCCTGCAGCACCTCAAGCGCAACCTTAGGCTCGAACAGCCAGCAAGCCCCGTCCTGCGCATATTTCTGCGCGATCCGCTGGTAGAATTCCAGAGATAAGCCGCCGACTGCCTCTTTCATTCCTACATCCGTATCACCCAGCCCTCCGGTGGTCATGCCCCCAATTCTCCGGCTCTGCTCGATGACTACCGCACTTTTGCCCATAATAGATGCCTGGACAGCCGCTGTAATTCCTGCAGCCGTTCCGCCGTATATGACAAGATCATATTGTTTCATCCGGCGTACCCTCCTCCTTGGTAACGATTTTGCCTGCAAAAATGATTATAAGCCGCTGCCCGGACCCGCGTGAATGATGGATCTTCCTGTTTCATTTGACGGATCTTACTGTTTTGCCCGGAAGGCGGGTTTCAGGAGAAAAGTCTTTTGAATTCGCGGATGGCCTATGATAAGTTGTTTGCTGAAAAACGGAATATGCCCCTGCTTCAGGAGGTAAACCAGGAGGAACTATGAAACCACAATTTCGCTATTTGGACAAACCGGCGCTTGAACCTGTACCAGGCTGTGACTGGGCGGACAAAATGGTTCTGAATCCGGCGATCATCCAGGACCCTGACTCGAATGACATTCATATGCTGTTTCGGGCAACGGGCCCGTGGCCGCAGAAGAGAAGAGAGGGCTGCCATGATCCCTATCCGATTTTTTTGGGGTATGCGCGGAGCAGGGATGGGGGAGAGAGCTGGGAGGCGGACTTTTCAAGACCTGCCCTGGCTCCGGCCCTCGGGTATGAAGAGCATGAATTGTACATTACGGACATTTACGGAAAAAGAGTGCGGAATTATGCCAACGGCTGTGTGGAGGACCCCCGTATCTTCTATGTCGGGAACGAGCTGTATGTCACGGTGGCCTGCCGGGCGTTTCCCCCTGGCCCTTACTGGCTTAGCAGCCAGCAGCCTCCGGTCCAGACGCGCTTTGAATACGTGCCGGATTGGATTTTTGCTGGAGAGGGTACGGACCCGTTCATTCAATCAGCCCGGGCGAATGATACGGTCAGCGTGCTGTATAAGCTGGATTTGGCCAAGTTGAAGGAAGGGAACTATGAAGACGCTTTCGGGTATGTAGGCCCGCTTACCGAAGGGCATGTCAGTGATAACCGTGATGTGTTCCTGTTTCCTGAGCAGATGAGGATTGCAGGTAAATGGCAATATGTGATGCTGCACCGGCCGATGAATGTCCTACCCTTTGCAGGCGGGGGCCAGGCGGGCAAGCCATCCATTTATCTGGCGGCGGCGGAATCCATCGCGGATTTCGCTTCACCTGCAGCAGTTCACCGACTGCTGGCCAGTCCGCTCTTTGATTGGGAGGAGAACCGTGTGGGGGCAAGCTGGCCGCCGATCGCCCTGGGGAATCAGGAGTGGCTGGTGGCTTATCACGCGAAGAAGAATGTGCAGTTTGGATATACGCAGTCCTTCATGATCCTCAAGGAGCAGGAGAATGATTTCCCTGTCATTATCCACAGGTGCTCCGACCGTCTGATGTATGCGGAGCGGGAGTGGGAGATGCCGGAGGATTACCCTACGCCTTGTCTGTTTACCACAGGAGGCATTGTCATGGGGGAGGACTTAATCATGTCTTATGGCGCTGCGGATCAGAAGGCGGGTATCGCTTGGGTTCATTTTGCGGAGTTATTGGAGTACATCCGGACATTTGATGAGAACGGCATCCTGCTGTAACGGGAGAGCCCGGCAGCTGCCGCCTGCCGCAAAGAATAGAATTCTGTCCCTCAAGAGTGAGTCTGCCGCACTCCTTTTGCGGGAGGGGTAGCCTATAATAGAGAACGAGCTCACAATACAAATGTCAATCAAAGGGGTAGAACGTATGCAGAAAAAATGGTTGGGCCTCAGCCTGAGCCTCATGCTGGCCGCCGGAATCGCCGGCTGCGGCGGTAACGGGAACAATAATAAGAGCGGCGGTGCGGCAGAGGGGACACCCGGAGCGGCAACAGCGAGTCCCACAGCTTCGGCCGCAGCAGAAACAGGTGAGCCGGTACAGCTTAAGTACTGGACGGATGACCGTCATGACCAGGAATATATCAAGGAATTGGTCAACAAGTTCAATGAGACGAACGGCGAGAATATCCAGGTGGAACTGACAGTCATGTCTGAGAATTACGCGCAGAGCGTTGACATTGCCTTCACCAGCAACCAGGCACCGGATATCCTCCGTCTGAAGAGCGGCAATACCCCCGAATTTGTCAAAAAAGGTTATCTGGCTCCGATTGACGGTTACCTGACCGATGAGATCAAAACGAAATTCGGCAGTCTGCTGATCGATGGTGTCAACCGTTTTGACGGCAAGGTATATTCTTTGGCCAATACCGGTCTCACCCTGCGCCTGATCTACAACAAGGATCTCTTTGACAAAGCAGGCATCGCTAATCCTCCAGCATCGCTACAGGAAATGGTCGATGACGCCAAAAAAATTACTGAAACCGGCAAATCGGAGGGCGTATACGGCTTTGCGTTGAACTTCAAAAGTCCAAAGTCGGCCTTTGACCGGTCAATGCGCGAGATTCTCTCCTTGAGCGGCTATCAGGGCCTTGGCTTTGACCTGGAGACAGGCCAGTTTGACTTTGCACCTTACTCCCAGGTTATCGAATATTTCAAGCAGATGTACGAGGACGGAAGCATCCTGCCGGGTGCGGAGACGCTGGATATTGACCCGCTGCGCGCCCAATTTGCCGCAGGCAAAATCGGCATGTACCTCAGCTTCTCGACGGAGCCGGGTGTATACCAGGACCAGTTCCCGACAGAGATCAACTGGGCAGGTACGCTGGCCCCAACCCTGGACGGGCAGATTAAGGGAACCTCGGAGATCGTATCCGCCGGCACCTGGCTCGGGATTAGTGCGAAATCGGCGCATCAGGATGCCGCCTGGAAATTCATGCAGTACATGTACGGCGACGATATTCTGAAGACGTATCATGAGAAGGGCTTCGGAATTGCAGTGGTGCCGAGCATTGTGGAGCAGGCCAAAAATCCGGAGATTGGCGGAATGGAAGGCTTCCTGGTCGGCGAGCATGACTCGCTCTGGCCTGCTGTGCCGAACGTCACGCCGGAAGGCTCTACCTATGCGGATGCTTTTTTCAAATATATGCTCTCGGGCGGAGATGCCAAGGCCATTGCTGCTGATCTGAATACAAGATACAATGACGCATTGTCCAAAGCAGTGGAGAAGGGCGAGGTTACCGTTACGCCGGACCCGGCGTTTGATCCAATGAAGCCGCAGGGAGAATAACGGGTTACAGAGGGGCTTGTACGGGATTCCCGGATCAGCCCCTTTGCTATCCTTGAAGGAGACCAATCATGATCTATAAATGGAAAAGACTTGGGGAGAATTCCCTGTTCCTCGCACCTAGCGTCATTCTGACACTCACTCTCGGCATCTATCCTCTGATCTGGATGCTGCGGTATATGTTCTATGATTATGCCGGATACGGCGAGGCGCTGTTTACCGGGCTGGACAATTTCAGCCGGCTGCTGCGGGATACCCTGTTCTGGGAGTCCGTCCGCAATACGTTCGTCTTTGCCGGAGGGAAGCTGCTGCTGACTCTGCCGCTGTCGCTGCTGCTGGCTGTTATTCTTAACGGCAGATTGCGCGGGTCCAACTTGCTCCGGGGCATTTATTTCATGCCGACGGTCATTAGTACTGCGGTCATCTCTGTTGTTTTTTATAACATCTTCAATTCCTATAACGGGATGGTTAACACAGTTCTGATGAAGCTGCATCTGGTCTCCCAGCCGGTCGACTGGCTTGGTCCGAAGCACGCCATGCTGACGGTTATTCTTGTGGCGGTGTGGGGTGCCGTCGGGAACTATATGCTGCTCTTCCTCGCCGGGCTGCAGAGCATTCCGCAGGACCTGTACGAGAGCGCGTCCATCGACGGAGCGAACGCCGGAAGACGCTTCTGGAATATTACGCTTCCGATGCTGGCTCCGGTAGCCCAGATGGTCATTATGCTGGCGATTATCGCTTCCCTGAAGGGCTATGAGAGCATCATGGTCATCACCGAAGGCGGACCGATCGGCAAAACGGAAGTCATGTATCTCTATCTCTACAAGCTGCTATTTCCTGTATCCACCGGTTCACCGGTAACGCAGCAGCTTGGTTACGGCAGCGCCGTGGGCTTCGCCACCGCTGTGATTGTCGGAGCGGTAACCGGCCTCTATTTCTTCTTCAGCCGCAAAATGAACAAGGTGTATTAGGAGGCTTATCCAAATGAACGAATCTGTGATATCCAAGCAGCCCGGAGGGCGGCCGCAAACGGTGGACCGGACGCCCGGTACTGCCGGGAGAATCGTAACCCGGACAGTGATGTGGCTTTTCCTGCTGGCAACGGCGGTCCTGACCTTGTTTCCGCTGCTGATGACGCTGACCGGTTCCTTGAAGACCGGGGCCGAGATGATGACTGGGGGAACGCTTTTTCCCGCCAAGCTACAATTCAACAATTATGCTGAAGCCTGGAAGCAGGCTAATTTCGCCCGCTATACCTGGAACAGTGCATTTATGAGCGTAATGGTGACGGTGGGGACGCTGCTGGTGGCCTCGATGGCTGCTTATGTGGTGGACCGGCGTGATTTTCCGGGAAAAAGGATCTATGTCACGGTGCAGGCGTCCATGATGTTCATTTCAGTCGGGGCCATCGTTTTGCGTCCGCAGTTCGATCTGATGGTTGCGCTGCATCTGAATACCACGCTGTGGGGGGTTATTCTAATTCTGGTCAGCGCCCATTCCAGCACCTTCTTCATGCTGCAGGGTTTCTTCAAAGCGATTCCCCGGGAGCTTGATGAGGCGGCGATGGTGGACGGATCCGGCTTCATCCGCACCTTTTTCCGCATCATTCTGCCGCTCTTGACCCCTGGGCTTGGGGTGGCCGGATTGTTCGCCTTCCGTCATGCCTGGAACGAATACATTCTGCCGCTGGTCTTCACGATGACCAATCCGAAGCTGCAGACACTGACGGTCGGGCTGGCGAATCTCCGCTATGGCTCTTCGGCTGCGATGCAGATTCACCTGATGATGGCCGGGGCCTGTCTGTCCATCCTGCCAATGCTGCTGGCGTATATTCTGGCGAATAAAACCTTCATTCAGGTGACGGCGGGTTCGGTGAAGGGGTAATAAACTTTAAGATAAGCTTATGCTTCCGAAGCGAGTTTTGCGAGGTGGATTCAGGTGAAGCTACGCTATCAAAACTTTTAGGAGGATAACAATGAATTACGGACATATTACAGTACCGCAGGCAGAGGTGCCGGTCTCCCGCGAGGTGGATGTGTTGGTCATCGGCGGCGGGGCGGCAGGGATTGCCGCTGCCATCTCGGCGGCCGAAGGCGGGGCGAGCACCATGATCGTGGAGCAGCGCGGGTATCTGGGCGGAATGGGAACCGTGGCGCTGGTGCCTGCCTTCTGCCCCTATACGGACAAGGTCAAGCCGATTATCCGCGGCCTGGGCCTGAAGCTGATGGAGCGGATGAAGCAGGCCTGTGATCCGGGCTATCAGGAGGAATACCGCGAACAGCTGGACTGGGTGCCGATTGATCCTGAAGTGTTGAAGCGCGTCTATGACAATGCGGTACTGGAGAGCGGTGTGACGCCGCTGTTCCACACCTTTGTCTACGATGTAGTGCGGTCGCCGGACGGCCAGACCATAGAGGGCGTAATGATTGTCAACAAATCCGGAAGATCCTTCATCCGCTGCCGTTATATCATCGACTGCACCGGGGACGGCGACATTGCTGCCCTGTCGGGTGTGCCGTTCCAGAAGGGGGGCGGAGACGGGGAGCTTCAGCCTGGCAGCATGTGTTATCTGCTGGCGAATGTAGACCGTCCAAGATTCAGCCGCTTCCTGGCGGAGACGGGAGATACAGGTCAATTGCACCGGACGGTGGAGCAGGCCATCCTGGAAGGAGCGCTGCCGGAAGGCCGCAAATCGATCTCCGGCCTGGCCTGGGTGAGCGATCAGCTGGTCGGCGTTAACTTCGGCCATGTGTTCGGGGTGGACGGAACGAAGGCTGAGGACCTGACACGCGGAGCCATTGAAGGCCGCCGGACGGTGCTGCGGCAGCTTGAATTCTTCCGCAAGTATGTGCCGGGCTTCGAACAGGCGCATCTGGTGGCAAGCGGAGAGCAGCTTGGCATCCGGGAGACGCGGCGTATCCAGGGCGATTATACGCTGACTGTGGACGACTTCGTGGCCGCGCGTTCTTTTCCTGACGATATAGCGCGCAATGCCTACTATATTGACATTCATCTGGCGACAAGCAAAAGTGATATGACCTTCAATCATCTGCCGCCGGGAGTCTCCCACGGGGTGCCTTACCGGGTGATGCTGCCGGTGGGCATCCGCAATCTGTGGGTGGCGGGACGTTCGGTGTCCTCGGACCGGGCGGTGCAAGGCTCCCTGCGCGTCATGCCGAACTGCTTCTCGATGGGCCAGGCCTGCGGCACGGCGGCAACGCTTGCACTCCGGGACGGCACGGACTCCCGCAGTATCTCGATTCCTGAGCTTCAGCAGCGTCTGCTGGAGCAGGATGTGTGGCTCGGGGAGAATTTCGTTCCGGGGGCGGCGGAGCAGGATGCGGGGCAGGCGCAGTGAGCGGCGCGGAGAATGTGGAGAACGTGAAGAATGTGAATAGCTTGAAGAGCGTGGAGAGTGTGAAGAGCGTGGGAAGTATGGAGAGCGTGGAGCGAACGGAGAGTGTGAAGAGCGGGAAGAGCCTGGAGAGCGGGAAGAGTGTGGGGAACGGGAAGAACGTGAAGAGTGTGGAGAACGTTGAGAGTGTGGAGAGCCTGGAGCGCGTGAAGAGCGTGGGGAACGTCAAGAACGGGAAGAACGTGAGGAGCCTCCCTTTGCTGGAGGAGTGGTTTCACGGGGCGGTCTCACTGGAGCACCGGCAGGAGGGGATCAAGCCCTGGCGGATTCCGTTCCGGGACTATGATCTATATCCGCCGGATGGGATCGGCGGCAAGGCGGAGATCTGCTCCGGTATCCGGCTGCGGCTGTCCACCAGCTCCAGCACCTTCGCACTCTGGTTTGAACCGCTTGCGGAGGACGCTTCACTGGATTGTTTGGCTGACGGCCGGCTGGTGCAGACGCTCCGGCTTGCTGCGCAGTCTGCGGAGGCCCGCTTCACCGGGCTTCCCCCTGGTGTGAAGGAACTGGAAATCTACCTGCCGCAGAACACCGGTATGACGATAAGCGGTCTTGCCATTGATGATGATGCCGTTGCCGAACCGCTGGCGGACCTGCGGCCCCGCTGGGTGACGTATGGAAGCTCCATTACCCAGTGTGTTGCGGCTTCGAGCCCTTCCTGGACCTGGCCGGTGATCGCCGCCGGGGAGATCGGCTATCACTTGACCAATCTCGGCTTCTCCGGCAACTGCCTGATGGAGCCGATGGCGGGCCGGCTGATCCGGGATCTGCCGGCTGACCTGATTACCTTGTGCGTCGGCGTGAACATCTATGGCGCAGTGTCCTCCAGCCCGCGGATGTTCAAGCCGCTGCTGATCGGCCTGCTGGAGACGATCCGGGAGAAGCATACAGAGACACCTATGGTTGTCATCTCGCCTATTTACGGAACGGAGCGTGAGACAGAGGAGAATCCGCTCGGCTTCACCCTGCCGCTGATGCGCCGGGAGATCGCGGATACAGTGAAGCTGCTGCAGGCGCGGGGAGACCGTCATCTGCATTACCTCGATGGGCTGGAGTGGTTCGGCCCAGCGGACGGAGAGCTGCTGACCGATGGTCTGCACCCCGGTCCCGAAGGCTATGAGCTGCTGGGCAGCCGCTTCGGCGGCAGACTGGCGGCTGCGCTCCGGGGCGAAACGCTGCACCAGCAGAGCATCCAATCTCACTCTGAGGGTTTGCTATGACCCGATTAAGTACCAGCAATAGGCTTAAGTGTATTTTGTACAACTAAATCTTCTGATGTACCGCTGAATATGCATTTAGTTGTATTTCATACATTTAAACTGGCATCCCTACCTGGGTTATCGCCCATTCCGGCAGATTTAGTTGTACAAAGTACAGCTAGAAGAGGCGAACCTTTCTTTTCACGGTTTTTAGATGCACAGAATACAACTATCGCCGAATACTCGGTTCAAATGCAACTTTAACGTTACCGTAATTATTAACTAAATTCAGTCCTTGTGCTCTAATGCTCTACTAGCTGAAAATGGAAGATTTCATGTGAACATTTTATAGATTAACTATGCAAGATGATGCATAATAGGGGATGCAAAGACACTGGTTGCGCTTTCATCTATTAACTTACAGAGGGGAATCTGCACAATGAACGATCTGACGACAGGAACGCTGACTTCAAGTCCGGTGATGGTCCGGCATCCGCTTAACCCGATTCTGAAGCCTTCTGATGTACCCTATGGACCGGCGATGGTATTCAACGCCGGGGTGACGAAATTCAAGGGCAGATATGTCATGGTGTTCCGCAATGATTACGGGGATGAGAGCAAGGGAATCGTCGCTCCCCATCATACGACCAATCTCGGCTTGGCCTTCAGCGATGACGGCGTAAGCTGGGAGGTGCAGCCGGAGCCATGCTGGTCCTGGCATGATGAAGAGGTGGTCCGTGTATACGATCCGCGCCTGAGCGTGATCGGTGACCGCTGTTATATGTGCTTTGCGGTCGATACTCGTCACGGGCTGCGCGGAGGGATCGCTGTTACTGACGATTTCCGTTCGTTTGAAGTGTTAAGCCTGTCGCTGCCGGATAACCGCAATATGGTACTCTTCCCGGAGTTGATCGGAGGCAAGTATGTAAGGCTGGAGCGCCCGCTTCCGGTCTACAGCCGGGGCGGCCGCGACCGCTTCGATATGTGGATGAGCGATTCCCCCGATCTGAAGTACTGGGGGAACCATAAGCTGCTGCTGGCCGTGGAGCAAGTCGCTTATGCCAACGATAAGGTAGGTCCAGGTGCGCCTCCGGTGAAGACGGACAAGGGCTGGCTGACCACCTTCCATGCAGTGGATCTCGATCCTGCCCGGGGCAAGAACGGCTGGGAAGACACCTGGAAGAAGCGCTACACCGCCGGAATTATGCTGCTGGATCTGGAAGATCCGAGCAAGATTATCGGCCGGGCGGAAGCTCCGCTGCTGGTGCCGGAGGCGGTGTATGAAACTTCGGGCGGCTTCCGCAACGATGTCATTTTCCCCGGCGGGATGATCCTGGAGGACTCGGGCGAGGTCAAAATCTATTACGGTGCAGCCGATACGGTGGAATGCCTGGCCACGGCCCATGTAGACGATCTGCTCAGGCTTTGCCTGGAGCCGAAGAGATAATTAGACCGGTTATATAGGCAGGGGGCCTTCCGTTATGCGGGGGGCTCCAGCCTTTTTTTGTTGAGAAATTATGATTTACGCCGCCTGTGGATAGGTATGTACGCAAAAAATGTATAGAAGAATGCTGCAAGAAGTGCAACAATACTGCCCCATAGAAGCGGCCTCTGCCGGAATCCTGCACAAACTGCAACAAATCCAGCGATAACTTGCTCTAACTATCGAAATTTGTGCAAAAAATGCAACATTGTACTTCGACTCCGTAACATTTATAGATGAATCCTGCAAAAAGTGCAACAATGCTGCCCCCCATCCAAGCAGTAGGTGAGAGAAGTCGTCAGCATCCCTTACCCACAGGATGATTTTGTTCAAATATGCAGCGGAATCTGCCGAATTATCATGCCCTCTCTTGACGCCGGGCCGGAGCAGCCGTATCGTACAAGTGACAAGAACCGATAACCAAAGGGAGGTACAAGGTACATGCTTCAGAAGCAAAAGCTATGAATACATTCACAGCCTATGGCCGCAAGCTCGGGCGGCAGATCGCCGGCAGGTATTACCGGATATCCATCAAACAGAGGATTCTGTTCTCGTTCATCGTGCTGATCACGCTGTCCATCGGTGCAATGGGCACCTTCTCATATTGGATTGCCGCGCAGGAGATCGAGGAGAATGCTTACGCCGGCAGCCGGGAGACCGTAAGCAAAACGGCCCAGCTGCTGGATTCCCGCCTGAATGATGTAGCGCTGTCTGTACAGTCCCTGATGCTGAGCGATGCGTACCGCAAGATGATGCTCGATGTGTTCAGCCATGAGGTGTCGAATTACTATGTACACCTGTCCGATCTGCAATATGTCCTCTCTCAGGCAATGTTCAATCAGCCGATCATTGAGAGTGTGCTAATCGTAACCCCGATTGGCGATTTCTATCCCACTACGCAGATCCGGGCGCAGGACAACTCGTTCTACGGCTCGGAATTATATGATCTGAGCAAGGAGCAGCCGGGCGGCTACTGGGCCAAAGGACATTATGACCGGTTGTTCACAGGCAGCCAGAGGGTGGTCTCCTTCGTAGTCCGGGGAATTTATGAATACCCTTACACGCCGATCAGCAATGTATTTATTGTGGTCAATATCAGGGAGAGCCGGATCGATGAGCTGCTGAATACAGGCGGAGAACAAGCAGGGAGAAATTATTATCTGGTGAGCGGGGAAGGAGAAGCTGTGGTGGAGTCCCGCTGGCCGTTCCGGGGCAGGTTCCCCTGGAAGCCGGTGCTTGTCGAAGCCGGAAAAGCGGCCGATCCGCAGGATCACTACTACAGCTATGGCGGCAAGGAATATCTGGTGAATTATACAAACTCAGCCGTATCACACGACTGGATCATCTCCGGCATGCAGTCGCGGGACCAGCTGCTGGGCAAGCTGCAGCGGGTGCAGCGGATCACCCTCTATGTCATCGTTGTTTTCCTGCTGGCGACCTGGCTCATTTCGAATAAGCTGACATCTGTACTGCTGAAGCCCCTGTTCAAGCTGCGGCGGCTGATGCGCAGAGTCGAAGAGAACCAGCTCAGTGTGGTGTATGAGAGCCGTTATGAGGATGAGGTTGCCCAGGTCGGCTTTCAGTTCAACCGGATGATGTCGGAGATTAAGACGCTGATCGCGGATGTGAAGACCAAGGAGGAGGGCAAACGGCATGCAGAGATCCGTGCCCTTACGGCGCAAATGGAGCCGCACTTTCTGTACAATACGCTCAATACCATCTATTGCAAATCGGTCATGGGCGAGAATGACGATGTGAATGAGATGATCCTGTCGTTGTCGCAGATGTTCCAGATCGGACTCAGCGGCGGCAAGGATCTGATTACCCTTGCGGATGAGCTGTCCCATATGCGGCAGTATTTTGCCATTCAGCAGAGATGCTATGAAGGTCTGTTCGAATACACGGTGACGGTAGAGGACGAGGCCCTGCTGTCCTGCCTGCTGCCGAAGATTATCCTGCAGCCGGTGGTGGAGAACAGCATTCAGCATGGCTTCAGCGACCGGACCATAGGAGGCAGGATAGACATCACGGTCAGCCGGGAGCAGGGGATGCTGCATATTTGCATTACCGACAACGGACGGGGACTTGATGCTGCACAGGTCAAGCAGGGGATGGCCACGGCTCCGCAGTCGAGGAAAGGTTATGCCCTGTTCAATATCAGGCACCGGCTGGCGCTGTATTACGGGGAAGAAGCCCGTATGGATGTGGGCGGCGAGCCGGGTAATGGATCGCGGACGGATCTGTGGATTCCGCCTAGGGAGGAGAGTTGAAGGATGGAACGGAAGCTGGAGCCGGAAAGGTTCAAATTATGTGTAATCGACGATATCAAAAGTGTGGTGGAGATGGTCTCGCGCAAGCCGCCGTGGCAGGAGTACGGTATTGAGGTCGCCGGTACGGCGCTTGACGGCGAAGCGGGGCTGCAGATCATCCGCGAGACCCGTCCGGACATTGTGCTGACGGATATCCGCATGCCAAGAATGGACGGCCTGCAGATGACCCGGGCGATTCTGGAGGTGCTGCCGGACTGCAAGATTATTATTCTCAGCGCCTACTCGGAGTTCTCTTATGCCCAGGAAGCGATCCGGCTGGGGGCACTTGATTTCGTGAAGAAGCCCTTTTCCCTGGAGGAGATTGTGAATGCAGTGCTGAAGGCCAAGGAGCTGTGCCGGGAGGAGCGTCAGGAGACGGCCAGACTTGCTGTGATGGAGGCGAGAATCAGGGAAAGTCTGCCTATTCTCCGCCAGGAATATCTCACCTTCCTGCTGCACCACCAGACGACAGAGACAGATGCCCGTTCCCGCTGGGCCTATCTTGATATCCCGCTGGACCAGCATGATTTCTTCGTGTTTGTCGCCGAGATCGATCATTTCGCAGAGAAGCTGGGCGGCCAGCCTGTGCAGGAGGTCGAGCTGCTGAGGTTCAGCCTGCACAATATTCTCGAAGAGACGATTTCCGCCTGGACCCGCGGCATTATTATCCGGGAGGCGACAGACCGGTACGTCTGCATCATGAACGGCTCGGACCCGGAGACCGCCGCGTTGATTACGGAGGCCTGCTGCACGAATGTAAGCCGCTTCTCGCGTCATACCATTTCTATTGGCGTGGGGCTGGGCACGGCGGCGATTCAGGGGCTGGGTACGGCGTACAGGCAGGCGCTGAGCGCCCTGGGGTATCATTTCTATACCGGGGGCAACGGGGTATATCATTACAGCAATATCGAGAATAAACCACTCTCGCTTCACAGCTATTCCGCCGCCGCCGAGCAGGAGCTGCTGTTCGCCCTGCGTTCCGGCAATTCCGCCAAAAGCCTGCAGGTGCTGGACCAGTTGTTCGCGGAGCTGCTGGACAGCGGACTTTTGCCTGAGCCGCGTTATGTGGAAAGTGTCGGCTATGAGCTGAGCTCCAGGATCTGCCGGGTCCTGCTGGAGCAGTTCCCTTACGGGCAGGTGGAGCCGCTGGAGCTCCGAATTTCCGCCCTGAAGAACCTGATGCATCCTTCCCTTCAAGATATCCGGGACCTGCTGTCCTGGCTGTGCCGGGAGGCCTGTGCGCTGGTTACGGAGGCCCGTTCTCTGGAGTCCACACGGATTATCCGCCAAGCCGTCGAATACATCCATGGTCATCTGGACACGGGGCTGTCACTGGAGCAGATGGCGAAGCAGATTAACCTTAGCCAGGGGTATTTCTCCAATCTGTTCAAGAAGGTGCAGGGAATTTCGTTCCAGCAGTATGTGATGCATGAGAAGATGGAGAAGGCGAAGGCGATGCTGATCAGCGGCCGGCAGGTTCAGGAGATCGCCCAGGATCTCGGGTATGAGCACAGGCGCTATTTCAGCGAGGTATTCAAGAAATATACGAGCATGACTCCGTCGGATTTCAAATTGCATTATCTTGGAAAAGAATAGCAATCAGCAGGGGAGGAATTTCCGCAGGGCGGAGATTGCCTCCCCTGTTTGTATACAACTCCTACAGAAATCTGCCCTTAATGTGGGCTTACCCGCCTTATCTGAATCCGCCTATAGAACTATAATCAAGTTGTAAGCGAATACAGCAGGGTATATAAGGGGGCACTACCAATGATGAAGCGTACGCTAATGACATCTCTGAGCCTGGTCCTGGCACTCGGCTTGGCAGCCTGCGGCAATGGTAACAGCGGCGGCAATGCAGCTGAAGGCAAGGGAGAAGGGGCGAAGGCCGGTTCGGGGGAAAAAACTAAAATCAGCTATTGGACAGGCGACCGCCACGATGCGGATTTTATAAAGGAGAAGGTAGCCGAGTTCAACGCATCCAATCCTGACGGGATTGAAGTGGAGCTGGTCGTCAAGGGCGATGACTTTGATACCGCACTCGATCTGTCCTTCCAGACCTCGGATGCGCCGGATGTGATCCGGGCGAAGGAGAATACCATCCAGACCTTCTACAAAAAAGGCTTTCTCGCTCCGATTGACGAGTTCCTGAGCGATGAGATGAAGACGAAATTCCCGGCCATGCCGGATCTGAATGAATTTGACGGCAAGCGTTACAGTCTGCCAAACTACGGAACGACCATGCGTCTGGTGTACAACAAGGATCTGTTCGCCAAAGCGGGCATTGAGCATCCGCCGACTACCTTACAGGAGCTGGTGGATACAGCCAAGAAACTGACCGAAGCCGGCAAAGCGGACGGCGCTTACGGCTTCGCCCTTAACTTCAAGAACCCCGGCAGTGCGTTCGCACGTTCGGCGCGGGTGGTTGCGGAGATGAGCGGCTATGGCGGCTTCGGGTATGATTTCAAGACGGCCCGCTATGACTTCAGCGGCTTCGAGCCGATCATCAATGCTTTTAAGCAGATCAAGGACGATGGCAGTATGCTGCCGGGTGTAGAATCGCTGGATATTGATCCGCTGCGGGCGCAGTTTGCGGAAGGCAAGATCGGAATGTACATGTCCTACTCCTCGGAGCCGGGCGTCTACAAGAATCAGTTCCCGGCCAAGATTGACTGGGCGGCTGCTCCAGTTCCGACCATCGACGGCAATGTGAAGGGGGCTTCCGGCTTCCTCGGGGGCCAATGGCTGGCGCTCAGCTCGAAATCAGAGCATAAAGAAGCAGCCTGGAAGTTCATGGAGTTCATGTACGGCGATCAGGTGCTGACGGATTATCAGGAAAAAGGCTTCGGCATCTCCATGGTTCCGTCCATCAGCGCAGCAGCCAAGACACCGGATGTGAACGGCATCGAAGGCTTCCTGCCGAACAAGTACGATGGAGTGTGGCCGGTCTATCCGTCTGTAGCACCGGAAGGCATGAAATCGGATGACGCCTTCTTCAAATATATGCTAAACGGCGGCGACCTGAAGGCGATTATCGCTGATCTGAACAAACGCTATAATGCTGCACTGGACAGTGTGATTGCGAATGACGGCGTGAAGGCCGAGCCGGATGCCGGCTTTGATCCCGCCGCTCTGGGCGGCAAGTTCGCCAAATAGACAAAAGGTTAGGGATAGAGATATATAGGCCGGGATAGCGGGGGATGAGGGAGCAGCTTCCTCATCCCTCTGCTCTGGCCGTAAAGGAAAGGAGCCGGAAGAAACCAGATGAACAAAACGAAACATGCCTTATTTTCATACAGCTTTATCTTTCCAAGTGCCTTGCTTACGTTGGTCCTTGGGATTTACCCGATTGCCTGGGCGTTCCGCTATATGTTCTATGATTATAAAGGGTTCGGAACGGCCCGGTTTACCGGTCTGGCCAATTTCAGCCGCATTCTGAAGGATACCCAGTTCTGGGATTCGGTGGTGAATACATTTGTTTATGCAGGCGGCAAGCTGCTGATCACCATTCCGCTGGCCCTGCTGCTGGCCGCCATATTGAACCGGGGGCTGCGGGGCAGACAGCTGCTGCGGGGGATTTTCTTCATGCCTACCGTCATCAGTACCGCGGTAATGGCCGTAGTCTTCTTCACGATTTTCAACTCATATAACGGAATTCTCAACCAGTTCCTGATCCGCTCGGGCCTCTCCGATTCGGGTGTGGACTGGCTGGGGCCGAAATATGCCATGCTCACTGTCATCCTGGTTGCGGCCTGGGGGGCGGTCGGCAATTACATGCTGCTCTTCCTCGCCGGTCTGCAGAATATTCCCGAGGATGTGTACGAGGCTTCTTCTCTGGACGGGGCAGGCAAAATCCAGCAGTTCCGCTATGTCACCCTGCCGATGCTCGGACCTGTCATGCAGATGGTTATTATGCTGGCGATCATCACAGCCCTGAAGGGCTACGAGAGCATCATGGTACTGACTGAAGGCGGTCCTGTAGGCAAGACGGAGGTCATGTTCCTGTATTTGTACAAATTATTTTTCCCTGTCGGCGGGGGCAGCGCGGCGGTTCAGGTCCAGGAGTTCGGATACGGCAGTGCGGTCGCCTTTGTGTCTGCGGTCATTGTAGGGATGATATCACTCATTTATTTCTACGCATCCAGACGTATGAATCAGACCGATTGAGGAGAGAGGCTATTATGAGACTAAGAACCATACTGGGTAAAATCATCCTGTGGATTTTTTTGCTGACTGTTGCTTTTATCACCCTGATTCCGGTCGTAATCACGATCCTGGGCTCCTTCAAGACGAATGCCGAGCTGACTGCGGGAGCCACCTTCCTGCCGGAGAGCTGGCACTTCTCGAACTATGCCGAAGCCTGGTCGCAGGCGAATTTCTCCAGATATACGCTGAACAGCCTGATGGTTTCTCTGGCGGCAGTGGTCGGCACGCTTCTGGTATCATCCATGGCGGCTTATGTAGTGGACCGGATGGATTTTGCCGGCAAAAAATTGTATATCGGACTGCAATCGTTCACCATGTTCGTGGCTGTAGGGGCGGTTGTGCTGCGTCCTCAGTTCGATCTGATGGTTAAGCTTCATCTGCACAACAGCCTGTGGGGCGTGATATTGATTCTGATCTCCGCCCATGCTTCGATCTTCTTCATTCTGTTCAGCTTCATGAAGGGGATTCCCCGCGAGCTGGACGAGGCGGCGCTGATCGACGGCTGCTCTCCGGGCCGGACCTTCTGGCGGATCATTCTGCCGCTGCTCGGACCCGGACTTGGCGTTGGTGCCCTGTTCACCTTCCGCGGCGCGTGGAATGAATATCTGCTGCCGCTCGTGTTCACGATGACGAAGCCGGAGCTACAGACGCTGACTGTCGGCCTGGCGAACCTGAAATATGGGATTTCGGCCGCTTCCCAGACCCACTACATGATGGCAGGTGCCTGCTTGTCCATTCTGCCGATTCTCGTCGCCTACCTGTTTGCCAACAAATCCTTCATGCAGATGACAGCCGGTTCCCTGAAGGGGTAGCTGTCCTGCACTGCACAGACTATAGACAACATGAAACAATCAACATTCAATATTTAAGGAGGTACACCCCATGACACTACACATTCCGGCGATTCTGCAATCCGCCCCGTTCATCCGGCGGTATCCGGGGAATCCGGTGCTGGATGCAGCGAAGGTTCCTTACCCCACCGCACTGGTATTCAATGCCGGTGTAACGAAATTCAACGGCAAATATGTGATGATCTTCCGCAATGATTACGGCTCACTGGCCGATCAGACGCTTGAGCCGCACCACACCACGGATCTCGGCATTGCCTACAGCGACGACGGGCTGAGCTGGACCGCCGGCCCGAAGCCGGTGTTCAAAATGCACGATGAGGAAATTATCCGCGCCTACGACCCGCGCCTGACCGTGCTCGGCGGCCGCTGTTATATGTGTTTTGCCGTGGATACGCGCCATGGCATCCGCGGCGGAATTGCCGTCACCGATGATCTGGAGCACTTCGAGGTGCTCAGCCTGTCTACACCGGACCTGCGCAATATGGTGCTGTTTCCAGAGCTGATCGGCGGCAAGTATGTCCGGCTGGAGCGTCCCTTCACGGTGTACAGCCGCGGCGGCCGGGACCGCTTCGACGCCTGGATCTCCGAGTCGCCGGACCTCGTGCATTGGGGCAACTCCAGCCTGCTGCTCGCCGTCGAGCAGGTGCCGTTTGCCAATGACAAGGTCGGACCAGCTGCGCCTCCCGTCCGGACGGACAAGGGCTGGCTGACCACCTTCCATGCGGTGGATGTAGACCCGGCCAGAGGCAAGCACGGCTGGGAGGACACCTGGAAAAAGCGCTATACTGCCGGAATTATGCTGCTGGATCTGGAGGACCCCCGCAAGGTGCTCGGCATGAGTAAGCAGCCGCTACTGGCGCCGGAGACGGATTATGAGATTGGCGGGGGCTTCCGTAATCATGTGATTTTCCCCGGCGGGATGATTCTGGAGGATGACGGCGAGGTCAAGATCTATTACGGCTCTGCGGATACGGTTGAATGCCTGGCGACTGCCCATGTGGACGATCTGCTCCGGCTCTGTCTGGAGCCGGGGGAATAAGTAAAGTTGCAAGCTGGCTGAAAGCGGGAATGAGGAGCGGTAGTGGTGGGATGGTGCATTAAGTGCAACAATGGTAGCTTAATAGGAGCGACTTGAGCGGAGAGTGTGCATAAAGTGCAACAATTCTAGCACGATAGCAGCAACCGTGGGCAGAATGTGCAAAAAGTGCAACATTGCAGCTCAATGGGAGCGACTTGAGCGGGGAGTGTGCTTAAAATGCAACATTTCTAGCTCAATTGCAGCGACCGTAGGCAGATTGTGCATAAAGTGCAACAATGCAGCCCCATAGGAGCAGCCAGCGCAGGAATCCTGCACAAATTGCAACAACACAGATCCAATTAGCACCGGTTCGCCGAAATTCCTGCAAAATCTGCAACAATAGCTCCACAGCCAGTAACCAATGTAGAGAAATCCTGCAAAAGGTGCAACATTGCCGGAACCTAGCCAAACCCGCTAACTGAAAGCGGGCGATGGGCGAGAATGAGGTGTAAAAGTGCACTTGAAATCGCTGAAAGTTGGCGTTGGGGCGAGAATGAGGTGTAAAACTGCACCAGAATTAGCCGAAAGTTGGCGATGGGCGAGAATGAGGTGTAAAAGTGCACTTGAATTCGCTGAAAGTTGGCGATGGGCAGGAGTAAGGTGCAGAAGTGCACCTTATCCCGGCCTAAAGCAGGCGCAGGGCGGGAATGCGGTACGCCCCCTCAGCTCGTCAACTGGTGCAGCACCAGAGCACATGCGCCTGTTGCGACAGCACGCTCGCCCAGGCTGCTCCGGGTGAAGCGGACATTGTACTGTCCGCGGTAGTAGGTCCGCTCCAGGGCGATCCGCGTGGCGGTCTCGTAGAAATCTGCGGCGAGGAACAGCGGGCCGCCCAGGATGACCTCCTCCGGGTGGAGGATGTTAATCAGGTTCGCCAGCCCGATGCCGCAGGCCACCGCCATCTCATCGAATAACCGGACCATTACAGGATCGCGCTCCCGGAGCGCTTCCAGCAGATGGACGAATTCCAAAGCCTCCGCATGCTCTGCCAGAGCACGGAGGCTTGTGCTGCTGTCCAGCCGCCAGGCCTCGCGGGCCTGCCCCTCCAGCGTCCGGACCGACACATAGCTCTCCCAGGCCCCGGCGTTGCCGCCGGGAATCTGCGGCGGCACTCCCGGGAGGTCAATGATCATCTGCCCGACGGCCCCTTCGGTATCGGTCATGCCGTAGAGCAGCCGCCCGTCATTCATGATCGCTGAGCGCAAGCCGATTCCGGCATGGAGATAGAGAAGGTGCTGATGCATCCGGTTGCTGCCGGCCCAGTATTCGCCGAGCAGTGCCGTATTGGCTCCATTATCCAGATAGACAGGCACCCCCAGGCGCTGCTCCAGCTGTTCCTTGATATGTACTTGTGACCAGCCCTCTGCAGGAAAACGGGCCGGATTCAGGATAACTCCGGCTGTGCGGTCCAGCGGACCAACCGCCCCGATGCCCAGACCGGCGACCCGGCTAAGCTGGACAGAGGCTGCGTCAAGCATCTGTAAGCCTTGTCTGTGGAGCGACTCCATTAGAAGCTCGGGGGTAAGCCCTGCATCCATGCTCCAGGTATGCTCGCCCAGCAAGCGCAGATGAAAGTCTGTCAGCACAAGCTTGGCATGGGTACGGGAGATCTCCAGCCCCAGCAGATAAGCGTAAGATGGATTCGTCTCATAGAGGGTAGGGCGGCGTCCGCCGGTGGATTCGCCGAAGCCGACCTCAACCAGAAGCTCCTGGGACAACAGTTCATCCAGGATGCGTGTTAACGTGCTTATGGTCAGTCCGCTTTCGTCCAGCAGGGTCTGCTTGGAGACGGTACCGTGTTTTCTGACCGTGAAATAGATCTCTCTGGCTTTGGGATTGGCGATGACTTCATGAATAGGCAGCACAGATGGTTCTCTCCTTATGAAAAGACTATACCTGACGAATGGACTACATCTGCTTCAACAATGACATAAAAAGCAGGGTGCCGCAACTATCACAAGGAGAGCGTAAGCGTAAGCGCCATTTCGAATATGTAGCCGCTGCCGGGGAGAGACGCAGGACGGTCAGGCAGCATATGAGGATAAGCAGGCGTTAGTGGCGAGGATTGTTCATCCTAGAGCAGCGCCTTGAAGGAATGGCGGATCACATCGCCGCGGCTGATGATGCCGACCAGCACATGGTTCCGTTCGACGGGAACCTTTTTGATCTGCTTTTTGCCGAGGATGGTGGCGATGGCTTCAATATCTTCTTCGGCATGCACGGTGATGACCTTCTTCTTGGCGATAGCCATTACGTTCAGACCCAGCAGCTTCTGCGCCCGTTCCTCGAACAGATCATTATCCCCGACGAACACATTAATCTGGAAAAAAGAATCCACAATCAGATCCTCATGCCTGCCGATATAGCGCATAATATCCCCGTCGCTGAGGTAGGCGACAATCTCATTCCGGTCATTCACGACAGGCATACCGCTGATCCGGTGGGCAATACATTTCTCAATAAAAGTCCGTACGGTGTCTTCCTGCTTAACCTTGTACACCTGACGGACCATGAATTCATGGGCTTTCATACCGGTTCCCCCTGAAAATTAGCTTTTGCAGAAATAAGTTGTATCATGAAAGTATATACTTGTATTATACAAGTGGAAAGAGTAAAGTCAATGAATAAAAGAGAAGAGGGGCAACCGGCATGGACAAACATTCAATTGAGACAATAGAGCTGGAAATGGCGGTTCTGTTCCGCCGTCTCACTTCAATTACCACGTTCAAAAAAATCGGCAATCTGGATCGTGCGGCCTACCTGCTGCTGCATCACATTGCCTCTCGTGAAGGAACTGCCGGGATAAAGGCAATCTCCGATGAGTTTCAGTTGGATATTTCTACGGTCAGCCGGCAGGCTGCCTCACTGGAGAGTAAGGGGTACATCACCCGGGTACCGGACCCTGTGGACGGGCGGGCTTATTCGCTGCAGATTACGGAGACGGGCAAAGCGAGTCTGGAGGAGAACCGGCAGGTCCGGCAGGAGATGATCGAACAACTGCTAAAGGGCTGGTCGGAGGAGGAGGGACAGCTGTTCGGGGAGCTGCTGCGGAAGTTCAATGCAACTTTTCTGGGAGAGGGCTGATGGGTCGCGGAAGGTAACAGAAACCGCTTATGGGCTGAAGGGTGCTATAGGCTAGAGGAACCGGACCAAGGAGAGTCGGGTAGGTGCCCGGCCCCGGAAGTATTCTATTGTATTTTGTGCAGTCAGATGAAGCGAAAAGGCTCTATTTCAGCGATCGATTGTACTTCGTACATTAGATTTTTGCGATACAGCCTGAACCGGGCGGATTTACAGAATTCTATTGCAGTAAATACAGCAGAATGTGTTTTTAGAGGCTTTTACACGGATTCTGCTGTATAAAATACAATCACCTGCTTCATTCTCGCCCTGGGTTCGTATAGCCATCAGGTAAACTCAGGAAAATCTCAAGCAAAGCCTGCATTCCCGCTCATCCCCACCCACAGCGGGGATTGCTCCAGACAAGCGGCGAGCTGGAGCAGCAGGTCCTCGCGCCCTTTGGAGGCCATGACCTGGACGCCTATCGGCATTCCTTCGGCCGTAAGATGCACCGGCACGCTCATGGCGGGCTGGCCGGTCAGGTTGGCGAGCTGGGTGAAGGGCGTGTACGTCAGGCTCGGCTCGAACATCTCGTAGATCATCCGCCGCTGCGCGTCCTTCGGCAGCCCGCTGACCTGCATCAGCTTCTCTGTCTCCGCCGTGGTCTGGGTCAGCTCTCCGATCTTCGGGGCAGAGTCTGCATTAGCCGGAGTAATATACAGATCGAAGCGGTCCATCAGCGCGGCCATTTGCGCAGCGGCTACATCCCATTCGTGCAGACTGTGTACGAATTCTGCCGCCGAGACCTGCTTCCCGGCTTCGGCCAGCACCCAGGTGACAATATCCACTTCCTCTGCCTTAATTGGACGGCCCATGGCGCTCTCCAGCGACAGGAACATGGCGGATACTTCTCCGGCGTTCATCGTATAGTAGTTGTCCATCAGCCGCACCCCGTTGACCGGGCTCAGCTTCTCTTCCACCTCATAGCCCTCGGACTCCAGCCACTTGACCGTCTTCCGCACGGCCTCTACCGCCTCAGCGGATACCGGTGTTCCCACCGGCGAAGCGGTGGTGAAGGCGATCCGCAGCTTCCGCTGAGCAGGCTTCAACAGATCGTCCAGGTAGACGCCCGGATACAGCGGCGTCTGAAAAGCCGCTTCCGGCTGCACCACCTGCAGCAGATCCAGCATCGCGGCGCTGTCCCGCACCGAGCGCGTCAGCGCAAAATCAATCGACGCCCCCTGCCACTGGCGGCCGATTCCCGGGCCGACCGGCGTGCGCCCGCGCGTCGGCTTCAGCCCGAACAGGCCGGTGAACGAGGCCGGTATGCGGATCGAGCCGCCGCCGTCACTGGCTCCGGCGGCCGGGACGATCCCTGCGGCAACCGCCGCAGCCGCACCGCCGCTGGAGCCGCCGGGTGAACAGGCGGGGTTCCAGGGATTGCGGGCCGGGCCGTGAAGGAGGGGCTCGGTGATGTTTTTCAGCCCGAATTCCGGCGTATTCGTATGGCCCAGCGGAATGAAGCCGCCACGCCGGATACGGGCCACATAGTTAGAGTCCCTTTTCGCTACATTGTCCTTCATCAGTAGAGCGCCCGAGGTCAGCGGTTCGCCGCCAATCGCCTGGGAGATATCCTTCAGCAGGAAGGGGACGCCGGCGAACGGACGGGGGGTATCCCCGGAATCAAGGGGCATCTCCGCAGCCTCCTTCAGCGCGGCCTCCCGGCGGGTGCGCACCACCGCATTCAGCAGCGGATTCACCTCATCCATCCGGGCATAGGCGGCTTCCACAAGCTCACTTGCAGAGACCTCCCGTGCCTTCACTAGGGCGGCAAGCCCCAGCGCATCATAACCGGAATAAGCAGACAACGACATAGGTATAACCTCTTTCTGGCAGGAACAGGCAGGCTACATAGTGGTCAGGCTATAGCTGCAGTCTCGCGCATAGTGTATTGCGTTATAAGGAGGGCAGAGACTTTTCAAGTACGCTCATCTGTAAGATATTGCTTCACTGGAGGCGGCGTATACTCTGCGAACTGCTGCAGAATGCCCTCCGGCGTGGTAGCGTTCAGCATGATGGAATGATGCTTCTCCTGCATGAATTGTTCCCGGGCCATGTTGCTGAACAGGGCAATCAGCGGATCATAATAATGATTCACATTAAGCAGTCCGCAGGGCTTCTGATGCAGGCCGAGCTGCGCCCAGGTGAAGATCTCGAAATACTCCTCCATCGTGCCCGGGCCGCCGGGCATAGCAATGAATCCGTCCGCCAGCTCAGACATCTTAAGCTTCCGTTCGTGCATAGAGTCTACCATAATCAGCTCTGTCAGACGGGTGTGCTCGATTTCTCTTTGCTTCAGAAAATGCGGCAGCACCCCGATCACACGGCCTCCCGCCTGCATTACGCTATCCGCAATAGCGCCCATCAACCCTACAGTAGCTCCGCCATAGATCAGCGTAATGTTACGTGCTGCAAGTTCCTTGCCGAGTAGAATAGCGGATTCCTTGTATACGGGCGAAGCCCCTTCACTGGAACCGCAGAACACTGCGATACTCTTCATAAGCTGCTGACTCTCCTTTGTCTTAAGATAATTTGTAATGTGCTTTGAAGAACGGTTTTTTCCTCTACCTAATGTATCACGGATTCAGGTGCATGTAACATTTTTCTCGCTGCCGGAGCAGGCGGTTTAGTTGCGGCGGTGCTCTGCATTGACAACCTTTTGCGGAGCGGCTATACTTTCTGTAATCTTATAGTTGATATACGTTGAACGAGCCAGTAGCAGCCTTGTCCCTGTTCCCAGAGAGCCGGGGGTCGATGGAACCCGGTACACACAAGCGGACTGCGAATTACGTCTCGGGAGTATCTTGGGTAATGCCAAGCGGAGCTAAGCGAACGATAACTCGCCTGAGAGTGGTATGGACCTGCGTGCAGCACTAGGTCTGTGCAATTTGGGTGGTAACACGGTTAATGATAATCGTCCCTGTGTCTGAATAGACAAGGGGGCGATTTTTTGTTGTCTGTGCGGTTTGCGGGCTGGATGAGTGGCGGGCTTAAGCTTCTGAGGCTGCTGCGGTAGGGCTGCTGTTTTTTTGACGGATACCAAGGGATATAGAACAATCACTTACACAAAAGGGGCTGTACATGTTGAACATTATCGACGAGCTATTGTGGCGCGATGCCATTAACCAGCAGACAGATGCGGACGGACTGCGTGAATTGACGGAGAGTAAGGCGGTGTCACTGTATTGCGGCGTGGACCCGACGGGCAACAGTATGCATATCGGCCACCTGATTCCGTTCATGGTGCTGCGGCGCTTCCAGCTGGCCGGTCACCGTCCGGTGATTCTGATCGGGGGAGCTACGGGAACGATTGGCGATCCGAGCGGACGTCAGAGTGAGCGCTCTTTGCAGACGCTGGAGCAGGTGCAGGAGAATGTGGATGCGCTGACGGCCCAGATGAAGAAGTTGTTCCTGACTGACAACGACAACCAGGTCCGGCTGGTCAACAACTATGATTGGACCAAGGATATGAACGTCATTGATTTCCTGCGTGATTTCGGCAAAAACTTCAGCATCAACACGATGCTCGCCAAGGATGTAGTCGCCAGCCGTCTGGACAGCGGCATCTCGTTCACGGAGTTTGCTTACCAGATTCTGCAGTCCATTGACTACCTGCACCTGTTCCAGAACGAGGATGTGCAGCTTCAGGTCGGCGGCTCGGACCAATGGGGCAATATTACGAGCGGCCTCGATCTGATCCGTAAAAAAGAAGGCAACGAAGCCAAAGCCTTCGGCCTGACCATTCCGCTCATGCTGAAGGCTGACGGTACGAAGTTCGGTAAAACCGCCGGCGGCGCCATCTGGCTCGATCCGAAGCAGACTACCCCTTACGAGTTCTACCAGTTCTGGGCGAACACCGATGACCGTGATGTGGTTAAATACCTGAAGTACTTCACCTTCCTGAGCAAGGAAGAGATTGAGGCGCTTGAGGAGAAGGTAGCCACTGAGCCGCATAAACGGGAAGCGCAAAAAGCGCTGGCCGAGGAAATGACCCGCTTCGTGCACAGCGAGGAGCTGCTGGAGCAGGCCAAACGTATCAGCGCGGCACTGTTCAGCGGCGATATCCGCTCCCTGACTGCGGACGAAATCGAGGAAGGCTTCAAGGAAATGCCGACCTTCACAGCGGGCACTGAGACCAAGAACATTGTAGACTGGCTGGTGGACCTGGGAGTGGAGCCATCCAAACGCCAGGCGCGTGAGGATATTACTAAAGGCGCAATCTCGATCAACGGGGAGCGTGTGAATGAGCTGGAGACGGAGATTACAGCTGCAGATGCCATCGGCGGCAAGTTCATCATCGTCCGCAAGGGCAAGAAGAATTACAGCCTGGTGAAGCTGGTCTAAGCGCAAGCTGCCGGGCGATGGGTTTGCGGAAGGCGAGTAGAGCGGGCCGGATGTTGAGCCAGATCTGGAGCGGTGTTAGGCTGGAGCGAGGCTGAGGGTGAACTGGAACGAGGTTGATGGTGGCTAGGGTGAGGTAGATTAGCTAGGGTGAGACAGAGATGAGTGAGGTTTGGCTAGATGAGCTAGAGTGAGACAGAAGAGTTAGATTTGGCTAGATTAGGTAGAGTGAGATAGATGAGTTAGGTTGAGCTAGATGAGCTAAAGTAAGATAGATGACTTAGGTTGAGCTAGAGTGAGAATGGTGTGAAGTAACTGAGTGATTGGGCTATCCCACTGTCAGCAGTGACAGGGATAGCCTTTTTTGGTGGTCGCGGAAGGTGAGACGGTCTCCCGCCTTCCTCCCCTGATCACCGTAGGCCGGAAGCGTGGCTGCGTCGTGAAATCACAGGGATAAATCCCTCTAATCTTGCTGGAAGTAGGCTAAATGAGGAAATCAAGTGTATAAATCCCTCTAATAGCTGCCGGGTGGGAAGAGGTAGGCCGATGAGGTGCACAAGTGCACCTGAATTTGGCGCAAGCGGCCGAAATGAGCAAATCAGGAGCATTAGTGCACCCGAATTCGGCACAAACGGCTGAAACGAGCAAATGAGGAGCATAAGTGCCCTTGATTTCGCCGAATGCGGGCTAGACACGGGAATCAGGGGCACAAATGCCCCTGAATTCAGCGCACGCACCTCACTCGCCATAAACCACCTAGTCCAGCGCGCCATCTGACGGGAGAGCCAGGCTTTAAAACAAATAAAAAATAATGCCTTTACCAGCAGCGACAGTCTGGCTGTAGAACCGCTGGATCTCGGTGAAGAACTGGAGCAGATAGGCAAAAAAAGCATCCGCATCATCGTCAGACACTGTATCAGGATCCAGCGGGTAGACCTCCTCCTCGGCCATGGTCCGGAAATCATAACGCAGGCGCAGCTGCGCTTCATCCAGCCGGAGAATAGCGTCAAGCGCTTCGGCCACTTGTCCGGCACGCAGGCAGAATGCCCCGTATGCCCCGAACTCGATGCCCTGGTCGGAGTGCAGCGGGACCACATATCCGAGCGGCGCTGGCCCATCCGATATATCACCGCAGAGCAGGTAGTGAATCCCCTCCCAGGTACGGTCGATATCCAGCCCCGGGTACTTGTCTATGTTCAAGCTCGCCAGCGGGGTGCTGCCTGCGGCAATTTGCTGCACCAGTTCATCTTCCATTGCAAAGTAATATCCGCGTATCGCCATTGAATCAGCCTTCCTTCCGTGGTGGGGATAGAGTAGTTGTACTTAATCCTCAAGCAGCGCAAGCTTGTCTTCGAGTTCAGTAATTTTAAGCCGGATAGCTTCTGCCCGGGGCTCGTCCTGCGCTTTCACCGCGACTGCCAATTCATCGGCAGCTATGCTGATCTGATATTCCAGATACGTGTAGTCGGATGCGGCGGCAGGATGGGTGGAGCGTTGGGAATAGGTCATATGCCGAGGCCTCTTTTCTGTGATCTGTGATATATTCATGATACAGGGTTTGCAGGAACGGCTCAACCTTGTTACATGGGAACCCGGCACAGGCTGCGACATTGTTCACAGACAATGAACCCGGTTCTGGTTTTACCATGAGTAGTATTGAAAATTATAACTTAATTTTTCAGTAACAGTATGCGGGAGAAATTTCCGCAAAGGAAGGTTTGGTATACATAATGATTGCTGTATCTTTTAACACCTTGGACGAGGCCAGGCACCATCTGGAGGAGCTGGATGTGAACCGTGGGCTGGTGCTGTTCGCTGCGGCTGCGGCTGTCCGGGAATTATCCCGTCATGCGCCTTCGCGGGCAGTATTGTGCTCAACCAAGGGGGAATATACTCCGCAGGGCTACCGCAGCGGCGTAATTACTGGTTTTGAATACGAAGCCGGTATAGCAGATATTGTGGGCATTCTGCACCCTCCCGTGCTTAGCGCAAGTACGCTGGAGATTGCTTACCGCAAGGTCCGGGGCAATCCGAATGCTTTTCTGATGCTGCTCTGTGACGGCACAGGCGGGATGGAAGAGATGCTGCTCTCCTCGCTGTATTTTATGGACCCCCAATTCAAGGTGATTGGCGGCAGTGCAGCTGACGATGAGCGCGGCGAGACTTACCTCTATATAGGAACCCGCCGGGTGCGGAACCTGGGGATTTATTTCAATATGCCTGACCGCATCGCCCTGATTAAAGAGAATATCTATATTCCGTCCGGAAAGACGCTGCTGGTGACAGAAGCCGATGTGTTCGGCAGACGGGTCTATTCCTTCAACGGGCGGCCTGCAGCCGGGGAATATGCGCGTGTCCTGGGCGTGCCGGAGAAGGAGCTGGCAGAGCATTTTCTGAGCAGCCCGCTGGGTAAAAGATACGAGGATGATCTGATCATAGCCTCCCCGAAGGCGGTTCATCCGGATGGCTCTGTCACATTTTACAGTCAGATTATGTCTAGTACTTATGTGGAGCTGCTGAGTTCAGCCGATCCGCTGGCAGTGCTGGAGGAGACGCTGGGCGGCAGTCCGTTCAAGCCTTCGTTTGTCCTCAATATTAACTGTACGCTGCGGGACCAGCTGTTTACACGGGACGGTCTTTGGGGAGATTTTGACGAGAAGATGCTTGGGTTCTGCGGCAACACTACAGGCTTCATCAGCTATGGAGAGCAATATTATACTAAGCATGCCAATCAGACTATGATTCTGCTGCTGGTTGAATAAGGGAGAGTTGAAATCGGATGGAGTGGTTAAGCAAACTGCGCACAGCTTGGGGGAGAACCTCCTCTGCTGAAGGCGTTCAAAGTCACAGTAATACAAGCGGGCTAGCGGAGAGAGCCATGGCAGAGCATGTGATCGCAGCTAAGGATACGGTCGCATCAACAGAAACGGTTATAGCAGAGGGAAAAGCCGCAGTGGAAGCAGGCACTAACGCACATGTACCTCACGGCGGTAACGATAGCGTAGAACCGTCTGCACACGCTTCAGGCACGGTGTCTTATGGGGAACATGCATATGCCCTAGCCGAGCAGATCCGCCTTGAGACTGAAGCTATCCTGAAGGAAGAGGCCCAACTGGTGGAGGACTTCGAGGCCTTGCGGGCAGGCGGCGGGGAGATGATCGGCCAAATCGCTGGGACTCAGCAGCTCCTTGAACATTTGAAGACCAACAACGGACAGACTGAAGATCTGATTAATGAAATGTATGGCAGCTTGTCCTACTCATCCAACAAAATCGAATTTGCCAAGGAAGCCAATATCCAGATCTCTGCGGAAATGCAGAAGGCCTCGGAGGTATTTACTGAGTTCGTTGCTTTGAATGAGGATCTGCGGGAGCATTTCCACAGCATTGAGCAGCTGGCCAAGATCATCACGGATATTGCCGAGCAGACGAATCTGCTCTCGCTGAATGCGGCGATTGAGGCGGCGCGGGCTGGTGAGCATGGACGCGGCTTCGCCGTTGTCTCCACGGAGATCCGCAAGCTTGCTGACAGCACCCGCAGCCATGTGAAGGAGATCATGGGTTCACTCTCAGGAATGACCCGCGTCATGGAGCAGATCCACAGCAAGTCCGGGGATGGAATGCTCGCGATGAACGAGACCACGGCGAAGATCGGTGAGTCCACCGTATATATGAATGAAATCGTAGTCGCGGAGGAGCAGGTCTTCGAGCATCTGGAGGCAATCCAGGAGTCCCAGGAGAGCAGCATGGAGGATGTGGAGCAGATCAATAGCGACCTGCTGCGTATTCTGGAGAAATCGGGCCAGGACACAGACCAGTTCCGTAAGCTGGTTCTTACCGTCCAGAAGAAGGCCGACCATTACCAGCAGCTGTTGAATCATCTGCATCAGATCGGGCTGCTCCAGCAGGCGGAAGAAGCAGAGAAGACTAACGTATAAGCAGATATGGTAAAAGGAAAAACACCCGGCGGCGGGAGTGAAGCTGCCGGGTGTTTTTGTGTTGTGTCCGGCATGGGCACAGGTAACACTCCTCTTGCTGGTGAAACACCGCTAAGGGGGAGGGGCCCAGCCAGCGTAAGCGTCACGCGCCGTATGACTAGACAACTCGCGTATGATACGGGAGGGAAAGAGTTGGATAAACTCCACCTGCTGAGCGAGAACCGCCCTCTGCCAGGACGGCAATTGGATAAACAGCACTTAAATGAACCCGTTTCCCCCAAACTGGCCTAAACGACCATAATTAGTTGTTGTTTATCCACTTGCTTCCGGAAATTCCTTGGAAACCAGCATAGCAAGCTGCGTTTTTCCACTTGTTTGCTGGGAGTCAGCGTTCTCCGCCATCGGCAGGAGGATGTTCCACTACTACAGCGAGATCAGCCTGTATTCATAAGCGCCAATGGGCAGCGGACCGGCGGGCACAGGAGTGCCGGTCAACACATCCTGCCCGCTGCGCGGCAGTGTGACGCTGCCTCCAAGGCCGTCCATGTTGACGAGCGTCCACAGCTCCCCGGCAGCGCCGCTTCTCGGGCAGAGAATGGTGCCCGGCGTGACATCAGTGCGCCGGGTGACTCCGGCCCGGGCGGCATAATGCTCAATCAGCGCGCATAGCTGCTTGTCGCCCTCGCCGCCCGAGGGCAGCGAGCCAAGCATGACGATGGCTCCCCGGCCATAGGGCTGCTCGGTCAGGTAGGCCAGGCCCGGCGTCCGGCCTTCCGTGATCATGCCGATCACGGTGGCTCCGCCCGGCAGCGGCTCGAACACCGCGCTCCACAGCGACAGCGGCGCGGAGCAGCCGAAGGCCTCCCCGATGCTGCCCGTCCCCTCCATCGGGTAGACGAAGGTAGTCTTCACTCCGGCGCAGCGCTCCAGTTCCCCCAGCGCAGCATCTGTATGCAGGGTATGCTCGGCGGTGCGGCCTCCGCTAAGCGGGCCAACGATCCAGATGCCGCCAGCCGCGGTGAAGGCGAGCGCCCGCGCCATGTATTCCGGCGACAGATAATGGACAAAAGGCGTGAACAGCAGCTTATAGCCGCTTAAATCGCCGCCTTCCGGCAGCAGGTCACGGTGAATCCCCAGATCGAGAATCCGTCTGTAAAAGTCCCCCAGCAGGGAACGGTAGTTCAGCTGCCGGTGCGGCTCCGTGGCCAGGAACGCCTTGGCCCGGTCCGAATAAGTAATCGCCACCTCGGCCTGCACTGGCCGGGTATTCAGCATGTGCGGCTCGATCCGCAGCCTGGCGGCGGAAGCTGTGCGCACATTGTCATACCCGAGCGCAGGCTGGCCCCAGGCGCTGATAATCGAGCTGTGCGTCTGCTCGCTGCCCGTGCGCTGCTGCCGCCACAGCCAGTAGCAGAAGGCGCCCGCCCCTAGCGCATAGGCGGCCACAGCTTCGGCGGTAAGATAGCCGTCCGGGTGCGGCTCGCCGTAGCTTGTTAGCGAAGCGGCATAGGCCGGGCCGGTCTCCATCAGCCAGAAATCCCGCCCGGGCTTGAACCCGCGCCACAGATCACAGTTCAGCAGATAAGCGTGCCTGTTGGCCTGAGAGGCGTAGGTGTCGAACGAAGCGAAATCAAGCTCCCGGAACAGCTGCTCATTGTCCAGATGAAAAGGGACATTGCTATTGTGCGTGATCGGAGATGCGGAATAGCGGCGGATGATCGCCGCCTGTTCCCCTGCGAACTCCGCAACCTTCTCCATCTGGAACAGCCGGTACTGGGTGACGAGCGATGAATTATGCAGAAAAGGCGTAGCCACCGGCTGCGGCACCTGATCGAACCGCTGGTAGGTGTGGCTCCACACGCCGGTTCCCCACGCTACATTCAGCTCGCCGATGCTACCGTAACGGTGCTCCAGCCACTCATGCCACAGGGAGCGGCAGGACCCGCACATGCATTCCGCCACATGTGCCTTCAACTCGTTGTCGAGCTGCCAGGCAACTAGGCCGGGGAGCTGCCCCAGCACCCGGGCCAGTTCTTCCGTAATTACCGCAGCCCGCTGTCGGAAATAAGGGTTATTCGTGCAGACATGCTGTCTGGACCCGTGGCTCATCACCGCCCCGTCTGCCCGGATGTGTAGACGCTCCGGGTGCCCGTGGGTCAGCCAGACCGGCGGGGTCGCGGTCGGCGTACACATGACCGTATCGATGCCATGGGCATGGAGCTGCCGGATATGCTCAGCGAACGGCCGGACATCGATGGAGTCTTCCTCCGGCTCCAGCAGCGACCAGATGAATTCGCCCATGCGTACCAGATTAATCCCGGTCTCCTGCATGAGCTGAAGATCCTGCTGCCGCTCAGCTTCTCCCCACAGCTCCGGGTACCATGCGGCACCGTAATATAGCTTTTGCTTCATTCTTTTGACCTCCTTGAAACAGCCCCACACGGGTTCTGTATGATCTTATCTTTCTATTCCCCATCCCTAAGCTATATAGTTTGAACTTGAAAACATAAATTTTGGGAGGAGTGGCGGAAGGGAATTTTGGAGCTGCATTAGCGGTAGCGACCGCCTGAAAGCTTTCCGCAGGAAAGCTCGCATCGTAAGCATCAGCTGTCTGCGGATTTCAACCGTTAAAAACGGTATATATCAAGTAATCTGCAGACAACAGCGGCCGGAAGCCCAAAACTTCTCTGGAGTCACGGATATCCCATACTGAGTACTTACAAGGTTTAATTTATATAGTGTCCGCCCCCCCACGGCAATAGTAAAGTTTTGCCGGTTTTGGACTTTATTGCGGAAGCGGCGCAGAAGGCGTTCAAAGCGCTGTCCAAAAAGTCCGATTGCCGGAAAAATACCCGCCAACCATAATAGAAAGCGCAGCCACGGCAATGTAGTGAAGTGTAGTAGCGAGGCTGCTTATCCATACGGAGGTGAATGTCAATGAAGCAAGGAGCGGCATTGGGGGCAGCAGAGGTAAGCGCAGGTACAAGCTTCCGCCGCAGCAGGCGCGAGCAGCGCTTCAGACGTCTGAAGCGGGACAAATGGCTTTACATTCTGCTCAGCCCCGGACTCCTGTATTTCCTGCTGTTCAAATATGTGCCGATGTGGGGAGTGCTGCTCGCCTTTAAGGATTATCAGCCTTTTCTGGGCTTTTGGAAGAGCGGCTGGGTCGGCCTGGAGCATTTCCGCACGTTTTTTCAGAACCCTGATTTCTTCATGCTGCTGCGCAATACGCTGGTGCTGTCGCTGTATAATCTGGTGTTCTTTTTCCCGGCACCGATTATTCTGGCGCTGCTGCTCAATGAGATCCGGTTCTCCTTCTATAAAAGGACGATACAGACGCTGATCTATGTGCCTCACTTCATCTCGATGGTCATCGTCGCCAGTATCTCCTACGTGTTCCTTACGACACAGGGCGGTGCGGTCAACGAATTCCTGTTCACGTTCACCGGGCGCAAGATCGATTTCCTCGCCAGTCCCGACTGGTTCCGCCCGATGATTATTCTGCAGACCATCTGGAAGGAATGCGGCTGGGGGACGATTATTTTCCTCGCTGCTCTGGCCGGTGTCGATGTGGAGCAATATGAAGCAGCCGTGGTGGACGGGGCCAGCCGCTGGCGTCAGACCTGGCATATTACGCTGCCCGCGATCCGCAGTACGATTGTCATTCTGCTGATTCTGCGGATGGGCACGATTCTGGATAACGGCTTCGAGCAGATCTATCTGATGATGAATGCGCTGAACCGTGAGGTGGCGGAGGTCTTTGATACTTATGTGTATGCGCTGGGGATTACCCAGGGAGCGTTCAGCTACAGCACCGCCGTCGGCTTGTTCAAATCGGTCATCGGGGTCGTGCTGGTGCTCGGCACCAACTGGCTCGCCAAGAAGTCGGGCGAATCCGGATTATATTGAAAAGGAGGCATTATGTGTGGCTAAACGTTACCGCAGCGCCGGAGAGATCACCTTTGACGTCTTTAATTACGTGGTGCTGGGCATCATCGGGATCGCAGCCATCCTGCCGTTCCTGTTTGTAGTCGCCGGTTCCTTCGCCACCGAGGCGGAAATTACGAAGCGCGCTGTCTTTTTGATTCCGACGACGATCTCGCTGGACGCCTACCGGTTTATTTTCTCCACAGATACCATTGTCCGGAGCATCGGGGTGTCGCTGTACGTGACAGTGATCGGGACGGCAGTCAATTTGTTCTTCACGGTTACCATGGCGTATCCGATGGCGAAGCGGTACCTGATGGGCCGCAATCTGATCCTCAATCTGGTCATCTTCACCATGCTGTTCGGGGGCGGGATGATTCCCACCTATCTGGTGATCCGCGAGCTGCATCTGCTCGATACGCTGAATGCCTTGATTCTTCCGGGGGCGATCAGCGCCTTCAATCTGATTATTGTGAAGAACTTCTTCCAGGAGCTTCCGGCCGAGATGGAGGAGGCGGCACGCATCGACGGCTGTACGGAGCTGGGGCTGCTGTGGAGGATTGTGCTGCCGCTGTCGAAGCCGGTGCTGGCGACGTTCACGCTCTTTTATGCGGTCGGACACTGGAATAACTTCTTCTCGGCGCTGCTCTATATTAATGATCCATCCAAGTGGCCGCTCCAGGTGATGCTGCGTCAGATCGTCATGCTGTCCCAGTCGGCAGCGGGGGATCTCAGCTCCATGGACCCCAATTTCGTGCAGCCGCCGGAGCAGTCGATCAAAATGGCCGTCATCGTGGTCGGCACCTTGCCGATTATGTGCGTGTATCCGTTTCTGCAGAAGCATTTTGCCAAAGGGGTGATGCTGGGTTCAGTCAAAGGGTAAGCGGTTAGTCAACATATAAAGGGAGGCCAAGTGATGATGAAGATGAAGCGGAGCCAAGGTTCACGGTCTGTGAAAAAAGGGTTGTTCATGCTGCTGGCTATGATTATGATTCTAAGTGTATTGTCCGGCTGCGGCGGGAATGGGGAGAATACGGGAGCAGGACAGAAGGAGACTGCCGGGGATAGCGGGAAGGCGGACGGAACCGCCAAGGCTGAGGAGCCGCTTGCGCTGACATTGATGCTGCCGATTTTCAAAACCAATTATCCGAAGGACGGCAGTCCGGTCGCCGCCAAGCTGGAGGAGCTGACGAACACCAAAATCCATTTCGAATGGGTGCCGAATGCATCCTATGCCGACAAATTTAACATTACGCTCGCTTCCGGCAAGCTGCCTGATATTATGTATGTAGGTGACGTGAAAGCGTCCAGCTTCGTCAATGCGGCCAGATCCGGCGCTTTCTGGGAGGTGGGTCCGTATCTCAAGGATTATCCGAATCTCAGCGGGGCGAAGGAGGTTATTCTGAATAACTCGGCCATCGACGGCAAGAATTACGGAATCTACAGAGGGCGGGCGCTGGGACGCAACGGTGTGGTGTTCCGCAAGGACTGGATGGAGAAGCTGGGGCTTGAGAACCCGAAGACCGTGGACGATTTCTATAATATGCTGCGAGCGTTCAAGGAGCAGGACCCGGACGGCAACGGCCAGGCGGATACGTATGGCATGGTGCTGGTCAAGTGGACCGGCCAGTGGGCCAGCGGCTTCGATACGATGAAGCTGTGGTTCGGAGCACCGAACAAGTGGGGTGTGCAGGAAGGGAAGCTTGTGCCTGAGCATGAATACCCCGGTTATTTGGAAGCGCTTAAATTCATGAAAAAGCTGTACGATGAGCAGCTGATCAACGCCGACTTCGCGGTGATGGACAGCTCTAAATGGAATGATCCGGTCGTCAACAACAAGGCCGGCGTCATTGTCGATGTGGTCGATAACGCGGCCCGGCTGGATGACAAGATTCATGCCGCTCTGCAAAAGGAAGGCAAAGACGAGCCGGAACGCCATTATATGGATGTCATCGGCGGTGTGAGCGGAGCGGACGGCGCGCTGCATACGCTTCCGACCTCGGGCTTCTCCGGCATGCTGGCGATTCCGAAGTCCTCGGTCAAAACCGAGGAGGAGCTGAAGCGGGTGCTGACCTTCCTGGACCGGCTGAATGACGAGGATCTGCAGACGATGCTGAACTATGGGATTGAAGGCGTGCATTACAAGCTGGTAGACGGATATATCGAACGCTCCAGCGATACCGTTCTGCTGGAATCGGAAGTGGAAGGCCTGAACCAGATGCTGCCGTTCATTCCTGAGGACAAGGCGAAGCAGGTGAAGCAGACGCCGCTGCGGCTGAAGCAGACTGAGGTACAGAAGACGAATGAAGCGACGATTGTGACCAATCCCGCCGAAGCGCTGATCTCGGCAGTCTATACGCAAAAGGGCTCGCAGCTCGATAACGTGATCAACGATGCGCGCATCAAATTTATTGTCGGCCAGATCGATGAGGCCGGGTTGAAGTCCGCTTTTGAGGTATGGCGGAAGACTGGCGGAGATGAGCTTGTGAAGGAAATGAATGAATTGTACGCCTCAGGCGGCAAGTAAAGTCCGGTCCTGCTCCAGTCTCCGGCCGGTCTGTCCCCGCTGCGGCTGCATGGCGGCAACTCTAAACTAAGGATTCGGCTGGTGAAACGAATGGAGAATGAAGCGGCAGGAGCACGGAACAGGTATACCGGAGGCCGGGCGGGACGCAAGGGCCGGTATTACCGCAATAATCTCATTATTGTGCTGATCGTCTCGTCCATTCCCGGGCTGATCATTGGACTGCTGGTTTACTTTATGGCCGGGGGAAGTTTGGAAAAGGAGCTGCTCCGGATGCATAACCGGCAGATTGAGCAGCGGGCGGACAACATTAATGATCAATTGTCCAATCTGGAGCTGATGCTGGCCCATTGGGCGTTCGATCCGAAGTTCGACTACGGACTGAGCAACATGGATTTCACCCGGAATCATGAACGGGCCTGGGATATTACGAAGACGCTGGTAGTCATGCAGGGTTCCAATTCCATGGTGCGGCAGGTTGAGCTGTATTTGGCCGGTAATCAGCCGGTACGCTTCGGCACGGAGTACGGGACGTTGTCTGCGGAGGAGGAAGTGCTGTACGGGAAGCTGCTGAAGCAGGAGCGGAGCACGTACTGGACGGAATGGGCTTTTGATCCGGTGAACCCGGAGCAGAAGGAGCTGACGCTGGTGCACCATATCCCCGGCGGCAGCCGGGAGCCCTTCGGGGCGCTGCTGCTGCGGATGGATACAGAGAAGGTATCCGCGATGCTGCGGACCATGACCCCGTACAACACGGGGGAGGTGTTCATGGAGCAGAAATCCGGCGGACTGTTCATCTCGGGGGGCGGGATGGATGCGCCTACGCCGCTGGTTACGGCGCTGCGGACGGCGATTACAGCCAAAGGCAGCCAGGATAGCGGATCCTTTTTGTATGACTGGAATGGGGTTACTTATGCGGTGACCTACGGTAATTTCTCGCGGATTGCCAGCGAATGGCGGTATGTGTCGGCTTCTCCGATCTCCAGCGTAACCTCTCCAGTGGTCTGGCTGTCCCGGATGATTATCCTGGTCAGCTTGTGCGCCTTGCTGCTGGCGGCGTTCCTGTCCTGGATTGCTTCCCGCAGAATCTATTCGCCGGTCCGCCGCCTGCTTCAGACGCTGCTCCCTGAGCATGCGGCCTCCGGGGACCGGGTGGATGAGCTGACGCTGATCGAGCGGCACTGGCAGAACCTGCACGGACAGCAGCATGCTCTCCAGTACACGCTCTCGGAGCAGCTTCCGCATGTGCAGCAGAGCTTCCTGCACCAGCTGTTCCAGGGGTATCTGTATGCCTATTCCGAACAGGATCTTCAGAGCCGGATGAAGCAGTATAAGTGGGAAGTGGAGAACTGTACGTTCGTGGTGCTGTATATCCAATTGACCGGAATCTCCAGCCTGGAGGCCAAGTTCCGCAGCGGCGACGAGAGTCTGGTGTCGTTCGCGGCCGTCAATATTACCTTGGAGCTTGCCCGTGAGCATTTCGGCCGGGCGGAGACGGTCAATCTGCATGACCTTACCTCCGGTATGCTGCTGATGGAACCGGGAAGCGGCCCTGATCCGGCCCGCGTGGGCGCCTTCGGTGAAGAGCTGGCGGCTACCTTGAGCCGGATGCTTAAGCTGCAGGCCACGGTGGCGTACAGTGCAAGGATTGGGAGCATCTCCGCGATTCCGCGGGCGTTCGAGGCGGCGAAGCAGGCGGCCAGCCACAGCAGATACGGAGGCGGGAACCAGATCATCAGCCTGGAGCAGCTGGAGCGGGAGGGGCAGGGCGCCCCATTGCCGCAGTATTCCTTCGCGCTGGAGCGCGGGCTGATTCAGGCGCTGCGGACCGGCGAAGCAGAGGAGGCGGACCGGCTGCTGGAGGAATTCCTGGAGACGCTCTCCGCAGGCGGCGCGAAGGTGATCGACGTACAGCAGGGCATGCTGCATCTGCTCGGCGCAATTCTTCATGCGGTGCTGGAGGCCGGGATGGCCCAGAGCCAGTTATTCGGCGGCAGGAATCTGTATGCCAGTCTCTCGCAGATTCATGAGCCGGGGCTGATTCTCTCCTGGTTCCGCACGCAGGTCATCGCCCCCTTCCTGAAGGAGCTGTGTGAACGGTCGGACGCCGGAATAAGAAGGACGATTGATCAGGCGATGCTATACATTCAGCAGCATTATATGGACAATATCTCGCTGGACAGCTGTGCGGATTATACAGGGACCAGCCCTTTTCTGCTCAGCAAATCGTTCAAGCGGGTCACCGGGCAGAATTTCATCGATTATGTAACGGAACTGCGGCTCACCAAGGCGAAGGAGCTGCTGCGGGACACCGATCTGAAGATGAACGATGTCGCCTTGCAGGTCGGCTATCAGCAGAGCTATTTCAACCGGATTTTCAAAAAACAGGAGGACATCACGCCGACACGTTACCGTGAGCTGAGCCGGCAGGAGGGGGAGAAGGAGAACGGGACCCGGTAATCAGGGACCGGCTCCAGAATGACTGCGGCTCACTTCCTGTGATCCCGGCGTCCACAAGCCTCCTGCTCCGGGAACGGTTCATTCGTCCGGGTGATGTCCCATCAAGGAGATGACAGAAGATGACCTCTTTATCCTCAGCCTTGCCGGTCCACTTACGGTGGCTGAACCCGCCTGCTATGGCTGCGGGAGTGACCTGGGGGGTTCCCTGGTCCAAGGGCGATCTGAAGCGCGGCGAACTGGACGCGCTATGTCTTAGCGGAGCAGACGATGGCTCCTGTCTGCCGCTGCAGAGCCGCCCGGCTGCGTATTGGCCGGACGGCAGCATCAAATGGTCTTTGCATTCTGCCGTATGCCCTGAAGGGAATACGGCAGGATATACGCTGGAACGCTCTTCCAGGCAGAGCGCTGTGTCCGCAGCCTTCCGGGTATCCGTGGAAGAGACGGAAGAAGCTTATATTGTCGATACCGGCAGTATCGTATGCACCTTGGTCAAGCATGGTCCGGGCGTGATCTCGCGGATTATCCGCCGGGACACGGCGGAATCCGGGGGAGCGGACGGCGATCATGGATATTATGGAGCTGCGGAGGCGGGGTTGGGATCTGGTGCAGGTGCTGAGGTGAGTGCAGGTGTTGATGATAGTGTAGTTGTTGAGGTGAGTGTAGGCGCTGATGTGGGTGCGGGTGCTGAGGTGAGTGCAGGTGTTGATGAGAGCGCAGATGCTGAGATAAGTGCGGGTGCGGGCATGAGTGCAGCTACGGATGTTATTGCGGAATCAGTCGGTGCAACTACATCCGCAGCGCGGCAGCCCTGCACAGCAGAGCAACTGGTGTGCAGCGGCAGCGAGCTGGTCTGCCTCCGCGAGCAGCGTGACATCCTCAGCGGGGAGCTGACACTGCGGCAGGAGCGGTTCACCGGAGTGACGCTGAAGGCCAGTCTGGAGGAGCGGGGACCGGTGCGTGCCGTGATCCGGCTGGACGGGCGGCATAGAAGCACAAAGGGAGCCAGGGAATGGCTTCCTTATACTTTGCGGCTCTATTTCTATGCCGGGCTTGCGTCTATTCGGCTGGTGCATACCTTCCATTATGACGGCAACCCGCAGCAGGATTTCATCAAGGGGTTGGGCCTGCTGTTCAAGGTGCCGCTCAGCGGTCCGCTGTATAACCGCCATGTCCGGCTGGCGGGCGGCGGGGGAATCTTCAGCGAATCCCCCAAGACGCTCCAGACCCGCAGAACCCGGGGCAAATATGCCGGGATGTTCGCCGGGCAGCTCGAAGGGCAGAGCCAGCACTTCGATCCCGTGGAGGATGCCTATTTCACCAGCCTGCTTCAGGATTCTGCGGTATGGGAGGATTTCCGGCTAGTGCAGGATTCTTCTGAACATTATGCCGTTCACAAGCGTACAGGAGCGGATTGCGTCTGGATTAAGGGCGCTGAAGGCCGGAGGGCCGGAGGACTTGGCTATATTGGCTGTGACGGAGGAGGTCTGGCTGCCGGAGTGAAGGATTTCTGGCAGAAGCATCCGTCCGGGCTGGAGATCAGCGGCACCTCCGGCGCGGAAGCGGCGTTAACCGTCTGGTTCTGGACGCCGGAAGCTCCGGGCATGGACCTGCGCCACTACGATACGAAGACGCATGTTGAGTCCTCCTATGAAGGTGCGGAGGAGCTGAGGGCAACCCCTTACGGCATCGCCAATACGAACGAGCTGATCTTGTGGTGTACCTTGCGGACGCCGGATTCCGGGCAGCTTCGGCAGATGCAGCAGCAGGTTAATGAACCCCCGCTGCTAGTCTGTGAACCCGAATATTATCACCGCAGCCGGGCGTTTGGACTGTGGAGCCTGCCGGACCGCAGCACGCCAGTCAAGGCGTACCTGGAGGAGCGGCTGGACGGGATTATCGGCTTTTACCAGAAGGAGATTGAGCAGCGGAAGTGGTATGGCCTGTGGGATTACGGCGACTTCATGCACAGCTATGATTCTGTCCGCCATGTCTGGAATTATGATCTGGGCGGCTGTGCCTGGCAGAATGCCGAGCTGGTGCCGAATATGTGGCTGTGGGTGAGCTTCCTGCGGACCGGACGCGCGGATATTTACCGGATGGCCGAGGCGATGACCCGGCATACCAGCGAGGTGGATGTGTATCATTTCGGGGAATATGCGGGTCTTGGCTCCCGGCATAATGTCGTACACTGGGGCTGCGGCTGCAAGGAAGCGCGGATTGCCATGGCCGGACTGCACCGCTATTACTATTATCTGACCGGTGATGAGCGGACGGGCGACATCATGGACAGTGTGAAGGATGCGGATTATTCCACGGTAAATCTGGACCCGATGCGGGCTTATTTTGCGAAGGATGAATTCAAGACGCATGTGCGCGTGGGGCCGGATTGGGCCGCGTTCAGCTCGGGTTGGATGACCCGCTGGGAACGTTATGAGGATACCTTTTACCGTGACAAAATCCTAACTGGCATCGATTGCATCAAAGCAACCAATCTGCGGCTGATCTCCGGTCCAACCTATGGTTACGATCCAGCAACGGGAATTCTCAGTCCCATGGGCGACGATAACTGGGGCCGGCATCTGGCGATCTGCATGGGCGGGCCGCAGGTATGGTTCGAGCTGGCGATGATGCTGGAGGACCCGGAGTGGGAGGACATGCTCGCTGAGTTCGGTGTCTTCTATAACTTGCCGGAAGAAGAGCAGCAGCTTAGATCCGGGGGAGCGATTACAGGCAAGCAGCGCTTCGAGCATCCGGTGCTGAGTGTGGCTATTGCCGCCTACGGCGCATGGGTCAAGGATGACCGCGCTACGGCGGAGCTTTGCTGGAGCATATTGCTTGAGAATCCGTTCGGGAAGCTACGGCTGGAGGAGGAAGTGAAGCGGGTTACGTATACAGAAGCGCTCGATGAGATTGACTGGATAAATACGAATGAAGCCTCGCAGTGGTCGCTGAATACGATCATTGCGCTGGAGCTGATTGCTGAAGCTCTGCCTGCACGTGAAGGAGTGTCGGGAGCGGGTGATGCAGCTAGTGCCTTAGCTAATGCGGAAGATGGCGGAAGTGCTAGGGATGGCGCGTGAGCTGGTGAGGAAGCTGGTTCAGGAACTGGTTCAGAAGCTGGGATTAGTGCGAGGGCTGGTGCCAGAATTGACAAGCGTGCGGGTGCCGGGAAAGGAGATGTGGTTCAATGATTACGCAGCAGGCTGATGCAGGTGTTCCTGAGGGCTGGCGGGAGATCTACCACAATACGCTGGAGGGTTCCGCACAGGTGGAAGGCTTCCGTATGGAAGGCGATGGCGCAGTTACTTTTCCGCAGGGACGGTTAAGGCTTGAGAGCACCCGCGGGGCTGAGGAAGGACAGAAAGCGAATGTGGTTTTCTGGTGCCCTGAGGTTTTTCCGGCGGAGCTTGCCGTCTCCTGGAGATTCCGTCCGCTGCGGGAGCCGGGGCTGGCCATTCTGTTCTTCGCGGCTGCCGGTGCCGGGGGCAAGGATCTGTTCGACCCGTCCCTGCCGGTCCGCACGGGCGAATATGACCAGTATCATCATGGGGAGATGGATGCCTATCATATCTCGTATTTTCGCCGGATGTGGGAGGAGGAGCGGGCTTTTCACACCTGTAATCTGCGCAAAAGCTACGGCTTCCACCTTGTCGCCCAAGGCGCTGATCCGCTCCCGGATACCGCCGATATGACCGAGGCCTACCGGATGCTGGTGGTGAAGCGGGGAGCCGCTGTGACTTTTTCCATCAATGAATTGCCGGTGCTGCATTGGGTGGATGATGGCTCTTCCTTCGGTCCGCTGCTCGGCGCAGGCCGACTAGGCTTCCGCCAGATGGCCCCGCTGATTGCCGAATATAGCGATCTGATTGTCTATGCTCCGTGAGGCCGCAGGCTGGGCGGATGAACATATGCGTCCACTCCAAACATTCTCTGGAGTCACGGCTATCCCATAACAGAAAATATACAAGTTCAATTTACGAAGGAGGCTTAACTGCAATGCCGGGAGTGTATTACTGCTATCCGCAAGGCCGTCATAAGGCGCTGACCATGAGCTATGATGATGGACGGCGGGCAGATGAACGGCTGGTAGGCCTGTTCAATCAGTATGGAATCAAGGGCAGCTTCCATCTGAATTCAGGGCTGCTTGGCGAAGGGGACCGTATCAGGGCGGACGAGGTTGCGGCTCTCTACCACGGACATGAGGTCAGCGTGCATACGCGGAGTCATCCGACGCTGGCGCGCTGCCCGCAGGAGCTGGTCGTGGAGGAAATTATGGAGGACCGCAGGGTGCTGGAAGGGCTGGTCCGCCAGCCTGTGCGGGGGATGTCTTACCCGAACGGCTCCTATACGCAGGAGATCAAGGCGCTGCTGCCGCATCTGGGCATTGAATATGCCCGAACGGTGCAGTCTACCGGCGGGTTCGCTCTCCCGGAGGACTGGCTGGACTGGCAGGCGACCTGTCATCATAACCGGGAGCTGCTGACTCACGGGGAGGCTTTTGTGGGGCTGCATAAGCGACAGTATCTGTACCTGATGTATGTCTGGGGACATAGCTACGAGTTCGACAATGACAACAACTGGGACCTGATGGAGCGCTTCTGCGCCATGGCGGGCGGACGCGGCGACATCTGGTATGCGACGAATCTGGAGCTGGTGCATTACATGAAGGCTTGCCGGGAGTTGCTGTTCTCGGCGGCGAGGGACTTTGTCTATAATCCGGGAGCGGCTGCTGTCTGGCTCGAGGTTGACGGTACGGCAGTCGAGGTGCCCGGGGGACAGACTGTGGATCTGGGCTGATACAGAACAGGGATAGAGTGAAGGAGGAAGTATTGTGAATCATACGGATCATAGTCAAAAGCTACACCGGCTGGCCGGGCTGGATATCTCCGCTGCCGGTCCAAGATGCAAAATGCTGCTCGGCGATCTGGACGGGGACGGACGGGCTGAACTGCTGCTGGTGCAGCCGGATAACCGCCAGGATGTCCGTTATATTCCGCATCAGGTGCAGTGCCTGACGGCTTATAATCTGGATGGACGTCTGCTGTGGCAGACGGGAACACCAGACCCGGGCGCGGGCAGCCAAGGCTCCGATTATCCGGCGCAGATTGCCGATATCGATGGTGACGGGGCTCTGGAGGTGCTGTGTGTGATGAAGGATCAGCTACATATTCTGGAGGGGGCGACAGGTAAGGTCAAAGCGGTACATCCGCTGCCGGCGAAGGAGGCTCATGACTGTATCATTATTGCCAACCTGTCAGGCGGCGACTCTCCTTCCGACATCATTCTCAAAGACCGCTACCATCAGCTGTGGGCGCTGGATCGGGACTTCCGGCTGCTCTGGACCCATCAGGGCAATGTGGGGCACTATCCCTGGGTGTACGATCTGGACGGTGACGGACGCGATGAGGTGATGGCCGGATATGATCTGCTGAGTGCGGAGGGCAAGCGGCTATGGAGCTGCAAGGATCTGGACGATCACGCGGATTGCCTGTGGGTCGGCGATGTGAACGGAGACGGGTTACCGGAGCTGGTCATCGGCGGCAGTGTGACGGTGATGTACAACCGTGACGGGCGCGAGCTGTGGCGGTACGAAGGCTCTGTCGAGTCGCAGCATCTGGCGCTCGGGCGGTTCCGCCCGGAACTGCCCGGCCTGCAGATTGCGGGCCTTGACCGTCTGGTCCGCGAGGATGACGGCAAGGGTCTGCGGGGCAAGGATGCCATGTTCCTGCTGGACCAATCCGGCCGGGAGCTGTGGAAGGAAGAGCGCACCACCGACGGCTGGCTGACCATTGTCGAAGCCGTCAGCCGGTTCTGGCCGGATGCACCGGACTATATTCTGGCGTACCGCCGGGGCGAAGCAGTGCTTCCCGCACTCTATGACGGCTATATGAATATCGTTGCCGAGTTCGCCGAGCAGGGTTACGCCGTGCATGGGGATCTTCTTGGCAGCGGAACCGAGCAGGTCATTATTTATACAGATGAACTGGCCGCCGTCTATGCCGGTGAAGCGCTCCCGCTGCAAGCGGCGCACCCCGGGCAACAGCTGCCCCAGCCCAAACGCCTGTACAGCTCCACCCTGTACCCCGGCGGTGAGGTGGCGTTGTGATGGGGGGGAGGGACGAGAATGCAGCGGTGAGTGCAGAGGACGGGCATGACGTGAAGGGTGATGCCGAGCAGGCCAATGTTCCAGCCTACTTTCATCCGCGTCATTCCATCGTCCGCACAGCCGGAGAGCATACGGAAGCGATGCTTGCCATCATAGCGAACCGCTATATTGGTGCGAATCCGCCGCAGCCTCCGGTCTATCGTGTGCATCTGGAGAACAGCTTCCCGCGGCTGGCGGATTGCCGGTATGAAATGAACCTGAAGGAGCGGCTGCCTGAGCTGGAGGACGGGGAATTTGTCTATGCCTGGGGGAAGCTGTGGAGCGATACGGACAGCGATATTCCGCTCGCTCTCAGTTGCTTCGGTCCGGTGACAGTCTATGTTGGCGGCATTGCCGTGTTCGTGTCCAATCTGAACGATGATGTGTTCCCGGACCGCAAGGTGTTCTTCCGTACCGGTCTCAAGGCAGGGTGGAATCACTTCCTGCTGGAGTGTACCGCAGTTGGTACCGGCTGCGGCGGGATTTTTGGCACCGGGAGCGTGAAGGGCGCGCCGCTGCATTTTCTGGCCCCGACTGCGGAGCGCAGCGGCTGTGAGGGCTGGATCTACAGCGCGCCGCAGCAGAGCAGATGGACGCTGCAGCCGGAGGGCGGCGGCGTTCCTGAGGGAGAGGCTGCGGCGCAACGCGCGGAGCCTTCGCAGCGCGTCCGCTGCGGCGAAGCCGCGGAGGCCGCCGAAGCTGCGCTGGCGGCCCGCTGTGCCTGGTATCCGGCGGCCGGATGGCCGGATACCAAGGCACAGGGCGGGAACCTCGCGCGCGTGCTCGGCGAGGTTCCCGGCGCGAAGGCGCTGGCCTGGAGCCGGCTGGCGGTGAGTGCGCCGGGCGGAATGAACGTCCGGCTGGTCCTCCGCAGCCGGGATGTAGCGGCACTCAAAGTCTGCGTGGATGGCAGGCTTGCCGCCATCCAGCCCGAAGCGAGTGCCGGCCTTGAGTGTGTGCTGCCGCTGAGCTTCGGCAGCCACGACCTGCTGGTCGAGGCCGTGTGCGGCGGCCCCGGGTGGGGCTTCCGCCTGGAAGCGGCTGCGGCTGGGAACACATCAGAAGTACAGGTGGAAGCGGAGTGTAGCGCGGCTTTTGCGGAAGCTTCACCCTGCTGCTCTCCGCAGGGAACCTTGAATAAGGGAGCTGGCGCCAGTGGAGTCCACGGCACAGTGAAGCTGGTGAGTCCTTGCCCGGTGGAAGGGCAGACCGGGCCATGGCTGTACCTGGGTCCGTTTCTGCAATCGGCGGCACCGCAGCCTGCGGAAGCGGCTTCTATGGCTGCTCCCTTCGGTGAAGGGGCGGAGGAATGCTTTTGGCGGGTGGACCGTCCTGGTGGCGCAGTCAGGCCCTATCTGGAGAGTGCGCTGTACGGACGCTGGAATTATCCGCTGGGGGTGACCCTCTATGGTCTGCTGCGTACCGGTCAGGCTCTGGACGATCCTCATTATTCCGCATATACCAGAGGACATATTGAGCAGTGTACCCGGCTTCATGCTTATTCGCTCTGGGACCGCAGCCGCTATGGTGCTCCGGGGATCAATCAGCAGCTGGCGCTTATGGACTCACTGGATGACTGCGGCTCCTTCGGTGCGACGATGCTGGCCGCCCATGCCGGACAGTCATTGCAAGGAGCGCCTGAAACAGCGGCGTATATCGCCCGGTACATTCATGAGACGCAGTCCCGCGATGAGCAGGGGGCGCTCTACCGTACACGGGGCACCACCGACTTCATGCAGAGAACGATGTGGTGCGATGATCTGTATATGAGCACTCCGTTCCTGAGCCGGTATTATCTGTTGACGGGCGATCCCGCTTATCTGGATGATGCAGTGTCACAGTTTCTCCATTACCGTAATCGGCTGTTCCAGCCGGAGCTTGGCATTATGCATCATGTGTATGATTACAAATTCAGCAAGCCGAACGGGGTAGCCTGGGGAAGAGGCAATGGCTGGGTGCTGTTCTCGCTGACTGAGCTGCTGGAGGTACTGCCGGAGCAGCATCCGCAGCGGGAAGAACTGCTGGACTTTTACCGGACGCTGTGCGAAGGATATTTACGGCTGCAGGACGCCGCAGGATTATGGCATCAGGTTCTGACCGATCCCGAATCTTATGCGGAGGCATCCTGTTCCTCGATGTTCGTGTATGCTTTTGCGCGCGGCGTGCGCAGAGCTTGGCTGACAGAGCCGAATCCATATACCGATGCAGCGTTACGCGGCTGGACGGCGCTGGCCGAATACTGTATCGACTATCAGGGGAATGTCTATGGCGTCTGCCGGGGCTCGGGGTATTCCTTCAACAAACTATATTACAAAGAACAGCTGACCTGGCAGCTCAACGATACTCACGGAATCGGCATTGTGCTGCTGGCCGGTATTGAAGCGCTTGAGCTTAGGCGGGAGCTGAAGGCGCAGCGCATGTAAGAGTTGTAGAGTAATAGAGGCTGCTAAAAAAAGTAATTTATCAATCAGAGGCTATTGCTACTCATGCAGAGTTATCTTCAATCTGCTTGAGTTCGATAGCCTCTTCTTCATGTAGCCGTACAGCCGCAGAACCCGGGAATCGCGCGTATACAGAATACAGCGAAAATGAGAGGAATAAATCCCTCTGAGCCGTCAGAATGAAGAGCAGAAGTGCCCCTGAATTCGCCGAAAGCGGGCGGAGAACGTAAATGAAGAGCAGAAGTGCCCCTGAATTCGCCGAAAACGGGCATGGAACGTAAATGAAGAGCACAAGTGCCCCTGAATTTGCCGAAAACGGGCATGGAGCGTAAATGAAGAGCACAAATGCCCCTGAATCCCCCACAGCCACGCAAAAACCCCGCAGGCGAAAATTCGCTTCCTGCGGGTTTTTGCAAATATAAGAACTTATATGTTTCACACGATAACTTATCCTTCTATTTCTCGCTGAAACGGTACCGTCCTTTAAAAGGACGGCAAAGCCGTTTCCACTTGGCGGAGTGCCTTACGGGTATGTAGCATAGGCAGGCTGTGGGGTTAATCTTTATCGATCAGCTCCAGCTTTTCAAGGATCTTAAGGGTGGTAACGGCGGACAATTGCACAGCAAGTTGAATGCTGGCCTGGCTGTTTCCGCTCTGCTCCAAGGCAGCTTGATTCTCGGATAACACTTCTTCCGTCACCTGCTGGATCAGACTTTTAACGATCTCATTGTTCATAATAGGCTCCTCCTTCCGAATGTAAATACTCTCATTCTATATTTCGGCCGGACCCAGGATTTTACTTAGGGAGCAGGGAATGTTATCTGGTAATCTGAACGAATTCCACTCTTATCACAGACTTGAAGCGGGATCTGTAGTAAACTGGAAGGAATGTATAGTACGCCTGCAATTATTCTACAGAAAAGAATGTGATCAATGTATGCAGCTTCAAGCTCCTCAACCGGCCAAGAAATGGCTGGAAAAATATCTGTCCGGAGACAGCATGGATTACCGGCAAATTATCGCCTTGTTTCTGCCTATTCTCATTGACCAGGCCTTCATTATCGGGCTGAATCTGGTCAACACTGCGATGATCAGCTCGTCGGGTATGGCGGCAGTCAGTGCGGTGAATATGGTGGATTCCCTGAATATTTTTCTGATCAATGTATTTGTGGCGATTGCGACCGGGGGGACGGTGGTGGTTGCGCAGTATAAAGGAAGCGGGAATGACCGCATGGTCTCCCAGGCCACGGCCGGATCGGTTACCTCGGTCTCGATGCTTGCGGTGGGAATCGGTCTGCTGCTGATGTCCTTCCATACGCCAATTCTGAATTTGCTGTTCGGGACGGCCTCCGCCGATGTGCTGGATAATGCCCGGGTCTATATGATCGGCAGCAGCATTTCGTATCTGGGGATTGCCGTGGTTCAGGCTGTATGCGGTGCGCTGCGGGGCGTGGGCCGGACGCGGGCTTCGCTGATGCTGTCGCTAATTATGAACGTGTTGTATGTTATCCTCAACGTTGTCTTCATTAACCTGCTGGACATGGGTGTGCTGGGCATGACACTTGCGGTCAATATTGCTCGTTATGTGGGGATGGCCTGTGCCTTGATCTATCTGTTCAAGTTCGATTCGGTGCTGCGTGTACAGGTCCGCGACCTGTTCCATGTTCCGCTTACGATGCTGCGCAAAATCATGTTCATCGGCGTACCGTTCGCCGCAGAGCAGATGTTCTTCAACGGCGGCAAGCTGCTGACGCAGATCTTCATTGTCAGTCTGGGCACGTATGCCATCGCCACCAATGCGATTGCCGGATCGCTGGCGATGGTCTTTCAGATTCCGGCCAGTGCACTGTCGCTGACGATTGTAACCGTGGTCGGCCAGTGTATCGGACGGGGGGATGTAGCGGATGCCCGGAAGTTCATCAAGTCCTTCCTGTGGATCGGTTCCGCCTCTTACGCCCTGGTGGCCTTGATCCTGATGCCGCTGTTCCACCCGCTGGTCTCTATTTTTTCCCCGCCTGCGGAGATTATCGATGATCTATTCGTGGTGCTGCTGGTCAATGCGATTGCCCAGATTCCGCTCTGGGCCTTCAGCTTCATTCTGCCGTCCGCGCTGCGGGCAGCGGGAGATTCCCGCTTCACTTCAATTGCTTCAATGCTGACCATGTGGCTGTTCCGGGTGGTGTTTGGCTATATTCTCGGGATTGTGCTGGGCTACGGGGTGCTGGGGGTTTGGCTGGCGATGAACTGCGAATGGGCAGTGCGCGGAGCGGTATTCCTCTGGCGCTTCCGGGGCAAGAAGTGGTATGCGCACAAGCTGATATAGATACTGCCGGTTAGAAGACTCCTTATTCAGGGGTCTTCTTTGCTATGCAATCACTCGGAATCATCAATAAAAAGCACGGTACAACCTTTAGTTTCAGGTAAGACGCACTTTGGTCCGTATGCTACGATTTGGGTGGTGAAGGGGGAGGCTTCCACATTAGCTGTAAGCGCTTAACTCATTGAAACCCAAATTCATACAGAGGAGTGCAACGCATGAAGAGAATAATCAAGCAAGTCTCTCTGGTGCTGCTGGCAGCCCTTCTGCTTCTTCCGGCAGGCGGATATCTTCCGGCTGCTCAGGCAGCCGAGGCACAGACCACGGTATATCACGAAACGTTTGCGAATGGCGCAGGTAAGGCAGTTCAGTCGGGAGGCGCCAAGCTGGAGGCGGTTAAGGGCGTTGTTTTTGACGGAAATAGCGATGGGGCAGCGCTGCACGTAAGCAACCGGAAGGATAGCTGGGATGCGGCTGATTTCAACCTCTCGGATATGGGCATGAAGAAGGGCAGCACCTATACCGTAACAGCGGTGGTCTATGTGGATGGCAGCGTAACTGTGCCGAAGGACGCACAGGCAGTGATGCTGACACTGGACGGTTATGGCAATTACGCCGGTGGCGAATATCATGCGGGTCAAGCCGTGACTTTGACCAAGACCTTTACGGTGGACGCGGAGCAGAAGCTGCGCATCCAGTCAGACGATAAGGGAGCCACAGTACCCTTCTATCTTGGCGATCTTCTGATAACGACAGAGTCCGCTCCGGGCGGCGGGGAAGAGCCTGTGCGTGAACCGGCTTTGCCGTTCAGCAAGGTTACTTTTGAAGATCAGCAAGAGGGCGGCTTCACCGGCAGAGCCGGAACTGAGACGCTGACCGTAACGAATGAAGCGAATCATACTGAGGGCGGTTCATATTCCCTGAAGGTCGAGGGCAGAAGCAATACCTGGCACGGCCCTTCCCTGCGTGTGGAGAAGTACGTGGACAAGGGCAGCGAATATACCCTGTCTGCCTGGGTGAAGCTGATCGAACCGGCGAGCGCACAGCTCCAGCTGTCCACGCAGGTGGGCAATGATACAGGAGCGAGTTATGTGGCGCTGTCCCCTAAGACGATCAGTACGGCTGACGGCTGGGTGAAATATGAGGGCAGCTACCGTTATAACAGCGTGGGCGGCGAACATCTGACCCTGTACATTGAGAGTTCCAACAATGCAACCGCTTCCTTTTATATCGATGATATTAATTTCGAGCATACTGGTACCGCTCCGGTGGATATTCAGAGAGATCTGATTCCGCTAAAAACAGCCTATCAAAATGACTTCCTGATCGGCAACGCGCTATCCGCCGAGGATCTGGAAGGCGTACGGCTGGACCTGCTGAAAATGCATCACAATGCCGCTACCGCAGGCAATGCCATGAAGCCGGATGCGCTGCAGCCGACCAAGGGCAATTTCACTTTTACAGCGGCGGATGCGATGGTAAATAAGGTGCTTGCCGAAGGCATGAAGATGCACGGGCATGTGCTGGTCTGGCATCAGCAGTCACCTGCATGGATGAACACAGCAGCGGACCAGACTCCGCTGGGGCGTGACGAAGCACTCGCTAACCTTAGAGCGCACATCAAGGGAGTTATGGAGCATTTCGGAGACCGGGTGATCTCCTGGGATGTAGTCAACGAGGCAATGAACGATAACCCGTCCAATCCGAATAACTGGCAAGCGGCGCTCCGTAAGGCTCCGTGGTATGATGCTATCGGTCCGGACTATCTGGAGCAGGCGTTCCTGGCGGCCAGAGAGGTTCTGGACCAGCATCCGGAATGGGATATCAAGCTGTATTACAATGATTACAACGACGATAACCAGAACAAGGCCCAGGCCATCTACAGTATGGTCAAGGAACTGAATGACAAGTACGCGCTGACCCATCCCGGCAAGCTGCTGATTGATGGTGTGGGGATGCAGGCGCACTACAATATCAATACGAATCCGGATAACGTCAAGCTGTCGCTGGAGAGGTTCATCTCCCTTGGCGTAGAGGTCAGCATTACCGAACTGGATATTCAGGCCGGCAGCCAGAATACGCAGACAGAGAAGGAACGGATTGCTCAAGGCTATCTGTATGCGAGGCTGATGGATCTCTACAAGGCCCATGCCGACCATATTGCGCGGGTAACCTTCTGGGGCATGGATGACCGCACAAGCTGGAGAGCGGAGTCAAGCCCGCTGCTGTTCGACAGGGATCTGCAGGCGAAGCCGGCTTACTACGCGGTCATTGATCCGGCCAAATTCATGGCTGAGCATGAGCCGAATACGGCGGAAGCCAACGTGTCAGAGGCAGTCTACGGCACGCCGGTTATTGACGGAACAGCGGATGGAATCTGGGCCTCTGCGCCTGAGATGGCTGTGAACCGTTATCAGATGGCCTGGCAGGGCGCAAGCGGAACCACACGTACCCTGTGGGATGACCAGAATCTGTATGTGCTGGTCCAAGTGAATGACGCTCAATTGGACAAGAGCAATGTGAATCCATGGGAGCAGGACTCTGTCGAGATTTTCCTGGATGAGAATTTCGGCCGCACGACCTTCTATGAGAGCGATGACGGACAATACCGGGTCAATTACGACAATGAAGCCTCCTTCAGTCCGGCAGCCATTAGTGCAGGCTTCGAGTCGGTAACCAAGGTAACCGGAACTAACTATACGCTTGAAATGAAGATTCCGTTCAAAACAATCATGCCAGCCGGCGGCACCAAGGTCGGCTTCGACACTCAGATCAACGATGCCAAGAGCGGTGTCCGGCAAAGTGTGGCCGCCTGGAATGATACCACCGGCAACGGCTATCAGGACACCTCCGTCTTCGGCGTGCTGACACTTAAGGCCAAAGACGGCGCTGAACCGCCGACGAAGCCGACGCCAACACCGACACCGCAACCGGAAGCAATGCCGGAACCAACAGCGACACCGGCACCAGTATCCGGCGGTACCAGCTATAGCACCAGCACACCTGCGCCTAAGCCTGCCCAGATGGACAGCAAGGATGGCGTAGTGACGCTCAGACCTGTAGTGAAGACCGAAGGCACAGAGGCGAAGGCCGTAGTTACGGCAGAGCTGTGGCAGCAAGCCTTGAAGCAGGCGGCCCCGGCAGCAGACGGGCGGAAGCAGATCATCATCGATCTGGCGAACCAGACAGGTGTGGCTTCCTATGAAGCTCAGTTGCCGCTTCAAGGCCTGAAGACGCAGGAGAAGTTCCTGCTTGTCCTCCAGAACGGCTTTGCTACGCTGTCCATTCCAAGTGAGCAGCTCGCAGGGATTACAGCAACCACTGAATATGTTAGCATCCGGGTCAAGCATTCCACAGCCGAAGGCCTGGATGCCACTGCTCTCCAGCAGACCGGCAGCCGTCCGGTGGCGGAACTGAGTCTGCTTGCAGGCGGGCAGAAGGTAGCCTTGTCTGGCAGCAGCGAGATGACCGTCTCTATTCCTTACAAAGCGTCAGCAGCAGAGCTTGACAGCCTGGAGTCTCTTCTGGTCCGTTCACTCACCGGCAACGGCGCATGGTCTGCTGTCGTGAACAGCCGTTATGATGCAGTGAAGGAAGCACTGGTGTTCCGTACTACAGAGTTCGGCGTATTTGCCGCAGCCTTCGCTCCGCCGGCCTTTACAGATCTCGGCAGCCTGTCATGGGCGAAGCAGGCAGCTGCTGCCATGGCTGCGCGCGATATCCTTCCGGACGGCAACAGCTTCATGCCTGCCGCTCCTATGAACAGAGCAGACTTCACAGCCTCGCTGGTGAAGGTGCTGGAGCTTAAGGCTGCTGCTGAAGCAGTTGCAGGCTTCAGCGATGTCCAGAGTAATGCGGCATACAGCAAGGAGCTTGCGGCCGCGAAGCAGCTCGGTATCGTCACAGGCTATGCGGGCAATACCTTCAAGCCAGCGGTCGTCATCACCCGTCAGGAGATGATGGTGATTGCAGCGCGTGCCCTGAAGGCGGCCGGAATCATGGCTGAAGGCAGCGGATCAATAGCATCTTACACCGATGCCGGTCAAATCTCCGCCTATGCCAAGGACAGCGTGTCAGCCTTGCTGAAATACGGCGTAGTAAACGGTAAGAACAATAAGCTTGCTCCGGGGGACACCCTCTCCCGTGCGGAAGCAGCGGTGATTCTGTACCGGATCTGGAAGCTGTAAAGTTACTTCTAATAAGATAGAGAAACAGCCAGCCGCCGGGAGGATTGCCGGTGGCTGGCTGTTTGTGGTTGCAGCCGGATTATCGTGCTGCTCCTCCAACTCCAACTTATAATTCCGATTCAAAAATCCTGCTTAAACTACAACATTCACTCACATTACATCAACTATTACTCGTATTGTTGTACAAAATGCAGGAATATCCTGTCTTGAAGCGGCTTAGCGAAGATAATCCTGCAATTCCTGCAACAATATCCCGGGAATGCCCCTATCCTAGATGCCGAGTTGCAATATATGCAACATTAGCCCCACAGCAAAGAAATTAAGGGCGAATGACTTAGGCCGTAAAGCTGATGGACGGGAATGAAGAATTACCGTTTCAACACCAGCGGAAGGTACACCTCGTCCACAATATTGGCGATCGTCTCCTCTGACATGGGGGCGTTGTACAGCATCAGCTCATGGCGGGCCAGATCGGACGGTAAAGTGAGCATTCGGGGGGTCACGGCTTCGGCAGATACTTCTCCCCGCTCAACAGCCCGCTCTAGCAAAATCGACATGGTCCTGTTTTGACGCCCATGGGGGAAAATAAAAGAGGCAAGCGGCATATCGCCCATTTCTGCTACGAGCCCGTAGAAAGCATTCAACATGACTTGAATATTATTCTGGTTCATGGCCCGCAGCACTCCGCATACATCGTCCCTCAGATTCCCGTTATCAGGCACTTCCTCCAGCGGCAGGGGCACTCGTTCCCGGATGGCACCAAGAACAAGCTCAGCGCGGTTCGCCCACCGGCGGTAGAGTACGGCTTTGCTGGTTCCCGCCCGCTCGGCCACACTGTCCATCGTAAGATTGGAATACCCCCGCTCTGTCAACTCTTCCCGTACGGCCTGGAGTATAGCGGCTTCGAGCTCCTTGCCTCTGCGTCTGTTCTTCAATTGATCCTGTTCTTGAGAAGTGGACATACCGGTCTCAACCACCTTTGGAGAATTTCGTTGCGTTTCTTATGAGGATAGTATATCATAAGCTCAAATAAGAAACTTCAAGTATCTTATTTGGCGACCAAAGGGAGATGATCAACTTGCAAAAGCAAGCTAAACCAGCACTTGAACCAGCTGAACAGCAGGCAGCTACCAAGAGTCTGATGTGGATTCTTATGCTTGGTATTCTGGCCCCGATATTCGATACGACGATAACCAATGTGGCGATTGATACGCTGGTCCGGGAATTTAACACCTCGGTGTCCACTGTTCAGTGGGTGATGACCGGATATCTGCTGTCATTTGCGATGGTTATTCCGCTAACCGGCTGGGCTGTGGAACGGTTTGGGGGAAGGAAGATGTGGCTATTTTCGCTGGGTCTGTTTTTGCTTGGCTCTGTGCTGTGCAGCATGGCGTGGAACGTGGAGAGCCTGATTATTTTCCGTACCCTTCAGGGGATCGGCGGGGGCTTGCTGATGCCGATCATGCAGACCTTGGCTGTACGTGCCTATGGAGGCCAGGATATGGGCAAAAGAATGGCAACCATAGCTATGCCGGCGCTGCTTGGGCCAATTCTTGGACCGGTGCTGGGAGGACTAATCGTCAATCATCTGAGCTGGAGATGGATCTTTTTTGTCAATATTCCGCTCTGCGTGGCTGCCATAATTGTTGCTTGGAAAGGGCTCCCTAAGGAAGAGCATACTGCCCGGACGCTGCGGCTGGATGTGCCTGGACTGTTATTGCTGTCTCCGGCTATCGTGCTTATCCTGTATGGCCTTGGGGAAGTGAGCTCCCGCCACGGCTTCGGTCATGCAGCAGTCCTTGCTCCCGTTATAGCAGGTGTGGCGCTTTTGACAGTATTCGTGATCCATGCCTTCCGCAAGGGAGACGAAGCGTTGATTGATGTCACGCTGTTCCGGGTACGCTCTTTAATCGTGTCCTCATCGCTGCTGTTTCTATCCGGCTTGACCACCTATGGGGCAATGCTGCTGCTGCCGCTCTATCTCCAGCAAGTCCGGGGTGAATCTGTGCTTATGTCCGGCCTGCTGCTCGTTCCCCAAGGCATCGGGATGCTGCTGACCAGATCACTGGCCGGCAAACTGACAGATCAGATCGGATCGAGACCCGTGGTGCTTGTAGGAACGGTCCTTACCATCCTTGGCACTTGGCCGCTGACGCAGCTTGGCGCAGATACGAGTTACTATTTTCTGAGTGCGGTTCTTATCGTGAGAGGTGCTGGATTAGGGGCTGTTTTTCTGCCGGTTATGGCTTCTGCCTATATCGGTCTGTCCTCGAAGCAGATCCCGCACGCCAGCAGCACCACCCGTATTATGCAGCAGATTGGCGGTGCCTTCGGCGTATCGGTTATCGCAATTATTTTACAAAATAAGCTGAATTCCGTCCTGACTCCTGACCCGGCAGCAATGGCCGTTGCCTTCGATCATACGTTTATGTGGACGATTGCCTTCTCGGCTCTGGCGTTAATACCGGCGGCATTCCTGCCAAGAATACGGAAATAGCGCGGCTAGTGCGCAAGTGCAATTATACTTCATTTCTCTGAGATCCATTGTTGCGAATGGTAGAGTGATCGGGTACGATTTATAGTTATAATCGAAAGAAACAGGGAATGCATCTTTGCTGCGGTTCAATGGCAGGCCCTGAAGGAGGACGACTAAATGGACTACCAGCCATATAACGATGGAGGTTACCAGCCGCTCGTGGTGAAGCCATTCTGGTTCAAGATCCTTTTGCTGTTGGCGGGATCATTGTTATTTGTGATATTGGGAATCTGGCTGCTAAAAATGTCCGGGGAGGTTACGTCGGATCTTGCCATCCTTCTGCAGACGCTGGGAATCACCTGCACTGTGCTGTTTGGCCTGGCGGCCATCGTCTATCTTATCCTACTGCTGCGCCGCTCCCCGCTGCTAGTGGTGGATGCCCAGGGCATTGACGACCAGTCTTCGGCGATTCCCGGAGGACGATTGATGTGGGAGGACATTTCGGACATCCGCCTGATCCGTTACTACGGACAACTGAACATCTGCATCTTCCTTGCTGATCCCAAAGCCTACCTGTCCCGGCAACGCGGACTAAAGCGGTGGCTGATGGCGATCAACCTCCGTCTCGCCGGCACACCTGTGAACATTACGGGCCAGTCCATGCAACTGCCGCTGGAGCGTGTATATGAGGAGATGGAGCACAGAAGACGGCTGTGGGCGGGGCGGAGGTAAGCTGTATTTATTAATATCCTGACGTGGTTTCCGTTAATCCGAATTCAGGATATAATATTGAACAAAGGGGTGGTGATGAGTATGTACCTGGAATTAAAGGATAAGAGCGGCAAAGTGTATCGTTCTTTTATCAATGACAGTCAGAAATCTGTGATTGTAATTAATGACACGGAGTATGAAGTATCCGAAATAACACAGTATCAGGACAACTCAGATACTCTTTCGGCTGCGCAAATTGCTGAACTGGATGCTGATCCTGAAATTGCAAAAATGATCCAAGAATCCAAGCAGGATATTATACATGGTTCAATGATCTCTTCTAAGCAAATGATCGAGATGATAAGAAATGGAGAACTTTGATGCAGGTAGTCTGGACTAAAAGTGCGGCTCAGAGCTTTTCCAAGATCGAAAGCATACACTTCTCACCACAGGAAACAGCAGAATATAAATTAAAGCTGTTCATGCGGATTGAGGAAAAGGTGACTCGGTCAGGAAAGCTGTTTCCATCAAGAACTTATAAAGATACTTACTATATTCGTATTGATCGTTATATCGTTTCCTATCAGCCATCTGAGGATGGCTCTACATATATAATTACTGCTTTTAAACATGGAAGACAGAAATAGGCGATTTGAAACACCAAAAAGCGCGGACCCAAAGCCGCGAATCTGAATTAGATATGGTCGAGACGACAGGATTCGAACCTGCGGCCTCTTACTCCCGAAGCAAGCGCTCTACCAAGCTGAGCTACGTCTCGACGCTATGAATAATGTAAATTATACGCCTGTGTGTAAGCGCTGTAAATAACCTTTTTTATAGCAATTATCTGCTCCTGTTGCGGCAAATTACGGCCTGTGATTGACAGATATCCACCCGCTGGCTATACTTGAAATGTTAAAAAGCAAATCGGACAAAGCGTTGATGAAAACGAGTACGCCGGAGAATGCTTCATCAGAGAACAGGTTCCTTTGCGGATGGTCCGCATCGGGTGTGAGAACCTGGGAGACAGACCGGCCGAAAGCTGATTTCGGAGTGCGGGGACAATCCCGCCGGGGGCACCCGTTAACAGCCGCACAAGGCGATCGTCTGCAGTTGTCCGTGTTCACGGATTAAGGCGATAACCAGGGTGGTACCGCGATAATCATCGTCCCTGAATTTCATTCAGGGGCGTTTTTTGTTTTTGATTTTTCGTGTAACGGTTACGGCAACAATGTGTTTTCCGGCCAGCGTGCCGCATTTTAATGAAGAGACGGGAGCTGTACATGATGAAAGCAAGTGAAATCCGTTCCAAATGGCTGCAGTTTTTTGAGAGCAAGAACCACTGTATTGAGCCGAGCGCCTCGCTCGTGCCACACAATGACCCTTCGCTGCTGTGGATTAACGCAGGTATGGCGCCGCTGAAGGCCTACTTCGACGGCCGGGAGATTCCGGAGAATCCCCGCCTGACGAACTCGCAGAAATGTATCCGCACCAATGATATTGAGAATGTGGGCAAGACGCGCCGCCACCATACGTTCTTTGAGATGCTAGGCAACTTCTCCATCGGCGATTATTTCAAGGAAGAGGCCATCACCTGGGCTTGGGAATTCCTGACCGGCAAGGAGTGGATCGGCTTCGACGGCGACCGGATCTCCGTTACCGTGTATGCTGAGGACGAAGAAGCGTTCAAGCTGTGGAATGAGAAGGTCGGCCTGCCCGCAGAACGCATCATCAAGCTGGGCGACGAGAACTTCTGGGATATCGGCGAAGGCCCGTGCGGCCCGTGCTCGGAGATTTTCTATGACCGCGGTGAAGCATACGGCAGTGATATGAGTGATCCGGAGATGTATCCGGGCGGTGAGAATGAGCGCTGGCTGGAGGTCTGGAACCTCGTATTCTCGCAGTTCAACCATAATAAGGACGGCAGCTATACGCCGCTTCCCAACAAGAATATTGATACCGGCGCAGGCCTGGAGCGCTTCGCTTCCATTCTCCAGGATGTGGACTCCAACTTCGATACCGATCTGTTCCAGCCGATTATCCAGAAGACCGCCGGGCTTGCCGGTGTAACCTACAAGGATAATGTTGACCAGGATATCGCGCTAAAAGTCATTGCTGACCATGTACGTACCGTTACATTTGCTGTGGGGGACGGCGTGCTTCCTTCCAATGAAGGACGCGGCTATATTATCCGCCGTCTGCTCCGCCGCGCCGTACGCTACGGCAAGACGCTGGGACTGGACCGTCCGTTCCTGCATGAGCTGACTGAGACCGTTGGAGAGATTATGGGAGTCTATTATCCTTCCGTGGTCGAGAACCGCGATTATATCGCCAAAATCATCCGTCTGGAAGAGGAGCGCTTCCACGAGACGCTGTCCGATGGTCTGGCGATCCTCGGGGAGATCAGCGCCAAAGCCAAAGCGGACGGCCTGAGCACCATTGCCGGTGCCGATGCATTCAAGCTCTATGACACGTATGGCTTCCCGTTTGACCTGACCGAGGACTTCGCGTCCGAGCAGGGGCTTACCGTAGACCGCGCCGGCTTCGATGCCGCAATGCAGGAGCAGCGTGACCGGGCGAGAGCTGCCCGTCAGGACAGCGCCAGCATGAAGATTCAGGGCGGTGCCCTGGCTGAGCTGACGGTTAAAAGTGAATTTGTTGGATATAATGACACGGTAACAGAGTCCAAGGTGCTGGCGATTGTGGTAGACGGTGCGCTTCAGGATACAGTAAGCGAAGGCGCCGAGTGCCAGGTCATCCTGGAGTCAACACCGTTCTATGCAGAGAGCGGCGGCCAAGTCAGCGACACCGGCGTTCTGACCGGCGGATCGGTGACCGCTAAGGTGAACGGCCTCTTCAAAGCACCGCACGGCCAGCATGTCCATCTGGTTACGGTGGAAGCAGGCGATCTGAAGGTAGGCGATACCGTCCGTGCCGAAGTGAACCGGGCGGAGCGCGAGGATATCGTGAAGAACCACACGGCCACTCACTTGCTGCACAAGGCGCTTAAGGAAGTGCTCGGCAGCCATGTCAATCAGGCAGGCTCTTTAGTAGAAGGCTCACGCCTGCGGTTCGACTTCTCGCATTTTGGAGCCATCACTCCAGAGGAGCTCAGCGATATCGAGCAGCGCGTGAACGCCCAGATCTGGCGCAGCCTTCCTGTAGTCATTGAGAATAAGCCGATAGATGAAGCCAAAGCCATGGGAGCGATGGCCCTCTTCGGAGAGAAATACGGCAATGTTGTCCGTGTCGTTCAAGTCGGCGACTACAGCCTGGAGCTGTGCGGCGGATGCCATGTGTCTAATACAGCGCAGATCGGAATCTTCAAGCTGCTCAGCGAGAGCGGCATCGGTTCCGGGGTGCGCCGGATTGAAGCTGTGACTGGCCGTTACGCCTATCAGTTTACGGAGAGTCAGCTGGACCTGCTGAAGCAATCGGCAGCCCTGCTGAAATCGTCGCTGACCGATGTGCCGAAGCGGATCGAGGCGCTGCATGCCCAGGTACGCGAGCTGGGCCGTGAGAATGAATCGCTTCAGTCCAAGCTGAGCGCAACCTTCGCAGCAGAGCTGACCAGCAGTGTAGTCACAGTAGGCGGAGGAACGCAGCTTCTTGCGGTCTCTGTGCAAGCCGGCAATATCGATGCTTTGCGCTCGACAGCGGACGAACTGAAGTCCAAGCTCCCGGAGGCCATATTGGTGCTCGGTGCTGCAATGGAGGACAAGGTGAACTTCGTGGTCGCCGTGCCTCAGGAGCTGGTGAAGAAGGGCTTCCACGCCGGCAAGCTGGTGAAAGAGATCGCTGCCGTCTGCGGCGGCGGCGGCGGCGGACGTCCGGATATGGCGCAGGCCGGAGGCAAGGACGCTTCCAAGCTGGGCGAAGCCCTGAAGAAGGCAGAGGAACTGGTAGCTGCACAGGCTTAAGCAGTATGCAGTGATTCTTGTCTGTAAGAAACTGTGGATTTCTATCAAGGGTTGGGAAGCAGCGGTGCTGAGGGCATTTCCTCGGTGCCGCTGCTTTATTCACACAATGTATATTTTTTGGGGTTATTCATTATTGACCCAGGGCTTGCAATAGCTTAAAACCCAAAAAAACATCTGGTTTTGTAGACAAAATGCCAAAAAAAGCGCTTTAACCATGGCAGGATTTCCTCGTTGGGGCATGAATATGTTATGATGAGGGCAGCAAGTGAGCTGTACAGCAGCAACTTTGCGAAGCCGCCCGAATCAGGGTGATTTTGCAGAAGGAAGGTGTCACCACATGGACTCCATGGACAAAACGGTCAAATTCAATGTGAAGGGCGACGAAAAGGAAGCCTCTCCCCAGGAAATACTGCTCGCCGTGTACGACGCGCTGGTGGAGAAAGAATATCATCCGATCAATCAGATCGTAGGATATCTTCTTTCAGGAGATCCGGCTTACATTCCACGCCACAACAATGCGAGAAGTTTGGTCCGGAGGAAAGAGCGTGATGAGCTGATCGAAGAACTGGTCCGTTTCTATCTGGCTAATCATCGGGTGGACCAGCCCAAATGATGAAGAAGCTGGGACTGGATTACGGCGACCGCAGAATCGGTGTCGCCACAAGCGATATTTTCGGATGGACAGCACAATCTCTGGAGACTATTGAGCGGCGCGGAAACGGCAATGAATTCGAACGTATCCGTGAACTGGTCAAGGAGTACGAAATCGGCGAGATTGTTGTCGGGCTGCCGAAGAACATGAACGGCTCCGTAGGACCCCGTGGTGAAATTTGCATCGAATTCGCAGATAAGCTGCGGGAGCAACTCGATTTACCCGTACACCTTTGGGATGAGCGTCTGACGACGGTATCTGCTGAGCGGGTGCTGATAGACGGGGACGTCAGCCGGAAGAAACGCAAGGGGCTGGTGGACAAAATGGCCGCAGCGCTGATTTTGCAAAATTTTTTGGATGCTAACAGTAAAAGGTGAGGGGTGTGCGGATATGACAAACGAACAGATCGGCCAAGAAGAGGAACCGGAAATTATCTATATTCCCGATGAGGAAGGTAATGAAGAGGAATTCGAGGTCATCATGAAGTTTGAAGTGGACGGATCGGATGCCAAGTATATGATGGTGGTTCCGCTTGATTCCGAGGATGAGGAGACAGATGAGGTCTACGCGTTCCGTTACGAGGAAGACGGTGACGATCTGCAGCTCTTCATGATTGAGAACGACGAGGAGTGGGCCATCGTAGAGGAGACCTTCAATACCTTGGTTGACGAGCTTGATGGAGGAGCAGAGAATGACTGAGTTTTCCGCTGATCAGGCGGTATGGACTTCTAAGCTCAAGGAAGTATATGGAGAAACAGTAGAACTGGAGGATGAGCAGGGCAAGTCTTCCGTTTACGATATTATTGCAGAATTTGCTGTGGGTGACCGTGCTTATGCCGTTCTGGCCGGATCGGGAAGAGCTGCGGAGCAGGAAATTCTGCGCATCGTAGTTTCTCCGGACGGACTTCCGGAACTGGAGAGCATTATGGACGATGAAGAGTGGGAGGATATTTCCGAGCTGTACGATGAGCTCACCTTCCCTGCGGATAGCGAGTAGGCGTCTGTAGCAACTTCATGTATGGCAGATACGGAAGAGGGCGGAATTTTTCCGCGCTCTTTTTGCTTATGAGGAGCGAAAGGATCTTTCCGTTTGCCTGAAAAAAGCTTATGCTATAAAAATAGGTTGAATTTTGGACAATACAATTTTATACTTTATAGTCGGAAAGTGAGGCGTAACATTTGAAAGCCGTGATCCGCACTGTGCTTATCTTAATTCTGGTCCTGGCAGCAGCTGCAGGAGGAGGAGCATGGTACATCTGGAATGGAATGCAGCCGGTCAAGCCCGCAGGGCCGGCCGTAACGGTTACGATAGAGAAGGGTATGGGAAGCTCGCAAATCGCCGACCTGCTTGAGCAAGAGGGCATTATCAAGCACAGCCTGTTCTTCAAAGGCTATCTGAAATGGGTCCAGGAAGGCTCCAGCTTCAAGGCCGGCACATATCAGGTAAGCCCCGGCGACTCCTACGATACGCTGATCAGCCGGTTGAATGCTGGAGATGTTGTGAAGGAAGCTACCGTTACTTTTACAATTCCTGAAGGGTATACTGCGGTCCAGGTGGCAGAGAAGCTGGCCGCTGCTTGGAATCAGAAGCCGGAGGTCTTCCTTGCGCTGATTGATTCCGGTAAGGGCATGGAAGCCGTAAGCAAGCTGGAGATTCCGGACAATCCGCTGCTGCGCCACCGGCTGGAGGGGTACCTTTTCCCGGAGACCTATGAACTGGCTAAGGACAGCACCCCGCAGGAGGTCATCGGGGCGATGCTGGAGCAGCTGGTGAAGAAGCTGGATACGATTCCAGAGTGGAAGGCCAAGCTGGCGAACCGCGGGCTCTCCCTGCATGAGCTGCTGACCGTAGCTTCACTGGTGGAGCGTGAGGTGGTAGTAGACAAGGAACGTCCGCTGGTGGCCGGTATTATCTATAATAGACTGGATAAAGGGCAGAAGCTGGAGATCGACGCTACCGTCCAGTACTTACTGGACAAGCAGAAAGAGCGGTTGTATGAGAAGGATTTGAAGGTGGATAGTCCTTATAATACGTATAAGCAGGCAGGCTTGCCGCCTGGACCGATCAGCAGCCCCGGGCTGGCGTCGATTGAAGCAGCTATGACGCCGGAGGTCTCTGATTATTTCTTCTATGTCACTAAGAAGGACGGCTCACAGGGGCATTTATTTGCCAGAACCTACAAGGAACATTTAGCCAATATTCAAAAAAGTAAACAAAATCCGTAAGAACCCGCTACAATAGTAAGGATGAGCAACGCACAGGAGGTAACACAATGAATAACACACCGGAGCTGCTGGCGACAGCGGCTTCTCTGGAAGAAGCGGCAGCGCTGCTGGATGCAGGAGCGAGTGCCCTCTTGGTCGGCGATGACCGCTTTGGTATGCGTCTTGCCGGACATTTTACACTTGAAGATACGGCCGCAGTAGTTAAGCTGGCACATACCCGGGGCGGTAAGGTATATGTAAGCATCAATGGATTGATCCCCAATACCATGCTGGAGGAGCTTCCGGCTTATGTGAAGGCGATCGGCGAGCTGGGAGTGGATGGGGTAGAGTTCGGTGATCCCGCCGTACTGGCGGCCGTAAAAGCCGAAGCGCCTGGAATGAAGCTGCACTGGAATGCGGAAATGACCTCGACCAACTATGCTACAGCCAATTATTGGGGCCGCAAGGGAGCTTCGCGGGTCGTTCTGGCACGCGAGCTGAATATGGATGAGATGACCGAGATGGTCCCGCATCTGGAAGTGGAAGCCCAGGTCCAGGTGCATGGCATGACGAATATCTATCATTCCAAGCGCAAGCTGGTTGCAAGCTATATGTCCCACCAGGGTCGTCCAAGCGATGGCGGAAGCCTGGGCAAGGAGCGCGGGCTGTTCCTGATTGAAGCGGAGCGTCCGAATGAGAAGTTCCCGATCTATGAAGACGAGAACGGTACGCATATTATGAGCTCGGATGATATTTGCATTCTGGAGGATCTTCATTTCTTGTTAAAAGCTGGCGTACACAGCCTGAAGATCGAGGGTCTGCTGAAGCCGGTGGCTTATAATGTGGCTGTCGTCAAGGCTTACCGTCACGCCATGGACGTCTACGCCGCTGATCCGGCTGAATATGCGTTCGAGGAATCCTGGCTGGACGAGGTCCGTGCCTTGCAGGACCCTGAGCGTGAACTGTCGTTCGGCTTCTTCTATAAAGAGCAGGTATATTAATATAAAAAAATCTTTGCTGTTCTAAAAGAGAACTTAAAGCTTTACCTTAAAGATGAAGTAACGGAGGGAAGGTTTGGAACTGTAGGAGCGGTAGCGTCCGCCTTTGTCTCCGGATGTTATCCGCTCAGCGGAGTAATCAAAAAACATCTGGAGACAACAGCGGCCGGAAGTCCAAACGCTTTCCGCAGTTACGTGCTATCTGATAGGAAGTTTTAGGTGGGTTTTTGACAGCAAAGACAACGAAAGGAGAACAGGAATGGGAACCATGACCAAGCCCCAGTTCAAGGGCAAGCGTTACCGTCTGGACAGACCGGAGCTCCTGGCTCCGGCAGGAAACTTAGAGAAATTGAAATTCGCCGTGCATTATGGCGCGGATGCAGTCTATATCGGAGGACAAAAGTACGGCCTGCGCTCAGGCGCAGATAATTTTACCTTCGAGGAAATGCGCGAGGGCGTTGAATTTGCCAAGAAATATGGTGCCAAAGTATTCGTAGCCACCAATATCTATGCTCACAATGAAGATGTCGCGGGGATTGAAGAATACCTGCGTAATTTATATGAGGCCGGAATTGCAGCGATTATCGTAGCCGATCCGGTGATTGTCGACACTGCCCTGCGTCTGGTGCCGGGTCTTGAGGTGCACCTAAGCACCCAGCAGTCCACGCTCAACTGGCAGGCAGTGTCCTATTGGAAGGAGGAAGGTCTGCCGCGCGTAGTATTAGGCCGGGAGACCAGCCTGGAGGAGATCGCCGAGATCAAGCAGCATGTGGATATTGAGATCGAGAGCTTCATCCATGGTGCGATGTGCTCCTCGTACTCCGGACGTTGTGTGTTATCCAACCACTTCACCGACCGTGACTCCAACCGCGGGGGCTGCTGCCAATCCTGCCGCTGGAAGTATGATCTGTTCGAAGATGCCCGTCCCGAAGGGAACTGGGTATCCGAAGAGGAACAAGCTGAGGCGCCTCAGGCCTTGCAGCCTGGAATCACCCAGCTGCCGCTGCATCAGCCCGAGGATAACCCGTTCACTATGGGATCGAAGGACCTGTGTATGCTGGAGAGTATTCCCGACCTGATTGAAGCCGGGATCGACAGCTTCAAGATTGAGGGCCGGATGAAATCGATTCACTATGTGGCGACCGTAGTGAATGCCTACCGCAAAGCCATAGATGCTTACATGGCCGACCCGGAAGGGTATGTACTGAAGCCCGAATGGCTGGAGGAGCTGCAGAAGGCGGCTAACCGTCCGCTGAATACTGGCTTCTTCTACGACACACCGGACCATGAGGACCATATCTATGAACCGGAAGAGAAGGCGGCTCCGTATGATTTCGCGGGACTGGTGCTGGAGTATGACGCAGAGAGTGGGATGGCGCTCGTTCAGCAGCGCAATAACTTCAAGCCAGGACAGGAAGTTGAATTCTTCGGCCCGGATGACACCTTCTTCAAGCAGACTGTTGGAGAGCTGTGGGATGAGGCTGGCAATCCGCTGGATGTGGCCCGTCACCCGCTTCAGCGTGTGCGGATGAAGGTAGATCAGCCTGTTGCTTATTTTGATATGATGCGCAAGCGAAAATAATGGCTTTACAAACTAAGGGATGCCCGTTTACACAAGGGCATCCCTTTTTTTTGCATGCTAAAAAAGGAGGTGTTTTGGGGCCCCCGCAAAGTACCTGAGTAAACATCGATGCTATAGCTCCACTTTGTGGGGGTATTATATGCCAAATTGCTTATGCAATTCGACAAAAATATATGAGTATTGAAGCAATTTGCAAATAATGCTAAGAAAAATGAGACTTTGTGCCGATATATAGGGCAGGTAACGCTTACATATATCTTCCATTCTAGGCGATAGGCAGGTGATGGTTATGGGAGCTCCCAATCCGGACAAAAAGACAGATAAAACGAAGGAGAGTAGGGTAAAAGTGGCGAAAAACAGTAAAAAGCCAAAGAGCACACAAAAGGCTAAGGCCCAGAAGACAGAAGCTTCACAGATAACAAGCAACACGGCAGAGAAGAGAAATTACAAGACAGTATTGAACGGCTCGCTACGCCAGGTGAAAAGGGTGAACCCGACCAAATCCGTAGGGGTGAAGCTGTTCCTGATCTTCTTATCTTCTATCGTGGTGGTGGTCCTGTTCTTAGGACTTCTGTCTTACAACAAAGCGAAGAATACAATTAAAGATAATGTGTCTGAAGCGAACCGGCAGACGATTATTCAGACCTCAGAGAAGCTGGACATTACCTTGAAGCAGTATGAGAGTCTCGCACTTCAGTTATATTTTGATACACAGATGCAGGCGAATCTGACAGAGCTGTCTTCGGCGAAGAGCAGCTATGATAAGTTCGTGGCTACGGATGCGATCAGCAAGAAGCTGTCCAGCCAGACTACAACAGATGCCAATATCGTCGCCATATCACTTATTCCGGAGGACCCTGAGATGGGGATCGTCTCCAGCGGAAGCACCGGTCTCGCAGGCGATGATGTGAGAGCACAGGAATGGTACAAGACCGTGGTCAAGAATTCAAGCTCTTATGAGCCTTATTATACGGAAGAAGCCAAATCCGCCCAGAACTACTGGTTCCCTACAGCCGTTGAAGGCAGCGGCGGCAAGAATCTGGCCATGGTCAGAACGCTTAAGAATCTGGGCTCCAATGCCTCATATGTAGTCATGCTGGAGCTGAAGAGCACCCTCCTGGAAGAAGCCTTCAAGAGCGTAGAGCTTGGCGATGGCTCGCGGATTCAACTCGTTGCCCCGGATGGAACGGTAGTAGCTTCCTCGCAGCCTGAAGAGGACGGCAAAGCCACCGTACTGAATTTCATCAAGGACAGCAAGGTGAACAATGAAAGCACGGAAGCGAAGGATGAGAACGGCAAAGATATCCTTGCTGTATACAACCCGATGCAGAAGGCAGACTGGAAGCTTGCCGGTGTAGTTCCTACCGGAGAACTGGTTCAAGCTGCCACGCCGATTCTGTTTACCACCTTCCTTGCTGCCGGAGCGGCAGCACTGCTTGCCATGATTGTCGGCTTCTGGATGGTCCAGATGATCGCCAAGCCGCTGGCACGCTTGAAGGACCTGATGCTGGAGGGAGCCGAAGGCAACCTGAGTGTCCGCACGCAGTATGTCTCGAAGGATGAGATCGGCCAGCTGTCGGCCTCCTTCAATATGATGATGGGTAAGATTACGGAGCTGGTAGCTCAGACTACAGATACAGCCCGCGAAGTCCTTGAGACTGCGGGTGAGCTGGGGGATGCCTCGCGCAAGACGGCGATCTCCGCCAAGGAGATTGCTGCGGCCACGGAAGAGATTGCCGGTGGTGCGGGAAGTCTGGCCCAGGAAGCCGAGCGCGGCAATGAGCTGACTGACCTGATTGCTACGCAGATGCAGAGTGTTATTGCAGCCAACTCTGAGATGGATCAGGCAGCCCGTGGAGTCGGGGAAGCCAGCGGACAGGGTGCTGTACAGCTGGAAGAGCTGCTGGATCAGACCGGACGCACAGGTGAAATGACCTCTGCTCTGGTGGATAGAGTCAATAACCTCAAGGAAACGGTATATTCCGTAATCAAGGTGCTGGATGTGATGAAGAATATTACCCAGCAGACGAACATTCTGTCTCTGAATGCAACGATTGAAGCAGCGAGAGCAGGCGAAGCCGGCCGTGGCTTCATGGTAGTCGCAGGGGAGGTCCGGCAGCTTGCCGACCAATCCAAGCAATCCATTGCTCTGGTCGCCGGAATTACAGATAAGATCGTAGCTGAGATGGATGAGACGGTTGCTGTCCTGTCTGAAGTGGCTCCGCTGTTCAAGCAGCAGATGGTGTCCGTAAAGAGTACCAGTGAGATCTTCGTGTCCGTGAAGGGTCAGATGGAAGACTTCATTATGAGTCTGGAGTCTGTAACAGGGGCCATCGACAGTCTGAACCATTCACAGGGTGTGCTGTCCGATGCTATGGGGAATGTGAGTGCGGTAGCGCAGCAATCCTCGGCAACCTCTGAAGAGGTTGCATCCCTCAGCAGTGAGCAGCAGAATGTCAGTGACCATCTGGTAGCCTTGTCGAACAAGCTGCAAGGGGCTTCCACCCAGCTGGAGAGCAAGCTGTCGCTGTTTACGATCAAATAAACATCAGAACCGTTCCGGATCTGAAGCAAGGGCGTCACGCAAGCCGATATTTGGCTGCGTGACGCCCTTTTTTTAGTTGATGTTTAGGAATGCTGCGCCGAGAGATGGGACCCATGCTTCACAGCTGTAACATTTATAAAGGAGTCCTGCAAAAAGTGCAACAATGCTGCCCCATAGAAGCGGTCTATGCTGAAATCCTGCACAAATTGCAACAAATTCTGCGCTAACTTACTCTAAACGCCGGAATTTGTGCAAATAATGCAACAATTTAGCTTAGCCAGTACCATTTTTTAAGGAATCCTGCAAAAAGTGGAGCGACCGAGCCTAGGTTGAGTAACTTAGCAGGTGGAACCCCTGCTTGGAAAGGCGAAAGCCACGCCACCAATAG
>NZ_JAGGLV010000025.1 GCF_017874735.1 Paenibacillus silagei
ATCGAAAAACCGACCACATTCGGCGTTGCGCGGGCGCGTGGAGCAAATGTAATCGAAAAACCGACCATAATGTGCGTTGCGGAGGCACGTGGGCCAAATGTAATCGAAAAACCGACCACATTGGGCGTGACGGAGGCGCGTGGAGCAATGTAATCGAAAAACCGACCACATTCGGCGTTGCGCGGGCGCGTGGAGCAAATGTAATCGAAAAACCGACCATAATGTGCGTTGCGGAGGCACGTGGGCCCAATGTAATCGAAAAACCGACCACAATGGGACCGGGGGCGGCACGTAGGCTAAAAGTAATCGAAAAACCGACCACATTGGGCGTGACGGAGGCGCGTGGATCAAATGTAATCGAAAAACCGACCACAATCGGCTGAAGAGTATCCATGCTGTTCTCGCGGTTTAGTTCCTGTATCTATATACTTTGAGTTCCCTGCCGGCGGTAATCCGAGGGGGAGACGCCGGTCTCCTTCTTGAAGATCCGGTTGAAGGACCGGTAATTCTCGAAGCCGATGGATTCGGAGATTTCGAAGGTTTTGTGGTCGGTGGTGAGCAGCAGCAGCTTGGCCTGTTCGATCCGCAGGCGGGTCAGGTATTGGACAAAGCTCTCGCCGACGGCCTTCTTGAACATGGAGCTGAAGTAGGGCACGCTGTAATTGATCGAAGCGGCCAGCTCCTCCAGCTTGTAGGGATAGCTGAGATCTTCGCGCATCTGTTGAATGATACGTGTGATGGAGGCATCGATCTTCCGGCCGCCCTCCTGAAGCTGCTGAAGCTTGCGGAAATGATCGCAGGTGATCTCATGTACAGCGTTGAATGTCTGGCACAGCTCGATTTGTACACGCAGCTCTGCTTCGAGATCCGCCCCGCCTTCCGCCCCAATAACGTTATGGCTCATATCCAGAAAGACTCGCAGATATAGGGACTTGATCTGCTCCGGGTCCCAGGCTTGCTCCATCGCCTGACGGTGCAGGGATTGGCGCTCCTGCTCCAGAGCTGCCGTGCTGAGATGCGGCTCCAGCAGCGCTTTCTTCAGCACCTTGCTCCAGAAGCGGCTCTGCGGCTCAGGAATCCGCTGGAAGCTGGAGAGTTGCCCCCACTCCCCAATGCCGATAAGCTCATTGCAGCGGTAAAAGAACGGATACGGCGCTGAAGCCAGCCGCTTCAGCACCTCCGGCCGCTCCTCCAGTCCCTGGTCGAAGCTGCACAGCAGGGCGATGCAGCTCATCCGGAGATTCGCGGCCAGGGACTCCAGCACCTGCTCCAGGAAGCGGGGTCTCTCCGTCTTCAAGCTGTCGGTATACAGGGCAAGGAACCGCCCTTTGTCGAGGGCGATAACCTTATGCGGGCCTATGCTGCCGAGCAGCTCCTTCAGCACGTTCACCCCTGCGAATTGCCACAGCTTCAGCTCCTCCAGCTGGTCGATCGGGAAGCGCAGGGAGTTGCGGTCCAGCTCCAGCAGCAGGGTCATGAAGCCCTGGCCGTGAAGCGGGAGCTGCGAGTCCGCAAGACTGCGCAGCCATTTGGCTTCAGCCGCCGGGCTGCGCAGCATGTCGAGGAACAGGCTCTGCTCGATCTCGACTTCGCTCAGGCGGACCTGCTGCTCCAGCTGCAGATAATTGTCCCTCGTCTCGCCGCGTGAATCCGCCAGAACCGCCAGCTCCTCCATCGTCCGGGTCAACAGGCCCGGATCGGAGAGACAGTCATCCTTAATCAGATAGGAAGCCGCCTTCAGATGAATGGCCTGCTGGGCATAGTGGAAATCCTGATGACAGGTCAGGATAATGATCTGCGGGGCAGGTGCCCCGCTCCGTTCGATCTCGCGCAGCATCTCCAGCCCGTTCATGCCCGGCATTGTAATGTCGGTAACAATCAGCTCCGGCTTATGCTTCAGGAACAGCTCCAGCCCGTCCCGGCCATCCTCAGCTTCGCCGACAAGGGTGAACAGGTCAGCGCGCTCTTCAATGAAATGCCGGAAGACCGTTCTTGCCGGAATCTCGTCCTCCACAAGGACAACTCTATAGTGATTCATGATGTTCCTCCTTAATCAGAACGTTCCCGGACGGCAGCAGCATGCGGATGGTCAAGCCTTCGCCCGGAGCGCTGGTGAGCAGGATCTGTGTCTCCGCCCCGAACAGCAGCTTCATACGCATCCATACATTCTGCAGTCCGATGTTCTCGGCAGACTCTTCCTGCTGGAGATGGAGCTGCAGCTTCCTCAGCTCAGCCTCTTCCAGACCGTTCCCGTCGTCCTCGACTTGTACAATAATATGGCTCCCGCCGGGACTTCTGTATACGCGCACACGGATATGCCCTTCCGGTGCCTTGCGCGGGAGAATGCCGTGGAACACGGAGTTCTCAATCAGCGGCTGCAGACCCAGCTTCGGAATCATCATGCCCCGCAGCGGCTCCTCAATCTCAGCCTCCAGATGAATCTGGCATTTGTAGCGCATATTCAGCAGCCCGACATAATCCGCCAGATAATCAAGCTCCTGCTGGAGCTGCACCGTCTGCTCGAAATTCTCCATCGAATACCGCAGCAAGGCCACCAGCCTTCCCATCAGGGAGTTGATCTTCTCATAATCCTTCATCATGGCGAACATACGGATCGTATTGAGGGTATTGTACATGAAATGGGGGTTGATCTGCGACTGCAGCGCCCGAATCTCCAGCTTGCGCTTCAGATCCTCCGAATCATGCAGGTCTGCCAGCAGATCCTGTATGCGGACAGCCATGGTATTGAGCATCCGGCCCAGATCCCCGATTTCATTATTGGCGAAATGGGTGACCCTGGCATCGAAATTCCCTTTTTTCAGAGCATCGACCTGCCGCTTCACAGCCTGTAGAGGCCGGTAGAGCTGATACCCGAAGCCGACCACACAGAGCGCCCCCAGACAAGCCAGAATGAGCAGAAAATAAGTGACCGTCCGGCGGATAATCTCGGCGCTGGCCGTCAGCTCCTTGGACGGAATCTCTGAGAGCACGATCCACTTGTCGTAGGTGGAGGTCTGCTTGACAGAGACAATAGAGGAGCCTGCCGCGAACTGATCCGGGCGCTTCAGCTCCTTCCAGCGCCCCAGAATCTCCTGAACCCGCTGCTTATCCGCCTGCTTATCCAGCTTGCTGGTCGTGGCAATGGTCAGGCCGTCTTCCGTCAGCAGGGAGATAGAGCCCTCGCTCCCAAGCTGAATATTCTCAATCTGCTGCTGGTATTGGCTGTTATTCATGGAGATCAGCAGCACGCCCTTCAGGTCCTTATATAAGTCGAAGGGAACGCGTGAGATATAATAGGTAGACGAATTCAGAATAGCCAGCTCAGGCAGCGAATGCTTGTCCAGAAAAAGATTCGGCCGTCCCGAAGCCAGATACGCTTCAATCAGCGGCCGGTACGGGGACTCCTCCAGCATGGCCGGGGCTTCCGTGGAGGAGAGAACCTCTCCTGTAACGGCGGAATAGACCTGTAGGCCCTCCACATTCCCGATGATGGCGGACGCGCCGCTGAGCACGGAGATCAGATCCTTTTTGCGGACCACCTCTTCAAAATATTGGGCAGAAGGCGATACCAGCGCGCTCTGAATGGACGAGATCCGCGAATATTGCTCGCTGAGCTCCCGCAGCCGGGTCATGGTTAATTCAATCCGGTCCACGACCTGATTGACGAGCTGGGCATTCAGGCGGTTCACCTGCTGCTCCACGGTCGTGCTGGATACGCTTACAGAAATAAAGGACAGCACAATCAGCGGAACCACCGAGATGGCGAACATGACGACAATCATCTTAATATAGAAGCTCCGCCGCAAAAAGCTGAAAAAGGGTGAATTCATAGCGTCACATCCGTTAAGGGTTTTGGACTACGGATACCGGGCAGGCTATCCTAAACAGATTATAGTACATTGGCGGACATGGAGATACCTGCGGCCCGGCAAATCTTAAAAATGGTGACACTTTGGCTGGAATCCGGCATGTTCTTAAGCTCCGGCGTCTTCTATAATCCAAAGTGTAAGCACGATGTAAACGCAATCAATACAAGCAAACGGGGGATGACAATGAATATTACAAAAAAGCTTGTACCGCTTGTAGCTTCGGCGGCGTTGATGGTAACTGCACTGGCGGGCTGCGGCGGCGGTAATAATTCAGCGGCAGGCAGCACAGCGGCACCGGAAGGCAGTACACCAAGCGGTGCGGCTAGCAAGCCGGCCAGCATCAAGGCCATGACCATTCTTTTCGGCAATCCGCCGGAGATGACGAACAACAAGGCGCTGGAGGATCTGGAGAAGCGCGGCAATGTAGATCTGAACGTAACCTTCGTGCCATCCGAAGCCTATACGGACAAGCTCTCTGTGGCGGTATCGGCCGGAGATTCCTATGATCTGCTGCTGATGGATGGCGGCAAGGACGATAAATTCAACAACCTGGTGAAAATGGGCGCTTTTCATGACCTGACCCCTTACCTTGCGAAGACCAAGAATATCAGCCAGATTGATGAGGTGGTCTGGAATGGTGCCAAGATTGACGGCAAATCGTACGGGATTCCCCGGCCACGCGGTCTGTACGGCGGAGGCGAAGCCAATATTCTGATCCGCAAGGACTGGCTGGATAAATATAATCTGCCGGTTCCAAAGACCATGGATGAGCTGACGAATGCGCTTGCGGTGTTCAAGGAGAAGGACCCGGCAGGCGGCGGCAAAACCATCCCGTTCACGATCTACGGTTCAGACGGTGTGAACAGCCCCGGGCCGTTCTCGGGTGTCCTCCCGATCCAGTATGCCTTTGGCATTCCTAATGTGTGGAAGCTGGACGGCGACAACGTGGTCCGTGATTTCCAGACGCCTGAATACAAGGCATTCCTGGAGTGGCTGAGAGATTCGTGGAGCAAGGGCCTGATCGACAAGGATGCGCCGGTATTGAAGAACCAGGGGCAGGCGCGGAGTAAGTTCCTTGCGGGCACAGCGGGTGCTTTTGTCGGGAATGTCAGTGATATTGTAGAGACCAACGTAGAAAAGCTGAAACAGACGGACCCGAAGGCCGAAATCGCGATTGTCGATGTGCTTGAAGGCGCGAACGGACAGAAGGGTGCTTCTGTACTCTCCGGGTACTACGGACTGTGGGCGGTTCCAAGCTCCGTGCCGGAGGATAAGGTGCAGCAGATTGTAGACTTCCTTGACTTCACGGCCTCTGAAGAGAATGTAGCGTTCTCCAAAGCGGGAGTCACCGGCATCCATTCCAGCGATTTCAAGAATGGGGTTGCGGTGCAGACCGAGGAGCAGAAGAAGCAGTATGAGCTGGATAAGCCGAACAATTTCATCCTGGAGAACCGCGCAGATCCATATGTATACGCCAACTCCAAGGAGCCGGACATCCTGGCGCTGCAAAAGACAACTCTCGATACGATCAGCAAGATCGGGGTGGAGAATCCGTTCCTCAGCTACAACTCACAGTACGCCAGCAAGAATCCGGACAGCTATAAGAAAATGAGTGCGGTAATGACGAAGTATGTGCTGGGCGAGGGAGCCTGGGAGGATGTGCAGAAGGAGATTGATACCTGGACGGAGGGTCCGGGCGTGCAGATCACCAAGGAACTGCAGGACCAGTATAACGCAGAGCATTCCGCGAAGTAATACAACAACACTATATACAGAGGCAAAGGAGGGGGCTTTCCCCTTTCTTTTGCCCATTTGGATAAGGAGGTTTAGCCTGTGCAGAGAGCTTTACGACCCAAACGGTTTCATCAGCTATGGCCTTTTTACTTACTGGCAGCACCGGGTATTCTCTACTTTCTCACCTTTCATTACATTCCGATGACAGGACTCATTCTGGCCTTCAAGGAATACAGCCCGTTTAAGGGCATGATGGACAGTCCCTGGGTGGGGCTGGATAATTTCAGACAGTTTTTCGGAACCTCCGATTTCTATATGTTGCTGAAAAATACGCTGCTGATCAGTCTGCTGAATCTGATCATTTATTTTCCCTTCACGATCCTCCTGTCGCTGCTTCTGAATGAAGTGCGGCTTAAGGTGTTCAAGCGTGTCTCGCAGACCATCGTATATCTGCCCCATTTTCTCTCCTGGGTCGTGATTTACGGGATTACGATTTCCTTCTTCGGGCCTTCGGGCGTCATTAACCATTACCTCGGCCAATGGTTCGACGGCAGCGCTAACTTCCTGGTCAGCAACGAATGGTTCCGTCCGCTGGTCATCTTCCAGTCGATCTGGAAGGATGCGGGCTGGGGCACGATTATCTTCCTGGCGGCACTGGCGGGGATTAACCCTGAGCAGTATGAAGCAGCCAAGGTGGATGGAGCAAGCCGATTGCAGAGCATCTGGCATATCACCCTCCCCGGCATCAAAGGGACCATCGTGATTCTGCTGTTGCTCCGTCTGGGCTCCTCGATGGACTCCAACTTCATGCAGATCTTCCTGATGACCAATAGCCTTAACCTGGATGTCTCCAATGTCTTCGATCTGTTCGTCTACCATGTCGGTCTGGAGCAATTCAATTACAGCTTCGCGATTACCGTAGGCATGTTCAAATCCGTTGCCAGTCTGATCCTGGTCCTCGGGGCCAATTATGCGGCGAAGCTGCTGGGTGAGGAAGGCATATTCTAGAACAAGAACAGGAGTGGAGAGGTTATGAAGCTTAAGGCAACCTGGTTTGACACCATTATTGTAGTCATGATTTGCTTAATCAGCTTGCTGGTTATTCTGCCTTTTCTATATATTATCGCGGTCTCGTTCAGTCCGCCGGGAGATTCGATGGCCGGGAATTTCTTCATCTGGCCCAAGCACTGGACACTGGACGCCTACAGCTATCTGCTGAATGCGAATACGTTCCTGACCTCCGTCAAGAACTCTGTCATTATCACGGCGATGGGCACGGTGCTCAGCTTGTTTGTCTCGATTACACTGGCTTATGCCCTGTCGAAGAAATTTCTGCCCGGCCGCCGGATCATGCTGCTGGTTATTTTCTTCACGATGATCTTTCACGGGGGCATGATTCCGAACTATCTGGTCGTCAAAAATCTGGGTCTGATCGATTCTTACTGGGCGGTAGTGCTTCCGGCAGCCTCCAGTGCTTTCAATATCATGGTCATCCGCTCGTTCTTCCAGAGCCTGCCTGAGAGTCTGGACGAAGCGGCAAGAATAGACGGGGCGGGGGAATTCAGGATTCTCTACTCGATCGTGCTGCCGCTGTCCAAGCCGATTATCGCCACGTTCACCCTGTTCTTCATGGTGCAGTTCTGGAATGAATTCTTCTCGGCGGTTATCTATCTGAATGATACCTCGCGCTGGCCGATTCAACCGCTCTTGCGGCAGATGGTGGCAATCAGCGCCTCCAATATCTCGGCAGAGGCAGCGGTAGATGCCTCGCTTGCGGCCAACCTTGGACCCAATGTCCAGAATGCGGCCATTCTGCTGGCGATGCTGCCTATAGTAATCGTGTACCCGTTCCTGCAGAAGTATTTTGCCAAGGGAGCCATGCTTGGTTCGATTAAGGAATAGACTCAGGCGGAGAGATCCGCGAATATAAAGGTGATGATAGAATTGACTATGGGGTATAAAGATCTGCGGCACAATCCCGCATATACGAAGCCGCAGCTGGCTGCCGGGGAGTTCTTAAGCACAATGCTGGATTTGACCAGACCGGAGCTTGCTGAGGTAGCTGCGAAGCTGGACGTAGGCGATGTCCCCGGTGCACGGGATGCTTATCTAGATGTCATTACATCGGGTAACAACGGGAGATACTACTTTGATGTGAAGGATGTTCCTAAGCTGAAGGCGTACGCCGCCAGCCATTACAGCGGAGAGGAGGAGGCGCAGCAGGATATTGCCGAGGCGGACCGGATTGTGGAGGGAGATATCCCCCTGTTCAAAGGGAAAAGAGTGCTCTTCCGGAACGGAAGCTACGACTGGAACAGCTGGCTGTTCGACAGCTCGCAGTATCAGCTGCATCTGACCCGGTTCGTCTATGTGAAGCGTCTGTCCAGAGCCTACGCGCTGACCGGGGATGATAAATACGCCAAATGCTTCAATGATATGATCAGTCATTTCATTGACGATAACCCTATGCCGGTGGATGGTACGTTCCGGGCGGAGCATTGTAGCTGGGACCCCCTCTCGGCCGGTGTGCGGATGTTCATGCTGCCGGAAGCCTTCATTACCTTCTTCGGCTCTCCGGCCTTCGAGCCTGAGGTGAAGCTGAAGCTGATTCAGTCCTTCCAGCAGCATGGCGAATATGTGCGCAAATACCATGCCAGCGGCGGCAATCATGTCTGCATGCAGCTCCGGGGGCTGACTCAGACGGCGCTGCTTCTGCCGGAGCTGAAGGATTCCGCCGAATGGCTGGAATACGCCGGGCGTAAGCTGCCGGGATACATCCTTGAGAACGTCTACCCCGACGGGGTACAGTTCGAGGGCAGCCCGAATTACCACCTGATCGTCATGCGCGAGCTGTATGAACTGGTGGTTCTGTACCAGAAGCTCGGCATTGATGCCGGAGAATACCGGGAGACGCTGGAGAAGATGTATGTCGTTACGATGCATCTGCTGGCCCCGGACGGACAGCTGGTTAAGTTCGGCGATACCGATGTTCAGGTGCTCAGCGAGCTGCGTAATGTCATGAGCTTGGGCGCTTACCTGTATCAGCGGGGGGACTTCAAGGCGCTGGGGCATGAGCGGCTGCCGTTCTCCCTGCTGTGGAGAATCGGGCCGGAGGCTGCGGCGGAGTATGCTCAGCTGAAGGCTGCAGAGCCTGCGGAGACGGCGGCCTGCTTCCCGGCAGGCGGTTATGTAACCTCGCGCCAGGGCTGGAGTCCTGACGATATGTACATGGCGATGCGGGCAGGTGTCGGGATCGGCGGGCATGCGCATTCCGATGCGCTCAGCCTGGTGCTTTACGCCGGAGGGCGCGAGCTGCTGGCGGATTCAGGTATGGGCTTGTTCGAGTGGAACAAAGAACGTAAATATACAGTCTCGACCCGTGCCCATAACACTGTAGTTGTCGACGGTCAGGACCAGCATGTCCGCAGCTTCCACTGGAATACGCCGCCTACGGCGAGCTGCAGAATCTGGGACACGCAATTTAGTGAAGTCTATGATTATGCTTTTGCAAGCCAGTACGGATATACCCGGTACGAAGATCCGGTGGTTCACTCCCGTAAGGTGCTGTTCGTCAAGAACAGCTATTGGCTGATCGTGGACCTGTTCCAAGCAGAAGGGCAGCACCGCTATGAGCAGTATTTCCACCTGCCGCCGGGTGCAGCAGCCTACGACTCTCTCAGCGGGGAAGTTATCTCGCAGCTGGAGGGGGCCAATCTGCTGCTGAAGCCGCTCCTCTCCGGGCTGGCGGAGGACCGGCTGACGCTGGAGCAGGGCCTGATCTTTAAGCAGGGCCACTACAGCGGGAATCCTGTAATGAAGCGTTCCCTTACCTTGACGGGGAGTGCAGCCATCGTTACCCTGGCCGTTCCGTTCGGAACAGCGAAGCCGCAGGTGAGTGTAGAACGGCTGCCGGTACGGCAGCATGGGGAACTACTCTCCGTACAGGAGGCCACCTCGCTGCGTATCGTCATGGAAGACCGGGTGGATGACATCTGCCTCTATCATAAGAGTGTCGATGTCACCAGCTACCTCGACCATACCGGCAATATAATCTCCGAAGCGCTGCTGCCCCGCAAGACGGAGCCGGAAGGCATCGCGTTTGCCGGAGGCAGCTATAACCGGGATGTTATTGTCAATCGTAGCCTCAAAGAATAGCACAACAGAAAAAAGCAACGCCCATCCCGAACCGGGGATGGGCGTTGCTTAGGTATCCAGTATGCGCCAGCGCTCTTCCGGGGATAGCTTGGGGCAAGTGCTGCAATACTCTCCGGCATCAGGCCCAATCCTGATCCGGTAGGCCAGACAGCAATGCCTGCGCAGATATAAAGAACGGCCGCTTAGCTTTGGATGCTCAACCTTGCGGAACCGCATGGATAATTCATCCGGCTTCTCCGGCTGAAGCAGGGCAGTATAATCCTGGCTGATGATCCGGCCCCGATCCTCAGAGTCCCAGAGTCCCTTGTCCGTATGCAGCCGTCCATACAGGTTATGCAAATTATGTGTAATCAGCGACCACATGACCTTCTCCTTAGCTCCCGTATACCCTGATACAGCCTGGAGCACCTGCCGTAAATGTGTCAGCAGGCAATCCATATAGTCGGCAAGGCAGGCTTGACGGACATCCGAAGAGTTATCAGGCCATTTGTCCGTGGCTGCCGTCTCCGCTTCATACTGCATCATTCCTGCATCCGTTAGCTTGAACCGTAAAGCGCCGGGCAACAGAGAGAGCGGGGTATCGAAGAGAGTGATGGAGGCGGCCAGTCCCATAATCAACACCGAGTACCTTTTGGCAAACAAAGTTCCTACTACAATTCCCGGAGGCTGCCCAAGCTGGAGTGATTGCTGCCCGATAATTAGCTGAAGCTTCGCTTCATCCAATAGATCTTCTGTACTGAACGGAAAAGAATTACTCCGGTTCTCCGTGACCGTCAAGGCAAAATGCTGCTGCATAAAACCTTGTATCCACTGGCTTCCAAAAGGTTCAGCGCTGCTCATGGCTCCATCCATGCCATTATTTCATCAATAATCTCGCCCCGGCCGATCACTCCCCAGCCCTTGAAAAGCCAGAAGGAATCGGTCTCATGAACCTTTCCTCCCTGTACGGCAGGGATGTTCTTCCAGAGTGCGCTCTTCTGCATGTTGTCCAGGAAATCGCGGGCATTCGGGTCCATCTCAAGGACGATGAAATCTGCTCCCAGCTCCGGCGTTTTCTCCAAGGATAAATCCTCTCTCTGCTCTGACGGCGTAAGTGCGGCGGGTTCAAATCCGAGATCCTGGTAAAGGAGTGCATTGGTTGGATGACCTTGCTGTGCGTACACTTGGAGTGTCTTCTCCCGTACACGGAGGTAGGCAAGTTTTTTGTTGTCCAGCACTTTGATTTTCTCGCTGGCCTGGACCGTTTTCTGTTCCAGTTCAGCAATTTTTTCCTTCGCCAGGTCCGTCTTGTCATACATCTCCGCAATGGTTAGCAGATCCTTGGTCCAAAAGGAAGTATCGTCGCCATAATCAAGCCATTCATTTCCAAGAACGATGGTAGGGGCGATTTTGTTCAGTTGCTCATACTTATTCTCGGCCGTCCGGCTCTCAATAAGAATCACATCCGGATCAAGCAAGGTAATGGCCTCAAGGTTGGGATTATCCGCCGAACCTAAGGTTTGTACCCCCTGCAGCTTGTCAGCCAGATAGGGAAGATACTCTCCTCCGTACCGGACCTCAGTGTTCACACCGGAGGGCTTCTCTCCGATAGTCAACAGATGATCTATGTACTCTGCCGAGAGAACAACGATTTTTTCGATTTTGGCCGGAATCACAGCTTCTCCCTTAAGGTGGGCAATCGTGCGTGTGCCCGGTTCCGCAGCCCTCTGATCGCTGGTTTGGGAAGCGGAGGGACTCTGTTCTTCGGAGGCCGGTTGTCCCGCTGTATTGCTGCAAGCGGCCAGTATCAGCAGCAGAACGGCAAGGAGCATGAGCTGGAGGGATTTCAATCGCTTCATTTATTTCTAGTCTCCTTTATGCAATAGATAATAATAATCATTATCATTATGATAGGAGAAAGATACATACTTTTCAATGGATTATAACCCTGTGTTGGCGTGGATAATTCTATCGGCCGGCCTGCTAATCCGGGATGCAACATACGACATGGCCCACTTTCTGCCTGAGGGTCCGAGTGTTTTGAACAACAGATCTCCGGCATCGAATACCCGGGACTGCTTCACTGCATCCAGTGAAGACCATTCTTTGGACGAGAGTAGTGCTTCCAGCCGTTGTCTCGATTCCAGGGTAGGGTCCGCAGCTAAAAAGATGGTTCCCGGGTTATACCGGGGAAGCTCATGAATCTCAAAATCCACTGCTCCCGTCTGCTCACGGGTTGAGGGGGGCGGGCGTAGTCCAAGATCTTGGTATAGGAGAGTTCCTGTCTGATTGGAGGCACCGTACAGGCGGTAGAATTCAGAGCTGACTCTGATAAAAGAAACCGTGGGCAGTACATTCTGGGCTTCCAGCCGTGATCTAAGGAGGTGCTTCTGCTCTGCGTAGCGGTTCATCCAGTCGTCAGCCTGCTGCTCTCTGCCCAGAATACGGGACAACCGGGACAACTGCTGCTCCACATGATCGGTATGCTTAAGGACAACCGTGGGTGCGATGGATTCCAGCAACTCGCCTGGTAACAGGCGGTCACTCCCAATAATCAGATCAGGCTTCACCCGTGCCAGCTCATCATAATTCAACTTGGAACCGTTCAGGCGGACAATTTCCTGCTCCGGCACACCGGGGTGGGGGAGACTATAATTGCTGGATACCCGCTCGCGGTAAGACAGTGCAGCCACCGGCGTCAGTCCAAGTGTCATCAGGTAATCATCCAGACCATAGTAGAGAACAGCAATACGGATATGATTGTTTTTGAGGTAGCTGGCCGGTGCTACACCTTCCGATTTCTTGAATACCCGGCTGAAATAATGCTCGTCCTTATAGCCCACTTCCTTGGCAATCTGCTTGACCCGTTCGGAAGAGAAGAGCAGCTGCTTAGCTCTTTTTATCCGTTCCTCCTGCAAATAGGCCATAGGTGTCTTGTCTGTAAGCTGCTTGAACGCTCTGATGAAATGATTGGTGCTTAAGCCTGCCATTAGAGCCAGTTGCCCAACTTTAAGCTCTTGGTTGTAGTTGTTCTTCATGTGGGCAAGCACAATATCCATCCCTACAGCCTTGTCCTGATCAATACGCTTACTTGGTTGAAGTATCAACGCGAGCAGCTGTTGCAGCCGGTGCTTGGCGTGCATGATTTCCTCCAGGTTACGGGTACGGTGAAAGGAGGTCATTTGCCGGTTGATCTCTGCAGCCTGCGGATGGCCAGATGCTTCAAGCTTCCCGCTAGTTGGAAATTCCGGAGGGTGGAGCTTCTGTTGCCTGTGATTTTTACTAAGCTGGATACAAGAGAAGAAAATGATCATATAACGTAGCGGTTCTGCCGTCAGCGCTTTGCCTTCCACTGAAGTTTCGGGCAACAACAAAAAGAAGTCTCCTTTATTCGCCGAAAGCAGCCTCCCATTTAGGATAATCTGCCCTTTACCTTCTGTAACATAACACAAGGCATGGTGGTGAAGGGTCCTTCGGGGCAAAGCTTCCCCTTCTGCCAATCTTCCGTAATAGCTGTGTACGCTTGAAAAAAACAAGCGCTCCAGTCTGAACGCTGCCTGCGGTATTGTGGATAACATGCGTTCCTCCTCGTTCGGCCGGAAAAATAGCAACTGCTAGATTCGGCAGCAAGATAGCAGCCCAAGAGACTACCGGATGGCAAGGCTCGCAACCGGACATCCCTTGGGCTGGTTTCTATTGGTCTCAAGTCTCGTAAATAATATTGCCCGTCTCACTCAGATCATAGCTGTGAATCGAGCTTAGCTCACTGCGGAAGGCCTCCGAGCGCAGAATATCCAGAATGGCGTTAATCCAGGCTTCATTCTCCGGCTTCTTCACCATGACCAGATCGTAGCGCTCGCGGATCAGCGGAATGAAGTCGATGCCGTCAATGATTTTGGCCGCTTTCTCGGTGCCGATGCCCACATCCGCCCCGCCTCTCGCGACCAGGCTGGCTACTGCCAGATGACTGTTCTCTTCATTAGAGTATCCGTTCAGGCGGGATGACGGAATTCCATGCAGGCGCAGCTGCTCATCCAGCAGCACCCGGGCGCCGGAGCCGCGCTCACGATTGATCAGCGTCACTCCGTCCTGCCGGAGGTCCCCCCAGCTGCGGATGCCCAGCGGATTGCCCTTCTGCACATAGAAGCCTGCGCTGCGTGTTAGCAGATGCACTACAATATAGGAGAAGCCTACGAGCAGCTTGCGGATATAAGGCAGGTTATATTCGCCGCTATCGCCATCCAGCAGATGGGTACTGACAATATCTGATTCGCCCTGATACATGGCGATGAGGCTGTCCAGACTGCCCGCATAGGAACGGAGCGGGCGGGTGGAGGGCAGGGTCCGCTCCAGATGGGTCGCCAGAATATCGAGCGACATATCCTGGCCGGTGATGACTACGTTTATACCGCTGCTCTTCATGCTGTGCGGCGGCGGGGAAGCGAAGGCCTGATAAGGCGCGGCGAACGGGGCCGTCTGCTGCGAGGGCTGTGCCTGCGGCAGTGCAGCTTCGCTCAGCCCGCCCCCGGGCAGCGGATGCGCAGAAGGCCCGCTGTTGCGGGAATTCTGCTTGTACCTCTCCAGATCAGAGAGGTCAACCCGCATCTGTTTGCCGACACGGTAAGAGGGGAGCTCGCCCTTTTTAATGAGATCATAGACCTTGAGCTTGGAGATTTTGAGCAGCCGGGCGATTTCCTCGGTTGTATAGGAAGTATTCTCGGTCATGTATTGTACCCTCCTGGGGGATGGACATCGGCAGATTCACAAATAGCCATATTAGGATAGCCTTATAATGCTCAAGACTACCTTATTTTGTGAACCTGTGCAATCCGGGCAGGCCCCCTAATAGGTCATATGCCGGTCTGTCTTCGCCTGCTGCACATCGGATAGCTGAATCAGCTCCGAGACGGTCACGAACCGGAAGCCCTGCTTCTTCAGCTCAGGCAGAATGATTTTCAATGCTTCCTTCGTCTGCGACGGCCCGTGGACATGGTCGTGGAACAGGACAATATCGCCGCTCTTGGCATTGCGGATCACCCGGCTTGAGATGTTCCAGACGCCTGGGCGGTTCCAGTCGCGGGTGTCCTGATGCCAGGACCACAGAACGGGCTTAAGGCCCATGCTGTTGGACACATCGATCAGCGTCTCGTCATACATGCCGCCCGGCGGTCTGAACAGGCTGCTGTGTCTGCCGGATATCTTCATAATTTCCTTCTCCGTCAGCGCAAGCTCCTCCTGAATCTGCTCCCCGGAGATTGGCCTTTTGAAATAGACATGATTATAGGTATGGTTCGCCAGCTCATGTCCTTCATTAATCACGCGTCTGGCGACATCGGGATAAGCGGCGATCCGCTTGCCAATCGCAAAAAATGTGCATTTCGCTTGATACTCATGCAGCACCTCCAGAATGCCGTCCGTCTCCAGGGGGTCCGGGCCGTCATCGAAGGTCAATGCAATCACCTTCTGGCTGGTGCGCACTTCCCAGATCATATCGCCGCGCTCCTCATAGTAGTAGCGGTTTTTTGCCTTGTTCGGACTGCCCAGGGCCAGATCGGAAGGGCTGTGCATCAGCGCCAGTGCGGCAAGAACTGCGGCGGTCAATCGGGTGGCTGTTCTCATGGCTCTCAAATTCACTCCACACTTGTTTTTATAAGCGGTTCTTGCTGCTTAAGTCTTAGAATGCTCTATCCCCCTTGGTTGCTATGCATTTATAGCAGCCCGCAGGGCGATTTGCATTTTAGAGTGAAAGTTCCGGCAGAAATGACTTATAATAAGTTACTAAATACAGATCAAGGAATAGGGGCGGCGGAGATGACACTGATTGAACAAAGAGAGCATAGACAATATCCCGAAATCACGAAGCTGGAGACCTCCAGAGCCGCATATGAACGCGACTATTCGCGTCTGATCCATTCGCCGACCTTCCGGCGGCTGCAGGGCAAATCGCAGGTGTTCGGGGCCGGAACCGGGGATTACTACCGGACGCGCCTGACCCACTCGCTGGAGGTGGCGCAGATTGCCCGCGAAGCGGCCAAGAGTCTGCTGCGTTCTTACCCGGAAGTAGAGACAGGAGCGGCGGAGAATCCGGGCCTGGTCATTGATCCCGAGGTAGTGGAATGTGCGGCAATCGCCCATGACTTCGGACATCCCCCATTTGGGCATAAGGGAGAAGAGGTGCTGGACAGCCTGCTGGAGAAGCTGGTGACCCGCAAGACGGTGGAGGCAGTGGCCAAGTCAGGGGCAGGTCCGGTTCAGCAGCAGACGATTCATGAGAGCATGAAGCGCAAATATGAGCATTTTGAAGGGAACGCCCATAACTTCCGCCTGATTATGTTCCTGGAGAAGCGCGAGAATATCGACGGTCTGAACCTCTCGGACGCGGTGCTGCTAGGCATTAACAAATATCCTTTTCCCGGGACGGTGCTGAAGAAGGGGATGTATCTGCACGAATGGGAGTATATCCATGAGATCCGCACCCAGTGGGGAATTCCGGCAGGCAAAAAGACGCTGGAAGCGCAGCTGATGGACCTGTGTGACGATATTGCTTATTCGGCGCATGATCTGGAGGACGGCATCAAGGCCGGTAAGATTGAGGTACATGAGCATTTCCTGCATGACGACTATATCCAGCGGCTGATTGTGGAGAAGATCACTACGCTTGAGGATGCCTTCTGGTCCGGCTGGAACAAGTCGGCGATCCGCTTCAAGGTGGAGGAGGTGCTGAGTTCATTCCTGCGGGTCTGGAAGGAGAAGATGCCTACCTGTGAGAATGACTATTCCCGCACCCGCCGTGAAGTCAAGGCCTATTGGGTCAGTACCTTTGTCGCCAGCCTTGGCGTGATCGGGGACGGGGACTGGAAGAAGGTTACCTTCATTAAGGAAGGCAAGGAGGATGAGGATATGCTGCGGACCGTCAGTGTGCTCAAAAGCTTCGCCTGGGTAACGATGATCCGCGATTTGCGCGTACAGCGTCTGCAGAAACGGAGCGAGTGGATACTGCGGCGGCTGTGGGAGGCATTCCTTGATCCCGAGACCTCCCGGAGCATTATCCCTTCGGACTGGCTGCAGCGGTTCGAGAAGGATCAGAAGTCGGCCAAGCCGATCTGGACCTGGGAGCATATGGTGACCGATTATATCGCCGGAATGACCGATGCTTTTGCCGAGAAAATCTACAATGAGCTGTACGGGCTGAAGGTCGGTTCGATATACGATCTGGATTAGACCTATACTGGATTAGACCTATATTAGACCTATATATGTAGAGCCTTTACCTGTCCGCCGTTTGGGCTGGCAGGTAAAACCTTACATCGAGAGAAACATGTAAATTTTTAACCGACTGTTGCCGACATAGTAAATGTAACCTATTTTTTTTTGCTTTTTTTATGAAAATAAATGAAATCAGATGGAAAATGGTGTAAACATCCAGATATTATCAAGGGGGCACACAGGTGTGGGTATAGGTCAGCGACTGAAGGATCTGTTAGGAAAAGGGAGGAAAGGAGCAGACAAGGAGCAGCAGGCAAGTCTGTTCCGGGGCAGAAAAAGCATCGGCTCCAAGATAGCCTACGGTTATGCGGCTCTGGCTGTATTCGTTATCATCAGCGGCGTGGTTTCGCTCTATCAAATGAACAATATGCAGAAGAACACCGGGAACATCATTAAAAATATCATTCCCGAGCTGAACAAAATTCACAATGTCAATTACCTTACAGAGCATGTTATGGCTCTTAGCTTGCAGCATATCCTGAGCACTGATAACGCGGACAAAAACGCGCTTGCGGAAGAACGGTCCAAATTCATCGGCATAGTAGCGGATACTTTTAAGGAATATAAAGCCAATCTGAAAGGAGAGCAGGAGCTGAAGCAATTACAGTCGCTCGTCGGGAAATGGGGCGAGTTCCTGACTGTCAACAATCAGGCGATCCTGCTCAGCAGCTCGAATGACGAGAAATTAGCCCTGGAGGTATCGCGGAAAGGGATTGACGCTTTTAATTCCATGCAGGTAGATCTGGATGCACTGGTGGCGCACAGCCAGAAGGATGCTGAGGATGAGGGCAAAACTTCTGCGAGTATTTTCAATACCGCCGGGAGAATGAATATTGCGACTGTGCTGATTGTCCTGATCGTTATCGGTCTGGTGAACATGTTCGTCCGCAGAACGATCATCAATCCGCTGAAGAAAGTAACAGCGCAGCTGCAGCAGATCTCGAGCGGGGATCTGACGGCGGAAGAGACGCTGATCCGCAACAAGGACGAGATTGGCCTGCTGGCCAAGACCGTGAATGAAACGAACCGCACGCTGCTGGAAATGGTCAGCCGGATCAGAAATGTATCCAGGGTCATTACGGAGCAGGGTGATGAGCTGATGCATACAATTGCTGAAACCAAGGAAGGCAGCAGCCAGATTGCGCTGACGATGGAAGAGCTGGCCACAGCCTCTGGAAGCCAGGCCGAAGCAGCGGTGGATGCCTCCAAGGCGGTGGAGGAGCTGAACACGTTAATTGAGAATTTTGCCGCCAGAGGTACGGATCTCTCCAATCATTCAGAGCAGGTACGGCAAAAGGGTGAAAAGGGCCGGGCGCTCATGGAAAGCTCCGTGGCGCAGATGAACGAGATTGCCGATACGGTCTCGCAGTCTATGGACACCGTAGAAGAGCTGAACCGCAAGAATGAAGGTATCTTCCATCTGGTGGGGGCCATACGAAGCATCTCGGAGCAGACCCATCTGCTGGCGATCAATGCCGCTATTGAAGCCGCACGGGCGGGTGACAGCGGACGCGGCTTCGCCGTTGTCGCACAGGAGGTGCGGAAGCTGTCAGAGGATGTGCAGCAGACGGTCTCGGAGATTACAGAGATTACGCAGGGTATCCAGCTCGACTCCAGAACCATGGTAGAGCAGCTGCGCGGCGGAGTAGCCAAGACGGAGCAAGGCAGCCGGCAGATTGTCGAGACCGGTGATGCGCTGGCTGAGATCAACGGCTCGGTCCGCATGATGGCGGTGACTATCGACGAGATGAGCCAGGATCTGCAGCAAATGACCGGTGCCAGCGAGACCATGAACGAGTTCAGCCAGCATATCTCGGCACTCTCCCAGCAAGCGGCGGCAGGTGTCGAAGAGACCTCTGCTTCTGCGCATGAGCAGCTCAGCTCAACCACCGCTGTGGCTAACGGCATCGCGGAGCTGAAGCTGCTGCTTGCGGAGCTCCGGGAGTCGGTGACCCGCTTTAAGGTGTGAGGGGGATAGATTGAACTTAAAGGCTTCTGGGCGGCGATGCCGGCCGTAACTGCGGTGATATTTGGTCTTACGGCCGCTGTTGTTCCCGGATTTCTTGGATTGAACCGCAGTAGCGGTTGAAATCCGGGAACAAAGGCGGACGCTATCGCTCCTACAGTTCCAAATATCCCCTCCGTTACTCTCATCTAGCTCTGGTTACTTCAAGTTCAATCGATTTAGTGATTGAAGTAAATAAAGAGCCTCTGCTTAGTTCAGCAGAGGCTCTTTATTGTGCTTGAATTCGTGAATTCGTGAATCACTGAATGAACTGAATTGCTGAAATTAGTTGAAAGAGTTGAACGAGCTGGGCATTTATCGACATGTGGGTGCTGGTGATGCTAATACTGATGTTGGTGCTAATGCTAATGAGTTCGCTTAGAATCCTGCACAATTTGCAACATTTACCTGATCAATATGAGGTGAATGAGGGATTGTTGCACAAATGTCAGTAATTCTTGTCCAGTTGCCCGATGAAGGGAACAATTCCTGCATTTCATGCAACAATCCTCACGAATAGCCCAAATTGGCGGTACACGAGTTGCAATATGTGCAACATTTGGCGGAGGGGACCGTTAGAACTCTAAACTGTGAGTCTGCGAGTTAACAAACTTGCCATTACGCAACCCACCCACTAGCTCGCCAACGTGCTAAGCTACGGTCTGCCTGCCAACCCACTAGCTCGCCAACCCACCAACGCATCAAGCTACGGTCTGCCAACCCACCCACTAGCTCGCCAACATGCCAAGCTACGGTCTGCTAACCAACCATAGCTCGTCCACCACCAACACACAGCCTGCCAACCAAATAGTCCGCCACTCGCCAGCTCAACCGCCCAAGCCCCCTAATACTGGCGGCTATAATCCACCAGATTGCGCGAAGGCTTGCCGGATTCCAGGTAGGCCTTCATGTTCTCCACGAAGATGTCAACCACCCGGTCGGCATAGCGGTCGGTTACCCCGGCACAGTGAGGGGTGATGATGACCTGCTCCATGCCCCAGAGCGGGTGGTCCTCCGGCAGCGGCTCGGTCTCGAAGACATCGAGGCCCGCACCGGCCAACTGGCCGCTGTTCAGTGCAGCGATCAGGTCCTCCGTATGCGTGGTGACGCCGCGGCCAATATTAATATAGTAGGCCCCCTGCTTGCAGGCGGAGAAGACCTCAGCATCGAACAGCCCGCGCGTTTCGTCGGTGAGCGGCAGCGTGTTGACTACGAAGTCTGCTTCGCGAACGGAGTCCTTCAGCTCCCTGGTGGTGAAGATCTGGTCGAAGCCGTCCACCGGTCGCCCGGAGCGGCTGACTCCGATCGTCTTCATATGGAAGGCTTGGGCGATTCTGGCGGTCTCGCTGCCGATTGCGCCAGTTCCGGCGATGACGATCGTCTTGCCGGTCAGCTCGCTCTCCTGTCCGTTCGAGCGCCAGCGGCGGTTCTGCTGGTTACGGATGGCTGTGTGCATATTCCGCGTGAACATCAGCATGAAGCTGAGGATGACAGCAGTAATCGGCTGCGCATGCACGCCGCTGGCGTTCGTCAGCTGAATTTCGCGTTCCTTCAAGGCATCCAGCGGAAGCTTCTCTACTCCGGCGGACCAGGCTTGTACCCAGCGGAGCGGTGAGCCCTGGCGCAGCACAGTGTCCCGGATGCCTTTGCCCCAGCCGATAATAATCTCTGCGCCGGAGAGCAGCTCCAGATCAGGGTTCCTGGAATCTCCAAGGGTAAGGGTGTACTCTGGTGCAGCGGCGCGGATCAGTTCCTGTTGAGCAGAGGACAGCTGCTGCATACAAACGATGGATTTAGTCATGATGGTTCCCTCCTGTTCTACATTTCAGTAGAGAAATAGACGATAAGTATAGATAAGCATAACAAATCTGTCTGGAAAGGTGAAATTCGCATGAGCCATTTGGACCCGGAGCAAGAAGTGGAGCGTCTGTTCGTTGCGGTGCCGTTGCCTGATACGCTGCTTGAATATCTGAAGAATGAGTCTGCCCGTGTGTCGTCCGGACTTAAATTTGCCAGATGGACACATTTCAAAGATTTCCATATTACGCTTCAATTTCTTGGAGATACCCCCAGGGAAAATATTCCACCTCTCTATGAGGCGCTCCGGAAGGTTGCGCGTTCAAGTAAAGGCTTTCAGCTGAAGCTCGGCGAATGGGGCACCTTCGGTCTTCCAGACTCGCCAAGAGTGCTCTGGGCCGGGATTTCCGGCGAATTGGAGCCACTGAAGGAGCTGCAGCAAAAGGTAGTTTCAGCGACCCTTCCCCTAGGCTATACCCCAGAGATGCGAACGTACAATCCCCATTTGACAGTAGCCCGCAAATACCGAGGAGAAGATCCGTTTACGCTGGAGCAGCTGGAAAATTTACGGATAGAGAATCAGCCCCCGGGCGAATTACTTCCAGACATAGGCTGGACGGTAGAGGGTTTTGTGGTGTATGCTACCAGGATGCATGCCATTCCTATGTATGAAATGACTGAAAAATTTACATTTTTCTGAATATAAAATCGACAAGAAAGTTTTCAAAGCTTCCATTTTCGGTTACATACAATAGGAATGTGCCGTAAAATAGGAGGTAAAACATGTTGATTTTCAAACAGAGCCGCTATATTGCGCTGCTGGTTGGTGTAATCCTAGTGTCTTTCTCAGCGATAAGTTTGATGAACCCCGAAGGAACTGCTGCTACCGGGGAGAATGTAATAGAAATGGGTAAGCTGAAGTCTGCAAGCCATCAATCGGTTGAGCAGCTTATTCCGCAAGCCGCATCGGTCCTGCACAGGACAAGCCATTCAGCCGGAATCATTACACCCATGCTCTACACCACAGCTGCCAAACCGGTTCATACCTGGACCCGCACGGTGAGTGCAGGATGGTTAAGTCCCGAGAAGCTGCAGCGCAAGGACGCTGTCAAGCCGGCTTCCATTGTGACTAAGCCTAAGGTAACTGTGGTGAAAGCATCGCCGCCAGTGGCGCAAGCGCTGAGGATCGCGGCAACGGGGACGAAGAGTGTGAAATCAAGCAAGGCTGTAACTCAGCAACATCCCCCCGCAACATTGTTCTTCTCCCGGACCAAGCTACTACCCAAGGAGCAGCAAGCTGAAGCTACCTGGAGCTACGCCGTATCCGGAGAAGACCTGCATCTGCTGCAAAAAATCGTCATGGCAGAGGCAGAAGGCGAACCGTACAAGGGCAAGGTGGCAGTTGCCAACGTTGTTCTAAACCGGCTGCGGTCAGCCAATTATCCCGACACTATTAGAGAAGTTATTTATCAGAAAAGGCAGTTCAGTCCTGTGGCTAACGGGCGTCTTAAACGCGTGAAGCCAAATGCGGACAGTATTAAGGCTGTGAATGCAGCGCTTATGGGGGTCAAAGAGGTTACGGATGATACCTATTTCTTCCTGTCACTGACGCTGGCACAGGATCTGACCGTGCATCATTCACGGACATTCGCCAAGACCATCGGCAATCATACCTTTTATAAATAAAAGACTCGCTACACTTCAGACGCTATACGTCTATTCTGAAATATAAGGATTTATATGTTGCACACGATAACTTATCCTTCTATTTCTCGCTGAAACGGTACCATCCTTTAAAAGGACGGCAAAACCGTTTCAACTTGTTACGGCCTTATGTAATGCAAAAACCTCCAGCCCGCAGGATCTATGGGCTGGAGGTTCTTTGTGTTTGGGGGAATCAGGATAAGGGCTTAAGGTGTGACATAGACGGCTTCTTCGCTCCGTACTTTGGGCGGAGGGGCGCTCCACGCCTCGGAGAAGACCGCTTCCGCAGCTGGCTTGCCCAGCATCTTAAGAATGGTGGCGGCGCAGTGCTGCGGCTGCTGGAGGTCCGGAGAGGCCTTGCGCTTCTGCGGTCCCCCGAATCCGGCATATTCGCTTAGCAGCATGGAGAACCATTTGTCCACGACGCCCGGATTCAGCATCTCGGCCAGCCCCAGCTCGACGAAATACTGGCTGTTCTTCTCTTCCTGGCCGGGGATGGCGTTATAGAACAGCATCGGAATGCCTTTGGCCTGACCTTCAGTGCAGGTCATTCCGCCGGGCTTCGTGATCAGCAGATCCGAGGCATCCATCAGCTTGTTGATCTCACTGCTGTAACCGAGAATCCTTACATTGGGATGGTTCAGCAGGGGGTTGGCCTGCATTTTGGCTATAGCCTTGTCGTTGCTGCCCATACAGAAGATAAGCTGGATCTCATTGATCCGGGCGGTGAGCGAGTTCATAATATCCTTGCCGAACATCAGGCCCCAGCCGCCGCCCATAATAAGCGCAGTCGGGATGTCGGCAAGCCCCAGCTCTTTGCGCAGCTTAGTCTTGCCCTGGGACTCCCAGAATTTCGGATGCACGGGAATCCCGGTCACTGTCACCAGCTCGGAGGGGACGCCGCGCCCCGTAAGAATGGATTTGACCCTTGAGGTCGATACCAGATATCGGTTGGCTTCCGCATTCACCCAGCTGCCGTGGGCATCATAATCTGTAATCAGCGTATAGAACGGTACATCAAGCCCCTGGTGCTTCAGCCTGGAGATGACCGCAGCGGGAATCGGATGCGTGCAGATAATCAGATCCGGCCGCAGCTGTTCAATGACCTGAGAGGCATGGGTATAAAAAATCCGGTGAAGGGCCAGCTTGGTCAACCGGTTCAGTGATTTATGATATTGGGTCTTATACATCATGCCGACCAGCTTCGGCTGGCTGCTGACAGTTTTGCGGTAAGCGGAAAGAATCCAAGGAGCGACCGTAGGATTCAGGAATTTTCCGAGCTCGAAGACCCGGCACTGAACATCGGGATTCAGCAGTCGTATTCCTTCAGCCAGAGCATAGGCTGCCCCTGTATGGCCCGTGCCGAAGCCTTCCGAAAACAGCAGTACTCTTTTCTTTCGCATAAGTTCACCTGCAACTTTCCATTATAGATAGGTTTGTTAGATAGCTTCATTAGTAGTCCGTTTGCGGTTACCGCGTACATGCTTCTCCTAATATTATACTAGGGATTTTGCTTCTTTTCTCACATTATACAAATAAGACGTAAATAGAAAGTTAAAACACTGCAATAAAATAAAAAAATTTAGCAAAAGTATTGCAAAGGCATAGGCAAAGTGGTAAAGTTGGTCTTGACCGAGTGACCGGATCAGTAAATTGGTCAAAACGGAAGTGGCAGACGATCCTTCAGGAAAGGGAGTGTATGAATGGCTGTGGTAGATCGAAGGCAGCAGGTGCTGCAGGCGGCGACGAAGTCTTTTTCATTATTCGGATATAAGGCAACAACGATGGACCAGGTCGCCAAGATTGCCAATGTCGGCAAAGGGACGATTTACACCTTTTTTACGAACAAGGAACAGTTATTTGATGAAATCCTGCGCGATGTTATCCTCGAGATGAAAATGATCGCCGAGCGGGAGATTAGGCGCGATAAGCCGTTTTTTGATAATCTGCACCGTGTGCTGGATGCCCTGCTGGAATTTCGGAGCGAACACGAGCTATTCATCAAGCTCTCCCAGGAGAGTCTGGACTTCGGAACGCCGCAGGCTGGTGAAGGACTCGACAAGATCGAGAGTGTGGTGCTTGAATATCTGGAACGGGAGGTGGAGCAGGCCATTCGTCAAGGGGAAATCAAACCCTGCGATCCCCAGATTGTGTCGGTGGTAATGTTCAGGCTATATATCGCGCTTACTGCTGAGCTGAGCAAGGTACATGTGCCGTTGACCAAAGAACAGATCAAGTATTACTTTCATCTGTTTTTGGCAGAGGGGCTGTCACAGTAGAAGTTAAGTCCGGTATAGGGATGGCGTTTCGTACAGCTGCGCTTTCCCTGATAGGAATTGACGGGCTGAGGCGGATGGTGCTGAGTTGGATCGTACTGAACAGGATAGACCCATTTTTTTTGCCTTTGAATGACCGAATGGGGAAAACAGTCATCCAGTGTTACTGTAATATTCACGAAACTATCATTTCACAGCAAGACATCGTATTTTCAAGAGAGAGCATATGATCATAAGGAGAGAACCAGAATGAAATCTTTATCCGTGTTTATGAAGGATCTTGGCGCGGTATTCAAGAATCCCAAGATGCGTATTTCCATGTTCGCCATTCTATTTATTCCTGTTCTGTACAGCGGATTGTTCCTGAAAGCATTCTGGGACCCTTACGGTAAAATGAACGAGCTTCCGGTAGCGGTTGTCAATCAGGATAAGGGTGCTGATTATGAAGGCACCAAGCTGACCGCCGGAGAAGATCTGGTCACGGAGCTGAAGAAGACGGACGGGTTCAAGTGGAATTTCGTCAGCCGGGAGCAGGCGGAAGCCGGGCTTGCGGACAATACCTATTATATGGCGATTGTGGTTCCGGAAGACTTCTCGGCCAAGGCAACTACACTGCTGGATGCAGATCCGCAGCCGGCCAAGATCATCTACGAGCCGAATGAAGGCTACAACTTCCTGGCAGGCCAGATTGGCGGCACGGCAGTGAAGGATATCAAGAGCAAGGTATCCGCCAAGATTACGGAAGCTTATACCAGTTCTGTGTTTGATAAAATCACCAAAATCGCAGGCGGTCTGGGCGAAGCCGGAGACGGTGCGACCAAGATTGCAGACGGCGCCACCAAGCTGGATGACGGCGCGCTGAAGCTGAAGGACAATCTGGTTGTCCTCACCGAAGGCACCGGCAAGCTGCTGGATGGTGTAGCGCCGCTTACGCAGGGCGTGAGTGATCTGAATAACGGTGCAGCCGCACTCAAAACCGGCAGCAGCACGCTGGCCGGAGGACTGCAGCAGTTATCCGCAGCGCATAAGCAGCTGCAGGATGGGGTGACGCAGTCGGCAGCGGGCAGCAAGCAGCTGAATGCCGGGCTGCAGAAGACGGCAGCCGGAACAGCTTCGTTACAGGCTGGAACACAGTCGGCTGTCGTCGGCACCGAGAAGCTGCAGACAGGCACGAAGGCAGTTGTGGATGGCAGCGCGAAGCTAGCGGCCGGATTATCATCCTCCGCCGAGGGCAGTGCGAAGCTTGAAGCCGGACTTACGGCTTCGAAGGACGGAAGTGCCAAGACAGCAGCCGGAGCTAAGGCTGTGTCTGACGGTCTGCAGGCGCTGGCGAAGTCGAATCCTCAGCTGGCAGCAAGCCCTGAGGTGCAGAAGCTGGTGGCAGCAAGCGCAGCAGTAGCTGCGGGCGCGGCGCAGCTGGACCAGGGTCAGCAGCAGCTCCTTGACGGAGCTGCGGCCCTGAACAGCGGCCAGGAGCAGCTGCTCCAGGGAGCGAATCAGCTGCACAGCGGTTCACAGCAGCTGGATGCAGGTGTGGGTCAGCTGCATGAGGGAGCGCAGAAGCTCTACGCAGGCAGCACACAGCTGCTGGATGGCCAGAATCAGCTGGCCGCCGGAGCAGGCGCACTGGAGAACGGCGGCGTGAAGCTGGCCGCAGGCATGAAGCAGTTCGGCGCGAAGCTGGACGAAGCTGCAGCGGGCGGCGTGAAGCTGGCAGACGGCGGCAAGGCGCTGGAAGCCGGCACCACGAAGCTGCTGGCTGGCGCAGGCAAGCTGGGCACCGGCCTCAGCTCGGTAGCCGATGGCTCGAAGAAGCTAAGTGACGGAGCGGGGCAGCTGAAGGATGGCCTGGATGAGCTGAAGACCGGCTCCGGTGAGCTGGCAAGCAAGCTGGGCGATGCGGCTTCACAGACCAAATCGGTGAACAAGACCGATGGACTGGTATCGATGTTCGCCCAGCCGGTACAGATCGAAGAAGTGAAGGTTAACAAGGTGCCTAACTACGGCACAGGATTCGCTCCTTACTTCCTGTCCCTCGGATTGTTCGTAGGTGCTCTGATCTGTACGATTGTTATCCCTATGCGTGATTCCGAAGTCATTGGAGCCAGCCGGTTCAACCGGTTCATGAGCCGTACACTTACATTCTCCATGATGAGTGTGCTTCAGGCTCTGCTGGCTGTCCTGATTGTCTTGTATGGTCTGGGACTTGAAGTACAGAATGTACCCTTGTTCTACGCCTTCTCGTTCATTACCAGCCTGGCCTTCATGTGGATGATTCAAGCGATTGTTACTTGGTTGGATCAGCCTGGCCGCTTCGTAGTCATTCTGATTCTGATCTTCCAGTTGACTACAAGCGCAGGAACCTTCCCGTTGGAGCTGATTCCTAACTGGATGAAGATCTTCAATCCGCTGCTGCCGATGACTTACAGTGTCAAAGGCTTCAAGGCAGTAATCTCTACGGGAGACTTCGGCTCCATGTGGGCCGATGCAGGAACGCTTGGCGCTTATGGGGTAATCTTCCTGGCTCTTACCTTTACCTACTTCATGACCCGCGACCGCGGCAATGAAGCGGTACTGAAAAGTGAACAAGTTTTGACTGTATAAATCAACAACATTCTTTGTAAAACATACGAACCAAAAGCGCCCCTTTACGGGGCGCTTTTGGTTTATTCATAAATATAAATAGCTAAAGGAAGTGCTGTTTTCAGGCCGGGAAAATGATTGAAACGCTTTCAGCGCATAAGCGCTTATTCGTCATTTATGCATAATTATACATTCGACAGTTTTTTTACGCTTTTATTCGCTAAAGCTGCAATGCAAAAGCAAATGTTAATCAAGCTCATAAAAAAGTTTAAATTGCGCTCATGTCAGCTCGATGATAAAATAATAACACCAATTCTGCCTGAATAATTATTAAGATTTTCCGCTGAAAAATTTTCCTGGAATTCCGTCTACTTTATAATAGAGAGGTTGCATGTGATGAGACACACTGAACTGCCCGGCAAACAGGGCCTTTATGATCCCCAGTTCGAAAAAGACGCTTGCGGCATGGGATTTGTCGCGCATATAAAAGGCAAGCCGTCCCATGATATTGTCAGTAATGCACTGACTATGCTCTTCAATATGGAGCATCGGGGAGGCCAGGGAAGCGAGCCGAACTCTGGAGACGGAGCCGGCATTATGCTGCAGATTCCCCACCGTTTCTTTGCCGGCGAAGCTGCGAAGCTGGGCTTTGAGCTTCCGGAGCCGGGCCATTATGGCGTGGGCATGATCTTTCTGTCTCATAACGAGGAGATCCGCGCCCGCCACGAGGCGCTCCTGAGCGAGATTATCGCGGAAGAGGGGCAGCAGGTACTCGGTTACCGCGATGTCCCAACCTTTGACGAAATGCTCGGCAAGACGGCCAAGGCTGCTAAGCCTTATGTACGCCAGGTATTTATCGGCCGCTCGGAGGGAATCAAGGATGACCTGTCCTTCGAACGCAAGCTGTATGTGATCCGCAAACGGGCAGAGCTGGCGATCCGCTACGGCGGGGCAGAAGAGGGCGAATCCTTCTATGTGCCGAGTCTTTCCTGTAAGAAGATCGTATACAAAGGCATGCTCACTACCGTACAGGTAGGACAATTCTATCTGGACCTCCAGGAGGAGACGCTGGAATCAGCGATTGCGCTGGTCCACTCCCGCTTCAGCACCAACACCTTCCCGAGCTGGGAACGTGCCCACCCTTACCGCTTCATGATCCACAACGGTGAAATTAACACCCTTCGCGGCAATGTGAACTGGATGCATGCCCGCCAGTCGCTGTTCAAGAGCGAGAAGTTCGGAGAAGACATCAGCAAAGTTAAGCCGGTGGTGAATCCGGACGGCTCCGATACGGCCATGTTCGATAATACCTTTGAATTCCTCTACCTGAGCGGACGCTCCCTGCCCCATGTGGCGATGATGATGGTTCCTGAGCCTTGGAGCAATCATGACAGCATGGACGAGAAGAAGAAAGCCTTCTATGAATACCACAGCACCCTGATGGAACCGTGGGACGGGCCTGCCGCAATGGGCTTTACCGACGGTGTACAGATCGGGGCTATCCTCGACCGTAACGGCCTGCGTCCTGCGCGTTACTATGTCACCAAAGATGATCTGATTATTCTTTCCTCTGAAGCGGGTGTCCTCGACATTCCGGCAGAAGATGTTCTATACAAAGACCGGCTGAGACCGGGCCGCATGCTGCTCGTGGATACGAAGCAGGGCCGGATTATCTCGGACGAAGAGGTCAAAGCCGAGATCGCCTCCGAGCAGCCTTATCAAGAGTGGCTGGATGAGCATCTGATCGGTCTCGATCAGCTCCCGGATGCACCGGAGCTGCCGAATCCGAAGCATGATAATGTGCAGCAGCTGCAGCAGTCCTTCGGATATACTTTCGAGGATCTGCGCAAGGTGCTGGAGCCTATGGCCTCCACAGGCGCCGAAGCTGTCGGCTCCATGGGTTACGATTCGCCGCTGGCCGTGTTATCAGACCGTCCACAGCGCCTGTACAATTACTTTAAGCAGATGTTCGCCCAGGTCACCAACCCGCCGATTGACGCCATCCGTGAAGAACTGGTAACGTCCACAGCGACTACGATCGGACCTGAACGCAACCTGCTGAAGGCAGAACCGGAGAGCTGCCGGCAGATCTCGCTGGATTCTCCGATTCTCTCGAACGAGGATTTCGCCAAAATCCGTCATGTCCGCCGTGCGGGCTTCAAGTCGATGTCCATTCCGATTCTCTTCCCGGCCGAGTTGGGGGCAGAGGGTCTCAGAATTGCGCTTGACCGGATGAATGAGGCGGCAGACCGCGTCATGGGCAAGGGACATAATATCCTTATTCTGTCCGACCGGGGTGTAGACCGCGAGAATGCGGCAATTCCGGCGCTCCTGGCAGTCTCCAGCCTGCATCACCATCTGATCCGCTCGGGAACCCGTACCAAGGTCAGCATCCTGCTGGAATCCGGCGAACCGCGTGAAGTTCATCATTATGCGCTTCTGCTGGGTTATGGTGTAAGTGCGGTCAATCCTTACCTGGCCTTCGAGAGTCTCGATGACATGATCAGCCAAGGCCTGCTCCGCGGAATCTCGCATGAGAAGGCTGTGAAGAACTATATCAAGGCAGCTACGAAGAGCGTGGTCAAAATTCTGTCCAAAATGGGAATCTCCACGATTCAGTCCTATCGGGGGGCACAGATCTTTGAAGCGGTCGGTCTGAATTCCGAGTTCGTAGACCGTTACTTCACTTGGACACCTTCGCGTATCGGCGGAATTGGCCTGGAGGAAGTGGCGCAAGAAGCACTTGCCAGCCATAACCGCGCCTTCACCGACAAAGACGGCAACGATATGGTGCTGGATTCCGGCGGTGAATACCAGTGGCGCAGTGACGGGGAAGAGCATCTGTTCAACCCGCAGACCATTCATCTGCTTCAGCACTCCGTGCGCAGCGGTGATTATGAGATGTATAAGAAGTATGCAGCGCTCGTTCAGGGCGAAAGCGAGAAGCACCAGACGCTGCGCTCGATGCTGCAGTTCAAGAGCGTAGGTGCTCCGGTATCACTGGATGAGGTAGAATCGGCTGAATCGATCATGAAACGCTTCAAGACCGGTGCCATGTCCTTCGGCTCGATCAGCAAGGAAGCACATGAGACGCTGGCTATTGCCATGAACCGTATCGGCGGCAAGAGCAACACCGGGGAAGGCGGAGAAGATCCGGCGCGCTTCCTTACGGACGCTAACGGCGATTCCCGCCGCAGTGCGATCAAGCAGGTCGCTTCTGGACGGTTCGGCGTTACCTCCAACTATCTGGTGAACGCCGACGAGATTCAGATCAAGATGGCGCAGGGCGCGAAGCCGGGTGAAGGCGGACAGCTTCCGGGCCGCAAGGTGTACCCTTGGGTGGCAGAGGTCCGCGGTTCAACGGCAGGTGTGGGATTGATCTCGCCGCCGCCGCATCATGATATCTATTCGATTGAGGATCTGGCCGAGCTGATCTATGATCTGAAGAATGCCAATCCGCGTGCCAGCATTAACGTGAAGCTCGTTTCTGAGGTTGGCGTAGGCACCATTGCCGCAGGTGTGGCGAAGGGCCGCGCTGATATTATCCTGATCAGCGGTTATGATGGGGGGACCGGCGCTTCGCCGATGAACTCCATCCGTCATGCCGGACTGCCTTGGGAGCTGGGCCTGGCGGAGACCCACCAGACGCTGATGCTGAACAATCTGCGCGACCGTGTCGTGCTGGAGACTGACGGCAAGATGCTCAGCGGGCGCGACCTCGCGGTAGCCGTTCTGCTGGGTGCTGAAGAATACGGCTTCGCTACTGCACCTCTGGTAGCCGTAGGCTGTATCATGATGCGTGTATGCCAGATGGACACCTGTCCGGTGGGCGTAGCGACCCAGAACCCTGAGCTTCGCAAGAACTTCATGGGTGATCCGCAGCATGTAGTGAACTTCATGACCTTCGTGGCACAGGATCTGCGCGAGATTATGGCAGAGCTGGGCTTCCGGACGATTGAAGAGATGGTCGGCCGTACCGATTGTCTGGATGCGGTTAAGGCATCCACGCACTGGAAGAAGAAGGGCGTCGATCTGAGCAGCCTGCTGCACATTCCGGCTATGCCGGAAGGAAGCACACGCTTCCGCAGCAAGTTCCAGAACCACGGTCTGGAAGAGACTCTGGATATGACGCATCTGCTCGATATTGCTGCACCTGCGCTGGAATCCGGCACGGCAGTGGAAGCTTCCCTGCCGATCACGAACGTGAACCGTGCCGTGGGTACGATTCTCGGCAGTGAGCTGACACGCAAATACGGCGCAGCCGGATTGCCGGACGATACGATCCGCCTGCACTTTACCGGATCTGCGGGACAGAGTCTGGGCGCCTTCGTGCCGAAGGGCGTCACCATTACCGTTGAAGGCGACTCGAATGACTATGTCGGCAAAGGGCTGTCCGGAGGCAAGCTGATTATCCGGCCTTCGCGCAAGGCTACCTTCGCGGCAGAAGAGAATATCATCATCGGAAATACGGCGCTGTACGGAGCAACCGGCGGCGAAGCTTATGTGAGCGGTATTGCCGGTGAACGGTTCGCCGTCCGCAACTCCGGGGCGAATGTAGTCGTTGAAGGCGTAGGCGACCACGGCTGCGAATACATGACCGGCGGCCGTGTGGTTGTACTGGGTACAACAGGCCGTAACTTTGCAGCAGGGATGTCGGGCGGTATCGCTTATGTATATGATCCTGACAACACCTTCATCAAACGCTGTAACCTGGAGATGGTGCTGCTGGAGCGTGTAGAGGAAGCGGACGAAATCGCTGAACTGCATGCTATGATCAGCCGCCATACCCAGCATACAGACAGTAATGCGGGCCGGGCGATTCTGGATTCATGGGATGAGGCCCTGCCGAGATTTGCCCGTGTCATTCCGAAGGATTACAAACGGATGCTGGAGCAGATCCGCAAGGTGGAGAGCAGCGGTTTGACCGGTGAAGCTGCACTGATGGCTGCTTTTGAAGCGAATATGCGTGAGCTTGCGCGTGTTGGCGGTTAAGATTTTACACTTCATAAATGATGTGCTTCAGCATTGACGGAGCGCATCGTAATAAGAGGCCCTATCCTTCCATTGCGGAAGGATAGGGCTTTTTTGTGGTCGCAAGCACGTGCATGACCCAAATGTAAGTGAAAAATAACATACATTGGCTGACGCGCAGGCGCATGGGCCGAATGTATGTCAAAAACAGCATTGGGTTACCACGCAGGCGCATGGCCCAAATGTATGTCAAAAACAGCATACATTGTGCTCGCACGCACGCGCATGGGCCGAATGTATGTCAAAAACAACATACATTGGCTGACGCGCAGGCACATGGCCCAAATGTATGTCAAAAACAGCATACATTGGGTTATCACGCAGGCGCATGGTCCAAATGTATGTCAAAAACAGCATACATCGGGTTACCCCGCAGGCGTGTAGATCAAATGTAGGCGAAAAATAGGCATGACAAGACAGAGGCCTTGTCACCCCCAGGAATGAAAATAAGTCGGGTGCATCAGTCGCATCCCGACTTTTATTTTCGTATTAAACCAAATTCATAAATTGTTCTGGCTTAATTTTGCTGGCTTACAGGTTTACCATTCATCCGGCAGGATGATTTTGTTTCCTTTCTATCCTTTCACTGCATTTCTTTCCTAATTTCAGGGAAAGGGGGGGTGTGGTAAAATATATAAATGGTTGAAAATGGGTTGCTGATGCACTGATAAGGTTAATAATAGCTTGAACTGAAAAAGACAATAATAAGATGGGGTAATTGAAGTCCAAACGTTCTCCGCAGTTACGGCTACATCTAGATTAGAGTCTCTTCAGTGCTGCTATGAAAGCGTCTTATCCGAAAGCGCATGCCTTTTTCACACCAAACCGACGAAAGGAAGTGAAGTTATGCCGAATACGGCAGAAGTGGTGAAGCCTGTAGCCAGCCTGATGGGGGTTACCAAAAGAATAGGCTCCAAAACGCTGATCAGCGACTTGACACTCGACATTCCACCCGGGCAAATCTTCGGATTCCTCGGGCCGAACGGAGCCGGTAAAACCACTACCATCCGTATGATGGTAGGACTGATCTCCATTAGCCGCGGGGATATCCTGATCTGCGGACGAAGCATCAAAGACCATTTTGAAGAGGCTATAGCTAATGTGGGGGCCATCGTAGAGAATCCTGAAATGTACAAGTTCCTAACCGGATACCAGAATCTTCGCCAGTATGCCCGCATGGTGCCAGGCGTGACCAAAGAGCGCATCAATGAAGTAGTTGAGCTGGTTGGCCTCAGTCAGCGGATCAATGACCGGGTCAAGACCTATTCCTTAGGGATGCGCCAGCGGCTGGGGGTGGCCCAGGCTCTGCTGCATCGGCCGAAGCTGCTGATTCTGGATGAGCCGACCAACGGACTGGACCCGCAGGGTATCCGCGAGCTGCGTGATTATCTGCGCAAGCTGTGTCAGACTGAGGGGACAACCGTGTTTGTCTCCAGTCACCTGCTGTCGGAGATGGAGCTGATGTGCGATAGTGTGGCGATTATCCAGAACGGCCGGCTGATCGATGTGAAGCAGCTTAAGACGGTCGGGGATGCAGCGGTACCGGTAAGCCAGACGTTCTTCGAGGTAGATAACCCTGAGGCTGCACTGGCGCAGATCGGCCAAGGTGTAATCATGGAAGGCGGATTAGCAGTAGATGCGGTGCGGGAGGAGATTGCTGAGCTGAATGCCAAGCTGGTAGCTGCCGGGATTAAGGTCTACAGCATCAAGGCGATGTCCCGTTCGCTTGAAGATCAATTCTTGGAAATTACAGGAGGTGAAGGCATTGGGTGAGTTCGCTTCTCTCATACATAATGAGAATATCAAAATATTCAGACGTCTGCGGACATGGATTATGCTGGTTCTTCTGGCACTGATGAGTGCGCTGTTTCCGGCGCTAATTCATTTCACCACGAACGGAAGTAATGTAGTCGGGCTGTGGGACAGCTTCCGGACCACCGTAACCATCGCATTTTTCCTGAATACCATCTTCACTGCCTTAGTGGCTGCCGACTCCGTAGCGGGCGAATTCACCTGGGGAACGATTAAGCTGCTGCTGATCCGCCCTTGGAGCCGCTCCAAGATTCTGCTCTCGAAGTATATTTCGCTGGTTATCTTCAGTCTTGTCAGCACGGGTGTACTGATCCTGTTTGGCTATGGCTCCGCCTTCATTTTCTCTTCCGGGGCTGCAGGGATTTCGGGGGACATGGTGATGGGCTGGGGGCAAGGGGAATATGTCTTCATGCTGATTCTGTGCAGCTACATTGAGCTGTTCCTGACAGCAGCCATTGCCTTCATGATCTCCAGCGTATTCCGTTCCAGCGGCCTGGCGATTGTGCTGTCGCTGTCGATCATGTTCACCAAGGATATCTTTATCGCCATCTTCAACCCCGACCGGTATGAGTGGGCGAACTATCTGATTTTTGCCCATATGAATCTTAGTAATTATGTGGTGTCGGATACCGGTCCCGGGGGAGCGACGCTGGGGTTCGCGATTGCCGTCCTGGCTGTGTATTATGTGGTATTCATGGCGGTATCATGGATTGTGTTCCGTAAAAGGGATGTAGCAGCGTAAGTAGCAGGATAGGGCTGGCTAGTGTAACCGTACAGGCTGAGAGCTTACGGCTCATGCGCCCTCCAGCTTACTCTGCTTGCTCTCTCTGCGCTTGCCTGCAGTCTTCTTGGTATTGACCGTATGCAGCCCGCCCGCTGTCTCAGGGGCGGGCTGTTCGGTCATGGCCACAGCCCCGTTCAGCAGGCTGCCTTCCGCAATGCTCAGGGAACCGGCGGCAATGTTACCATGCAGTTGTCCTGTTCCGGTGAGAATGAGCTTCCGCTGGGCGGTTACGTCTCCATAGACCTTGCCGGCGATAATGATCTCCTGCGCCTCAATGCTGGAGTGGACGGTGCCTTGTTCACCAACCGTCACTGTACCCTCACACAGAATCTCCCCGCTGAAATTCCCTTCAATCCGCAGGTTCGTATCGCAATGCACTTTCCCTTCGAGCGTGCCGCCATGGCCGATCAGCGAGTCGGTTGACTTGGGTGAAGCACCCGGTCCACGTCTATTCCACATTCCCGCATTCCTCCTTATATTCTTAATATTATGAAGGCTTAACATAATTGAGCGGATTCACCGGCTTGTTCTGCTTCACGACCTGAAAATGCAGATGGGGGCCCGTGCTGCGCCCGGTGCTGCCCAGCATGCCGATCTGCTCCCCTTTGCCGACCCGCTCACCGGGGGTGACTATCATCTGGTTCAAATGCATGTACCAGGTCTCCAGTCCATTGTCATGCTTGATGATGATGTATTTGCCCCGGGCTCCCATTTGTTCTGCAGAGGTAACTACGCCGCCCAGTGCTGCGTATACTGCATCTCCGATATTTCCGGCAATATCAATCCCGGAATGATAAGCAGAGACGCCCTTGAAAGGATCGGAGCGGTAACCGAAGCTGGAGGTAATGACCTTCGAGCCGGTAGGCCACATCACGGCCCGTGCCAGCCGGGCTTGCTTCTCCTGGGCTTGTTTTGCCTGAAACTCCGCTCTTGTCTTGTGTGCCTTCTCGGCCTGTGTAATCGTGCTTGAGATACTGCTGATCATCTCATCCATGATGCTGTGGATCTCCTCGAAGTCGTCCTTTGTCTCCTCAACCAGCCGCTGCGGATCATTCTCATAGACGGCGACATATTCACCGCCGACCTGCGGATTGGCAGTCGGGTTCAGTGCTGTAGCAGCAGCCCTGATCCGGAAGTTGACGGCAGGCGATACGGCGGCAGAGAGAGCTTCCGGCTGTTCCCGGATGAACGGGCCGGCGCTTAACCGGCTGACCTTGCCATAGCTTCCGGCGGCTGCGGTTCCTGCTCCGGTATCAGGCAAATCTGCCACTACCGGCTGGCTGCCTTTGAAGGAAGTTGCTGAGGTTGACGTATCCGCGCTGTAGGTCTTGGAGCCAGCATTTTCAGTGCGGATAGCCGCACTAGAACCGCTACCGGCAGCAGAAGAGGTGGTTTCTTTGTTGATCAGTGATTGCAGTTGCTCTTCCAGCTCAGTCACACTCTTCAGCTTGTCTTTAATGCTCTCCGCTTCCTCCGAGAGCTCGCTGACCTGGCCGCGCAGCTGCTGTAGCGCCTGATCCTTATCGGCAACCTTCAGCTCCATGCGGATATTGGTCAGCGATAAGGCGGCCGCTTCGGCCTCCAGCTCTGCGATGGACCGGGAGGCATGGATATGCATGGAGGTGACCAGACTGGAGAGGGACAGCGCGGCCGCGGCAGGCAGCGCCAGAGCGAAGGGCTTTGACATTTGCAGCTGCTTCACAGGCCGTCCGGCCTCACGCATAACGAGCAGCGTAATCTTTTCCTGACTTGGCTGACTCTTCATAACGTCTCCTTACTGCGGCCATGGCAGCCGCTGGGTATGAACTGACTGAAATCATCTGTCGGGGTGCAGGGGGCTTATCCGATTCGTCCTACTACTCTATGTATTCCATAACTAAGGTGAACATGACAACGGTTTACTTGAATAAAGAAGGAGAGTTAAGGCAAAACCTGTAGTAAGCGCAGGCTTCTGCCGCCGCAGATTCCTCATGAAAGTTAGCAGGCGCTGTCTATGCCCGCAGAGATAGTAATAGTTCATTCAGTTGATCAGGAGGCCCGGAATGAGGATATTTGCCGTGATCTTATGTCTTTTTATTGTGCAGCTTGCCATTATTACCGCTTCCGAATTCCGCCGTCCGCAGCGGGCGCTTGCCTGGATATGTATTACCTTCTGCTGCCCGCCGCTGGGTCTGCTGTTCTACTATTTCCTGGGGCGCGATTACTGGCAGAGCCGCAAGCTCGTGAACCGGTGCGTCTCCCTGCTGCGGGAAATCCGTATTCATGTTGCCGGCAAGATTCATAAGGTCAAGCAGGCGGAGGATACCGGCAACCCCGGATTTGAACACCGCTCTGAGCTGCTGCATCTGTTCTCTGAACTGGCGGACAGTCCGGTTACAAGCCACAACCGGTGTGAAGTGCTGTCCAGCGCACAGGCAGCGTATAAGTCCATGCTGGAGGTGATGGAAGGTGCGCAGGAGCATATCCACATGGAATTTTATATTTTCCGGGAGGACGGGATCGGCCGGCAGTTCCAGGAGCTGATGATCCGCAAGGTACGCCAGGGGGTGAGGGTGCGCCTGCTGTGCGATGGCCTGGGCAGCCATAAACTTAGCCGGGGCTTTGTGAATACACTGAAGAACGCGGGAGTGCAGGTTTATTTTTTTCTGCCGCCGCTGACTGCACTGCCGGACCGCCGGTTCAACTACCGCAATCACCGGAAGATCCTGGTGGTGGACGGACTGACCGGATTCACTGGAGGCATGAACATCGGCGATGATTATCTGGGCAAAAATCCGGAAATGGGCTACTGGCGGGATACACATCTGCGGCTTGAAGGGGATGCCGTCTATCATCTGCAGTATGTGTTTCTCAAGGACTGGCGGCTGGCGGCCGGTGAAGCTCTCAGCCATCCGCGCTTCTTTCCGGATCATGACTGTAGCGGAAGGGAAGCCGTGCAGATTGTCGCCAGCGGTCCCGATGCGGGCATAGATGCCACCCAGGAGATGTATTTTGCTTCCATCTGTGCCGCGAGGCAACGTATCTGGATGACCTCACCATACTTCATCCCCGACCCCGCGATTTGCAGGGCGCTGAAGAATGCAGTCCTTAGCGGTGTGGACGTAAGGATTATTATCCCGGCGAAGCCGGATAACAAGCTGGTCTATTATGCCACGCTGGCGTATCTGGAGAATCTGCAGGACGCCGGCGTGAAATTTTACCGTTATACCAGAGGGTTCATGCATGCCAAGGTAATGATTATCGACAGCCTGCTGGCCACCGTCGGCAGTGCCAATCTGGACATGCGCAGCTTCTATTCCAACTTCGAGCTGACGGCGGTGCTGTTCCGTCCGGAGACAATTACAGAGCTGGCTGAGGACTTCAGCAGAGATCTGGAGCAGAGTGAATTCATTGATCCGAAAAAGTTCCGGGAGCGCAGCCGTAATGTCAAACGCATAGAAAGTCTGTGTCAGCTCTTATCTCCGCTATTATGACAGAAAAGATGGCCGAATCATCGATTATCGAAGGTTATATCAATTTACATGCGTTATTTGACTTTCTTTTATGATATAATGGAAATATAAGAAGAACAGGGGAGAAGGCACGACTGTACGTTCGCTTTCGTAAGCTTCTTAGATATACTATTTATAGGGGGAGTTCTATGACTGTAAGCCAACATATCTTTACGAGTGAAGAACAGAAGAAGCCGGAGAAGTCTGGAGTGTTCAAGACGGCAAGACTGGCCCAGCGGATTGTGATGATTGTCATCGGAGCGGCCATGATGTCTGTTGCCCTTGAAATTTTTCTTGTTCCCAATAAGTTGATTGATGGCGGAATCACCGGTATTTCCATTATGTTGTCCCATATTTTCAATATACCGCTCGGTATTCTATTGACCCTGCTTAACCTGCCGTTCCTGGTTATCGGGTATAAGCAGATCGGTAAGACATTTGCCTTATCTACTCTATTTGCTGTAATTGTAATGTCCATCGGTACCCAGTTGCTCCATCCTGTTCATCCCATTACGGTTGAGCCGCTGCTCGCAGCAGTATTCGGAGGGGTAATTCTCGGCGTTGGGGTCGGGCTCGTTGTCCGTTACGGCGGATCGCTCGATGGTACTGAGATTGTAGCCATTCTTGTATCCAAGAGGCTTCCGTTCTCTGTAGGGGAAGTCGTTATGTTCTTCAACCTGTTCATCCTGTCCGGCGCAGGCTTTGTGTTCGGCTGGAATAATGCGATGTTCTCGCTCATTGCGTATTACATTGCTTTCAAACTGATCGATATTACACTTGAAGGTCTGGACCAGTCCAAGTCGGTATGGATTATCAGTGATAAATTCCGTGATATCGGCGAAGCTCTGACGGAGCGTCTGGGACGCGGAGTGACTTATCTTGATGGTGAGGGCGGATTCTCCGGCGATAACAAGAAAGTGATTTTTGTTGTCATTACCCGTCTGGAAGAAGCGAAGCTGAAGTCTATCGTAGAAGATTGGGATTCTGACGCGTTCATCGCGATCGGCAATATCCATGATGTTAAGGGCGGCCGCTTCAAGAAAAAAGCAATTCATTAGCATTAGCGTAACCGGTTCAGCCGGAACGCTTCGAAGGAAGGTATATTTACGAACGACAGAGTAACCCATACGGCGGTCCTGACTTGTTGCGCCGTATGCCCATATATAATAATACCTTCCGTCCTGATTCTGGACGCAAGAATAAGCCCGCAGCCTGAGAAAGGCATTTGCGGGCTTATTGCTGTCCTGAGGGCAGCTTGGCAATAATCGCTTCGACCGGCTGAGGAGGAACCTTGGCAATCAGATCTCCTAACCGGCCGAGACGCTCTTCTATATTCAGCAGGTTGAAATCTGTAGGCTTGACGCCCCGTTCAACCTCCTCCCACAGGAGGGGAGTGGAGACAGTAGCCAGCGGCCGGGCGCGCGGGGTGTACGGGGCAGCGAGTGTTTTGCCGCCGTAATGCTGGAGATAATCGAAATATATTTTATCCCCGCGATGCTTCTTCAGACGCTCCAGGGTGAAGAGATCGGGCCGCTTCTCGGTGACATAACGGCCTACGAAATGCCCGATCCGGCGCAGTTCATCGAAGGTCACCCCCGGCTTAACCGGAACAATGATCTGCACTCCGGTGGCTCCCGAGGTTTTGGGAACGGAGTCCAGTCCGAGCGATCTCAGCACCTCCCCTACCACAGCAGCAGCTTCCATAATCCGTGGTTCGACCTCAAGCGAAGGGTCCAGATCAATCATCCATTCGCAGGGCAGTGTATTGCCGGCATAATGGAGGGAGGGATGGAATTCGAGCGCAGCCAGATTGCCCAGCCAGAGCAGCTCCGGCAGGCCCTGCAGCACAATGTAGGTGATATTGTCCTGCACCGCCGTGCGGACGAATTCCGGCAGCGGCTCCGGGGCGTTCTTCTGATAGAAGGACATCCCCGGAACGCCATGGGGATAGCGGATCACCGTGAGCAGCCTGTCCTTGCAATAGCGCAGCAGGTAGGGCGAGAGAGCCGCCAGCTTTTGCAGATAGATCTGCTTGGTGATGCCCATCTCGGGCCAGAGCGGTTTGTCGGGATTGGTGATGCTGATTTGCTGCCCGTCTACGGTAATGGTTCCTTTGGTGGCCGCTGGCATGGGACATCCCTCCTTAGGCTTGTGTATGTCTGCCTAGTATTTGCCGTGCTGCCGGTTTTCAGTCGGGATTCCGGTCCGGGATAAGGGCAGTTCACACTTTTTTGCGCAAAATGTCCCTTTTGGCCCGGGCAGGTGCTTATAAGGGTGTTAGCTAGAAGAGAGGAGCGTTTTACGATTTTGGATGAAATGGAACACCTCGTTGTTAAGGTTCAAAACGGCGACGTGGAGCAGTACGGGCGGATCGTTGAAGCTGTTCAGCAGCCGATGTACCGTTATTGCAGCCGTCTGCTAGGCAGCGGGGCAGAGGCGGAGGATGCCGTGCAGGAGATTCTGGTCAAAGCCTATCAAAATATCGGCAAGTACCGTCCGCTGGTCAGCTTCTCTTCATGGCTGTATAAAATCGCTTATCATCATTGCCTGGCGGTTATCCGCCAGCGCCAGCGGCAGAGCCGGGTGATGCTGCTGCTGCGGCCGCAGAAATACGCGGAAAGCCCGGAGCAGCAGATGGACCGCTTCCTGTTCGATGAACCGCTCGCTGTAGCGCTTTCCCGGCTGAAGGTGGAGGAGCGGAACCTGCTTTTGCTGAGGGTTTTTGAAGAGCAGAGCTTTGCCGAAATCGCCGTGATTCTGGGCAAGAATCAGGATGCGGTCAAAAAAAGATATCAGCGCACGATTATTAAACTCACCAACCTGCTGAAATCGCAAAGAGAAGGGGACGAACCACAATGGACGAGCACTTCGCTGCTGAAGAAAAAAGGATAAGACGAATGGGCGCAGGTGAGGCAGCGGGCAGCATTGATGTTAAGTCATCCGTTATGGAGCGGGTACGGGTCATCCATGCACAGCGGCTTGCATCAGAGGGCGGAGGAACGCCAGCTTCACCGGGGCAAGCGGTGCCTGAAATGGTTAGGCAAGGGCCTGTGATGACCAGGCAGCCGATACCTTCGCTGCGTCCTGCGGTACAGCGGGGCAGAAGGCTGGCCGCCGGACTCTGTGCGGTTGCGCTGCTGGGGCTGGCTGGGTTCAGCGTTCTCCGCCATGGAACAGACCAGGAAACTACGGGGAAGGCGCTGCACCCGGACTTTGCGGTCATCCGGCAGACGGAGGGGCAGCCTCTGTTCTTGAAGGACAGCGGCGGCAGAGTTGTGGCGCAGCTTAGGTACGCTGAATCGAAGGTCTACACGCCTTACATTGGCTCTAGCTCCGCCCGGGAACGTTACTTTAAGCTAAGGGAGCAATATGAACAACAGGCGCAAGCGGATTTACAGCCGGGAGAGACAGCAGCTTATTATGTCAATGACAGTGAATTGATTGCATTGATGAACGGGCTGGGGTATGGAAAACCGCTATTTTTCACCAGCAGAACGGTTACGTATACCAGCTACGCGAAGCTGTCAGCCGCCCGGGAGCAAACGGGCAAGTGGAGCTTTGCACTGCCGCCTGAGCGAATAGGCGGGTTACAGTTTGCGGAGGGCCGGCTGTTCGCCAAAACCCCCTCTGCGTTTGAGCCGGAGTATAGGCTGGCACTGGAGGCATTGAAGGCCAAAACGGAAGCTGCTCCGGACGGGAATCCGCTGGCTGCAACTTTATGGCCCTTGGAGAATATCGCAAGCGCCGAGGTGATCTATCGGGATGGCAGCCAGCAGCTGAAGCTTCAGTTATTCTGGAATAACGCAGCAACAACCGGTCCTTCGCAAATTCACGTATCCCCCGGCCAAACGGCTGAACTATGGACCTACGAGGATAAGGAGCTGCTGTTCATTCCGGGGGCAGGCGCTGGAGAAGAGAACGGAAGTTCAGTAAGCAGACTGTATTGGTATGATAACGCCTATGGAGGGCTTGCTTTGATGACGGACCCGCCGGATAAGCGGTTGACCCGGGAGCAATGGGAGAGCCTTGCCGCCGGGATGGTTCAGCGTTGAAGAGATAAGGCGTTGAGTGAGGGTGTTCCAGAAGCCGGCATAGGCAGGGACACCTTCTTTGTATGCGAAAAACCGACCATAATGAGCAGTGCGGACGGCAGCAGAGAGTACACATTAACGGATACCCGGAACACTGTGCAGAGTAAGGCTGAACTGCTGAAACTTGCCGGAAGCCTTACTCCCCAATAGGCAGCTAGAACCCTCTCTGGCTTAAAGAACAGTAATGGGCGGGCAGATCGACCTGAGCCTGAATCACAGGCTGGCGGAAGGTGCCGGAGGGATTCCATTCCAGAAAATGCAGCTTAAACACCAGCTCAGGCTTAATCCAAACGGAGCCTGAGCTTCGCTGCGGGAGTGCGGCAAACGGCATATGCTCTGTGACAAGTCCCGGAATCCGTCCGGTCAGTGTCCGCCAGTCCTGGACGGTCATTCTGCCTGCTCCGGCATGTCCGATATAATGCAGCCTGCCGGCATCATCATACAGGCCGAACAGCAGCGCATTCACGATGCCGTCCCGGAAGGTGACGCCCCCGGCGACAGCGGTGACATCGGAGATGATCTTGAGCTTCTGCCAGCGCTTGTCCTTGCCGCCCGGCGCATAAGCGCTGTCCAGATCCTTGCAGACGATCCCCTCCAGACTGCCCTGCCGCGCCGCAGCGAGCAACTGGACGGGATCGGGGTAGCTCGGCACCTGCTGCACATGGGGATGGGGCAGCAGCATCTCCTTCAGCAGCTCCTGCCGCCGGGACAGCGGTTCATCCAGCAGCCAGATGCCGTCACAATACAGCATATCAAAAACCATATACAGCACCGGAACCTGCGGCTGCACTGCCCGGATCGCCGCCTCGTTCTTCAGGCTGTCCCGCCGCATGACCTCATGGAAGGAGGGCTTGCCGTCGCTGAGTGCAATGATCTCGCCATCCAGAATGAAGGAGCCTGCCCGGCAATAGCTTCCTGGTTCGGCCAGCTCAGGATATTGGAGCGTGCGCCGATTGCCACGGCGGTTAATCAGTTCAGCATGGCTCCCGTCGTAATAGGAGATCATCCGCACGCCGTCCCATTTGATCTGGGCGATCCACTGTTCTCCGCTAGGAAGCACAGAGGCCAGTACAGGCTCAAACGGAGTGATGGTCTTAAGCTGAAGGGAGCTGTCCAGCCTGGCGGCGGGTGCAGACGCCCGGCCTCTAGGCACCGGTTCCCTTGCTCTTCGCGCTCCGGCGCTTCGGCTTCGGGGCAATCACCGGAATTGGTCCGGTAGCTTCATCTACAACCGGAGCGGCGGCTGTATCGGTTGAAGTCCCTGCGGCAGTGGCCTTGGCCGGACGTTTCTTCGCACCGGCGGCTGTCCTTGGCTTAGCCCCGCTGCCTCCCTTAGCCGGTCCGGGATCGGAAGGAATATGCTGCACAGCCTCGATACTGGCCTGCAGGGCAGCCATCAGATCGATAACATTGTTCTCCTGGCGGGCCGGAGCAATATGGAACTCTTCGCCTGCAATCTTATGTGTAATCAGATCAAGCATCCGCTGGCGGTAATCATCGGTGTATTTGGCAGGCTCGAACGGGGTGGACAGCTGTGAGATCAGCAGCTTGGCCATATCCAGCTCTTTGTCGTTCACGCTGCCCGGCTCCGGCAGGCCGGGAACCTGCGATACCGGACGGACCTCGTCCGGGTAATAGATCGTTTCAATCGCCAAGCAGTCCGCCAGGACGCGGATGGCGGCCAGACTGCTTTTGGAGCGGATGGAGATCTTGGCAATACCGATCTTCCCGGTCTGACGCATCGCCTCCATCAGCAAACGGTAAGCATTGGCGCCTGCCTGGTCTGGCGATAAATAGTAGGTCTTCTGGAAATAAATCGGGTCAATCTCCGTCAAATCCACGAAATCCAGTATGGTGATGCTCTTACTGCTCTCCTCGCTTAGCTGATCCAGCTCCTCCTTGTCGAACAAAACAAACTTGCCCTTCTCATATTCGTACCCCTTGCCGATCTCCTCCCAGGTGACTTCCTTGTCACAGACAGGACATTTACGTACATAAGACAGCGGACTGCCGCATTCTTTGTGGATGTAGCGCAGCGAGATGTCTTTATCCTCCGTAGCGGAGAACATCTTGACCGGAACATGCACAAGCCCGAAGCTGATGGCTCCTTTCCAAACGGTATGCATGAGAATCGCCTCCTGATGGGATGTGGTATGGCTTAGTATGGGGAGGAAGGGCTTTTTCTAGCCGGATGCATGTTTTGAGAGTCATGGGAAAAAATAAATGCTGCTCAGCTTGCACAGACCCAAAGCGAGAAGAGGAGGCATTATGGACAAGGAGCACTATCACTGGAGCGATGCGTTATCCGAGCAGGATATTCCGGCTGAGGCGGTCAATTGGGACAATATTATTGCCGATCCGAAGGATGCCGGACTGGACGAGGACGCAGTACTGCTGGATGCTGATGCAACAATCGGGGAGCTTCCGGTGGAAGATGAAGAGGAATAGGGGGCAAGAAAAGAATGGATATAACACGGGCGCAGGATATTTACGCTTCCAAGGACAAGATTGCGGTGCATCTCGACGGTGAGCCGGTCTGGATTGAGCATGTAGATTCGGATAACGGTATGGCAACGGTTCAGGTAGGCTCCCGGCCGACGAATACACAGACTGTTGGTGTTGAGCGGCTGGAGGAACAGAGGAAGTAGCGGGTCAGCACAATAAGTCCTGGTAGGTATCCAGGTAAAATACTAATTAGAGCAGGCGTTCTCTTGGCGGTGACACCATCGCGGGAGTCTCCTGCTTTTTGTGTGGCCTGACCTCCTACACACGTTATGCTCAGGGCCGGGCGTGGAGCCGTAGCCTCTAATAATAGCTGACACAGATATTGACGCCGGGCGTGGTGAGCCCTATATTTGGGAGAAGAATTTTGACGAAAAGAGATGATGGAAGTGCGTCCGATATTGCTGGGTGTGTGCTCGGCGCTGTTTTTTGCGGTGACGTTTGTGCTGAACCGGAGGATGGAGCTTGCGGGAGGAAGCTGGGCGTGGAGCGCCTCGCTGCGGTACTTGTTCACGCTCCCGCTGCTGCTGGCGATTGTGGCCGGAAGAGGGAGGCTGAAGCCGCTGCTGGCTGCGATGAGAGAACGGCCTGGAGCCTGGCTGCTGTGGGGAACTGTCGGGTTCGGCTTGTTCTACGCGCCCATCTGCTTCGCCGCTGCCTATGCACCGGGCTGGCTGACGGCTGGAACGTGGCAGATCACGATTATCTCCGGTTCGCTGCTGGCTCCGTTCTTCGGAGAATGGGTCAGCGGACCGGGAGGACAAGTATACATAAGAGGTAAAATCCCGCTGCGCGGGCTGCTCCTCTCCCTGATTATTCTCGCCGGAGTAGCGCTGCTGCAAGTGGAGCAGGCGCGGCAGCTTGCCCCATCCCAGGTCCTGCTCGGCATTGTCCCGGTACTTATCGCTTCCTTCGCTTATCCGCTCGGCAACCGTAAGATGATGGAGCTGTGCGGCGGCCAGCTGGATGTGTTCCAGCGGATTCTTGGCATGACGCTTGCCAGCCTGCCCTTCTGGCTGGCTGTCGCTCTGTATGGTATGACAGATACAGGCCTGCCCTCCTCCCCGCAAATAGGACAATCAGTCATTGTTGCACTCAGTTCGGGAATTGTGGCTACGGTGTTGTTTTTCCGGGCTACCGATCTGGTCCGGGATAGCATGAGCAGTCTGGCAGCCGTGGAAGCGACCCAGTCACTGGAGGTGCTGTTCGCCTTGCTGGGGGAGATGCTCCTGCTGGCCTCGCCGCTGCCATCCCTCCTGTCATGGGCGGGGATTGCGGTCATTATTGGTGGTATGGTGCTGCATAGCCTGTTCTCCCGGCATCCGGGGAAGCCTGCGGCGGCTCCGGCGTTCTCAACGGACTGACAGGCTGTTGCGGTGCAAGTAGCATACCGATATAATTAAAAGTATTGTTAACTGTTAAGGGATCTTCAAAAAGGTGGTAGTTGCAGCTTTGGACAATAATACACAAACGGTGTTTACAACCCGTTCATTCAGCCTTCAGGATACGGAGGCACTTGCCGCCGCCATTGCTGCCGCGTCATCGGCGGGGATGGTTATCGGACTTGACGGGGATCTAGGTGCGGGCAAAACAGCGTTCTCGCAGTGCTATGCACGCCATTTGGGTGTGGAAGGTATTGTAAATAGTCCTACTTTTACCATTATCAAAGAGTATGAAGGACGTCTGCCGCTGTATCATATGGATGTATACCGGATATCGCTGCAGGAAGCGGACGAGCTGGGACTGGAAGAGTATTTCTACGGTCAGGGTGTGTGTCTGGTGGAATGGAGCCGAATCATTGCTGATCTGATGCCGCCGCGGCATCTCCATATAGAGCTGAAGACCGCCGGCCCGGATGAACGGGAGATTACGGTGACCGGAATCGGAGAGCCTTACGGCGAAGTGTGCCGGATGCTGATCCAGAAGTGGGGTAAAGAAACATGACGAACTCGAATAATGAGCCGCGTAAGCGGTTTTTGGCGCTGGATACATCAACGGCAGTTCTGGGAGTGGCCGTGACTGGCGGCGGGGAGCTGTTGCATGAGATTAATGCTTCCGGGGAGCGGAACCATTCGGTTCATCTGCTGCCTATTATTGAGCAGGCACTTCAGGCGTCTGCCACTACGGCCGAAAGAATCGGCGGAATCTCGGTCGGGATCGGCCCGGGCTCCTATACCGGAACACGGATCGCTGTGACTGCAGCCAAGACGCTGGCCTGGGCCTGGAACGTACCGGTTACCGGTGTATCCAGCCTGCATGCGCTGGCCTGGGGCGGATACCATGCGGCTTCTGCGCAGCAGAAGCAAGGCTCCATAACGTCCCCGAACGGCACGGCAGGAACAGACTGGATCATTCCGCTGATCGATGCCCGGCGGGGACAGGCATACACCGCTGTATTCGCCGCGGACGGGGACAAGCCTCCCCGGCGGCTGGCGCCGGATGCCATCAGGCTGATGGCCGACTGGGTGCAGGAGCTGGCGGTACGGCTGAAGGAAGCCGCAGCTGAGGGCAATCTGCCGGACACACTGTGGTTCGTAGGCGAGACGGCGCTGCACGGAAGTGTGGACATGCTGGCTCCGCTGATGGAAGCTGCCAACGTCCAGGCAGTGCCTTATGAGCTGGAAGGACGCTGGACTGGATTTCTGGCGGAAGCGGGTCTCTACGAAGAGAGTGGAGATTTGCATACGCTGATTCCCAATTATACGCAGCTGTCAGAGGCGGAGGCGAATTTGCGCCGCAGCAGCGAAGGGAGCCTGAATACACGATGATCGAACCGGAACGTAGACCAGCTCAGGAGACTGAGCTTGTTTTTCGCCTGATGCGGCTGGAGGATGTGCCTGCGATTCTTGTGATTGAACGGGAGGCCTTCACCATGCCTTGGACAGAGGAAGCCTTCCGCAACGAGCTGACCCACAATCATTTTGCAAAATATATGGTAATGGAGCTGGCAGGGCATATTATCGGCTACGCGGGAATGTGGGCGATTGTTGATGAGGCGCATGTTACCAATATTGCACTGCTGGAGGCATACCGGGGACGTAAATGGGGCGAGCGGCTCCTAGACGAGCTGATGAAGACGGCGGCTTATCTCGGCATGCAGTCGATCACGCTTGAAGTACGGGTCTCCAATGAGGTGGCCCAGAATTTATACCGCAAAAAAGGCTTCAAGCCTGCGGGTACCCGCAAGGGCTATTATTCGGACAACCGCGAGGATGCGCTCATCATGTGGGCCGATCTGCCGGAGTACGGGGAGCAAGCTGTAACGGAAGGAAGCGTGGACTTGAAATGAAGACAGACACGGGCGCAAGGGAGCCTGTATTGATTCTGGCGATTGAAACCAGCTGTGACGAGACCTCTGTAGCTGTAGTGAAGGATGGCTGTGAGGTGTTGTCCAACATCATCTCCAGCCAGATTGAGACCCATCGGGCATTCGGAGGTGTGGTGCCTGAAGTGGCCTCCCGCAAGCATGTCGAAGTGATTACGCTGGTTATTGAAGAAGCCTTAAGCGCGGCAGGCGTACGTCCGCAGGAGCTGACGGCAGTGGCGGTAACGCAGGGTCCGGGACTGGTGGGGGCGCTGCTGGTCGGAGTCGTGGCTGCCAAAAGCCTGGCGCTGGCCTGGGGCAAGCCGCTCATCGGCACGCATCATATTGCCGGTCATATCTATGCTAACCGGCTGGTCAAGGAATTGAAGTATCCGGGCATGACGCTGGTGGTGTCAGGGGGGCATACGGAGCTGGTGCATATGGAGCGGGAAGGAGCTTTCCGGATCATCGGGCGCACCCGTGACGATGCCGTCGGCGAAGCGTACGACAAAGTGGCGCGGGCCCTGGGCTTCCCTTATCCGGGAGGGCCGCATGTGGACAAGCTGGCGCATGAAGCGGAGGAAGCCTTCGCTCTGCCGCGTGTGTGGCTGGAGCCGGGCTCGTATGACTTCAGCTTCAGCGGTCTGAAGTCTGCGGTGCTGAACGCGGTGAATCAGAGTAAGATGAAGGGGCTTGTGCCGGATGTCGCGGGCATTGCGCGCGGCTTCCAGGAATCCGTAGTTGAAGTGCTGGTCGAGAAGGCGATCCGTGCCGTCCGTGAATACCACGCGGAGCAGCTTCTGCTCTGCGGAGGGGTAGCGGCGAACAAGGGGCTGCGCGAAGCCCTGATCCGGCGCTGCGGAATAGAGGGGATTGAGCTGGTTATCCCTCCTCCCGTGTATTGCACGGATAATGCGGCGATGATTGGTGCCGCAGCTTACGTGAAATGGAGACATGAAGGCGGGATTCCGCTGGATATGGTCGCCGACCCCGGCTATTCGCTGGAGAAATGGTCGGTATCTGCCTATTGACTTTTGCAGATGCCGCCGGGTATAATCATTTCAATTCAATCATCTTATATTTGAACAAACGCAATGATCGGAAGCAGTAAGGTCACTCCGGGATAAGAGAGCTGCGGGAAGGTGCGACGCAGTCGATGGAGACCTGAACTCGTCCGGGAGCGGAGCGGTGGAAGCAGGGAGCTCTTTGAACAGGAGCGCTGGCCGGTACAGGATGTAATCCGGCAACCTTAGGTACACCGTTACGGTTAACCTCCGTGAGAGGGTGGTCAGTCAAGGCTTGGCGGAGTGGGAACATTCCGGGAACCTTGCAGACATGGAGTGGGTATCGCAGAACAGCTGGAAGGTTAGCGGTTTCGGATATCAACAAGAGTGGTACCGCGACAGTGAACAGCCTGTCGTCTCTTGAATGAGACGGCAGGCTTTTTTTGTGCACATTTTGTGAGAAGTTATATAGGAATGACACGCAAGGATCGGGAGCAGTAGACGGCTAAGGTGAACAGAGAGCTGCGGGGAGGTGCGACGCAGACACCAGAGACCGGCGAATCTCGCCCGTGAGCGGAGCGGCGGAAAGAGCTACAGGTACGCTGCTACGGATGTCCCCGTTACCGGACCCTTCAGATCTTTATAGCTTCCGCTATCGGAGCTGGGAGATCTGATCTAAGCTGGACGCAGCCGGGACTTCTGACATCAGGGAGCCTATGCGTCAAAAAGAGTGGTACCGCGGAGGGCTGACCCCCCGTCTCTTTATAAGAGACGGGGGGTCTTTGTGCTTTTTAGGAGGCAGCCCTCCATTAGATAAACCTAATTTGAGGAGGAATTACAATGATTATTCCGGTAAAGAAACGAATTCAGATTTTTGACACGACGCTGCGTGACGGGGAGCAGGCCCCGGGAGCCAGTCTTACCCCTGAGCAAAAGATTATTCTGGCCGGCAAGCTGGCGGACCTGAGAGTGGATGTCATGGAGCCGGGATTCCCTGTATCCAGTCCGGGGGATTTCGCTGCGGTGGAGACGATCTCCCGTAACATTCAGGGCGTGGAGATCTGCGGCTTCGCACGTGCAGTCAAGGGGGATATCGATGCTGCTGTACGGGCCACCCGGGATGCCGCGCGGCGGCGGATTCATCTGTTCATCTCCTCCTCCGACATCCATCTGCGACATCAGCTGCGCATGAGCCGCCCTGAGGTTGTAGCGGTTGCCAGAGAGATGACGGCTTATGCCCGCCAGTTCTGCGATGTGGTAGAGTTCACTGCAATGGACGCTGCGCGGACGGGCATCGACGATCTGATCGAGATGGTCGAGGCGGTGATTGAAGAGGGCGCTTCGATTATCAATCTGCCGGATACGGTAGGTTATGCGCTGCCTCAGGAATACGGAGAGATGTTCCGGCGTGTGCGGCTTGGGGCCAGGGGCGGAGACAAGGTCATCTACAGCGCCCACTGCCACAACGATCTGGGCCTCGCCGTAGCGAACAGCCTGGCGGCCATTGAAGGCGGCGCCACACAGATTGAGGTTACGGTCAACGGAGTGGGCGAGCGGACCGGCAACTGTGCGCTGGAGGAGCTGGTCATGGCGCTGGAGACACGCGGAGACTCTATCGGCGCCGAGACTGGAATCGTGCTGGATAAGCTGTATGACACCTCACGGATGATCAGCGGGGCGATGCATTTCCCGATTGCCTTCAACAAGCCGGTGGTCGGGCGCAATGCCTTCCAGCATGAATCCGGCATCCATCAGGACGGCCTGCTGAAGGACCGCAGCACCTACGAGATTATGGACCCGGAGCGGCTGGGCATCCCGCGCAGCATGATTATCCTCGGCAAGCATTCCGGCAGGCATGCGCTGAAGGACCGCGCTGCGAAGTACGGCATTGCCCTGGATTCGGCGGAGCTGGACGCGCTCTACGAATCCTTCAAGGAGACGGCTGACCGCCAGAAGGCTGTCAGCGATGATGAGCTGCTGCGGATGGTCAGCAGCACCACAGGACAGCAGGCGCAGATCTATGCGCTCGGCGAGGTCCAGGTCCTGGCCGGCAGCGCGCCGCGCCGCGTGGCCGCAGTGACAGTGCGCCATCTGCAGAGCGGCGCAGAGACGACCCAGACCAGCACCGGAGACGGTCCGCTGGAAGCAATCATTGCCGCTATAGGGCAAGGGATTGCCGAGGATATCCGCTTCGACGGGCTGGAGCTGCATTCCCTCGGCAGCGGCGGGAATGCCCAGGCCGAGGCCGCCGTCATGGTGGAGTGGAAGGACACCAAGTTCCGGGGCACGGCCATCCATCACGATATCGTGATGGCCGCAGGCATTGCTTACATCGCCGCTTGTAATGCGGCACTGCTGTCGGAATCGGAGATGCCCTCTCCCGGCTCGGCGGTGAATAGCTAAAAAGCTAGAGACCCAAGAACAGAGCGAAGTTACCGGCGCGGGTTCAACGCTTTTCAAGGACCGGATGCCTCTGCCATGTCACCGACATCGGCAGGGGCATTTTTGCTGTCAGGGGTGGCAAAGCGGCGTATGGCCGATTGTAGTCGAAAAACCGAACACATTATATGCCGCGACGGCTTCCGAGCCCATTGTAGTCGAAAAACCGACCACAATGCGCCGGATGAGGGTACGCGAGCCAAATGTGGTCGAAAAACCGACCACAATACACCGGATGAGGGTACGCGAACCAAATGTAGTCGAAAAACCGACCACAATGCGCCGGATGAGGGTGCGCGAGCCAAATGTAGTCGAAAAACCGACCACAATGCGCCGGATGAGGGTACGCGAGCCAATTGTAGTCGAAAAACCGACCACAATACACCGGATGAGGGTACGCGAACCAAATGTAGTCGAAAAACCGGCCACAATGCGCCGAATGAGGGTACGCGAGCCAAATGTAGTCGAAAAACCGACCACATTCGGCGTTGCCTGGGAGCGTGGGCCGGATGGCGCACAAGTGAACGTACACATCGCCTAAACCTAACATGATTTTTGCCACTTGCGGCATTTGTCAACCTGTGGACAACGTTATCCACATATTCCGCACGAGTTGTGTAAAAACCGTGTAAAATCAGCAATAACGCCTTTTTTGCGAGCACCATAAACAGGAGGTTATGCTATGAAACAAAATTGTGAGAATTGTGGATAATGTGGATAATTCGGTGGATAAAAAGTCCTTGACAAGCAAAGTAGCCATTTTACGCATGAAAAAAGCCCCGAAGGGCTAATTTTAGACGATAGTTATGCACGGAAACTGTGGATGAGCCTGTGGATAACTAGATTTGAACAAATTGGAAACTGTTAAAATTTTTTTTGATGCGCCTTTACATTATTCCTCAGCCAGTTTCTCCCATTCGCTAAATAAATCTCCCAGCTCGCGTTTTTTGTCCTTAAGCTCACTTTCCTGCTCCTGAAGCGCCATATAATCCTGATACACCTCAGGCTTAGTCATTTCATGCTCAATCCCTGCGATGGCTTCCTCCAGCTTCGCGATATTCTCCTCCAGTTCGGAGATGCGGCGCTGGCGGTTCCGCTCCTCGCGTTTGGCCTGCTTCTCCGCCTCATAGGAGAGGGAGCTTCCTTTCTCGGCGGATACCGCTTCGTTGTCGGCACTGCGGGAGGACTTGGCGGCGGCAAGCTCGGCTTCCTCTTCGGCAATCGCCTTGAGCTCGAGCTTTTTCTCGATATAGTCGTCATAATTGCCCAAATACTGATCAATTCCGTCCGGGTGCAGCTCCAGTACCCGTTCAGCCATCTTGTTGAGGAAATAACGGTCATGGGAAATGAACAGCAGGGTGCCTTCAAAATCGATCAGGGCCGATTCGAGCACCTCACGGCTGACGAGATCCAAATGGTTGGTAGGCTCATCGAGAATCAGCATATTGGCTCCGCGAAGCATTAGCTTGGACAGGGCCACCCGGGCCTTCTCGCCGCCGCTCAGCGCAGCTACCTTCTTAAGCACATCCTCGCCGCTGAACAAGAAGTTGCCGAGAATCGTACGGATTCTGGCTTCCTCCAGCATCGGATATTCACTCCACAGCTCCTCCAGCACAGTATTGCGCGGATTCAGCCGGGTCTGCTCCTGGTCGTAGTAGGCGATCTTCACCTTGGTTCCCCAGTTCACGGTTCCGCGGGAAGGCTCGCGGGTGCCAGTCATGCATTGCAGCAGTGTGGACTTCCCGATCCCGTTTGGTCCGATCAGCGCCGCTGTCTCGCCGCGCCGCAGCTCGAAGGAGGCATTGCGGAAGAGCGGTGCAGCCTCAGGACTGAAAGAGACTGCGACCTCCCGGACCTGCAGCACTTCCTTGCCGGACATGAAGTCAGGCTCGAAGGAGAAGCTGGCCTTCTTCAGGTCGCCCAGTGGCTTGTCGATGCGCTCCATTTTGTCGAGCGCCTTGCGGCGGCTCTGTGCCCGCTTGGTGGTGGAGGCCCGGACAATGTTGCGCTGCACGAAATCCTCCATCCGCGAAATTTCGTCCTGCTGCTTCTCATACTGCTTCATACGAATCTCGTATTCCGCAGCCTTCAGCTCCATATAACGGCTGTAGTTACCTGTGTATCTGCGCGATTGGTGCCGCTCAATCTCCACAATGGTCGTCACCAGGCGGTCGAGGAAATACCGGTCATGGGATACGACCAGAATACCGCCTGCGTAGCCGCGCAAATAATCCTCCAGCCAGGTGAGCGTCTCAATGTCCAGATGGTTGGTCGGCTCATCGAGCATGAGCAGATCAGGGGCTTGAAGCAGAATGCGGGCCAGTGCCAGACGTGTCTTCTGGCCTCCGCTTAACGTTGAGATCGGAGTATCCGGTGCGAACTCTCCGAAGCCCATCCCATGCAGCACGCTGCGGATACGCGTATTGATCTCATAGCCGCCGTGATCCTTGAACCAGTCGGAGCGTCTGGCATAGCGCTCCAGCAGATCCTCATAACGCTTCGGATCTTCGGCAAGTGCCGGATCGGCGATATCCGTCTCCAGCTGCCGCAGCTCGGCCTCTGCCTCCAGCAGCGGCGCAAATACCGCGAGCATCTCTTCCTGTATGGTGTTATCCGACTGCAGGCCGCTGTTCTGGGCCAGATAGCCAATCGTAGTCTCTTTAGACTTATGAATTTGTCCGCTGTCATAAGACATCTCACCCGCGAGAATCTGCAGAAAGGTCGATTTGCCTGCCCCGTTGACGCCAACCAGCCCGACTCTCTCCCTCTCGTTCACCATTAGGCTAATGCCGTCCAGCACGCTTTGTATACCGTATGATTTCGTAATTCCTGTCGCTTGAAGAAGCATTCTGATGAAACCTCCGCCCTTGCAAATTGGCCCCGGCGGCTTGCGCCCAGGCGATTGTCTAATCTTATTCTCCAGTTTACATGAAAAAGGTGGGGCGTGCGAGGTTCATTCTTCTAACAAGGGGAATGAATCAACCTTGGCGAACCGGTGAGAAGAGTGGTAAACTGAGCTTACAAACTATGATAAGCTAGGAACAAGTGAAGGAGGAGGCTGCCTATGCAGGAGCACAGCATGCAGCTTGCCGGGCGGAAGCGCGAGCTTCGCACCGGGAATACCGCGCTCCGCGATGCCTTGCCCGTGGAGCAGCGGGAGCTGTTATCCGCCCGGGTGTGCGCCCATGCCTGGAGCTGGTTCTCACAGGAAGGCGCAGCTTCACTGCTTGCGTATGCGCCGTTTCGCTCCGAGTTGGACTGCCGTCCGCTTCTTACGGCGGCATGGGCGGAAGGGCATAAGGTGCTGCTTCCCCGCGTTAACCGGGAGAGCGGGGACTTAAGCCTTCACCAGGTAAGCTCCTGGGATGAGCTTGTCCCTGGAACCTACGGGATCATGGAGCCGCCAGCCGGGAGTGCTGCTCTTGCCGGAGCCCTCGCGCAAGCAGGACGTGGAACCGGCTGCCCGGAGGTCATCTTCGTGCCCGGACTGGCCTTTGACCGGCGGGGCGGCCGCCTCGGCTACGGACGCGGTTATTATGACCGCTTGCGCACTGCCCTGGAGGCCGGAGTCCCCGGTACGGCTGCCAAGCCTATGTGGATTGGTCTGGCCTACGGCCTCCAGCTGGTACCGGAAGTACCGCTTGAGGAGCATGATGCCTTAATGGATCTGCTGATTACGGAGAACGGCATCATGGATTGCCGGAAGGAGAGGGCTGCATGGAATTAACTCATTTCAACGAGCAGGGCAGAGCCCGCATGGTGGATGTGAGCGACAAGGAAGTTACCAGGCGGACAGCGGCAGCCAGAAGCCAGGTGCATATGGCCCCGGAGACGCTGAGCGCCATTAAGGCGGGAACGGTCCGCAAGGGCGATGTGCTAGCGGTAGCTCAGGTTGCAGGAATCATGGCGGCGAAGCAGACCGCAAGCTGGATTCCCATGTGCCACCCGCTGCCGCTTACCGGAGTGGATATCCGCTTCATGGATAACAACAAAGATGAACTATATATAGAAGCAACCGTCAGCACTACCGGCAAGACCGGGGTGGAGATGGAGGCGCTGACTGCCGTATCGGCAGCGGCGCTGACCGTATATGATATGTGCAAGGCGCTGCAGAAGGACATGATTATCGGACCTACGATGCTGGTGTCCAAGAGCGGCGGCAAGAATGGGGATTACGCGCTGGAAGCAGAATAGAGCAGCAGCAGGGAATGATACAGCCGAAGGCGCAGCGGCAGCTGCTTCAGCAGCCGGATATACATAGTACATAGAGAGGGAGGGACAACCTATGGCGTGGAAAACAGCAATCCTGACGGCCAGCGATAAAGGGGCCAGGGGCGAACGGGAAGACACGAGCGCCCAGGTGATTCGGGAGCTGGTGGAGGAGGAGCTGGGCGGCGAGATCATTGAATACCGGATCGTGCCTGATGAGCAGGATGAGATTATTGCTGCATTGATTGAGCTTACGGATTATTTCCAGGCGGATCTGGTGCTGACAACCGGCGGAACCGATCTGGCCATCCGCGATGTTACGCCGGAAGCGACGCGGCGGGTCATTGAACGCGAAGTGCCCGGACTCTCCGAGGCGATGCGCAGTACGGTGATGCAGAAGAACCGCGCAGCTATGCTGTTCCGGGGAATCTGCGGCATCCGCGGAAGAACTCTGATTGTCAATCTGCCCGGTACCCCGAAGGGGGTACATGAGAATCTGGCGGCGATTATGGATCAGCTTCCGGAAGCTCTGCTAATGGTTACGGGACAATACCGTCAGTAATCGGACTCTGCTCTCTTCACTTTTGTCTAAATCGTTCAGGATACACAATGGATGTGTGATATAAGTTATGGTATTATTATTTTATCGTTAACTATTGTCATGAACGGACAGAAGGATGGGAGGAAACCGGTATGTTAGGTGGTATTGGCACACCCGGAATTATCTTGTTGGTTATCTTGGCATTGCTGCTCTTCGGTCCCAATAAGCTTCCTGAGCTGGGGCGGGCAGTCGGGCGTACCTTCCGTGAATTCAAGGACGGTGCTCGGGAGATTGTGAACGAGCCGGAAGCGGCCAAGCGGAGCGAGACTGTTGCCCCTGCGGCTGCGCAGACGGCAGCAGCAGAACTTCCGCAGGACCGCCGTCTGCCGGAATAATTTTAAGGTTCCCACGCAGGGCGTCTTTCCCAGGTCTGCTTTAGACCGGGGCGGCGCCCTTTTTTTGAAGATGAAAAAATGTCAATCCGGGTGGTGTCAGTCATGTCTCTGGAAGCGGAAGAAATGTCCCTCGTCGATCATCTGACGGAGCTGCGCAGACGTCTTATCTACGTGCTGATCGTGTTCGTAGCAGGACTTGTGCTCGGCTTATTCGTCGCCAAGCCAATCTATCTGTACCTGATCAGCGCCGATGCTGCGCAGGGCTTCGTCCTGCATGCGTTCTCCTTCTGGGATGGAATCGGGATGTATATGAAGATCGCTATGGCGGTTTCGCTGGTCTTCTCCGTGCCGTTTATCGTCTTCCAGCTATGGGCGTTCATCAGCCCCGGCCTGCGGCCTGTGGAGCGGAGCGCTGCCCTGCGTTATGTGCCTTATGTGTTTGTGTTGTTTATTGCCGGTATTGCTTTTGCCTATTACATAGTGTTCCCTATGGCCTTATCCTTCACCATCTCGATTACGCGGAGCATGGGGCTTGAGGAGACCTACGGCATCGCTGAATACTTCAACTTCCTGTTCAGCCTGGTGATTCCGCTGGCCCTGCTCTTCGAGCTGCCGCTGATTGTCATGTTCCTGACCAAGCTTAGAGTGCTGAATCCGTTGCGTCTGCGCAAGATGCGCCGGTATGCTTATTTTGCGCTGGTGTTCATTGCCGTGGTCATTACACCGCCTGATTTCATCTCGGACTTTCTGGTGACGATTCCGCTGCTGGTGCTGTATGAATTCAGTGTGTTTCTGTCCGCATTCGTCTACCGCAGGCAATTGGCTGAGGACGCTAAGCGGGAGTCGCGGTATGTGAAGGCAGATTAGTGGGAAGGGGGCATAATATGCCCCTTGCTGGATAGAATGTAGGAGAGTGTGTGCCGGACAAGCGCTGAAACCATAATTTTGGCAAAAACAAATACGATTTTACGTAAAAGGACTTGAAATTCGCCTTCAAGTTGAGTATCATAAAAATTGTTGTTAGCACTACAGAGGGTTGAGTGCTAACGCTGCGAAAAAACCGGGAATAGCCGGAGCAACATCCCTTATCAAGATGCTGATCCGCTATATTGCCGCCCTGACGGCAGATCCCCGCAGCTTAATCTATGTTTTCAAGGCAAATCACATAATTTCAAAGGAGGCTATTTTTTCATGATTAAACCACTAGGTGAACGCGTATTGGTAGAACCAAGCGAGCAACAGGAAACCACTTCTTTCGGGATCGTGCTTCCGGACTCTTCCAAAGAGAAGCCGCAAGAAGGTACTATTATCGCTGTAGGCAGCGGAGCTTTGAAAGACGGAGTCCGTGTAGCGCTGGAAGTGAAAGAAGGCGACCGTGTGCTTTTCTCGAAATATGCCGGAACTGAAATCAAATACGAAGGCAAAGAATATCTGATTATGAAAGAAAGCGACATTCACGCTATTCTTGACTAGTCTTAAGCGTCTCTCATAATTCAGATTCAGAATACATTCACAAATTATATTAGGAGGTTAACTATACAATGGCAAAAGAAATTAAGTTCAGTGAAGATGCTCGCCGTGCAATGCTGCGCGGGGTTGACGCTTTGGCAAATGCAGTAAAAGTTACACTGGGTCCAAAAGGCCGCAACGTGGTACTGGAGAAGAAATTCGGCAGCCCGCTGATCACGAATGACGGTGTAACCATCGCCAAGGAAATCGAACTCGAAGATGCCTTCGAGAACATGGGCGCACAGCTCGTTAAAGAAGTAGCTACCAAGACTAACGATGTGGCTGGTGACGGTACTACAACTGCAACGGTTCTGGCTCAGGCTATGATCCGCGAAGGTCTGAAGAACGTAACTGCAGGCGCTAACCCGATGGTTATGCGTAAAGGGATCGACAAAGCAGTGAAGGCTGCTGTCGCTGAACTGCAGAATATCGCTAAGCCGATTGTGGATTCCCAAGCGATCGCACAAGTAGCTGCAATCTCCGCTGCTGACGAAGAAGTGGGCCAACTGATTGCTGAAGCTATGGAAAAAGTGGGCAAGGACGGCGTTATCACCGTTGAAGAATCCCGCGGATTCCTGACAGAGCTTGAAGTGGTTGAAGGTATGCAGTTCGACCGTGGTTACATCTCCCCGTACATGATCACCGATACGGACAAGATGGAAGCCGTTCTGGAGAACCCGTACATCCTGATTACAGACAAGAAAATCAGCAGCACTCAAGAAATTCTTCCACTCTTGGAGAAGATCGTTCAACAGGCGCGTCCGCTGGTAATCATCGCTGAAGACATCGAAGGCGAAGCTCAGGCGATGCTGATCGTGAACAAGCTGCGCGGAACGTTCAATGCAGTAGCGGTTAAGGCTCCTGGATTCGGCGACCGCCGTGAAGCTATGCTGCAGGATATCGCTGCTCTGACAGGCGGCCAAGTGATCACTGAGAAGCTTGGACTGGATCTCAAGAGCACTTCTATCGAGCAACTGGGTAACGCCCGTCAAGTGCGCGTAACCAAAGAAAACACTACAATTGTAGACGGAAGCGGCGACAAAGCGGACATCAATGCACGCGTTAGCCAAATCCGTTCCCAGCTGGAAGAAACCACTTCCGAGTTCGACAAAGAAAAACTGCAGGAGCGTCTGGCTAAATTGGCTGGCGGCGTAGCCGTTGTCAAAGTCGGTGCTGCTACTGAAACTGAACTGAAAGAGCGCAAGCTCCGCATCGAAGATGCCTTGAACGCAACCCGCGCTGCGGTTGAAGAAGGTATCGTATCCGGTGGGGGTACAGCTCTTGTGAACGTATATGCTGCTGTAGCTGCTGTTGTAGCTGAAGGCGACGAAAGAACTGGTGTGAACCTCGTGCTGCGCGCACTGGAAGAGCCTGTTCGTACCATCGCTGCTAACGCAGGCCAGGAAGGTTCCGTTATCGTGGACCGTCTGAAAAAAGAAGCGATCGGCATCGGCTACAACGCTGCTACCGATGAGTGGGTTAACATGTTCGAAGCAGGGATCGTTGACCCAGCTAAGGTAACCCGTTATGCTCTGCAGAACGCGGCTTCCGTAGCTGCTATGTTCCTGACCACTGAAGCGGTTATCGCTGACAAGCCAGAACCAGCCGCTGCTGGTGGCGGAATGCCAGATATGGGCGGCATGGGCGGTATGGGCGGCATGATGTAATAAGGGTGACAAACCCTTATGCATCAAGGGTTTCCTGAGAAGGAAACACCGTTTGAGCACATGATGCAAAAATAAGAGACTTCCTATGAGTTCATTGAACTTGTGGGAAGTCTCTTTTTCGTAGCTCATATCTTTAATATTCTTCAATCTAATTCTTGATCTAAAAGAGGTTTTACTAAACGACGCACTTCGTCTGTTGAAGTGGTTTCCATTAATTGGTCTCTTAGTTCGCCTGCGCCACTAAATCCACGAACATAGATTTTGAAATAGCGAAGAAGGGGTCTAAATGAACGTGGCAGGGTTTCTGTTGAATATTTATCGTGAAGATCCAACTGTAAAAGAAGTAAATTGAGAAAATCCTTCGCGCTATGTTCTTTAGAGTCTTTCTCAAAAGCAAATGGATTAGTGAAAATGCCGCGGCCAATCATGATACCATCAACGCCGTATTGTTCAACTATTTTTAATCCTGTTGCGCGGTCCGGAATATCTCCATTAATGGTTAACAACGTATTTGGGGCAATTTCATCGCGCAATTTTTTTATTTCAGGAATTAGTTCCCAGTGTGCAGCTACTTTACTCTTTTCTTTTTTGGTACGAAGGTGAATGGAAAGATTCGCAATATCTTGTTTCAATATATGTCCTAACCAATCGCGCCACTCATCAATTTTAGAGTAACCTAATCTTGTTTTAACACTAACCGGCAATCCACCTGCTTTTGCTGCTTGAATAATTTCTGCTGCAACTTCAGGATGGCGTATTAATCCGGCCCCTTTTCCACTGGCTGCGGCGTTTTGTGCTGGGCACCCCATGTTTATATCGATACCACGAAAACCAAGTTTTTTCATATCAATACTCATCTGTTCAAAAAGTGCAGGTTTATTGCCCCAAATATGAGCGACAATCGGCTGCTCATCAGCTGTGAACATTAACCGGCCACCTACATTTTCTTTTCCAACAGGGTGACAATAATTTTCTGCGCTTGTGAATTCTGTGAAAAACACGTCAGGCTTTGCAGCTTCACTAATGACGTGACGAAATACTATATCTGTGACGTCTTCCATTGGAGCTAATATAAAAAACGGTTTCGGTAAATCCAGCCAAAAGTTTGGTTCGTTACGCATATTATCTTCTCCTGTTGCAACATATAAAAACGATATAGTCTATAGCAAAGTTTTTTACCCATCATACATAGTATCATTATTTTTCGTTTGATGCACAGAATCAATGGTGTGAGCGACGGACACATTTGTGGTGTCTGCCAAAGTCGAGCGGCAAGTGAGAACTTAAAGATTTCTTTAACTTTCACACAGGGGTTAATCCGCCATGATAGAGTAATAGCTTGATAGGATTTCAAATTGAAAGGCCGGAACTTGATGGGGAAAATCCGAGGTTTTATCATTTTTTTAATCTTTCTTCTCGCAACAACTCCATCAGCATCAGCAGCGGCACAAAGCTCCAACTATGCAGAAGGACTTAATCGCTTGGGATTGTTCAGTGGAACGGAGCATGGATATGAACTGTCGCGGGTGCCTACCCGGGCAGAATCCCTTGTAATGATGCTGCGTCTGTGGGGGAAGGAGAAAGAGGTCCTGGAAAGCACCTACAAAAATCCATTCACTGATACTGGGTGGGAAGGCCGCTACGTGTCGTATGCCTATACCAAGGGTGTAGTTAATGGAATTGATGAGTTTCGTTTTGGCGGTGACCGGCCCATCTCTCTTAACCAATATTGTTCAATGGTATTAAGGGTGTTGGGATATTCAGAAACCAAGGGCGACTTCACCTATGAAACTGCGGTTTCTTTCGCCTCCATAGTTCTAGGAATAGACCTTACCAAAGAACGCGAATTCAATCGGGGAACTCTTGCAAAAATAAGCAGTTATGTTCTAAATACAAGATCCAAAAACCAACTTGCCACGCTAGGTCAAACCCTTAGTGCAACAGATGTCTTCACCACGCAACAATTAAAAGAGGCAAGGGCACTTTGGGAGCAGGATAAAAATCTGGATGGAGCGACGATTTTAATCTATGCGGTTGGTTCTGATCTTGAATCTCAGCAAGGCCGGCTAACCGATGATTTGGAAGAAATTTTACGTGGTCAGCCAAACCAAAATACGAAAATCCTGATTCAAACAGGCGGAACGCTCAACTATCACAACAAATATATGGCTGATGGAGCAGCGGAACGCTTTCAGGTTAGCCATGGACAACTTCAAAAGCACGAAAGTCATATCCAAACTGCCGCATCAGACCCTAAAACACTAAGGGATTTTCTTGTTTGGGGTAAAACCGTTGCACCAAGTGAGCGTTATATCCTGATTCTATGGGACCATGGGTATGGAACAATGGGCGGATTTGGCGCAGACGAGTTAAACGAACGGAAAACGATGAAGGTTTCGGAGCTTTCCAAAGCAATCGGTTCATCAGATCTGTATTTCGACTTAATCGTCTTTGATGCATGTCTTATGGGCACCGTTGAAACTGCCTATGCTCTTAGAGATCAGGGCAAATATCTCATAGCTTCTGAAGATTCAACCCCCGCAGCAGGCTTGTATTATACCACATGGATAGGTGCGCTAGAGCGAAACCCGCAGATCAGCACGGAAAGAATAGGGCGGTTAATTTTAGATTCTTTTACCCTTCATTCGGGGATGGAAGCTAAGATGCAAACAACCATGTCCATGATGAAGCTGTCTCAGGCTGAATCCTTGGTTAAGGCCATAGAACACGCAGAGTTTGACCGCCCACTAACAGACCTTGCAAAACGATCAGAGCTGTTAGGCAAAAACGAAGGGATATTGGATCAATACGATCTTATAGAGATCATGGGCCAATCATCAGAAGTCACCGCTGCCGCCCAAGCACTTTCCTTCGAAGTAAGAAATTCAGCAGGCTATAACCACCGCAACGGTGTAGCTGTATATGTCCCTAACCAAAAAATCGAACTCACCCATCAAATGAAACAAGAGCTACAAGCCATTGGTCTTAGCTCAAAATACATAGAAATTATTTGCAGCGGAAATTAGCTGTAAAGGCTGATCGTTGTCCAGAATGTGGTCTTATAACGAGGAGGTATTTTATGAAGAAGATTTTAAGCTTGATGCTGGTACTATCGCTTCTCGCATCAGTAACGCCTGTTTATGCGAATGTAGCAACAGAGTACAATTATGAGTTTGGTGTGAAAACAGGAGGAAACGATGACGGCGGAACAGGTGATGATATTTACATGGGCGTGAGTACCTATGAATCTGGACCAGCCTCTGATTATGCAGCAAATTTTGGCGGAGCTCCCGCTTGGTCTGATATAAGACATACCTTTAAAATGGAAAATATTCCACCATGGAGAATGAATGAGCTCGTTTTTTGGCTGGTGGGCAGTGATGACTGGTACGGTAAATCTGTGGATTTGTATCTTCCCTATCTTGAGGGGAATACCAATCCGGCTAAGGTACAGACCATTAAAATAGATTCCTGGACAAGAGACCAGGGCAGACTTTACCGTGACATTTCGGACGTAACCAAAAGAAAATTCACCGATATAGGCTATGTTGATGAGCTCGGCGGGGAGTTCTACCTGGATGCGAATTCGGCAGGCTCAGAACATGCAGAGTGGAACAAATATGTCAGAGATCAATATGGTTACTATGACATCATGCAATATGAGGATGCTCCTGTATTCAGCTATTCTGTTTCGGATGACGCTGTAGGCAGGGATTGGTTAACATTTGAGGAGCCTACAAAAACAAAAACGTTTCAGCTCAATATTGACCGCAAGAAGCTTCACGATCAAATGGTTGCACAGAACAAAGCAGAGATTTCGCTAACCTACAGGGTGGCGCTGCTTGCCCAGTCTACCAATGCTGAAAGCCTCGGGGGGACCTTTGCCCATACAAGCTCAGGCGATCCCGAGGTTAAAACCTATTTAACAACAAAGATAGGGCAAGAGAATTACTATTATAAAGATGTAACTTATACGTTCTATCGTAGTATATATAACCTCGGCAACCCCGATATCAATCAGACGGTTACCTATTCGCCGAGCCAGGACAACCGGTATCTGAATCGTAAATTTACAGATGTTAACATCACAGTTGAAGCGGTTTCCATTCATAAAAAAGCTATGACGCAAGAAATTAAAACGGAGCTCATCACAAACTTTCAGGCAACGCCTGTGTTATATCTTGGCAACAGTACGGAAACACCGCTTGCCGACCTTACCATGACCAAACTGCAGGGCAATGACGGCAAACCAAACGGCAAACTTCAGTTTACCGGACAAGTGCCGCTGGATGTTAGCGCAGTTGAAAGCGAGGGCATAAGGCTTCAGCTTAACAACGTATCTACCTATCTTATGAAAAAGGGGCGCGCTCAGGCCTATTATTTAGAGAATCCAACTCCAGAATCACCGACATCACAAAGCTTTTATTTCTCAACTCATAAAGTGGACACAAAAACACCAACTGTAAGAGTGACCGATAAAAATGGAAATGACCTGGTGGGGGAAAATTCCATTCAAAACAACATCAAAAAGCTGCATGAATTTTATATGGTTGCCAGCGAAACACTCTATCCAGAGGGAAATGTCGCCCACAACGAGTCGAATCAAAACTATTTGAATTATGAGCTGTACAAGAAAACCGGCGATTCCTATGAACCGGCCGTGACAAGAATAACAAACTTTGACGGTACAGGAAACAGAACAAGAGTTACTGCACCTATTAACACGCAGGTTATCAATGGCGTCAGCATAAAGCTAAGTCCAATCGACCCTACGGAAGGCGAATTTAAGCTTCGTCTGTATGGATGGGATCAAGCTGACAATCCGCTGGGCGGAGATGCCGGATATGCAGAAATTGAAAATATCAAAATCGACAACCTGGCTCCGCGGGTGACCGTACATGAAACTGTACATCCGCAAGATGCGCAGCTTCGCAAAAGAAATGAATACCGCTTTGAAATGAACGACCTTGAGCAAAGCAACAACGGCTGGTCAAGGACTTATTATACCTTTGTAGACGGAATTGCGGCGCCGCCTGACACGCCAATAGATCAAATTAAACCTGCCTCCAAAGAAATTGCTTCAACTCAAGGGCTGTGGGCATTTGTAGATTCAGAAGGTGATAGCACGACTGCTATTCTATCCATTCCAAAAGGAGACAACTTTGAGGGAACGCTCTATTATTTCACAGTAGACTCACTGGGGAACGATTCTAGAAACGAGCAAGCCTCCAGATACTATAAAAAATCTGTGAGTATTTTCAATGGAAATGTTGCCGACACCCTCCATACGGAGGATTCCAGTCTTCCAAAGCCGTATTTTGACATTAGCTTTGACGTAAGCAATCCAAACTTTGAAACGAGTTACCGGTGGATTTCTGATCCTGGCAATGACAAAAGCTTTACGCAAAAATTTAGAGTATACGAATCAAGCGATGATGTGGGTGCAGCTGAAAAATCGAATCTTAGCGGAACCAAAGTTTTGATGGACGGGAAATATATACTGGAATATCGTGTGAAAAATAAACAGTCTGGTAACACAGTTGAATTTTCACAAGTCTACACGTATGACGCCTATTCCCCGGAGATTCAATATACCGCAATAAGTCAGCACGATCATTTCAAATCATCACAACAGTTTAACTTGAAAGTGACAGATCGCAGTGGAATTGCCAGTGCATATTACTATTTATCTAAGCCAGACTCAGAGATCAGAATTGAAGCTATGCCCAACTATCCGCTGACTCTGACGCTGGACAGTGACAATATAGCACAGGTTAATCAGACCTTGACTCTAACAGGACTCCCAACAGGTGCGTACAGCATTGTTGTTGTGGCACAAGATCCGCATGGACGAGAGAGCAAGAAGGTTTCCCCCTACTTTGGCATGAGGTCAGAAGCTGCGATCATTGACACATTGAAATTTACGGAGTCAAAGACTGTAAACGGAATGGGTACAACAACGGATGGAACCTATAGTGTCTATGCTGTTTTGAATGAACCGCATGCAGCATGGACTTCTGATAGCGCATTGAAATATCAAAACCCGGTATATTATGCAACAACGGACGGCATGCCAACAGATAACGGCGCTTTAGTTCCTGAGTTTACAGCGAGCAACCATTCCGGCGGGAATTATGCATTTACACTCGACACACCGGTTCCGCTTCAAGAAGGTGTCAACACGATCTATTTCCAGTTTGGACTCATCAATGCTCCTGCGGACGACAAACCTGAATTTTTAACAGAAGCAAAGCCGCTCACCATTCTTTATGATAGCCAGGCACCAACCTTTGAATTGCCAGACTATAGTACCATTCAGCCAACCAACGCCTCCGTGACAGCAACAATCATCGCAAGTGATGCTGGGACAGGGATTAGCAAACTGACAGTTGCACCAGAGGATGCAGACAAAATCACGGTTTCTCCATATACAGACGGTGCATTCACAGTAACGGTAAGCGAAAATATATCAACAAACCTGACCCTGTCTGACGAGCTTGGAAATCATGTTTTGGTTCCTATTTCCGTATCTAACATTGACCGGTCAGCTCCCTCTGCACTTGCTTCAAGTAACATCGTGACCAAAGGAGCAAGACAAGATGGTGTGATTACCGTTGAAGTGTCAGACAAGAACGATACAACCGTTTCATTCGCGCTTATTCAAGACCCGGCAGACAACCATATTCTAACCGAAGCGGACTATGCGTTGTTTCAATCAAGCCCATCCGTGGAAATGCAGAGTAGTCCGGTAATCATTAATGGCGCAGGCAACAAACAGAGAACCTACTCCATTGAGTTGAAGGGGCTTAGTGGAAGCTATGCCATTGGGGTCAAAGCTGTAGACACAGCAGGAAATGTGACTGAAAAAGTGTTCTTTGACTCAAAACTGGACCTGGTTGACGCGGAGGCAGCAATTGTAAGTGTCAGCGCAAACCCTGCAACCACAAAAACCACCGCAACGGTGAGTGTTTATTTTAACGTTCCAGTCACCGTGATGCCTAACGCACCTGTAGAGGGTGATGTTGTGGGTGAAATGGCAAGGTCGAACCTTCTGTATACAGGACTTCTAACAACATCCGCTGACTACGTAATGGACTACGAGGTTGTGATTCAAAACAATAATACAATCAGCCTCTATATTCAGGATGAAGTTGGAAGGGATAGCGTTCTAGAATTCACGCCTGATGTTAATTTCGTTACAGGCTTTGATATTTCAGGTCATGTAGAGAAAAATGGTCAAACGATCCAAAACGGCGGGTTTATATCCTATAACCAGGGCGATAAGCTGTATTATGTTGTCGTTCCGGATCCAAAGTATTCCGGACAATATTTCTTTGTTGAAAATGCTGTGTTATCCGGATTAGAACTGAGTACAGAGCTAAGTGTTCCTGACCCTTCATTTACAGAAGAAGAAGGAAGAACAGCTTATTCAAAGCTGGTATTCGAAGCGCTAAGAGACGGCAAAACAACAAAATCAGCTTATTTCGAGTCATACACGGCAGAAGGTATGGAAGCTGACCGGATGGAAGCTGAATATGTTGCCATTACTGTGGTTGATGAAACTGCACCTGTTGCCAAGGTGGACTATTCAAGCACAGAGCCAACCAACCAAAATGTTACCGCAACACTGTCTGTCTATGACCCGGAAAGCGGGATATTGAAACTGGAACGTTCGTATGACGGCATAAGCTTCAGCCCCATTGACTCTGTTGTTTCGCATACCGAAACCTTCGAGCAGAATGCAACGGTATATTTCAAAGTGACAAACAAAGCCGGAATAGCAACGGTACTGCCGGTCACCGTCTTGAATATTGATAAAACGCCAATTACGCAAGACAAGCACTACACGGTGGAATACAGCTACGAGAACTATCTTGGGAACTGGGTTCCAATCACAGAAGGAAAAGCCTATAGAAGGGTTATGGCAACGCTCAAGTTTACCGGAGGCGGAAAAACTCTTTCGATGACAAACAACAACGCAGCCTTCTCAAGGACTCTAACTGAGGATAATAACACCTTCACATTTGAGTTTAGGGATCAATCGGGCAACACAGGTTCTCATACGGTTAGCTATAACCAGTTTGACAACACCATTGGACAAACATCCTATGTGTTATCGAATATGGCCAAGACCAACAAAAATATCTTTGCAACGATCACTTTAACGGATGATTCAGGTGAAATCGCATTCGCAGAGGTGAAGAAAGGCGATGTGGTGTATCCCTTCAAAGGGGAGCCGCTTGAGAATGAATATGTCGTTGAACTGGACAGCTCAGGAATTTACAATGTGACAGCCTATGACTACGCTGGAAACCGTTGGACGACTCCGATCACCGTCTCAAACATTAACAAGGTAGCGCCTACTGCAATCGCAAGGACTTACAGCACGCCTCCAGCCACCATTACTGCACAAAGCGTGAATGTGGAGTTGACCCAGTTCAGCAAGGATATCAAAACGATTACAGTCACTGGTGTAGAACCTGCCGGAAGCCTAACTGCGGGCGATATCGTACATATCCCCGGCACAAAAGCTGTTCGCTTTAGAAAAAATGGTACAGTGTCCATGTTCTTTGTTGACGACTATGGCAACGAAGGACAGGAAGTGATTACCATATCGAATATTGTGTCCACACCGCCGCAAATCAAAGCCACTGCCACATTAGCTGAAGATAAGCTGAGCGTGAATGTAACCTTTGACCAAATCCGTGACAGTGACGGCGTTCCGCTGGACATTCTTAGAAAACTAACAGAGCTTACCGTTTCTTATCGTGGATATGAACATGCACTTCTGACTGAAGTGAAGGACGAGTCCGGCGATGCCCTGTCCTATAAAGAGGCAGTAATCAACGTTAAAACTAACGGGGAGCACGTCTTTCAAGTTAGGGACCAAACAGGCATCACGCAAAAAATTCTCGTAACGGTTGAAGGCATTGAAGTGGGCGGCCCAAGGGTTAAGGAAGTCCGCTGGACATACAAATATCTCGAAAAGAACCAAAGCGGCGAATGGGTGGAAAAGGATCATCAAAACAAGATTGTTGTTGGTGTGGACACCTCTGGAAAAGAAGAAGGATATGTTGTGGGAATCGACAAGAACCCGGCAACAAACCAGAATGTGAATGTCACGGTAATCACGGATAAAGATGCTAAACTCGTGGGCGGAAACGATCCTTGGGAACAAGAGAAGTCAATGAACTATAGAGAAAATGGACTATACAATTTCAACCTTGAAGGAAGAACAGGGACCTATACCTCGTATGGTGTCGACATTGGTCTAATCGATAAAACACCCCCAGAGCTAAAACTTAAAAATGGGGAAGAGCTAATCTTCATCGAAGGCATGACGCCTAAAAAAGATGCCTCCATTGCCTATGACAAGTCCAAGCTTCTAGACTTCGAAGCATGGGATATGGTTGCGGGTAAAAAGGTGGACCTGACGAACCGGGTCACCATAAGCTATGGATCAGGCGGACGGGTGTTTAACCCTGACAACATCTCGGCAAATGAATTTGTCCGCTCGAACCCGTACTATATCGACTATACGGTAAGAGATGATGCAGGGAATCAGACCACTATTCGCCGAACCGTTCGCCTGGTAGGTCTGTATGACACCATAGCCCTTGTGAACGGCGTGATGCCAGACAGTTCCAATGCTGCGTCGGTTCTTGGCAACAAAGTTGAAATCTCATTGAAAAATTTTTCCGGGATCTCGTATGCACGTTATGAAAAAGGTGTCTTAACACAAGGTCAGATGAAAACAAAAGGTACGGTCCTTCGGGAGAAAAGCGGAGTGTATACCCTCGATAATGTTACGAGCGGCTGGTACACCGTATATATCCAAACGGATAAACGCGACTATTTCAACATTCATGTATATGTCTCAAATCAAGGAGGGAAATAGGCAATGACGTTCTATAGAACAATGAAACGCAGCATCGCTGCAGCTATTATTCTATCCATGCTTTTCACTTTTGCCAGTTTCCCTGTTCATGCTGACGCTAGCAATGCGGATTATTCCATTGCGAACGAATTTATGAAATATTCAATCAATTCAAAAACGGGTGGTTTCTCCATCGAAACCATTGACGGTCATCCGCAAAAAGCGTTTGACAACAACCTTCCGCTTCTTTATAAGGAAGATGCGGCAAGGAGCAATGGAACATCTTTCACAACCGTTCGTATCGACGGAAAGGATTTTGTTTTCGGTCAGGAGTATGGCTGGTTTGGAATCGATACAAAGCTTCATGAACCTGTCGTTTCAGAGCAAAACAGACTTTTAACCATTGCATGGGACATTAAGGGCTATACCATCACACAAAAGGTGTCCATTTCGGTAGACCCAAACAACTCAAGGACTGGCAACATTGGTATTTCATATGATGTAAAAAATAACAATGCCACAGCCGGAACGGTGGGGATTCGGCTTCTTTTAGACAACGCGCTTAGTTCAGAAATTGACGCACCTTATGTGTTGGTTGACCCGTCGCAACCGACAATCATTGAAACCGAATATAGCGGTGACAGCCTTCCGCAGCAAATTAGATATGTTGATTCGCTTTCAGCTTCGAACAAGACGGCTTATGCCCTCTTGTCCGGCTGGAGCGGCAACAAGGATGTGAACGTTGATAAGGTGATTGTCGGGCACTGGATTAATCTTGCAAACACCAGATACGATTATACACCAAACCCTAGTGTTGACTTTACTAATTACTCCAACCAATACTTAGTTCCTGACACTGCAACGGCTTATTATTGGAATGAAAAAACCATTGAGCCGGGTCAAGTCAGAATTTCTGAAATGCTCTATGGTATCGGCAACTTTGCTGATCAAACCAAAAAAGAGCATGTTTCAATAGGTATCCACACCGGAAATGTATACTTGGCTAACGACAAAAAAGGATATGAAAACAACGGTGTTTTTAAAGCGAAGGTAACCATTGACAACAGTGTCTCAGGAGCAAAAGAACTTATAGAACCCATTGTGAAGCTTAGCCTCGAAGAGGGACTTGTGTTTGCAGCCACGAATACACGGGAATACACGGTGAAGATTTCGGGCGGTCTTAACATTGGAACGGTGTTTGATATTCCGGATGTTGACATTATTGCAGAGACACAGTCTATGATCACATCAAAACGTCTGGTCGTTTCATTAAACGCAACAGAAATTATTGATGCTAGCACCAATAAAGTGGTTGACTATAGTGCAAACACGAACATTTTGATTCCAGCAGTGGAAGGAAAGCTCCCGGAAGTTTCAATGAAGCATGTTTTCCCGGCGGCAGTTTATTATGAAGGCGACAAAAATATCACCGTTTCCGGCGATATGAAGGTTCTGATGGAGGCCCTTTCGGGAAGTGACGGATGGAGTCTGTACCTTGTTCCAGCATCCGGCGCTGAGGCTGTTCTGATTGACAAAAGAAAAATAAGTTTTGTTGAGGAAGGTCAAACTCTTGCCTTCTCAACGAATCAGACGTTGGCGGTTGGAAAGTATGACATTGAATTTAGATTTACGAATCAACAGCTGATCGATGCCTTCGGTACCAAAATTAAAGCAACAACTACAGTAGATGTCACCAATAATTTAGCGGATAAAAGTGCAAGCTACGGTATTGTTTCGCTAGTCCGGTTCACAGACGCTGCAAACAACAGACAGTTATATGATTATATTAGCTTTACAAACGAAGATGTAATGAAGAAATTTATATCCGGCGGCGTGAAAAAAGATGGCATTCTTCACAAAGAAATAGCATTTGAAGAAAATAAAACAGAAATTCTGTTGACCCTTCGCGGAAAAATCAGGCTTATGGATACGGGTAAAGAAAAATATTACTCTGCCAGCAGAGCCGATGGCGATATTACCATCAACAGCATCCTGACCTATGACAGCAACGAAGCTCTTAAGATGACCGTTGACAACAAGGGTGCAAAGCTGGAAGGCGATGGTACCGTCAAAGTGATCAACTCGATTAATATTTGGCATAATAAGTGGCATTTTGAAGCCAATAATGGAACCAAATATACTCTGAATCGGGAGGCTGTTGCCGAGAAGACTGCTCAAGCATTTGAACTTCAGCTCGGAGATGCCGGTTCTATGATGCAAAATATTGCCGGTTTTTTGATCAATATTAAATATGGTGTGATGACCCGGGACGATGATGATTTCGGAATTAGCTTCGGCGGAAGAATTTCAATGCCGTTAAAAGCTGCTGATCCATCGAAGGGTGAGGAGCATTATGATTATAAAGGCTCGCTAACAGCTAACGTTCAAGATGTTCTCTATGGAAGTAAAGACAGCAAAATTGGTTTTGTTGGCATTAACACAACACTGTCTGTAGCCCTGCCCAAAGATATATTAGGCCCGTTAGTAGGAAACGAAGCCGGTGTTAAGGCGGATATAACCATTAATACCATTGATGATATTTATAGCATTGATGCCGGTGTTTCCGTTACCATGCTGGAAGTAGAAGGGTCACTGGCACTGAAGAAGGTTCCTATTAACGAAGTTCCCAAGATGATGCTTGATAAACTCACCTTCTTTTTAGCGCCAACTACAATGAAGGTTCCTGTGGTTGCACCTTATGTATTTATCACAGGCCTTGGCGGAGGGATTTCGAACCTTGCAGACACCGTTGCCGGAGAACCGGCAGGCGAGCTTCCACCCCTTACCATTCATCTTCAAACGAGGCTTTTAATTAATGCGATTATTGTAGGTGACTTTAAGCTGGATGCGAAACTATCCGGTCTTGCCATTGAAGGTACTGGCCGGTTAGAAAAAGACGAAGAAGGAAGACTTCTTAATATTCAAGCGGGAATGAATGTTCAATGGATCTCGCCGTTTCAGCTTAATGCCTTCGGCAGCATCAGTATTCATGCCGGAGCCATTCGTGGCGGGATAACGATTAAAATTACGGAAGATTATTTCTACGGTTATGTTTATGCAGGGCTGTTCATTCCAGACTCCATCCCACTATTGGGGGGCAAGGAGATCGCAGGAGTTGAGGCAGCCGTCTCATCTGACTTTGTGGGTGCAAACTTTAAGGTCATTGGGGTGAAGCTGGGCTTTATCTATTATTGGAATGGTGACCTAAGCTTTGGCGGGTCCATCGACCTCTCTTCAAGAGGAGACGCCGTTCACTATGTCCACTCGGAAGCGCTGGACGAGAGCGGCAACCTTGTGCCAACCACCATGATCTATGGAACGAATATGAGAAGACTGAGTACGGAGGCCATCGCTAAGACAAGGGCCGGGAATGGGGTTACAAAAGAGATTAACCCGGCAACAAAGGATGCACTTCTCTTTGAAATTCCACTTCGTGGTTTAATCAAGCCTTCTGCATCAGAAATTAATATTACCAATCCAAATGGAAAAAGATTGACCATGGTTGAAGACGATAATAAGGGCAACGGAAACTATCTTGTTCAATCTTTAGATGGCACTAATTATTTGTACATTTCAGTCACTGATCCCTCTCTGATTGTTGGGGGGAACTGGTCCATTTCAGTTTCAACACCTGACGTTTATATAGACAACTTTGCAGTAAACAGTGTTGACTATATGCCAGAGCTTACAGGAGTTAGTGCTTCTACTAGCACAAATACAAGCCGTGAACTTAACGTTTCTTGGACAACGGACAAGCAAGGCCAATATTCGGGTGCACTTAATGTCTATGTCACGAAAGACCCGTCAATCATGAAAACCATCGAATCCTCTAACATTCAAGATACTTCATCCTTAATTAGTATCGGCAACCTGGAGTTAGATGAAATTGAATCAGGTTCTCATGTATTCACGCTTCCTGAGTCCTTCCCTGAAGGGAAATATCATGTGGTTGCAATGCTTGTTAACCATCAAGGCGGAATGAGCAAGAAAATCACTGCTTCAACATTCACTTTCACAAATCCATTGCTCCCTCGAAACCCTAAATCTGTGTCTGCGGTCTACAGCGGTGACGGTTATGTGAAGGTTGGCATAACGGGAAGCGACGACACTGCAACCCATTATCTTGTGGCGATCCAAGACGAAGATGGAGTTGAGGTCGAGAATTCCTTCGGTCAATTTAAAGTGGGCAGTGACATCATTCTAAAACCATTAGAAAGCCAAACCAACCGGCCTCTACTGCAGGAAGGCAAGACTTACTTTGTTAAAGTGCAGGCGGTTAGAATTGTGGAGTCTCCTCTTAAACAGGCGGAATACTATCGTTCAACCGAATTTGCATCATCGCCAGGCTTTGTTATGCCTTCAACGGATAAACCTCAGCTTGTAAGCGTTGAGACAAACATTGACAGATCCAAAGACCGGTATTACTTAAACACTGACCAAGTAAAGGCAACGTACACCTTCGACAGACCTGTTAAAATGACATTCAATCTTAATACCGAAGATAAAAACACGCCTCAAGAGTATAAGAAGGTCTGGTCATTTGAAGAAAGTGTTGAAGACGGCCAGCAATTGATTGACTTTGTAGCGGTAGCTGAAAACCGTGACACCCTCCAAGGCAGCAGGTCATCAGGGGCTATTGGATTTACTGTTGACACAAAAGCACCTGCGTTACTCCTTGATGAAGATGTTCAAACCAGCCTTGACGGGGAAAACGTTGATAACACCGTCAGCAATCAAGTTGTTTTTGTTGGCGCAGACTCAAGCTACAGCTTCCGTGGTCTAACAGATCCATCCGCAACATTAACGTTAGACGGCAGCTCAGACGGAATTGTTATCAGTCCGGACGGAACCTTCGTTGTCAATCGTAAGGCCTCGAGTGAGGACCCGAACCAAACCCTGATGCTTAAAGCGGTTGATGATGCCGGTAACGAAACGGCTGTTCCAGTGTATCTTGTGAATCGTGTTTTGTCAGAGTATGAAAGTATTAAACTAATCTCTGACCTGGAAGGCTCCGAGGATCAGCCTGATTCGATCGAGCTTGGCATAGGCGGGACAACGGCGCTGTCTGTGAAAGCTCTCCGCACAGTTAAAGGCACCGTTCTAAAAGCAGAAGACGTTGTGTGGGACGTTCTTTATAATCAGAACATCATCAGACTTTCGCAAGATGGGACCATTGAAGCATTAGCTCCAGGCGAAACGGCCATCAAGGTTAGTTATAGACTGTCTGCCTTTGAAGGCCAGGACGGGAAGACGGTCTATAAAGAACTGTCAGACGTTATCAAAATCAAAGTAAAAGATTATGGTTACCGTTATGAAGTTCGTCAGACACAAGGGTTCTCGTTGTACACCATATACACTGAAATGAACATGGGCAAGGCAACGGTTGTGATTGGAGGCAACAAACAAACTCTGTTATATGACAATCTTAAGAAAGCATATATTGGTGCTTCAAAGGAACTTGTCACAGGCGAGCAATTAACAGCCAAGCTTGGTTTTGAACCAACGGTGAAATCTCCTGTTCTTCTGCGTGGAGACACCGATGGCAGTGGTGCTATTGATAAAGTCGACGTTTTGGCAACATTGAATGCTATTTTAGACAATGTTTACAACGGCTTTAGTTCTGTAGAAAATTGGATGAGAGCTGATACAAACGGTGACGGCATTGTTGATATTGTAGATGCGCAGCTCACACTAATGGAGGCACTTAAAAGATGATCAAATACTTAAAAATCATTTTGTGCATCATGCTTCTAGGGGCTGCCCTACCCTCATATGCCTATGGCGCAAATGATGCTGCAGACCTTAGTTATCGTGTGGACATCACAGTAACGGACAGCTCAGGTTCCTTAAAATCATCATTTGGAGTTGGAGAAAAAATATTTGTTAAGCTAAGTCTTTCCTATACGGGCGCCGGAAGGGCGCCTGTATATGGCTTTCAAGGAAAGCTGCAGTTTGATTCTTATGTACTGGAAAATACCGGTGTGAATGTGGAAAAGGACATTTCAATGAAATATTCCGATGGTGCCATCAACTATGTCTATCTGGATATGACCGTCAAGGGAAAAGAGGATTCCATACTGAAAAATATTGGAACGGCTGTATTTCAAGCTAAGAACAGCGGCACGTTCAGCATCTCTTCAAGCGGCTTCATTCTAACGAACAAAGATGCGACACACCGGTACATTGAACCGGTTGAAGATGTGCAAATTATGGTGGGCGATGGAGTAAAGGACCCCTCAAAATCTCTATTATATGAAGACATTGTTGCTGCAAAAGCTTTACTTGCTTCAGTTACTATTGCGGATAATCCCAAAAACATCTACTATCCGGATCATTGGTATCCGACAAAATCCGCTCAAAAACTGAGAGAGGTGATTGCCGGGGCTGAGGCTGTTTTTAATAACAAGGATGCGCTGGCGTCGGAAATCACTGAAGCTATTGAAAAGCTTAGCATGGGTGTTTCCGATTTCGAGAACTCCAAAATTGTCGGCCCGAAACGTTGGGCTGCTCCCGCCGACAATACCACAGTCAGTAACACCGCAGTTGATCTGTACTATTCCGTTAAAGCTTCTGTTAAAGGCGGAAATGGCAAAATTGCCGAGGGCTTTGAAGCTCAGACCATTCGTGCAACAACCTCTGCCACCATCCGAATGATTCCGGATGAAGGGTTTGAGACCGAATATATCTTTGTCAACGGTGACAAATTTATAGGCCATGACATTTACACCATTCCAGAGGTTAGCCGTGACACCATTGTGGTTGTAACCTTTGCTAAGAAGACTCCTTTTACAGATATAGCACATGACGATTGGTTCTATCCTTCTGTAAGGTATGTGTACAACAAAGGACTATTCACGGGAACCTCTGAAACGGAATTCTCACCCTCCGGGAAAATGAGCCGTGCCATGCTGGCCACTGTAATCTATCGTATGGAAAATAAACCGAATGTTACATTTGCTAATGTATTCTCTGATGTTCAAAGTGGCCGTTGGTATTCAGATCCGGTGATTTGGGCAAATCAAAGTAACATTGTTAACGGGTATGATAAGGGTAAATTCGCTCCCAATGATGCCATCACCCGTGAGCAAATTGCTGTTATGCTGCATAGATACGCAAAGGTTAAAGGTGTTGACCTTCAAGCTAAAACTGCAAGCCTGAGCTTCAAAGATGCAAATCAAATTTCAGGCTATGCCAAAGAGTCCATTACTTGGGCTGTGTCTAAGGGCATTATGAAGGGCAACACGGATTTGACTATAAATCCTTCGGGTCCTGCAACCAGAGCAGAGGTTGCCACTATGCTCGAAAGGTTTAGTGAGTTGAACTGAATTTCAAATAAATACAAACCGCCCCGAAATATTTATCTCATTAAATAAAAAACCGCGAAGCCTTGCTGCTTCGCGGTTTTTCTATGTTTGCTCTCCAAAGCTTTCATTATTCTTTTATTTCCTTCCTGTAGACTCAAATATACAAGATATGATTCTGTCTATGAGAAAAATCTCATAGATTGTCGAAAAACAAGGGTGCTGTGATGAAGGGGGAATTGGCGTGAAGAACCACCGGGCAAAACAGAGAATAAGGCTCTTGCTCCATTGGCTGTTGATTGTCAGTCTAATTGCGGGGCTGTGGAGTCCCGGACTTTGGCAGACAGGCCAGGCAGAGGCTGCGGCTGTGAACGGGACAGCCTCTGCTGCGAGCGATATTAACGGTCATTGGGCGAAGCCGCAACTAAGCGATTGGATAGGAGGGGGGTATATCAAAGGCTTCCAGGATGGAAGCTTCCGGCCTGATCAGACTATCTCACGTATAGAGTTTGTGGCGTTAGTGAACCGCTTGTTTGCTTACCAGGGAACGGGAAAGATCAGTTTCAAGGATGTTCCCTCTGCGGCCTGGTTCGTCTCACAGGTGCAGGCAGCGGTCCAGGCCGGATATGTGACGGGATTTCCTGACGGGACCTTCCAGCCGGACAAGCCGTTGGCACGGGTGGAGGCGGCCGTAATGCTCGCCAAGCTTACGCCTGTGCTGATGAAGGACGGCGAAGATCCGCTGAAGGTATTCAAGGATGCCGGCAGTATTCCGGGCTATGGCCGTGATGCGCTGGGTGCTGTGCTAAGTGCCGGTTACATGAAGGGGTTCCCGGATGGAACGATTGCAGCTTCACGGCAGCTTACACGGGCCGAAGCCGTTGTGCTGCTGGATCGTCTGAAGCAGCAGTCCGGCAGCCATGCAGAGGGAGGGATCATTGCTCCAGCGAAGACTCTGGAGACGGGCGGCACTTATGGTCCTGCTACAGGCTCGTTCACCGTTGCCGGTGATCTTACCCTTAATTCGCCGGGCATAACGCTGCGCAACGTTCAGATTCAAGGAAATCTGCTCATCGGCTCCAAGGTTGGAGACGGAGAGATCTACCTTGAACAGGTGACGGTACAGGGCAGCACAGATATTCAAGGCGGCGGTGCCCATAGTGTACATATCAATCATTCGCAGCTCGGTGTTGTAACCGTGGATCGGGCGGACGGTCTGGTACGGGTTGTGGTCGGCGGGACAACGATCATCAGGCAGTTGAATGTCCAGTCCGATGCTAAGCTTGAGTCAGAGCAGAGCGGGACAGCTTCCGGCGGTATTGATGGGGTTGTTATTTCAGGAGCGGGTGAAGTCACCCTGAGCGGAGACTTCAGCTCGGTGGAGATTAAGAGCAACGTCAAGGTTGTGGTCACCTCGGGGACCATAGGCCGCTTAAGCGTTGCCGGGGGAGTCAGCGCTTCGTCCATTACGCTGAACGAAGGCGTGAAGGTAAGTGATCTGGAGCTGCATGGTACAGCAAGTGTATCAGGCGCGGGAGAAATCGTGAAGGCACTGGTAGATGCTCCAAAAGTAGTGTTTGAACGTTCCCCCGGCAGCGTGGAAACTACGACACGCGGAGAGTATACGGTTACTGCTCCGGCTGCAAGCACGGCTCCTGCCGGAGCAGGTGGAGCGGGTGGAACTGGCGGAGGAAGTGGTGGTGGCGGTGGCGGCGGTGGCGGAAGCAACCCGACGCACCCGCCATCTCCAACATCTACTCCGTCCCCAACACCTCAGCCAACCCTGCCGCCTGCAGAGCAGCCGCTTGAGGTGGCAGTTACTGCTGCGCTCGGTACTCCGAGCGGCTTCATGCTCAGCTTCAGCAAGCCTGTTGCGAACCTGACAGCAGCAGAGCTCTCGCTGAAGGATGCAGCGGGACAGGCCATAGAGATATCCTTCATTGGCTCACTGAACGGGGGAAGCTCTTACCGGGTTGCCGCAGTCTTAAAAGAGGGGGAGACCTACTCCATTACACTCTCTAAGGTAGGTTATGCCTTCGGCGCCCCGGTAACCTTAGTTATTCCGGTGACTACACCGGAGGATATTCGGGTGGCCACGGCGGTGCAGAATATCAGCGTAGCGGGCTTGGAGGTCCAGTTCGATCAGCCGGTAGCCGATTTGCCGCTGTCTGGCTTCACCCTGAAGCGCAGCGGGACGGGCGAAGCTGTCGCTATTCAAGAGGCTGCTGCCCATAACGGCGGAAGCTCTTACCAGCTGACAGCTGCCTTGCAGGAAGGGGCTACCTACTTGTTAAGCGTGACGAAGGCGGGCTACCACTTCGGCGGGGTTGTGTCCGTATTCGTTCCGGTCACGGACCCGGTAGTGATCCCGGTATCTGCTGAGGTCTACGGCATCACGGAGACGGGCTTCGAGGTATCCTTGAATCCACCGGTTGCGGGATTAACCCCAGCTCATTTCGCTTTGACAGCGGGGGATGGCAGCAGCATTCCGGTGGACGGAGCGGCCTCCGCAGAGGATGGCGGTGTATACACGATTACTGCAGGACTTGTCCCGGGCAGCACCTACACGCTTAGTATGGAACGGAGCGGCTATAGCTTCGGGACAGCGCTTGAAGTGACTGTACCAGCCGTAGGCAAGGTGAAGGTTGAACCTTCGATTGGCACCGTGCGTACTTACGGCTTTGTCCTGTCTATGGATAAGACAGTGCCGGAGATAGATTCTCTGAGCCTGGTGCTGGAGAACGCGGCGGGCGGGCAGGTCAGTATCGATATGCTCAGTACAGTGGTTCCCGGCCAGCAATATGAGGTGTGGGCCAGCCTGGACCCGAAGGATTCGTATACCCTTTCGCTTGATATGGACGGGTATGAGTTCACGGAACCGGCGGCTCTGGCGGTCCGGGCAGAGGAAGTTCCCTCTTCGGCAGGCTGGGTGACGCATAGCGGATTTGAGCTGCAGTTTGCGCAAGGTACGCCAGACTTCTCGGCAGGCGATATGACTCTGCAGGCTCCGGGCGGCGGGGCCGTAGCCGTGGATGAAGTCCAGCTTGGTCTGGACAGAAAATCTGCAGTGATAGCTGCGGATTTGCCCGCAGCAGGAAGTTATGCTTACCATGTCAATCTCTATGACGGACGGTTCATACAAGGGACCGTTGTTGTTCCTGAGACCGTGGAAATCAGTAAGTATACGACCTTCGACGGGTATCCCGGTGCTTATAGCGGCCTTACGGTTCACTTCGGGCGGGCGGTACCGGGGTTGACAGTCTCAGCCTTTGAGCTTAAGAATAGCAACGGCGGGGCGGTTGTATTGGACTCGGCGGGCTCCAGTGACGGAGGCCGTACCTACAAGCTGCTCACCACGCAGATTAATGCCGGAGGCCCATTTGTACTTGGCATTACGGCTCCGGGCTACAGCTTCGGGAAGCCGGCTCTGCTGGTGAACGCGACTCTGAATGTGTGGGGCGCGGGGCGGAAGCCGACCCAATTCATGGCAGGACTGAATCCGCGCGTGCCGGATTTGACCGCTGAACATTTCAGGGCCACGGATCTGGCAGGCCATGAGGTTGCGATTACAGGTGTCACTTGGGATAATCAGCAGCGGATCTATATAGTGGCTTTTGACGGAGAGGGCGGTCAGAGTTATTACGTATCGGTTCAGGCGGACGGGTATGACTTCGGCGCGCCGAAGAAAATTTATGTGTATGCCCAGAACACGGCAGTAGATCCGACATACGGCGGCTTCACGCTTGTGATGTCACCTGCGATGAAGATCAATATGCAATACGGCTTTAAGTTAACCCGGGCCTTTGAAGGCACGGAGGTTCCTATCCAGAAGGTCGTCATGAATGACCCGGAAGGCGGAAGCTATCAGTTCTCAGCCGCCTTGACCCCGGGCTACTATAGTCTCGCGCTGGATGCAGATGTGGACCCGAATGTGGTCTCCTTTGCGGTTCCGCTAATTGCTACAGTCTCTGTCGATGAGATTGAGAACAGTGGGCTGCTTGCGAAGCTCGATTATGCCGTGGATGGGCTGGATGCAGGGAATTTCGTAATGTTGAACAACGATACAGGAGATCCCGTAGTGATATCCTCAGCAACAACGGCGGACCAGGGCGCAAGCTACCGGCTGTCGGCCCACCTGGCGGGAGGCAGCTATACTCTGAAGCTGACCGGGCATCTACCGGAAGCAGGGGTGAATTTCAAGGTTGCAGCGACCACAGACGCAGGGACAACCAGTGTATCGAAGATCACGAGTGCGGGCTTCGAGCTTTCTTTTGCCAACCCGGTGCCGGGCCTGCTGCCTGGTGACCTTACGATCACGGATGCGCAGAATAACAAGCTGAACGGAGTTACGTTAACCACGAGTGATAATGGCGGGACCTATCATGTGCGGGTAACGCTTGCGGAGAATGCGGACTACACGATTGTGCTGAAGAAAGGGTATATCCTCTTCGACTCGCCGGTCACGTTCCATGTGAATAAGTGGATTGCCGCCAGCATAGCGGATGTAACGAAGGACGGGCAGTTCACCTTGAAGTTCGCTCCCGCGTTCCCGGAGATTGAGAATTATCTGGGGCTGTCGTTAACGGATGAAGCCGGCACGCTCTATTATCCGAATCTGTTTGAGTCGGCAGACGGCGGGGCGAGCTACCAGCTTCGAGTGCCGGGCAATCAGTTGAAGCCGGGTATGGCCTACATGGTCAAGCTGGACAAGGATGAATTCTCAATGAATCCAGTCTCCTTCCGGCTGCCGCCAACGCTGACAGTTATGGAGGCGACAACAGCAGGTGTGAAGGTGCAGCTGGATGCGCCGGTTCCGGGGCTGGCCCAGCGGCATTTTGTAATCCGAAATGCCGCTGGTGACAGCATTGCACTGACTTCAGCGGCAACAGCGGATGCAGGCGCTCACTACACCCTTGCCGGTACCTTTGCCGGAGGGCAAACGTATACGGTACAGTACAAGCCGGATGTAACTTATCAGGTGAATGAACCCGTAGCTTTTCCAATATCGAAAATCATTACGGCTGCGCTCAGCAATATAACGGTACTGGGGTTCAAGCTTCAATTCAGCTCCAAGGTTGCCGGATTGACCCCGCAGCAAGTGATCCTCCGTGATCCGAGCGGGAATCCAATCCCTGTGAATGAGTATTCACTCAAGACAACGGATCAGGGCCTAAGCTACCAGGTGACGCTGAATGCGGTGGCAGCGGGAAAGGGGTACACTCTGGATCTGGCGCGAGAGGACTTCCGGCTGGCTTCTCCGGTCTCCTTCGATATCTCGGCGTCGGCTGCCCTCCGGCTGGTGGGCACGGTGCTGAACAAGATTGTGGTGTCTGTCTCTCCGAATCTGCCGGATATGACCGAAGAGCATTTCGCGTTGTATGACAGCAAAGGCCGCAAGATTGCGATTACGGTGACTTCTCAAGGTCCGGCAAGCGCAATGTACAATATTGAAGGGAAATTCGACGCCTTCGAGACATATACCCTGCAAGCCAAGTATCCCGGCTATCTGTTCGGGGCTCCGCTTACGGTGGGCTTCCAAGTAGGGGTATATGCAATCATTCACGGCCAGTCGCGGAGCGGCTTCAAGCTTGTTTTGAGCTCGGAGGTGCCCGGTCTAAGCGCTGCGGATATTACCGTCACTGATAAAGAGGGAAATATCGCTGCGGTACAATCCCTCCAGGCTTCCACTGCTCCAGGGAGCTATAACGTGCTTGTTCCGCTGGCCGGAGGCAAGACGTACACGGTGAAGATTGCTGCGAAGGCGCCGTATGTTTTTGACAGCATTGACCCGTTCACCTTGAATGCGGCTTCGGCCACGGTGGATCAGTTGTCTGTGACCGGCTTCAAGCTGAGCCTGTCCTCACCGCTCAGTCTGGACCCCGGAAATGTCAGCCTGACGGATGACCAAGGCCAAACCGTCAACTTAAGATCGGTCATTACCCGGGATGCGGGCCGGTCTTATGAGATTAGTGTCTATCTGAAGGCGGGTGTGCAGTACAAGCTGGGCCTGCATGTGGCGGGATACGACCTGGGTACGGAGCTGCCGTTGTCCATCCAGGCTGTAGCGGCTGCGTTCGAGGGGATGGAGACCGGGAACAATCAGGCGTTCACTGTACGCTTCGATCAGGCGATGCCAAGCCTGCTGCCGGGTGATTTGAACATCAAGCAAGGAGACAACGCTACAGTCTACCATCCTATGAAAATATCGACAGCGGACGGGGGATTCACTTATAAGGTAGAAGCGAGCTTCTGGGGAACAGAGCGTTACTCGCTGCGTATTGTCAAGCACGGGTATGACTTCGGTACCCCGATCTTCATTGACGTTCCGGCTATGATAAGCGCAGCTGTGCTGCGGGCAGGAGCGGACTACGTGGAGATCGGACTGAATCCCGGTGTCTTTGGAATGAGTGCCGCTGATTTCACGGTGAAGGATAGCACAGGGCAAGTGTTGCCTGTGTCCTCTGCGGTGACGGACGACCATGGCTTGACTTACCGCCTGAAGGCAGCATTTGCCGGAGGCCAGACCTATACGATTGCGCTGCAACAGACGGGTCATGACTTCGGGGAAGTCTTGTCGGCTACGCTGCCTAGTGTGATTGCAAGTGAGGTTGGTCCTGTTAACGGGCAAGGGGTGAGTGTTCTCCTGAACCCGGCTGTTGGCGGGCTTAAGGCTGGCAGCTTCAAGCTGGTTAATGCTTCCGGGCAGTCCACTCCGGTTACAGCCGTTAAGGAGCTGAACGGGGGGGCCGGTTATGTATTGTCTGCTAATCTTGCAGATGGAGCGGTCTATACGCTGACTGTGGCCGGGACAGGCTATGACTTTGGGGCAGCTCTTACGGTGAAGGTGCCGGTACAAGTTGCACTCAGCTATGACAAAATTCAGAATGACGGGCTGACGGTGAAGCTGGACCCGGCTATTCCGGGACTTAGCGCAGCCAGCTTCATCTTGAAGGATGCGGAGGGCAATCAGAGTGTTGTGTCTACGGCAACCACGGCAGACGGAGGCGCAACGTATGACGTACGGGCGGCGCTGCAAGACAGGGCCACCTACAGTCTGAATATAGCGGCAGCCGGTTATGATTTCGGCGCGGTGCTGCCGTTCACGGTACTGCAGCCTGTCGCCAAGTCCATCGAGGCGCTGTCCAAGAACGGGTTCACCCTGCGGCTGCAAGCCGCAGTCCCTAATTTGAAAGTCAGCCACATGATATTGAAGGACAGTAACGGAGAAGCCGTAGCGCTAGATTCCCTGGTGACGGCGGACGGCGGGCTGACGTATCAAGCGGCAGCGAAGCTGACGGAAGGGGCGGCGTACCGGCTGGCGCTGACAGCTCAGGGGTATGATTTTGGACCGTCGGTTCATCTGGATGTCCTTCCGATGTTGCAATTGACAGCGAGTAACATTACCGCCGCCGGGTTCAGTCTGAATCTGAGCAAGGCTGTGCCTAATCTGAGTCTGTCCTCCGTTCGCCTGAGCGGACCGGGCGGGCAGAATATTACCCTCACCGCAAGCTCATTCTATGATGCTAATCCGGGTACAGCCGATGCGGGCAAAATCTATCTGGTGCGTGTGCCTATAGCCGCCGGTCAAACGTATATGCTGATGGTGCAAGATCCGTCCCACCCGGTAGAAGGGCCGCTCGAAGTGGTGCTGCCAGTTGAGGTTACGAGCCAGGTCACCCGTGCGGATGCCGGCGGAATAAGTGTGCTGCTGGGCCGCAAGGGAATTGATGTGCAGCCTGAGGATGTGGAGCTTCTTACGGCGGCAGGCGATAGGATCAAGGTGACGGGGATCGCTGCGGGAACTGACGCAGGTACCTACATCATTCAAACCCAGCTTGCCGAAGGCAGTACGTATTCGCTGACTCTGAAGAAGGCGGGGTATGATTTTGGGGCAGCAGTTAAGGTGTATGTGGCTTACCATGTTACCTCAAGTCTCACCGGTGTGAATGAGAATGGCTTCATTATAAGCTTCAGTACACCGGTTCAAGGTGTACAGTTCAGCTTGCAGGATGCCGGCAACAACCCGGTAACACTGGGTCCGGTATCCACTGCAGACTTCGGACAGACGTACAAGGTGGCAGCGAACCTGGCTTACAATAAGGAATTCAAGCTGCGGCTGGATGCAGCGGGGTATGATCTCGGTGCAGAGCTGACGGTGAATAATGTAAGCACGCCGCCGCTCCTGATGGATGCGACCTCTTCGGAGAATGGGACCCAGGTTATCCTTACGTTTGACAAGCAGCTGGCCAGCGTGATTTCAAGCGGGTCCTTCTCCGTCAAGATCGATGGTCAATGGCAAAGCTCCGTGACTGCGGCACTCGGGGCAGATCCGGCGCAGATCCTCTTGAGCTGGAACAGCAGCGGCCGGGTAATTGGTTCAGCCTCCACGGTATCGGTGGCTTACACAGGGGTGAACCGGGTGAAAGCGGTCAATCAGACGTTCCTGGCTGTCTTTGACGAATTGCCGGTGGCTAATGTGGCGACCCTGCTCGGGTTCGTCTCCAGCTATGCCTATAAGAACGATGCAGCCTACCCGGCTCAAATACTTCACAAGCAATACGGCAAGACGGCGCTGGAGACGGCGGAGCTTCTGCGGGACGGCGGCTTCAAGGCAGCGAATCTCTACCGTGCGGTGCTGATCGAGTATGGGATGATCCGCTCAGAACTGACGCCGATCCTGTATGCAATGAACGCGGATGCGTCAGCGCTCTATGATGCTTACAATTCGCTTAAGCCGGCTACGGCTGCGTATGATGGATTGATTACAGGAGAGCTTCTCTCGGCAGGGTATTCGGCCAGTGAGATCGGTCCGGTCCTTCAGAGATTCGATCTGTCCAGCAAAGGCATCCTGGGATATCTGAAGCGCTACAATGTATCCGTTACAGAAGCGGCGAAGGTCCTAAAGGGTAACTGGAATGAAACAAGCGGCAATACCGTACAGTTACTCCGGTTGACAGGTTATGACAGCCTCGGGATTGCCGGAGCTGTCCAGAGTGCATATGGTCTGAGCCATGCACAGGCCGTGTCCGCCATGGCCGAAGGCAAGCAACCGGCAACGGAATCGGCAGCGGTCATCAAGGAGCTGTACTCGGGCGATGCCGTTACCAGTGCGACATGGCTGTCCCAAGCGGGATATTCGGCGGCGGATGTGAGCAAGGCGATTGCAGAGCAATACAGCTTTGCTGGCGCGGCAGAAATGCTGCGGGCCTTCATGGGCGCCGGCTTCCCGGCGGCGTATACGTATTCTCTGCTGCGCCGGGAATATTCGCAGCAGGATGCGGCGACAGAGCTGCTGAACGCCAAGGTGTCTGCCCGGGAAGTGGCTGAAGCGGTGAAAGCCGCTGGTGACGGAGCCTCTGTGATCATTAGCGCCTTAATGGCCAAGCACTATGAGGTGCAGGAAATTGCCATCATCGTGAATGATTTATGGGTGTCGGCAGGTGTCACGTTAAGCGAGGTACTCGCTCAATTCTCCGCCAGCGGGTATCAGGCTTCAGCACAGGCCGCGCTGTTGCGTGAACAGTTCGGTGCAGAACTCCCGGCAGCGATTGCGGCTCTCTCTCCAGGGCTTACCCAATCCCAGCGGGAGCATATCCTGAAATATCTTCTGGACGGGGGATATGATCCGGTTCAGCTGGCGGACTATTATCTGAAGCAGGGCAGCCATCCTTATGAACTGTTCAGACAGTTCAGGCTGGCGGGCAAAACGCCGGTACAATCGCTGCAGACTATGTATGATGCTTACAGACAAGCGGGAACAGCGCTCACGCTGAGCGGTGCAATGGATCTGTTCTACCATGATTACAACAACCGTTATGAAGCAGCCGATGTTCTGACGGCGCTGCGTACCGTGTTCTCTCAGGATGCAGATGAGGAGGCGGATGCTACCGCGATAGCGGCAGCCATGAGTAATTCCAGGCTGTGGGATAAGGTTGAGATTGCAGGGCCGCTTATCCGGCAGATGGGCCTCACGATGCAGGATTGGGTGGAGCTGGAGCGCACCGAGGCCTTTTCCCGATTTGGCTGCGCCTGTGATGTGCGGACGGTGGTGAAGGATACCCAGTATTTATTCGCTGGTGCGACGCTGCCGGATATCACTGTTGCCATGAGCTTATCCAGCCGGTATACCTTGAATATGATCGTGGAAGGAACGATTAATCTCTACCCTACAGGGGGTGTCAGAGCGAAAGGAATGCCTTACCTGATCTCTGCGCTGAAAAATGCGGGGTATTCCTTCGAAGAGGTCGCTGCTGAATTCGACAGTCAGGGGTGGAGTGAATGGGTGGCCGCTTTCAGCACCTACGGAATTGCAGCAAATGATGTGACTGCTTATCTGGTTACAAAAGGTCTTACCATGAGCCAGGTCATTGACCGGCTGGCTCCGTATCCGCTGAAGGACCGGGCGCTGGTGCTGCGTGAAGCCTACGGGCTGGATAGCGCTGCTGCGATGGCACTGCTGCTCCAGCAGACTGACGAGGATCAGGAGGATATCGGCCGGGCGGCGGCCTGGGCCTACGGCAGCGATCCAATCTCGCTGTGGATTCAGACCCTGCGGGCGCAAGGCGCTACGGCGGCATCTGTCATCAATACCCTCGCCGCGCGTTACCCTGCCTACTGGCAGTCGGACAAGGTGGGTCCGGCCCTGATTCAGGGCGGATTCAGCCAGGACGAGGTCATGCGGGGGCTGCTGATCCATGCCGGAGTGCGGGGCAACCTGCAGGCGACGCTTGCGCTGCTGCAGTCGCTCTATAGCCAGCAGCAGATTACCATTGCCCAGCTCCTGAGCGCTGCCAAGCTCGTATCGCCGGAGGACGGGCTGGAATTTCTGCAGAAGGGCGGCTACAAGCTGCCGGATATGGCCCGCGCACTCAAGGATTATTACGGGCTTACGGCCGGAGAAGCCGCCAAGCTGCTTACCGCCGCTTATCCGAATGATCAGAGTCTTATTCTATCCGGGCTTGCTTCCGTATACGGACAGACGCTCGGAAGTACGATAGCAGAAGCACTGCAGGAGCAGGGAATTACTGAAGTAAGCGCAGCTGTTGAATATCTGTGGAATGCGGGATTTGCGCCTAGAGATATTGCCAGCTCAGCCAAAGACGCCTTCCACCAGGACGCAGGTCAGACGGCGCTGCTCTTCGTGCAGAAGAATATTCTGGCTGACAGGAATGTGCTGGTAACGACCCTTGCCGCAGTCTACGGACAATCTGTTGAACAAGTGATTCATGCACTGCTTGTCCGGCAGGGAACCCCCTCCTTCGAGGAAGCCATTGCCTTTGTGTTCCAGGCCCGGTTCAGTCTGGCGAACAGCATCAGGCTGGCCAAGACAGAATACGGATTATCTGCGGGAACAGCCTTGCAGCTGCTCACAGATTCCCGGCTATACCGCCAGGAGGATATCCTTGCGGGAGTGACGGATATCTACCGGACCTCGCAGCGTGAGAGTATCGTGGATTCACTGGCAGCCAGCGGGCTGGTCACCTTGGAATCTGCTGTATCCTTCCTGCGCAACATGAAGTTCGATCTGAACGGGATCGTCCGGGTGGGCAAGGAGCATTACCGTTTAACGGCCGGAGAGACTGCCGCCGCTCTGACCGTCGAGGGATCTTATGGTGATGAGGACATACAGAATTCGGTGTCCTATGTATACGGGCAGAATCTGACGCAGACCCGGCTGGATACGCTGAATGCGCTGGGGATCACCGTGTTCGCCGATGCTGTGCCGGAGCTGAGAAGCGCCGGATTTGCACTCGCCGACCTAGTCCTAGCAGGCAAGACGCACTACAAGCTCAGCGCCGGAGAGACGACTTACAGCCTGCTGCAATCCGGTGGCTATCCGGTGGCTGACATTCTGGCTGCTGTGGCGGAATACTACGGCAAACCGGTGAATGAGAGCGTGGAGGAGCTGCTGAACCGCAGCGGCATTGCCTCCATCCAGGATGCAGCGCCATATCTTCGTTCGCTCGGCTACACGCTGCAGGATGTGATCGAAGTATCCAAGAGCTATTATGGAAATTCGCTACAGGCTACTCGGGATGCTTTGCTGTCGCTCCAATTGGAAGACGCCAGCATTATAGAATGGACGGTGCGGCAGGTCTACGGCACAGCTGTGGAGGAAGGCAATACGGCTGCAACGCCTCAATCTATCCTGCAGGAAGCCGGAATTACAGGAGAGCCAGCGGCCATTGCCTATCTATGGACTGCGGGCTACCCGCTCCAGGATATTGTCAAAATGCTCAAAGAGTATAACGGCCAATCAGCGGCGGCTGCCGCAGCACTGCTGATTGCAGACGGATCGTTCAGTGCTTCAGCAGTTCTGAGCAGCATCAGCGCCATTTATGGGACCACGTATGATGCCGCCACAATGGAGTTTTTCAGAGCGCAGGATATTTTCACAGATGCCCCGCAAGCGGCTCAGGTCTTAAGCACAAGCGGCTACCGGATGGCGTATATCGCGGAACTTTTGAAGAAGAGCTATGGCAAGACAGAGGCGGAGGCGAAGGTCCTCCTGAACGGACTGGGCATTTACACAGCGGATGCGGTACAGAAGACAGTGGCTGAGGTGTATTTTGCAGTGGGCACATCCTCTGGAACTCTTCAGCAATTGCTTGATCTGTATGGAATCACGGGTGCAGAAGCTGCTGTAAGCCTGCTCTATAAGCAAGGTACAGCGATACAGGATATCCTCCAGTATTTGAAGGATGCTTATAACTTGGGTGCCGATGAAGCAACCGCCCTGCTGGCCGTGCATGTCAAGGGACCAGAGCTTGGGTTGGCCGTCACTACGGTGTATTACAGCAGCACGAATATCGGCTACCTCGCGAAGCTGATTCCGGCAACCTCTATGGGCAGCCCGGGAACGGTGGCGAACTATATGAAGGCGAAATTCAGTGATACCGATATCGTGCTAGCGCTGAAGGTGATGTTCAATCTGGACGCTCTGGGAGTGCTGGATGCAATCACTAATGCGGTGATGCCTGCAGAGCGTGTCCGGGCAGCGGTGACCGAAGTATTCGGAGCTGATCCGCTCTATGCTTATCTGAAGCGTATGAAGAGCCGTGCCGCGAGTGCCAATGATGTGGCCGCCGAGCTGTATCTGCGGGGTCTGCTTGAGCTGGCACCGTCCAGCTACCTGGTGGATACGCTGCGGAGCCTGGGGTACGACAACGCCAGCATTCTGAAGATGCGCTACAATTACTTCAACGAGGCGCGCAAGAATGCAGGCACGGAAGAGGAGCAGGGAACACAGCTAGTGCAGCTCGGTGTGAATACGCCAGCCGCTATCGTTCAATATTTGCGGAAGTGGAGTCTGGCCCCTTACAAGGTGCTTAAGATCGTAAGAGCAGGATTGCCGAATGCGCCAATCGCGGAGATTGCCCTTGCCATGCGTGAACAGGGCTACGATGGTGAAGCTATCATGGGAGGCCTTGATATCATTGGAGAAGGCGGGGACAGCATTGCTGCGATTCTCAGGAAGCTTGGGCTTCCGGTGGTACGGGCACTGGTCTTCCTGGGCAAAAGCTGGTCCGTGGACGAGCAACTGCAATGGCTGATCCGCAATGGCTATACGCCAAGCGAATACATTGCTTACCGGAATGTGCAGACCGATAATACCATTGCGATTCTGCGGCAGCAGCTCGGCTTGTCCGCAATTGATGTTGCCAAGCTGCTGAACAAGTATAAGGGCAGTATGAGCCACTACTCCTTAGCCAAAGCGCTGTATGACGGAGGATTTACACAGGTCAGTGAGGTTGCGGGTGCTCTGATCTCGATCAATTATCAGCCGGTCTGGCTGCTGGGATTGCTGGTGGGAATTGGCGGCTGGACAATGGATGACATCGCCCAGGGAATGCTGGATTCCGGTCTGATCTCACTCGTGGATCTGGGCACTGCGATTCAGATGGCCACGGGCGGCGTGCTCAAGGAGACCTACCGAATTCTCAAAAAGGTATCCACCGCCAAACAGCGGGAATTCTATGACAGTCTCGATTCCCTGGAACGCAAATTGCTGGACAACAATGAAATCGCCATGATTGTTGTCGTATCCGCCATGCGCAACGGAAGGATTAGTATCTCCGATGCCACCAATCAGCTGAAGGTGACGGAAGGGATTGAACCGGAGGATGCACTGAAGGTGCTGATTGTATCCGGAGCCAACGTGCTGGATTCGGCAGGAGCCGTATGGGATGTCTACCGCGATTATATCGGGGCGAAGATTGTCCTGAAGATGTTCGAAAAGGCGGCAGGCCAGTATATTAGTGACTTCAAAAATTACTACACGCTGGTCATGACGTTATCCAAGATTATCTACAAAGTATCCAAGTAAGAAATGAGGCTGCAGCAAAGGCCGGTCCGTATAAGGACTGGCCTTTGCCGGTAACCTGTTATGGAAAATCATGGCGTGGACACCCCGACCCGGAAGGTGCTATCCTAACTTAATAGAATTTGTTATTAAGGGAGACGCAGCCGTGGAAAGTAGGCACTGGATGTCGATTATGCTTTTTATTGCAGCAGCACTGATGCTGTTTGTGTCGTTCCTGTCGTACCAGAAAAGGCATCTGCCTGTTGCCAGAACGATGATTCTGATTATGCTGACAGCAGCCTTCTACGCCTTCGGCTATGGTCTTGAGCTGCTTAGCGGGAACTTAAGCCAGGTGAAGCTGGCGCTGCACATTCAATATCTGGGTATTCCTTTTGTCTCCACCTTATGGCTGGTACAAGCGATTCAATTCACCGGAGCCGCTGCGCGCTTCCGCAAGCGACTGATCGCCCTGCTGTTCCTGATCCCCGCCGTCATCTTCATCCTGCAGCTCACCAATGACTGGCATCATCTAATCTACCGGGATTTTCTGCTGAATACGGACCCTTCGGTCTCCTTGTATTACACCGTCAAGGGGCTGTGGTATAACATCCATGCTGCGTATAATTATCTGGTGCTGCTTGGCGGGATTGCGCTGTTCATATCCATGTTTGTGCGGGCGCTGCCGATTGTACGCAAACAGATTGCTGTTCTGCTTCTGGGTGCGGTTGCGCCTATGCTGCTCAATCTGTTCCTGTGGACCGGAACCCGGATTGATCTCACACCGTTCGGATTTGCAGTGTCGGGCATCGCCTACGCCTGGGGTATCCTCAGATTCAACCTGCTCCGCCTGACTCCGCTGGCGATGGCGCAGGTGTTCGAGACGATCCGGGACGGTGTCCTTCTGTTCGATTATGAGAACCAGATCGTCAGCTACAACCGTGCCGCAGAGAAGATGTTTCCCGAGCTTGGGAGCAGGCGGCGCTACCCGGCGGATATGACGGAGGTGCTTGCCGGCAGCGGGGAGCTGCTTGAACGTCTCAGGGGCTTAAGCGATGAGGACGAGCGGTTTGCCTACGAGCGGCTCCAGGCTGGCAGGCGTCTGTACTATAATTGCAGTCTGTCCTTCATTCATGATACAGGCAACACCCCTATCGGTAAAATCCTCTTGTTCAGCGACATTACGGAGCTGAAGGAGAGCGAGGTCCGGCTGCGCGAGAATGCCCGGCAGCTATCCGAGCTGAATGCCTTCAAGGACAAGCTGTTCACCATTGTGGCCCATGATATCCGCGATCCGGTAGCATTGCTGGTCAGCCTGACAGAGCTGCTGGGCGACGAGCTGACGGCTGCGGATGCTGAGCACGCGGAGGTGGTGCGGGAGATCAAAGGGCAGGTCCGTAATACATTCCAGCTCGTTGATAATCTGCTGGACTGGTACCGCAGCCAGAAGGGAAAGGTCTCCTTCCATCCGCAGGCCTGGAGTGTACAGCAGGTGGTCCGGCAGGCCCTGATGCTGGCGGGTACCAAGGCCGGGATGAAACAGATCCGCCTGACGGAGCGTATCGGCAGCGAACTGACCGTCCGGGCGGATAAAGAGATGCTGGATCTGATCCTGCGTAATCTGCTCTCTAACGCAATCAAATTCACGGGAATAGGCGGCTCTATTGAGGTTGATGCCGTGCTTGAAGAGGAGAAGGTTATCTTGTCTGTGCGCGATGACGGGATTGGTATTGATGAAGCGACCGCAGACATGCTGCGCCTGGAGGAGCCGATTCTGAAGGCGCCGCTGGGGGAGGAGGCAGGAGATGCCCGCTTCGGCCTGGCGCTCGCGCGTGAATTCGTGCGCATCCATGGCGGGAGCCTGTGGTTTGAGAGCAAGCCGGGAAGTGGAACGATCTTCTACTTCACGTTGCCGGGATCGGCAGGAGGAGAACGGATGGAGTAACGGGCAGCGGGAGGGAGGATATATAAATGAAGGTTATACTGGTCGATGATGAACGGATGATGCATCTGATTCTTAGCACTATGCTGCTTAAGCTGCCTGAAGTCGAGCTTGCGGGTACGTTCACAGATACGAAGCCGGCTGCTGCCTTTCTGGAGGAACACCCGGATGTGGAGCTTGCCTTCGTGGACCTCTCTATGCCGGGAGAGGGCGGCATGGCCTTTGCAGCCAGGCTGGCGGCTGCCGGTTCTCCAGTGCAAATTGTGTTCGTGACCTCTCATAAGGAATTTGCCCTGGAGGCTTACGACTTGTCCGTGCTGGACTATCTGGTCAAGCCGGTCTCCCAGGAGCGGCTTGCGCGTACGGTGAATCGGGTGCTTACCCAGCGGCGGGCTGCTCCGGCACGGCTCTCCCCTCTGCCGGAGGTGCAGGCTCCGGCCGGTTCCGGGCGGGTAAGGCTCACGATGCTCGGGGATGTTGCCGTGAGCAGCGGGGCAGGCCGGGTCAAATGGACCTCCCGTAAATGTGCTGAGCTGTTTGCCTATCTGCTGCTGCTCCGGGGAAAGCGCGCCCCCCGTTCCAGGCTGGTTGCGGATATCTTCGGCGGCATGCATAAGGCCAATGCGGAGAGCTATCTTAACACTACCGTCTATCAACTGCGCAAATCTCTGGAGCCGCTGGGCCTGCGTGAAGCGATCCGCTCGGAGAACGACGGGTACGCGCTTGAGCTTCAGGCGCCGGTTATCGACTATCTGGAATTTGAACAGGAGGCTGCAGCCTTGCACACTATAGAACCCCCGGATATAGAGCGGGCTATGCGTATCGAGCAGCTCTATACAGGGGAGCTGTTCGGCGACAAGGCTTATGTGTGGGTCATCCATGAAACGGAGCGTTATGCGGAATTGTATGCCTCCTTCGTCAAACGGCTGGCCGCAGCGCTCATTGCCAGCCGGGATTCCGCTGCGGCCTCCAAGCTGCTGCTGAAGCTGAACAAGCGGAATCCGCTCGATGAATCGGTGATCCGCCAGCTGATGGCCGTGCACGAGCTGGCCGGAGACAAAAAAGGCCTCAATGCCGTCTACACAGACTACGTGCGGCTGCTAAGCCGCGAGCTTGGCATCAAGCCCTCCGGCGACCTGATCTATCTGTATGATTCCCTGGTCCGGCGGATCTCGGAACTCAAATAATCTCTGTTTCAGCCTTCTCCGGAGGGCCCGGATTACGGGTCCTCCGGTTTTTTTTTGCTGCTCAACCCAATCAGAATGGCAATTGCTAGAGTAGATTAGCTTGAGGGTGATTCTGTTAGAGTGGCGGCAAGGAATTTCGCCAAAAATGTGGACAGGGGTAAAGGCGCGAATCCGTTCCGATTACATTAGGAAATGGGGGGATACAGATGGATTTCAGTGCATTGACTGGCCTTTTCGTAGATAACAACGGTTCAGTCGTGCTGAATGTTCTGTTATCTACTGCCTTGATCTGGAGTGTTAAGCAAATTGCGAATAAAGAGAAAGTAATCCAGAACTATCAGAAACGCGATGAGGAGAATGAGAAGCAGCTTAGCGAATATAACCGTACGCTCGTGAAGCTGCTGATTGAGAGAGGAACCGCAGAGAGAAAACCTAATGATGAGGAGGTCGTCAACAAGTGAAGCTCCTCGATATCTTTCGCAAGCACGAGCTGAAGCCCAGCCGGGTCAAACGGGAAATTGAGACCCTGGGCCAAATTCAGGAGGCGTATGAATCCAATGATCTAGAGAGGCTTATTGATCTGCACCGTACCGGCTTAGGCAGAAGGGGAGATGATCTGCATGGACATTATTGACTTGATCCTGATTACACTGGAACTGATAGCCTTGATCGCTTTTACCGCGTATGTTATCCGTTACAGCAAATATTTCATCGGACGGGGGCCTATGCGCACCTATAATTTGTACCTCCGCAGTGTGTGGGTAACTTATGGGGCAGTAGCGCTTCTGTGTCTCAATCTGCTGTGGGGAAGGCTGAACATTATTCTCGGGCTGAACCTGTCCGGCAGCTTATCCGATATCCTGCGGGAGTATGTGCTTGTGCTGACGCTTGTCATGCTTGTATTCTCGGGCTTGATGCACAAGGAGTTATGGGACAGCAACCATAGGCACAAGCCCCGCCGTGAGCGCAAGAAACTGAAATAGCAGGCCCCATTCCCCATCATTCCCCCTCGGACACCTGCCCTCCGCCACGTTGATCTCTCTCAATATGAAAAAGCACCAGCTCCAGCTGAAATAGCTGGCCGCTGTAAGCAAGCTGAAACAGCCCGCCGGCCCGCTCCATCGTCTGGCGGATATTCCGCAGTCCGATCCCATGGGAGCGCTTATCGCTTTTGGTGGTCAGCAGCTCGCCGCCTGGGCCTTGGAGGACAGAACCGGAGTAGGGATTCTGAATCCGTATAAATAAGCTGGCATTCAGGTAATGCATATGTACCGCGATGTATCGTTCTGTTCCCTGTTCCTTGGGGATCAGGCTGACTGCTTCCAGGGCGTTATCAAGAGCATTGCCCAGAATAACGCTGATGACAGCGGTATCCAGCATCATCCGGGGTGGAAGGCTCAACTCCAGACGGAGATCAATCTCTGTTGCGGATGCCTCCTGCCGTTTGTAATCCAGGATGGAGTCAATAACCGGGTTGCCCGTGTTGCAGTAAGCTTGGGCTTGTCCAGTCGAGCCAAGCAGAGCGTCCAGCTCGGCTGTAGAGGCGGCTTCTTCTCCGCTGAGAATTCTGGAGCGCAGGCCCAGCAGAATATGGTTGAAGTCATGGCGGAACCGGAGGGCTTCCTCCTGAAATTCCCGGTTCCGGTGGTACTGGTTCAAATAATAGCTGTTCTGCTGCTCCAGCAGCAGGCGCTGGCTGCGTTCAGACTGTGCGCTCAGCACACGGTCAATCAGCAGGAATACCAGAAGATTAATAGCGAGCAGCAAGGCGGGAACGACAGGGAATAACTGCGGATATAGCTGGAAGAAGGGACTGCCGGATAACTGCAGTAATACCGCAATGCTAAGACAAGGACAGAGCAAGACAACAGACCCTAACCACCCGGTTGGCTGGCCCCGGCCCTCGTCTTTCACCAGCCTGCGCAGCAGCAGAACGAGCAATAGCTTCAGCAGCTTCGAGAGCAGCAGGCCGAGCCTGTAACCGAAGTTAGTATGTGGCAGTGGAACCGCCGCATCGCTGAGGATAATCACAGCAGAGATAAACACCGCAGCGTATAACCGCCAAGCAAGGCTGCCCTTGTAGAGCAGGGACAGACCCAGGATCAGTCCGATATTGCCAGCCATCAGCGGGAGAGCGGACAGGGAGCTGTGATGGAGCAGAGCATGAACACCTATGTACAGAATGTAAAATGCGGTCAGCCGCAGCCGTGATTCCACACGACAGGGGAAGAAGCGGCTGAAGAAGAGATGCAGTATGACTGACAGGAGCGGTAGTACAGCGAGATAAATGATTTCATCGAGGAGTACGGAATTCATACCAGCTCCCCCCTGAAATGAAGATAGGCCCTGCGCACAGCGGGGCTATATTTGCTGCTGACCGGCAGTTCACAGCCGGTGGTAAGAATGATTTTTTTGGCGCTAATGGCCTGGATTGAATAGAAGTTCACAATATAGGACTGGTGAATCCGTACGAAATGGCTGGCCGTCAGCTTCTGCTCCTCCTCTACCAGCTTCCCGTAGTATTGTAGTGTCCTATCCTGAGTAACCAGTGTAATCTGCCTGATGCTGCTCTCCAGATAATGAATCTCCAGGTGGGGAATCCTTAATTCCTGGTTCTTCAGCTGTACCGCAAGGAAGTTCGTCCGGCCCTGCTGCCGGAGGCGGGTGGCCTTATGTATAGCTCCGGCCAGCTTCTGCTTGAAGCTCTCCGGCACCACAGGTTTCTTAATGAACCCTGACGGACGCAGGTCAAACAGCTGCATATGGTATTCTTCATGGCTGGAAATATAGATAAGCTGCACCGGATCATTGCCGTCATCCTCCCTCAGGAGCTGTCCCGCCGCAATGCCGTCCAGACCGCCCAGCTCAATGTCCATTAAGATAATATCGAACTGGCTTCCGTCCCGGAGGGCCCGGGCGAAGCTTTCACCAGAATAATATAGGGAAATCTCAATAGGTTCGTCCAAGTCTTCTCCGGTTTCCAGAATCAGGCGCTCGGCCTCTCCGGCTGCGCAGGGCTCATCGTCACACACAGCAATATGAATCATCGGCTTCTCCACCTTTGCATTAATCCCTACATTATACATTTTCATCCTCAAAAACGACATGATCTCGCGTGAATATGACACCTGCGTTAGCGGAGCGGACACCGGATGGTATCGTTATGCCATCAACAGATTTGAGAGGAAAAAGGAGTGTTTGCTTTGACGGCAACAGTATTTGAGGCTGAGGGCTTATCCAAGGAGTACCCTTCAGGGGTTGCGCTGGATCAGCTCTGCATGAGCATTGAGGCTGGGGATGTGTATGGATTCGTAGGGGAGAACGGGGCGGGTAAAACAACGCTGATGAGAATCATCGGCGGTCTGGTGCATCCGACAGCCGGAAGGATGGCCTTGTTCGGAGAACAGAGCAAGGAGAGGCTGGCCAGCGCCAGACGCCGTATCGGCTTCCTGATCGAACGGCCTTCGCTCTATCCGCATATGAATGCGATGGAGAATCTGGGCTTTTACTGCCGGATCTTCGGAATTAGGGATAGGGGCAGGGGCGCTGAAGTGCTGAAGCTTGTAGGTCTGGATGAGGCGGGTCCGAAGAAGACGGGCGAATATTCGCTTGGCATGCGCCAGCGGCTGGGGATTGCCGTCGCCCTGCTGAACCGGCCGGAGTTCCTGGTGCTGGATGAGCCGGTGAATGGACTGGACCCTGCGGGAATTGTGGAGGTTAGACATATCCTGGAGCATCTGTCCCATGAACAAGGCGTGACCCTTCTAATCTCCAGCCATATTCTGAGTGAGCTGCAGCTGCTGGCCGGCAAATACGGCTTCATTCATCAAGGCCGGTTGATTCAGGAGATTTCGGCTGCTGAATTGCAGCAGACTGCACAGGTGATGATCTGTATTAGCACATCTTCTCCGGCAGCAGCCGTAGCTGAGATGCTGAGGCAGGAGCTTAGGCGCGGGGATATCCGGATCAAGCAGACCGGAGAGATCGAGCTTCCCCGAAGCGGGGTGGATCTGGAGCGCCTGATGTCTCTACTCGTGCAGCGGGAGATCCCGGTTGACGGCTTTCAGCTGACTGCGCCTAATCTGGAGCAGTATTATATGGATTTGATCGGGGGCGGCGGAAGATGAGGAACCTTTGGCAGGCTGAAATCTATTATTTGCGTAAAGATTTGGCCTTTAAAAGCGTCACCGCAGTCTTCGCCTTAGCCAGCCTCGCACTTGTTCTAATTCTGGGCAGCAAAGGTGGTTATTCTTTAAGCAGTTATGCAGAGCCGCTCCAGACGGCTGCTTCGTTCTCCATTCTGTTCTATCTGGTTATTCCGCTGCATGCCTGCTTCTTCGCAACGGAGGGCTTCGAGCATGGCTCGGTGCAGAATATTATTGCTGCCGGGCATAGCAAGGCGAAATACTTCACCGGTAAATATGTGCTGGAGCTGCTTGCCGTTCTGGGATGGCTGCTGGAGTTCTACGGTTTATTCTATCTGTTCTCTCTTGCGGCAGCGCTGATCACAGGAGCGCCGGTAGGACATGCCGGATATACAGAGGATCTGGCGGCTGGTCTGACAGCCTTGGGACTGAACCTGCTCTATCTGGCAGCTTATTGTGCAGCAATCATGATGCTGGGGATGCTGATCCGCAAACCGGCTTCGGCGGTGGTGGCCGCATTCTTCTTCATCTTCGGTAACCTGCTGCTCAGCGGGTATCTCAAGGACGCCTCCTCTGCTGTTCTTCGCGCAATTTCTGAGCATTCCCTGATGACGCAGATTTTCAAATTCTCGGGGATATACGTGGAGAACTCACAGCTGATTCTGCTCTCGGGGACGGGGGATTATATCCGCGCGTTGTGGATTCCTGCAGCTTGGATCTTGCTGTCTCTAAGCATCACCCTGACCGTTTTGGAGAAGCGGGATATTCAGATATAATAGGGGAAAAGCATGCAGGGAGGCGGTCTGTTTGACTTCGAATGATACGCTGCAGCTGGCGACCTTCGCCGGCGGCTGCTTCTGGTGTATGGTCAAGCCGTTCGACGAGCTGCCGGGCATCGTCTCGGTGGTGTCGGGTTATACAGGAGGGCATACGGAGAATCCGACCTATGAAGAGGTAGGATCGGAAACTACCGGACACCGGGAGGCGGTGCAGATTGTCTATGATCCGGAGCTGTTCCCGTATGAACGGCTGCTGGACATCTATTGGCAGCTGATCGATCCGACGGATGACGGCGGGCAGTTCATGGACCGGGGGCATTCTTACACTCCGGCAATCTTCATTCATAATGAAGAGCAGCGGAAGCAGGCGGAGCTGTCGAAGGAGAGGCTGAAGGCCAGCAAGCGCTTCAAGGCGCCAATTGTGACGCCCATCCTGCCGGCTGCGCCGTTCTATCCGGCGGAAGCGGAGCATCAGCACTATTACCGGACCCATCCGCTGGATTATAAGCTATATCAGAAGGGCTCGGGCCGTGACGACTTCACAGCGCTGCACTGGAACAGCCGTGAGGATAAGAAGCGGCTGCGGGGGAAGCTTACAGAGCTGCAATATGAGGTCACCCAGAACAAAGGCGCGGAGCCTGCCTACCAGAATGCGTATTGGGACCACTTCGAGGAGGGCCTCTACACGGATGTGATCAGCGGTGATCCGCTGTTCAGCTCGGCAGCCAAATTCGATTCCGGCACAGGCTGGCCCAGCTTCACGGGTCCGGTGGAAGAGGGGATAATCCGGCGGGAAGCCGATTATAGCGGCGGACAGGTGCGGACCGTGCTGCGCAGCAGGTTAAGCGGAGCTTATCTGGGGTATCTAACCTTTGACGGACCGGAGCCGGCGAAGCAGCATTATCATATCTATTCTGCCGCCCTTCTGTTCGTCCCGAAGGCAGAGCTTGAAGACCGGGGGCTGGGACGGTATGTGAGACTCTGAAGCTTAGGTCATATTTATAGCTGCCTTGAGCATATGCTTGATCTATAGTCCTGTCCACAAAAGGGGTTGAAGATTTGGCGGGTGCACTTTTAGGCAGCTTTTTGTCTGCAATGGCAACGGTGCTGGGCGTTATTCCTATTCTGTTCGTAAGGCGGCTGTCCGAGCTGTGGAAGGATGTGCTGGTGGCCTTCACCGCCGGGATCATGGTCTCTGCAAGCACCTTCGGGCTGATGCCGCAAGCCATTAAGGAAGCGGGTATTACCGCGCTGACTCTAGGGCTGATTACCGGCGTATTGCTGCTCGATCTGATCGAGAGTCATATTCCGCATATCGATGTGGAGAATAAGCCCGGCCTCAGCAATCTGGATTCCAAAGCGCTGCTCGTCATGATTGCGCTGTTCATTCATAACATCCCTGAAGGGCTCAGCACAGGCTTCAGCTATGCCAGCGAGCAGACAAGCCTTGGCCCGATGGTGGCGATTGCGATCGGCGCGCAGAATATGCCGGAAGGGCTGATTCTGGCGATCTTCCTCATGAATGCCCGCGCCAGCCGGCGCAAAGCCCTAATCATAGCCGCACTGACCGGACTGATGGAGATGGTGTCGGCTGTGATCGGGTATTTTACAGCCAGCTATGTACAGAATGTGGTTGGATACGGGCTGGCATTTGCTGCCGGGGCAATGCTCTTCATCGTGTATAAGGAGCTGATCCCGGAGAGTCACGGCCACGGCTTTGAACGGCCCTCGACGTATTCGTTTATCTTCGGGCTGCTGGCGATGGTCTATATTACGCAGTTTTTTGGCTAGGCTGCTTCAGCGGCAGTGTCATTTGCATCTGCCTGCCGCAGCCGCTATACTATAACGCAATCCCCGGTTCCTATGGAGAAGGAGTGATGACAGGATGGTTAGACTGGAATGGGAAGCTGTATTATCCTTCGTATTATTGATTGCTTCATACCTGTGCTTATACGCGGCTATTCAGAAGCGGACGAATTTCGCCCGCTACAGCATGACGGTTCTCCTGATAGCCAGCGGAGCGCCGCTCGCCGTGATGCTGATTCTGGAGAGCAGAAGGGAAGCGCTGGATGCCAATATCGGGCTGGGCATGGCGTTCATGCTGACCTGGCTCATTACCGCAGTTGTATTTGTGGCTGCATTAATTACGTGGATAGTTAAGGCAAGGAATCGCGCTCATAGGTAGACAATAAGAAGCTATATAAATTGAACTAATGTTTTTATGTTTTGGAATTAACCGTGACTCCAGAGAAGTTTTGGACTTCCGGCCGCTGTTGTCTACAGATTTCATGATTTTTTACCGTTTTTAACGGTTGAAATCCGTAGACAAAGGCGGTCGCTACCGCTCCTCCAGTTCCAAAATTCCCCTCCGCCACTTTTCCTTTAACTTGAATTTTTAGTTCAATCTATATAAGAAAAAAATAAGAAGCTGTCCAGAGACTGTAATGCCTACAGTTTCCGGACAGCTTCTTCTGTTAGCCGTAAGGCGGCTCTCGTAAGGCGGATCTATACGTGCAGGGTATACCGTCCTGCCTTGCTGAAATCCCGTACAGCTTCAAGCTCCAGTACAGAGAGTGGCTGCGAGCGGGCAGCCGCAATATTCTGCCGCAGCTGTTCCAGGCTGCTGGCCCCCGGGATCACGGCGGCAACCGCCGGATCGGCCAGCGGATATTGCAGCGCGGTCTGCGTCAGCGTCCGGGTAAGGGTAGTCTGGCTCATCAGTTGATCATGCAGCTCCGTAAGCTCTGCCTCCGTGTAGTCGAGATACGCCCGCTGTGCCTTGCTGCGGCCATGATCGGTCAGAATGCCGCTAGCCAGCGGCCCCCGTGCAATCAGGCTGATGCCCGCGCGGTCCAGCAGCGGAAGAATGCTCTCCTCCGGGCGTCTGTCGAGAATGCTATACTGGCTCATCACGCTGACGATGCCCGAGCGCTGCACATATTCCCGGATCACATTTGGCCGGATGGAGGAGATGCCGTAATGCCGGATAACCCCTTCCCGCTTCAGCTCCTCGAAGGCTTCAATCGTCTCATCGATATCATCCTCCAGCGTTCCTCCGTGCAGCTGATACAGGTCAATATAATCGGTCTGCAGCCTGCGCAGGCTCTCCTTCACAGCGGAGCGGATATAGGCCTTGGAGGCATCCCAGCTCCAGCCTTCCTTGCCGGGAATTCTGCGGTTGCCCACCTTGGTCGCCAGGATCACATCGGCGCGGCGGTGCCGGATGGCCTGACCGACAATCTCCTCATTGCGGCCCTCATCGTAGAGGTCGGCGGTATCCAGGAAGTTAATTCCGCGGTCGAGTGCTTCAAGGATAATGGCGGTGGCCTGCGCATCCTCGGTCCCCAGCGACATACAGCCAAGCCCCATGGCACTTACATGTAAATCGGATTGCCCCAATCGGTTAGTCTTCATCGGATGTCCTTTCGTTACGCAGTGATGGTTATGAATGAGTTCATTATAGCATTCAGGCACACCGTAAGCACTCGGGAGGGACTGCTTCAAGGTTCAATGGGTTAGGGAGATCTGCACAAAAAAAGAATCCTGCACCACCGCGAGCGGTGGGCAGGATTGCCGTCATAATCTATGATCTGTGATCTGTAGGTTCGGCAGGTGCAGTATCCGCCCCGGCTTATCCGCGCAGAATCGTCTCAATCTGCTCCAGCTCTTCCGCGCTTAGCTCAGGCGCATTCAGTGAAGCTACGGCATCCTCGATCTGGCTGATCTTGCTTGCGCCGATCAGGGCAGAGGTGACCTTGCCGCCGCGCAGTACCCAGGATAAGGCGAGCTGGGACATCTTCTGTCCGCGTGCAGCCGCAATCTCGTTCAGCTTACCAACCTTGGCCAGCACCTCAGGCGTGAGCTCCTTCTCGGAGAGGAAGACACTCGGTCCGGCTGCGCGGGAATCGGCTGCGATGCCGTTCAGGTAGCGGTCCGTCAGAATCCCTTTTTGCAGCGGGGAGAAGGCGATGGTGCCGATGCCCTCTTCCTCCAGCACATCCTGCAGGCCGTCCTCGATCCAGCGCGACATCATCGAATAGTTCGGCTGATGGATCAGGCAAGGCGTGCCCAGGCGGCGGAGAATCTGCGCGGCTTCACGCGCTTCCTCCGGTCTATAGTTCGAGAGGCCCACATACAGCGCCTTGCCCTGGCGTACCAGCAGGTCGAGGGCGGACATGGTTTCTTCCAGCGGCGTATTCGGGTCTGGACGATGGTGGTAGTAGATGTCTACATAATCCAGCCCCATCCGCTTCAGGCTCTGATCCAGACTGGAGACGAGATACTTCTTGGAGCCCCATTCACCGTAAGGGCCGGGCCACATATAGTATCCTGCTTTGCTGGAGATGATCAGCTCATCGCGGTAAGGGGCAAGGTCCTTCTTCAGCATCTGCCCGAAGCTCTCTTCAGCAGAGCCGGCGGGCGGACCGTAGTTATTAGCGAGGTCGAAGTGGGTGATTCCTAAGTCAAACGCCCGGCGGACCATAGCGCGGCCGTTCTCGAAGACATCATTGCCGCCGAAATTATGCCACAGCCCGAGAGAGATGGCCGGGAGCAGCAGGCCGCTGCGTCCGGTGCGGTTAAATTTCATCGTGTCATAACGTTCAGGATTGGCGGTATACATATTGGATTCCTCCTAAATTTAAGTTGTGCGGGACTTCATACCTCCCTAATTGTAGCGGATAAACGCTTTCAATCGTATGTCAGCAAGGATGATTTTTATAGCACAATGTCCGTATCTGCATGGCGGAGCCGGTATTCTTTGGGCGAGCAGCCCTTCACCTTCTTGAACATCCGGGAAAAGAGCAAAGCATCCTGATACCCCACGGATTGCGAGATCTCCCCGATGGTGCAGCCTGTCTCTGTCAGCAGCTCGCAGGCTTTGGACATACGGAATTGGAGTAGATATTGCTGCGGCGGCAAGCCGACCGTCCGCTTGAATAGCGCCGACATATATTTGCGGTCCAGCTTCAGGGAAGCGGACAGACTCTCCATCGTCACATTCTCGGCGTAGTGGGCTTGGAGGTAATGCAGGCACTGCTCGACATAGACACTTCTGCTGCGCGGAGCTGGGCTGTCGGCAGCCGGGACCGTGCGCAGCAGCAGGGCGAAGAACTCATAGAGCATCACCTTCAGCGGCAGGTCCAGCAGCTCCCCGCTGCTTCCCGTCTCAGATAACCTTGCAGACAGCGAGGGCATCAGCACCTGATCCATCGGGAACACCGGTTGCTCCGGGGTAAGGGAAGTCCGTCCCAGCAGATAACTTGCCTCCTCCCCCGTAAAAGCAATCCAGGAATACAGCCAAGGATCATCCTGATCTGCGGCATAATGCGTGACCACATGCGGATAAGTGAGGAAGGCCTGCCCTGCGTTCAATGTATGGGTGGCTTCACCGACGGTTACCTTGCCGGTTCCGGCGTGAATGAAGTGGACTTTGTACAGGTTGCGTACTCCGGGTCCGAATGAATGACCGGGTGCGCACTGCTCCTGGCCCCAGTAATGCAGGTATAAGTCAGGATTGGCCCGGTGAGGGCGATGGGCGTTATATTTGAATACAGTCATGCTTGCAGCCTCATTTCCTAAAAGGATGATGACACTCCTAATGAACATATACCTCTAGTATACCTCAGAAGGAGGAGGACAGGACAACCGCAAATAGTCCCAGCCCGGGGAGGGGAGGGACTAGGAGTATGAGGCTGAAGGCAGGCTGGGGCTGCTGGGAATCAGGCTTCCATTTTGAGCATAACCAGCTCTTCTACCGGCTGTCCGTTCACCAGATGCTCCTCCACGATACGGGCCACATTCTCCGTCGTTACATTGTAATACCAGACCCCGTCCGGATACACGATGACAAAAGGGCCGTTGCCGCATAGGCCGAGACAGCTGGTTTTGTTGATTTTGACCGTCTTGTTGATCCCTTGCTCCACTAGTTGCTCTTTGAATTCCTGCATGACATCCAGGACATCCTGGTTATTGCAGTGCTCACTGCAGCAGAAGAGCAGATGTTTCTTGAGTAACTTCAGACGCATATTCATCGCGGTTTCCCCCTGGATTCTATAAGAGTAGCTTACCTGTTATACGAGGAGTATAGTCTCTTTTGGCCGCGCTGTAAGGAGATTGGAGCATTGTTCCCAAAGGCTTAATAACTGTCATCAATTGGAGAATTCAGTGTGATCTAAGCTGACTTCAAATCACTGAATTTGTGGAAAATGTGTCCGGCGGGCAATTTCCTGTTTCATAAATTTTTTTGCGGAACCCGGCTCAAGATCGAAAGTTACCAGTTTCGCGGAGAAGGGTTTGGTTAAGTAAGGGATGTGAAAGTAAAGCGAGAGTCAAACCATTAACAATCTAAATCAGCTACCAGGAGGGAATCGTTATGAATAAGAAAATTGTAGGTGTGTTCCATACAGAGCATGAAGCTTCACGGGCTATTGAAGACTTGAAGGCGCACGGCTTTCTGACAGAGGATATCTCAGTGATAGCGAGAAATAAACGCGATGTGGAAGCGATCAATGATGAGACCGGGACGAAGGTGCCGGAGGGTATGGCATCCGGGGCGGCGACCGGTGGTATCCTTGGTGGTGTGACCGGACTGCTGGCAGGCATCGGCGCTCTGGCGATTCCGGGAATCGGGCCGATTATCGCAGCGGGGCCGATTGCAGCCACCTTAACAGGCGTTGCGGTAGGGGCTGGAACGGGTGGTCTGGTCGGCGGGCTGATCGGATTAGGCATTCCGGAGGATGAAGCTGCGAGCTATGACAACTATGTGGACGAAGGCCGCATTTTGGTCATGGTGGATGCAGATATCTCCCGCGAAAAGGACGTATACACTGTATTCCGCAACTATAATTCGGCGAATGCTGACCGCTATATGAGGGATGCCGGCACTGCCGGTACGGCTACGGATGCGGATGTGAATGCTCCACGGGACTCCGTAACAGACGCGGTGGATGCCGCGTTCAATGGCTCAGGTCTCGAAGGCAGACATGATACGGGGCTGGACACGATGAATTCAGCCACGGAGCATGATCTCCCGGAGCGAAGCGCAGTGGAGGATATGAAACGGCCGGGAATGACAGGAGATCTGTATTCCGGCACGCGTAACGGCATCGATAAGATCCCGGATCATACCGCGGAACGCAGGCTCGCCGATCGGGAGGAACAGCAGGCCCCGGAAGCCGCCAGACAGGAAGAAGCCCGGCCCGGCAGCTTTGTTGATGAAAAGGCGAAGGATAACAGCGAGCTGCTCCGAAATCACGGGCGCATTCGCTAAGCGGCGCAAGAGCATGGTATGACGCAATGTGCATGGGATCATAAAAGACAAGGGGTTCCTGAAGTCCTGCCGGACTTTTAGGGAGGCCCTTGTTTTGTGATGTGGATCGTAACTTCAATATTTGTTATTTTATAGAAGGGGAAAGGCGGAGGAGGTAGGTTCATTTGAGACGATCATACTTTTTGCTCATCTGTGGAATAGTGGTTCTTTCCTTATTAACGGCGGGCTGCAGCAAGGATACACCCCAATATAACGAGCTGTTCACACAGGTAGAGAAGCACCGGGCCGTATTCAAGCAACCGCTTGAAGAAGGGCTTACTACTCTGGGAATGAAGGATGCTGCTCAAGCGTACGATACAACCTTGGGTACACTGATGCTGGACGAAAAACTGACCGTCAATCAAAAAGAATTCATCCAGCAGATGACAGCAGATGTCACAAACGGTAAGATTACCGGTTACCGGATCGGGACGGTTTTTCCCAGATCGGACAGCGGGTATGAGGATGCGAGAGAGCTGGTACGTGCATTCCTGGAGCATTATAAGCCTGCGGATAATGCAGAGGAGGATAAAGTGGAGCAATCCATACAGTCAATTGACGGGATGACCTTTCCGTTGAAGCCGCTGACAGGGGCAGTAGAAGAGTCCTGGACGCACGGCGAGGGTGAGAATAAGCTATTCATCACCTACAGAATGGTCAATAGCTCCGAGAGCGATAAGGAATTGCCGCTGAATTTGTATTTCAGTTCAGAAGAGCAGCCGTAGACGCCCATTGGCGTGAAGCCCGTGAAAATAACAGAACAGCCTGCATCCCTTTAAGTCAGGGTGCAGGCTGTTTGTGTTCGGGGAGAAGCGCAGCAGTTACTCCTGAACCAGGGGTTCAACGCTTGCTTTTGGCAGAACGGGTATTATCGGTTTAGGCTTGAAGAAGAGCTGCTTCAGTGCGCCGGCATTCACAAGGATGGTTCCTAATATAATCGTGAACACGCCAAGCAGTGTTATCCAGGTCACCGCTTCGTTATAGAACAGGAAGCCTACCCCGACGGCAATCGGCGGAGAGATATACAGCCAGGTGGATGGAAAAACCGGATTCGTCTTGGAGACAAGCCAGTAGAACAGTGTATGTCCAACCATCGAGCCGACAACGGTCAGGTAGAGCAGGGAGCCTGCGGTCTTGAACGACAACAGGAAGGACGGGTGCAGCGGCTCAGTGAACAGGGAGATGATGAACAGCAGCGCCCCGCCGTACATCATCTGGGCAGCGTTCAGAGCCACGGGGGACTCGGCGGAGAAGGTGGTGATTACTTTTTTGGAATAGATCGCCCCCGCCGCGTAGCAGAGTTCCCCCATCAGCACCACCACACAGCCGATCAGCCAGAGCGGAGTGACGTCAGCCGCCAGGCTGGGCAGCACCAGCAGCAGGACTCCGGTGAACCCGATGATACAGCCGATGAGCGAATAGGCAGGCGCTTTTTGCCGCAGAACAGCCGTCTGCATCAGCAGAATCATCATCGGTCCGGTGGCTGACAATACGGCAGCAAGCCCGGAGGATACATATTGTTCCGCCCAGTAGAGCGCGGCGAAGGTGCCGAAGGTTAGGGCTGCTCCTGTGAGCAGCATTTCCTTGCGCAGCAGCAGGGAGAAGCGGGCTTTGCCCCGCAGGACCATGAACAGGAACAGCACCGCACCCGCCACGAAAAAACGCAGACCCGCAGAGAAGAAGGGCGGCGCTCCTGCGTCTACGCCGATTTTGATGGCCAGGAAGGTAGTGCCGAAGATCAGACAGACAAGTGAATAAGCTAACAGAATCATGGTTCAGTTCCCCTTTGCGGTGGTAATGTGCCACCCTCTTACAAGATTTCAGTTAATCATAGCCTCATAGGCACAGAACAGATTGGAGATAGTAGAACAGTTGCGGGAGGGAATACTGTACAATAGGGCAAAGAGAAGTTAGCGGCTGGGTGTGCGCGGATGTGTAGAAGTCAGCAAGCGTCATAGGGAGCTGTGTCGAGTGAAGATTGAGCGATGGAGCGGGGGCGACCCCGGTATATGTTGCAGAAAGGCGGCAGGTTGATGAAAAAAATAGCGGGTGCCGAGCAGAATAATCCCTTATTCCGCCAAGTCTATGAGTTCATGCTGAACCGGATGGAGCGCGGGGAGTGGAAGACCGGTGATAAGCTGCCGTCAATCCGGCTGCTGGCGGAGGAGCTGGGGGTTCACCGGCTGACAGTGTTCAAGGCCTATCGTGCGCTGACCGAGAGCGGCAAGCTGTATGTTAAAGACAAATCCGGTTATTATGTGGCCCCGGGCAGCAGGCTGGACCCTACGGTGGACGAAGGGGCGGCAGTACCGGGGTATATGGTCAGGAGCCCGATGTCGGATATTCAGCGGATGCCGGTCACGTATCAGTTCTCTCAGGCCTTGATTGATCCGGGGCTGCTGCCGAACCTGTTCCTGTCCGATTATGTCAAAAAAGTATTCGATCTCTACCCGAAGGTCATGGGCACCTACTCCTCCGTGGAAGGGGATGAAGAGCTGCGTGTTACGCTGAGCAGCCATTTCGAGGAGCGGTATAAGCTCCAGCTGTCGGCCCGCGAGCTGCTGATTACTTCAGGTGCACAACAGGCCATCAATCTGATTGCCGGGATCATGCTCGGTCCGATGGATGCGGTGCTGGTGGAGCGGCCTACGTATAGTGTGGCGCTGGATATTTTTCGGCGGGCAGGGGCGCGGCTGGTAGCTGTGGATATCTCGCCGCAGGGCTATGATCTGGCGGCGGTGGAGGAGCTGATGCGTAAGAATAAGCCGCGGATGTTCTATATCAACCCGACCCATCATAACCCGACGGGGTATACGATTCCGGCGAAGCAGCGCAAGCTGCTGGTGGAGCTTGCAGAGCGCTACCGCTGTCTGCTCGTGGAGGATGATCCGTTCCGTGACATGTACTTCCTAGAGGAGCCGCCCCCGCCGTTCTTCGCTTATGATACAGAGGGCTGGGTCATGTATATCAGCAGCTTCAGCAAATATGTGGCCCCCGGCCTACGGATCTGTGCGGTGGCCTGCCGTTATCCGTTCATGGAGCGGCTGATCGCCGCCAAGTCCTTGGCGGATAACGGGACGCCCCTGCTGAACCAGAAGATTTTCCTGCATTATTACACCTCCCCGCGCTTACAGCAGCATCTCGGCAAGCTGCGGATTGCCCTTCAGGTGCACAAGGAGATTATGGAGGAGGAGCTTGCGGCCACCGGCTGGGAATGGACCACCCCGCAGGGCGGGCTTAATCTGTGGGTCAGGCTGCCGGACAGTATTCCGGTAGCTAAGCTGCTGGCCCGTTGCCTGGAGCAGTCCATCTCCTTCGTTCCCGGTGAGCTCTGTGATCCGCTGGGGGAGATGAAATCCTGGCTGCGCCTCAGCTACTCGTTCGCCAGTGAAGCCTTGCTGCGCGAGGGAATGCGGCGGCTCACTGCCATTGCGCGGGAGATTGAGGCGGGGGAATAGATGGTGGGCGTGTGTAACCTTTCCCTGGAAATTTCCGTCTGAGGGTTATGAGGAGCGTGATATTGATGGTAACGAGAAGGAAAATACGGAGCGCCTGTCTGATGACTCTCTGTACGCTGATTGTCTTCATGACACTGCTGACTGTACGCCCGCAGGTAACCTATGCCTGTTCTTGCGTAGTGTCTCCTTCACCGCTGGAAGCAATGGAGAAGAGTGCAGCTGTTTTTGAGGGAGCAGTAGTCTCGATAAAAGAGGAAGTTAAGCCGATGCAGTCCAGTATGGACCCGGTGTCAGTAACCTTTCAAGTAGGTTCCCGCTGGAAGGGTGAAGTGGGGGAGAAGGTTACTGTCACTACGGCATTGTCGGGGGCGAGCTGCGGGTTCGAGTTCACCAAGGGGGAACGCTACATCGTATATGCAGGCGGAGAGGAAGGAGAAGGTAAGGGAGGGACAACTAAACTTACAGTCAGCTTGTGCAGCCGGACCGCATTATTCTCTGGTGCCCAGGAGGATCTGAATGAGCTTGGCGCAGGGATGTCAGGGGGATCGCCCACGGAGCCACCCGGGATCGCTGATGATCCAGGGGCAGTCTCTGGTAACAACCCAACCTCAGCAAACCCTCCAGTTTCTGAAAATAACCCAATAACTGAAAATAATCCAACGGCCGTGCCTGAAACAAACTCTGCATCTTGGCTGATTTACGCTGGAGCAGGTATCGGTATAGTAGTCCTTGGAGCCGCCGCAGTGATTCTCCTGCGCCGCCAATCTAACTCGCGCAAATAATCTGGAGTGGATTTATAAGACGGAACTACCTACACTATTGTATTCGGTTTAATACGAAAATAAAAGTACCGGAAAACGCGCCGCAGACTGGGTTTTGACAAAAAAAGACCCACCGCCCCCAAAAAACGTTT